>CAVXTD010000023.1:0-326756 GCA_963764565.1 uncultured Actinomycetes bacterium
CGAGTCCCGCCCCCGGCACTGGCGCCCGCTCCGCGGACGCCCGTCGAAAATCCGCTCGCCGCCGGCTCGCATCGCGATTTTCGACGGTTCCTCCGTCGACGTTGGCGAGCCGCAGCCGCCAGGTCGGCTGCGGCGGCGTCTCGTTGCTGAGCGACTCAGATTCCGCGGCTCAGGTTCCCTGGCGGCCTGCCCTCACTGCGCGTTAAGGAGCGGGCACTCGTCGCCGGAAGGTCGACGGGCGTCTCGCCCCGCGTTCTACTTGCTGGGAGCCTTGGTCGGGTTTGTGTCCACCGAGGCTCTCGGGTGCTGTGCGGTGATGCTAAGGAGCTGTTCGTTCTCGGGAGTCATTGGCAGTTCCTCGTATGTGATGACCCGCGTGCGCACGACGCTTCCGTCGCGCTGGGGGTTGTCGACATACACGGGGCGGTAGTCCGTTCGGTCGAAGTATCCGACCACCCCGTTCGCAAGCTCGATCTTGTAGAGCGACAGCCCGTCGATCGTCACCGTTCCGGCGACCCGGGAACTCCCGCTCGCCAGCTGCTCGCGAACGGTTGAGAGCGGGTCGATCAAGGTCGGTGAAGACGAGTCCGGGCGCTGGTAGATCGTGTTCGTGCCGGCGTCGTACCAGGACGAGGTTGTCCCGTCGTCGGCACCTTCGCTCTGGTGGCCCACCGGGCTTTTGATGACCGGGTTTGCACCTTCGCTCTGCTGGTCCACGGGGCCTTTGATCAGGCGGATTGCGTAGGGCGGGCTCGTCTGCTGCCACCATTCGGCTGCGACCGGCGTCCCGTCTTGCAGTCCGGTCTCCTTGACGTGGACGATGACGTTCGCCGGCGAGGTGATCGCCTGGATCGCGTGCTGGATGATCGCCGCGTCGGCCGAGGCAGGCCCACCGGACCCGCTGGTTCCGACCAGCGTCACGATCGCCACTGCAACCGCTGCGGCTGAGATAGCGGCCGCTCCGAGGGCGAGACGGGCCCGGAAACGGCGTCTTGGGCGTACCTGCCACCGTTCGCCGAGCTGTGCGCGGATCGCAAGGCGCAGGCGCTCGTCTGCCTCCTGCGGCTCGGCGAGTGTCTTCAGGTCGCGTTCGAGTTCGTCAGTCGTCATGGGGATACCTCCGTCGTAGCTGTTCGAGAATCCGGTGCATGCGGACACGCACCGTTCCGGGCGCCGCGCCGACGACCGCCCCGATCTCGTCGAACGCGAGGCCGGCTCCGTAGCGCAACGCGAGCAGATGTTGCTGCTCGGGTTCGAGCATGCGGATCAGCGTGTGTAGTTGCGCCGCGCGTTCGTGGGCCAGGAACCGCTCTTCTGCGTCCGGCTCGGAGTCGGCCGCTTCGGCGGGAAGCGGCGCGTCGAGGGGCTTCCGCTGGACGTCGCGCACTGCATTCCGCGCGATCTGGAACAACCAGCCCGCGAAGCTGCCGTCCCCGCGAAAGCGCGGAAGGTGTGCGAGCGCAGTGGTGAACACCGTGCTCGCCACGTCCTCGCACGTTGCCGCGTCGCGAATCCGCAGCCGCACATAGCCGAGGACACGTTCGAAGTAGCGGTCGTACAACGCCAGAAACGCCTGCGGCTCCTCACGGGCCGCCGCCACCAGCCCGGCATCCGGATCGGCCGGGCGGGCGGGCACCGCAGCCGCCTCGCCGAGGAGCGCCCTCACCTCCATGACCCGCTCATCTTCCACCGCCCTTTCGGTCCTGTGTGACCCAGGGACGGGAAGCGGCGAAATCCGTTACAAGCCTTCGTAGTAGAGGAAGCGGAGGCTGCGGCCAAACCCGATTCGGAGCACATCAAGACAGACTCGGCGACACAGACTCTTGTCCGAGCGAGGGAGTGTCGTAACCCAGAACCCGGGGCCTAGACGACCGCGAAGACGACCTCCGGAAGGTTGAAGCCGTCCCGTGAGGTCCCGCGACGGGGACTCGAACCGCGGCCGAAACCGTCGTCGATCGACCTTCCTTGGGTGCGTTAGACGGCGGGTTCTTGCTCGGCGGTGGTGTTCCGCGTGGGCGGCTCTTGCGGTTTCGGGGATCCCTCTCGAGACGAGAGGACTCTCTCGCGCTCGGCGCGGTTGCGGTGCCAGAGGAGCGCGGCGGCGCTGCCCGCATAGGCGACCAGCGAGACGAGCGCGCTCAGCTTCAGTGATCGTGTCATTCCGCTCCTTCTTCGCACCCGACAGGATCGGCTCCTGCGCCGCGTTCCTTAAGCGGTTTCGCCGCGTGGGCTGCCGTACACTGCCCCGCGTGTCCGGCCTCCAGCAGGCTTCCGGTGGAGCACGCGCCGCTCGAGTGGGAGACGCCGCTCTTCCACACCGCGCTCACCCAGTTCGAGCAGGCCGTCCCCTACGCCGAGGTCAGCGATGCGATCGTCGAGCGCCTGAGCGTCCCCGAGCGGTCGCTGATCGTCGGCGTCCCGGTCCGGCTCGACGACGGCCGCCGCACCGTGTTCCCCGGCTACCGCGTCCAGCACTCGAGCGTCCTCGGCCCGACGAAGGGCGGGATGCGCTACGACCCCCACGTCTCGCTCGGCGAGTGCGCGGCACTGGCGATGTGGATGACCTGGAAGTGCGCGCTGCTGCGCCTTCCCTACGGCGGGGCGAAGGGCGGCATCCGCTGCGATCCGCGCGCACTGTCGCAGCGCGAGCTACAGGCGGTGACCCGCCGCTTCACCGCCGAGCTGCTCCCGATCATCGGCCCGCAGGAGGACATCCCCGCGCCCGACATGGCGACGGACGAGCAGACGATGGCCTGGATGATGGACACCTACTCGATGCAGGTCGGCCACGCGGTGCCGGAGATCGTCACGGGCAAGCCGATCTCGATCGGCGGCTCGGTCTTCCGCGCGGAGGCGACCGGCGCCGGCGTCGTGATGGTGATCGAGCGCGCGTGCGCTCGGCTCGGCTGGGAGCTCGCCGGCCGGCGCTGCGCCGTCCAGGGCTTCGGGAAAGTCGGTGCCGTCGCCGCGCTCGAACTGGCCGACCGCGGCGCGATCGTCACGGCCGTCTCGGACGTCTCCGGAGGGCTGCACGACGGGAACGGGCTCGACGTTCCGGCGCTCTACGCGCACGCCCATGAGATCGGCCACGGCTCGCTGGCCGAGATCGACGGCGAGCACGTCACGAACGAGGAGCTGCTCGAGCTGCCCTGCGACATCCTCGTGCTGGCCGCGCTCGAGAACCAGCTGACGGCCGAGAACGCACCACGGGTACAGGCGCGCATGATCGCCGAAGGTGCGAACGGGCCGACCTCGCTCGAGGCGGACGCGATCTTCGCCGAGCGCGGGATCCCGGTGCTGCCGGACATCCTCACCAACGCCGGCGGCGTCACCGTCTCGTACTTCGAATGGGTGCAGGACATCGGGCGCTTCTTCTGGGGCCGCGACGACATCCGCCGCGCGGCTCGCGGACAAGATGGGCGACGCCTTCGACCGGGTCTGGGAGCTGTCGCAGGAGCCGCGGGCTGACCCTCCGCCGGGCGGCGCTCGTCGACGCGGTATCCGCGAGGTGGCCGCGGCGCTGAACGCCCGCGGCCTGTATCCGTGACCGCGATGAGCCTCGTCCGCGACGGCATGCTCTCCGACCCGACGGTTCTGCCGGCGACCGTGTCCGCGCAGGAGGCTGCCGAGCACCTCGTCCGTCCGGACGTGCGGGTCGTGCTCGTAGTCGACGACGAAGGCGCGCTCGCCGGCGTCGTCACCGCCGGCTCGCTGGTCGAGCACGTGGTCGCGGCCGGGCTCGATCCGCGGGAGGCGCGGGTCTCCGTTGCGGTCGTCGCCCCTCCGCTCACACTCGAGGCCGACCTCCCGCTCGACGACGGCTACCGGATGCTGGAGGAGGCAGAGGTGGAGCGGGCGCCCGTGGTCGAGCAGGGCCGGCTCGTCGGCGTGCTCTCGCGCTCGGTCGTGCAGCGCCGCCTCGCCGAGGAGGAAGAGCCCGCCGGCGACGACGAGGCTGAGCCCTACTCGTAGACGTAGACCGGCCGGCCGACCGGCGTCTGCTGGTAGAGCCAGTCGGCGATCCAGATCGGCACGCGGATGCAGCCGTGGCTGGCCGGGTAGGTCGGCACCGAGGGATAGCCGTGGATGGCGACGTTGCCGTGGATCGTCATCGTGCGGAAGAGGATCGCCGAGCCGAGCCAGGTCGTCGTCGACGGAGCCTTCCAGAGCACCGAGAAGTTCCCGACCGGAGTGATCCCGCCCGCGCCCGACGAGACGGGGAGGTAGGCGACGGTCTCCCCGCCGCGGACGACCATCAGGATCTGGCGGCTCTTCGAAATCTCCAGGTGGTCGCGTGTGCCCCGGTAGCGAGGCGCCGGGACGACGTCCTGCGAGAGCGCCCGCCAGGTGGCCTCGTCGACCGTGCCGGTGCGTGCGAGCCCACGGGCCTTCTGGAAGGCGACGACGCTGTCGACCAGCTCGGAGCCGAAGGCGGTCGACGCCGACGGGACGTGGACGTGGAGCTGGGCGAGGCGGTTCCTCAGCGCGAGCACGTCGGCGCCGGTCGATCCGTACGAGAGCGTGCGCGCCGACTGCCCGCAAGGGAACGCGCGAGCGTGCTGCCGCCGAGCTCGATGCCGGGCGACGAAGGCTCCGACGCCCGGCGTCGGCACCGTGAAGCGGTGCCCGGCCCGGCCGCGGGCGGTGGCGACCTCCCGGCCGCCCGCGGAGCACGGTCACCCGGATCGGCGCCGTCGTCTGCGGTCGCGCGCCGACGAGCGAGCGGCGCCCCGAGGAACGCTGTGCCGCCGCCGGCCTTGGCGCTGAGCCGAGGGGCGACCGTCAACGGCGCCGGGGCCGAGCGCACCCGGCCGACGCGCGCCCGCCAGGGCCCGCTCCGGCCCGGACGGATCCGGGCATTGAAGCGTCCCGCCGAGTCGGTTCTCGCCGAGACGACCCGTCTTCCACGACGATCCGCTGCGCCGTTCGATCACGACGTGGGCGCCGGCCTGTGCCGGTACGAGGACTCCCCGCGCGACGACGCGCTTGCCGAACACAACCGTTGCGGGCGCCAGGGTGAGGCGCAGGCTCTGTGCCCGAACCTCGACCGAGGTTGCGGCGGCCGTTGCGGCAGTCGGGAAGGCAAGCACCACGAGGACGGCGGCGAGGCGGCGCACCTGCTGACTGTAATGCGTGCTCAGCAGCAGGTATAGGCCCCCGGCGGCACGTCGGTTTCGGCCGTCGAGGGCAGCGCGGCGGCCTCGAGCGCGACGCCGTGCAGGATGTCGTGCTCGCTCGCCTCGATCGACTCCAGTCCGTAGCGGCGGAGGATCTCGCGCAGGATCGCCGCGCCGGCGACGATCACGGGCGCGCGCTCGGGCTCGAGCCCGGGCAGCCGGCGCCGTTCCTCGAGCGGCAGCGCGGCGAGGCGGTCGAGCTGCCTCTCGACCGCGCCCTCCGTGAGCACGTGGCCGTGGACGCGCTCGGGGTCGTAGTCCGCCAGGCCGAGGTCGAGCGCGGCCAGCGACGTCACGGTCCCGGCGACGCCGACGGCCGTGCGTACCTCCCAGTCGGGCAGCAGCCCGGAGACGTACGCGCCCGTCGCGTCTGCGTCCTCGCCGAAGCGCTCGGTCAGCCGCACGCAGCCGACGTCGAGGCTCGTGTGCCGGTCGGCGAGGATCAGCTCGGTCGAGCCGCCGCCGACGTCCACGATCAGGGTGTCCGGCTCGAGCGTGCGGCCGGCGGTTACCCCGCGGTAGGTGAGTGCTGCCTCCTCGTCGCCTGTGAGCAGCCGGGTGGCGAAGCCGTAGCTCCACTCGATCTCGCCGAGGAAGGCCTCGCCGTTCTCGGCGTCGCGCACGGCGCTCGTCGCGACCGCGAGCGTGCGCTCGGCACCGAGCCGATCGAGCTCGCGGCGGATAGCCGGAGAGCACGTTGCGGACCCGAGCGATCGGCAGCGGCAGCAGGCGCCGCCGCTCGTCGACGCCCTCGCCGAGGCGCGTGATCTCGAGGCCGCGCCCGACCTCGCTGACGCGGCCGTCCTCGACGTCGGCGACGAGCAGGCGCGTCGAGTTCGTGCCGAGGTCGATCGCGCCGACGCGCACGCTCACTTCTCCGGCACGAGCGAGCGCACCGCGCCGATCAGATCGAGCACCTCGCCGGTCGCGCCGCGCAGGATCCGCGCGCGGGCGAGACCTCGCTGCATGCGGGCCGTCGCAGCGGCCAGCTCCTCGAGCCTGGCGCTCGTCTGCTCGGTGTGCACGGCCAGTCCCTCTACGCCGGCGGCGAGCAGCTCGGCCCCGGCGGCGCCCGCCGCGGCGAGCGAGGTGAAGTCCTGCCAGGCGCGCCACGCCCGGAGGCCGAGGAACACCCCGCCGGCGACCGCCGCGAGCACGAAAAACCCAAGCGCAGCCCAGAAAAACACCTCCATCCTGGTATACTGCCGGTCGCGACGCGGGGTGGAGCAGTCAGGTAGCTCGCCGGGCTCATAACCCGGAGGTCGCAGGTTCAAATCCTGCCCCCGCTACTCGGAGAGGCCCGCTGACGCGGGCCTCGTTCTTTTGCGAAACGTGCGACGTCGTCTGCGCTAGGAGCCGGCGAAGGTGCGCGCGTGGTCGAGGAGCGGCTTGGCCTTCGCCAGCGCGCCGTCCTCCTCCTCGACGATCGCGGCGAACGCCTTGCGGCACCAGGCCGTGCGCTCGTCGTCGGTGAACCCGTCGCCGAGGACGAGGCCGATCAGGCGCTCGGCTCCGTCGAGGCGGCCCCAGAGGTAGTCGTTCTCGCGGCCGGCGCGGTCGAAGAACGCGCCGAAGTGCATCGTCCCGAAGCCGGCGAGCTTCGGCTTGTGGGGATCGAGCGGGGGCAGCAGCTTCGTGTCCTTGGGGCTCATGCGCACGACCTCGATCGCGTCGCGCTCGCCGGCGTCGGCGACGGCCTGGATCGGGTAGAGCAGCACGTCCCAGTACGGGAAGCCGAGGTAGCGCACGAGCAGGTCGGCGCGCCGCTCAGGGGCCCAGCCCCCGGTGATCCCGAACAGCCGCCGGTAGAGCGCCTCGCCCGCGCCGGCGAGCTTCGCGTCGAGCGCCTTGCCGAACGCCTCCTCGAGCCGGGCGAGCTCGTCGGCGTGCGCGGCCGCGTACTCGTCGGGCCCCAGCCCGCGCTCGATCGACATGTCGATCGGCGCCTGGGCGAAGATCGCGAGCACGTCGGCCGTGATGTTCGTGAGCAGCTTCCGGCCGTTCATCGCGTCGAGCAGCGTTTCGCGGGCCTCGTACAGCGCCCGCTTGCCCTCGTCCAGCTGCGCGCGCGTCGGGTAGCCCGGCTTGCCGGCGTCGGCGTACCACCAGCTGAGGCCGTCCGTCACGAAGCGCAGCCGGCGGGCGGAGTACGGGAGGTCGAACGTCCGCAGGAACGGGACCAGGTCGTCGGCGGGAACCTGCCGGCCGTGCTCGTCGCGGTACAGGCGCGTCTCGCCCCACGAGCGGACGACGCCGCGGACGAAGGACGCCTGGTTGGAGTCGTCGGGAAAGTCGGACAGCCGGCAGATCGTCTGCGCGAAGCTGTCGAGGACGCCGCTCACCTTCGTGCGGATGTAGGTCGCGTAGGCGAAGCCGGCGGCGGCCTTCGCGTCCTCGTTGATCCGCGTGCGCCACTGCGCGATCTCGGCCGCCGACTCGTTCTGCGTGAGACTGCCGAGGTCGGCGCCGACGATCTCCACGATCCGCGCGCCGATCGGGTCGAAGGACGTCTCGATGATGTCGCGGATCCGCCGGACGCGCTCGTTGTGGCGGACGACCTCGAGGATGTCGTCGAGCACCGGCTCCTGACGCGGCAGGCCCGAGATCGCCGCCAGCACGGTCGCGATCGGGCTGGGCGAGCCTCCCCCGGGGGCGGGGCCGCCGCCACCGTCGCCGGGATCCGGCTCCAGGTAGAGCAGCCGCCGGTCGACCTCGGACTCGGCGGCGCGCCGCTTGATCGCGTCGATCGCGTGGCCGAACGGCTTGTTGTCGAGCACGCCGCCGTCGATGAAGAAGGTCGCGCGCGGGTCCGCGTGCGAGAGCGCGTAGATCCGGAACAGCTCCGGCAGCATCGCCGAGACGTCGCCGGCCTCTTTCGCCACGGCCGCCTGGAACGACGCCAGGCTGATCGGCGGGAAGGCGCCGGGAAAGCTCATCGTCGTGCGCGCCGAGAAGGCGAGCACGCCGTTGTGAGCCTCGTCGAACTGGTCGACGCCGTCGCCGAGGCGGAACGAGAGCACGTGCCGGTGCGCCCGCTCCCCGATCAGCTTCGGGTCGGAGATGACGACGTCGCGGCGGTAGCCGTGGAAGTCGGTCACCGTGACGAAGAGCTCGAGCGGGTGGGACTCCGGCATCAGCGTCTCGACCTCCGCCGGCTGCGACCCGCCTGCGTCCATGTCGCGGAGGGCGCCGTACATCCAGCGCGCGATCGCGTCGCCCTTGAGCACCGGCTTCTTGAGGGCGCCCGCGAGCAGCAGCGGCACCTTCAGGAGCGGCGGCAGCCAGCCGGGCCCGCGCAGCAGCACCTTGATGTCGCCGCGGTCGAACCAGAGGTCGCGCAGCGAGTCCTGCGAGCGGTTGTGCGCGAGCGCCTTCGAGAGGAAGACGCCGTTGATCCCGCCGGCCGAGGTGCCGGCGACGACGTCGATGACGACGCGCGTGCGGACGGCGGCGGGGTCGCGGCCGGCGAGCGCTGCAAGCAGCTCGCCGTAGACCCGCTCGCTCGCCGTCGTCGCGGCTGCGCCGCGGTCGGCGAGCGCGGACGCCTTGACGAGCCGCTGGAGCTCCTTCGTCGTCCCGTGCATGTAGATCGCAAGCGACGCTCCGCCGTAGAGGACGACGGCGAGCCGCAGTTCGCGGACGTCACCGCCTGCGGCTGCGTCGGACGCGGGAGTCTCCGGAACCGACATGAGCTCTTACCCCCTTTACCGAACGCCAGAAGAAGACAGCTTCTCTCCCGGCCGCCGATGTTGCAAGCCACCAAACGGGGGAAGCTCAGAATCCGCGCGCGCAGTCTGTCCGGCCGACTACGGTTGCGCTGTGCCGCTGGTCGCCAACGTGATTGCCCGCGCCGCCGCGCGCTCGCTCGCGCTCGGCGGACGGACGATGCTGCTCGGGCTCGCGCGGGAGGCGCAGCGACGGGGTCGCAGCCGCTCATTGGCGCCCCTCGATCCTGTGCCGGCCGCGTCGAACTCGCACGGCGCGTTGGTACGAACGGTCTATGCGGCCTGGTTGTGCGGGCTGGCAGTGGTCCGCGCTCGTCGTCCTCAACGTCGATCTGTTCCTACCGGCGGGCGGGGCGGTCGCCGTGTTCCGGCTCGCGGCCGGGGCGATCCTGCTCGTCGAAGGGATCGGGCTGGTAGTCGACCGCTTCCCGTTTCGGCGGCTCCTGGTCGCGCGACTGGCGGCACGGTCGCAGCGGAGTGGCAACCGCATCCGCCGCTCCGGCTGGCCTCGGCTCGTCGGGGCGGCGCTCAACGTGCTCGGGATCGTCTGGATCGCAGCCGGGGTGTTCGACGTGGTGCGCGGCGCGCTCGCGCTGTCCTGACTGCACCGCCAGCGGCGCCGCCTACGCCGGCTCGGTTCGGTGCGGTCGTCGAGCGGGAGCGCGACGCTCCGCCGGCCGAGCTGTCGGACGAGCCCAACGGTGGGGCGGCGTCGCAATTCTCGCCCTGCATGCGATCGGCGGCGAGGCGTCGGTTGTTATGGTCCGAGTGCCGCTTGGCATCCAAGTTAGGGGAGGTTCTCATGAAGAGATTCGCACAGCTGCGGCGTTCGCCGCGAATCGCAGTCGTGGCCGTCGCTGCGGCCCTGATGGTAGGTGTCGCGATCGCCTACGCGGCGGAGCCGGCGATCACGACCTTCACTCCGCACTCGGCGAGCCAGATCACGAACATCGACGTGCTGCGCCAGCAGATCAGGAACTACTACGGGGACCCGCTCGGCACGGGACAGTTCGCGGCCGATAGCTTCTACGCGAAGGAGGCCAGCTCCGTCGCCAAGGACGGCTCGCGCTGGCTGAGGGCCGTCGCCTTCAACCGCAAGCACCCGCCGCCGCTCAAGGCGATCGTTCTCGACGTCGACGACACGACGCTGGCCACGTGGAGCTACGAGATCTTCAGCAACTGGGCCTACAACCCGACGACGAACGCCGACTACGTCAACGGCCAGCTGTTCCCGGCGGTGCCGGGGATGGTCGACCTGGCGAACGAAGCTGCCACGGAGGGCTACGCGATCATCTTCCTCACGGGGCGGCCTGCCTCCCAGAAGGCCGCGACCCTCGGCAACCTCACGTCCGACGGGATTGGAGTCGATGCCGGCTACCCGGATCCGACAACGCTGAACAACGGCGAGGACGGCCTCTTCACGAAGCCGGCAGTCGCGGACTACCCCGACTACCTGCAGGCCGCATGCGCGACGGAGATCGCCGCCGGCCATTCGTGCACGACCATCCATTACAAGTCGGCCACGAGGGAGCACATCGAGTCGCTGGGGTACGACATCGTTGCCACATTCGGCGACCAGTACAGCGATCTCATCGGCGGGTTTGCCGAGAAGACGTTCAAGATGCCCAACCCGAACTACTTCCTGCCCTAGCGCGGGCGAGACGAGCGGCTTCGTGCCGTCGGCCGAGGGCCGGCGGCACGAAGCCCCCTGCTTTCGGCGGCGCTCGGCATGGGAGGAGGGTCGTTCCTGCGATACTCGCCGCGGCTGATGAAGAGGACGTCACGTGTCGCCGACCCGCGGGCCGACCCTTTCCCCGTCGTGGCCCCCGGCGCACAAACAAGCCTCGGGTTGCGCTTCCACCCGGTGACCAGGGCAGGGTGAACGTGCCGGAGTACGTCCCGCTCGGTGCTCACCTCGTCGGCAGCGTTCCCCTGCACAGCGCCGAGGAGGTCTTCCGCACGGCGGCCGCCGCGCTCGGTGAGCGACTGCGCCGCATCCCGGACGGGGAAACCGGGCCGCGCGCCGATTGGATCGTCTGGCAATACCCCGTGCTCAGCTCCCAGTCGCCGTTCGAGGTCGCGCCGCCGACGGCGGATTTCTACCGGGCGCTACCTCGCCTCAAGCTCCGCGAAGGCGACCCCGGCGAGCTCCAGTTCGAATCGCTCGGATATGCGGACGCGGCGGTCGGCTCGTACGCCGTGTTCCGCTCGCTCAAGCGGAACGGGCAGATCCCGATCGACTGCCGGTTTCAGGTCTGCCTCCCGACGCCCCTGGCACCGATCAGCGCCTTCGTCGCGGCGGGCGATCAGGCGGTGGTCGAGGAGGCCTATGAGCGCGGGATGGTCCTCGAGATCGAGCGGCTTCTCGGCGCGATCTCCCACGACCAGCTTGCGATCCAGTGGGACACGAACTTCGAGTTCGGGATGCTCGAGGGCGATCTGCCCGCCTGGTTCCCGGATGTGCAGGCAGGGATCCTCGAACGGCTGAAGCGCCTCGGCCGGCTCATTCCCACCGATGTCGAGCTCGGCTTCCACCTCTGCTACGGCGACGGGCACGATGCGCGCCGCCGCGAGCCCGAGAGCCTGCGCCGGCCGGTCGAGATCGCCAATTCCCTCGCCGCCGAGCTCGGCCGGCCGCTCAACTGGATCCACATGCCTGCGGCGGGCGAGCCTTCAACGGAGGAGTTCTTCGAGCCGCTCGGAGACCTCCGGCTGGGGGCTGAGACGGAGCTCTACCTCGGGGTGATCAGGCATGGCGAGCCGGAGGACGCCGCCCGTGAACGGATCGCGGTCGCTCACTGCCACACCGACGAGTTCGGCGTCGCCACCGTCTGCGGCTGGGGGCGCCTTCCGCCCGCGGCAATTCCCGACCTGCTGGCCACGCATGCTGCGCTCTCGCGCAGCGTCGCGAAGCCCGCTCGGAAGACGAGCGACACCTTCAGCTGGGGGGCGCTCGCCCGCATTCCCGCCGAGGATTGGGTGACGCAGCCGGTCGACGCCTTCGGGCTCCAGTACGACACGGTCGAGAACCACGGCTGGTACCGCAACCTCGACCCGACGGTGGAGGCGCTCGCTCACGACCTCCGCGAGGGCGACATCCTGATCGACTACTCGGGCGGCACCGGAATCCTGCTCGACCGCCTCCTGTTCCGGGTGTTCGATCGGCAGATCGGCGTGCTGATCGTCGACAGCTCGCCGAAGTTCCTCCGCGTCGCGCTCGACCGCTTCCAGGCCGACGAGCGGGTCGCGTTTCGACGCCTGAGGTTCCTGAAGGACGAGAACCGGCTCCAGTATCTCCACGAGGCAGTTGAGCCGGAGCTCGTCGAGCGAGGCGTGGAGGCGATCGTCTCGACGAACGCGATCCACCTGTACTCCGACCTCGCGAACACCTTGCGTTCCTGGACTCGCGTGCTGAGGCCCGGCGGTCGTGCCTACGTCAACTCGGGCAACATCCGCAACCCGCGGGCCGACGACAACGAGTGGATCCTCGACGAGACCGTCTACGTCGTGCACGAGGTCGCAACGGGTCTCGTCCGGACCGATCCGCGGTACCAGGCGTACCGAGGGGCGCTGGACGATGCCGAGTACATGGCTCGCCATCTCGCGTTTCGTGACCGGGTCTTCCTCGCCCCGCGACCGCTCGAGTACTACCTCGATGCCCTGCGCGACGCCGGCCTCGAGATCGAGGACGTCACCGAGCACACGATCGAAGCCGACGTGCAGGAGTGGTACGAGTTCCTCGCCGCCTACCACGACGCGGTTCTCGGCTGGATCGGCGGCTCCGAGAAAGTCGACGGCGCCGACCCGACGGCGGAGGCGGTGCGCGACCGCCTCGAGATCATGCGACGGTCACTGGACGTGATCTTCGGCGGTCGTCCGACCTTCATGTGCTGCTGGACGTACGTCACCGCGAAAGCCGGGTCGCCGGACACGCGGGCGCACGATTGAAATCGATGTTCGAGCGGCGCATCCCTCTCCGGTACCGGGACACAGATGCGCTCGGGCACGTCAACTACTCCGTCTACCTCACCTATCTCGAGGAGCTTCTTTTGCACTGGCTTTCGCCCGTGCTCGGCGACGATTTCGTCGTCGCACGTCTCGAGCTGGATTTCAAGTCCGAGCTCCGCTACGACGGCACGGAGGTCACGGCGCGCGCGGTGCTCGACGCCTTCGGGCGCTCGAGCCTGACGGCGGCCGTCTCGATCGAAGGGCCGAGCGGCGAGGTGTCGCTCGAGGGCAAGGCGGTGGTCGTGGCCTGGGATCCGTCGCAACGGCGGTCGAGGCCGATCACGGACGAGGAGCGGGAGGAGATCCGCCGCCGTCAAAGCTAGGGCAGGGCCAGCAGCTCCTCGACGAGCCGGGCGGCCAGCTCCACCGCCGACGTCAGCAGTGCCTCGTCGGCGAGGTCGGGCCTGTCGGCCGGCAGGTGGTACTCGGGGAAGGGCCAGCGGATGACGCAGGCAGCCGGGATGCCCTCCACCGCGAACGGGAAGTGGTCGCTGCCGGCGATCGGCGGTCGCGTCGGCGGCTCGGGGAGGCCGAGGTCGCGGGCGATCCGCAGGCCGCGCTCCTTCAGGTCGTCGGAGGCCAGCAGCTCGAGCTGCTCGCCGTGGGCCAGGCATTCGAGGTTGACGACCGCCTTGATCCGGGCGAGCTCGCCTCGCGTCTTTGCGTCGTTGACGAAGAAGCGCGCCCCGGAGAGACCGAGCTCCTCGGCTCCGAAGCCGATCGCCAGGAGCGTGCGGCGGTGGGAGCCTCCGGCCACCCGCTCCACGATCCGGCGCACCCCCTCGACCCCGCTGGCGTTGTCGATCGCGCCGCCCGCCCGCCAGGCCGAGTCGTAGTGAGCGCAGACGACGACCGTCTCCTCGCTCTCACCGGGCAACTCGGCGAGGACGTTGCGCTCGGTCGTGGGCACGAAGCGGCCGCCTGCCTTCAGCCGCACGTGCGCGCCGTTGCGGAGTCGTGCCGCGTCGGCCGTGGAGACGTACGCGCCGGGGCCGGTCAGCGTCGGCCCGTACCCGGTGGGAAACGGTGTCGCGCCGCCGCCGAGGGGGTTCCCGTAGATCCGCGCGAGCTCGCGGCCGCCGTCCTCGATTGCGAACGCGGGCGGCTCGAACAGGCCGGGGAGCACGACGTGCGTGCCGATCCGGCGCACCTTTCCCTCGATCTCGGCGGACTGGCCGTACATCGCGGGGCCGGCCTGCCAGCGCTCACCGTCCACCCAGAGCTCGGGCTCGTCGGGGTCGTAGGCGAGGAACGGGAACTCCTGGAATCGCGCCTCGACGCCGAGCTCGCGGAACGCTGCGGCGACAGCGTCGGCAGCGCGTCCCGCGGCCTCTGAGCCGGCCGGCCGCGGGCCGATCTCGCCGCCGAGAGCGTCGATCAGGTTCACGGCTTGACCTTAGTAGGATCGCCGAATGCGGCGGGTGGTGACCGGTCTGGACGAGCAGGGCCGCTCGGCCGTCCTGCACGACGGCGAGCCTCCGCACTCCGTCTTCCTCGAGTCGACGGGTTTCGGTGAGCATGCGGTCTGGCACGTGGAGCTCCCGCCTCCTGCGTCAGATGGGGGCGGCGATCCGACGGGCGCGTCCTTCCAGTTCCCGCCCCCGCCGCGCACCGCGACCTTCGTGCGGGCGGTGATCCCGCCCCGGGGAACGCCTGTTGACGTCGAGGCGGTCGTTCCCGAGGCGCAGCGAAAGATGCCGGGCCTGCTCGAGGTGAGCGACGAGTTGCGGGGGCCGGGCATGCACCGGACCGACACGGTGGACATGCTCGTGGTCGTTTCCGGGGAGGTCGACCTCGTGCTCGACGCCGGGACCGTGCGCCTGCGCGCCGGCGACTGCGTGGTGCAGCGTGGCACGTGGCACTCGTGGGAGAACCCGGGCGATGAGCCGTGCGTCATTGCCGGCGTGATGGCCGCGCCGTAGATGGACGTCTTCGAGGCGATGCGGAAGCGCCGGATGCACCGGCAGTTTCTGCAGGAGCCGGTCGAGGAGGAGCTCCTGGAGCAGCTCGTCTACGCGGCGGGCCGGGCCCCCGTCGCACGCGAGGGGTTGCGTCACCTCGTCGTTGTCACCGACCCCACGGTGATGGCCGCGGTCCGCCTGATCGCACCGGGCTTCTACAACGACGCACCCGCCCTGATCGCCGTCTGCGCCGACCTCGAGCTCGCGAACACCGTGCTCGGCGAGGGGAGCGCGGACGAGGTGTGCGCCCTCGACGCCGGTGCGGCCGGTGGCTATCTGTCGCTGGGGGCACCAGTCCTCGGGCTCGCGATCTGCTGGACGACGAGCTGGACGCCCCCGCCGGTTCAGGCCGTGCTCGGGCTCCCCGAGCACATCAAGCCGTACCTTCTGGTCGCAGTCGGGCGACCCGTTCCGCAGGCTCCGAAGGCGCCTCGTCGCTTCGAGCCCGCCGTCCATCGGGAGCGGTTCTCGGAATGAGCGTCGCTCGCCTCCAACTCGCTCCCGTGGGGGAAACCAGGTTTCCCCCACGAACCCCCTTCTTTCAGCGGCCGGCGCTGCTGGGGAACCTCCCGGTTCCCCTGGGGCCCCTCCCCGCTCATCGGCCAAAGGTCGGCCAATGAGCGGCGACGAGCGGCTTTTCGACTTGGCCGCGTTCCTCGTCAGCTCGGCAGGATTGACGCTCGTCGAGTCGCCGCGCAGCGGCGCGGTCCGGCTGCTGATGGCGGCCAGCCGGCTCGTCGAGTCGTTCGAGCCGGACGATCCGTTCCTGCGCGAGCTGAAGGCCTCGATCGACGAGAACGTCGTCAAGGTGATGTGGGACTACGACGGGCTCGTCACCTGGCTCGACGACTTGACCCGCCGCGTCGGTGCCGAGGCGGTTGCGCGGCAGCAGGCGATGCCTCAAAGTCGACCCAGTACCGGCGAGTAGAAGGAGGGGACCACGATGTCGACCGCAATCACGGGCGCCCACCTGATCACAGGTGACGGGCGCGAGTACGACGACGCGACCGTCAAGATCGAGGGCAACCGGATCGTCGAGGTCGAGACGAACGGCGGCTCGGTCGACGCCGACCGCCACGTCGAGCTCGGCGGCCGGACGTTGATGCCCGGAATGATCGACGTGCACGTCCACCTGATCGGCGGCGACAAGGCGATCGGGCTGGGCGACGAGGCGACCACGTTCCGGATGTACGAGCCGATGCCGAAGGCCCTCCTCGACGGCGTCGAAGCGGGGCGGAAGACGTTGCACGCAGGCTTCACCGCCGTGCGGGAGATCGCGGCCCGGGAGTATCTCGACGTCTTTCTCCGCGATGCGCAGCGCAAGGGCCAGGTCGAGGTACCGCGCATGCTCGCGACCGGCCCCGGCGTCTACATGACCGGCGGCCACGGCTCGTTCTTCGACGAGTCGCAGGCCGCGGACTCGCCCTGGGAGATGGTCAAGCGCGTGCGCGAACTCGTCCGGCACAAGGTCGACGTGATCAAGATCGTCAGCGCCGACGGGCCGGAGACGCTCGGGAGAGTGGTGGACGGTGCAGACGACGCGCGAGGAGGCGGAGGCGTGCTTCGCCGAGGCCCGGCGGCTCGGTCGGCAGGCGGCGTCGCACGCGATGGGAGCCGAGGCGATCGAGAACGTCGTGCTCGCGGGCGTCGACACCGTCGAGCACGGCTGGTACATGAACGAGGAGAGCTGCCGGCTGATGATCGAGCACGGGACGACGCTCGTCGGGACGCTCTCGAACGTCGTCGCGATCATCCACAACGGCCCGGCGTACTTCATGCCCTGGGCCGAGATGATGGCCGCGGACGAGACGGCGATCTTCGAGCGGCACCGGACGGCGGTCGAGCTCGGCGTCAAGATCGCGATGGGCTCCGACTGCGGCGGCAACGAGTCGCACCGCCACGGCCAGAACGCGCTCGAGCTCGAGTGCTACGTCCGCTGCGGGATGACGCCGATGCAGGCGATCACGTCGGCGACGAAGGTGGGGGCCGAGGTGATGCGGATGGCGGATTCGATCGGCACGATCGAGCCGGGCAAGCTCGCCGACCTCGTCGTCATCGACGGCGATCCGCTGGCCGACATCGGGCTCACCCGCAGCGGCGTGGTCGGCGTCGTGCAGGACGGGTGCGTGATCCGCGACGACCTCGGGCTGCTGGACGAGCTGCGCGCCGATCGGCGCGGGATGGTGGCGGCGCCGGCGGTGGCTTACTAGGGCGAGCTCTTCAGCGCGCGGAGCCGCTCGATCATCCGGTCTCGGTAGGCGACGAGCGTCGCGTGGCTGCGGCCGCCCGCGATGTCGTCGAGCTCATCCGCCAGCCGCGCGACGTCGTCCTCCGTGGGGCCGTCGTAGCCGTCGCCGAGCGCGGCGAACAGCGAGCGGATCACCGGGCCGAACTTCGTCAGGTCGTCCCGGAGCGAGGCAGCGTTCGTGTGCTCGACGGCAAACGGCCCGAGGAATGCCCAGCGCAGGGCAAGGCCGTCGGTGACGACACGGTCGATGTCGGCAGCGCTCGCGACGCCCTCGCGGTGGAGGTGGAGCGCCTCACGCAGCAGCGCCATCTGCAGGCGGTTGAGGACAAACCCGTAGAGCTCCTTGCGGCAGAGGATCGGAGCCTGGCCGACGGCGCGGAGGAAGTCGATCGCAGCAGCCGTCGTCTCCTGGCCGGTGCGCTCGCCGGGGACGACCTCGACGAGCGGGACGACGTCGGGCGGATTCGTCGGATGCGCAACGATGCAGCGCCCCGGCCGGCCGACGTCGCGTGCGATGGCGGTCATCGGCAGCGCGGAGGTGCTCGAGGCGAGGATCGCGTCCGCCGGCGCGAGCCGGTCGATCTCCGCGAAGAGCGCCCGCTTCGCCGCAAGCTCCTCGGGGCCACTCTCCTGCACCCAGCCGGTGCCCGCGACCGCCTCGGCGAGCGTCGCCACAGTGCGCCGCGCCGGGTCGACGTCCCAGACGCGAACCTCGAGCCCCGCCCGCTCGAAGACGCGTCGCCAGCCGGAGCCGATCGTCCCGGCGCCGACGACCGCGACGGCCTCAGGTCGCGAGCCAGCCTCCGTCCACTGCGACGATCGATCCGTTCATCCACTTTGCGTCGTCCCCGGCCAGGAAGACGATCAGCGGTACGACGTCGTCGACCTGACCGTTGCGGCCCTGCGGCGTCGCTGCCCGGGTCATCGCGTCGAAGTCCGGGTCGTCCCGCAGCGCCTCGTTCATCGGCGTCTCGACCGTCCCTGGAGCGATCGCGTTGACGTTCAGCCCCTGCGGCGCGAGCTCGACCGCCCAGGCCTTCGTCATCGTCACGATCGCGCCTTTGGTCGTGCAGTAGACCGAGCCGCCGGCAACGCCCGCGAGCCCGGCGACCGAGGTGAAGTTGACGATCTTGCCGCTGCCCTGCTCGAGCATCTGCGGGATGACCGCCTGACCGCAGAAGAAGGCGCCTTTCACATTCGTTCGCCAGGCCTCGTCGAACTCGTCCTCCGTCACGTCGGTGACCGGGCCGAGCGGCAGGATCCCGGCCCCGTTGACGAGCACGTCGATGCGGCCGAACTCGTCCACCGCCCGCTGCGCGAGTGCCCGGCAATCCGCAACCTTCGTCACATCCGTGGGCTGGAAGACACCACCGATCTCGGCAGCGACCGCCTCGCCGCGCTCCGCGTTGCGCCCGGCGACGACGACCTTCGCGCCCTCCGCCGTCAGGCCTCTCGCAGCGGCGGCGCCCATGCCGGACGTGCCGCCGCTGACGATCGCGATCTTCCCTGCGAGCTTCATCCGACCGTCGCCTCCTTCGGCAGCTCATACCGTCGCGGTTCCGTCGACAGACCGAGGATCTCGCGCGCCTGCGCCGGCGTCGCGATCTCGCGGTTCAGCTCTCGCGCGATCCTGACTGCGCGCTCGACCGCCTCACCGTTCCCGGTCAGCTTCCGCCCGCGTGAGTGGTAGATGTTGTCCTCCAACCCGACGCGGACGTGCCCGCCCATCAGCGTCGCCATCGTCGTCATCGGCAGCTGGAACGGCCCGATGCCGCAAACGGAGTAGACCGAGCCCTCGGGCAGGTCGCGGACGAGCGCGGTGAGCGCGTCCGGCGTCGGCCAGCTCGACGTCTGGTAGCCCATGACGAACTGGTGGAGGTACGGAGGATCGGCCAGGCCCTCCTCGATCACGAAGCGGGAGACCCAGAACTGACCCGGCTGGTAGATCTCCAGCTCCGGCTTGATCCCGTACTCGTGCATCCGGCGGGCGAGCTGCTCGACGATGCCGTAGGTGAACGGGATGCAGTCGTCGTAGAGGAAGCCGTCGTGGGCGTGGGGAAGGGGAGCCGGTCTCGGCGGGATCTTGAAGCGTGACATGTCCGGCCCGAGGTTGAGCGACGCGAGCTCGGGCCGCGCCTCGAGGCCCTCGTAGCGGTCGTCCATCGTCACCGTCGGCCCGCCGCCCGTCGTGTTGTTGACGATCAGGTCGGGACAGCGCTCGCGGATCCGCGCGTTGATCTCCATGAAGACCTCCGAGCGCTGCGTGCAGTCCGCGAGGTTCTCCGGGTCGCGCGCGTGCACGTGCACGGCCGCCGCGCCCGCGTTCCAGGCGTCGTAGGCGGCCGCCGCGAGCTCGTCGGGGGTCTCCGGGAGCGCAGGGTTCGACTCCTTGCCCTGCACGCCGCCGTTGAGCGCGCAGGTGACGATCATCGGGCCGAAGCCGCCGCGCAACCGCTCCATCCACTCGTAGGTGTCGCCGTACCGCCAGGTGTCAGTCACTGCTCTCTCCTTTCAGCACGCGAGCGTGCCGAGATCGACGGGGACGAAGGAGCCGTTGATTCCCGAGGCCTCGTCGCTCGCGAGGAACGCGATCGTGTTCGCGACCTCTTCGGGCTCGACGAACCGCTTGACCGGGTGGCGCTCGACCATCGACTCGATCACCTCGTCACGCGATCGGGAATGCAGGCGCATCTGCTCCGCGAGCTGGTCTTCGACCATGGGCGTTCGCATCCAGCCGGGGCCGACGGCGTTCGCGGTCATCCCGAGCGGCCCGCCTTCGAGCGCCGCGACGCGGACCAGTCCGAGCACGGCGTGCTTTGCAGCCACGTACGCGGACTTGTACTGCTCCGCGATGAAGCTCGAGCCGGAGGCGGTGACGACGACGCGGCCTCCCGGCCGGGCGATGTGCGGCCAGGCGTGCTTCATCGCGAGCCACGGACCCTTGACCATCACGTCGAAGAGCCGGTCCCATTCCTCTGCGGGAAACTCGGGGATCGGCGCGACGTACTGGGCGCCCGCGTTGAGGACGAGCACGTCGAGCCGGCCGTGCCGCTCGATCGCGGCTTCGACCATCGCCTTGTTGCCCGCCTCCGTGCCGATGTCCAGGTGGAGGACGTCGTCGCCCTTGACGTCCACCCCGACGACGCTCGCGCCTTCGCGCTCGAAGACCTCGACGATCGAGACGCCGAGCCCGCCGGCGGCGCCCGTGACGCACGCGACCTTCCCCTCGAGCCTCACGGCTCCACCCCGTACACCTCGCGGGCCCGCTCGGCGCTGATCCAACCCTCGGCGACGTCGCGGCGGACACGATCCGGGTCGCGCTCGCGCGCCGGGCCGTAGCCGCCGCCGCCGGACGACATCGAGACGATCGTCTCGCCCGGCTCGAGCACGACTGCGCCCGCCGGCGGCGCCTCCGTCAGCTCGCCGTCGAGGCCGCGCTTGAACTGGCGCGAGGGAGCACCGTCGCCGCCTCCGCGCACGCCGCGCGCCGGGTTGACCGTTCCGTCGCTCGCGTACATGACCGTCAGCGTCGTGCCCTCGATCGGCCCGTACTCGGCGAAGAGCGACGAGGCGCCGCGGTAGCGGCCCGGGCCCCTCGGTGTCGGGCAGCGAGGCGCTGGGCGACGATCCGGATCGGGTGGTGCAGCTCGTCCACCTCGACCGAGTCGCGCAGCACGAAGCCCGCGTTGCCGACGTGGCCGATCGTCAGCCAGGCGTCCTCGCCGGGGGCCGCCGCGCCGCCGGAGAGCGCGAGGAAGATCTGGTTGACGAACGGCGCGCCCGTTCGCGGGTCGACGCCGGAGAGCACCGCGACCGAGGCCGGGATCGGCGGCCCGCACTCGGCCATGCCGGCGCCCTCGGCGAGCTCGGCGATCCCGCGCTGGATCGCGTTCGTCACCCGGTCGGCGAGGTTCGTCGTCGCGACCGAGCAGCTCGTCGGATGGCGCGGGATGCCGACGCAGCAGTTCTCGCGCAGCCGGATCTCGAGCCGCCGGAACGAGCCGGCGTTCGGCGGCACCGTGTGGTCGATCGAGTTGAAGACGCCGATCATCGCCGCCGTCCGTGCGGTCGCCTCGGTCAGGTTGAGGCCGCAGGGCTGGCAGTCGGGGTTGTCGCGCAGGTCGATCGCGACGGCGCCGCGCTCGGGGTCGATCTCCACCTCGACCTTGATCGGGATCCCGTCGGGCACGCCGGGGAACGGGTCGTGGGCTCCCTCGGCGACGATCCGGCCGGCCGGCAGCCGCGAGAGCGCCGACTCCATGCGTTGCTCGGAGTAGTCGAACCACTCGCGCGACGTACTCCTCGAGCGTGTCCCAGCCGACCTCGGCGCCGAGCTCGAGCAGGCGCCGCTCGCCGATCCGCACCGCGCCGAGCAGCGCGAGGTAGTCGCCCCACCACTGCTCGGGTACCCGGATCCGCAGACGGCACATGCGGATCACGTCGTCGACGTCCTCGTAGTCGCGTTGCGCGCGGACGGCGTCGAAGATCAGCGCGCCCTCCTCGTAGACGTCGCGCGCGGCGGCGTGGTAGGTCGTCGGCAGCGCGTTTCCGCAGTCCGCCTGGTGGGCCTTGCCGAGCACCGTGTAGCGGTGGACGCCCTCGTCGTCGACGACCGGGACGAGGAGGCAGTGGTCGGCGGCGTGCGAGTTGCCGTGGTACGGCGAGTTGTGCAGGAACGCGTCGCCGCGGCCGCAGGTCCGGGTGCAGCTCCTTGATCCGGGCCGCCATCAGGTCGGGGCCGCTCATCACGTGGATCGGCAGGCTCTCCGCGGTCGCGAGCAGCTCGGCGTCGGCGGTGAGGATGCAGCAGGAGAAGTCGCGCGCGGTGTTGAGGACGCCCGAGCGGCCCGTGCGGGCGAGCGTGTTCTGCATCGCGCGGGCGACGCCCTGGAGGCGGTTGTTCAGCACCGCGAGCCGGACGCCGTCCATCAGGCTGCCACGTCGGCTCCGGCCGGCTCCGGCGCCGGCGCGGCGACGGGCACGATCGCGAGGCTGCCCGAGGCCGTGCGCGTCGACCGTGGCGCCCGGATCGACGACGACCGTCGTCCACGGCGACTCGACGATCGCCGGTCCGGCGACGACCCGCCCCGGCTCGAGCTCGCCGAACGAGAGGACGGCGGCTTCGACGGCTCCCGTGCCGGGGAAGTAGGCGCGGCGCGTGGGCGCGCCCAGCGCGCGGCGCGGCGTCCTGCTCGAGCCGGCCCGGCTCGCCGCGTCCGACGGGACAGCGGACGCGCGCGCGCCAGCCGACGAACTCGACCTCGGAGCCGGCGTCGCTGATCGCGAACACCTCCTCGGTGCAGCGCGTGGAAGTCGCGCCGTAGCTCGTCCGCGTCCAGGCGGCTCGCGGATCGGCAGCTCCAGCTCCCAGATCTGGTGCGGGTAGCGCGCCTCCGCCGACAGCTCGATCTCACCTGGCGTGCCGGCCGCGGCGGCGAACTGCCTCGCAGCTGCCGCTGAAGATCGGCGAGAACGCGTTCGACCGCCGGCGAAGTCGAAGTCGGCGGTCGTCGTCCTGAGCGCTGCGGCGAAGTCGGCGGTCAGATCCGAGAGCAGCGCGCCGGCGGCCGAGAGCGCGGGGCCGACGGCGGGGATGATCAGCTGCGGGCACCCGAGCCGGCGCGCGATCGCGACCGAGTTCAGACCGGCCGCTCCGCCGCCGCCGACGAGCACGGCGGTTCGCGGGTCGATGCCCTGGTGGAGCGTGATCTCCTCGATCGCCCGGATCATGTGCTCGGTCGCGACGCGCAGCACAGCGGAGGCGGCCTCGTCGACCGCCAGCCCGAGCGGCGTCGCCGACCTGCTCGCTCGACGCGCGGCGCGCGCGGCTGCGACGTCGAGCCGCATCGCACCGCCGAGGAAGTAGTCCGGGTCGATGTAGCCGAGCACGAGCGCACGCATCGGTGACCGTCGGCCGAGTCGCCGCCGCGCCCGTAGCAGACCGGGCCGGGCTCGGACCCGGCGCTCTCCGGCCCGACGTGCAGCAGCCCGCCCTCGTCCACCCACGCGATCGAGCCGCCGCCGGCGCCGATCGACTTCACGTCGACCGACGGGAAGCCGGTCATGTGCCCGAAGAACGGCTCGCCGAGCCACGTCTCGCGCGTCCACGGGATCCGCCCGCGGCGGACGAGCGAGACGTCGTAGCTCGTGCCGCCGGTGTCGGCGACGACCGCTGTCTCGGCCCCGCCGTCGCGCTCGGCGAAGAAGCGCCCGGCGACCGGCGCCATCGCCGGGCCCGAGCCGAGCGAGTGGATCGGGGCCTCGGCGACCGCTGCTGCGTCGAGAACGCCGCCGCTCGAGGTGACCATCAGGACGCGACCGGCGAAGCCCGCCGTCCCGCAGGCGTCCCTCGAGGCTGCGCAGGTACTCGCTCATCACCGGCTTCAGCGACGCGTCGATGCAGGTGGACGACGCGCGCCGGTACTCGCGGATCGACGGGTTGAGCCGGTGCGAGAGCGTGTACGGGGATGCCGGGCAGGTGCTCGGCGAGCAGCTCGCCGACCCGCAGCTCGTGCGCCGGGTTGGCGATCGACCAGAGCAGGCACACGCCGACGGCCTCGACGCCGAGCTCGCGGAGCCGCGCCGCCGAGCGCGACGACCGCCGCCTCGTCGAGCGCCTTCACGACGTTGCCCTGCGAGTCGATCCGCTCCGGGACCTCGAAGGTCAGCGCGCGCGGCACGTAGGGCTCCGGGTACGGCCGCGTGAAGTTGAACGCGTCCGTGCGGCCGCCCTCGCGGAAGAGCAGAACGTCCGGATGCCCCTCGGTCGTGCAGGAACGCGGTGCGCGCCGTGCGACCCGGTGAGCACCGCGTTGATCGCGCGCGTCGTGCCGTGGACGAAGACCGAGCCGCGGCCGAGCAGATCGGCGCCGAGCGCGCCCGCGGCGACGTCGAGCACGTCGAGCACGCCGCTCGACCGGGTCGTCCGGGGTCGTCGGGCTCTTGAAGAGGTGGAGCGCTCCGTCGTCGTCCTCGACCACGAGATCCGTGAACGTGCCGCCGGTGTCGACCGCGAACCTCACGTGTCGAAGATCTCCGGGATGCCTGCGAGCCCGAGCCGCGTCCGCCGGATGTGCATCTCGAGCAGCGCGCGGCATCCTCGCCGTCGTGCCGCTCGAGCGCATCGAGCAGCAGCCGGTGCTCGAGCAAGCGTCGGTTCCAGAGAGCCGAATCGGACCGTCGAGGTAGGCGCGCCGGTACTGCTCGGCGACGTTCCAGAGGCTCTGGATGATCGTCAGGAGTCGCGGCAGCGTCGGCGCCCGCGAAGCTCGCCATGTGGAAGGCGCGGTCGTGGGAGAGCCACTCTGCCTCCCGTCCCTCGGGATCGTTCTGCTCCATCCAGGCCGACCTCGCGCCGCATCCCGGCCGAGCTGGTCCGCGTCGAGGGCCGGCGCACTGCGCTCGATGGCGAGCGGCTCGAGGCGCTCGCGGAGCGAGATAGACCTCGCCGAGCTCCGCCTGGTCGAGCCGCACGACGCGCGCGCCCGACGTTCGGCAGGACCACGACGAGCCCCTCGTGCTGGAGTTGCCGCAGCGCCTCGCGACCGGCAGCGGCTCGTGCCGAACCGCTCCGCGACCGCTTCCTGGTGGATCCGTTCGCCGGGCCGGAGCCTGCCGTCGAGGATCTCGTCCCGCAGTTCCCTGACGATCAGCCCGAGCGCCTCACCCTTTATCCGCTTGCCGGCGGATCCATCTTCGGCACCGGAGCGTGGGAGGCGGCGCACCACCGCGTGATCATGGATCCATCGCGTCGACAGTGTCAAGGCCTTGCCGGACCGGCTGCGCCGCCGGCGATGTCTCCGGCACTGTCGCGTTCACGCCCTCCGACGCTTGGATCCAAACCTCGTATTCCATGGGTTAGTGTCTTCCGATGGGAGCTTCGGCGGTCGTCCCGCAGGCCGAGCACTCCGTCGGCGCGGAACTGCTCGAAGCGCGCGGCCTGAAGGTGCACTTCGGCGGCGTCCACGCGGTGGACGGCGTCGATCTGACGATCCGCAAGGGCGAGATCCTCGGCCTGATCGGCCCGAACGGCGCGGGCAAGACGACGCTCGTCAACGCGCTCTCCGGCTTCCAGAGGCCGACCGCGGGCACGGTTCTGCTCGACGGTGCCGACGTCACCGGCTGGAGCCCGCACCGGCTCGCGCGCCTCGGTCTGGCGCGCACGTTCCAGGCCGTTCGCCTCTTCCCGGATCTGACGGTGCTCGAGAACGTCGAGCTCGGCGGCGTCGGCGTCGGCATGCGCAGGCCGGCCGCGCGCAGGTGGGCGCGAGACCTGCTGGAGCGGCTGAGCCTCGACGACAAGGCGTCCCTCTACGCAACGGGGTTGCCGCACGGCCTCGAGCGGAGGCTCGGGATCGTCCGCGCCCTCGCCGCGAAGCCCGCCTTCCTGCTGCTCGACGAGCCGGCGGCCGGCCTGAACGAGCAGGAGAGCGACGAGCTCGTCGACTCGCTCTCGCTGATCCGCGACGACTTCTCGTGCGCGTTGATGGTGATCGAGCACGACATGCGCGTGATCATGCGGCTCTGCGAGCGCATCCAGGTGCTCGACTACGGCAAGACGATCAGCATCGGCACACCCGCCGAGGTTCGGAGCGACCCGGCAGTGCTGACCGCGTATCTGGGGAGGAGAGCCGTCGATGCTGGCGATCGATGACCTGCGGGTCAACTACGGCCGCGTTCCGGCCCTGCACGGCATCTCGCTCCACGTCGACGAGGGCGAGGCTGTCGCGCTGGTCGGGCCGAACGGCGCGGGCAAGACGACCACGCTCTCGGCGATCTTCGGTCTCGTTCCTCCCGCCGGCGGCACGATCCGATTCGAGGGCGAGTCACTCGTCGGAGCGAGCCCGGAGCAGATCCTGCGGCGCGGCCTCGCGCTCGTGCCCGAGGGACGCCACATCTTCGGCACGCTGACCGTCGCCGAGAACCTGCTGCTCGGGACGACCGCGCGGCGCGACCGCGATGCCGCCGAGCGAGGATCTCGCCAGGACGCTCGAGCGCTTCCCGGTGCTCAAGTCGTACTACTCGAGCTCGGCCGGCAACCTCTCGGGCGGCGAGCAGCAGCAGCTGGCGATCGCCCGCGCATTGCTCTCCCGGCCACGTCTGCTCCTCCTCGACGAGCCGTCGCTCGGACTGGCGCCGGTCGTGATCGACATCGTCTTCGACGCGCTCGAGGAGCTGCGCGACGAGGGCGTGACGATCCTGCTCGTCGAGCAGAACGCCGCCCGCGCCGTCGAGTTCGCCGACCGCGCGTACATCCTGCGCACCGGCCAAGTCGCGCTGTCCGGCACGCGCGACGAGATCCTGCGGATGGAGAACTTCGAGACCGCGTACCTCGGGGTCTAGGGAGTCGCTGACCTGATGACGCTCTTCCTCCAGCACGTCGATCGACGCGATCACCTCGGCTCGCAGTTCGCGCTCTATCGCGCTCGGGATCGCGCTGATCTTCGGGATCATGGGCCTGATCAACTTCGCGCACGGCGAGCTGATCATGGTCGGCGCCTACACGATCGTCCTGATCGGTCACCCGGCCTGGCCGGTCGTCGTGATCGTCGACCGTCGGGGTGGCGATCGTCTTCGCGCTCGGCATGGAGCGGGTCGCGTTCCGGCCGCTGCGCGGCGCGGATCCCGCCACCCTGCTGATCGCGTCGTTCGCCGTCAGCTACGTGCCTCCAGAACCTCGCGATCCTGATCGAGGGCTCGGCCGCCAAGGGCGTGAACGTCTCGACGTGGCTGTCCGAGTCGCTCGAGATCGGCTCGCTCTCGATCCCGAAGCTCGACCTGGTCACGGTCGTCGGTCACGATCGTTCTGCTCGCCGGGCTCGGCCTCTTCCTGCAGCGGACGCGGATGGGCGTGCAGATGCGCGCGGCGGCCGAGGACTTCCGGATGGCGCGCATCCTCGGCGTCAGGGCGAACACGGTGATCGCGACCGCGTTCGCGATCAGCGGCCTGCTCGCCGGGATCGGCGCCTACCTGCTCGTCGCTCAGACCGGCGAGGTCGCCCCCGACATCGGCTCCAACCCGGTGCTCGTACGCGTTCGTCGCGACCGTGCTCGGCGGGATGGGGAGCCTGCGCGGCGCCGTGCTCGGCGGCTACGTGTTCGGCGGCATCTTCGTCGGGTTGCAGGCGTACCTGCCGCTCGAGCTGCGCTCCTACCGCGACGCCTTCGCGTTCGCGGCGGTGATCGCGATGCTGCTCGTCCGGCCGCAGGGCCTGATCGTCGCCCGCTCGGTGGTGACGCGAGTCTGATGAAGCTGGCGTGGGCAGCGTCGCGCGCCGTCTGGCCGCTGCCGGCCCTGCTCCTGCTCGTCGTCGCGGCGGGGGAGATCGCCTGGGCGGCCGGCGACTCGGTGACGAGAGGCGTCGTCGTCGTGGCGCTGATGAACCTGACGCTGGTCGTCGGGCTGTACGTCTTCGTCGGGAACTCCGGGGTCTTCTCGTTCGGCAGCATCGGCTTCGCCTCGATCGGCGCCTACACCGCCGGTCTGCTCGTGATTCCCACCGACCAGAAGGCGATTCTCCAGCCCGACCTGCCGAAGTTCATCGCCCACACCCAGTTCGGCAGCGTCGGCGCGACCCTGATGGGCGGCGTGGTCGCCGCGGCCGTCGGCCGCGGTCTTCGCGATCCCGCTCATGCGGCTGAGCGGGCTCGCCGCGGGGCTCGCGACGTTCGCGATGCTCGTGATCATCCGGACGGTGGCGAACAGCTGGACGGCGGTGACGAACGGCGCCGCCGGCCTCTCCGGGCTGCCGGTGACGACCAGCAAGAACGCCGCGCTCGTCTGGGCCCTGATCGCGATCGTCGTCGGCTTCGCGTTCCAGAGCACCGGGCTCGGGCTGCGCCTGCGCGGCTCGCGCGAGGACGACGTCGCCGCGCGCTCGCTCGGCGTCAGCGTGCGCCTGGAGCGCCGGGCCGCGTGGGTCGTCCACGCGTTCATCATGGGAATCGGCGGCGGCCTCTACGGGCAGTATCTCGGCTCGTTCAACGCGAGCTTCTTCTACCTCGCGCTCACGTTCACGACGCTCGCGATGCTCGTCGTCGGCGGGATGAAGAGCCTCACGGGCGCGGTGATCGGCTCGCTCGCGATCTCCTTCATCGCCGAGTTCCTGCACCGGATCGAGCAGGGCGCGGATGTCGGCCCGCTGCACATCCCGGCCCGCCCCGGTCTCCGTGAGCTCGGCCTGGCGATCATCATGCTCGCGATCCTGATCCTGCGGCCGCGCGGGCTGACGAACGGCCGCGAGCTGTCGTGGCCGCGCCTACCTCGCAGACGCTCCGTTGGCATGAGATGATCAACGACGGTTCAAGGAGGTGAGGCCGTTCACAGCGTGATGCGGACGACCCTTGCATGACCCGAGCCGAGTTCCCCACCCAGGAGGAGAGATGAAGAATTCGAGAAGGATCGCCCTTGTGGCCGTGTTGGCCCTGGGCACGCTGCTCGCGCTCACCGCCGGCGGCGGCACGGCTGCACCGCAGAACAAGGCTGCGGGCAAGCCGATCGTGATCGCGATGCCGCTCGCCCTCACCGGCATCATCAGCTTCTACGACCAGCCGAACCTGGCGGGAGCGCAGATCGCGGTCGACCAGATCAACAAGAAGGGCGGCGTTCTCGGCCGGCCCTTCAAGATCATCAGCGCCGACACGAAGTCCGACCTTGGCCTGATCGCCGGGGTCGCGAACTCGCTCCTTGCCAAGGGTGCGGATCTGATGATCCCGACCCTCGACTACGACTTCGGTGGACCGTCTGCGCGGGCCGCGAACGCCAAGAAGATCCCGGCGATCTCCGAGGCGGGTGACTCTCGCTACGGCCTCCAGGGGATCGGCCGCTACCTCTTCAACCAGTTCCCGTCGGGCAGCGAGGCGGCGATCGGCGCGACCTGGGCCTGGAGCAAGGGCTGGCGGAAGCCGTTCGTCCTCGAGGATCCGAGCATCAGCTACTCGAAGACGTTCTACGAGAACTTCAAGTACTCGTGGGGCAAGCTCGGGGGCAAGCTCGGCGGTGAGGACACGTTCATGAACAGCGACCAGTCGATCGCGTCGCAGATCACCAAGCTGAAGACGCTCGTCAATGCGAAGAAGGTCGACTTCATCTTCATGGGCTCGTACGCGCCCGGCGGCGCTTCCGCGACCAAGCAGATCCGCGCTGCGGGGATCAACCTGCCGATCATCGGCGGGGCCGGCTTCGACGGAACCTTCTGGCTCGGCGCGGTGCCGAACCTGAAGAACTTCTACGTGGTCGCCGGCGGCGTCACGACCGGCGGCGACCCGAACAAGCTGCGGGCGGCCGTCTACGCGGCCTACAAGGCGAAGTTCAAGAAGGTCGCGCCGCTCGGTGAGCAGACGCTGAACGGCTACAGCGCCGTCTACGCGTTCAAGACCGCGATCGAGCGGGCGAACTCGACCGACGGAGCGAAGGTCGTCGCCCAGCTGGAGAAGTTCAAGAACGAGCCGCTGCCGATCGGGAACATCACGTGGACGTCGAAGTGCCACATCTCGAAGCTGCGCAGCCTGCCGATCGTCACCTTCGTCGGCATGAAGGAGAAGTTCGTCGCGGAGATCTCGCCGAAGGCGAGCATCCTCCCGAAGACCCTCTGCTAGCACGCTGAACCGGGGCGGCCGTCTCACGGGGCGGCCGCCCTTCTCTTCCGAGGAGGTGCGATGGGCCAGCCGACGGTGTGCCTGAGCTTCGACTGGGACGGTGTCTCGGTGTGGATGGCGGGCGGCGCGACCGACGCCCGGTCGCTCTCACGCGGCGAGTTCGGTCCGCGGGTGGGCATCCCGCGCCTGCTCGAGCTCTGCGGGCGGCTGGGGATCACGGCGACGTTCTTCACGCCCGGTCACACCGCGGACACGTTTCCCGACACGGCGGCGTCGATCGCCGCAGCCGGCCACGAGCTGGCCGCGCACGGGTACGTGCACGAGGACTTCGAGCCGCTCTCGCTCGAGCAGGCGCGCGACGTCATCCACCGGGCCGCCGACGCGGTCGAGCGCGCGGCGGGGCAGAGGCCGCGCGGGATGCGCTTCCCGCCCTGGGCGGTCGCGGGAGAGCACTTCCAGCTGCTGATCGAGGAGGGCTACACCTACAGCTCGTCGGTGATGGACGACGTCCGGCCGCACTGGGCGCGCGGGGCGGGTGTCGTCCGGTTCGACGGCCCGAACGAGTCCGGGCCGGAGCTGCCGCTCGTCGAGGTTCCGATCACGTTCATCACGAGCGATTTCGCGTACTTCGAGTTCAACGGCTACGGCCGCCCGACCCTGCCTGCCGGGCTGCGGAACCCGCGCGACGTCGAGCAGATCTGGCTCGACGAGTTCTCGTACAACGCCGACCGTGACCCGGGAGCGTTCACGATGCTGATGCTCCACCCGGAGACGATCGGCTGGGGCGGTCGGATCGCGATGCTCGAGCGCGTCCTCGTCGCGATGCAGGAGCGCGGCGCGAGGTTCGTCACCGCCGAGCAGCTGGCGGACGAGTTCCGCGCGGCGAACCGGCGCCCGATGCCGGCCGCCGCGGCCTGAGCGGCTGCGGCAGCCGAGACGGGGACGTACAAGCGGCTTGGGTTGGCGACGGTCAACTGAAGGTTGGGCCTTATCTTTAGTTGCGGACGAATCAGCAAGCGCTGAGTATTTTTTTCAGTACCTGAAGAAAATGTGAGAGCGAGATCGCTCCGCGTATCGCGGGTGTTGAGACGCTGGAGCGTGCTAGGAGAAGCGCGGGGTGATCCAGGTCCTCGCGGGCGAGCAGGTGGTAAGACACGCTGATGCGCAGCGGTGCTCGAGGAGCAGCTCTTTGCGTTACGCGACAGCTGACGAGGTGGGCGGCTACGACCGGGAGTGGATTCGCTACAGTGGGAAGCGGCGCGGGCTCAGGTCGCGGGGAAGAGGCGATCCTGGTGCTAGACGAGGTGCAGAAGGTACCGGGCTGGTCGGAGCACGGTGAAGCGCCTCTGGGACGAGGACACGTTCGCCGGTCGCGGCTGAAGGTGTTCCTGCTCGGGTCGGCGCCGCTACTGGTAGGCAGGGGACTTTCGGGAGAGCCTCGCCGGGAGGTTCGAGATAGTCCGGGTCCTGCACTGGAGCTTCGCCGAGATGCGAGACGCGTTTGGCTTCGACTCGACCACTTCCTCTACTTCGGGGGCTACGGCGCGCGCCAGGACGTCGGCGACGAGTAGCGCTGGGCGAGCTACATCCGCGACTCGCTGATCGAGACGACGATCTCGCGCGACGTGCTCCTCTGACGCCGGTGACGAAGCCGCGCTCTGCGGAACCTGTTCCGCCTCGCCTGCGCTACTCGGGGCAGGTGCTCTCGTACAAGAAGATGCTCGGGCAGCTACAAGACGCCGGCAACGGCACGACGCTGCACACTACGTCGAGCTGCTGTCCGGTGAGGGAATGGTCTACGGGACTCCAGAAGTACTCAGGCTCCGAGGTACGCGTAAGGCTTCGAGCCCGAAGCTGCTCGTGCACAACACTGCGCTGATGTCAGCGATGCGGGGATCGTCGCTCGACGTCGCCAGGGCCGAGACGGATGTCTGGGGTCGCATCGTCGAGACGGCGGTGGGCGAGCATCTGCTGAACAGTGGCTACGTGCCCGGCTACGGCGCGACGGAATCGCGAGGTAACTTCGTGGTCGAGACGACGCGTGGAGTTACCGCACTCAAGGTGAGAGAGGTAGCTGGAAGCATGGACTACGAGGAATCGCCGAGTTTCGCGCTCGCTATGCCGAAGCGCGCGCGCTTGTCGTCGGCGGCCAGGGGATCTCGCTCGAGGAGTTCCTGGCCACGGCGCCCGAGAGATGGCTGGCATGAAGAGCGCCGGCACTCAGGGATCGACGACCGCGGCGGCGGGCCGCTGGTCGTCAACTCGTTCGATGAGGCGGAATGACGTCGTCAAGCGAGAACGCCGGCGAGGTCCGGTGCGTGCACCTTCTGCTGCGGCAGAGTGAGGACGATCTCACCGTCCTGCTCGAGCAGCCAGCGTGCGTTGACGATGGTGACGCCGACGAGGCTACCGTCGGGGCCGTAGCGAGTGTGATGGCCCTCCGGAGTCGAGTCGAAATCGACGGCGGAGCCCGGGTCGCCGACGTGGAGGTAGAGCACGTCGCCTTCCCGGTCGTACACGACGCGGTCGAACTCGATGCCCCCGAGCGTCACCGTGGTGGGGAGCCGTCTGGGAACGCCGTGACTATCCATCCCGCACCTCCTTCGTAGTGTACGACCACCCGAAGCCAAAGACCCGACCGACGCCACTCGGCGAAGAACCACTGCTCGTGTGGGAATCGGCCCGGCCGACGCAGTTCCGGCTCGCGCACGGCCGCCATGATTGCGCGCATCGACCGCGACAGTTCGGGATGCTCCGAGCGAATATGAGCCCAGTCGTGGGCCCGGAGCTCGACTCGCCGGCCGTCGGGGTCGAGCGTCGAGGCGAGCACCAGCAGATCCTTGTGCGCGGCGGCGCCTCTGACAATTGCCCCCTGGGGCCGTGTCCGTGAGCGCATTCGAAGTCGAGGAGCCGTCCCCCGAATTCTGAATCGCCTTTCATCAACGAGCTCGATCCGTTAGAAACTGCTGGACTGATGACGGCGCCATCAAAGCGGTCAAGCGTGCGGAGACCTACCGGCACGAGGACGAGGCGCTGCTGCGGCCCGACGTCGGGACGCAGGCGCAGTTCCAGAAGAAGAAGCCGCCGAAGACCTACCGCTACGACTCGTCGCTCTCGCCGGCGCTCGACTGGGACGGGCAGAACCCCGCGCGCGAGCTCGGGGAGTGGCTGCTCGCGCAGATCGAGGAGGCGTCGCAGCTCGATCCGCCGCACCGGTTCGCCGAGCCGCGGTCGTTCGGCGACGTCGAGGTCGCCGGGCTCGCACGACGCGGTCGAGCAGCTGAAGGCGCTCTCGCGAGCCGTTCCTCGACTGGGCCGGCAAGGCCGAGCGGCTGTCGTTCGACGTGCCGACGCTGCCGCTCTTCGTCCACGAGCGGCTCTCGACGAAGGCGATCCTCGAGACGCTGAAGGGGCACGAGCGCGACCGGCAGATGGAGCTCCAGCTCTTCGCCGACCCGCAGCTGCCGCTCCACCAGCAGCTCGAGGCCTACGAGCACACGGGCGGCTGGGTCAACCGGATGATCCTCGGCGACTCGCTCGTCGTGATGAACTCGCTGCTCGAGTACGAGGGCCTCGGCGGGCAGGTGCAGATGATCTACATCGACCCGCCGTACGGCGTGAAGTTCGGCTCGAACTTCCAGCCGTTCGTGCGCAAGCGCGACGTCAAGAACAACGACGACGACGACATGACCCGCGAGCCGGAGATGGTGAAGGCGTACCGCGACACCTGGGAGCTCGGGCTGCACTCGTACCTGACGTACCTGCGCGACCGGCTGCTGGTCGCGCGCGAGCTGCTCACGCCGAGCGGGAGCGTCTTCGTGCAGATCTCCGACGAGAACCTGCACCACGTCCGGAGGTGATGGATGAGGTGTTCGGCGCGGAGAACTTCTGTCGGCTGATCGTCGTTCGCGAAGACGAGCCGGCAGCCAGACGACGGACGTTCTGCCGTCCGTCGCACGACTACCTGCTCTGGTATGCGCGAGACAGCGATCGAGCGTCGAAGTATCGACAGCTCTACTTGAGCGAAGAGTCGGTCGGCGACGGCGAGCTGAGTACACTCGTGGTCGAGCTTCCGGACGGAACGTCGCGCGGATGACTGCCGACGAGAGCGGCTGATCCGAGTCGCTCGCCTGAGGGCGCGCGCGTTTCGGCACCGACACGATCTCACGTCGCAGACGGCGTGCCGCGGCGACGCTTCGCCGTTCGAGTTCGACGGCAAGACGTATCACCGGCCGAAGCGCGGCACTGGAAGACGACCATCGAGGGCATGGAGCGTCTCGCGCGACGCGGACGCGTCTGATCGCGCACGGCAAGACGCTCCGCTACGTGCGCTACCTCGACGACTTTCCCGTTCGATGCCGCTCGACGAACGTCTGGGACGACACGTCGACAGGCGGCTTCGCGGACGCGAAGCTCTACGTCGTTCAGACCAACACGAAGGTCATCGAGCGCTGCCTCCTGATGACGACCGACCCCGGCGACCTCGTGCTCGACCCCACCTGCGGCTCCGGCACGACCGCCTACGTCGCCGAGCATGGGGCCGGCGCTGGATCACGATCGACACCTCGCGCGTCCCGCTCGCGCTCGCACGGCAGCGGCTGCTCACCGCGACGTTCCCGTACTACGAGCTCCAGGACCCGGCCGCGGCCCGGCCGGCGGCTTCGTCTACAAGCGGCAGCAGAACACGAAGGGCGAGGAGGTCGGCGGGATCGTCCCGCACGTCACGCTGAAGTCGATCGCGAACGACGAGCCGCCGGCGAGGAGGTGCTCGTCGACCGGCCGGAGGTCGACACGAAGATCACGCGCGTCACCGGCCCGTTCGTCGTCGAGGCGACGATCCCGACGCCGGTCGACTTCGACGGCGACGGCGACGAGGACTCCGGGCGTCGCCGAGGACGCGGCGCTACGTCGACCGGATGCTCGAGGCGCTGCGCCGGAACCCGTCGCTCCAGCTCGGCGGCAACACGACGATCACGCTGCGGAACGTCCGGCCGCCGGCGCAGCTCGCTCGACGCTCTCGGCCGAGGCGGCGCTCGAGCCCGGACGACGCGCCGGTCGCGATCGTCTTCGGCCCCGAGAACGGCGCGGTCAGCGAGAAGCTCGTCTACGAGGCGGCGCGCGAGGCGCACATGAAGCACTATCGAGCAGCTGCTCGTGATCGGCTTCGCGATCGAGCCGAACGCGCGCGAGCTCGTCGACAAGGTCGAGGCGCATGGTCGGCATCCCGGCCACGTACGTCCAGGCGACGCCCGACCTCGTGATGGGCGACCTGCTGAAGACGATGCGCTCGAGCCAGCTCTTCTCCGTCGCCGGTCTGCCGGACGTCGCGATCCGCAAGGTCGAGCCGGAGGAGAAGGGCGGGCCGCAGCGCTACGAGGTCGAGCTGCGCGGCCTCGACATCTTCGACCCGACGACGTTCGAGGCCACGCACCGCGCCGGCGACGACGTCCCGGCCTGGTTCCTCGACACCGACTGGAACGGCCTCTCGTTCCACGTCTCGCAGGCGTTCTTCCCGCGCACGGCGCGTGGGACAACCTGCAAGAAGGCGCTGAAGGCCGAGTTCGAGGAGTCGGTCTGGGATCACCTCGCCGGCACGACGAGCGCGCCGTTCACCGCGGGCGAGCACGCGCGAGGTCGCGGTGAAGGTGATCGACGACCGCGGCAACGAGCTGCTGGTCGTCAAGATCGCTCGACGAGGCGGAATGAGCGGTGAGCGCCTTCGAGGTCGAGCAGCCGATCCTGAACTCGCCGTTCGAGGAGCCGGCCGAGCACTGGCAGATCGAGGAAGGGCAGCGCGCCGAAGCGGCGCACCGGGCGGCGGCGCGGCCGGCTACTTCTACCGCGACCCGAAGGCGCCGCCGCCCGAGCCGGGTGAGCCGGCGCGCGGCGACGTGGCAGGAGCTCGAGCTCGTCAACCTGATCCGCGAGCGGCTCGCGCAGTGGCGCGAGGCCGGCTATCCGGGCGCGACGCGCACGACGCTCGAGCTGCTCGCGCTACTGGCGGCGCGACGGGCGCGCAGCAGCCGCTCTTCTTCGCGCAGCTCGAGGCGGCCGAGACGATCATCTTCCTGAACGAGGCGCGCGCCGACCTGCTGCCAGGGGATCGACGTTCCGCCCGAGGACGTGCCGGACGGGCGTCGAGGCGTTCCGCCGCTACGCGTGCAAGATGGCGACCGGCTCCGGCAAGACGACGGTGATGGGGATGCTCGATCGCCTGGAGCATCCTGAACAAGGTCACCGCCCGCGGCGACGCGCGCTTCTCGGACGTCGTGCTCGTCGTCTGCCCGAACCTGACGATCCGCGAGCGGCTCGCCGAGCTCGACCCGAACCGCGGCGAGGCGTCGATCTACCGCACGCGCGACCTCGTCCCGCCGCGACCTGATGCCGACGCTGCGGCGCGGCCGCGTGCTCGTGAAGAACTGGCACGAGTTCGAGCGCAAGGGGATGAGCGCCGGCGTCGAAGGTGCAGAAGCACGGCGTGCCCGGAGACGATCACGGCGACGATCAAGATCGGCGCGAAGACGACGTCGGGCCGCGGCGGTCGCTACATGACCGAGCAGGCACTCGAGATCGCGGCTCGCGCGACGGGCATGACGGATCTCTCGAGGACGCGCGACGGCCGGCGAAGCTGCCGAGGTCGTGGTCGAGGAGACGCGCTACGTCGAGAGCGACGCGAAGCTGATGCAGCGGCTGCTCGGGCGCGAGGTCGGCGGCAAGCAGAACATCCTCGTCCTGAACGACGAGGCGCACCACGCCTACCGCATCCGGCAGGCGGCGGCGGACGACGGCCGAGGAGGACGCGGAGGCGCTCGACGAGGAGCGCGCGGAGGATCTCGCGTACGAGTCGACGGTCTGGATCGACGGCCTCGACCGCATCCACAAGCACCGCCGGATCAACTTCTGCGTCGACCTCTCGGCGACGCCGTACTACCTCGCGCGCGCCGGCGACGACACGAACCGGATCTTCCCCTGGGTCGTGAGCGACTTCGGCCTGACCGACGCGATCGAGTCGGGGCTCGTGAAGATCCCGCAGCTCGCGCGTCTCGGACCCGACCGGGCGAGGAGCAGGCGGCGTACTTCAACATCTGGCGCTGGATCATGAGCAAGCTCACCGCGCGCCGAGCGCGGCGGCAAGCGGGCGAACCCGAAGCCGGAGGCGGTGCTGCGGTACGCGGAGCACCCGATCCAGCTGCTCGCGCGGCGCGTGGGAGGAGCAGCGCGAGCGAGTGGGACGGACGGCGACGAGGCAGCGGCCGCCGGTGTTCATCCTCGTCTGCAAGAACACGCAAGCTCGCGGGGGTGATCTACGAGTGGCTCGCCGAGGGCAAGCCGCCGGCCGGGCATCCCGCCGGCCGGACATCGCCGGAGCTGCGGAACGACGACGGCACGTCGGTACACGATCCGGGTCGACTCGAAGGTGATCGCGCGAGACGGAGGTCGAGGGCGCGAAGAACGACGAGTACGCGCTGGATGCGGCTTCACGCTCGACACGGTCGGCAAGCGCGAGTGGCCGCGCGACGAGCAGGGGCGGCCGGTCTATCCCGAGGGCTTCGAGGAGCTCGCGAAGAAGCTCGACCGGCCGCTCCATCCGCCGGGCCGCGACGTCCGCTGCATCGTCAGCGTCGGGATGCTGACCGAGGGCTGGGACTGCAACACGGTCACGCACATCGTCGGGCTGCGGCCGTTCATGTCGCAGCTCCTCTGCGAGCAGGTCGTCGGCCGCGGGCTGCGCCGGGCGAGCTACGAGCTCGACCGAGGAGGGGAAGTTCACCGAGGAGGTCGCGAAGATCCTCGGCGTGCCGTTCGAGGTCGTCCCGTTCAAGCAGCGCGAGCGGGCCGAAGCCGCCGCCGCGCGCGGCAGCACCACGTCCAGGCGCTGCCTCGAGAAGGCGAGCTACGAGATCCGGTTCCCGCGCGTCGAGGGCTACCAGCAGGCGGATCCGCAACCGCGTCACCGTCGACTGGGACTCGATCGCGCCGGTCGCCGGTCGACCCGATGAAGATCCCGGACGAGGTGCATGCTGAAGGCGACGCTGCTGCAACAAGGGGCGGCCGTCGCTGCTCGGAGCCGGGCGGCGGCGACGACGCTCGACCTCGAGCAGTGGCGGGGCGAGGCGCGGCTCCAGGAGCGCGAGTTCGAGATGGCGGCGGCGCTGACACGCGGCACTACGTCGGAGCAGGACCGGTGCGAGGCGCCGCCGCAGGTGCTGTTCCCGCAGATGCTCGAGATCGTGAAGCGGTTCGTGCGCGACCGGGTGATCGTGGACGACGAGCGAGAAGCGGATCGACGTCTTCCTCGTCGCCGTACTGGGGCTTCGCGATCGAGCGGCTGACCGAGGCGATCCACCCGGACGCGTGACGGAGGGCGAGGACGCCGGAGCTGCCGCGCTACGAGGCAGCGGCCGCGGCGTGGGCTCGACCGCGGAGGTCGACTTCTGGACGGCGAAGAAGGTCAAGGAGGTCGAGAAGTCGCACCTCAACTACGTCGTCCAGGACTCGAAGTGGGAGCAGTCGGCCGCGTACCACCTCGACACGCATCCGCGCACGTCGTCGTCGTTCGTGAAGAACCAGGGCCTCGGCTTCGCGATCCCGTACCTGCACGCCGGCGGCGACCACGAGTACATCCCGGACTTCCTCGTCCGGCTGGAGAACGGCGTGCACGCTGATCCTCGAGACGAAGGGCTACGACGAGCTCGAGGAGGTCAAGGCGCAGGCGGCGGAGCGGTGGGTGAGCGCCGTGAACGCCGACGGCCGGTACGGCGAGTGGCGATACGCGCTCGTGCACGACATGAACGAGATCCCGAGCACTCCTGGAGGACGTCGTTGGTCTTGCGGTGGGGGCCGCCTGATGCCGCGTCGGCCCGGGATGGAGGCGCTCTAGGAGTCGCGGGCGAGGCCGAGTTCGGTGCTGAAGAACGCGGCCAGCTCGTCGGCCAGGGCGGTGAAGATCGCCTCGCCCGCCTCCGCGTTCGCGCCGGTCAGGTCGCCGAGGACGCCGCTCTCGCTGACCGGCCGGATGCCCTCCGCGAAGATCCGCTCGAGCCAGCCGGGCTCCGCTTTGGTGTAGCCCTCGACGCCGTCGAAGGGCCGGACGAGCTCCGGGTACGCCGCGAGCATCGTGCTCGTCTCGAGGCCGCCGGCGTGCACGTCGGTCTCGGGCGCCTGCAGGCCCACGGCGGCCGCGGACTGCAGCATCGCGTCGATGAAGCGTTGGAGATCCGAGTAGCCGGCGACCTGCGCGGCGCCGTCGTAGCCGTCGGCCAGCTCGCGGACGAAGCCGAAGTTGCCGCCGTGCCAGCTCCAGAGGCCGATCTTGCGGATCCCCATCCGCTCGAGCCCCTCCAGGTACGAGACGACGAGCGCGCGGTACGCATCCGGCGGCACCGTGACCGACCCGGGAAAGGCGAGGTGGTGCGTCGAGAGCCCGCCGCGGACGACCGGGGTCACGATCACCGGCCCCGGTAGGCGCTCGGCGATGTCACGAGCGAGGCGCTCTCCGAGCAGCGAATCCGTCGCGAGCGGCAGGTGCGGGCCGTGCTGCTCGAGCGAGGCGAGCGTGACGAGCCCGACCGCTCCCTCGGCGCCGAGCCGCTCCGCCTCCGGCCAGGTCAGGTTCTCGAGCTCGACGTAGGTCACGCCGGGAAGCGCTCCTCGACCGGGACGTAGTCGATGTCGTAGCCGAAGTAGCGGGGGCCGACGAGCGCGAGGCCCTCCGGGAGTCCGCCAGTCCGGCACACAGGGCGCGCCGATCACGACCACGCGGAAACCGTATCGAAGCTCCTCGGTCGTGATCGGGCCGCCGCTCTCCGCGTCCATGACGACGATCAGATCGGGAACGGAGCAGACGACCTCGCCGTCGCGGATCGCGACGAGGTGCTCGTTCTGCGTCTGGAGGACGAGCGTCGAGCCGCCGTCCGCGCCCGTGCCGTCGATCCGCACCTCCGCCTTCGCCCAGCCGGCCTCCGTCCTCCGCGCCACGTCGACGACCTTTCCGCCGAAGAGCCGCCGTGCGCCGAGCCGCTCGACGACGGCGGCGACCGGGTCGCCGTGCGCCGCGCGCGTCTCCCGCACCAGCCGGCCGAGCTCCTCCGCGAGGCTGATCGTCCCGGGCACGAACGCGCCCGCCTTCAGCTGCGCGCCGGTCATCGGATAGAGGGCGATCATCGACGGTCGCGCCGAAGTCGACGGTCAGCGTCCGCGCGAGCCGCTCCGTCCACGAGTTGTCGATCGTGTCGATCACCGCCGTGTTGCCCTTCTCGTCGGCGAGCGTCATCGGCGTCGCCCTCACCCCGTGCATCGTCGCGACGATCATCTGGATCTCGGGGAACGCGCGGCCCATCCCGTCGGCGTCCACGAGCGGGATGCCGAGCTGCGCTGCGACGACGAACGGCGTGGTCGAGTTGAGCCCGCCCGCCTCGATCGAGGTCGTGTGCGTCGGCTCGCGGCCGACGTAGTCGCCGAGCGCCTTGAAGGCGCGGATCACCTCGGTGCCGCGCGGCAGCTTCTCGACCATCACCGTCGGCGCGCCCATCATCGCCGAGGGCACGACGAAAGCGTCCTCCGGCACCTCGTCGACCGTGACCATCTGCACCGGGCCGTGGCGCCGGATCGCCTCCTGCGCGAGCAGCTTCCCGATGTACGGGTCGCCGCCGCCGCCCGTGCCGAGGATCGCCGCTCCGACGGCGATGTCCTCGAGCTCCGCCTCACCCACCAGCCGCAACGCCCACCCTCCTCAGATCGAGATCGCCGACCGCCTTCACCCGGATCCGCGTCGCGTTGCCGGGCAGGTAGGCGATCGGGACGTCCTCGACGTCGACCACGGTCACCGTCTCGCGCTCGGCACCGGCCGCGACCGCCTTCTCGACCGCCTCCGCCTTCGCCTCGTCGAGCGCCGCGGCCCGCGTCGTCCCCTCGAGCGCGACCACCTTGTCGACCTCGCCGCCGACCTGCGCGATCGCGGCGCCGATCGCATTCGCGACCGCGAAGTGCGGCGGCTTCACCAGCTCGCTCGCGCCGGGGAGCGTGTCCCGGAGCAGGATCGAGCCGCCGCCGACGACGACGACGGGGATCGGCTCGGCGCTCGTCTTCATCCGGTCGACCGTCTCGGCGATCCGCTCCTCGATCCGCGCCAGCGCCGGCTCCGGCGTCGAGCCCGGCGACGCGGGCCGGGTCGCCGATCTCGGCCAGGCCGGCGGCGACGGCGAGGTCGGTGGCGGTCAGCACGTCGCCGCCGAAGACGAGCGCGCGAGACGTGAGCTCGTAGCCGACGCTGCGCGGGCCGACCTCGGCGCCGTTGACGTGCGAGCCGCCGCCGATCCCGAGCGACAGGACGTCCGGCATGCGGAAGTTCGTGCGCACGCCGCCGATCTCGACGGCGACCGCCGCCTCGCGCGGGAAGCCGTGCTGGAGGATGCCGACGTCGGACGTCGTGCCGCCGATGTCGACGACGGCGCAGTCGGCGAGGCCGGAGAGGAAGGCGGCGCCGCGCATCGAGTTCGTCGGGCCGGACGCGAACGTCGCGACCGGGTAGCGCTCGGCGTAGTCGACGCCCATCAGCGTGCCGTCGTTCTGGCTCAGGTAGACGGGCGCCTCGATCCCGAGCTCGGCGAGCGCGGCGTGGAACGCGTCGACGATCTGCGTCGCCAGCCCGCGCAGGCAGGCGTTCATGATCGTCGCGTTCTCGCGCTCGAGCAGGCCGATCCGGCCGATCTCGTGCGAGAGCGAGATCGCCGCGCCGGGCAGCTCCTCTGCGATCACGGCGGCGGCCTCCTGCTCCGCCTCCGCGTTGACGGGCGAGAAGACCGACGAGATCGCGACCGTCGAGATGCCCTTCGCGGCGAAGTCGGCCGCCGCGCGCCGCAGCTCGTCCGGGTCGACGGCCGAGATGCGCCGCCCGTCGAACTCGTGGCCGCCGTGACAGAGCCGAACGTCGCCGCCGACCGCCTCGCGCAGCGGCGCCGGCCAGCCGACCATCGGCGGCAGCGACTCGGTCGCCGGCAGCCCGAGCCGGATCACCCCCGTCGGCGCCAGCCGCCGCGCCTCGACGACCGCGTTCGTGAAGTGCGTGGTCCCGATCATCACCGCCTGCACGTCGCGAGACCGCGACGCGGCCGAGTCCTCGACGAGCGAGCGGATCGCCGCGGCGATCCCGGCCGTCACGTCGGGCGTCGTCGGCGTCTTCGCCTCGGCGAGCACCTCGCGGCCGTCGACGAGGACGGCGTCCGTGTTCGTGCCGCCGACGTCGACGCCGATGCGCACGCGCTAGTCCGCGAAGCCGTAGAGCGCGCGCGCCCGCTCGGGGGAGAGGACGCCGTCGGCGACGTCCTCGCGGATCGCGTGCGGGTCGCGCTCGGAGGCCGGGCCGTAGCCGCCGCCGGAGGGCGCGATCAGGAGCAGCCGGTCGCCTGCCCGGGTCGCGCGGTACGGGAACTTCGACGGCACCTCGACCCCGTTCTCGCCGCGGTGGTTGATCTCGACGCGCCCGGGCGTCCCGTCGCCGCCGCCGAAGAGCCCGGGCGGCGGATGGACCGAGCCGTCTCCCTCGAGCGACATCCCGCCCGGGGCGAGGAACTCGAGCTCGCGGATCGTCCCGAGGCCGCCGCGCCAGCGGCCCGCTCCGCCCGTGTCGACGTTCAGCTCGTAGCGGGTGACGCGGAGCGGGTAGTGCGACTCGATGTCCTCGATCGGGTTGTTCCGCGTGTTCGCATAGAGCGTGTCGACGGCGTCGAGCCCGTCCTTCCCCGGCCGGCCGCCGTAGCTCCCCTCCTGGATGTCCATGTAGACCCAGTGCCCGCCGCCCTCGGCCAGGCCCGAGTAGGCGACGACCTTCAGGTTCCCGACGCCGGCGCTGACGCTGTCCGGGACGAGCGGCGCGAGCGCGCGCATGACGGTGTCGGCGACGATGTTCCCGGGACAGAAGCGCGCGATCGTCGGCGCCGGGAAAGCGCGGATTCGCGAGGCAGCCCTCGGGGGCGGTGATCGTGATCGGGCGGAAGAGCCCGGAGTTTGCCGGGATGTTCCCGTGGCGGTCGCTGTCGAGCAGGATCGAGCGGATCGTCAGGTAGATCGCGATGTCGACGGTTCCCTCGAACGGCATGTTCAGCGGCAGGTCGATCTGCGGCGAGGTGCCGGTCAGGTCGACGTGCAGGTTCGAGCCCTCGACGGTGACCGTCGCCTTGATCCGCAGGTCGCGGTTCGCCGGGTTCGGGTCGTTCTGGAAGCCGTCGATGAAGCCCTCGGCCTCGTAGCTGCCGTCGGGCAGCTTCTCGATCTCGCGCCGGAGCAGCCGCTCCGAGTAGTCCATCAGATCCTCGCTCGCGGCCTGCACGGTCTCGATGCCGTAGCGCTCGATCAGCTCCTCGAACCGCTCGGCGCCGATCCGGCACGCGGAGACCTGGGCCTCCATGTCGCCGACGACGAGCTGGGACGCGCGGACGTTGTCCCTGATCAAGCGCCAGATCCAGTCGTTCCGGCGGCCCTCCTCCTCGATCTTGATCGCGTTGAACTGGAGGCCCTCCGCGTACGCGTCGGTTGCGTCGACGATCCCGCACGACCCGGGCGTGAGCGCTCCGAGGTCGAGGTGGTGCGCCGCCGTGGCGGAGAAGGCGACGAGCTCGCCGTCGTGGAAGATCGGGACGACGAAGCCGACGTCCGGCTCGTGCGAGGCGCCGTAGTAGGCGTGGTTGTGGATGACGACGTCGCCGGGCCGCCATTCCTCGCCGAGCTCGGCGAACCGGCGGTTGATGCCGCGGATGTAGCCCGGGATCGGCCCGGACTGGAGTGGGGTGGACTGCGACGACTCGGCCAGCTGCCGCGCCTGGCCGTCGCAGATCACGCAGCCGAAGTCCTCGGACTCGCGGATGATCGACGAATACGACATCCGGGCCAGCTTGTGTCCCATCTCGACGGCGATCGACTCGAGCGCGCCGGCGATCACCGAGGCGGTGATCGGGTCGACGCGGGTTGCCGGCGCGACGCTCATCGGTTGAGGATAAGGCTGCCGGAGGCGTCCGCGCGTGCGGTCCAGCCCGGCGGGACGACCGTGGTCGTGTCGCGCTGGAAGATCACGGCCGCGCCGTCGAAGCCCTCGCCGGCCGGCAGCAACCGACGCTCGTAGTAGCGCGTCGGGTGCGCCTCCCCGCCGAAGACGCTCTCGCCCTCGCCGAGCAGCGGGTCGCCGCGTCGCGGCCGCCGGCAGCCGCTCGAGCCGTGGCCGCTTCCCGTAGGCGGTGACGCGGAGGTTGACGATCTCGATCGGATCCCGGAACGCGTGACCGTATTCCTGCTCGTGCAGGCGATGGAACTCCTCGAATGCGGCCGGCGTGAACCGCTCGTCGGGCAGCGGGATGCGGAGCTCGTAGCCCTGGCCGACGTAGCGGCAGTCGAGCCCTGCGGACACCTCGATCTCAGCGTCCGCGACGCCGTCCTCGCGCAGGCGGGTGCGCAGCTCCTCGGCTGCGGCGGCGAGCTCGTCGTCGAGCCGCGCCTCGTCGATCGCCCCCTCGGTCATGAAGACCGTGCGCATCTGGTCGTACTTGAGGTCGCTCGTCAGCAGTCCCATCGCCGACGTGATGCCGGGGTACGGCGGCACGATCACCTCGGGGATGCCGAGCGACTCCGCGACCTCGGCCGCCTGCGTCGGGCCGCCGCCGCCGAACGCGACGAGCGCGAACTCCCGAGGGTCATGGCCCTTCTGGACGGTGCGCGAGCGGATCGCGCCCGACATGTTCGCGTTCGCGATCGTGACGATTCCCTCGGCCGCTTCGAGCAGTCCGAGGCCGAGCCGGTCGGCGAGCCGCTGCACCGCCGCGGCTGCGAGCTCGCGGTCGAGCTTCATCTCGCCGCCGAGGAAGCGATCGGGGTCGATCCGCCCGAGCACGACGTTCGCGTCGGTCAGCGTCGGCTCCTCGCCGCCTTGCCCGTACGCGGCGGGGCCGGGCGAGGCACCGGCGCTGCGCGGGCCGACGCGGAAGGCGCCGCCCTCGTCGACGTAGGCGATCGAGCCGCCGCCGGCGCCGATCGTGTGGATGTCGATCATCGGCACGAGCAGCGGGTAGCCGGCGACCCACGTGTCGCGGGCCGACGCCTCGCTGATCCCGCGATCGGTGACGATGCCGATGTCGGCCGAGGTGCCGCCGACGTCGAACGTGATCAGGCGGCGCCGCCCCGTGGTCTCGCCCGCCCAGAGGCCGCCGAGCACGCCGGCCGCCGGGCCGGAGAGAAGCAGCGTCACCGGCTTCTGCGCCGCCGTCTCGACCGAGGCGACGCCGCCGTTCGACATCATCACGTGCAGCTTTCCCGGCACGCCCTCGGCTGCGAGCGCGCCCGACAGCCGTTCGAGGTAGCGGCCGGTGGACGGCCCGACGAACGCGTTCATGCACGCGGTCGTGAAGCGCTCGAACTCGCGGAACTGCGGGAAGATGTCGGCGCTGGAGGTGACGAACGCGCCCGGCATCTCCTCGGCGACGATCTCGGCCGCCCGCCGCTCGTGCTCCGGGTTCAGGTACGAGAAGAGGAAGCAGATCGCGACCGACTCGACGCCTGCGTCTTTGAGTGCCCGGGCCGCAGCGCGAACCTCGTCCTCGTCGAGCGGCTCGACGACCTCGCCGGTCGGCGGTGCGATCCGCTCGCTGACCACGTGCCGGTGGCGTCGCTTCACGAACGGCTTCGCCTGCCACGGGATGTCCTGCATGATCGAGTAGTGCTGCGGCCGCTGGTGGCGGCCGATGTGCACGATGTCGCGGAAGCCCTTCGTCGTCACCATCCCGGCCTCCGCGCCGCGGTGCTCGAGCACCGCGTTGGTCGCGACGGTCGTCCCGTGGAACACCGCGTCGAGGTCGGCGGGAGCGATACCGGCATTGCCGCAGAGCTCGCCGAGTCCCGAGATGAGCGCTCGCCCGGGGTCGTCGGGGGTCGAGCGCACCTTGTGCACGTGCACGATCTCCGTGGCCGTGTCGTAGAGCATGAAGTCGGTGAAGGTGCCCACCGATGTCGACGCCGACGACCCTCATCCCGCCGCGATTGTATCGCGCGACGCGATAGCGTCTGACGATGGGGCGCTACCGGGTGTCGATGGACATCGGCGGGACGTTCACCGATGTCGTCGCCTACGACCACGAGGCGGGTACGTACGCCGCCGGGAAGGCTTCGACGACCTCGCACGACCTGACCGAGGGCGTCTTTTCGGCACTCGCCCAGGTCGTGGAGCAGGTGCCGGAGATCTCGTTCTTCGTCCACGGGACGACGGTCGGGCTGAACGCATTCCTCCAGCGACGCGGGGAGCGTGTGTTGCTGCTCGCGACCGAGGGCGTCGGCGACACGTACCAGATCGCGCGCGGCAACCGGACGAAGCTGTACGACCTCCACTACCGCAAGCCGGCCGCGCTCGTCCCACCCGGCGACACGATCGAGATTCCCGGCCGGCTCGACTGGCAGGGCGTCGAGCTCGATCCCCTCGACGAGGACGCGGTTCGCGCCGCCGGCCGTCGCGCCCGCGACGAGCGTTTCGGCGCGGTCGCCGTCTGCTTTCTGTTCTCGTACCTGAATCCGGCCCACGAGCTGCGTGCCGAGGAGATTCTCCGCGAGGAGGTCGGTGAGCTGGCGATCTCCCTTTCTCACCGGATCGCGGCCGAATGGCGCGAGTACGAGCGCACCTCGACCGCCGTCCTCGACGCCTACACGGGGCCGGCGGTGCGCGGCTATCTCGAGCGGCTCGAGGGCCGGCTCGCCGAGCGCGGGCTCCGCTCGACCTTGCACGTGATGCAGTCGAGCGGAGGTGTCGTCACGGCGGGCTCGGCCCGGGAGCGGCCGGTGCAGACGCTTCTCTCCGGTCCCGTCGGCGGGACGATGGGCCTGATCGCCCTGGCGCGCCTGCTCGAGCGGCCGAACCTGATCGGGGTCGACATGGGCGGGACGAGCTTCGACGTCAGCCTCGTGATCGGCGGCCGCCCGGAGATCACGACCGAGGCGTCGCTCGAGGGCCTGCCGCTGCTGATGCCGATCGTCAACATCCACACCGTCGGCGCCGGTGGAGGCTCGCTTGCCTACGAGGAGGCCGGCGGGCTGAGGGTGGGGCCCCAGAGCGCCGGTGCGGATCCGGGCCCCGCCTGCTACGGCCGCGGCGGCACCGAGCCGACGGTCACCGACGCCAACCTCGTCCTCGGCCGGATCGATCCGGAGTCGTTTGCGGACGGCCGCATGGCGCTCGACTCCGCCGCAGCCGAGCGCGCCGTCGCCGGGCTCGCGCGCACGCTCGAGCTCGAGCCGCTCCGGCTCGCCGAGGGGATCCTCGACGTGATCAACGCGAAGATGGCGCAGGCGATCCGCACGCTGACCGTCGCCCAGGGGATCGAGCCGCGCGACTTCGCGCTCGTCGCCTTCGGCGGCGCCGGGCCGATGCACGCCGCCTTCCTCGCCGACGAGCTGGAGATCGACGACGTGATCGTGCCGCGCTTCCCCGGCGCGTTCTCGGCGTGGGGGATGCTGGAGACCGACCTGCGGCGCGACTTCAGCCGGTCGTTCTACGCGAAGGCGGCCGCCGCCGATCTCGGTCGGCTCGGCGAGGTCTTCCGGACGCTGGAGGCGGAGGGGCGGGAGGCACTTGCCGCCGAGGCCGTGCCCGAGGACGCGACGCGCGTCGAGCGCTCGCTCGACGTCCGCTACGAGGCGCAGGAGTACACGCTGACGATTCCGGCCGGCGATCCGGGCGACGCGGGTTTCGTCGAGACGATCTCGCAGCGGTTCCACGAGGCTCACGAGGCACGCTACGGCCACTCGAACCCGGGCGCCCCCGTGGAGTTCGTCGTCGCGCGAGTCGCGCTGCTCGGCGAGCTGGGGCGCGCGGCGCCCGAGCAGCTACCGCGCAACCGGTCGGCGCCCGAGCCGCGCCGGCGCGACGCCGTCTTCGATCGACGCAGCTGGCCGATCGCCGTCGTCCGTCGCGACGAGCTCGGGGACGAGCTGACCGGGCCCGCGATCGTCGACGAGCCGACGGCGACGACTGTCGTCCCTCCCGGCTGGACGATACGCGTCGGCGAGGCCGGGACACTGCGGCTGACGAGGGTGCCGTGACGGCACCGGCGGCCCTCGACCCGATCACCACCGAGGTGATCCGCAACGCCCTCAACTCGGCGGCGGAGGAGATGAACGCGACGCTCGTCCGGTCGGCCTACACCTGGATCATCTACGAGCTCCGCGACTGCTCGGTCGCGCTGCTCGACGCCGAGCACCGGGTGCTCGGCCAGTCCTCGGGGTTGCCGATCTTCCTCGGGAATCTCGAGGTCTGCACCCGGCTGACCGAGGAGCTGTACGGCCGCGAGGTGTGGAAGCCGGGCGACGTCTGGGCGCTCAACGATTCCTACCTCGCGGGCACGCATCTGAACGACATCTCGGTCTACTCGCCGATCTTTCGGGACGACGAGCTGATCGGCTTCGGCGCCTCGCGGGCGCACTGGCTCGACGTGGGGGCGAAGGATCCGGGCTCGCCGATGGACTCGACGGACATCTGGCAGGAAGGGCTCAGGATGGGTGCGCTCAAGGTGGTCGAGGGAGGTCGGGTGCGGGAGGACGTCGTCGACCTGCTCGGGCGCAATTCGCGCTTCTCGTATCCGGCGCGCGGCGACCTGGCGGCGCAGATCGCGTGCGCACGGACGGGCGAGAAACGGCTCTGTGCGATCGTCGAGCGCTTCGGGCTCGAGACCGTGCAGGCGGCGCGGGACGAGATCTTCGCGCAGACCGAGCGGATCGAGCGCGCCGCGATCGCGGCTCTGCCGGACGGGGTCTACGAGGCGGAGGGCTGCATCGACAACGACGGTCTCGACGACGAGCCGGTCTTCATCCGGCTGAAGGTGACCGTGGCCGGCGAGCTGCTCGAGATCGACCTGACCGGGACGGACGACATGCAGCGCGGTCCCGTCAACTGCGGCCACGCCCAGGCGATCTCCGCGTGCCGCGTCGCGTACAAGCTCTTGATCGACCCCGACCGGCCGCCGAACGGCGGAGCGTTCCGCCCGCTCGACGTGAAGGTCAGGAAGGGGTCGCTGCTCGCGGCCGAGGAGCCCGCGCCGTGCGCTTGGTACTTCACGACGCTGGGGCTGCTGATCGACCTCGTCGTGAAGGCGCTCGCCCCCGCGATCCCGGAGCAGGCGGCAGGTGCCAGCTACGGCGACTCGATGGTGTTCGGCGCCGCCGGAATCGACCCGCGCAGCGGCACGCTCTTCTTCCACCTGGAGCCGACCGTCGGCGGCTGGGGCGCGTGGCGCGGCTCCGACGGGGAGAGTGCCCTGATCAACAACGTCAACGGCGCGATGAAGGACTTTCCCGTCGAGATTCTCGAGACGAAGGTGCCGCTGCGCGTCCGCCGCTACGGAAAGCGGCCGGACTCCGGCGGTGCGGGACAGTGGCGGGGCGGCAACGGCGTCGTCCGGGAGTTCGAGCTCCTGTGCGACGAGGCGGTTGTCTACCTGTGGTGGGAGCGGTCGAAGACACCCGCATGGGGGCTGTTCGGCGGGCACGACGGCGCACCGCCCGAGGTCGTGATCAACCCGGGTCGCGACGACGAGCAGCGAACGTTCAAGAGTGCCGGGATCACGCTCCGTCGCGGCGACATCGTGCGCGGAGCGACCGGCGGCGGCGGCGGCTACGGCGATCCGGCCGAGCGAGACCGGACGGCGATCGCCGAAGACATCGCGAGTGGAGACCTGACACCCGAGGCCGCGAAGCGGCTCTACGGCTACGAGGAAGGAGCGGTATGAAGACGGCGCAAGCCACACCCGAACAGATGGAAGCCCGGACGGCGCGGTTCGCCCAGCTCGGGCTCTGGGACGTTCAGCACAATCCGAAGCTGCCGCAGGAGGCGCGCGACCTCGTCTACGCGCGCAGTCTGCTCGCGATCACCTCGCCGCGCGAAGCCGAGGGCCCGCTCGCAAACTCTGCGCCGATCCGCGACGTCGACTTCACGTTCCACATCGCCGAGTGCCCGCCGGGCCAGGGCCCGGGTCTCCATGCGCACCACGCGACAACCGAGACCTTCTTCTGCCTCGACGGCAGCTTCCGCATCTCCTGGGGCGACCACGGCGAGCACGAGACGATTCTCGAGCGCTGGGACACGGTCTCGGTGCCGCCCGGGGTGGTGCGCGCCTTCCAGAACGTGAGCGAGGAGACGGCGCATCTGCTGATCCTCGTCACCGGCGGGGTCAGCGACATGAACGACATCGCCATGACTCCCGAGTACCGCGAGCGGCTGGCCACATTCGGCCCGGACGTGGTGCCGGAGCTCGAGGCAACGGGACTTCGCTTCGACGCCGGAGTCGCCTGATGCTCGACGGGATCTTCGTCTTCGACAACGCGATCCACTGCTACGACATGTCGGACGAGAACCTGCGCGAGGACGCGCCGGATGCGCGCTACTCGCGCGACCTGCTCCTGGCGATGGGCGCAGGCGGCCGCTGGGCGGCGTACAACGACGGCTCGATCGAGTTCAAGCGCCGCTGGACGGTCGAGGAGCTGTACGAGATGGTTTTCGTCGATGCGCCCACCGACATGGCGATGGTGCAGGTGGTGCCGATCTTCGACTGGTTCAAGGACACGTTCGCGCCGGTCCTGACCCAGCACGCGATGGCGCAGCGCTATCCCGACCGGGTGGTCTTCTGCGGCGGCGTCGATCCGATGTGGCAGGGCGTCGACGCGGCGCTCGAGCAGCTCGACTGGCAGGTCAAGGAGCTCGGCGCCCGCTCGATCAAGTTCTACAACGGCCACGTCCAGGGCTCCTGGGCCTGCGACGACCGGGAGCTCGCGTACCCGCTCTACGAGCGCTGTCTCGAGCTCGGCGTGGACGTGATCCAGTTCCACAAGGGAATCCCCTTCGGGCTCATGGACCTCGAGGCGATGCGGCCGAACGACTTGCAACGGCCGGCGCGCGACTTCCCGGAGCTCAACTTCGTCGTCCACCACCTGGCGCTTCCCTACTTCGAGGAGGCGGTCTGGATCGCCGCGCGCTTCCCGAACATCTACCTGTCGCTCGCCTCGAACCTCAACTTCACGCTGATCGCGCCCCGGCAGGTGCAGCAGCAACTCGGGCAGCTGCTCCAGATGGTCGGCTCCGAGAAGCTGTGTTACGCCTCCGACGCCGCGCTGTCAGGTGGGCCGGCGCCGTACCTGCATGCGTTCATGGAGATCGAGATCCCCGACGATCTGCGCGATGGCTTCGGCTATCCGCAGATCACGCGGCGCGACCGCGAGAACATCCTCGGGCTGACCTTCGCGCGGCTGATGAAGATCGACGTCGAGGCCAAGCAGGCCGAGCTCGCCGCCGCGCCCGCCTGATGGCAACGCGGCTGGGAGTCGACGTCGGCGGCACCTTCACCGACCTGATCTTCTACGACGACACCACGGGCGAGGTGCGCGTCTCGAAGGAGCCGACGACGCCCGCGGCTCCCGAGGAAGGTGTGCTCGCGGCCGTCGCAGCTGCAGTTTCGCGCGAGCAGCTGGGCGCAGCCGCCTACTTTCTGCACGGGACGACGGTCGGCCTCAACTCCCTGCTGACCAGGACCGGCGCGGTCGTCGGCCTGCTGGCGACGCGCGGCTTCCGCGACGTCCTCGAGCTGGCCCGCGGCGACCGCGGCGACCCGTACAACCTCTTCTGGCGCCAGCCCGAGCCGCTCGTGCCACGCCGTCTGCGCCTGCCGGTGACCGAGCGGATCCGCGCGAGCGGGGAGGTCTGGACCGAGTTCGACGGGGACGATGTGCGTGCGGCCGCCGAGATCTTCGCCGCCGAGGGCGCTACCTCCGTGGCGGTGGCGTTTCTGAACTCGTATGCGAACCAGGCTCACGAGCTCGCCGCCGAGCAGGCTCTGCGTGCCGCCGGCTTCGACGGCGAGATCTCGCTCTCCCACCGCATCTCCGGCGAGTACCGCGAGTACGAGCGCACTTCGACGACGGTGATCGACGCTTACGTGCGGCCGAGGATGGCCACCTACCTGCGCGCGCTCGACGGCCGCCTCCGCGAAGCGGGCTTTGCGGGCGAGACCCTCGTCACCCGCTCGGGCGGCGGTGCGACGACATTCGCGGAGGCCGAGGCTCGGCCGTTCGAGACGATCATGTCCGGGCCGGTCGCCGGGGCCGAAGGGGCGGGCGAGCTCGCGCGCCGGCTCGGGCTCGACGAGGTGATCACCGCCGACGTCGGCGGGACGAGCTTCGACACCTGCCTCGTGAGCGGCGGCCGGCCGCAGCTCATGTACGAGGGCAGCGTCGAGGGGATGCCGGTACAGAGCCCCTGGGTGGACGTGCGCTCGATCGGCGCCGGCGGGGGCTCGCTTGCGCGCGTCGACGTGGGCGGACTCCTCAAGGTCGGCCCGGGCAGTGCAGGGGCCGTTCCCGGCCCGGCCTGCTACCGCCGCGGCGGAACCCAGCCGACGGTCACTGATGCCGCCTTCGTCCTCGGCATGCTCGGCGAGGGGAAGCTGGCGAGCGGGATCGAGCTCGACCGCGGGCTTGCGATAGCCGCGCTCGAGCCGCTCGCCGACCGGCTCGGGCTGACGATCGACGAGACGGCCCGCGGCGTGCTCACGATCGCCGCCGCAAACATGGCGAACGCGATCCGCGAGATCACGATCGAGCGCGGACGCGATCCGCGCGGCGCGGTGCTGATGCCGTTCGGCGGGGCGGGGCCGCTGTTCGGCACGCTGCTGGCGCGTGAGCTCGATCTGCGCGAGATCATCGTGCCGGCGCACGCGGGTAACTTCTCCGCCTGGGGCCTGCTCGGCGCCGACCTGACACAGACGGCGGCGCGCACGCGGATCATCCGCCTCGAAGGCGATGCAGTCGAGGACGCCGACGCCGTTCTCGGGGAGCTGTTCTCCGATCTCGCCGGCCGCGCCGACTCGCGGGGCGAGCATGTTCGCGAGGCGAGGCTCGACATGCGGTACGTCGGCCAGGAGCACTCGCTGACGGTTGCCGTGCCGACCCGCGCGGACGGCACACTCGGCGCCGACCTGGAGGAGATCCGAGCCGTCTTCACGGCCGACTACGACCGCACGTTCGGTCATGTGATGGACGAACAGGTCGAGATCGTCTCGCTGCGCGCGACGGTCCGGACGCCGCTCCGACGCCGAGCCGCCGAACTTGCTGCGCCCGGCCCCGCGCATGGCGGCGGCGAGATCCAGGCCTGGTCGTTCACGCGTGGCGAGCTGCTGCCGTTCCGGATCCTCGACCGGGCCGAAATCGCCGCCGAGGGGCTCGCCGGCCCGGCTGTCGTGGTGGAGGAGACGGCGACGACCTATCTGGACGCCGAGTTCACGGCTCGCCCGGAGCCGGGAGGCGTTCTCCGGATCAGCGACACGAAGGGGGCACGATGACCGCGACCGAGACGGTGGTGTACCGCGGCGGCCTGGCAGGCGAGCACGACGCGGCCGAGGCGGATCCGATCACGACGGAGGTGATCCGGCACGGCCTCAACTCGGCCGCCGAGGCGATCAAGCGCACGCTCGTTCGCACCTCGATGTCGCCGATCATCTATGAGGTCCTCGACTTCGCCGCCGTTCTGTACGACCGGCGGATGCGACTCCTGGCGCAGGCGCCGAGCCTGCCCTTCTTCATGGGGACGATGAGCTTTTGCATCGAGGCCGCAGTCGAGGAGGTGGGCGGCGAGGACCGGCTCGAGCCGGGCGACGTGATTCTCCTGAACGATCCATACAAGACGGGATCCCATCCCCAGGACGCCGCGGTCGTGATGCCCGTCTTCCTTGCCGGCGGCGAGCTGGTCGGGTACGCGGCGATCAAGGCGCACTGGCTCGACATCGGCGCGAAGGAGATCTACTGCACCGACACAACGGACGTCTTCCAGGAGGGCACGATCTTTCCGGGCGTCAAGCTCTACAGCGCCGGCCGCCTGGTCGAGGACATCCAGAAGATGGCGATCGCGAACTCGCGGCTGCCGAAGTTCGTGCTCGGAGACATCAACGCCGAGGTCGCGGGGGTGCGCGCGGGCGCACGCGAGCTGGTGCGGCTCGTCGAGCGCTACGGCCTCGACACGTTCCTGACCTGCGTCGAGCGGATGTACGACCACGGCGAGACGGTCGTGCGGAGCTACCTCGAGCGGCTCCCGGATGGGCGCTACATCGGGCGCGGTGAGATGGACGACGACGGGATCACGTCCGACCCGATCCCGTTCGAAGTCGTGCTCGAGATCGACGGGACGACCGCCAGGCTCGACTTCAGCGGTGCTCCGGCGGCGCGGAAGGGGCCGGTGAACTGCCCGATCGCCTCCACGGTCTCGGCCGCGCGCGTGATCATGACGATGCTCGCGGGCGGCGGCGAGGCGCCGAACGAGGGTCACTTCCGGCCGATCGAGGTGATCTCGCGGCCCGGCTCGATGTTCCACGCGTTGTCGCCCGCTCCCTGCTTCCTCTACGGCTGGCCGGCGATGCAGGCGACCGAGGCCGTGCTGAATGCGGTCGCGGACGCGATGCCGGAGGCGGTCTGCGCCTGTTCGGGGGGCGATCTGGCCGCGGTCATGTGGTACGGCGTGCGGGAGGAGAGCGGCGCGTTCTGGGCCGACGGCTCACCGCACCCGGTCGGCCAGGGCGCCTCGATCCATGGCGACGGGCAGAGCGCCCGGCTGCACCACATCGAGGCGGCGACGCGCTTCGCGCCGCTCGAGGTGTGGGAGCAGAGGAACCCGTGGCTGATGGAGCGCTGCGAGCTGGCGACGGACTCGGGCGGGCCGGGGCGCCATCGCGGCGGTCTCGGAGTCGAGATGGCCTTCCATTTTCTCGAGGACGCGTACGCGATCTCGACGATCGAGCGGACGAAGAACGCGCCCTGGGCGCTTGCGGGCGGCCTTCCGGGCAAGCCGAACAGCGGCGAGCTCCGTCTCCCCGACGGGACGGTGCAGCCGGTCGCCAAGGCGACGGGCCTCGCGCTGCCGAAGGGCTCGACGTTCACGATCCACTGCGGAGGCGGGGGAGGGTACGGCCCGCCGTCGGAGCGCGACCCGGAAGCGGTGCGCCGTGACGTGCGTGAGGGCTACGTCAGCGAGGAAGACGCGCGCAAGCACTACCCCCACGCCTTCGCATGATCGCCGAGGTTCTCGACCGGCTCGAAGAGTTGCGGCCCGCGCTGGACGCGCACGCCGGCGGGGTCGAGCTCATCGGCGTGGAGCGCGGCGTCGTCCGGCTCCGGTTCACGGGCATGTGCACCGGCTGTCCGCTCCGGCCGCTGACGACGGCATCGACGATCCGGCCGGCTCTGCTCGCCGTCGACGGGATCACCGCCGTCGAGATCGAGGGCTCGCGGATCTCGGCAGAGGCCGAGGCGCGCCTTGCCGCCGCCTTCAGCAGATGAGGATCGAGATGCGGATTGTCGTGATCGACCCGAACACGAGTGACGAGATGAGGTGCCGCATTCACGAACTACTCGACGCGCTCAGGCGCGTGGTCATGCCGACGGCCGGACCCGCTCGGGCCGTCGGCGCCGGGGGCCCCGTGTGAACGGGACCCCCTTTCGAAGACGACCGGCTACGCCGCGGGCGGCGGCTTCTTGCCCATCTGCATCTCTTTCGGAGCATCGCCCGACCAGCGCAGGAAGCCGCCGGCCCCGATCGCGATCGCGAGGATCAGGCCGACCCACGCCGGCCAGTGCCGCGCCTCGTTGTCGACGAGGAACTTGATCACTGTGAAGAGCAGAACACCCGCTGCCAGGCCCGGCGGAGAGCATCGCCGGCTTGATCGGCAGCTCGACCTTCACGCCGAAGATCTGCGCCGCCTCCCAGAGGAGCAGAGCGATCGTCAACAGCCCGACCAGGATGCCCCAGCCGTGCCAGCCGGAACGGCTGCCGCAGACGGAGCCGAAACACACCTGCTGCCAGTCGAAAAAGAGGAAGATGAACAGCAGCAACCCCGCTCCCGCAAGCAGCTGGGAGGAGCGGCTCATTCCCTTGAGTTGATCCATTCAGAGCCTCCGAAGAAGTGGGATGGATGCCTTATCTCATACGGCACCTCCCTCAGCAAGGCAGACGGGCCGGACGGAGGAGTCCCGCCGCCTGGCACGTTCGGCCTTGACGCTGTCCGATACTCCCGCTACTCTCGAACACATGTTCGCCCACGAAGGGAGCGCTTTGCTCACCAAGCGTCAGCAGCAGATCTGGGAGTTCCTCGTCCAGTACGTCGATGTCCACGGGTATCCGCCGACCGTTCGCGAGATCGGGGAGAAGGTCGGGCTCGCCTCGCCTTCCACCGTGCACGCGCACCTCGCCAACCTGGAGCGCGCCGGGCTGATCAAGCGCGACCCGACCAAGCCCCGCGCGCTCGAGCTGTCCGGGCGGGCCGTGCGCGATCAGGGCGGCACCGCCCACGCACTCCCGCTTCTGGGGCAAATCGCGGCCGGCGGCCCGCTCCTCGCCGAGCAGAATGTCGACGCGTACATCTCCGTGCCCGAGCCGCTCGCCCGCGGCGGCGAGGAGTTCCTCCTCCGTGTCCGCGGCGACTCGATGCGGGACGCCGGGATCCTCGAGAACGACTACGTCGTCGTTCGCAGGCAGCAGGATGCCCGTGACGGGGACATCGTCGTCGCGATGGTCGGCGACGACGAGGCGACCGACGAGGCGACCGTCAAGCGCTTCTTTCGCGAGAACGGACGTATCCGCCTCCAGCCGGAGAACGGCGACTACGAGCCGATCTACGCGCCGCACGTCCAGGTGCTCGGCAAGGTGACCGGGGTGTTCCGGACGCTGTGACGGTCGAAACGCAAGGCTCATCCCTCGTGACCCTGCATCGGACGCTCGACCAGGAGCTCGTTGCGATCCTGCGACGCGCCAGCCTCGAATGTCCGGTCTGCGGGGAGTTTCTGCTCCACCGCTCCGACGGGATCGGCTGCGTCGAGTGTGGGTTGGAGATCCAGAGCGAGGCGCCGGCCGCCGAGCGGCTGGCCGACGCCCCCGCGCCGTAAGCCGCCCTACAGGATCAGGTGGAAGACGAAGTCGTACTTGGTGCCGCCGGCCGCGATTCAGCTCCATCGATGCCAGGACGTGCTCTCGCGTCGTAGAACGGGCCCTCGACCGTGATCTGGCCCTTGCCAGGAAGGTCGTCCACCGCATTCGTAGGCGGCGCCGGCCGTGCGGACGCGAGCCGTTGTCGGTGCCACCTGCTTTCGGGTGCAGGCCGGGTGACCGCGGGGGCTCTGCCGGTTCTCGAACCGGTGAGCCTCCGAGGAAAGTCCGGACACCGAAGGGCAGGACGCTGGGGAAACCCCAGGCGGCGAAAGCCGACGGAAAGTGGCACAGAAAGGAGACCGCCTCCGGCGAAAAACTCTCCGGAGACGCCGGCGGTAAGGGTGAAAGGGTGGGGTAAGAGCCCACCAGCGCCGCGGTGACGCGGCGGCTAGCCAAACCCCGTCCGGTGCAAGGTGAAGCAGGTTCCGACGACGCGGCCCGCCGAGGAACCGGGTACACCGCTCGAGCCGTCGCGCAAGCGCCGGCCTAGAGAGATGGTCACCCAAGACAGAATCCGGCTTACAGGCCTGCTACCGAAAAGCCCTGCAAATCGCGGGGCTTTCTCATTCTTCAGCAGCGGTGTGCATCGCTGGTGCGTCACGGCGCTGCGCCACCGCAACCTCTGTCTGCGCACGCCCGGGCACCGGCCCAGGCCCTGGATGACAAACCGTCACCGGATCTTCGCAGGATGTCGACCCATCCCGCCGGTCGTCGCCGCTAACGTCGGTCACGTCCCGCGAGGCGATCGAAAGGAGACCCAGTGATGGACGATCCCGCGGCCGTCGAGTCGGAGCGCGAGAAGCCGGGGAATCGGCGCGAGCAGATCGCGGCGTCGACGAGGCCGGTGTGACGGCTGCGGGTACACAGCGCGGGTAGCCGTCATTCGCTCGATCGTCCGATCAGCCGTTCCGGCGTTCCGCGCATCACTCGATCGAGGGGGAAACCAGGCCTTCCCCCATACGGGGTACCCCAGCCGGGTGATCTGTGGGCGGATCCCTCGAAAGGGTGATGCCCCGAACGAGGGATGTCGCTGCCATGTGGCCCGCGCCACAGATTCCGACCTGAATCACCAGGTTCGTGGAGAGAGCAAACAACGGAGAGGGGGGGAACGATGCGTGTCCTGATTGCCGATGACCATCGGCTGATGTTGGAAGGTATTCGGGCTGCACTCGACGGGGCTGACGACATCGAGGTCGTCGGCGAGGCCCAGGACGGCAGCCAGGTATCGTCGCTCGTTGGCGAGCTGAAGCCGGATGTCGTCCTGCTCGACGTGCGCATGCCCAAGCTCGATGGGCTCGCCTGTCTCGAGCGCCTGCGCAAACGCGACCCGCAGGTGAAGGTGGTCGTGCTTTCGGTCTTCAGCGACCCCGACCACATCGAAGCGGCGCTGAAGCGCGGCGCCAACGGCTACATCGTCAAGAGCATCAACCCGCTCGACCTACCCGCGGCGCTGCGCCACGCAGTCGACGAGACCGTCTACAACGTCCTCGGCGTCCCCGAGCACGACCAGCAGCGCGACGCGCGCGAGGCCGGCCTCACCGACCGCGAGATCACCATCCTCGCCGGCGTCGCCCGCGGACTGTCCAACCGCGCGCTCGGCAAAGAGCTCTGGGTCACCGAGCAGACCGTCAAGTTCCACCTGACCAACATCTACCGCAAGCTCGACGTCGCCAACCGCACCGAAGCAGCCCGAGCCGCCTACCGGCTCGGAATCGTCGAGAGCCCGCTACTCGACGAAGCCGAATCGGTGGTCACAGTTGCCTGAGCCTTGAGACCCACCGGCCCCCAGTACGCTGTTGCAGCTTGGAGGCACGAGCTTGTCGACTCGTTACGGGTGAAGTCGGGCGAGCCGGCCGGGCTGGCTGGACGTGATCCCGGTGGCCGGCTCGGGCTGGCCCGGACGATCTCCGGCAGGGGGCTGAAGTCCCACCAGTCGGGTTGGGGCCATGTAAAGCGATCAAGGGTCGCTCGCCCGCTCGGCGCCCTGGAGGGGCCGGCCGGCGAACTCCTCGTAGTCCCCAACGATCCTCCGAAGCGTTGCCCCACACGTCGCTCGTCGTCCCGTCCGCATTGCGGCGACGCCACATCCGGTTCGGACTGGAGCGATCGAGCGAGCTCCACCAGTCGACGACTCCGTCGCCGACTGCGGTCTCCGGCGGGTCGCAGAGCATGTCGTACGACAGCACGCGGAGGTCGATCTCCAAGCGGCGGAGGACGGCCTCGCGCGCCGGCTCGACATACTCCGCGGGCACGGACGATCGGCTTCGGCGCCCAGCCGTGCGATGCAGCTCCTCCCAGATCTTCGGGGTGGCGAGGAAGTCGGCCGGAACCCGGTCGGGCTGGCGGTGCGCGAGCGCCGCGCGCACACGCGCGCGAGGCGTGAGCTGGCCCGCAGCCGGCATCACACGATCAGCTCGCGGCGCCGTCGACGCGGGCGGCAAACGCATCGATGGCCGCCTCCCCGACGAGCGCGCCGAGCTCGAGCTCGTATGAGCGGCTCTCGCCTGAGTCCAACTCGATCAGCTCGCCGCGCGCGCGGGCGTCGAGCCGGCCGGCAGTCCGGTTCGTGCACGGCTCGATCCCGACCACGTAGGTGCCCTCGCCGAGCATGCGCCAGACGAAGTGGTGGGGGAGCTGGTCGCGGCGGAAGACCTGGTATGCACCGAGCCCCAGCCGCCGGTTGACGATCGCGACGGGCACCCGTCCGTCCGCTTCGGCGGCGAGCTCGTGCTCGAAGACCTGCTCGACGTAGCCGCTCTCGGGCGCGTGCACTCGGCGGTAGCCCTCGATCGGATAGTCGCCCCTCGGCTCGACCGCCGTCGCCGGGGCGAGCAGCTCCGACCCGTCGTCGACGACCGGCCAGCCGGCGTTGACGTGGTAGAGGAGCATGTGCGGCGTGCGGTCGTGGCCGACGTTGACGACCTCGTCGTGGACGAACAGCCGCGACTCGCCGACACGTGCCTCGATGCGCCGGCGGAGGAGCAGCTGCTCGCCGAACACCGCGGCCTGCAGCACCTCGCCCTCCGCGTAGAGGACGCACTCGTCGCCTTCCCAGCGCTCGCCGTAGGCGGCGAGGCGCGCCGGCCGGTTCGAGACGCGGCCGTGCAGGCCGAACGTCTCGGTCGGCTTCGGCGGGTAGTGGTACTGCGCTGCCGTGTCCTCGGCCATGAAGAGCGCGTGGTCGAGCCCGCAGGTGGTCAGCAGGCCGCCGCCGAAGCTGCGGAAGAAGCCGAGGCCCTCCGGCTCGTAGAACCACGGTCCGGCGAAGCCCGTCGCGCGATGTCCAGGCGAGCGCGCGGCCGGCGTGCTCGCAGCGGCCGATGTCGAACGCGCGGTCAACGATGACGTCGAACTCGAAGCCCGTCCCGGTCCTGAACTCGAGCACGCGCACGCCGCGCTCGACACCGTCGCCCAGCGTCGCCAGCCGTACACCGGCCACCTGCTCGAGGCGGCCAACACGGCACGACAGCTCGTCCCGCGAGTACCGGCGCCCGTAGAGCTCAGGCATCGTCGCTCCCGTGGCCGGGCAGGCGCGACGCGGGGCCTGCCGCGCCGTACATCACGTAGCCTCCGTCGACGACGAGCGTCTGCGCGGTGACGAACCCGGCGTCGGGATTGCACAGCAGTACGACGGCGCGCGCGACGTCCTCGGGCTCCGCGAACCGGCCGGCCGGCGTGCGGTCGACGACCTCTTGCTCGACGATCACGCCGTCCTCGATCGCGCGCGCGACCATCGGCGTGCGCACAGGACCCGGAAGCAGCGCATTCACCCGCACTCCGCGGGCCGCCCATTCGATTCCGAGAACCCGCGTCAGCCCGACGATCCCTGCTTTGCTCGCCGCGTACGGAGCCCGGCCGGGCATGGCGACCTGCGGGCCGATGATCGAGGCGACATTGACGATGCAACCGCGGCCCGCTGCGAGCATCGGCGAGCCGAAGGCGCGGCAGCACCGGTACGCGCCGGTGAGGTTCACGTCAAGGATCTCGTTCCACTCCTCGTCCGTGAACGACTCGGCTGGCCCGATCCTGTTGATGCCCGCGGCGTTCACGAGGATCGTCGCCTCGCCGACCTTCTCGGCGACGGCGACCGCCGCCGCGTCGACCGAGGCGGTGGAGCGAACGTCGAGGGCAAATCCGGCGTGCTCGGGCCCGAGCTCCGCGGCCAGCGCTTCGGCCACTCCCCGATCGTGATGCGTGACCGCGACGCGCGCGCCGGCGTCAGCGAGCGCCTGCACCACCGCTGCGCCGATCCCCTGCCGCGCGCCGGTGACGACCGCGATCTCGCCTGCGAGCGAGCCCATGCCGGCTAGTGCATCGCCCAGCCGCCGTCGACGGCGACGGTCTGGCCGGTGATGAACGAGGAGGCGTCGCTGGAGAGGAAGACGACGAGGCTGCCGATGTCCTGAGGGGCGCCGCGGCGCTTGAGGCACTGCTGGTCGAGCACCCACTGGTCATAGCCCTCCGGATCGGGGTGGATCTTCTCCGCATCGGTCGGGAACGCTCCCGGTGCGATTGCGTTGACGGTGATCCCGTCCGGCCCGACCTCGTGCGCGAGCGCCCGCGTGAAGCCGACGATGCCGCCCTTCGACGCAACGTAGTCGAGGAGCATCTCGAACCCGATCAGGAAGGTCACGGAGGACATGTTCACGATGTGGCCCTTGCCGCGCTCCTTCATCGACTGATGGCAGGCGCGGGCGCAGAGGAAATAGGCCTTCAGGTTGACCGCGAGCACGCGGTCCCACTCCTCCTCGGTGATCTCCGTCCACGCCCTGCGCGGGTAGATCGCGGCGTTGTTGACGAGCACGTCGATTCCGCCGAGCTCGGCGATCGTCTGCTGCACCGCCCTTTCCACCGCGACCCAGTCCGACACGTCGACGGCGAGCGCGAGCGAGCGGCCGCCCCCGTCCACCACCCGCTGGGCGATGCGCCCGACTCGATCCTGATCGATGTCGGCGCAGGCGACGGCCGCGCCGGCGGCGGCGAGCGAGGCGCAGATCCCCTCGCCGAGTCCGCCGCCGGCACCGGTCACGAAGGCGACCCGCCCGTCGAGACGGAACGGATCCGAGCTCATACCCGGGATCCGTCGAGCCTACGGCTCATGCGATTCCCGCCTCGGCGCGCGTCTCCTCGAGCGGAACCGCACGGCCTTCGTGGACCGAGCGGTACGCCGCCTCGACCAGTGCCATCGTGCCGAGCGTTGTGTGGCCGGAGATCTCCGGCTCGGCGTCCTCCTGGATCGCGCGCATGAGCTGACCCATCGTGCCCTTGAACGCCTGCGGAAACCAGCGCTCCTCCCAGCGCGGCTGCTCCCACTCGCCCTCCATGGCGCGGGTCGTCCAGTCGATCGTCGACGGGCTGCCCTCGGGGTAGTCAGGCCAGCCGATCGTGCCCTTCGCGACGCCTTCCGTCCCCTCCACGCGCCACTCGATCCGGTGGTCGACCCACGTGAAGCAGTTGTCGAGGCCGATCGCCCGCAGGCCGTCGGCGTACTCGAGGATGTAGAAGGCCAGCCCGTCCTCGTGCGGGAAGTCGTGACTCGGGTCGGTCCGTGCCGAGACGCGGATGCGCTCCGGATCCCCGAACAGGAACCGGAACGCGTCCAGGTGGTGGATCGACATATTCAGGAGCGCGATCCGCCCGTACGGCTTGATGAACTCCTGCCAGTGCGGGCGGGCGTTCATGACGATCTCCGCGACGACCGGGGTGCCGAGCTCGCCCCGGTCGAGGAGCGTCTTCAGCGCCCGGATCGACTGGTCGTAGCGCATGTTGTGGTTGACGCCGAGCTTGGTGCCGGTCTCGTCGCAGATCCGCACCATCTCGGCGGCCTCCGCGAGCGTGAAGGCGACCGGCTTCTGGGCCAGGATCCCCTTGACGTGCGGTCTGCTCGCCGCCTCCCGCACGATTTCGAGCTGCTGGTCGGGCGGGAACGCGATGTCGACGATCTCCACGTCGGGGTCGTCGAGCAACTCCTGCCACGTGTCGTACACCTTCGGCACACCGTTCTGCTCTGCCGCAGCGCGGGCGTGCTCCGGCGTCCTCGAGGCGATCGCGACGGGCCTGAAGCCGGCCTCGTTGTAGGCAGGCAGATGGATGTCGCGCATGATGAACCCCGCGCCGACGCACCCGATCCCGTAGTCGGTCTTCTCGGGGAGATTCGGGCCGGTGTTGAGGTCGAAGTCCGCCACGGCCTCCTCCTAGGCGCGGACGCCGAGCTCGCGCATGATCGCGGCAGTCCCGTCGTAGGCCTGTTGCGCCCACTCGACGATCTTCTCCGGATCGGGCGAGTACTCGAGCTCGATCGAGACCGTGCCGTCGTAGCCCGTGTCGCGGATCGCGGCCAGGTACTCCTTGATCGGGGTCACGCCCAACCCGGCCGGGAGGTCGCCGTGCACCTTGCCGTCGCAGTCGGAGAGATGGATGTGCCCGATCAGGCCGGTCAACTCCTTGACGTCGTCGAAGGACGCACCGGACAGGTGCAGGTGCGAGATGTCGGCGTTCGCCCGGACTGCCGGGTGGTCGATCTCGCGCACGAAGCGCGCCAGCTCGTGCACGTCCTTGAGCAGCGCCTGGTCGAACGGCTCGAGCTCGAGCACGATCTCGAGGCCCTTCGAGTCCGCGTACTCGCCGGCCTCCTTGACCATCTCCTTGGCCAGGTCCCAGATCGCCTGTTGCGGGAAGACCTCGCAATCCCAGAAGTACTCGCCGACGACGAGCAGGACGTTGCGCGCGCCGAAGAAGGCGCCCTGGTCGACGTACGCCTTGATCCGGTCGAGCGTGAACCGCCGCACCGACGGGTTGAAGTCGACGATCCCGAACGCGACGCAGACCACCGAGCGGACCGGCAGGCCGACCTCGGCGCAGGTGCTCTTGATCTCCTCGCGCTCGGCGTCGGTCAGGTCGAGCGGGTCCTCGAAGACGTCGTAGGTGTCGAAGCCGATCTGCTTCGCAGTGCGGATTCCGTCGAGGCGGCCGATCTTCGTATCGAGCCAGGTCGAGCTGATCATCCCGAGTTCCATTGAGTGTCCCCCTTCGCGAGAAGACGTGCGGATGTCGGTTCAGGCGCCGGCGGAGCCGGCAGCCTGAGCCTCGCAGAATTCGGAGATCGGCTCAAGCGCGATCGGCATCAGGTGCCTTCGCGCCGGCCTCCGGAGTCGACGAGCCGGCCCAGCTTCTCCGGCGTGAACGCGGCCTCGAGCCGCGCTGCCTCCTCGTCCACCTCGCTCTGGAGGTCGGCGCTGCACGCACGGATCTCTCGCCGCCACTCGGCGAGGTACTCCTCCGAGCCGACCAGCCCCGCCTGCATGGCCGCGTCGTCGATCGCGAGCTGGAAGCGGTCCGCCAGCTGCGCGCGGGCAGCGGCGGTTCCGTCCACCGCCGTCACCTGCGCGGGGATGTCGCGCCAGTAGATGACCGTCAGCTCAGGCAATTGCGGGCGATGGGAACGAAACCGGCGAGGGAGCGCTCGAGCCGGCCGTATCCGGTCGGGCGGCTGCTCGAACTCGAGGCCGAGCGACGGCCGCACAGGCGCGGGCCTGCTCGAGCAGCGTGACGGTCGTCCGTCTGGGCGAGGTACACGACGCGCCGGTAGTTGCGGAAGATGTCCTCTGCAAGCTCGGGATGGCGGTCGAGGCCGAGTGGGCGCGCGACGAGCGAATCGAAGTGCCGGACGAGGAAGTCGGTGAGGTAGAAGGTCCCGGGCTCCTCCTACTGAAGGGCGTCCCATTCCTCGAGGCCGGCGAAGACCGCGTAGCAGTGGGCGCCGGGAAGCCGCTCCGCGCCGTGTCGACGGAGCACCTCGTCGAGCGCCCCGGCGGTACCGCAGTCGGCATACGCGACGAAGACGCGGTCGTAGCTGCCGGCGGCCTCGGCGAGCGCTTCGTCGACCGCCTGCGGGATCTGCCGCGGAGTGGAGTGGAGCTGCGCGGGGAGGCAGTGCACGTCGACGTGGTTCCAGCCGTTCGCCCGGACGACCGCGAGCACCTCCCGCGCGAGCGCTCCGCACGCCAGGACGAGCAGCCGCTCGGCAACTGCCGTCGTTGTCATGCGGGGAATCCGAGCTGCTCGACGAACTTGTCGTTGAAGTCCGGGCGGTCGGAGAGCTCGATGTAGCGCACCTGCTCGAGCATCGCCGCCGCCGCATGCCGCTCCTGGAGCGAGAGGAGCGCCATCTTGGCCCCCTCACCGGCCACGTTGCCCGCCGAGACGATCCGCGGCAGCGCGAGCTTCGGCACGAGCCCGATGCGGACGGCGCTCGCGGGGGAGAGGTACGAGCCGAAGGAGCCGGCGAGCAGCACCTGCTGGATCTCGTCCTCGGCGATTCCGAGCTCCTCGACGAGCAGCCGCCAGCCCGTCGCGATCGCCGCCTTGGCGAACTGGAGCTCGCGGACGTCCCGCTGGGAGAGGTAGATCGAGCCCTCGACCTCGCCCTCTCCGTTCGCCCAGTGGAGAACGAACACGCGCGTGCCGTCGGCGCGGGCCGTGAGTCGCGACGCGAGCCCGGGCGAGAGCTTCTCCGCCTCCTCCGCGGAGACGAAACGGCCTGAGCGATCGAGCAGCCCGACGCGGACGAGCTCGGCGGCCGCGTCGACGAGGCCGGAGCCGCAGATGCCCACGGGTGCCGCGTCGTCGATCACCTCGAGCTCGACGGCATCGTCGCGGAGGCGGACGACCTCGATCGCGCCCTCGGCCGCGCGCATGCCGCAGGCGATCTGCGCAGCCTCGAACGCCGGGCCCGCGGGCGCGGCGGTGCAGATCAGGCCGTCCGCCGAGCCGAGCGCGACCTCGCAGTTCGTGCCGACGTCGATGAACAGGCGCAGACGCCGGTCGCGGGTCATGCCCGTGGCCAGGAGCCCCGCGACGACGTCTCCGCCGACATAGGCCCCGAGCGCCGGAAAGATCGTCGCCTGCGCGCACGGATGCAGGTCGAGGCCGATCTCCGCCGCGGGCAGCTCCGCATACGACTGCGAGGCGAGGATGAAGGGCGCGACGCCGAGCGGCGCCGGATCGACCCCGAGCGCGATCGCGGTCATCGTCGCGTTCCCCGCGAGCGCGACCTCGTAGACCTCCGACGGCTCGATGCCTGCCTGGGCGCAGACCTCCTCCGCGAGCTCCTGCAGCGTCTCGGCGGCGAGCGTCCGCAGGCGGGCGAGTGCGGACGGGTCGAGCATGGTCGCCGAGATCCGAGAGATGACGTCCGCGCCGAACGGCTGCTGCTTGTTCAGCATCGAGCGGACGGCGACGGGAGTGCCGGTGCCGACGTCGAGAAGCGTCGCCACCACCGTCGTCGTCCCGAGGTCGAACGCGAGCGCATGCAGCCGGTCGGTGGTGTCACCCGGCTCCACGTCGATCAGCAGATCGTCGACCACGACTGCCGTGACGCGGAAATCGGAGGCGCGGAGGACGCCGGGGAGACGCCGGAGCGCCCCCGGGTCGGCGCGCAGCTCGAGGTCGTCGATCGCGTCCTGGAGACGCCGGAAGTCGCTTCGCTGGTCGTCCAGCGCCGGCTCGTCGAGCTCCACGTACCGCTTCTGGAGCGCGGGGTGGAGGATCACCTGGCGGCCGACGCCGACGGTGGCCGCCTTCGGCCGCGTGACGAGCGGCGGCACCTCGACCCGGAGATCGCCGGCCGCCTCTGCCCGGCAGGCGAGGCGCCAGCCGTCCGCCAGCTCCTGGGGTGAGAACGCCCGCGCGTCGAGCGGCGAGGCCGCGACCTCACCCTCCTCGATCCGGACGCGGCACTTCTTGCAGGTGCCGTGTCCGCCGCAGGTCGAATCGATGGCGATGCCGTTCCACGAGGCGGCGTCGAAGACCGTCACGCCCGGCGGGACCCGAACGGCGGTTCCGGAGGGCTCGAACCGCAGCGCCACGCGGGTGGGCTCTTCCGCGGCTCCGGGCCTCTCCACGCGATCCTCCAGGACGGTCACGCCCGCGCGGCCTCGGCCTGGGCCTGCCGATGTGCCGCGATCCAGTTCATCCCCCACTCGTCGCGGGCGAGGAGCAGATCCGCGGCTCGACATGCGTCGACGGTCTGCGAGTTGCGCGCGTCCATGATCGCGCTCGTCAGCCCCACGGACGACGCGAGCGCGAGGAACGCGGCGCCGAGGGCGTGCCTGCTCGGCAGCCCGAACGAGACGTTCGACGCGCCGAGGGTCATGTTCAGGCCGAACTCGTCGTGAATCAGCCGGATCGTCTCGAGCGTGATGAGCACCGCCTGGGGATCGGCGCCGACCGTCATCGCCAGCGGATCGATGACCATGTCCTCGAGGGGGATCCCGTACGTGCCGTGGACGGCGTCGACGAGCCGCTTGCAGATCTCGAGCCGCTCCTGCGCCGTCTGCGGGATGCCCGTCTCGTCGTTGACCAGGCAGATGATCGCCGCGCCGTGCTCCTTGACGAGCGGGAGCACCCGTTCGAGCCGGTCGTCCTCGCAGGTGACCGAGTTGACGAGCGCCTTCCCCTCGTAGGCGGCGAGGCCGGCGTCGAGCGCCTCCACCACCGACGAGTCGATGCAGAGAGGCAGGTCGGTGTGCTCCTGGACGAGGCGGACGGCCCGGGACATGAGCTCTGCCTCGTCCGTCAGCGGAACGCCCATGTTGACATCCAGAACATGTGCGCCGCCCGCGACCTGCTCCTCGACGTCGACGACGACCTGGGAGAGGTCGCCTTCCCGAAGCTGCTCGGCGAACGACCTTGCGCCCGGTGGGGTTGATGCGCTCGCCGATGATGCAGAACGGCTGGTCGGATCCGATGACGACTTCTCTAGACGCTGACCGGAGAATGGTGTGCATTGGCTTCTCTTTCTGATCGTGGTGCGATGCCGAGGTCGGTGCAGAGACGGGAGAGGCTGCCGTCATGCCGGAAGTCGGTGACGTGGAGGCCGCGGACGCCCGGAAGCTCGAGCGCGAAGCGCGCCTGCTCGAGCGCAAGCTCGTAGGCGGCCTCGGCCTCGTCCGGTGCGCTGCGCACCCGCTCGATCGTCTCCGCCGGCACGGAGATTCCGGCGACGTTGCCGTCGATGTACTCGAGGCCACGCGCCCCGCGGGCGAGCATGACCGTGGGCAGGAGAGCGACCTCCGACAGCAACCCGTCGCGCTCGAGCGCGACGGCGAACGCTTCGAGCCGGTCCGGGTGGTAGCAGATCTGCAGCTGGAGGAATCGCGCGCCGGCCTCGATCTTCTTCCGGGCCCGGGACGGCCGGTGGTCGAGCGGCGGCGCCCCGGGATTCTCCACCGCGCCGATGAACAGGCTCGGCGCCGGCTCGAGCGAACGGCCGGACAGGTATCGCCCGGCGGCGAGGGTGGATGCGACGCTGACGAGCTGTGGCCCGTCCAGGTCGAAGACGCGCCGCGCCTCGGGCTCGTCGCCCGAGGTCACGTCGTCCCCGGTGAGGCAGCAGATGTTCTCGACACCGTGCAGCGCGGCGCCGACGATGTCCGCCTGGCAGGCGAGCCGGTTCTTGTCGCGGCAGACGATCTGGAGCACCGGCTCGGCGCCGCAGCGCAGGAGGGCGATCGCGACGGCGACGTTGGAGGCATGAGCTCTGCGCGGCGGTGTTGTCGGTCGCGTTGATCGCGTCCGCCCAGTGGGCGACCTCCTCGATCGCTTCGGCGAAGGTAGCGAGGTCGCCGCCGTCGACCGTCGGTGCCTCCACGGTCACGATCGGCGAGGCGCCGGACTCGACCAGCTCTCGGAGACGGCTCATCGGCCAGCCTTGGACGGTGAGTGGAGGGCCAGGCCGGGGCAACCAAGACGTCCCAAGGGGGCTCGTGGACACTGGTCCCCACGGGTGCGAGCACGCGACGACGTCATGCGCCAGCCCAACCGCCGGGCCGTGCACGGTCGCGCTTGGTGACGAGGTTCACCACGAGGAAGTGCCTCTCAGCCGGTTGTCGACGGGCGGCCGAAGCTGGTGGAAGTGCTCTCGCCACGAGCCGGGCAGGGGCAGAGTCCTCGAGCGGCGCTCGGCCTTCAGCCAGACGCACTCCATTCCCGGGTTCACCTCGCAGCGTGCCGTCTTCGCGTACGCCCCCGCAAGGCCCGTTCCGCAGCGTCTTCGGGCACGTCATCGGGCAGGTCATCCCGGTGTCGTGGAGCACGCACTGACCGCACATCCGGCAGCCGAAGAAGGGCTGCTTGACGGCGCGCTCGATCACGGCGACGGCGCCGGCGGCGGCCATCAGACCGGAGCCAGGGTGCGCCGCTCGGCGATGAGCTCTTTCGCGCGCTTCGTCGTCGCCGCCGCGTCCGCGGCGTATCCGTCCGCGCCGACGGCGTCCGCGTACTCCTGCGTCACGGGCGCACCGCCGACCATGATGATCACGTCGTCGCGGAGCCCTGCCTTCTCGATCGCCTCGATGTTCACCTTGAACATCGGCATCGTCGTCGTCAGGAAGGCGGAGAAGCCGACGACGTCCGGCTTGTGCTCGCGGATCGCGTCGATGAACGTCTCGGGTGCGACCTGGACGCCGATGTCGATCACCTTGAAGCCTGCGCCCTCGAGCATGATGTCGACCAGGTTCTTGCCGATGTCGTGCACGTCGCCCTTGACCGTGCCCATCAGAAACGTGCCGACGGTCTCCGCGCCGGTGTCGGCGAGGAGCGGACGCAGGATCTCGAGGGCCCCGCTCATCGCACGCCCTGCGATCAGCATTTCCGGGACGAAGAAGTCGCCGCGCTCGAAGCGCGCCCCGACCTCCTCGAGCGCCGGGATGAGCGCATCGAACAGCATCTGCTCCGGCGTGAGGCCGGTCTCCAATCCTTGCTCGGTCAGCTCCAGGACCGCCGGCTTGTCGCCGACGAGCGTACGGTCGTACATCTGCGTGAGGATCTCGTCGTGAGTCATACGTCTGCGGTTCCTTCCTGGGAGTGGTTGCGGATGTGCTGCGTGAGCGCCCCGGCGGTCTTGACGACGTGGTCGGTGAGCACGCCGAGGCGGTCACGGGACGTGCGGACGGTGGGCGCGGAGACCGAGATCGCGGCGATCACGGTGCCCCGGGCGCCGCGGACGGGGGCGGCCGTCGAGCAGAGACCGGCCTCGAGCTCCTCCCACGTCGTCGCATAGCCGTCTCGCCGAACCTGCTCGAGCTCGGCCAGCAGGTCCGAGACATTCGTGATCGTGTTCGGCCCGAGTCGGGCCAGTCTCCCGAACGGCGGCTGTGCCGCCCCGAAGGCCATGAACAGCTTGCCCATGGACGAGGCATGCGCGGGAATGCGGCGCCCACGCCAGTTGCCCGCTCCGAGCGGATGGCGGCTGTCCACCTGCGCCAGGCGCGCGACGCCGGTGGGCGTCGGGATGCCGACGTTGGCGGTTTCGCCCGTGGTTACCTCGAGCCGCTCCAGGAACGGCAGGGCGAGCGTGGCGAGGTCGCCGACGGCGCTGTCGCGGCGCGCGTAGTCGACGAGCACCGGGCCCGGGCGGAAGCCGCCGCCGGGCCGGCGCTGGGCGAGCCCGTTCCGCTCGAGTGCGCGCAGGAGGCGCGCCGCCGTCGTCTTCGGCAGGCGCGTCTCCTCCATGAGACCGACGAGCGTTACGACTTCGTCGCTCTCGACCAGCCGCACGAGGATGCGCGCCGCGCGGTCGATCGCCTGGGAACCGGTTTCAACCGAGGACATCGGTACCACATGATGGCACCGGAAGGGGCGAGCGTCAACCGGCTTTCGTGACCAGATCTGCCCATGCGCTTGACTCAGGTTCCGCTGCGTGGCACCTCGGTCTCACGCGGCCGCCCAGGCGGGGCGGCCGGCCGCGTCCTGCGCGCGCGCCGCCTGCCCCTCGTCGACAGCATGATCGAGGTGAGCCCCGACCGACCTGGCGAGCTCGACCGCCATCTCGCTGAACGGCCCGACCGCGGCGTCGGCGGCTCGCCAGTAGTGCTCGAGCGGCCGCGGTTGCGGCCCGAGCTCGGCGCGGACGGCGGCGTCGAGGTCGTCGACGAAGCCGGCGCTGGCGTCGAGGAATGCCGTCACCGCGGTTTCGCCTTCGATCGGCGCGTAGTGGCTGGTCCCCAGACGCGCCGGACGCAGCAGCCGGAGGCGCTCGATCGTACCGCGGTAGGCCGGGACGGAGCCGTAGGGCGGCGGGCTGATCAGCTCGTCGGCGGTCGTGTAGAGACCGCGCTCCAGGACCGCGTCCATGACGATCGCCGTGCCCGACTCGTGGTGCGACGACGCCGAGGTGGCCGGGCGAGTGGCCCGGCAGGGCGATGACCTCGACCGTGATCCCACCGAGATCGATCGTCTCGCCGTCAGTGACCGTCCCGTCGAGTGGGGTGTCGGGCCCGGCTGCCTGCTCGAGCCACTGCCAGGTGGCTGCGTCGTAGTCCAGGTCGTGGCCCCGGTACCAGCCGTACCGCTCGCGCGCGATCGTCTGCCACGACTCGATCCAGGCCCGGTCCTGCGCCGCCGACCGGATCTGCGCCTGCGGCGCGACTCGGCGAAGCTCGCTGTTCCCGCCGTAGTGGTCGGCGTCGGCGTGCGAGACGACGACGTCCGTGATCTCGGCGGGCGAGCGGCCAAGCTCGCGCAGCGCCGGTGCGACGTGCTCGGCGATCGTTCCGTCGATTCCCGAGTCGACCAGCAGCAGCCGCTCGTCGCCGACGACCAGCCACTGCGCGAACCGGCGCGGTCCGAGGATCGAGGGGATGCGATAGATGCGGGGCTGGACTTCCTCGATGCTCATCTGGCCTCGCTTTCGAAGGATGGCTCTAAGCTACGAGCACGAACGATCTCAGAGGAGAGTGAATGACGTGAAGACTGCCGAGCGCACCCGCATCGCCTTCGGACGGGGAACCCCCGACCGCGTGCCGATCCACTGCTGGCTCGGGTTGCCGCTGATCAAGCAGCTCAGAGCGCCGAACAAGTCGTTCCTCGACCTGTTCGAGGACTGGATCGACGACCCGATGGGCTCGATCGTGAAGATGCAGCAGGACCTCGGGCTCGACCCGATGATCACGACGTACAGCCAGCACATCGGCGAGCACGAGATCTGGCCGCGGATGCTCTTCCCGCGCCCCTTCGAGACGGACACCTGGGTGGAGACGTTCGAGGAGACGGGCCGCGGCGACGATTGGCGCGAGCACACTCACAAGATCCGCACGCCGGACGGCGACCTCGACTACTCGTACCGCACCGAGGACGGCTTCGGCACGTCCTGCCACGACTTCCCGCTCAAGGGCGACGAGCCGGAGAAGAAGCTGCCTGCCCTGCGGCACTTCCCCTCGGCCGACCTCTACGACATGTCGGTGCTGAAAGGCATGGTCGACAAGGTCGGGGACGAGGCGTGGTGGCTGCACCACGTCGTCGGCCCGTGGGACATGGCGGCGGAGATCCGCGGGCTCGTCGACCTGTCGATGGACATCTACGACCGCCCGCAGTTCGTGCACGACCTGATGCGCTTCTGCACCGACTGGCTGAAGGGCTTCTACCGCCGGCTCGGCGAGACCGGCATCCACTCGATCTCGATGAACGAGACCTGGGTCGGCGTCGGCGTCGCCCCCGATCAGTTCCGCGAGTTCATGAAGCCCTACGAGCTCGAGTGCGTGCAGGCGGCGCACGAGGCGGGGTACCTCGTCAGCTTCCACAACTGCGGGCGGGCGACGCTGCTCCTGGAGGACATGGCCGACACGGGGCCGGACGCGATCGAGACGCTCACGTCGAACCGCTCGTCCGGCGACGTCGAGCTCGCCGACGCGAAGCGCCGCATCGGCGACCGGGTCTGCCTCTTCGGCGGGTTCAACGAGCACCTGCTCCACGAGGCCGATGCCGACGCCGTCAGGGACGAGGTCAAGCGCTGCCTCGATGCGGCGATGGCGGGCGGCGGCTACATCCTGCGCTCGACGGGCCAGCTGTTCGACGCGAAGCCGGGCCTGATCGAGGTGATGTGCGAGACCGCCCGCGAGCTCGGGCGATACAACTGACGAAGCGCGACCTCTTCGACGTCGAGACCTCGGCGGACGGCCCGGCCGGGCTCCTCCCGCTGACGCCGGAGCTCCTCCGCGACCGCCCGTCCGGCGACGTCTTCGGCCTATCGCAGAACGCCGGCATGGGCTGGGACGCGGCGAAGACGGCACGCGACCCGTTTCTGATCCTCTCCACGCAGGGAGGTCTGCGCGGCGACGACGGCCGTCCCGTCGCTCTCGGCTACCACACCGGCCACTGGGAGGTCGGCCTGCTCGTGCGCGAGGCGGCGGAGGAGCTCGACCGCCTCGGCGCGCTCCCGTTCGCCGCGCACGTCTCCGACCCCTGCGACGGGCGCACGCAGGGGACGACGGGGATGTTCGACTCGCTCGCCTACCGCAACGACGCCGCGCTCGTCCTTCGCCGGCTCGTCCGCAGCCTGCCGACCCGCCGCGGGGTGATCGGCGTCGGGACCTGCGACAAGGGACTGCCGGCGATGACGATGGCCGTCGCGTCGTTCGGCGAGCTCGCCGGGGCGGTCATCCCCGGCGGTGTGACGCTGCCGCCGCGCCGGGGCGAGGACGCCGGCGCCGTGCAGACGCTCGGTGCTCGTTTCGCACACGATCTCGTCTCGCTCGAGGAGGCCGCCGACCTCGGGTGCCGCGCCTGCGCCACCCCCGGGGGCGGTTGCCAGTTCCTGGGCACGGCGGCGACCGCGCAGGTAGTCGCCGAGGCGCTTGGACTGACCGTCCCGCACGCGGCGCTCGCGCCGTCCGGACAGCCGATCTGGCTCGACGTCGCCCGCCGCACCGCCCAGGCGGTTCACGCCGCAGGCGGCGGAGGGGCGAACGGTGGCCGACGTCCTCACGCAGGAGGCGATCGAGAACGCGATGGTCGTGCACGCCGCGTTCGGCGGCTCGACCAACCTCCTGATCCACATCCCGGCGATCGCGCACGCCGCCGGGCTCGTCCGGCCGACAGTCGACGACTGGCAGCGCGTGAACAGAGCGGTCCCGCGGATCGTCGACGCGCTGCCGAACGGGCCGCAGAACCATCCGACGATCCGCGTGTTCATGGCCGGCGGCGTGCCGGAGGTGATGCTGCACCTCCGCCGCCTCGGGCTCGTGAAGGCGGGCGCACGCACCGTCGCCGGCAGGACCTGGGACGAGGTACTCGACGAGTGGGAGACGAGCGAGCGGCGGCGCAGGCTGCGCGAACGGCTGGCCGAACTGGACGGCGTCGACGCCGACGACGTCATCTGCCCGCCCGAGCGGGCCCGCGCGAAGGGCATGACCTCGACCATCTGTCTCCCGGTCGGCAACATCGCGCCGGCCGGCAGCGTGATCAAGGCGACCGCCATCGACCGGCGCAGCCTCGACGCCGACGGCGTCTTCCGGCAGACCGGCCGCGCCCGCGTCTTCACCCGCGAGCGGGATGCGATCGCCGTGCTCAAGGGCGACGGCGATCCGGTGCTCGAGGGCGAGGTGATCGTCCTCGCCGGCCGCGGCCCGCTCGGCTCGGGGATGGAGGAGACCTACCAGATCACCTCGGTCCTGCGGTATCTGCCGGCCGGCCGCGGGATCGCGCTCGTCACCGACGCTCGCTTCTCCGGCGTCTCCACCGGCGCCTGCATCGGTCACGTCGGCCCCGAGGCGCTCGAGGGCGGCCCGATCGGGAAGCTCGTCGACGGCGACCTGATCCGGATCGTCGTCGACACGCGCAGGCTCGAGGCGTCGCTCGACCTCGTCGGGCACGGCGACGAGCAGTGGACGCCGGCGGAGGCGCAGGCGGTACTCGCGGCGCGACCGGTCAATCCCGCGATCGAGCCGGACGCCGCGCTGCCGGCGGACACCGCGCTCTGGGCACGTCTCCAGTCGGTCAGCGGGGGCCTCTGGGGCGGTTGCGTGTACGACGCGCCGTCGATCCTCGCCGCGCTCGCGAAGCCGCAGGCGGTTGACAGCGCGATGATCGATGATCGATTATCGTCGCTCCGCCCGAGCTGAAGGAGGCTGCCGATGGCCGTGCAGGAAGCGAAAGTGCTCGCCGCCTTCCACGGTGACGATGCGTTCCCGATCGAGTGGGCGCCCGGAGAGGCCGAGCTGTTCTGGGTGCTCGACGACCTCCACTGTCCGAACCCGCTCTCGCCGCTCTTCTTCGACCTCGGCGGGTGGTGGCTGACCTGCGACCACATGTTCCGCCGCTTCGCCACCCCGTTTGCGGCGGATTGGGTGGCGAAGAACGTGAACGGCTACCTGTACACGGCCGCGATCCCCGCCGACCCGACGGTGCGCCCGGAGGCGAACGAGCTCCAGGCGCGCTACGTGCCGCGCGTGCCGCACGACGACGGGTACGCGGCGAAGATGGGCGCGTACCTCGGCGCCGTCCTGCCGCACTACGCCGCCAACTTCCTCGACTGGTGGCGCGACCGGCTGCGCCCCGAGATCGAGCGGAACTTCGCCTACCTCGACGGCTACGACACCGAGAGCGCGTCGCTGGTCGAGCTCGCGGTCCTGTTCGAGGACGCACTCGACATCCACGACCGCCACTGGAAGATCCACTGGATGCTCAACTTCGCGCAGTTCTCGGCGACGATCGCCCTGAACGCCACGGTTGCAGAGGTGAAGGGGGAGGCGGACGCCGCGCTCCTCGGCCGGCTCCAGAGCTCCGTCGAGGACCGCAACTGGGACTCGATCGAGGCGCTCTGGCAGATGAAGGAGGAGATCAAGGGCGACGACACGCTGCGTGACGCGTTCCGCGGCGATACGGCCGCCGAGGTGCTCCGGGCGCTCGAGGGCTCCGAGCGCGGGCGCCGCTTCGTCGCCGAGCGGCTCGACCCGTACCGGCAGGAGTTCGGCTACAAGTCGATCTGGTCGCACGAGTTCTCGTACCCGACCTGGAAGGAGAACCCGGCGCCGATCGTCGAGGCAGTCCGCGGCTACCTGGAGACCGACTACGACTACGCGGCAGCGATCCAGGGTGTAGCCGACGACCTGGCCGCCGCCCAGGCGGAGCTCTTCGACGGGCGTGCCCGAGGGCGAGGAGAAGGAGCGGCTCCGGCAGGCGCTCGACCTCTCGCTGCGCATGAACCCGCTGACTCCGGATCACCACTTCTTCATCGACCAGGGCACGAACGCCCGCGTGCGGCTCGCCGCGGTCGCGATCGGCCGGAAGCTCGTCGAGGCGGGCGCCCTCGACGCCCCCGACGACGTGGTCTACCTCCGGTACAACGAGCTGCGCTTGCTGACTGCGAGCCCGGACGCCTTCGACGCACGGACGCTCGTGTCGGACCGGCGCGACGAGCGGGAGCAGCAGGCAGTCGTTCGCCCGCCACAGTGGATCGGCACCGCGACGGAGGAGGCGCTTGCGTTCCCGTACTGGACGCTCTGGGGCTTCCCCGAGAAGTTCCACCGCCCGCCGGCGGAGAAGGTCGACGAGGTGCACGGGCTCGGCGCCTCGCCGGGCGTGGTCGAGGGCGTGGCGAGGAACGTTTCGTCGCTCGACGAGTTCGACGAAGTGCAGCAGGGGGAGATCCTCGTCTGCCAGATGACGAATCCGGCGTGGGTCGTGCTGTTCACCAAGATCGCCGGCCTCGTCACGGACGCCGGCGGCGTCGCCGCGCACCCCGCGGTCGTCGCGCGCGAGTTCGGGATCCCGGCGGTCGTCGGAACGTCGGTTGCGACCGACCGGATCTCGAGCGGCGACCGCGTGCGGGTGAACGGGACGAGCGGCGTCGTCGAAGTGCTGCGGTGAGCGCGGTCGCGCGCGTCATCCTGCGCGAGCAGGTGAAGGAGCGGATCCTCGAGCGGATCCTCGACGGCTCGTACGAGCCCGGGGAGCGGCTGGTGGAGACGCGGATCGCGCAGGAGCTCGGGACGAGCCAGGCGCCCGTGCGCGAGGCGCTGCGGGAGCTCGAGCTGCTGCGGTTCGTCGAGTCGGAGCCGTTTCGCGGCGCGCGCGTCCGGGCGGTCTCGGCAGCAGAGCTCGCCGAGATCTACCCGGTGCGGGCGGCGGTCGAGGAGGTCGCGGCCCGCGAGGCGGCCGTGCGCCTCGGCGGCGACGTCGCGGCGCTCGAGGCGGAGCTCGACGCGATCCACCGTGCAGCCGACGCCGGCGACCTGCACGCCCTGGCCGAGCACGACACGTGCTTTCACCGTCTGATCGTCGAGGCCGCCGGCAACGGGATCCTGCTCGGCGTCTGGAACTCGCTCTCGATCGAGACGAGGACCGTGATCACGGCGCTCTTGACCGGGATCGACGGCCACGAGCTGGCGGAGCTGCACCGGCCGGTGCTGGACGCCCTCCGCGCCGGCGACGCCGAGGCCGCCGGTACCGCGCTCCGCCGCCACGTCGAGCACTTCGGAGAGCTCTTGAAAGGAGCAGTCGCATGACCCGTCTGGTCGATCTCTCGATGCCCGTGCACGCCGACATGCTGACCTTCCCGCGCGTGCCGCCGCCTTCGCTCCTTCTCTACGAGAGCTGGACCGACTTCGCCGAGCGGATCGGCGCGGCCGAGCACGGCGCAACCTCGCTGACCGCCAGCTACCTCGTGATCCAGAACGACCATGTCGGGACCCACTGCGACGCGGTCAAGCACATCCGCGGCCCGGAGGCTCCGGGGGTCGAGGGGATCCCGCTCGAGTACTGCTTCTCGGACGGCGTGCGGCTCGACTTCCGCCACAAGGAGAAGGGAACGCGGATCTTCCCGGACGAGATCGACGTGGCGCTCGAGACGATCGGCTACGAGTTGAAGGAACGGGACATCGTCCTCATCCACACCGGCGCGGGCGCCTACAACACCGAGGAGCGCTACAAGACCGACTTTCCGGGCATGACCGCCGAGGCGACGCGGCACCTGATCTCGAAGGGCGTGCGGATGATGGGTTGCGACGCGATCACCTTCGACCCGCCGGTGTGGGCGATGTTCGAGCAGAAGCACTTCTGGGAGGCGCACCTCGTGATGAACGACGAGGACTACTGGCACCTGGAGAACCTGATGAATCTCGACCAGCTCCCGACCCACGGCTTCAAGCTGGCGGTGTTCCCGGTCAAGTGGATCGGCACGACGGCGGCGCCGGTGCGCGCCGTGGCGATCGTGGAGGAATGAGCCGGGTCGTCTGGTTCGGCGACGCGCGCTGCCTCGACGTCGACTGCTCCGGCGGCAAGGGCGCGAGCCTGGCGGCGATGACGGCTGCGCTGCTCCCGGTGCCGCCGGGGTTCGTCGTTCCGGCCGACGCGCTCGAGGAGGCGGTCGATTCGGCCCGGTTGCGTGCGCTCGCGCTCGCCGAAGACCACCAGGCGGCGCAGGCGCTCGTGCGCGCGGCCGTGCCGCCGGCGGGGGTGGAGGAGGCCTACGAGCGTCTCGGCGAGCCGCTCGTGGCCGTGCGCTCGTCGGCGTGCGCCGAGGACTCCGACACCGCGAGCTACGCCGGGCAGCAGGAGACGTACCTGAACGTCTCCGGTGCGGCCGACGTGCAACGGCGGGTCGTCGAGTGCTGGGCCTCCTTCTTCAGCGAGCGCGCCCTCTTCTACCGCGCGCGCAAGGGGTCGCTCGCCGACCTGAGGATGGCGGTCGTCGTCCAGCAGATGGTCGAGCCGCGGAAGTCCGGCGTCCTCTTCACCGTCGATCCCGTTCAGGGCCGGCGCGACCGGATGGTGGTGGAGGCGATCTTCGGTCTCGGCGAGCAGGTCGTCTCCGGAGAGGTCACGCCCGACCACTACGTCGTCGACCGCAGCGGCGTCGCCAAGCGCGAGCGGTTGGCCCACGGCGGCGTCCTCGAGCCCGACGAGCTCGTTCGGCTTGCCGAGCTCGGGCGGACGCTGGAGGAGCGGTTCGGCGGGCCGCAGGACATCGAGTGGGCGATCGCCGAGGGCGAGCTGTACCTGCTCCAGTCGCGGCCCGTGACGACGCTATGAGCCTGGAGGCCCGGGCGCGGGACTGGATCGAGCCGTACTGGAACGCCGAACACCTCGTCCGGACGCTGCGACTGGCTGCTCGAGCTCGATCCCGAGGCGCCGGAGGCGCTGCGCCTTGCGGCGCTGACGCACGACATGGAGCGGCACTTCCCCGGCGGGCCCGTGGACGACCTCGGTCCGGAGGCCGGCAGAGAACGTCGAGTACCGCAGGCTCCACTCGGAGCGTTCCGCGGCGATCGTCGGCGAGTGGCTCCGCGGCGAGGGCGCCGACGTCCGAGTCTCGTCGACGAAGTGGAGCGGCTGATCGTCGCGCACGAGCTCGGAGGCCTGCCCGACGAGGATCTTCTCCAGGCGGCCGACTCGCTGTCGTTCCTGGAGGTCAACCCGCCGGTCGTGGCGGGCTGGTTCACGAGCGGGCGGTGCAGCCGGGCGCGCGCGAAGGATCAGCTCCGCTGGATGTACGAGCGGATCCGGCGTCCCGGGCGCGCGAGCTCGCGCGCCCGCTCTACGAGGAGGCGCTCGCCGTTGTCGACCGAGCCTGAGTGGCTCGCCCCCGCCTCGCTCGACGAGGCACTCGCGCTCAGGGCTGAGCGGCGCGAGGCGGCGACGGTGGTCGCGGGCGGAACCTTCGTCGGCAATGCTCGTCAACAGCAGGCTGCTCGCTCCCGAGGCGTTCCTCAGCCTGCAGCGGGTGCCCGGGCTCGACTACGTCCGGGCGGACGGCGACCTGCGCCTGGGGGCGCTGACGACGCACCGGAGCGTCGAGCTGTCGCCCGCCGTGCGCGAGGGATGGCCGGCGCTGGCGCGGGCCTTCTCGGTGGTCGCGAGCCCTCGGGTGCGAAACCAGGCAACCGTGGGCGGTGTGCTCGCGGACGCCGACTACGCGTCCGATCCACCCTCGATGTTCCTCGCGCTCGGCGCCCGCGCAGTCGTGCGGAGCGTCCGCGGCGAGCGCGAAGTGACGATCGAGGAGTTGATCACGGGGTTCTACGAGACGTCGCTGGAGCCGGACGAGCTCATCGTCGAGGTCGTCGTCCCGGGTGGCGAGCATCGCGCGACCTACCGCAAGTTCCGCTCGCGCTCCCACGAGGACCGGCCGGCGGTCGGTGTCGCCGCGTGCCGCCGCGGCGGCGAGCTGCGGGTGGTGGTCGGCGCGGTCGCGGGCACGCCGCAATGGTTCCCCGAGCTCTGCGACCCGGAGGCCGAGCCCGCCGCGGTCGGGCGCGCCTACGCCGATGCGATCGACCCGCTCTCCGACGTCAGCGGCTCCGCCGACTACCGCCGGCGCGTGATCGAGGTCGAGGTTCGCCGCGCACTCGAGGAGCTGACGTGATCGACCCGCGCGTCACCGGCGGCTCCCGCTACGCCGAGGACGTCGACCTGGACGGCCAGCTGCACGCTCGCCTCGTCCGCTCGCCGTTTCCGCACGCGCGGGTTCTCGGCATCGACACGACTGCGCTGCCGCCGGGCTGCGTGGTGCTCGTGCCCGACGACGTCCGCGACCTGGCGCGCTACGGGGTGCAGATCGAGGACTAGACGGTGCTGGCGCTCGACCGTGTGCTCTACGCGGGCGACGTCGTCGCCGCCGTCGCCGCTGAGACGCCGCGCGGGGCGGAGGAGGCCGCGGCGCTCGTGCAGGTGGACTACGAGGAGCTGCCGGCCGTGCTCGACGTGCTCGATGCCGTCTCGCCGGGTGCACCGCTCGTCCACGAGGAGATCGCGCTCGCTTCGGGCGGCGCGGCGTACTTCGGCATGCGCCCCCAGCCGGGGACGAACGTATGTCACCGGTTCCAGCTCCACCACGGCGACGTCGCCGCGGCGTGGACGCACGCGGACATCGTCGTGGAGGAGACGTACCGCACCCCCGGCGCACAGCACGCTGCGATGGAGCCGCACGCGTGCGTCGCCCGCTGGGCCGACGGCCGGCTCGAGGTCTTCACCGGGACGCAGACGCCGTTCAACCTCCGCGAGGAACTCGCGCGCGTCTTCGGGCTGCCGCCGGAACAGGTGCGCGTGGTCGCGCCGCCGATGGGCGGCTCGTTCGGCGCGAAGACGTTTCTGCGTACGGAGGCGATCGCGGCCGCGCTGGCGCGGAAGGTCGGCCGGCCGGTCAAGCTCGTGCTTCCGCGCAGCGAGGAGTGGCTGACGCTGAACCGGCACGCGTCGGTGGTGACGGTGAAGCTCGGGGCGCGCGCGGACGGGACGCTGCTCGCCCTCGAAGCGACCTGCCTGGCCGACACGGGCGCGTACGCGGACTGCGGTCCCGGCGTCGCGCAGAAGATGGGCTTCGCCGCGCCGGGCCCGTACCGGATCCCGAACGTCCGCGTCGACGCGCGCTGCGTCTACACGAACCTGCCGCCGGCCGGCGCCTTCCGCGGCTACGGGCAGATGCAGTCGGCCTGGGCGCGCGAGCGGGCGCTGGACACGCTCGCCGACCGGCTCGGGCTCGACCCGCTCGACCTGCGACTGCACAACGTGCTTCACGACGGCGACGTCTACTGCACGGGCGAGACGATGCATGACGTCCACTACGCCGAATGCCTCGAGGCGGCCGCGGCCGCGATCGGCTGGCGCGATGATCGGCGCGGCAAGGGGCTGAGCGTGATCCTGAAGGGGATGCAGACGCCGAGCAGGGCGTCGATCGCGATCGAGGCGGCGCAGGACGGGACGTTCACTCTGCGCTGCGCGACGACCGAGATGGGACAGGGCGCACGGCGCGCGCTCTCGCTGCTGGCGGCCGAGCTGCTGGAGGTCGACGTCGCGCGCATCCGCTTTCCGAGCCCGGACACGGACATCGTCCCCTACGACACCCGCACGACCTCCTCCCGTTCGACGTACATGATGGGCCGAGCGCTCGAGGCCGCCGTCCGCGATCTCCGGGAGCGCGGCGGCACGACCGGCACCGGCGAGGTGTCCGACGAGGGCGGCCTCGACCCGGACACGGGTCAGGGCGTCGCCTCGACCCACTGGCACCAGGGTGCGGCCGGGGCGGAGGTGCGTGTCGACGAGGAGACGGGGAAGGTCGAGGTCCTGCGGTTGCACTGCGCCGTCTACGCAGGCCGCGTCGTGAACAGGCCGGGAGCCGAGCTCCAGAACGAGGGCTCGATGATCATGGGCCTCGGCTCCACACTTTTCGAGGAGATCGCGCTCGCGGACGGCCAGGTCGTGAACGCCAACCTCTCGGACTACCCGCTGCCCTCGTTCGCCGACCTCCCGGGCCGGCTGACGCACGAGCTGCTCGAGCGGGAGGGCGCACAGGTGCACGGGCTCGGCGAGACTGCGCTGCCCCCCGTGCCACCTGCGATCGGCAACGCCGTCGCCTCGCTCGGGTTCGAGGTCACCGACCTGCCGCTGACGCCGGAGCGTGTACTGGCCGCCGCGTCGCGCAGGACGGAGGTGCAGGCATGAAGCTCGCGTTACGCGTCAACGGCGCCGATCACAGCGTGGAGGCGCGGACGGACGAGCCGCTCCTCGGCGTGCTCCGGCGGGAACTCGGGCTCGCGAGTCTTCGCGAGACCTGCGGGATCGGGGTCTGCGGGGCGTGCACGGTGCTCGTCGACGGGCTGCCGATGTCGGCGTGCCTGCTGCTGGCGCCGCTGGCGCAGGGACGCGAGCTGACGACGGTCGAGGGGCTGGGCGGTGACGACGCGGTGCAGGCCGCCTTCGCGGAAGCGCATGCGTTCCAGTGCGGCTACTGCACGCCGGGCATGGTGCTCGCCGCCAGGCGGCTGCTGGAGGAGAACCCGCACCCGAGCGAGGACGAGGTGCGGCTCGGGCTCGCCGGCAACCTCTGCCGGTGCGGCTCCTACGTGAAGATCGTCGAGGCTGTCCTCCGGGCGGCGGGAAGAGAGGTCTGATGGACGAGCTGAGCAAGTTCAGATTGGACGGACGGGTGGCGCTGGTTTCCGGCGGCTCGGGCGGCATCGGTGTGCGGATCTGCGAGGCGCTCGCCGGCGTCGGCGCGAACGTCGCGATCGTCGGCCGAGACGAGGGCAGGCTGCAGGCCGCCAGGGAGGCCGTGGAGCGGGCCGGGGCTTCGGCGCTCGTGCTCGCCGGAGACATGACGAAGGAGGCCGACGCCGACCGGGTCGTCGGCGAGACGGTCGAACGGCTCGGGCGGCTCGATGTCCTCGTCAACGCGGTCGGTGGCGGTGCCGGCGCGGCGCTGCACGACGCGGAGGTCTATCCCGAGAGCGACTGGGACTGGATCATGGACCTGAACATCCGCTCGCAGTTCCTCGTCTCGAAGGCGGCTGCGCGGGCGATGATCGCGGCCGGGCACGGCGGCCGGATCCTCAACATCTCGTCGGTCCGCGGGCAGCTCGGCGTCCGGCTCGGCTACTCGGCGTACGTCGCCGCCAAGGGCGCGATGGACGCGCTCAACCGCCAGCACGCGACCGAGTGGGCGAAGCACGGGATCACCGTGAACGCGATCGCACCGACGTTCGTCCGCACCCCACAGGTGGAGAGCCTGCTCGCGGACGAGAGCTTCAGGCAGGGGCTCGTGAACCGGATCCCGCTCGGCCGCATCGCGGAGCCGGACGACCTCGTCGGAGCGGTGCTCTACTTCTGCTCGGACGCGTCGGCGTTCGTGACCGGCCAGCTGCTGACGCTCGACGGAGGCCTGACGGCGACGCAGTGAGCCATTTCCGCCGTGGACACGCGGCGGAGGCCGCTCAGCTCATCTGGATCTCGACGTCGTCGGCGACGCCGCCGAGGATGGTGTAGTCCGTCCGCGCGGTCTGGAGGATCGAGCCGGGGACGAACTCCGACACCGGCCCGTGGGCGACCAGCCGCGCGATGAAGCGCTGCCAGGAAACCCCACCGCCGAGGTCGCCGTCGAGCCAGAAGCTGCGGTGCCTGGCGCCGAGGATCTCGCGAGGGCCGATCGTGTTCGCCTTCGGCGGCACCCACGACCAGTCTCCGCCGAACGAGTGCAGGGCGTTCTGCATGATCGTCATCGGGTGCAGCTCGACGAGCCGCGCGCCCGCCTGCTTGTACGCATCGAGGTCGCCGGCGAACTCCTCGCCGAGGTGCGACTCCCAGAAGGCGATGTGCCCGCACCAGCCGATGCCGCCGTAGCAGACGTCCGCGCCGCCGAGGGCCTCGATCCGTTCGCTGTAGCCGTCGAGCGCATCCTGCGTCGGAAAATGGATCTGGCTCTCCGGCGGGCGCAACTCCCGGTCGACCAGCGCGAAGAAGCGGTCGAGCATCGCGCGCTGGAACGACCCGGGCCACGAGACCGGCGCCGTGACCCCGTCCTCGTTCGCGTACTCGTCCATGTTGAACGTGTGCACGTGCGCGAGCGACAGCCGCTCCGCGTTGATCAGCTTCGCGGCGAGCCGGTACTGCGGCATCGGCCCGACCGGCAGGATCGCGACGAAGGGACGCCCCTCGTCCCGCGCCGCGCGGATCCGCCCGACGAGATCCTCCGCGAACGCCCGGTAGAAGTCGGCCGGCTCCTCGACGACACGGATCCGGAAGTCCGGGTTCGCGTGGTGCGCGATCTCGTCGCGCCCGATCCGGCGGACGCGCTCGCACTCCGCGCGGTCGCGGAAGCTGATGAACCGTGCGAGGTCGTAGTCGAAGCCCCCGGTCGCCATTCCCGCGTCCCTCCGTAGCCTGCCGCAAGCCCAATCGTGCCGCTCCCCGATGGCCACGAAGCGCGGCAGCCGCAGACTACGTCAAGCACGAAGGAGGTTGCGATGCTGATCGAGAACGTGATGACCTCGCCGGCGATCACGGTCCGGGAGGACACGACGCTGCAGGATGTCGCTGCGACGCTGGCCGCGCACCGTATCTCGGGGCTACCCGTCGTCGACTCGACGGGCGCACTCGTGGGAGTGATCTCGGAGGCGGACATCCTCCGGAACGAACGGGGGGAGCCGACCGGCGAGCGGGTCGCCCGTGAGGCGATGTCCGCGCCCGCCTGGACGATCGAGCCGCCTCGGCCGGTCGCGGAGGCGGCGAGGCTGATGCTCGAGCACGGCGTCAACCGCCTGCCCGTGGTTCGCGACGGAGAGCTCGTCGGCATCGTCACCCGGGCCGACCTGGTGCGAGCCTTCGTGCGCTCCGATTCCGAGATTGCGGAGGAGATCCGTGAGAACGTCGCGCTGCTCTCCCACGGGCTCGACCCCAACGGGCTGGTCATCCGGGTTCGCAACGGCGACGTCGAGATCGGGCCACTGCCCTCGACGGCGGACTCGGAGTTCGTCGAGCGGGTGGTTCGGGCGATCCCCGGGGTCGTCTCCGTGGAGTCCCGGATCGCCTGAGCGTCACCCTCGGCTGAGAATCCCGCTGCGCAGCTCGAAGAGCCTGCCTCGAGACCGGGTGTAAAAGAGCCGGTAGCGCCCGTCTCCGAGCGGCAGCAGGGTCGGATCGAACACCGACCAGGCGGGGTCATCGAGCAGCGGCTCGCGCTGGACGCTCCAATCGAGCCCATCCGAGGAGTCGGCCAGGAAGAGGCGCTGCCTCCGCTGTGGCTGGATCGTCGACACGGCCATCAGCCAGCGGCCGGCGTCGAGCCGGACGACCGCCGGGTCGACGTACGGCTCCGGCAGCCGGATCCCCGGCTCGTGGTGGAAGGTGATTCCCTTCGTCGAGCGGGCGCTGACGATCCGGGAGGCTCCCTTCAGCGGGCGGTCGTTCAGATAGAGGCGCAAGCCACCGTCCGGCAGCCGAACAACCTCCATGACGCCGAAGCCCGCGTCGGCGAAGCGCTTGCCGTTCTCGAGGAACCAGTGCAGGCCGTCGCCCGAGACGGCGCTCCGTACCTCCGAGGGATGGAGCGGCAGCGCTGCCTCCGTCGCGTAGTACATGCGGAGACGACCGCTCGGGAGCGTGACGACGGTCGGGTGCGCCCCCAGCGGCATCCGTCCGGCGGCGCGGCGGAACGCGAGGCCGTCGCGCGACCTGTACGCGGCGATCCCGCTCGGCGTGTTTGCCCAGAGCAGGAGCGACCCGTCCGGCCGGCGCAGCACTTCGGCCGAGACCGCGTCTCGGAGCCGCACTCCGGCGTCCGGCACGAAACGCCAAGTCGAGCCGCTGCGACCGTCGGCGGCGGGCGTCGCCACGACGAGCACCGCCGCCAGCCCGAGCATCGCGGCGAGCAGGCGAACGATCAGGGCACCGCCGGGAGGGAGCCGCCGCGGACCTCGACCATCGCTCCCGTCAGGTACGACGCCGCCGGAGAAAGCAGGAACGCTGCGATCCGCGCCAGCTCCTCCGGCCTCACGCGCGGGGTCACGGCCGGTGTCGGGCCGGCCGGACGCGAGGCTGTTGACGCGAATCCCGGGCCCGAGCGTGCGGGCGAGCGACTCGAACAGCGCGGCGAGCGCGGGCCGGAGGACGTTCGACGCGTCGAGCGCGGCGGTCTGCTGCGGCTCGAAGGACGAGGTGAGGAAGAGGATCGACCCGCCGCTGGCCTCGAGCAGCGGCAGGGCGCTCCGGATCGACGCCAGCGGCGCGCGCAGGGTCACGTCGAACGCCTCGAGCCACTCGTCGTCGGTCAACTCGAGCGCCTCGCCGCCAGGCGGCGTGCCCACGTTGACGAGAACGCCGTCGAGGCCGCCGCCCAGCACGGCCGCCAGCCCGCCGATCCGGCCGGCGTCGGCGGGATCGGCCAGATCGACGGCACACGGAAGCGCCCGGTCGCCGAGCTCGGCCGCCGCAGCGTCCAGAGCCTCCAGCCCGCGGGCGACGAGCAGTACGCGAGCTCCCTCCGCCACGAGCTCGCGCGCGACCGCCAGGCCGAGCCCGCGGCTGGCTCCGCCGACCGCGAACACCTTGTCCTCCAGCCCGAGGTTCAGCGCCGGCTCTTGGGTTCAGACGATGTAGGGGCGGAGCACGTCGCGGGCGAGGTGGAAGCCGCGGATCACCAGCTCCTCCGACCCCTCGAAGCGCCGGTCTTCGTGCTCGATCACGACGGGGCCATCGTAGCCCACGGCATAGAGCGCGGCCATGAACCGGTCCCACCGCACCTGGCCGAGGCCCGGCAGGCGCGGCACCTGCCAGCCGATGCCCGCCGACATGACGCCGTTCTCGTACAGCCCGTCGGCACGCACCTCGAGATCCTTCGCGTGGACGTGGTAGATCCGGTCGGCGAACTCGTAGACCGCCCGCTCGTAGTCGATCTGCTGCCAGACGAGATGGCTGGGGTCGAGGTTCAAGCCGAAGCTCGGGGAGGGAACGAGCTCGAACAGCTCGCGCCAGATTGCCGGCGAGTACGCCAGGTTCAGGCCGCCGGGCCACTCGTCCAGGCTGAAGATCATCGGGCAGTTCTCGATCGCGACCTTGACGCCGAGTGCTTCCGCCTCCTCGACGATCGACGGCCAGACCTCCTCGAACGCCGCGATGTTCTCCGGATGCGTCCGGTGCGGGTCGCGGCCGACGAACGTGTTGACCACCGGAACGCCGAGCTTCGCCGCCGCCCGGATCACCTTCCGCGTGTGCTCGTTCACCGCGGCACGGTGCTGGGCGTCCGGGTGGAGGTTGTTCGGGTAGAAGCCGAGCCCGGAGATCTCGATCCCGGCCCCGTCGACGAGCTCGCGGATCTCCCGGACCTTCGCGTCGTCCAGGGAGTCGACGTCGATGTGCGTGACCCCCGCGTACCGGCGGGCATCGCCGGAGGACGCCGGCCAGCAGGCGACTTCGAGCGCCTCGAAGCCGTTCGCCTTCGCCCAGTCGACGACCTTTGGCAGCGGCCAATCGCCGAACGGGACGGTGAGAAAGCCGAGCTTCACGCAGCGGCGATCGCGCGCGAGCGAACGAAGCCCCGCACCTCTTCCAGCAGCACCTGGGGACGCTCCCAGGGCAGGATGTGGCCGCAGTCGGGCACCTCCACGTAGGTCGCGTCCCGAATCGCAGCCGCAGTCTCCCGCTGCGCTGCCGGCGGTGCAACACCGTCGACGTCGCCACCGAGGAGTAGTACGGGCGCCTCGATCGACGTCGAGGCGGTCTCCGCAGGTCGATCGCGGCGACGGCGCGGCACGTGGCCGCGTACCCTTGCGGGTCGCTCGCGGCGAGCACGCCGACGAACTCGCGGAATCCCTCCGGGTCCCGCTCGCGGAACGAAGGCGCTGTGCCGTTCGTCGCCACCGTCTCCGCGACGGCGGCCATGCCCGAGGCCTCCACCGTGTCGGCCCGGTCGCGCAGTCCCTGCCGTCGCCTGGTCCGGCAGCGAGACCGGCCCGCCGGCCGCGACCACGCCGGCGACGTCGTGCGGATACTCGCGCGGCGTAGCCGAGCACGATCGAGCCGCCGAACGAGTGGCCGACGAGCAGCGGCCGCTCGAGCCCGAGGCGCGGCGGTGAGGCTCCGCAGGTCGCCGACGAAGTCCTCGAGCGAGTACGGCCCCGGCGGGCGGCTGCTCGCCCCGGCGCCGCGGAGGTCGTAGAGGACGACGCCGAGCTCGTCCCCGAGGTCGCCGGCGACATGCTTCCAGACCGTCGCGCCCGTTCCGCCGAGCCCGTGGACGAGCACGACCGGCGGGCCGGAGCCCCGCCGGTCGTACGCGATCCGCTCGTCGCCGATCTCCAGGATCGCCGTCAGTGCTGCACCTCGGCGGCCGTCGGCATCGGGTCGACCACCGCCTTCGCCTGCTGGATGCGCTCGATCTCCATCGTGAAGTCGGGCAGCGGCTGGAGCTCCTGCGGGAGCCCGAGCGTGTTGACCATCACCTTGCCGTCCTTCATCACCATCGCGAGCCGCGAGCGGTCCTGGAGGATCGCGATGTCCGCGAGCGGGTCGCCGTCGACGACCAGCAGGTCGGCGAGCTTGCCCTCCTCGACCGTCCCGGTCTCGTCCGGCGTGCGCATCAGCTCGGAGCCGTGCTTCGTCGCGGCGACGATCGCCTCCATCGGCGAGAAGCCCATGTCGGTGACGAACAGCTCGATGTCCTTCGCGTATTCGCCGTGCGGGCACCAGATGAAGCCGTAGTCGCCGCCCGGGATCACGCGCACCCCGGCCTCCCGCAGCTTGTTCATCGCGACGCAGCCCCGCTCCCACTCGTCCTGGTAGCCGGAGGCGTCGATCATCTCCTGCGAGACCCCGCAGGCCAGCCCGTTCACGAGGATCCCCCAGTGGTACCCGAGGCCCGGCACGACGAAGATCTCGTCGCGCCGCTCGGCGATCATCGCGATCGCCTCGTCGTCGGCGTACGTCGCGTGCTCGATCACGTCGATGCCGGCCTCGACGCACAGCTTGACGCCGTCGTCGCCGCGAACGTGCGCTGCGATCTGCCGGTTCCGCGTGTGCGCCTCCCTGACGGCCGCCTGGATCTCCTCCAGCGAGTACATCGTCTCCTCCGGCGGGATCCCGGGCTTGCCCCGGAGCAGGCCCTCGCCGGTGACGTAGAGCTTGATCACGTCACACGCCCTCGCGGATGTTCATCCGCACCGCCTTGCGCACCTCGTCGACGCCGTCGGCGAAGATCGCGAGGCCGTCCATGCCGAGCTGCCAGAAGGAGGGGTTCCAGTCGAGCATGCCGCTCGTCGCGCAGATGTCGCGACCCGACGCGGCCATCCGCGGGCCCTGCGACGATGCCCTCGTCGATCGCGTCGCGGACGGTCACGTCGACGCGGTGCAGCGCGCCGGCGCTGGCAACGGACGTGTAGCCGCAGCGAAGCGCCAGCTCGGCGTTCTTGACCGCGTAGATCGTCGAGAGCTCCGCCGGCAGCTTCAGGTCGAGATCCGGAAGCTCGCGCACGCCCCAGAAGGAGATGTGGAAGTGCCCCTCGGTCAGGCCCGGCATCAGCGCCTTGCCCTTGAGGTCGATCACCCGGTTGTCGCCGTTCGGGTTCTCGCCGAAGTCGGCGCGTTCGGCCGACCTTGGTGATCTGGTTGCCCTCGACGAGCACGGCGGCGTCCTCGACCGGCTCGCCTCCGTTTCCGTCGATCAGCTTCGCGTTGACGAAGAGGGTCGGTGCCTCTCCGAGCAGTGCCTGCGCCATCTCAACCTCCCACGTTGCTTGCTGCCGATTCACCGGCGAGGGGCGCAGCCTCGCCGGGAGAGACGATCGGATTCGTGAGCGAGCCGATGCCGTCGATCTCGACGGTCACCACGTCACCCGGCTGCATGTAGCCGGCGCGCCTGACGTCCTCGCGCTCGTAGGGCTTGCCGCCGATCTCGGGGTCGGTCGCCCACGCCGTTCCGCCCGGCGTTCCCGTCTCGATCAGGACTCCGGGCTGGAGTGTGTAGAAGTCGGAGAAGAACGACACCAGCGTCGCCACGTCCCAGATCATCTTCGCCGTCGAGTTCGACTGCCGCAACTCGTCGTTCACGTAGGTGCGGAGCCCCAGCTGCTGCGGGTCCGGGATCTCGTCCCGCGTGACGATCCACGGCCCGAGCGGCGCGCAGGTGTCGAAGTTCTTCCCCGGGCCGAGACGGTACTCCCAGCCGCCCTCCGGGTGCGGCACCGCCTGGCGGTCCCGGGCGGTCACGTCGTTCGCGACCGTGTAGCCGAAGACGTGCTCCAGCGCCCGCTCCCGCGGAATGTGCCTGCCCGGGCGTGCCGATGATCACCGCCAGCTCGACCTCGTAGTCGAGCTTCTTCGTCACGATCGGGTCGAGGATGACGGGATCGCCCGGGCCGACGACGCCGAGCGGCGCCTTGAGGAAGAACTCGGGGTCGTGCTGCTCGACGGCGCGGCTTCTCGTCCCGGTGATCCCAGTAGTTCTGGCCGCTGTTCAGGATGATCGGCGGCACGAGCGGAGCGAGCAGCCGGACGTCCGCCAGCGGGTACGAGGGCTGCCCGTGCTCGACTGCCTGCTCGGCCGCGCGCCAGGCCGGCTCCAGCCCGGCGATGAAGGCCGTCATGCTCGAGGGGATGAGCGACTGCGGATCCGCCCCGGTCTCGGTGCGCGCGGCATAGGCGGCCTGCAGGTCGACCACGCTCTCTCCGACGACCGCGCCCAGCGCCCGCCTGCCGTCGAGCTCGAAGGTGACGAGCCTCATGCGACCGCCCCGCGCTCGAGCGCTCCAAGCCCGGCGAGCGCGTCCTCGAGCGCGGGCCGCTCGGACGCCGGGAAGTCGGGAAGCGGACGCCGGACCGGGCCGCAGTCGAGCCCGAGCAGCCGCAGGGCCTCCTTCGTCGGCGAGACGTAGCCGGGGTCGTACTCGAGGAACCGGTTCAGCGGCTGTAGCGAGCGGTGCTGCTCCAGCGCGCCGTCGTGGTCGCCCTCCTGGGCGAGGTCCCAAAGCCGGACCATCTGCCCGGGGACGATCGAGGCCGCGGTCGAGAAGATCCCGCTCGCCCCGACGCAGAGCGCGGCGTAGAACTGGCTGTCGATCCCCGTGCAGAGATTCCGGCCGGTCGCCGCAGCCAGCCTCAGCGCCTCGACGAGCTGGCCCAGGTCGTCCTCGGACTGCTTCAGGCCGACGATGCCGTCGATCGCCATCAGCTCGGCGATCAGCGCGGGGGAGAGGCTGTTGCCGGTGTAGAGCGGGTTGTTGTAGACGACCACCGGCAGCACGCCCGCGGCGGCGACGTCTCTGAAGAACCCGACGAGCATGTCGTCGGGGATCCCGAAGTAGAACGGCGGCGTCAGGATCGCCGCGTCCGCGCCGGCCGCGGCCGCGTCGCGCGACAGCTCCAGCGCCTCCCACGTGGCGCAGGCCGACGTGCCGGCGAAGATCGTCACCGCCCCGGCCGCCTCGTCGGCGACGGTCTCGTGGACGAGGCGGCGTTCCTCGCGGGAGAGGTGCGGGAACTCGCCCGTCCCGCCGGTGGTCATGATTCCGTGGACGCCGCCGTCGACGACGTGCCGGACCACCCGCCTCAGCGCGTCGACGTCGACGGCCTCACCGTCCGGCGTGAAGGGCGTCGGGATTGCGGGAATGACGCCGTACGGCGCTGGCTCCATGGGTTTGCCCCCTATGAGTGGTCGAGGTACACGGTCTTGGTCTGGGTGAAGAAGTCTCCCGCAGCGCCGAGCTCCTTGCCGCCGAGAGCGGAATCCTTGAACCCTCCGAACGGCAGGTGCGCCTCGGCCCCGATCGGAGGCTTGTTGACGTGGACGACCCCGGTGTCGGTCTCCTGGATGAAGCGGATCGCGTTCCGCAGGTCGTTCGTGTAGACGGAGGACGAGAGGCCGTACCGCGTCGAGACGGCGAGCCCGAGCGCCTGGTCGAAGTCCTCCACCTCGAGCACCGGCAGCACCGGCCCGAAGACCTCCTCGCTCGCGATCGTCATCTCCGGCTCCACCTTTGCGAGCAGCGTCGGCTCGAGGAAGTACCCGTTGCCGTTCCCCGCCCGGCCGCCGCCCTCCAGCACGACCGCTCCCTCGTTGCGCGCCTGCTCGATCTGGCCGAGCACCTCGTCGAGTGCGTGCTCGTCGACGAGCGGCCCGATGTCGGAGTCCGGCGAGTCGCCCGGGCCGACCCGCACGGCCCGGGTGGCGGCTGCAAGCCGCTCGGTCAGCTCCGCGGCGACCTCGCGCACTGCGATCACGCGGCGCGGCGCGGTGCACCGCTGGCCCGTCGTCCCGTACGCGGCGGCTGCACACCCCTGCGCCGCGCGGTCGAGGTCGGCGTCCGCCAGGACGACGACCGCGTTGTGGCCTCCCATCTCCGCCTGCACCTTCTTCCCCAGCGGCGCCGCCTTGGCGTTGATGCCGAGCCCGACCGCGGTCGAGCCGGTGAACGAGATCGCCTTCACACGCGGGTCGGTCACCAGCACGTCGCCCACCTCCGAGCCCGAGCCGAGCACGAGGTTGACGACGCCGTCCGGCACGCCCGCCTCGGCGAGGATCTCGACGAGCGCCACGGCGCAGCACGGCGTCAGGCCCGCGGGCTTGAGGACGACGGTGTTTCCGCAGACCAGCGCGCTCGCGAGCTTCCAGCCGGGGATGTTCACGGGGAAGTTCCACGGCGTGATCAGGCTGACGACGCCGAGGGGCTCCCGCAGCGTCATCGCCATCATCCGGTCGGCCTCCGCCGGCGCGGTGATGCCCTGGATCGACCCGCCCTGGTAGCCCATCCAGCCCCAGAACTGGATCGCGCGCGGCACCTCCCCGCGCGACTCCGCGAGCGTCTTGCCCTGCTCGCGGGTGATCAGCGCGGCGATCTCCTCCTGCCGCTCCTCGAGGATTCGCGACGCCCTGATCAGCAGCTGGCCGCGCCGGATCGCGCGACATGCGCTTCCAGGCGGGAAACGCCTCTGCCGCGGCGGCGATCGCGGCCGCCGCGTCGTCCGCCGTGGAGAGCGGAACCTCGGCGAGCACGTCGCGCGGGATCGGCCGGGTTCGCGTCGAGCACCGCCCGTCCCGAGGACGCCGAGACCCAGCGTCCCCCGATGAAGTTCTGGAGCGTGCGCGTTGCTACGCGCCAAGGTTCTCTCCTGGGTCTAGGTTCGGGCGTGGCCGACGTTGCCGTTGAGGATCATGCCCCCGTCGGCGACGAGCTCGTGCCCGGTGACGTAGCGGGAGGCGTCCGAGGCGAGAAAGACGACCGGATCGGCGATCTCGTCGGCCGAGGCGATGCGGCCGAGCGGGATCCGGTGCTCGTAGTTCCGCCTCACGTCCGGCGTGTAGGCGACGGCGTTCAGGGGCGTGTCGGTGGCGCCCGGCGAGAGGGCGTTGACGGTGATCCCGTACGGCCCGAGCTCGACCGCGAGCGTCTTCGTCAGCCCGAGGATGCCGCCCTTCGCCGTGACGTAGGCCGACAGCTCCGCGATCGGCTGGATGTCCACGATCGAGGTGACGTTGACGATGCGTCCGCCGATCCCCTGGTCGACCATCTGCCGGGCGGCGGCTCGGCACCCGTAGAAGTACCCATGCAGGTTCGCCGCGAGGAGGCCGTGCCAGTCCTCGTCGGTCAGCTCGAGGAACGGCTTCACCATCAGCCTGGCCGCGTTGTTGACCCAGATGTCGATTCCGCCCCAGGCACCCACCGCCCGCTGCGCGAGCTCCTCGACGTGGGCGGGGTCGCCGGTGTCGCCCTGCACGACGATCGCCGTGCCTCCCGCCTCCCGGATCGCGGAGGCCGTGTTCTCGGCCTCCGCCGTCGCGCTCTTGTAGTCGAACGCGACGCTTGCGCCGGCCCGTGCGAGCGCGACCGCCACGGCGGCGCCGATCCCCTGCGACGCGCCGGTGACGACGGCGCGCTTGCCGGCGAGTGTGCTCACAGCGTCCGATACTGGATCTCTTCTCGCTTCCCGCTCTCGTGCGAGCGGACGATCGCGTCGCAGATCTCGGCGCAGCGGTAGCCGTCCTCCATCGTCGCCCCGTGCGGGCCGATCGGAGTGTCCTCCTTGATCGCCTCGAGCAGGTGCAGGAGCTCGTGGACGAAGTTGTCCTCCCAGCCGATCATGTGGCCGTGCGGCCACCAGTACTGCCAGTACGGGTGGTAGGCCTCGGAGACGAGCACCGTGCGGAAGCCCTGGGCGTGGTCGCCCGGCGTCGAGCCGCCCATGTTCACCGCGAGCTCGTTCGCCCGCTCCGAGTCGAAGACGATCGTCCCCTTCGAGCCGTTGATCTCCCAGCGCATCTGGTTCTTGCGGCCGAGCGGCGAACCGCGTCGCCTCGTACGTCCCGATCGCGCCGTTCTCGAACTCGACCGTCGCCTCGAACGCGTCGTCCACGTCGACCGTGCCGCCGGGCCGCTCCTTGATGAACGTCCGCAGCACGCCGTTCACCGCGGCCGGCTCGCCGGCCAGGTAGCGCGACTGGTCGATCACGTGCGCCCCGAGGTCCCCGAGCGCGCCCGACCCGGCGACGCCCTTGTCGAGCCGCCAGACCTTCGGGAACTCCGGATCCATGATCCACTCCTGGTGATACCGGGCCCGGAAGTGGTAGAGCTCGCCGAGCTCGCCTGCGTCGATCATCTCCTTGGCGAGGCGGATCGCCGGGTAGAAGCGGTAGTTGAACGCGGTCATGTGCTTGACGCCGGTCGCGGCCACCGCCTTCCAGATCTCGTAGCTCTCGTCCGCGGTGCGCCCGAGCGGCTTCTCGCAGATCACGTGCTTGCCCGCCTGGGCCGCCGCGATCGTCGGCTCGGCGTGCATGTCGTTGGGCCCGCCGTTGTCGAAGACCTGGACGTCGGGGTCGTTCGACGACGTCCTGCCAGTTCGTCGAGTACTTCTCGTAGCCGTATCGCCTGGCCGCCTCCGCGACCGCCTCCTCGGTCCGCCCGGCGATCGCGACGAGCCGCGGCAGGTAGGGCGGCGGCCACGTCATGTAGGCGATCTTCTTCAGGGCGTTCGAGTGCGCCTTGCCCATGAAGGCGTAGCCGAGCATGCCGATGCCGATCGAGGGGATCTCCTCGGCCGCGCCGGCCTGCCCCATCGTGACGAAGCCGACTTCCTTTTCGCTCATAGCTCGATCTCCTGTGCTCTGTCGGAGGTTGTCGCGGCCGCGACCGACACGGCGGGCGCGGCCCCGGGCCGCTGCTGAGGTGCGAACCCGTGGGAAGGGGGATCGCGGGGGAAACCGGCCGTTTCCCCCGCGGGAGCGAGGCGGAGCCGAGCGACGGTCATGCCAGCCACCACGCGGTCGAGTCGGGCCCGAGCGGCTTCTTGATGATCAGCGGCTTCAGGAAGCTGATGCACTGCTCGCAGCCGTCCTCCTCGGACATGACCGGGTCCTCGTGCTCGAAGGAGAGCACGTAGTCGTAGCCGACCTCGAGCAGCGCCGTCATCACGCGCTTCCACTGGACGTCGCCCCAGCCGGGGACGCGGTAGCGGGCGGCGCGATCGGGGCGCTGCCACGAGCCGGTCGCGGTGACGCCGTCCACGTGCAGGATGTCCTGCTGGAGCTCCCAGTCCTTCGCGTGGGCGTGGAAGATCCGCGAGCCGAACTTCTTGATGAAGACGACCGGGTCGATCATCTGCCAGATCAGGTGGCTCGGATCGAAGTTGAAGCCCCAGTCGTCGCGGTCGAGCCGCTTGATCGCCTCTTCTGCCGTGTAGACGTTGTAGGCGATCTCGGTCGGGTGCACCTCGTGCGCGAAGCGGACGCCGAGCTTCTTGAACTCGTCCAGGATCGGGCTCCAGCGCTCGACGAAGAGCTCCCAGCCCTGTTCGTAGATCGCCAGCCGCTGCGGCGGCCAGATGTACCAGCTCTCCCAGACGGTCGAGCCGAAGAAGCCGTTCACGACCGGCACCTCGAGCTCGCTCGCGACCCGCGCGGTCTTGAGGATGTGCTCGGTGCCGATCTTGACCATCTCCTCCTTGTCCGAGGTGCCGGCCCACTCGTCGAGGCTCGCGTCGCTGAACGGCAGCACCATCTGGGAGAAGAGGTGGTTCGAGAGACCCGAGATCTCGAGACCTTTGTCGGCGAGCATCTTCTTGATGCCCTTCGCGTAGCCGGGGTCGTCGGCCGCGCGATCGGTGTCGAAGTGGTTCGAGCCGCGCCACGCGGCGAGCTCGACCATCTCGTAGCCGAGGCCGGCGGCGTAGTCCGCCACCTCCTCGAGCGGCTTGTCGTTGAACAGGACGGTGAAGAGCCCGATCTTCATCGTGCACCCTCCTCGTTGGTTGTCGGGGATTGGCGGGGATCGAACACGAACTTGACTGCCTTTCCGTGCCGGAGGTCGTCGAAGACGCGCTCCCACGCATCGAGCGGCACCACCTCCGAGACGAGCGGCTCGAGCCGGACGCGGCCGGACTCGACGAGCTCGAGCGCCTGCCGCCACGAGCGCGGGGTCGAGGCGAACCCGGACGTGACCACGAGCTCCTTCTGGAACACGGCGTCGAGCGGCACCGTCACCGGTCGTGCCGAAGACGCCGATCTGCACGTACCGGCCGCCGCGCCTCGCGCCCTCGCAGGCAGGCGGTCGCGCCGCCCGCGCGATCCCGAGCACTCGACGACCACGTGGAAGCGGCCGTCGGCGTCGAGCTGCTCGGCAGGGGCGGTGTCGAAGCCGAGCGCGTCCGCGGCGGCGAGCCGCACCTCGTCGCTCGCCAGCCCGGTGACGAGCACACGGCCGCCCAGCGCCCGCGCCACCTGCGCCGCCAGCAGCCCGACCGGTCCCGGGCCCGTGACGAGCACCTCGTCGCCGGCGGTGACGGCCGGAGGATCGCAAAGGCAGTGGCAGACGCAGGCCAGCGGCTCCATCAGCGCTGCCGCATGCTCGTCGAGCGCAGTCCGGGATGCGGTGCAGGTTGTGCGCCGGGACGATCACCTCGGGGGCGAAACCCCCGTCGACGAAGGATCCGATCGAGCGCCGCTCCGGGCAGAGGTTGGTGCGGCCGTCGCGGCACCACTCGCAGACACCGCACGTCGAGAAGTAGGTCTCGCAGACCACGCGCGCGCCGAGCCAGTCCTCGGAGACGCCCGTCCCCAGTCCGGCGACCACGCCCGAGACCTCGTGACCCATCGTCACCGGCGGCCGGCTGGCGAACTCGTCGTCGAAGATGTGGAGGTCGGTTCCGCACACGCCCGCGCCCGAGACGGCGATCAGCACCTCGCCGGCGGCGGGTGAACGGCGCTCACGCTCCGCAAGCGCCACGTTCCCCGGCCCGGGGGCGAGCTTCGCAAGCCCCCTCATGCGAGCGAGGTCGCGGTCCGGTCCGGGATCACCTCGGTCGCCAGCCCGAAGGCGGGCCTCGAGCCTGCGCCGATCCCGATCTCGCCCGAATCGGGATGATCGGCGACGAAGTCCCAGTCGATCTCGACGCCGAGGCCGGGCTCGGTCGGGAGCTCGATCACGCTGTCGTGCACGTCGAGCGGGTTCTTGACCAGCTTCTCCTGGATCTCGTTGTACGTGCGGTCGTACTCGATGATCGGCGCGTTCGAGGATGCGGCGACCACGTGCAGGTTGGCAGCGATCGTCAGGGCGTCCGAGAACGTGTGCGGGATGGCGTGCAGGTGGTACGCCCCGGCAAGGTCGGCGATGCGCTTCGCCTCGCTGATCCCGCCGCACCTGGAGGCGTCGGCCTGCACGACGTGGACCGCGCTCTTCTGGAAGAACGGGAGGAAGTCCCAGCGGGTGTACATGTTCTCGCCCGTCGCGATCCGCACGTCGAGCCGCTCGGCGAGAAACGCGTGCCCGTCGACATCGTCGATCGAGAGGGGTTCCTCGAAGAAGGCGACGCCGAGCTTCTCGAGCTCCCTGCCGACACGGAGCGCGAGGTGTCGCGTGTAGCACTGGTTCGCGTCGACCAGCATGTCGACCTCGTAGCCGACCTCCTCGCGAATCGCGTGGAGGGAGGCGATGTCGTTCTCGACCTCGAGCCCGACCTTGACCTTGAACGCCCGGAAGCCCTGGTCGACGAACGCCCGCGCCTGGGCCGCCGCGCCCTCGGGGCTGTCCCAGTAGACGGAGCTCGAGTAGCAGGGCACCGGATCCTGGAAGGCCCCGCCGAGCAGCTGGTAGATCGGTGCGCCGAGCGCCTTCCCCTTGATGTCCCAGAGCGCGATGTCGATCGCCGAGAGGATCGCGACGCCGACCGAGCGTGCCCCGTGCACGCGCAGGATCGAGCCGTAGTAGATCTTGTCCCAGAGATGCTCGATCCGGGCGGGGTCCTCGCCGACGAGCGCCGCCGCGAACGTGTTGTCGCAGAGCGAGGCGATCGAGCCGAGATCCAGGGAGGCGCTGCCGAACGAGCACGGCCCGTAGCCGGCGATCCCCTCGTCGGTCGTCAACTCGACGAAGGCCGCCTGCCGCCGGAGCTTGTACCCGGCTCCGCTGCGGACACGATGCTCCTCCGGGATCAGCGTGTCGACGATGTGGGTCTTGACGCCGGCGATCTTCATCCCAGGACCACCTTGTAGAGCTCCTCGAGATCCGCGGGTGTGACGGGCCGCGGGTTCGTGGCGATGTTGCGGCTCTTCATGGCGTCCTCCACCAGTCTGGAAATGTCCACCTCGTCGGGATCGAGACCGTACTCGCGCAACGTCCCGGGGATGCCGACGTCCTTCATCAGCGCCCGGACGGCTTCGACGCCCCGCTGGGCCGCATCGTCGGCCGAGAGCCCCGAGACGTCCTCGCCGAGCGCCGTCGCGATCTCGCTCAGCTTCTCCCGGCACGCGGGGGCGAGGAACGCCAGCCCCCAGGGCATGAAGATGCCGTTCGCGACCCCGTGCGGGACGGCGTGGTGTGCGGTGACCGGCGTCGAGGCCGCGTGCACGATCGCGTTCGCGTTCATGTTGAAGGCGATCCCCGCCATCGTGCTGGCGAGCGAGAGCTGCTCGATCGCGGCCGCATCGCGCGTCTCGACCGCCGCACGCAGGTTCCGGCCGATCATGCGGATCGCAGCGATGTTCAGCGAGTCGAGCAGCGGGTCGCTGCCGGTGTTGACGTACGACTCGACCGCGTGGGCGAGGGCGTCGGCGGCCGTCGCGGCGACGACCGAGGTCGGCGCCGATTCGACGAGTGCCGGGTCGACCAGGGCGACTGCGGCGGCGATCCGGGGGGAGACGCAGACGAGCTTCAGGTGCGCCTCGTCGTCGGTGATCACGGCGACATGCGTCACCTCCGACCCGGTTCCGCAGGTGGTCGGGATGCAGACGAGCGGCGGAATCGCGTTCTCGACCTTGTCGCGACCGGCGTAGAGGGAGACGCTGCCCGGGTTCGTGGCCTCGATGCCGGCCCCCTTGGCGCAGTCCATCGAGCTGCCCCCGCCGAGACCGACGAGGCCGTCGCACTCCTCCCGGCGGTAGAGCGCGACCGCCGCGGCGACGTTCGCGGTCGTCGGGTTCGGCTGCGTCTCCGCGTAGACGGCGACCTCGACTCCTGCGGCACGGATGATGCCCGCGACCGCCTCGACGAGGCCCGCGGCAGCGACGCCGGGATCGGAGACGAGCAGCGCCCGGGTCACGCCGAGCTCGCGGAGCCGCTCGCCGGCCTGCGCCGAGGCGCCGCGCCCGTACAACACCCGCGTCGGGCACACGAACGGGTGCACGCCGTCCCACGCCATCAGGGGGTCTCCGTCCCGTTCTCGTCGCGCGCGAGCGCATAGAGGCCGAGGACGAACCTCTGGTTCCGGCCGACGATCTCGTCGGCGATCTCCGCGGCACGGTCGGCGTCGTGTGCGGCAATCGCCTCCAGCAGGCGGCGGTGGGACTCGACGCTCGGGCCGAGGTCGCCGAACCGGCGGATCGCGGCCTCGGCGCCGAGCTCCATGTCCTGCCTGAGCAGCGAGCGGATGTCCAGCATCGCCTGGAGCAGGTAGCGGTTGCCGGCCGCCTCCGCGAGGGCGAGGTGGAAGTCCACGTCCGCCTCGGGGTAGTCGTACGGATTGGCAGAAGCCGCCTCCATCCGCTCCGTCGCCCGCTCGAGCGCCGCGGTCTGCTCCGGGGTCGCCCGCTCGGCGGCCAGCGCCGCGAGCTTCACCTCGATCACGCGCCTCGCCTCCGTCAGCTCCTGCACCTCCTGGCGCTGGAGGGGAGGCGCGGGCCGCGTCGTCTCAGGCAGGACCGGTGCCGCGGAGACGTACGTGCCACGGCCGGCGCGCGTCTCGATCAGCCCGCTCGAGATCAGCATGCTGATCGCCTCGCGCACAGAGCCCACGCTGACCGAGTACATGGAGGCGAGCTCTCGGTGGCCGGGAAGCTGGGCCCCGGCCTGAAGATCGCCGCGCGTGATCTGAGCTCGAAGTGCGCTCGCGATCGTTTCCGGGAGCTTTGCGCGGCGCGCGGGCGTCAGGGTCACGGCCGTTCCACTGTTCGGAGCACAACGGCGCCGAACGTATCACCGCGGCCGCCCGAGCGTCAACGCATGTCCGGTAGACAAAGCCCTGGCACCCTGATATACGTCGAGCACCTCTCGATGTTCGGAACAGTCCGGCAGCATCGGAAGATCGACGTGCCGTCGCGGCGAACCACGGCGCGAGAGGCCCCGCACTCTCGAAGGGAGGAGCAAGGATGAGCAAGGCCGAGTTGGAGGGCAGCAGCGCCCCTCCGGAAGTTGACGAAGGGCCGGCGGACGAGGGCGACAAGCGTCTGACGCGCGGCAAGTTCATCGCCGGCGCCGGCGCCGCCGGTGCCGGGCTCGCTTTCGGTGCGATGCCCGCGATGGCGAAAGGATGGTCGCCGCAATCGAGGAACAAGGCGCTCCAGAACGGCCTGGCGCCGGGAATGATCGGCGGCCCCGTGGGCTTCAAGGGCGCCACGCGGTACCAGTACCCGGCCAACTCCGAAGAGGGGCGCGCCGTGCTCGCGGCGAAGGCGCTCCGCAAGGCGGGCAAGGCGCCCGACACGCTCGTCGTGCAGGCGCTGAACTTCGCGCGCCCGCAGTTCGAGAACAAGTTCCCCGCGGGCGCCACCGGCTCGATCAAGGACATCTGGGAGCGCGAGACCGGGATCAAGCTCAAGTTCGTCGAGACCGACCCGGCTTCCGAGTACCAGACGAACATCCGGAACGCCTCCACCAAGAACGGCAGCTTCGACCTCGTCACGGGCGCGATCGAGGACACGGGCTCGTACGCCGAGGCCGGCCTGCTCCGCCCGCTGGACGACTACGTCGCGAAGTACAAGCCGAGCTGGAACGATCCCAAGTACGGCTACCTCGGCGGCAAGGCGATCGTCAATCTCTTCACCAAGTACAACGGCCACACCTACTGGGTCGCGTTCGACAACGACACCCAGCCCTTCGTCTACCGCTCGGATCTCTTCAACGATCCGAAGGAGAAGGCGAACTTCGCGGACAAGTACGGCCAGCCGCTCACGTTCCCGCTGACGTGGGACGACCAGGCGAAGATCGCCGAGTTCTTCAACCGTCCGAAGGCAAAGGTGCCGCTGTACGGCTCGGTCGAGCGGAAGGGCCCGTTCTGGGGCATCGTCAACTGGGACGCACCGCTTCGTCTCGCTCGGCCGATCCCGAACATGTACTACTTCAAGCCCGACGGGTCGGCGAACGTCAACAACGAAGCCGGGATCCGCGCGGCCACCGAGCACCTGCGCTCGCTCGGGTGGTCGGAGCCGGGTGCCCTCTCGAAGGACTGGATCTCGCAGTACCAGACCTTCGGCGCCGGGAACGGCGTGATGGGCGGCACGTTCTCCAACGTCACGAAGCTCGTCGTGCCGGCGAACAAGTCGTTCGACAAGGGGTACGGGAAGTACCTGAAGACGGACGTCCAGCCCGGGCGGATGGTCAACGGCAAGCTCGTCCGCCGGACCGTGATCTTCTACAACATCTCCTACGGCGTGAACGCCTTCGCGCCGAAGAGCCACCACGAGGCCGCGTACCTGTTCCTCCAGTGGGCGGGCGGGGCGCGCATGTACACGTACCTGACGGCGAACCCGGGCGGGTACCAGGATCCGCACCACATCCTGACGTTCAAGGATCCGCTCGCGATCGCGTCATACGGCGCGGAGCCGATGCGGGCCCTGCAGCAGATCGTCCCGCGCAGCGCACCGCCGATCACGATTCTCGGGGCACCGGAGTACAACCAGGCGCTCGACCAGGAGCTGCAGAAGATGCTGACGAAGCAGCAGTCTCCGGAGAAGGCAATGGCGAACGTCGAGAAGCGGTGGAACGCGATCACCAAGCGGCTCGGCACCGCGAAGCAGGCCAAGGCGATCAAGGCCAGCTACGCAGCGTTCCCGCCGAAGGGCGTCTACGGCCCGAGCAAGCCGATCAAGTAGCAGCAGGAGAGACCACGTCAACTGATGGCTGACGTCGTCACGGAACCACCGGTCCGGCAGGCGCCCAGGAGGCGCCTGCCGGACTTTGGCGGCCGTTCCGAAGGGGCCGTCGCACGGCTGTCGATCGCCCCCGGACAGCTGCTGATGCTGTTCCTCGTCGCCTTCCCGGCGGCGGTCGCGATCTACATCGGCTTCACCGAGTGGACGCCGACGAGCTCGGACAACGTCTGGGGCGCCTACCACTACTGGCACTGGTTCGACGGCTACTGGGAGGCTCTGCGCAGCGCGCGGCTTCTGGCACGCGATGTGGCTGACCGTGTGGTTCATGGTCGGTCGCGGTCGGCGTCGAGTTCGTGCTCGGCTTCACGCTCGCGCTGCTCTTCCTGAAGGAGTTCCGCGGTCGCAGCCTGCTCACGCTCTACTTCCTGCTGCCGATGATGGTCGTCCCGGCCGTCTCCGGCTTCATCTTCTTCATGATCTTCCAGGTCGACGGCCCGCTGAACCAGGGCCTGTCGGCGGTCCTCGGCACCGACGTCGCGATCCACTGGCTCGACGACCCCCACCTGGTGATGTGGTCGGCGATCACGGTGGACATCTGGCAGTGGACGCCGCTGATGTTCCTGATCCTGCTCTCCGGGCTCGTCGCGCTCCCGGAGGATCAGATGAACCAGGCGCGGATCCTCGGGGCCGGGTTCTGGCACCGGTTCCGCTACCTGATGCTCCCGATGCTGAAGCCGATCATCCTGATCGCGCTGATCATCCGCTCGATCGAGGTCTTCAAGGTGTTCGACGCGCCGTACCTGCTCACGGGCGGCGGGCCCGGCGACGCCTCGACGACGATCTCCGTCTGGCTCTACCGCGAGGTGATCATCAACACCCGGTGGGGCTTCGCGAGCGCGGCGGCGATCATCGTCCTGATCATCGTCAGCTTCGCCGGCGTCTTCGCCGTCCGGCCGATCGAGCAGGCCCAGGAGGAGACCCTCGAGGAGCTGATCGGCGGCGACGCCGACGCCGACGACGAACCGCTCGACGAGGCGATCGCGGTGGAGGCAGCCGCCTGATGGCGACCGACAGCGCCGCACCTCTCGAGCGCAGGGTCAAGGTCGCACCGTCTCGCTGCCGGGCTCGCCAGGAACGGGCAGCGCGTCGCGCGCTGGCTGGCGATCCTGCTGATCGGCGGCACCTTCGGCTTTCCCCTCTACTGGACGGCGACGATGTCGTTCAAGCCGCAGGACGAATGGAACCCGCCGGGGAAGGTCTTCTGGGTTCCGCGAACACCCGACGACCTCGAACTTCACCGACATCCTCGGCATCGCGCACGAGAGCAACATCTTCTTCAGCGGGCGCTCGCGCTCCGCCCTCACGTACATCTACAACAGCCTGATCGCCGCGAGCGCGGGCACCGCGCTCGCGTTGCTCGTCGGCATCTTCGCCGCCTACGGCATCGCGCGGTTCCGCGCGGGGGGACGGCTCTTACCGTTCCAGATCCTCCAGCTGCGGATGTTCCCGCCGATCGCGATCATCATCCCGCTCCTCTTCATGTGGGTGTACCTCGGGCTGTGGGACACGATCCAGGGGCTGGTGATCCTCTATGCCGCGGTGACGTTCCCCTTCGTCGTCTGGCTGGTCCGAAGCTTCTTCCAGGAGGTGCCGAAGGAGGTGTCGGAGGCGGCGATCGTCGACGGCTGCACCCACTGGGGCGCCTTCTTCAAGGCGGTGCTGCCCCAGGTGAAGGGAGGCATCGCCGCGACCGCGCTCTTCGTCTTCATCCTCAACTGGAGCGACTTCCTGATCGCGCTCGTCATGTCGCAGGACCACGCGAAGACCGCGCCGGTCTACCTCCAGTCGCTCCAGTCGGGATCGTCCGGACAGGAGTACGGCAAGCAGGCTGCGCTCGCGATGATCCTGATCCTGCCGCCGGCGATCTTCGGGCTGGCGATCCAGCGCTACCTCGTCCGCGGACTGACCTTCGGCGCGATCAAGCGCTGATGGCCGAGATCCGCCTCCAGAACCTGACGAAGCGGTTCGGCTCGCTGCTGGCCGTGAACGACCTCGACCTGACGATCGCCGACGCATCGTTCACCGCGCTGCTCGGCCCGTCCGGTTGCGGGAAGACGACGACGATGAACATGATCTCGGGCCTCGAGCGGCCGACCGGCGGCGAGATCTACTTCGACGACCGGCCGATCAGCGGCGTCGAGCCGGGCCAGCGCAACGTCGGCTTCGTCTTCCAGAACTACGCGATCTTCACGCACATGCGCGTGTACGACAATCTCGCCTTCGGCCTCCGCGTGCGGAAGCCCCGGCCGTCGAAGGAGGAGATCGACAGCGAGGTTCGCCGGATCGCGGAGATCGTCGGCGTGCACTCGGCGCTCGACCGCAAGGCGCGGGTGCTGTCGGTGAACGACATGCAGAAGGTCGCGCTCGGGAGGAGCATGATCGTCAAGCCCGAGATCTTCCTCCTGGACGAGCCGTTCTCGAACCTGGACGCGGCGTTCCGCGCCTACATGCGCGCCGAGCTGAAGCACATCCAGCGCGAGGTCGGCCAGACGATGGTGTACGTGACGCACGACCAGGTGGAGGCGATGAGCATGGCCGACATGATCGCGGTCATGAACCTGGGCGTCCTCCAGCAGTACGGCAGCCCCGCGGAGATCTACGACCGCCCCGCGAACCGGTTCGTCGCCGGTTTCGTCGGCTCGACGCAGATGAACTTCCTGCCGGCGGCGCGGCTCGGCGCGGAGCCGCCGGCGGCGGCCCGGAACGGGAGCGTCACGGCGGGGATCCGGCCCGAGAGCCTGCGCCTCGTCGCGTCCGACTCGCCCGAAGCGGTGCTGCGCGGGAAGGTCAGCCTGGTCGAGCCCCTCGGCGCCAAGGACATCGTCCACCTGTCGGCGGACGACCACGACGTCCGGGTCGTCGGCGTCCCCGGGAGCCGGCCGAAGGTGGGCGAGAACGTGGGCGTCGCCGTCGATGCCGAGCGGATCCACTTCTTCGACGACGAGACCGGGGAGGCGATCCGCTGATGGCGTCGCTCCGGCTCGAAGACGTGACGAAGCGGTTCGGGAGCGTGACCGCTCTCGACGGCGTCTCGCTCGAGATCCACGACGGCGAGTTCTTCGCGGTCCTCGGACCGCCGGGAGCGGGGAAGACGACGCTGCTGCGGACGATCGTCGGTCTCGAGAAGCCCGACTCGGGCGAGGTCTACGCCGACGACGAGCGGATCACGGACGTCTATCCGGGCGACCGGGACATCGCGATCATGTTCCAGAACCTCGCGCTCTACCCCGACAAGACGGTCTTCGGGAACCTCGCCTTCCCGCTCAGGCAGGCGAAGCGGCCGAAGGCGGAGATCAAGGAGCGCGTGCAGAAGACGGCGGAGACCCTCCACATCGAGCAGCTGCTCGACCGCAAGCCGGGAAAGCTGTCGGGCGGCGAGCGCCAGCGCGTCGCGCTCGGCCGCGCGCTCGTCCGGGAGCCGCGTGCCTTTCTCTTCGACGAGCCGCTCTCGGCGCTGGACGCGCTGCTCCGCCTCGAGATGCGGGCGGAGCTGAAGCGCCTCCAGCGCGACCTCGGACGGACGCTCGTCTACGTCACGCACGACCAGGTCGAGGCGATGAGCATGCCCGACCGCGTGGCCGTGTTGCGCGAGGGCGTCGTCCAGCAGGTGGACACGCCGGAGGCGATCTACCACCGGCCCGTCAACCGCTTCGTGGCCACGGTCGTCGGCAGCCCGCCGATGAACTTCATTCCCTGCACGGTCGGCTCGAAGAACGGATCGCTGCTCATCGTGCACGACCTGTTCGAGGTCGAAGTGCCTGCGCAGGCGACCGCCGGAGGCGAGACGCTCTCCGAGGGCGCCGGCTGTCTGATCGGCGTCCGGCCCGAGGATCTCGCCGTCGGGGCCGACGGGCCGGGCTCGTTCGCGGCGACGGTCTACGGTTCCGAGCCACTTGGCGGCGAGACGGTCGTCGACCTCCGGTTCGGGCACCTGCTCGTAAAGGCGCTCGCAGGGCCGTCGCTCGAGCTCGTATCGGACACGCAGGTGCAGGTCTCGCTCGACCCGTCCCGGCTACACGTCTTCGCCGAGAGCGGCGAGGCACTGCTCTCCGCGGCAGGCGAGAGCATCTTCTCGATCCGGGCCGCGGCCATCTAGACCATGCCGCCCTCGGGCGCGCCCCTGGAGATCCTGACCGTCGGCCGGGTGGGCGTCGACCTCTACCCGGAGCAGATCGGCGTACCGCTGCAACAGGTGCGTACGTTCCGCAAGATGCTCGGGGGCAGTCCGACGAACGTGGCGGTCGCGGCCGCGCGCCTCGGTCGCAGCGCCGGCGTGATCACGAAGGTAGGCGACGACCCGTTCGGCGCATACGTCCGGGAGGCGCTCGCAGGCTTCGGCGTGGACGCCGCCCGCGTCGGCACCGATCCCCGGCTCCGGACGCCGATCGTCTTCTGCGAGATCTTCCCGCCCGACCACTTCCCGATCCTCTTCTACCGCGAGCCGAAGGCGCCCGACATGAACCTCGTCTCGGCGGACGTCGACCTCGAGGAGGTCTCCCGCGTACCGCTCTTCTGGACCACGGGCACGGGCCTCTCGGACGAGCCGAGCCGGAGCACGACGCTTGCTGCACTCGGCGCGCGGGAGCGCGGTATCACCGTCCACGATCTCGACTACCGGCCGATGTTCTGGAGCTCGCGCGACGAGGCAGGCCGCCTGGGCCGGCAGGCCCTCGCCCACGCGACGGTCGCGGTCGGGAATCTGGAGGAGGTGGGGGTTGTGGTCGGCGACGTCCCGCCCGACGAGGCCGCGGACGCCCTCCTGGAGCTGGGCGTCGAGGTGGCGATCGTCAAGCTCGGGCCGAGTGGCGTGCTCGCGCGCTCTCGCACGGAGCGGTGCACTCGTCCCCTCCGTCGAGGTCGAGGTCGTCAACGGCCTCGGGGCCGGCGATGCCTTCGGCGGCGCGCTCTGCCACGGCCTCCTGGCCGGCTGGGAGCTGGAGCGGGCGGTCAGGTTCGCGAACGCGGCGGGAGCCCTCTCCGCCTCCCGCCTCGGGTGCGCAGACGACATGGGCACGGCGGAGGAGATCGAGGCGCTGCTCGCCCGGGCGGGTGCGTGAGCCGCCGGCGGCGCTCGCGACCGTCCGCCCGACTCTGATCAGCCGACCTCCGGGTACACCCAGGCTTCTCCGGCGAGGAACGCGCGCAGGCGGTCGCGCAGGAGGATCGACTCCGAAAGGTTGTCGCACTCGTGGCAGTGCTCCCACTGGAGCCAGACGTACTCGAGCGTCAGGTACCCGTCGTACCCGCCGGTTCGGAGCGCGCCGACGATCCGCTCGAAGTCGAGCGTGTTGGTTCGGACGGATTCCTGCACCCGCGCCGCAGACGCGCCGCGCACGTGGACGTGGCGCGTCGCCGGGATCAGCATGTCCGCCGCCTCCTCCGGGAGACCCGCTCGGACGAAGTGGCTGTAGTCGAGCGTCACCTCGAGCCCCGGCGTAGCCTGCACGAGCCGGTGCGCGAGCTCGGGGGTGGAGACGACCGACCCCAGGTGCGGCTCGACCGAGAACCGCAGGCCGGCGCGGTTCGCGACCTCTGCCCGCCAGGCGAGCTCCTCGGCGGCGCGCCGGAACGAGTCCGGGTCGCCGGGCCACTCGATGCCGGGCAGGATCGTCAGGCCGGGCGACTCCACCTGCGCCGCCAGCTCGACCATGTCGCGGAACAGCGCGCGCGATCGCTCCCGCTCCGCGGCGTCGGGATGGTTCGGCGCCATCGTCTCGAGATCCGTCCACGGGATCACGAAGACGTCGCTCACGTCGAGCCCCGCCGACCGGACGTCGGCGTGGATCCGCGCCGCCGCCCCGGCGACGTCCGCTCGCACGTCCTCAGGCCGGACGATCGACCGGTTGCCGGCGAGGAAGAGGTCGACTGCCTCGACCCCGAGCGCCGCGACGAGCTCGAGCGCCGCCCGGTGCGGCCGCAGAAGTCGGAAGGTGTCGTCCGCGCAGGCGAGCTTCACAGGAGCGGGTTCGGCTCGCTCGCCTTCGTGATCGAGAAGCCGCCGTCGGCGGCGACCACCGCGCCGGTCACCCCACCCGCGGCGTCCGAGAGCAGGAAGGCGGTGACGGCGTCCACGGTCTGCCGGTCCGGCTCGAGCGCGGGAACGACGACGTTCGCCGTGATCCCCTGCCCCTTCAGCTCGACCGCCGCGACCTGTGCCGCCGTCGTCAGGAACGCCCCCGCGACGCCCTCGAGCGACGCGCGCGCGATCGGCCGGGCCGCCGCGGCGGCCGAGATCAGCACGATCCGGCCCTTCTCGCCCCCGCGCGCGAAATCGCGGGCACCGAGGAAGATGCGCCGAACCTCCGCCACCATCGCCTCCCAGTCGGACTGCTCGAGGTCGAGGAACGGCGCGCGCGCGCGCCTCGACCGGCCCCTCGACGTAGTTGGGTCTCATGGGCCGTCCATCGGCCGGCGAGCGACGCTCATGCGAAGGTCCCACGACGAAGCCGCCGTCGACACGGAGGTACTCGCCGGTCACGTAGTCGCCGTCCGAGGAGGCGAAGTAGACGACCGCCCGCCCCAGCTCGCGCGGGTTCGGCGGCGCGCCCCTCGATCGGGATCGTCGCCAGCGACTTCCGCAGCTCCTCCGGGTCGGCGACGGCCGGCGACGGATCGTTCAGGACCGACAGCACCCAGCCGGGCCCGATGTGGTTGACCCTGATCCCGTGCGGCGCGAGCTCGATCGCCATCGCCTCGCACAAGGCCCGCACGCCCTGCTTCGTCGCCCCGTAGACGGCCATCGTCGGGAAACGGCATCTGGACGTGCACCGAGGAGGTGAAGACGATCCGTCCCGGCCGGCCGGAGCGCACCATCGCCCGCGCGGAGGCCTGGCCGACGTTGAATGCGCCGGTCAGGTTGACGGCGACGATCCGGTCGAACGACTCGTCGGTGATCTCCGTGAACGCCTGCCAGTCGGCGACGCCCGCGTTCGAGGCGACCACGTCGAGCGGGCCGAGGTCACTCTCGACCCGCTCGATCAGCTCGTCGACCTGGCCGTCGGTCGGAGACGTCGCAGCGGTAGAAGCGGCCGCCGGCCTCGCGGGCGAGTCTCCTCGCCCATCGCCTCGTGCGCGATGTCGACGACGGCGACGGTCGCGCCCTCGCTCGGCGAGCGCCTGCACGATCCCGCGGCCGATCCCCCGCTCGTGGGCGGCACCCGTGACGAGCGCGACCTTGCCGTCGAGACGGCCCATCAGCCCGGCGCCCTCCTCGCCTCCCAGGCCTGCTCGAACCCCGCCCTGGCCCGGGCGAGCACGTCGAGCGGGTCCTGCTTCCAGAGCGAGTCCTCGAAGTCCTGGTCGGTGAACGAGCCGTCGTCGGAGAAGATCTCCAGGTCGACCCATCCCTCCCAGCCCCCGGCCTCGAGCGCTCCGAAGATGCCGGCCAGGTCGATGAGCCCGTCGCCGGGCAGCACCCGGTCGAAGTCGTTCCGCGTCGGGTCGCGCCAGTCGCAGATGTGCACGCTGGGCGCGAGCCTGGCGGCGTGCTTCTGCGTGTCCGCGAGCAGGTTCTCGGTGTCCCACAGGTGGTAGACGTCGTAGAGGAGCCGGACGTTCGGCTCGTCGATCTCGTCGATCAGGTCGATCGCCTCGGGGATCGACGCGATCGTCGACCAGTGCCCGTACACCTTGCGATGCAGCGGCTCGAGCCCGAGCACGATCCCGTGCTTCGCCGCGGCCCTGGCCGCCCGCCGAAGCCCCGCGACGATCGTGCGCCGCGCCTCGTCGGCCGGGACGTCGCCCGGATTGCCGGTGAGGCAGAGGACGATCTTGGGGTCGAACGCGGCGAACCGGTCGATCATCGCGCACAGCTCCTGGATCCGCTCCTCGACGTCGTCCGGCCCGGGGAAGGGCACCGGATAGACCGACAGCGTCCCCGGAATGCACGTCGTCGCCTGAAGGCCGCTCTCGCGGAGCTTCGCCACCTTGTCGGCGTCCTGTGACGGATCCTCCCCGAGCTTGAACTCCCAGATCCCGATCCCCTCCGCCCCGGCCTGGACGTACGTGGCCAGGTCCTCCTCGAAGGTCTGGTGGAAGGTCGTGACCTCCGAGACGGAGAACTTCGGCCGGGCGCTCATAGCCCGCTCCGGCGCCGGCGAAGCCGGCACCTCCGCTCTTGGTCGCCTCCGTCAAGCCTACGGCTCACGGCTTGATCACCGTCTTGACGACCTCGTCCTCGCGGTTCAGCACCCGCTCGATCGCCGGCGCGATCTCGTCCAGCGAAGCGGAGTGGGTGATGATCTTGCTCGTGTCGACCTTCATCTCCTCCAGCAGCCCGATCGTCTTCGGCCACTGGAGCGGGTAGAGGAGCGAGAACCTGATCGTCTTGTCCTGGTAGAGGTTCGAGAGCAGCGGAACCGAGATCGCGTCGTTCGGCCCGGCGAGGCCCATCAGCACGACGATCGACCCGTTCCCGGAGATCTCCACCGCCTGCTGGTTCGCCTCGACCGACGCCGTGCCGACGACCACCCGGTCGGCGAGCTGCCCGCCGTTCGCCTCCTGGATCGCGGCGCCGAGGTTCTCGGCGTAGTACGGCGACGAGCTGTCCTTGATGTTCCAGACGAAGTCCGCGCCCACGCTCTTGCCGACCTCGAGGCGATAGTCCCGCGTGCCGACGAGCGCGACGCGGGCGCCCTCGTTCTTCAGCAGCTGGACGATCGAGAGCCCGACCGGGCCCGGCCCGTACACGACGGCGAAGTTGCCTGGCTCGATCTCCGCCCGCTGGACGGCGTAGACGGCCGACGAAAGCATCTCGACGAACGCGCCCTGCTCGTCCGTCAGCGAGTCCGGCAGCTTGTACGCGTGCGCGATCTTCGTCTTGGCGAACTGCGCAAAGCCTCCGTTCGTCATCACGCCCAGCACCGACAGGTTCTCGCAGAACTGCAGCCTGCCGGCCCGGCAGGCGTTGCAGGCGTTGCAGCTCTGGACCGGGTTGATCGCGACGCGGTCTCCCTCGGCGAGCCCGTAGACCTCAGCCAGCTTCCCGGCCTGCACCACCCGCCCGCAGATCTCGTGTCCGAGCACGAGCGGCCCCTTGCCGTCGGGGGTCCCGAGCGGGCTCTTGCCGTAGTAGTACTCGATGTCCGAGCCGCAGAAGCCGCACGCGAGTACCTCCACGACGACCTCGTCCGGCCCGGGCTCCGGCTCGGGCACGTCCTCGAGCCGTAGGTCCTCCTTCTCGTAGAAGACGGCGGCCTTCATCGCTTCTACGCCTTCGCCGCGGCCGTAGCCTTGCGGACGTGCCGGTCGAGGAGGTCGTTCAGGATCGGGAGGCCGTCCCACGTGTCCTGCCAGGCCTTCGATCCCATCGGGATCGAGTCGACGGCCCACCAGGTCCCGTCGTACGCGTCGGCGAGCACCGGCATCAGCTGCTCGAAGTCGATGATCCCCTCGCCGAAGTTGCACTTCGTTCCGAACATGTTCAGGTGGGTGTTCATGTCGGTGTCGCAGAGGTGGATATGGCCGATCGATCCCGCGGGCAGCATCTTGATGAACTCGATCTGGTCGGGGAGCGTCTCGGCCGGCTGCACGTGGTTGTGGCCGATGACGCCGCAGGCCTGGAAGTGACCGGTGTCGTACATCAGCTTGAAGTTGTCGTTGCCGACGTCCCGCAGCATCTTCACCGTCTCCGACGGCTTGTTGAACGGCTGGAGCGACTCGAGCTCCCAGAGCATCATGCAGCCGACCTCGGCGCCCTTCTCGGCGTGGTGCTGGAACGTGCGGACGACGCGATCCCAGACCGCGTTGTAGTCGGCGTCGTAGGGGAGCGGCCCCGCCGCACCCGGGTCGACCCGCATGCCGGGGATCTCCATGTCGGCAGCGAGCTGGAGATAGCTCTCGAAGTACTCGATGTACTCGTCGTAGACCTCCTGCGACCCCGTCGCCCAGGGCAGCCGGAAGAGGTCGCCGTAGGGCCCGGGTGCGATGCCCGCGATCTCGAGGCCGAGGTCGTCGTTCAGCCAGCTCTTCAGCTTCTGCCGGCTCTCCTTGTCCGGGAAGCGCTCGACGGTCGCGTGGTCGAAGAAGCCTCCGAGCTCGATCCCGTCGTAGCCGAAGGCCGAAAGCACCTTGGCCACCTGATCGAGCGTCGCCGGCGGCTCGAAGCCGAAGGCCATGCACCAGCTTCCTCTGCAGATCTTCGCATTGGCGTTCATTCCGTTCCTCCTTCTCTCGCCTAGTCCATGAAGAGCCCGCCGTTGACGTCGATGTGCGCGCCGTGGACGAATCCTGCTCCGTCCGAGGCGAGCATCACCACGATCGCGGCGACCTCCTCCGGCCTTCCCATCCGCCCGAGCGGTGTCTGCGCGACCGTTCGCTCCAGCGTCTCCGGCGGCCAGCCCGCGATCATCGGCGTGTCGATGATCCCGGGGTTGATGCAGTTCGCGGTGATCCCGTACGGGCCCGCAAAGCGCGCGATCGACTTCGTGAGTGCCGCCACGCCCGCCTTCGACGCCGCGTAGCTCGCGCCGGCGGCCAGACCGCCCGTCTGGCCCGCGAGCGAGCCGACGGTGACGATCCGCCCGCTCCGGCGAGGGATCATGGCCGCGAGCGCCGCCTGCGCGACGAGGAACACCCCGCGGAGATTGACATTCTGGATCCGGTCCCACTCGTCGGGCTCGATCCCGTCGAACGCCGTCCCGTGGAACGCACCCGCGCACGTGACGAGCACGTCGAGCGAGCCGCAGCGCGCGACCGTTTCCTCGACGACGCGCCGGGCGTGCTCGGGCTTGCTGACGTCGCCGGTGACGAAGTGGCCGGCCAGCTCGGCGGCGAGCCGGGCCGCCGCCTCCCCGTCCAGGTCGGCGAGCACGACGGTCGCGCCCTCGGCGGCGAAGGCCCGTGCGCAGGCGAGGCCGATGCCGCTCGCGCCGCCGGTGACCACCACGCTCTTCCCGGCGAGACCGGTCTCCACGCGCTCTACCTCAGCGGCTTGAGGTGGGTGAACGGCTCGTCGTCCGGCAGCTGGTCCCAGGCGAGCTGCTCGTCCTGGGCCGCGACGTAGCGGGGATCCAGCCCCAGCTCCTCGAGGACGATGTTCCTCGCCTGCGGGATCGCGGACGCCTTGTAGAAGGCGAGGTGCCGGTTGAAGCCCTGGCGCCCGAAGCCGCAGTCGGTGGAGAGCACGAGCTTGTCGGCCGGGATGTGCTCGAGCGCACGCCGGATCCGGTCGGCGACCACCTCGGGGAAGTCTGCCTGCAGGGTCCGGTGGCTGACCACGCCGACGGCGACCTTCTTTTTCAGCGAGTCCTTGTACGGCGCGAAGAGCGGCAGCTCCTTGAGGTCGTTCTCGGTCGCCTCGATCGTCCACACGTCGCCCTTCAGCCGCTCGAGGTAGATCTCGACCGAGTTCGCGTAGGACTCGTCGGAGAACACCTTCTGCATGTTCGGGTTGCCCCAGCACGTGTGGATCCACACCTCGACGTCGTCCAGGCCCTCGATCTCGCGGTTGAAGCAGTCGACGAGGAAGTCGAGGAGGTCCGTCATCTCCGGGTAGTAGCAGGCCATGAAGTGCAGCGTCGGCTCCTCGACCTGGATCACCTTGCAACCGGCGGCGGCGAGCTGGCGCAGCTCGGCGTTCATCGCCTCGGCCATGTCCCAGGTCAGCTGCTTCTTGTCGTCGAGGTCGTACTTGTCGGTGTGGCTGTCGAGGAAGAAGGCGAGCACCTGCGCCGAGCACGTGCCGAACTTGATCTGCTTCCCCGACGCCGCGCTCTGCTGCGCGATCCGCCAGATCTTCGGATACTCGAGCGGGTTCTTCGGGTCGTGCTCGACCTTGTCGACGACGCGCGGCCAGCGCCACGTCTTGTAGATCGAGTCCAGCATCGTCCCGACCGGATACGACAGGAGCGGCGAGCGCGTGTTCTTGGTCTGGAGCTCCTCGTGCTCGAGGCCCTTCCAGCGCTGGAGCGGGTAATGGTGCCACGATCTGCCGGCGACGTCCTCGTCGAGGTGGTAGTCGCCCGTGGTCAGGATGTCGAGGCCGGCGCGCTCCTGGTCGGAGACGACGACGGCGTGAGCGTCCGTGAACTGCTCCCGGAACCAGGGGTCCATCATCGCCGTGTCGAGCGGCCGGCCCCACATGTTCTCCGTGTACCAGCGGGGGCGCGGCCACGACCCGGTGACGGTCGCGGGGAGCATCAGATCCTTGGTTGCCGTGAATGCCATTCAGCTCTCCTCTTCGGGTTGGGTTGGCCAGGGACGGGCAAGCTCGACGACTTCGACGCCGTTGCCGTCGGGGTCCTCGAGGTAGAGCCCGAGGCCGCCGTCGTTGGGTCCGCCCACGACGCGGGTGGGGCCTGAGCGCAGCACGGTGCCAGTCTCTCGCAACTGGGCGTGCAGCGCCTCGAGATCGTCGGTCGTGAAGCAGAGGTGAGCGCTGCCGGCATGCTGGAAGTCTCGCGCCCGTCGTTCGCCGCGTGGCGCGAGGTACTGGAGCAGCTCGACGTTCACGCCGTAGCCCTGCAGGTGCACGAGGCGGACGTGGGCACCGGGAACACCGGTGACGCGCTCGACGAAGCCACCCGACTCGACGACGCGGTCACTGAGCAGCTCCAGTCCGAAGAGGTCGCGGTAGAAAGCAAGCGACCGGTCGGCGTCGGAACAGGTGAGCCCGACGTGGAGGATGCCGGTGATCCGCGCGGCCGTCGCGCGTGTCACCAGAGCGGAAGAAAAGCTTGCAAACCGCACCGATCCTCCCATCCCCGTCCAACCTCGTCAAGCACAGTCCTGATCAGATCAGAGTGGACGAGGGGCCTACACAGCGGCCTGTCGGGCCAGGCAGGGCAAGCGCGGGGAGGGCCGTCCGGCACCGGCCCGGCAGCGGTGTGTGGAGCTCTACAGTGGCTGCCGATGATCCTCTCCGGCCTGAAGACCCCACCTGGAGGCGGATCGAAAACCGTCGCGTGCCGCGCCCGAGTTTGACAAGCTCTGCTCCCCGTTGGCCGAGACGCTCGACTCCGCTCTGACCGCCCGCCTCCGCGAGGTGCTCGACAGCGGGAGCCCGACCGAGACCGACCTGCGTGAGCTCACCGCCCAGGGGTACGGGCGGGCTCGCATCCTTCGCGACCAGCTCCGCGCGTCGGAGCGGCGCCTGCGCAGGCTGAACGCCGACCCGGCGGCCCCGATCTCGGCGATCGCCGAGGAGCTCAGGCGCGTCGACGTCCTCCGGCCGCGGCTGCGCGAGCTCCGGAGCCTCCTCGCCGATCTCGATGCCCGAGGCCGCGAGCTGCGCACCGCCTGGCTGCTGCGGCAGGCCGAGGCGCCACGTCCAGCCGGCCCGGGGCAGTCGGCTCGCTCCGAGCAGAATTAGCCGAAGGTGAAGCTGTAGGCCTGGACGCCTGCAGTGGCGCGGAGCTCGAGAAGCCCGTTCGTCACCCGCGGGTACTCGAGCAGCGTGTAGAGCCGCGGTGTCCCCGCAACCCGGACGGTGTGCACGGGGACACCGTCGACCAGCACCTCGACGGCGCCGCGCCCACCGAGCACGAGGTAGACGTGCTCAGCGTGGAAGCGCAGGCGTAGCCGCGCGCCCGCGCCGGCGACGATTCGCTGGGCTCCGACCTGCCAGCGGCCGGCGTACGAAAGCTCGTCCGGGCCGAGCGCGCGGGCGGGGAAGCGGTAGGAGGCCTCGCGGCCGACGGCGAGCTTCGAGCCCGCGTAACGTGCGATGCGGGCGTAGCCGAGGTACGACTCGGGTGTCACCTCGATGGTCGGTGTCGCGTCGGCGACGACGGTTGCCCGCGTCCGCACCTTCTCTCCGAGCAGCTTGCGGATCGCCGCGTCGGTCTCGCCGTACTCGCCCTCGCCGAAATGCGTGCGGCGGATCACTCCGGCGCGGTCGATCAGGTACTCGGCCGGCCAGTACTCGTTCTGGTACGCGTTCCAGGTCCGGTACCCGTTGTCGAGCGCGACCGGATACCGGATCCCGAACTTCTTCACCGCCGACCGCACGTTCGAGGGCACGCGCTCGAATGCGAACTCCGGCGTGTGGACGCCGACGATGACGAGTCCGTACCGGCGGTAGGCCGCGTCCCAGGCCTTCAGATGAGGGAGCGTCCTGATGCAGTTGATGCAGGAGTACGTCCAGAAGTCGACCAGGACGACCTTGCCGCGCAGCTGCTCGAGTGTCAGCGGCCGGCCGTTCGGCGTGTTCACCCAGTCGACGATGCCCTGGAACTCCGGCGCGCGCGGCGTGGCCGCCGTCCCGGCGGTCCCGGTCGCCGCCAGAGCTTGCCCTGCGCCGCTGAGATCGCGGAGCTCTTTGCGCGCGACCGAGCTGCGCTCGATCTTGTTCTGGAGCGCTGTTGTGTATCCGGGCAGCACGGTCGTGAAGCGCTGGTCGACCCCCAGGGCGATTGCGATCGCGGTCGCACCGAGCACGACGCCCGCAACCCGCCTCGTCGTCTGCGCATGGGTTCGAACCGCTTTGGCCGCCTTCGCCGCTCGCTGGCCGGCGACGGCCAGCAGGAGCATCGGGATCCCGGCGCCGAGTGCGTAGGCGAGCGTGACGAAGATCGAGCGGAGGCCCACGTGCCCACTCGCCGAGATCGCCGTGACCGCGGCCAGAACGGGGCCCGCGCAGGGCACGAACACCAGGCCGAGGCTTGCGCCGAGCACGAAGCCGTTCTTGTCGCCACCGGGACGCCTGCGCGTCAGGGCATAGAGGGGCCGTTCGAGCAGCAGGCCGATCTGGGGAACGACGAGCGTGACCGCGAGCACGAGCAGCATCGCGATCGCGAGGTTTCTGAGGAAGTCCTGGGGGAGGCCGAGCGCGCTGAGGAGCGCCGCGCCCGCAAGGGTGAACACGGTAAAGCTGGCGACGAGGCCCGCGATGATCGCGAACGGCCTCCGCCTGCTTCCTCCGGCGACCGATCCGGCGAAGAGAATCGGCAGCACCGGCAGGACGCACGGCGACACAGCGGTGATCAGGCCGGCGAGGAGCGCGATTCCGAGCAGGACGGCGATGGAAGGAACTCTCGCCCGGCGGCGATTGCCGGTTTCTTAAATCGAGCCTGCGCCGGCGGGCAGCGTGAACGAGACGCGGGCTCCGCCCTCGGCCCGCCGCTCGGCCCAGATGCGACCACCGTGCGCCTCGACGATCCCTCGCGCGATCGCGAGGCCGAGACCCCCGCCGCTCGTGGAGCGTGCCTCGTCGCCGCGCCAGAAGCGGTCGAACATCCGGCGCAGGGACTCGGGCGCGAGGCCCTCGCCGTTGTCCTCGACGCTCACTCGCACGCCGCCGCTCTCGGGCACGACGCGTACCGCGATCGCCCCGTCGGAAGGAGTGTGTCGGAGGGCGTTCGAGAGCAGGTTGAGCAGCACCCGCTCGATCTTCTCGGGGGCACAGTGGGCCTCCGGTGCCTCGCGGTCGAACGTTGCGCCGAGGCGAACGCCCTTCGCCTGCGCTTCTGCCTCCAGCCCCCGGATGCACGACTCGACCAGTGGTGGCAACGCTGCATCGCGCAACTCGAGCGTCAGGGCTCCGGCATCGATCCGCGCGAGCTCGAACAGATCGTCGACGAGCACCCCGAGGGTCGCGACCTGGCTGCGCATCACCGGGAGGTAGCGATCGGCCGGAACCAGCCCGTCCTCGACCGCCTCGATCATCGCCTGTAGGGAGGCGAGCGGGGTCCGCAGGTCGTGGCTCGCCCAGGCGATCAGCTGGCGCCGAGCGTCGAAGAGCTCCTCGAGCTCGCGCGCCATCTCGTTGAACGAGGCGCCGAGCTGGGCGAGCTCGCGCGGGCCGCCCTCGAGCGCGCGGGCATTGAGATCGCCGGCGGCGAATCGCTGCGACGTCTCTGCGAGCCTGCGAACTGAGGCCGAGATCGAGCGGGCGACGATCATCGCGACGGCGACCGTCACCGTTGAGGAAGCGGCGGTGACGGCGAGGATGACGACGTCGGCGCCCATGTGGAACATCGCCACGCCCGACAGCAACACGGCGGAGAGGGGGAGGGCGACGCCGAGCAGCGCGAGCCCGGCGAGCTGGGCGCGGACGGTCGGCAGCCGCCGGACGAGCAGGGCCGCAACCAGGCCGGCGGCCAAGGTGGCGGAGGCGACGATCAGGGCGACGACGATCACGGTACGAACCGGTAGCCGGCGCCCCAGAGCGTCTCGAGGTGGCGCGGGTGGGAGGGGTCGTCCTCGAGCTTCTCGCGCAGCCTGCGAACGTGGACGGTCACGGTCCCGGTGTCGAACGCGCTCGAGTACCCCCAGACACGGCTCATCAGCTGGTCCCGGCTGAACACGCGGCCCGGGTGGCTGGCCAGGAACCAGAGGAGGTCGAACTCCTTGACCGTGAGCTTGAGCCTCGCGCCATCCTTGAGAACCTCGCGCGCGCCGCTGTCGATCGAGATCGACCCGAACTCGAGTCGCTGCGGGCTGAGCTCTTCGGACGTCGAGCGGCGGAGCACGGTCCGAACACGCGCGGCCAGCTCTCGGGGCGAGAACGGCTTCGTCACGTAGTCGTCGGCACCGACCTCGAGGCCGACGATCCGGTCGGACTCCTCGCCGCGGGCGGTCAGCATGATCACCGGCACGGACGAGCGCGCACGGATCCAGCGGCACAACGCGAGGCCGTCGGTTCCGGGCAGCATCAGGTCGAGGACGACGAGGCTCGGCGGGTCGCTCTCCAGCAGCTCTTTCGCGCGCCGGCCGTCCGCCGCCTCGAGCGTGCGATACCCCTCGTGCTGGAGGTAGCGGACGACGACCTCTCGGATTGTCGGCTCGTCGTCGACGACGAGAACGGTGGTCATCCGACCATTGTCCCGCGCCGGGACGACCTGGGCGATCCCGCCGAGAGCCTGGACGTCTTCAACTTGGTCATGGGCTTGGCCCGTACGGCGGCGGTTGCGAGTGCTGCGAGGGCAGCGGCGAGGTGAGGGTGAATGTCGGGCACACGGAATCTCCCACGTTTTCGGGGTCGCGAGATCTGTCTACCTCACGGGCAACCGGTCACGGGCGTCCACGTGCCGATTTAACGAACTGTTCAGGAGCCGGGTGCGCTACAGCGAGGCCCTCACGCGCGCAGGACGACCTCGAGAGCCGTTCCGCCTCCCGGGCTCGTGCGCAGCCGGAAACCGCCGCCGATCGCCGTCACGCGCGTCCTGATGTTGCGCAGCCCCTGGCCCGAGACGTCCCCGTTCTCGTCGAAACCCTGCCCGTCGTCGACGATCCGCACGATCCGCCTGCCGTCGCAGAGCCCGATCAGGACCGTGGCCCGGCGGGCGCGCGCGTGGCGGCGGACGTTGGCGAGGCCCTCCTGGACGATCCGGAAGATCTCGATCTGCTCGTCCGGCCCGAGCTCGACCTCTCGCTCGATCTCCAGGTCGACATCGAGCTGGCCGTCGGCGGTGAGGAAGTCGACGTAGCGGCGCAGCGCAGAGTCGAACGGAGCCGAGCCGCTCGCCGAAGAGAGAGCGAGCACGGCGAAGCGAGCCTCCTGCTGCGCTGCCGTGGCCGCCTCTTGCAGGCGCGGCAGCACCCGCTCGAGCTCCACGCCGCCGGCGAGCAGGCTCGTCTGGGCCGAGATTGCAAAGAGGTACTGGGCGAGGCCGTCGTGGATCTCGCGGGCGACGCGCGCCCGCTCCTCGGAAACGGCCCGCCCGAACTCGGCGGCGCGGATCGCGCGCCACACCCCGAGCAGGAGCACCGCATAGGAGAGCAGCCGGAGAAAGTCGCCCTGCGAGACGTAGTCGCTCGAGAGCGGCGGTGTGAACACGGCGTGCAACTCGGCAAAGAGCCAGATCGTCGCGCCGAGCGCGAGCCACCGGTCGAGGTCCTCGCCGTGGGCTCGGTACCGCCAGCCGAAGCCGACCAGCGCGGCAAGCCCGAGCAGGGCCTGAAGCGCCAGCGCCGCGGTCAGCAGGTTCGGCTGCTGGCGATCGGGGTCGAGCGTGGGCAGGGACGTGCCGAGGCCGTGGCAGAACGCCCAGAAGCCGGCGAGCAGAAGCGCGAGCGCGGCCGTCGACGCGAAGGCCTGCGCGCGGCTTGCCGCTCGACCGCTTGCGAACGGCGCAGCCGCGATCAGCCCCGAAGCCGTCAGGCGCCCGGCGATCCCGGCCCACGTCTCGACGCGGCCGACAGAGCCGCCGTCGAGCGCGGGGGCGACCGCGAAGGCCAAGGTCGTGGCGGCCGCGACGAAGAAGCCGGCGAAGAGGTAGAGGTCGAACCGGCGGCGCTCGACCGTGAAGCGCACGTACGCCAGCACGCCGACGAACACGGCGACGAGCAGGATCGCCGTGTCGAGGAACAGTCGCAGGCTGGGCAGTGCGTGCGGATCGCGCAGGCCGGGGCTCGAGAGGAACAGCGCGAGCGCGGCCGCGAGCAGCGTGACGAGCAGGATCTCGTCCCGCACCCAGGCCAGGTAGGTCGCGCGCGCGGAGCGCATACGTCTCTTGTCGGCACGGGCCCCTCTGCCGATAAGGCTTGCATGAGCGTAGGCTCGACGGAGCTCATCAGGGAGCGGAGGCGCCGGCTTGGCCGGCGCCGGAGCGGGTAATGGGCCGGCGCACGCTCGTCGTCGACGATCATCCGCTGACGCGCGCGGCGCTTGTCGGCCTGCTCGAGCAGCACGGCTTCCCGGTCGTCGGCGAGGCCGCCGATGGGGAAGAGGCGATCGAGCGCACGCGTCAGCTCCAACCGGATCTCGTCCTGCTCGACCTCTCGATGCCGGGCCTCGGCGGTCTCGACGCGCTGCCCCGGCTGCGGGCGGCGGCGCCGACGTGCGAGGTCGTGGTCCTCACCGCATCGGGTACCGAGGAGAACCTGCTCGCCGCGATTCGGGCCGGCGCAGCCGGCTATCTGCTGAAGACCGAGCCGCCGGAGCGGATCGCCGAGTTTCTCGACGGCGTCGCGCACGGTGAGGCGGCGCTCTCCGGCGAGGTCGCGCGCCGCCTGCTCGACCGGGTTCGCGACGGCGGGCGGCTCGACTCGGGCGTTCCCGAGTCGATCGCGGCCGATCTGAGCGCCCGCGAGGTCGAGGTGCTACTGCTCCTCGACGAGCACCTCGGCACCGATCAGATCGCAAAGCGCCTCTTCATCTCCGAGCACACGGTCCGCTCGCACGTGAAGAGCCTGCTGCGGAAGCTGAACGTGTCCTCGCGCCGCGATGCGCTCGAGGCCCTCGCCGCGGCGCGCACCTGAGAATCACCCAGCGCGGGGGATGCCGTGGGGGATGTGCCTTGCCCTGCCGAGGCCGATGCTGATGCGGCAACGTTCCTTGCGAAGTGGTGGCTCCCAGTCAGGCCCGCACCGGCCCCCGAAAGGGGCCGGTGCGCGTTCGGACCGCTAGGTGAAGCCCTCGAGCGTCGCATGCACGAGTCCGGGGAGCGTCTCCAGGTTGTAGCCGCCCTCGAGGACCGCGGCGAGCCGTGGGGAAAGTCCCCGGCACCGCCGCGCCAGCTCGCGGAATCCGTGGCCGGTCAGCTCCATCCAGGCGAGCGGGTCGTCGACGTGCGCGTCGAAGCCGGCCGAGACGAGCAGGAGGTCGGGCTCGAAGCCGCGGACGGCGGGCTCGACCAGATCCTCGAATGCGCGCAGGTACTCCTCGTTTCCCGAGCCGCCGGGGAGCGGCACGTTGAGGGTCGTCTCGTTCCCTTCGTCGGGACCGCCGGTGCCGGGGTAGAAGGGCCACTGGTGGATCGAGACGTAGAGGACGGACGGGTCGTCCCAGAAGATCGCCTGCGTCCCGTTTCCGTGGTGGACATCCCAGTCGAGGATCGCGACGCGGTCGAGGCCGAGCTCGCACTGCGCCGCCCTGGCCGCGATCGCGACGTTGTTGAAGAGGCAAAAGCCCATCGCCCGGTCGGCAAGCGCATGGTGGCCGGGCGGCCGGACGAGCGCGAAGCCGCCTGTCGCCGCCGCCTGGATCGCACCCCCGGCGGCGAGGAGCGCGGCCTCGTAGCTCGTCTCGGAGGCGGGCGTGTCCCCGTCGAGCCAGGTCGGGCCGTCGACGGCGCCGATCCGGGCGACGTGCTCCGGGGTGTGACAGCGCTCGACCTGCTCCGCCGTGGCGGGGACGGCATCCGTCCAGGAGCCGACCGCCGCCTGCAACAGCTCGAGCCGCCGAGGCGTCTCCGGGTGATGGCCCGTCGGATGCAGGTGGGCAAGATCCGCATGACTGATCACCTCCATCGTCAGACCAGTGCGGCGACTCGCTCGGCGAGATTGTTCAGGCCCCAGGCCCGGAAGAGAGAAGACGCCCCCGCCCAGTCGGGCTTGTGGTCGGATGGGGAGGGTAGAGGGGCGGAGGCGTCGAGGGTGGCAATTCGCCGGTAGAGGAGCAACTCCTCCCCGAGCGCCGCGAACCGGCCGGCGGCGAGCGCAGCCTCGAGCGTGCCGAACTCGGCCAGGATCGCCGCCGCCTTCTTCGGCCCGACCCCGGGTACGCCCGGGATCTTGTCGGAGGGGTCGCCCCGAAGCGCGATGAAGTCCGGCACCTGGCCCGGGTCGACCCCGTACCGCTCGCGTACCTCGGCCGGGCCGATGCGAGCAACCTCGGAGACGCCCTTGACGGGCTGGAGGATCGTCGTCCGGGTGCTGGCGAGCTGGAACGCGTCCCGGTCGGAGGTGGCGACGAGGACCGTTCCACCGCGCGCCTCCTCGCCCGCGACCGCCGCGGCGAGGAAGTCGTCCGCCTCGTAGCCCGGCGCCTTCCCGGCCACGAACCCCATCGCCTCAACGAGCTGGGGCATGAGGCCGAGCTGCTCGACGAGCGCATCGTCGAATTCCCGCCCGCTCTGATACGCCGGCAGCGCCTCGTGCCGGTACGTCGGTGAATCGAGCGAGTCCCAGCCGACGACGACCGCCCGCGGCCGCTCGTCCTGCCAGAGCCGGATCAGAAAGTTCGCGAAGCCGGACAGCGCGCCGGCCGGCCTGCCCTTCGCGCTCTTGATCGTCTTCGGCAGCCCGTGGTAGGCGCGGTGGGCGAGCGAGTCGCCGTCGATTGCCAGCAACGGCTTCAGCGTGGCAGCCCTTGGAGCGTCTCGTGGAGCGCGTAGATCCGCTCCATCAGCCGGTCGGTCGCCTCCTGCTGGGCATCGCGCGGGGCCAGGCCCTCGAGGTCGTCGAGCGGCACCGGCTCGCCATAGGCGACACGCAGCTTCGCGAGCTGCGCCAACCTGTCTGTGCCCACGACCGCCGCCGGCACGAGCGGGACCTGCGCAGCCAGCGCGATCCTGGCCGATCCGGTCCGGGGCCGGTGCTCGAACTTCTTCCTCAGGCCCTTCACCTGCCGGGTCCCCTCGGGGAACATCGCGACGATTCCGCCCGCCTTGCAGATCCGGACGGCGGTCTCGATCGCCTCGACGTCGGCCTCGCCGCGCCGAACCGGGAACGCACCCGCCCCGCGCAGCAGCGGAGCGAGCGCCGGGTTGAAGAGCTCGGTCTTGGCCATGAAGAAGAGCTGCCGTTTCGGCCAGAGCGGCATTCCGAGCGGCCACGGGTCGAAGTTCGACGTGTGGTTCGCCGCCAGCACGAGCCCTCCCGTCGGCGGCAGGTTCTCAAGGCCTTTCGCCTCGAGCCGATAGAGCCCCCGTAGGACGGGCCACGAGAGCACAGCGATCGACGAGTAGAAGGGTGTGGGCATCCAACGCAGCAGTATCGGGTATGGAACGGAGGCGTCACGGGAGACCTCGTAACGCCGGTGACGTTCGACTCCGACGCTAACGTGTCCGATCGCATGGCCAAGAAACTCGTCATCGTCGAGTCCCCGGCGAAAGCCAAGACCATCGCCGGCTACCTCGGCCCCGGCTACATGGTCGAGTCCAGCATCGGGCACATCCGCGATCTGCCCGAGCGCGCGTCGGACATCCCGAAGGACGATCGGGCCAGGTACGGCGCGCTCGGCGTTGCGATCGAGGACGGGTTCGAGCCCTACTACATCGTCGACCCGGACAAGAAGAAGGTCGTCGCCGACCTGAAGCGCAAGCTCAAGGACGCCGACGAGCTGCTGCTCGCGACGGACGAGGATCGCGAGGGCGAGGCGATCGCCTGGCATCTGCTCCAGGAGCTGAAGCCCAAAGTGCCGGCGAACCGAATGGTCTTTCACGAGATCACGAAGGAGGCGATCCAGTCGGCGCTCGACCACCCGCGCCCCGTCGACGAACGGCTCGTCGACTCCCAGGAGACGCGCCGGATCCTCGACCGCCTCTACGGCTACGAGGTCTCGCCCGTGCTCTGGAAGAAGGTGATGCCGCGCCTCTCCGCCGGCCGCGTCCAGTCCGTCGCCACCCGGCTCGTCGTCGAGCGCGAGCGGGAGCGGATGGCGTTCGTCTCCGCCGCCTACTGGGATCTCGAGGGTCTCTTCGATCCGGGCGCGTTCAACGCGCGCCTGGTCGCCCTCGACGGGAAGCGCGTCGCTCAGGGGCGCGACTTCGGGCCGGACGGTCAGCTGCGGGCCGATGTCCGCCAGCTCGACGAGGCCGAAGCACGCCGCCTGGCCGAGGGCCTCTCCGACGCGTCGTTCGCCGTTCGCTCGGTCGACGAGAAGCCGTACACGCGCCGGCCCGCCGCTCCCTTCATGACCTCGACGCTCCAGCAGGAGGCGAGCCGCAAGCTGCACTTCACCGCGCAGACGGCGATGCGCGTCGCCCAGCGCCTGTACGAGCGCGGCTACATCACGTACATGCGCACCGACTCGACGACGCTGTCCGAGACCGCGCTCAGCGCCGCGCGCAACCAGGCGCGCGAGCTGCTACGGCGCCGAGTACGTCCCCGATGCGCCCAGGCGCTACGACCGCAAGGTGAAGAACGCGCAGGAGGCCCACGAGGCGATCCGTCCTGCGGGCGAGCGCTTCCGGCTGCCGGACGAGGTGCGCGGCGAGCTCGACCGCGACGAGCAGGCGCTGTACGAGCTCGTCTGGAAGCGCACCGTCGCCTCCCAGATGGCCGATGCCCGAGGGCAGACGGTCACGCTCAAGCTCGGGGCGATTTCCGCGTCCGGCGAGGACTCAGAGTTCGGAGTCAGCGGCACGGTGATCACCTTCCGCGGCTTCCTCGCCGCCTACGAGGAGGGCCGCGACGACGAGGCCGCAGACGACGAGGAGCGCCGCCTGCCGCCGCTGAAGCCGGGCGACGCCGTTCAACCGCGGTCGATCGAGCCGCAAGGCCACGAGACCGTGCCGCCTGCCCGCTACACAGAGGCGACCCTTGTCAAGGCGCTGGAGGACCGCGGGATCGGGCGGCCCTCGACGTACGCCTCGATCCTCTCGACGATCCTCGACCGAGGTTACGTCGTCAAGAAGAGCACGGCGCTCGTCCCCACCTTCCTCGCCTTCGCCGTCACCCAGCTGCTCGAGGGGCACTACCAGCGGCTCGTCGACTACGACTTCACGGCGCGGATGGAGGACGATCTCGACCGCATCGCCGCCGGCGAGCAGGAGCGGGTCGACTGGCTGACGCGGTTCTACAAGGGCGAGAACGGCGAGCCGGGCCTCCACGCGATGGTCACCGAGCACCTCGACGGGATCGACGCCCGCGCGGTCAACTCGATCGCGATCCCGCGCACCGACATCGTCGTCCGCGTCGGCCGCTACGGGCCGTACCTCGAGCGCGGCGAGCTGCGCGCGTCACTTCCGGAAGACGTCGTCCCCGACGAGCTGACCCCCGAACGCGCCGAGCATCTGTTGACGACGCCGAGCGAGGCGCGCGTCCTCGGCGAGCATCCCGAGACCGGGCGCCCGATCGCGGTGCGGACCGGACGGTACGGACCCTACGTGACCGAGGAATTGCCGGAAGGAGCCGAGGAGAAGCCTCGTACGGCATCGCTCTTCCAGTCGATGTCGCCCGAGACCGTCACCCTCGCCGATGCGGTGCGCCTGCTCGGTCTCCCCCGGCTCGTCGGCGAGTCGGACGGCGAGCAGGTGCTGGCTCGGAACGGCCGCTACGGGCCGTACGTCGAGAAGGGCAAGGAGACCCGCTCGCTCGAGAACGAGGAGCAGATCTTCGCGATCTCACTCGACGAGGCACTCGCGCTGCTCGCGGCGCCGAAGGCTCGAGGCGGTCGCGCGGCGCCGCGCGCTCCACTTCGCGAGTTGGGCGCAGACCCCTCGTCCGGGCGTCCACTTGTCGTCAAGGAAGGCCGATTCGGTCCGTACGTGACCGACGGTGAGACGAATGCGAGCCTGCGCTCCGGGGACGGGGTCGAGGCGCTCACGCTCGAGCGGGCGATCGAGCTGCTCGCCGAGCGGCGTGCCAAGGGGCCGGGGAAGAAGCGCGCACCGGCGAAGCGAAGGCCACCGGGGCGTCGGTAGTGGTCACCCATACCAGCCGCCGAAGCTGCCAACCTTTCCGCATGGGCAACGTCTTGAAAACCGAAAACCTCCTCGCTCGGAATACGAGATCAGGTCTTTCGTTTGATTCTTCACAGTCCCCTAACGGGCACGCTTTAGGCTGATCGACAGGAGAATGCCGTTAGGGTGGGAACGTTTGGGGAAATCGGATCGAAGCTGACGGGAAAGGACACCAGGAGTCACTTGACGCAAAATCAGTTGCACGAACTGCTTGAAAGCGATCATGCGCGCGTCCTCATCGAGGGCGCCGAGGAGCGCGGCTACCTCGAGCCGGCCGAGCTCGAGGCGTTCGGGCTCGAGCACGACCTCGCCGAGGAGGAGGTCGAACAGCTGGCGCGCGAGCTCGAGACGATCGGGCTCGAAGTCGGCAAGCCCGCGGGGGAGGCCGAACCCGCCTCGCCGGCCGCGGAGGCGGTCAAAGCCTACGAAGCCGAGCCCGTCAGCGGGGCGGCGGACAGCTTGCAGCTCTTTCTCGCCGATGTCGGGCGGCACAAGCTGCTCACGGCGGCCGAGGAGGTCTACCTCGCGAAGGCGATCGAGCGCGGCGACCCGACCGCGAAGCGCCGGATGATCGAGTCGAACCTGCGCCTCGTCGTGTCGATCGCGAAGGGCTACCGCGGGCTCGGCGTGCCGTTCCTGGACCTGATCCAGGAGGGGACGCTCGGGCTGAACCGCGCGGTCGAGAAGTTCGACTGGCGGCGCGGCTACAAGTTCTCGACGTATGCCACCTGGTGGATCCGGCAGTCGGTGCAGCGCGCCGTGGCGAACCACGCCCGCACGATCCGCGTGCCCGTGCACGTCGTCGAGCGCCAGCAGAAGCTCGGCCGGGCCGCACGCCGGCTCGAGGTCGAGCTGGGGCGCGAGGCGACGAAGGCCGAGCTTGCCGAGGCGACCGGGCTGCCGCTCCAGCACGTCGACGAGGCGCTCAGCGCCGCGCACGCCTCCGTCTCGCTGAACCAGACCGTCGGCGCGGACGACGAGGGCGAGCTGGGCGACCTGTTCGCCGACCGCGAGGCCGCCGACCCGTTCGACGAAGCCGAAGAGTCGCTCCGCCGCCAGGGCGTCCGCAAGGCACTGGACGCACTGCCCGAGCGCGAGCGGCGGATCCTCGAGCTGCGTTTCGGCTTCGAGGGCGAGCCCTGGACGCTCGAGGCGATCGGTCACGAGCTCGACCTGACACGCGAGCGCGTCCGGCAGCTCGAGGGCCAGGCGCTTGCTCGCCTTGCCGCTCTGCGCGACCTGCAATCAGTCGCTGCGTAAGCGAGCCTGAGAGAGAACCAGTGTCTGACACCGGCCCCGGCCGGTGTCAGACACTGCCTTCAAGATTTGTCCCGGCGATGCCGATGGCCGCGGCGTGAAGCGCGTTCTTCTCCTGCTCCCGCTTGCCTTCTCGCGGCCGGGTGTTTCGGCGGCAAGAAAGGCAGCGACACCTTCACTTTCGGCGTCGCCGCCGAGCCCGCTTCGCTCGACGGGGCGCTCGCGCCCGACGTCGAGTCGCGGCGGGTGATCGCGCAGATCTTCGAGGGACTCGTCGCGCTGAAGCCGGGCACGACCGAGCTGATGCCCGCGCTCGCGACGACCTGGGGCGCCGATGCGAGCGCCCGCGTCTGGACCTTCCGGTTGCGGCCGGGAGTGAAGTTCCAGGACGGCACGTCACTCGACGCTGCCGCGGTCTGCGCGAACTTCGACCGCTGGCACACCTTCGCGGGCGCCGAACGGGACCTCGACCGAAGCTACTACTGGCAGCGGGTCTTCGGCGGCTTCGCCGGACAGCCGAGCCTGTACGGCAGCTGCGGCTCGCGCGGGCTCACCGTCGAGCTTCACCTGACGCGGCCGAACAGCTCCTTCCTGAGCGCGCTGCCGCTACCGGCGTTCTCGATCGCGAGCCCTCGATCGCTCGACCTGCACGAAGCCGGTCGGCACCGGCCCGTTCCGGCTCGAATCCTGGACGCACGGCGACCGGCTCGTTCTCGTGCGGAACAACGACTACTGGGGCGAGGCGCCCAAGCTCGCCAGGGTCGTCTTCCGTTATCATCCCCGGCGACACCGACCGGCTGCACGCGCTCGAGCAGGGCACGATCGACGGCTATGACCTCGTCACCGCGCAGGATGTCCCTGCGATCGAGCAGGACAAGGATCTGAAGCTCGTCGAGCGGCCCGCGTACAACGTCGGCTACGTGACGATCAACCAGGCGAAGCCGCCGATGGACAAGCTGCTGGTCCGGCAGGCCGTCGCATTCGGGCTCGACCGGCAGCGGTTCGCCGAGTCGTTCCGGCCGGAGGGCTCGGCGGCCGTCGCCGGGCTGTTCCAGCCGCCGTCCGTCTTCGGCAACTCGACCACGGCCGCGAAGTATCCCTACCGCCCGGACGAGTCTCGCCGCCTGCTCCGTCTCGCGGGTCTGACCCTGCCGGTTCCTCTCGAGGTGTGGTATCCGACCGACGTTTCGCGCCCATACCTGCCCGATCCGGCTGGAGCCTTCTCGCTTCTCGCCACCGGTCTCGAGCGGGCGGGCTTCAAGGTGATCGCCCGGACCGCGCCGTGGGACAAGGGGTACCTGGTCCGCGTCGACCAGGGCCGTGCGGGTCAGCTCAACCTCGTCGGCTGGACCGGGGACTTCGGTGATCCGAACGACTTCCTGGGAACGTTCTTCTCTCGGGCGACCAGCCAGTTCGGCTTCGACGACCCGACGCTCTTCTCGCTGCTCGCCCGCGGCGAGCGCGAGCCTGCGCGTGCAAAGCGACTCGCGCTCTATAGCCAGGCCAACGAGCGGGTGATGCAACTCCTTCCGGGCGTCCCGCTCGTGCACACGCATGAGTTCGTCGCGCTGCGAGCCGCCGTCGACGGCTACATCACCAGTCCCGCCAGCCTCGAACCGCTTTCCGTCGTCTCACTGAAGGGGTAGCCGAACAGGGTCTGCAATACTCGGCGCCTGCTCAGGTTGGAACGGGTCCCCGAAGGACGCCGTTTCGCGCCCGGGCTGTCATGTGAACGGAAGGGGGAGTATATGAAGGGCAAGACAACGAGGTGGCGGCTCATCGCCGCGCTCGCCGCCTTCGCAGTGGTCGCGCTCGCAGCTGTCGGCGCGACGGCGTACGCGAGAGCGGTCGCGACGCGGCCAGCGTGCTGATCGACGGCACGACCGACACGGTCACGAACATCGACCCGGCCGGCAACTACGACTTCGGCATCGGCACGCTCGACTACCAGATCTTCCAGCACCTGCTCGAGGCCGGGCCCGGCGGCGCTGAGCCCGCACCCGGTCCTGGCGACGAAGTGCGGCTTCAAGGGCGAACCTGAAGACGTACGCGTGCACGCTGCGGAAGGGCGTCAAGTTCCACAACGGCGACGACGTTGACGTCCGCGGACGTGAAGTGGTCGTTCGACCGGGTGATCAAGATCAAGGACCCGTCCGGGCATCTACACGCTGCTCAGCAACATGAAGAGCGTCGACGACGAACGGGCCGTACGGCGTCACCTTCCACCTGAAGACGCCGCAGGCGACGTGGCCGAACATCCTGACGACCGGGCGCGGCGCAGATCGTCGACCACAAGCGTCTACCCGGCCGACAAGGTCCTGCCGAACACCGAGCCCCAGGTCGGCACGGGCCCGTACAAGCTCGACAAGTACACGCCCGGCCAGCAGGCCGTGCTGCGAGGCCTCGGACGACTACTGGGGCGAAGCCGAAGATCGACAGCGTGATCATCCGCTACTACTCGAAGTCGTCGACGATGAAGCTCGCGCTCGCAGAAGGGCGAGATCGACATGGCGTTCCGCGACTTCACGCCGACCGAGTACGCGTCGCTCGGCAAGGACGAAGGGCATCACCGTGCACAAGGGCACCGGCGGCGTCGATCCGCTACCTCGTCCTCAACGTCGAAGCGGGCGCCGACGGACAACCTCGCGGTGCGCAAGGCGATCGCCTACCTGATGCCGCGGCAGACGATCGCGAGCCGCGTGTACCACGGCCTCGTCCAGCCGCTGTACTCGATGGTGCCGGCGGGCCTGCCCGGGCACACCGACGCGTTCGCGGCGCGTCTACGGCGAGTCGCCGAGCGCGGCGAAGGCGAAGGCGGTGCTGCAGAAGGCCGGCGTCTCGACGCCGGTTCCGACTCGAGCTCTGGTACACGCCGACCCACTACGGCGACGCGTCCGCCGACGAGTACGCGGAGATCCAGCGCGCGCTGAACGGGAGCGGCCTGTTCAAGGTGACGCTGAAGTCGGCCGAGTGGGCGCAGTACAGCGACACGCTCGGCAAGCAGTACAGCGCGTTCCAGCTCGGCTGGTTCCCGGACTACGTCGACGCCGAGAACTACCTGCTGCCGTTCTACCCGACGGAGCAACTTCACGTCGAACGGGTACAAGAGCCCGAAGATGGACGCCCTGATGAAGAAGGAGCAGGGGCACGAAGTCGACTGCGCAGCGGCTGGCGATCGTCGAGCAGGCGCAGGCGCTCGCGGCCAAGGACGTCCCGATCGTCCCGTACTGGCAGGGCAAGATGATCGCCGTCGGCGCGCGAACAACGTGCACGGCATCGACTCGACGCTGGATCCGACGTTCATCATGCGGTTCTGGCACCTGTCGAAGTCCTAGACCGGACGGCGCCCGGGCGCGTCGCGGGCGCGCCCGGGCGCCCCTCCTCTCAGGATCGGAACTCGCGATGCTGCCGGTCAGGGAACATCCCTCAAGACGTACGCGCTGACGCGCCTCGCGCTCGTCGTGCCGATGGTCTTCATCCTGCTGACGCTGGTCTTCCTGCTGATGCGGGTCGCGCCCGGCGATCCGATCTCGGCCGCGCTCGGCGGCAAGGTGCCCGCAGGCGGTCGATCAGCCAGATCAAGCACCGGCTCGGGTTCGACAAGCCGCTCTACGACCAGTACGGCGACTACCTCTGGGACATCGTCCGCGGCAACTTCGGCACGACGATCACCGACCGCCGCCCGGTCAGCGAGATCATCCCGAGTCAACGGCGCCGCGACGCTCGAGCTGACCTTCTTCGCGATGTTCGTCGCTGTCGTCGTCGGCGTCGCTCGTCGGGCTGCTCGCCGGCCGCTTCCGCGACACGCCGATCGACGTCGGCGGGCGGCTGTTCGGGATCGTCATCTACGCGATGCCCGTGTTCTTCCTCGGGCTTCCTCGCCCAGCTCTTCTTCGGCGTCTACCTCGGCTGGCTACCGACCTCCGACCAGGCGAGCCCGATCACCCAGGCGACCTCGAAGACCCACACGAACATCCTCTTCGTCGACGCGATCATCGACGGCGACTGGAGCGCGCTCTGGGACGTCGTCAGGCACCTGATCCTGCCCGCGACGACGCTCGGGCTCGTCATCGGCGGGATCTTCATCCGGCTGATCCGGGTGAACGTGATCCGGACGCTGAAGGACGACTACATCGAGGCGGCGCGGGCGCGCGGCATCCCCGAGCGCGCGGTCGTCTACCGGCACGCGTTCAGGAACGCGCTCGTCCCGGTGATCACCATCGTCGGGCTGCAGATGGCGCTCCTTCTCGGCGGCGCCGTCCTGACCGAGACGACGTTCAACTGGCCCGGGATCGGCCACGAGCTGATCCTCTACCTCCAGAACCGCGACTACAGCGGCCGTCCAGGGGATCATCGTCGTCTTCGCGCTCGTCGTCGTCCTCGTCAGCCTGCTGATCGACTTCGTCAACGCGTTCATCGACCCGAGGATCCGCTACTGATGGCCGCCGCCGCCGGCGCCGGCGCGGCCGTCCGCCGGCTCGCTGCCCGGGCTCCGGCGCGCGCTCGCGCCGATCGCGCGAGGCGCGGGGCCTCGCGCGGGGGATGCTCTGGGCGGGTGCCGGTGATCACGCTCTTCTTCGTCGTGCTGGCGCTCTTCGCGCCGCTGATCGCGCCGTACGGCTTCGACCAGTACCAGGCGGGCGGCAAGCGCTTCGCGCAGCTCGGGCCCCGTCCTCGGCGCATCTGATGGGCACGACCGTGCAGTCGGACGACGTCCTCTCGCGCGTCGTCTGGGGCGCGCAGACCGAGCTCAAGGTGGTCGTGCTCGCGCTCGTGTTCTCGCTCGCCGATCGGCGTGCCGCTCGGCCTCGTCTCCGGCTACTTCGGCGGCATCCTCGACCGCATGCTCGTGCTGCTCATGGACGCGCTGTTCGCGTTCCCGTTCCTGCTGCTCGCGATCGTGATCGCCTTCCTGCTCTCCGGCAGCGTCGGCTCGGGCGTGTTCACCGCCGCGATCGCGATCACCGTCGTCTACGTCCCGCAGTACTTCCGCGTCGTCCGCAACCACGTGATCAGCGTCCGGGAGGAGCCGTACGTCGAGGCGGCGCGTGCGCTCGGCGCGAGGCCGTTCACGATCATCCGCAAGTACGTCTTCTTCAACGTCGTCCAGAACGTGCCGGTGATCGCGACGCTGAACGCCGCCGACGCGATCCTGACGCTCGCCGGCGCTCGGCTTCCTCGGCTACGGCATCCAGCCGACGGAGGCGGCGGAGTGGGGGTACGACATCCAGCGCGCGGTCTCCGACGCGGCGCTCCGGGATCTGGTGGACGGGGCTCTTCCCCGGGCTGGCGATCGTCCTGCTCGTCACCGGGCTGACGCTGCTCGGCGAGGGCCTGAACGAGACGATCAACCCGGTGCTGCGCCGGCGGCGCGATCGGCGAAGGTCGACCTCGGCCGCGCCGAGCCGGAGCCGAGGTCGAGGAGGCCGTGAGCGCCGAGCGCCGGTCGCTCGCGGTCCGCGACCTGCGCGGTGTACTACGGCACCGCCCGCGGGCGCCGTGCGCGCGGTCGACGGCGTCTCGCTCGACATCGGCGCCGGCGAGGTCGCTCGGGCTCGTCGGCGAGTCGGGCTGCGGCAAGTCGACGCTCGGCCGCGGCATCCTCGGCCTGCTTCCGGAGGGCGCGGTCGTCGGACGGCGAGGTGCTGTACGCCGGCCGGAACCTCGTCGCGCATGCCGCAGCAAGGAGCTGCGCCGGCTGCGCGGGCCCGACCTCGGCCTGATCTTCCAGGAGCCGATGACGCGGCTCAACCCGCTGATGCGGATCGAGGACCACTTCCGCGAGACGCTCGAAGCAGCACGAGCCGAAGCTCGGCGAGCGACGAGATCCGCGACCGGTCGCTCGAGACGCTCGGGCGGATGGGCATCCCGCCGACGCGCTTCCGCCAGTACCCGCACGAGTTCTCCGGCGGGATGCGGCAGCGGATCATGATCGCGCTCGCGCTCGTCCTGCGGCCGAAGCTGCTCGTCGCCGACGAGCCGACGACGTCGCTCGACGTGATCGTCGAGGCGCAGATCCTCGGCATCCTCGCCGACCTGAAGCGGAACTTCGGCACCGCGCTGCTCCTGATCACGCACAACCTCGGGATCATCGCCGAGGCCTGCGACCGGGTGGCCGTGATGTACGCGGGCAAGATCGTCGAGGAGGGCTCGGCGCGCGACGTCTTCGCGGAGCCGGCGCATCCGTACACGCGCGAGCTGCTGCGCTCGACGATCTCGCTCGACACGACCGAGCTGCACTCGATCCCCGGCGCGCCGCCGAACCTGATCGACCCGCCGCCCGGCTGCCGGTTCCATCCGCGCTGCCCCGACGCGATGCGCGTGTGCGCCGAAGCGCGACCCGGTCGAGGTCGGCCTCGGCGAGGACCGCCGCGTGCTCTGCTGGCTGCACGGCCCGGCGGCGCGAATCCCCGAGGGCGGCACGCGCGCGCTCGAGCGAGAGGAGATCGCCGTTGCCGAGGAAGCCTGAGGCGGCTGCGGCCGCCGAGCGCGACCGGCCGACGGCGCGCTCGTCTCCGTCCGCGGCCTGAAGACGTACTACTCGATCCGGGGCAGCTTCGCTCGACCGGCTGCATCGGCCGCGAGGCGGGCCAGGTGCAAGGCGGTCGACGACGTCTCGTTCGACCTCAGCAAGGGCGAGGTGCTCGGGCTCGTCGGCGAGTCGGGCAGCGGGAAGACGACGCTCGGCCGGACGCTGCTCGGGCTCGTCCGGGCGACGAGCGGGCAGCGTCGTCTTCGAGGGCGACGAGATCACGCAGTCTGCGCGAGCGCGAGCTGCGGGCGCTGCGGCAGCGGATGCAGATCGTCTTCCAGGATCCGCACGCGTCGCTGAACCCGGCGATGACGATCGGCGCAGTCGGTCGGGCATCCGCTCCAGATCCACGGGATCGCCACGCCGCGGGAGCGAGGTCCGCGCGGCGCGTCGCCGAGGCGCTCGAGCACGTCGGGCTGGCGCCGGCCGAGCAGTTCATGGACAAGTACCCGTCCGACCTCTCCGGCGGGCAGAAGCAGCGGGCGGTGATCGCGCGGGCGATCATCCTCAACCCGGTCGCTGCTCGTCGCCGACGAGCCGGTCTCGATGCTCGACATGAGCGTGCGGGCGAAGATCCTCGAGCTGATGCTCGCGCTCAAGCGCGACTTCGACCTCACCTACCTCTACATCACCCACGACCTCGCGACGGCGAAGTTCTTCTGCGACCGGATCGCGATCATGTACCTGGGCCGGATCGTCGAGATCGGCCCGTCCGAGGCGATCTACGAGGATCCGAAGCACCCGTACACGCAGGCGCTGCTGCGCGCGATCCCCGAGCCCGACCCGAGGCGCAGCGTGCCGCGCGACCTGCCGCGGGGCGAGGTGCCGGACGCGGCGCGGCCGCCGCTCGGCTGCTCGTTCCACCCTCGCTGCCCGCAGCGCGTTCGAGATCTGCGGCTGGGAGACGCGCGACCTCCGCGACCTGCTCGAGGCCCGCTGGGCGCGGATGAGCGCCGGCCGAGTACGAGGCGGAGCGGCGCGATGTTCGGCGACCTGGAGGTGCTCGCCGAGCCGCGGCGCCGGCGTCCGCCTGCCCGCCCGCGGCGGGGCTCGCGGCGAGACCTGCTCGCGGTACTCGAGCAGGTCCGCGCCGGCGATCCCGACGAGCCGTTCTGGAAGGGCGTGCGCCACCTGCACGCAGACGGCGACGCGGTCGAGATCGAGTGGAACGAGCCGCGCGACCCGAAGCTCGTCCGGGCCGGCCGCGTCGCAGGTCGAGTGCCACCTCTACGGCTGGCGGCTAGTACGGCTTCGCGCGCGGTCGCGGTACTGCGGGGCGAGGTCGGCCTCCTCGACCGCGGGAAGCTGATCGTCGCCGGGTCCCCGTCCGAGACGTAGCGAAGGCCGGGGTTCCGCTCGAGCAGGTCGAGCCACATCCCGGCGGTGAAATCGCGGGTGCCGTTCCAGTTCGGGTTCGTCCGGATTCTCGGGATCGCCGTCGGATCCCACTTCGTCGAGAACGGCGACGGGGCCGGCTCGGCGCCGGCGAGAAAGACGCCCGCGAAACGATACGACTGCCCGCCCCACGTGCCGCTGACCGCAAGCGATCCGGGATGTGGCAGCGAGCCCAGCGGGAGAGCCATCGTCTTCGGCTGGTAGCCGTGGCTCAGGTCGGAGAGCACGCGGTCGCCGAGGACGAGCTGGCGCTGAACCCCGATCGGGCCGAGCGTGTTCAGCGCGATGTGATCCTTCGTGTGGTTTCCGAGCTCGAAGCCGTGCTCGACCAGCCAGCTGACCGTCGCCTCGGGCGTGCGGCCGTTGCCCTCGAACGCGTTGCGGGGAACGTAGAACGTGGCCGCTGCCGGAAAGTCGTGGTGGGTTGCCGAGAAGGCCTCGAGCACCCCGAGGCCCGAGGAGGGGTCGAGCTGTCCGTCGGGCAGGAACCCGACCTGGTTGTTCGTTGCGTCGTCGAATGTGAGCACGACCGGCGAGCGGCCCTTCGGGATGTCCAGCTTGCCCTCGACCAGGTCCGAGGCGCGCACCGGGTAGAACCCGTCGCGCCAGAGGCGAGTGAGCTCGGTGCGGAACTGGGTCGCCGTCATGTCGTAGACGCTTCCGTTCGGCCGGATCTGGTGGTGCATCAGCACCGGCACGACTCCGAGCTCGTCGGGCTCCAGGTTCCTGGCGATCTCGGCCGGGGTCTTGTGCTTGGGGAAGGCGGCGGTGCGGGCGTCGGTCGAGAGCGCGGCAGCCGTGTACGTGACGGACGGATCCCAGAGCAGGAACTCGTCGATCCCGGCGTCGCGCGCTCCCTGGATCTCGGCGTCGACCTGGGCCGGGCCATAGTCCACGCCGAGCGAGAAGTCCTGGAGCCAGGGGACGACGCGCGCGCCCGTGCCGCGCACGTCCTTCTGGAAGTCCTCCAGCGAGCGCAGGACGATGTCGTAGGGCTGGGCGTTCGGATCGGCGACGCCGTACTCGCCGGGTGCCCAGTGGGAGGGGTAGACCATCGCCGACACGTAGTCGAGGTGCTCCGCCATCGCCGGGATGTCCTGGGCGACCTCCTGTGGCCGCGTCGCCGCGACGCCGAAGACGGAGGCGCCGAGATACGTCCCGTACGGCTTGAGCGCAGCGCGAGTCTCGGCGAGGAACGAGACGATCGACTGCTCCGGTGTCCCCTTCAGGCCGGGGAAGACCATCGTCGAGAGCGGGCCGTCGGGACGGCGGACGTAGTCGTAGAGGATCTCGTCGACGCCCATTCTCGCCGCCGAGACGGCGATGTCGATCTGGTAGCGGCGGACGACCGCGTTGGCGAAGTTCGTGAAGCCGCCGTAGCCGCCGTAGCGCTGGCCGTCCGGCGTCTGCACCACCTGGTTGCGCGTCGCCGGCCGTCCAGGCAGCCTGGGCAAAGAGCGGGTCGCGGAAGCAGACGAGGCGCCCGATCACGCGGACGCCCTTGCCGTGGAGGAGCTTGACCGCGGCGGCGAGGTCGACGATCGGCTTGACGGCGCCGATCCTCGTCGCGAGCGGGACGCCGGCGTTCCAGCCGACAGTGCCGGACTCGTCCTTCAGGTCGAGCTCGACCGCGTTGATCCGGCCCTGGTCGATCAGGTCGAGGACCCCTGCCGCAGGCGTCGGATCGGCCCAGGCGTCGAAGGTGACGTGCACCGCGCGGATCGGGTGCGCCGGCGTGCGCGGTTGCATCGAGATCCAGATGCGGCGGGTGGTCGCGTTCCGGAGCGGGTCCGTGGCGACGAGCGTCACCGGCCCCTTCGGGCGCGTCGGCCACGAGATCTGAAAGCGGCCGTCCTGGACGAGCACGGGCTTGCCGTCGGCGATCAGGCTCGCTCCCGGCTCGAGCGTGCCGGCGATCCGGATCGGGCTCGCCCGCGGGGATCAGCACTCCCGGCGGATCGAGCGCGATCTGGCGGGCCCGTCGTGTCGACGGTGAAGCGCCAGCTCTTCGTCGTGCGCGAGCCGGGGAAGCTTCCCGCGGCGGTCGCCTGCAGGCGATGCGGCCCCTCGCCCAGCGAGCGTCCCGTCGAAGACGATCCGGCCCTTCGACGCATAGGCGCGGCTCGTCACGTCGGCGCCGTCGAGCTTCCAGCGCACACGGTCGAGGACGCTCTGGTCTCCCCCGACTGAAAACGTCAGCGAAGGGAGAAGCGCGGGACCGATTCCGGCGCCCTGCGAGGGCCCGGCCGCGTCGAGGCCGGGCGCTGCGAGGCGCGCTCCGAGCGCCAGGGTTGCGAACACGAGTGCGCCGAGCACGCCGAGCGCCACGGCGAGCCGGAAGAAGCCGTGTCCCCAGCGCCGTTTCGGCTCCCTCGGGCTCGTCGTCGGCTCGTCGTCCCGGCCGGCCCCTGGCCGCCATCGTCGGGTGGCGTGGGGGGCCGGGGGGCGATCGAGCGCAAGCGTTCGACCTCGTCGATCAGGAGCAGGATCGCGCGCCCGGCGGGTCGAAGCTCAGCATGCGACTCGTCCTCGGCAAGCCGCTTGCCCCACCGGCGGAGCTCGTCGATCTGGCGGCGATCCACTCGGAAAGTCTAGGCCGGAAACGTCTCCGGGGCCGAGCGCGCGCGCTCGACCAGCGCCTCGTCGATATTGCGGCCCGTGACGACGAGGACGACGGGGCCGTCGAGCTCCGGAAGCTGGGGGAGTGCGGCCAGAGCGGCAGAGGCGGCCCCCTCGGCGCGGATCCCGACGCTGTCGAAGGCTGCAACGGCATGCGCGATCGCCCGCTCGCCGACGCGCAGCATGTGGGTTGCGACCTCGGCGAGCACGGCGACGGCGTAGGGGATCGCGACTCGCACGGCGAGGCCGTCGGCGAATGTTGCCGAGCGGACGTCCTCGACGACGCGCCCAGCGGCCCAGCTCTCGGCCATCACCGGCGCGCCGGCGGCGACCACGCCGACGCGAAGCGTCTCGGGCGAGCGGCGGAGGAGCGCGCGCCCGACGCCGCCGAGCAGCGCACCGTTCCCGACCGGGACGACGACGGCCGCGGCCGGCTCGGCGAGCTGGTCGAGGATCTCGTCGCCGATCGCCGCGTAGCCCTCGTACTGCGCGGGCTCGGCGCCGTCCTCGAAGAACGGCAGCCCGCGGCCGGTCGCGTGAGCGCGGGCCAGTTCCTTCGCCTCGTCGAGGTCGGAGCCGGCGACGTGCAGGTCGGCGTCGAGGCGCCGAAGGTGCTCGAGCTTCGCCACGCTTGCTCCGTCAGGCACGAACACGACGGCACGGAGGCCGACCCGCCGGGCGGCCCACGCGGTTGCGGCGCCGTGGTTCCCGGTCGACGCGGTGACCACCGCCGTTGAGCCTTCCGCCTTCATGCGCTCGAGCGTCGGCAGCGCCCCGCGCCACTTGAACGCGCCTAGCTCGTGCACGTCTTCGCGCTTCAGGAAGAGGCTTCGTCCGGCGGCGAGCGCCTCAGGCGCGGGCTCGAGCGGAGTCACCCCGTAGAGTCTTGCGCATGCCGACCGTGCAGCTGTTCGCAACGTGCCTCGGCGACCTCGCGTTCCCCGGCGCGGTCGCCGATGCGGAGACGCTGCTGCGCCGCGCCGGTTTCGAGGTCGAGTTCCCGAGTCGCCAGGTCTGCTGCGGTCAGCCGGCGTTCAACTCCGGCCATCGGGCCGCCGCGCGCAGGGTCGCCCGGTCGTTCGTGAAGGCGTTCTCGCGGTCGGCCCCGATCGTCGTCCCCTCGGGGTCGTGCGCGACGATGGCTTCGCACTACTTGCCCGAACTCGTCGGTGTCGAGCCGTACGAGGTGTGGGAGCTGTCCGCCTTCCTCGTCTCCTCGGGGTACCGGCCCTTGCCGCGAAACGAACGCCGGCGGATCGCCTACCACGACTCGTGCCACATGCTTCGCGAGCTTCGGATCGCGGACGAGCCGCGCAGGCTGCTGGGCGCCTCGGGCGCGGAGCTCGTGCCGATCGACCGGCCCGATCTCTGCTGTGGGTTCGGCGGAACGTTCTCGGTGCGTCAGCCGGAGGTGTCGCTGGCGATGGCCGACGACAAGCTCGCGAGCGCCGACGGTGCCGGGGTGCTCGTCACCGCCGACCCGGGCTGCCTGATGCACCTGCGCGGACGGGCCGAACACACGGGTGCGTCCTTGCGCGTCGTCCACCTGGCGACCGCTCTCGCCCGAGGCGTCGATGGCTGACCTCGCCCAGCCCGCCCCGCGCTTCCGGGAGATCGCACGGGGCAAGCTCGGCGACACGCACGTCCAGGACGCGCTCGACACGGCGACGAACCGGCTGCGGACGAACCGGGTTGCTGCGTGGGGGGACTTGCCCGACCTCGAGGCGCTGCGCGAGCGAGCCCACGCGATCAAGATGGAGGTGATCGACGACCTCGAAGGGCATGTCGCCCGGTTCACCGCTGCGCTGGAGGCCCGCGGCGGTCACGTCCACTTCGCGCGCACCGCCGAGGAGGCGAGCACCTACATCGCCGAGGTGTGCAGGCGGAGCGGAGCGAAGCTCGCGGCCAAGTCGAAGTCGATGGCGACCGAGGAGATCGGGCTGAACGAGGCACTCGAGGCAGTCGGCGTCAAGCCGGTCGAGACCGACCTGGGCGAATACATCCTGCAACTCGCAGGCGAGCACCCGGTGCACATCGTCGCGCCGGCGATCGAGAAGACGGCTGCGCAGGTTGCGGAGCTGCTGTCTCGTGCAGGGGGCGAGCCCGTGCCGGCCGAGCTCGAGGCGCTGACGGCCGAGGCGCGCCGGCAGCTGCGCGAGACCTTTCTGGCGGCGGACGTCGGGATCACAGGCGCCAACTTCGGCGTCTCCTCGACCGGTTCGATCTGCCTGGTCACGAACGAGGGCAACGGGCGGTTGGTCAGCTCGATTCCGAGAGTGCACATCGCGCTGATGGGCATGGAGCGGCTCGTCCCCACGACGGCCGACCTCGCCGTGCTGCTCAAGCTGCTTGCACGCAGCGGAACCGGCCAGAAGCTGACCGTCTACACGACGCTCCTCACCGGCCCGCGGCGGGTCGGCGAGGAGGACGGCCCCGAGGAGATGCACGTGGTCATCCTCGACAACGGCCGCTCGAACCTCCTTCGCGGCCGCTACAGGGAGATGCTCGCCTGCATTCGCTGCGGCGCGTGCCTGAACGTCTGTCCCGTCTACCGGAAGTCGGGGGGCGGGGCGTACGGGCCCGTCTACTCGGGGCCGATGGGAGCGGTGCTGATTCCGCTCCTGGTCGGGCTCGAGCGGGCACCGTCGCTGCCGCACGCCTCGTCGCTTTGCGGCGCGTGCACGGACGCCTGCCCGGTGAAGATCCCACTGCACGAGCTGCTGCTCGATCTGCGGCGCGACCTCGTCGAGGGGGGCGTCGGCTCGCGGCTCGAGCAGCTCGCGTTCTGGCTCTGGTCGATTGCGTGGGCATCGCCGCTCGGCTACCGGCTGACGACGAGGCTCGCGCGGGTCGGCGCGCCGCTCGGGGGGCTCGTCGGTCCTGGACGCGCGTGGGCGTCGGGTCGAACGCTGCCGCGCCTCTCCCGGCGCTACCGCGACCGCCGATGAGCCTCGCTGAAGAGTTCGCGGCGAATGCAGCGGCCGTCGGCTGCCACGTCCACCGGGACGAGCCGCCCACGATCGAGGGCGCCGGGGTTTCGACCGCAATCTACGGGCTGGCCGACACCGGCAGCGTCGTCCTGGCCGCGTCGCCGGACGAGCCGCGCGGTCGGTCGCTGCTCCCGGACGTTCACGTCACGTTGCTCCACGAAGACCGCATCCTGCCCGGGCTCGACGAGCTCTTCGCCGCACTCGGCGACGAGCTGCCGAGCGCGCTGGCGATCGTCACAGGCCCGAGCCGGAGCGCCGACATCGAGCAGAGGCTGGCGGTCGGCGTCCACGGCCCGCGCGAGGTTCATGTCGTCCTCTTGGGCCGGCCCGCATAGCCCTTTACGGCCGTGTCCCAGGGACAGTCCCTCGGACACGATCAAACCGCCACGGCCGTCTCGGTCAAGTCGGCCGGCAATCGCACCTCCGACCAACTCCACAACCAGTCCTTCGCCTCGCGGCAAAGACCTGCAACCACAGGGTTTTCGAGGACATATTCGATCGCCGCCTGCAGATGTTCGTCGTCCTCGATCACCCACGACGAGAACCGGTTCTCGAACAGGTGTCCTCGTCGCTCGTGGCGTCGGTTGAAGGCCTGCGCGTGCAGCCCGTTCAGGCGATGCACGGCGTTCGACATCTGCTCCCGCTTCGACTCGACGACGAGGTGATAGTGAGTGCCCATCAGGCACCAAGCAATGACGTGCCAGCCCCAGAGGTCGGAAGTTTGTTGCAGGAGCAGGAGAAATCTGCGGCGGTCGAAATCGTCCAGGAAGATGAGGCTGCCCGCGACGCCGAGCGAGGTGACGTGGAAGAAGCCGCTCGGTAGGTTCTTTCTTGGCCGACGAGGCATGCTGCTCCGACCGTAGCGAACACCGCGCGCGGCGCCGGTGAACGTCACACCCTTGTAACAGGGACTGTCCCTGGGACACGGCTGGAAGGGGCACGTCGGTTAGGCTCACGACATGCTGCCGATCGATCGCCCCTCGAAGATCGTCTGCGTCGGCCTCAACTACCGCGACCACGCGGAGGAGCAGGGCGCGCCGCTGCCTCAGGCGCCGCTCCTGTTCGCAAAGTGGCAGAACACGCTGATCGGGCCAGGGGAGCCGATCGTGATCCCGCCGATCGTGACGAAGTGCGATTACGAGGCCGAGCTCGGCGTCGTCATCGGCTCGCGCGTCCGCGGGGCCTCGAAGGAAAACGCGCTCGAGGCGGTCATGGGCTACATCTGCGTCAACGACGTCTCGGCGCGCGACCTCCAGTTCGCGGACGGGCAGTGGACACGCGGCAAGTCGCCGGACACGTTCTGCCCCGTCGGCCCGCGGCTCGTGCCCCGCGACGAGATCGACGACCCGCAGCACCTGTCGATCCGCGCGGTGCTGAACGGCACGCCGATGCAGGAGTCCTCGACCTCGAACATGGTCTTCGGCGTCGCCGAGCTGATCGCCTACATCACGCAGACGATCACCCTCGAGCCTGGGGATCTGATCGCGACGGGGACGCCCGCGGGCGTCGGAGCCTTCCGCGACCCGCCGGTGTTCATGCATCCGGGCGACGAGATCACGATCGAGATCGAGGGGCTCGGCTCGCTGACGAACCCGGTCACGGCCGGCTAGGTAGGTGGCTCGGCCAGGCGGGCGGCTCGGCCTGCTCGCGGGCCTCTTTCTCGCCGGGCTCGCGCTCCGGCCGCAGATCGTCGGCATCGGCCCTCTGATCCCCGCGATCAAGCACGACCTCGGCGTCTCCCACGCCGTCGCCGGTCTGCTCGGGACGATCCCGGTGTTGTGCATGGGCCTTTTCGCGCTGCCGGCGGCGCTGGTGAACCGGCGGTACGGCACACGGCTCGCGATCGCGGTGTGCCTGACTTTGATCGGGACCTTCGGCGTCGCTCGAGCTGTGGCTCCCGGCGCCGCAGCGGTGATCACGCTGACGTTCGGAGTCGGGATCGGGCTCGGCTTCGCGCAAGCGCTGATGCCGGTCGCCGTGAAGGAGCGTTTCGCCTCGCGGCCCGCGTTCGCCACCGGGATCTATGCGACCGGGATCAACATCGGCTCGGCGGTCTCGTCTGCGCTCGCCGTGCCGATCGCCGACGCTGCCGGCGGCTGGCGATGGTCGCTCGGCGTCTTCTCCGTGTTCACGATCGCGCTCGTCGCGTTCTGGGTGTGGGTGACCGGAGACGAGCCTCCACACCGCCGGGCCGAGGTGGCGCACGTGCGGCTCCCGTGGCAGAACGGGCTCGCCTGGATGCTCGTCGCGATCTTCGGGTCGATGGCGTCGCTCTTCTACGGGCTCAACTCGTGGCTGCCGGATGCCTACGTCGAGCGCGGCTGGAGTGATGGGAGGGCCGGCGCGCTGCTCGCCGTGCTCAACATCGCCGCTCTGTTTACCACTCTCGCCGTTCCCTGGCTCGCCGACCGGCGCGGTTCGCGCCGGACGTACCTGGTTGTCCTGAGCGGCGTGTTGGCCGCGAGTTGCTCGGGGTTCGTTCTCCTGCCGGGCGGCGCGTTCCTCTGGGCTGCGATCGCGGGGCTCTCCATCGGGGCGATGTTCCCGCTGGTGCTGACGCTGCCCGTCGACGTCGGCCGCCGTCCCGCCGAGGTCGGTGCTCTTGCGGGACTGATGCTCGGTGTCGGATACACGATCGGAGCGATCTCACCGCTCGCCCTCGGAGCGGCGCGTGACGCGACCGGGTCGTACACGACGACACTCTGGCTTATCGTCGCGTCGGGCGTGATCCTCTTCGGGTTCTGCGCGGCGATGTCGCGCGAGCGAATTGCCCGCGGCGTAACTGCGCCCGCGGCGCCGTGACAGTCAACGCTAGCCCATGCCGAGCGAGATGATCCCGCGGCCGACGAGGCCCCGGGTGAATGCCGACTCCGTCAGCACCTTGACGCCGTAGGCGTCACGAAGGAACCACTCGAAGTAGACGAAGACGCTCGACCGCACTGCGGCGATCTTCTCGAGCCGGGCGAGGTCGAGGACCGCCACGCGTGAACGTAGGACTTCGTCCTCGACGAAGCGCTCGGCCGCTCTCGCGCCGATCGGGCCGAGCAGCAGCGCTGGGCCGTCGGCGGCCAGCCGGCCGCAGAAGAGGAGCCCTGCCCGCAGCTCGATCGAGCTGCGCTCGCGCCGCCAACCCAGGGTCAGGCGGCTCGGAGCCCGGTCGAGTACCTCGACGTCCTCGAGCTCGTCGCGGCAGTGGGCGGCGAACGCGTCGAGTATCTCGCCCTGGGTCACCGTCTGCGTCGCCCACTCGATCCGGCGGCCGCGGCGGACGGCATCGAGCGCCGGCTCGTCCGGGTCGGCCTGCTCGGCGACCTCGTCCCAGCGGGACAGCTCGGCGGCGATCTCCTCGTCGGTCACGGGACCGATGCGGGGGTCGGCGAGCACCTCGGCGGCGGCGGCGTTCACGGCTGCTCCTCCATGATCGCGAGGAGAACCCCGGGGGCGAGTCGCTCGAGCGGCAGCAAGAGTCCTCCGCTCGACGCCGCAAGTGCCTCGGCACAGCCTCCTTCCGGCCTCGCCACCTCCGCCACCACGCAGCCGATCCGCGCGCGGCGAAGCGCGCGTCCCTCCGCCAGCACCTCGGCGACCGCATCGCCCCCCTGGCGGAGGGGCACCGTCGGGAGGCCGTCGCTGACCACGACGACGAGCGGCACTGCGTTCGGATGCTTGAGCAGCTCGCCACGGAGGAGCAGCCGGGAGCGCCGTAATGCGTCCCCGAGCGGCGTGCGGCCGCTGAGCGGGATCTCCCTCAGTCGCCGCTCGGCAAGGGCGCGGCTCCGCGTCGGCGGAAGCGCGACGGTCGCTTCCGGGAGACCGCCCCTGAACGCGACCAGCGCCACCTTGTCTCCGCGGGCGGTTGCCTCGTCGAGCAGCCCGAACACGGCGCCCTTCACCTTCTCGACCATCCGTTCAGCGTGCACCGACCAGCTGTTGTCGACGACGAAGCAGACCGTGAACGGAGAGCGGTGCTCGCGAATCTTGCGCCGAAGATCCTCGGGCTGCACCCGCACCGGAGATCGACCGGAGCGGAGCGCCGCCGCGCGCAGCGTCGCGTCGAACGCCACGTCCGTGTCGCCGGGGCGGGCAAGCCGGTGGCGGGTGTACTTCCCCCGCCGCCGGTCGACGAGCGAGCGGGCACGGCGGCCGGGGCGGGCGCGCTCGATCCGGTCGAGGCGCCGCCGTTGCGCGAAGACAGTCGCGGCGTCGACGTCCAGCCGCTCGACGTCGGGCACACCCTCGGGGTCGGCCTCGGCGCCGACGGCTAGCTCGCCCGTCCCCCGACTTTTTTTCGGCTCACCTCGACTTCGAGCGCCTCGTCGAGCAGACGGCGCAACACCTGGGGCTGGAGCTCCGCCGGCGGGCCGAACGGGTCGACGGCGAGCCGGTGCCCGAGCGCAAGCCCGGCCGCCTCGAGGATGTCCTCCGGTTCGACCTGCTCTCGGCCGGACATGGCGGCGAGCGCCTTTGCACATTCGACGACGGTGATGTCGGCTCGGTGGCTGCCGACGCCCGAGCGCACGATCAGGCTGCCGACCGCGCCGTAGAGCTCATCGGGAACCCTCACCCGGCCGAGCCGCTCCTCGGCTGCGGCGACCGTGGCCGACAGCTCGCCCTGCCGAGCCTCCCAGTCGGCTCTGAACCCGGCGGGGTCGGCACCGAATGCCTCGCGCCGGCGGATCACCTCGCCGCGTGCGAGCGGGTCGAGCAGCGGCTCGACGTCGACCTCGAGCCCGATGCGGTCGGCGATCTGCGGCCGCAGCTCGCCCTCCTCCTCGTTCATCGTGCCGACGAGCAGGAAGCGCGCCGGGTGCGACACCGAGACTCCCTCTCGCTCGACGACGTTGACGCCGAGCGCGGCCGCGTCGAGCAGGACGTCCGTCAGATGGTCGTCGAGCAGGTTGATCTCGTCGATGTAGAGGATGCCCCGGTTGGCCTCGGCGAGCAGGCCGGGCTCGAGCGCGCGCTCACCCTCCTTCAGTGCGCGGGCGACGTCGATGCTTCCCGACACGCGGTCCTCGGTCGCGTTCAGCGGCAGGTCGACGATCCGCCGTCTGCGGCGGACGACCTGAAGCTCGTCCCGCGGGCGCGACCGGCACGCCTCGCAGTCGGGCCGGGCCGGGTCGCACGAGAAGTGGCAGTCGGCGACGACCGCGATCTCGGGGAGGAGCTCCGAGAGCCCGCGGACGGCCGTCGACTTGCCCGTCCCGCTCGGCCCCTTGATCAGGACGCCGCCGACGGCGGGGTTGACGGCGTTGAGCAGGAGCGCCGTCTTCAGGCGCTCCTGCTCGACGATCGCGGTGAACGGGAAGTAGCGGAGCCCGTTCATTCAGGTGATCACCAGCCGCTTCCCGAACGTCGGCTCGACCTGGACGATCGGCGGGAACTGCCAGGTGCCGACCAGCGGGACGGGCGTGTCGCGGTTGATCTTCACGTCGACGACGAACGGCCCGCCCGACTTCATCGCGGTGTCGAACGCGTCGGCGAGATCGCCGGGCTGGTCGACCGAGACCGAGCCCGCTCCCATCGCGGCGGCCATGGCGGCGAAGTCCGGGTTCCAGAACTCGCCCGTCGAGTGCTTGACGAAGCTCGTCCCGATCTCGCGGTTGTCCATGTAGAAGCGCTGGAGGTCGCGGATCACGCCGATCGTGTAGTTGTTCATGATCACCCAGACGGCCGGGATGTCGTGCTCGACCGCCGTCGCGACCGCGCCCGGGAACATCATGAAGCTGCCGTCGCTCGTGACGCAGACCGCCGGCCGATCGGGCCGGGCGAGCTTGACGCCGAGGACGCCGCACGTCCCGAAGCCCATGCCCGCGAACCCGCCGGGCGTGAACACGGAGCGCGGCTCGTAGGCGTCCCAGTACTGCTCGACCCAGGTCTGGTGGTTGCCCGTGTCGGTGATCATCAGCGTGTCGTCGGGCGCCGCCTTGCGCAGCTCGCCGATCACGCGGCGCGGGTCGATCGGGACGGCGTCGGATGCCAGCTCCGGCTGGATGAAGTTCTGCCATTCCTCCTTCCAGCCCTCGATCTGGTCGTGCCACGGCGAGCGCTCCCGCTTCGGGCTCTTCCCGGCCAGCTCCATCAGCTGCCGCAGCACCTCGCGCGCGTCGCCGACGATCCCGAGCTCGGTCGGGTAGTTGCGGCCGATCTCCTGCGAGTCGAGGTCGACGTGGATCAGCTTCGTCGGCGGGATGTTGTACGTGTACCCGGGCACCCACGAGCTGCAGTGGATGTCGGAGAAGCGGCAGCCGAGCGCGAGGATCACGTCGGCGTTGCGGGCCGCCTCCGTCGCGGGATACTCGCCCCAGCAGCCGGCGATCCCGAGGTGGAGCGGATGTCGCGCCGAGAGCGCGCCCTTGCCCATGAACGTCGAGTAGACGGGCACGTTCACGTGCTCGGCGAACTGGGCGAGCTCGGAGCTGGCGTCGGAGCAGATCACGCCGCCGCCGGCGAGGATCAGCGGCCGCTTCGCCTTCAGGAGCATCTCCAGGGCGCGGCCGACCGCCTCGGGCGAGCCGGGGGTCCGCCAGTTGAGGCTCAGCGAATGCTCCTCCGGATCGGGGACGTCGACGTCGGCCGTCTTGATCCAGAGGTCGTAGGGGACGTCGATGTGAACGGGGCCGGGCCGGCCGGTGCGGGCGATCTTGAAGGCCTTCGGGAGGAACTTGCGGAGGTCGTCGACGCTCTGCGCCTGGAAGCTCCGCTTCGTGATCACCTTGGCGACGCTCGGGAAGTCCGCCTGGTAGTGGCGGTACTCCTCCTGGAGCGCGCCGGAGTCGTACTGGTTCGTCGCCACCTGCCCGGTGATCGCGATGAACGCCGACGAGTCGTAGAAGGCGTTTCCCATGGCGACCGTGAGCAGCATCGGGCCGGGGCCCGTCGACGTGTACACCGGGATCACGTTGCCCGACGCCCGGAAGTACGCGTCGGCCATATAGCCGGCCGCGGACTCGATCCGCGGGAAGATGATCTTCAGCTCGTCCTGGTGGTTGTAGACGCCGTCGAGCAGGCCGACGGCCCCGTGCCCGGCATAGCCGAACAGGTACGGGACCTTTTCCTTGATCAGGTACTCGGCAACGAGGTCGGCGCCGCGGATTTCAGCCATCGGATCTCCCCTCTCGGTTGGTCGACCGGTTCACTATGACGGGTGCGGCGCGGCCGTTCCAGGGGGTCGGAGGGTCAGATTTGCTCAGTCGGGACGGAAGGCCGTAGCCGTTTCGCGAACGCCCTGGTCGAGAGGCGTGAGCGGGGTCTCGAACCACGGCTGGGGAAGCTCGCCGGGGAACGGTAGCGGCACCTCGTCGAAGGCGATGTCGGCACCGGGAACAGCCGCGGCGATCGTCGCCACCAGGTCGCCGATCGCCGTCGCCGGGCCGCCGAGGTTGAACGTCTGAGCCCCGCCGGGCTTCGACCGCGCCGCCTCGACGAACGCGCGCGCCACGTCGGGTGCGTAGTGGAGCTGTGTCCGTCCGCCGAAGCCGATCCGGTACGGCTCGCCGCGGACGGCCGCGGCGATCGCGAGGGTCGGACCGGCGGTGAGCCCCTGATCCCGGCCGGGGCCGTAGACCGAGAACGGGCGCAGGCCGATGCTGGCGACACCGTTCTCGTCTGCGTAGATGCGCGCAGTTCCCTCGTTCGCGAGCTTGTAGACGCCGTACAGCGTGCGCGGGGCGATCTCGCCGTGCTCGTCGTAGACGGCCGCCGAGCTCGCGTAGGCGATCGTCGTTCCCAGGTCGCGCCGCTTCGCCGCTTCGAAGACGTTGACGGTGCCCGTCACGTTCACCTGTGCGCCGAGCACCGGGTTCTCCCGGCAGAACGGCACCTGGAGGGCGGCGAGGTGCACGACGTGCGTGACCTCGTGCTCGGCGAGCGTTCTCTCGACGGTCTCGAGCGCGGTGATGTCGCCGCGGACGAAGACAATGCGCTCGACCTCCTCCGACGCCGCGATCAGGCGCAGTCGCCGGTCGTCGTCGCCGAGGTCGAACGCGACGACGTCCGCGCCTTCGCGCACCAGCGTCACCGCCGTCCACGCGCCGATGCAGCCCAGCGCGCCCGTGACCAACCAGCGCTCCCTCACGTCCCTGGCCGCCTTCGGCTCCCGCCCGGCAGAACCAGCTGGCAGCGTAGACGGGCAAAGCCCGCCGACGCGCCTCCACCCTTGGGCGCCGGGCTCCGCCGAAGGCTGCCGACGCTGGCGGCACGACGCCGCACGCGCGGCGCTTGGCCGTACTGAGTACTGTCCTGCGCGCCGCGCGCTTGCCTCCTTTGCCAGCGCCGCCCCAGGAACGTGAGGAGGTCAGGCGTCGTGATAGACGGTCACCACTTCCGTGTAGAAGTCCATCGCCGAGCGGCCCTGTTCGTGCGGGCCGAACCCGGAGCTCTTGATCCCGCCGAAGGGGACGTGGACGTCCGCGCCCGCGGTCTGCGAGTTGACGTGGAGAATGCCGGCCTCGAGCTCGTCGACGAACCGCTGGGTCGCGGCGAGGTCGCTCGTGAAGATCGAGGCGGAGAGCCCGAACTCGACCGCGTTCGCACGCCGGAGCGCCTCGTCGAGGTCGGCGAAGCGGTACAGGCTTGTCACCGGCCCGAACACCTCCTCGCAGGAGAGGAAGGCGTCGTCGGCGACCCCCTCGAACAGCGTCGGCGCGAGCAGGTACGCGTCGTCGTCCAGCCGGTTGCCGCCGGCGACGATCGTCCCGCCCTCGGCCTTGCCGCGCTCGATTCCGGCAAGGATCTCGTCGAGCTGCTTCTCGTTGACGATCGGGCCCACCTCCGTGGACGGGTCGGCCGGGTCGCCGACGACGCCGCTCTCGATCCGCTCGACCAGCCGCGCGCGGAACTCGTCGTACGCGGCCTCCTGCACGTAGATCCGGCGCGTCGCCGTGCACTTCTGGCCGGCCGACCAGAACGCGCCCGCGTAGGCGGCCTCGACCGCGCGGCCGAGGTCGGCGTCGGCCATCACGATCAGCGGGTTGTGGCCGCCCAGCTCGAGCTGAACGCGCTTGCCGAGCTCGGTCGCCTCGCTGCGCACCTGGCGGCCGACCGAGACGGAGCCCGTGAACGAAATCGCCTTCACCTGCGGATGCTTGACGAGCGGCGTGCCGACCTCGGAGCCGCGCCCGACGACGATGTTGAACACGCCGGCCGGGATGCCGGCCTCCTCGAAGCAGGCGGCGATGTGCAGCCCGGTCAGCGGAGCTTCCTGGGCCAGCTTCATCACAACCGTGTTGCCGTAGATCAACGCAGGCGCGGACTTCCAGATCGGGATCGCCGCCGGGAAGTTCCACGGCGTGATCAGCCCGACGACGCCGAGGGGGCGTCGCACGGTGTAGACGGCGCTGCCGTTGGCCGACTGCTCGAACAGCTCGCCCTTCGCCCGCCAGGCCTCGCCGGCGAAGAAGCGGAGGATGGCGGCGCCGCGGGCCGACTCCATCCGCGCCTCGCGGAGCGGCTTGCCCATCTCCAGCGTCATGTCCTGCGCCATCTGCTCGACCCGCCGCTCGATCGCGTCGGCTGCGGCCATCAGGACGGCCGCGCGCTGGGCGGCGGGCCGGCGCGACCATTCGGGAAACGCGGCGGCTGCCGCCTCGACTGCGGCGTTGACGTCGTCCTCGCCGGAGGCGGGGAACTCGCCGATCGTCTCGGACGGGCGCCACGGACTGCGCTTCGCGTAGCTGTTGCCGGACCGGCTCGGCAGCCACTGGCCGCCGACGAAGTTGGCGAACGCCGGGCGGGCGGGCGCTTCCAGGACCTCAGACACGGATGTTCCTCCTTCTTTCGGGCAGCAGATCGGCCGCGGCAACGACGGGGTTGGTCAGCGTGCCGATCGCCGGAACGTGGATCTCGACGGTGTGACCGGGCTCGAGCGTGAAGGCGTCGGGCGGGACGAGGCCCGTGCCGGTGAGCAGGACGCTGCCCGGTGGGACGGGGTTGTCGCGCAGCAGCCACTCGACCAGCTCGCCGAACGAGCGGCGCATCCGCGCGGTGGACGTCTCGCCGGCGAACAGCTCCTCACCGGAGTCGCTGGAGATCCGCATTCGGATCTCGTGCGGCGCGTCCCAGTCGTCCGGGACGAGCACGGCGGGGCCGATTGCGCACGCGCCGGCGAATACCTTCGCCTGCGGCAGGTAGAGGGGGTTCGCGCCCTCGATCTCGCGTGAGGAGACGTCGTTGCCGATCGTCAGGCCGGCGAGCGCGCCCTCTTCCCCGATCACGACGCCGATCTCCGGCTCGGGCACGTCCCAGGTCGAGTCGCCGCGCACCCCGACCGGCTCGCCCGGTCCGACCGTGCGGCGGCAGGCCGCGTCCTTGAGGAAGAGCTCGGGCCGTTCGGCGTCGTAGACGAGCGTGTAGACGTCCTTGACCGTGCTCTCTTCGACCCGCGCGTCGCGGCTGCGCTCGTAGGTGACGCCGGCGCACCAGACCTCAGGAGGCTGCACCGGGATCGCGAGGTCGTAGCCCGTCAGCTCATCCGGCGACGAAGCCTCGCCGTCGCGGATCCCGTCCGGCGTGCGATAGCGGAACCGCAGCATCAGAAGACCGCCCTGCCGCCGGAGATGTCGTAGGTCGCGCCGGTCGAGAACGAGAGGTCCTCGCTCGCGAGGAAGGCGATCAGCGCTGCGACCTCGTCGGCGTGGCCCATGCGGCCGAGCGGGACCCGCTCGACCATGTAGTCGACGTGATGCTGCGAGAGGCCGGCGAGAATCGGGGTCTCGATCACGGCCGGCGCGATGCAGTTGACGAGGACACCGCTACCGGCGACGTCCTTGCCGATCGCCTTCGTCATCGCGATCACGGCCGCCTTGCTGGCGGAGTAGGCGGCGGCCATCGGGTTGCCCTCCTTGCCGGCGATCGAGGCGACGAGCACGATCCGTCCGTAGCCGCGGCTGACCATCCCCGGCAGCACCGCCCGGCACGTGTAGAAGCTGCCGTTCGCGTTGATCGCGAAGACCCGCTGCCACTCCTCGTCCGTCACGTCGACGGTGCGGAGCGACTCGCCGGGTATGCCCGCGGAGTTGACGAGCACGTCGATGCGGCCGAGCTCGGACTCGATCCGCGCAACCGCCGCGTTCACGTCGGCTGACGAGGAGATGTCCCCGGTGACCGACACGTAGCCCTCGACCGGCTCGCGGTCGAAGACCGCCACCTCGGCCCCGCCGCCGCGCAGGCGCCTGGCTGCCGCCGCGCCGATGCCGCTGGCACCGCCTGTGACGAGCGCGGTCCGTCCCGCGAAGTCGTAGGTGTTCATCAGCCCCTACTCTAAGCTGCGCTCATGGGTTTCGACCCGGTGTCCGACTATCCGCTCGGGGCGCGTCGGCCCGATCTCGTCACCACGCCGTCCGGGCTCGGCCTCGACGACCTGACGCTCGCGGCGGTACGGGCGGGCCGGATCGAACCCGACGACCTTCGCGCGACCCCCGAGACGCTTCGCCGCCAGTCGGCGGTCGCGCTCGCGGCCGGGCGCACTCAGCTGGCCGACAACCTGGCGCGGGCCGCCGAGCTGGCGACCGTGCCGAGCGAGACGATTCTCGAGATCTACACCGCCCTTCGCCCACACCGATCGACGGCGGCGGAGCTCGCCGCCTGGGCCGACCGGCTGGAGCACGAGCTCGGGGCACCGCTGTGCGCGGCATTCGTCCGCGAGGCGCTTGCCGCGCACGCCGAGCGTGGGCTGGTGAACGCGGATGACCGAGCAGCGGTCTGAGCGCTTCCGCGCCAGAGAGGCGCGGGAGCTCCGGCGCGAGCTGCTGATCTCGCCGTATCCCGAGCTGGGACTCGTGGCGATGGACGGGCCGAACGACCCCGAGCCGGGGCTCGAGGTCGACGGCGGGCGCGTCGTCTCGATGGACGGCCGGCCGGCTGAGGAGTTCGACGTGATCGACCGCTTCGTCGCCCAGTACGGCCTCGACCTCGAGGTCGCCGCCGACGCCGCGAAGCTCACCGACGACGAGATCGCCCGGCGGCTGGTCGACGTGGACGTCCCGCGTGACGAGCTCGTTCGTCTTTCGCGCGGGCTGACCCCGGCGCGGCTCGCGCGGATCGTCTCGCTCCTCGACCCGGTCGAGCTGATGTTCGCGCTGAAGAAGCTGCGCGCCCGGCGGGCCCCGGCCAACCAGGCGCACGTCACGAACCTGAAGGAGAATCCGGCGCTGCTCGCCGCCGACGCGGCCGAGGCCGCCGCGCGCGGCTTTGCCGAGCTGGAGACGACGGTGGGCGTCTCGCGCTACGCGCCGCTGAACGCGATCGCGATCCTCGTCGGGTCGCAAACCGGCCGGCCGGGCGTGATGACGCAGTGCGCGGTCGAGGAGCGGCGCAACCTCCAGCTCGCGATCCAGGGGCTGGTCACCTACGCGGAGACACTGTCGGTGTACGGGACGGAGCCTGTCTTCGTGGACGGCGACGACACGCCGTGGTCGAAGGCGTTCCTCGCCTCGGCCTACGCGTCGCGCGGCGTCAAGGTTCGGTTCACCTCGGGCGGCGGCTCCGAGGCCCTGATGGGCCACGCGCAGGGCTACTCGATGCTCTACCTCGAGGCGCGGTGCCTCGCGGCGATCCGCGCCGCCGGCTCGCAGGGCGTGCAGAACGGGTCGATCTCGTGCGTGGCGCTCGTGCTGTCGGTGCCCGGCGGCGTGCGGGAGATCCTCGCCGAGAACGTGCTCGCCGCCTGGCTCGACCTCGAGGTGGCGTCGGGGAACGACGCGATCGCCTCGCACTCGCCGATCCGCAAGACCGCGAAGCTGATGGGGCAGTTCCTGCCCGGCACCGACTTCGTCACCTCGGGGTACTCGTCGATGCCACGCGAGGACAACACGTTCGGCGGCGGCAACTTCGACGCCGACGACCTCGACGAGTGGCTGACGATGCAGCGCGACTGGCAGGTGGACGCCGGAATCGAGCCGGTCGCCGAAGACGAGCTGCTGCGCGTGCGGGCGAAGGCGGCGCGCGCGGTCCAGGCCGTGTTCGCCGGGCTCGGGTTTCCGGAGATCACGGACGCGGAGGTGCAGGCGGCGACCGTCGGCTACTCGAGCCGCGACCTGCCCGACCGCGATCGCGCCGCCGACGTGGCCGCGGCCGACCGTGTGATGGAGGGGCCGTGTCGGCGCTGGACGTGATCCGCGAGCTCGACGCGGCCGGCTACGAGGACGTGGCCGAGGCGGTGCTCGGGATGCAGCGGCAGCGCGTCTCGGCCGACTACCTCCAGACCTCGGCGATCATCGAGCCCGACGGCACGGTGCGCTCGGCGGTCAGCGACCCGAACCGCTACGAAGGTCCCGGGACCGGCTACCGCCTGGACGGCGAGCGCTGGGAGCTGCTCCAGCAGCTGCCGTACGTGCTCGACCCGCGCGAGCAGGTATCGCAGAACGGAGGGCCGCCGCCGGTTCGGGAAACGCATGTTGCCAATATAGGCGACGATTCGGACGAGGTCGTGATCGCGGTCGGGCCGGCCTTCGGCGACACCCTGCGCGAGACGATCAACGGCCTTGCTCACGCAGACGTGCTGCGCGAGGTCGCCGCCGGGGTGCGCGAAGGCGGGGCAGAGCCCAGGATCGTTCGTGTGCGCCGGAGCTCGGACGTCGCGTTCATCGGCCACGACGGCGCGCGTCTCTCCGGATCGGCGGTCGCGGTCGGGATCCAGTCGAAGGGGACAGCGGTGATCCACCGCGCCGACCTCCAGCCGCTCGACAACCTCGAGCTGTTCGGGATGTCGCCGCTCTACACGCTGGAGTCCTACCGGGCGATGGGGCGAAACGCGGCCGCCTACGCGCTCGGGCAGGCGGTCGGCCCGGTGCCGACGACGCTCGACAACTTCGCCCGCGCCAAGCTGATCGTCCGCACGACGCTGCTGCACGCCCAGGAGACAGCGGCGATGGTTGCCGGCGCAGAGCCGGTCGAGCTCGAGCTGGCGTGAGGATCTACCTCGCGGGGCCGCTCTTCACCCCGTACGAGCGCGGGTTCATCGACGAGTGCGCGGCGCAGCTCCGCGCGACCGGCTTCGACGTCTTCGTGCCGCACGAGCACGAGCTCGCGCTCGACGGCACCGTCACGGCGGAGCGGATCTTCGCGAAGGACTGGGCGGCGCTCTCGGAGGCGAACGCAGTGCTCGCGATGCTCGACGGCCCGATGATCGACGACGGCACCGCCTGCGAGATCGGGATCTTCCACGCGCTGATGCAGAGCGACGCGTCGAAGCGGGGGATCGTCGGCCTCGTCACCGACCTGCGGGCGACGCGCGACAGCGAACGGGAGGGCGAGGCGCGCGGGCTGAACCTGTTCGTCGTCGGCTGCATCGAGGCGGCCGGGACGATCGTGACGTCGCTCGACGCGGCCCAGGCCGTGCTCGACGGCTGGCGCTGACGCGGCCGAAAGAGCGAATTGCCAGCGCGAGCGCGGTCTGCCACGCTCGCGACCGTGGCCTGGGAACAGCCGTTCGACGACGAACTCGGTCGGGATACCATGGATGCGCTGTTCGAGATCAACGCCAAGCTGGCGGACATTCGGGAGCACGTCGCGGTCATTCGCGACCTTCTCGGGAGACGACGAAGATGGCGAAGAAGAAGATGTGATCCTCGCCCGGATCCGCGCTCTGAACGGCGGGGACGAAGCGTACGAGCGCCACGAGCGCGTTCAGCGCCAGCTCGCCGAGCTGTCCGCGAAGTTCCAGCGCAGGATGGACGAGGCGAAGCGCGCCCGGGAAGCCGAGCAGGCCTCGTAGTCATCGAGCCGCTCGCTCCTCCTCCAGCTTCCGCAGCTCGACGCGCCTGATCTTCCCGCTGCGCGTCTTCGGCAGCTCGGCGACGAACTCGATCTCCCGCGGGTACTTGTACGGCGCGGTTACGCGCTTGACGTGCTCCTTCAACTCCGCGGCGAGCGCCTCTCCCGCCTCGTGGCCGGGGCGCAGGACGACGAACGCCTTCACGATCTGGCCCCGGTCCGGGTCCGGCTTGCCGACGACGGCGCTCTCCGCAACGGCCGCATGCTCGAGCAGTGCGCTCTCGACCTCGAACGGGCCGATCCGGTAGGCGGCCGAGAGGATCACGTCGTCGGCGCGGCCCGTGAACCAGAGGTAGCCGTCCTCGTCGCGCACCGCGCGGTCGCCGGTGACGTACCACTCGCCGCGGTAGACGGCGGCCGTCTCCTCCGGCGCGTTCCAGTAGCCGGCGAAGAGCGCCGGTGCGTCGCCGCGCAGTGCGATGTCGCCCTCTTCTCCGGCCGGCGCCTCGTTGCCGTCCCAGTCGATCACCCGGACGTCGTAGCCCGGCGCGGGGAGCCCCATCGAGCCGGGCCGGATCTCCGCGCCGGGGAAGTTGCCGACGATCAGCGTGTTCTCGGTCTGGCCGTAGCCGTCGTGGATCGTGCGTCCGAATGCTCCCTCGAACGCGCGGATCACCTCCGGGTTGAGCGGTTCTCCTGCCGAGACCATGTGCCGCACGCGCGAGAGGTCGTGGCGCTCGATCCCGTCGAGCTTCGCCATCAGCCGGTACTCGGTCGGCGCCTGGCAGAGGACGTCGATGCTGAGCTCCTCGATCAGGCGGAACCGCTCGGCCGGGTCGAACGCGCCTTCGTGCAGTACGACCGCCGCGCCGCAGCTCCACGGGCCGAGCAGCACGTTCCAGAGCGACTTCGCCCACCCTGTGCCTGCCGTGCACCAGACGAGGTCTCCGGGCCGGCAGTCCACCCATCGCGCCGCCTGATCGCGCTTGGCCCAGGTGTAGCGATGGGTGTGCACGACTCCCTTCGGGTCCTTGGTCGTGCCGGAGGTGTAGACGATCAGCGCCGGGTCGTCGGCGGCCGTATCGGCAGTCGCGGTGTCGGGCTCGCCGAGGTCGGCCTCGTCGAGGTAGACGACGTCCGGCGCGTCGTCCATCGCCTCGACCTCGGCGCGGCACGAGCGGGGTCGCGACCAGCAGCTTGGCGCCGGCGTGGCGGCTCCGGAAGGCCAGATCCTTCGCGCGGAGCATCTCGGAGCACGGGATCGAGACGGCTCCCGTCTTCAGCGCCGCGAGCATCACCGCATGCCAGTCGGGTGTCTTGCCGAGCAGGACGAGGATCCGGTCGCCGGGCCCGACGCCACGGCGGCGGAGTAACGCTGCCCACCGCGCTGCCTGCTCGGACACCTCGCCGAAGGTCAGATCGCGGACGTCGCCCGAGCGGTCGACGAAGCGCAGTGCGAGCTGCTCCGGGTCGGCTCGCTCGACGACGTCGCGGGTGAAATTGAACGGCGGCAGGCGCCATGACTGCGACCCTACAATCGCGCGGTGCCGGTCGTCCGCATCCGTGCCCTGCCGCAGCCGTCCGCCGACCCGCAGGCTGTCGCCGCCGCAGTTGCATGCGCGCTTGCAGCCGAGCTGGACGAGGATCCGCGCGGCACGCACCGCGCTCGTCGGTGAGCTCGGCCTCGAGCCCGGCAACGTGTTCGTCACCTTCGAGGAGGTCGCTCCCGGCCGCCTCTACGACGGCGAGGGGATCCGCTAGCGCGGCGCCGACCTGCCCGGGCGACTCAGCCGCCCGGCTTGCCTGCCTGGCCCCAGTGTTTCGCGGGGATTCCCTGCACGACGACCTGGATGTGGTCGGGCGAGGCGCCGCTCGACTCGGCGAGCGCGTCGGTCAGCGCGGCGATGATCTTCGGCACCGACTCCTCGGTGACCCGAGTGTCGTAGAGCTTGACGTCGATCCAGGGCATGCGTCCTCCTGTGGTTGGTTGGAGCGACTCTAGCGCTCCACGTGTTGTGACCCGCCGTCCGGGCCGAGCACGAGGTCGCGCTCGCGATCCGGTACGTGGTCGAGCGGCACCGGCGCGAGCGCCTCGATGAACTGGGCGCCGTTCTCGGTGCGCAACGAATGCTCGACGCCGCGGTTGATCACGGCCCAGTCGCCGGCGCGCATCGTTCGTGTCTCACCGTCGATCGTCACCTCGAGCTCGCCCTCCGTGACGACCATGACCTGCTCGGTGTGCTCGTGGGAATGTGCGCCGACGCCGAAGCCGGGGTCGTAGTTGACGCGGCAGACGAGCGCCTGCTCGCCGCCGGCGGCGTGGATGTTCACGCCGGGGCGGAACTCGAACAGCTCGACGCCGTTCCAGGTTCCGAACGAGCTGCTAGGCACCGACGGGGAAACGGAACCGCGACTCGGGGGAGGCGATGCGTGTTGACGGAGATCTCCTCGTCGTAGATCACCCACTTGCCGTCGCGGCGCGGCCCCTGCTCCTTCTTGTCGAGCGCACGGAGGACGCGCTCCGGCGTGACCGGCAGCTCGGTCACCCAGACGCCGACGGCGTCGAACACGGCGGCGGCGATCGCCGGCGGCTGCGGGTTGTTGGCCATCTCGCTGATCCCCTTGGCCCCGTACGGGCCGTCCGCAGAGGGGTTCTCGATGATGATCGTGTCGATCTTCGGCAGGCCCTGGATTCCCGGCGCGAGGTACGACCCGAACTCCGAGCCGCGGTGCTCCGGGCTCGGGTAGTACGGGTAGCACTCCTCCAGCACGCCCAGGCCGAGCCCCATCAGCGCGCCGCCCTGGATCTGCCCCTCGACCAGCGTCGGATTGATCGCCCGGCCGACGTCGAAGCACTGCCAGAGGTGCTCGACGCGCACCTCGCCGGTCTCGTCGTCGACCTCGACCTCCGCCGCGCAGGACGCGTACGAGATCGCCGAGTGAGGCGGGCTGTCCACCTGGCCCGACTCGGGATCGACGATCGCCGCGTAGGGGGTGAGCTGCGCGCCGGTGCCGGTGAGCAGCTCGCCGTACGTCCAGGTCGCCGCCGCGGCCACGTCGGGAACGCCGATCTTCTTCTGGGGCGAGCCCTTCGCGATCACCTCGCCGTCCACCACCTCGAGATCCTCGGGCGCGATCTCGAGCTCCTTCGAGGCGATCTCGAGCAGCTTCACCTTGACGTCCGCCGCCGCCTTCAGCACGGCGTTGCCGGCGACGAAGGTCGCGCGTGAGGCGAACGTGCCGGTGCAGAGCGGCGACGAGTCGGTGTTCGAGTTGTCGTAGGTGATCCACTCGTACGGGACGCCGAGCGTCTCCGCGACGATCTGGCTCTGGATCGTCTTCGAGCCGTTGCCGATGTCGGACGTGCCCGAGAAGACGTCCACCCGGCCGTCGGGCTTGATCTTGATCCACGCCTGCGAGGGGTCGCCGTTCTGGTTCATCCCGGTCGGGTACTCGATCGCCGAGATCCCGCGGCCCGTGTGCTTGGCCATCAGTGGTCCGCCTCCCCGACCTGCGCGACGAGGTGCTCGGGGAGCAGCTCGCCGTTTCGTGCCTCGCGGTTCATCGTCCGGTAGTCGCCGGGCAACTCGTGCCCGATCGCATCCGCGATCGCCTGGATCGTCGGGACCGTGGACGGGTCGGTGTACGCGATCCCGTTCGGTGACGTGTCGCCGATCCGGTTCGCGTTCTTGAGTCGCAGCTCGAACGGGTCGATCCCGAGCTCGTGGGCGATCCGGCTGACGTGCAGCTCGGTCGCGAACGAGACCGACGTGACGCCGAAGCCGCGCATGGCCGTCGTCGGCACCCGGTTGGTGAAGACGACGTAGCCGTCGAAGTGCAGGTTCGGGATCGTGTACGCGCCGGTGTGGTGGAAGCTGTGCTTCGTCAGGCCGTACGGCGAGAAGCGTGCGTAGGCGCCGGAGTCGTGCAGCGTCAGCATCTTGCGGCCGAGGATCCAGCCGTCCTTCGTCACCGCGTCGGCGATCTCGATGTGCCACGGCGCGCGGGTCGACGAGCAGAGGAACTCCTCCTCGCGCGTCCAGCGCCACTTCACCGGCCGCTCGGACTTCAGCGCGGCCAGCGCCGAGATCGTCTCGGCCGCCGTGTCGACCTTGCCGCCGAAGCCGCCGCCGACGGTGCCGCCGATCACCTTCAGCCGGTTCAGCGGCACCTCGAGGTGCGCGGCGACGACGCCCATCGAGAAGTAGAGCGCCTGGGTGCAGGAGTAGATCGAGAGGCGGCCGCTCGGCTCGGGGACGACGAGCGCGGTCTGCGGCTCCATCGGCACGTGCTCGATCGCCGCCGGCCGGTAGACGCCCGAGACGATGGTGTCGGCCTGGTCGAACGCCTTGTCGATGTCGCCCTTGCGGATCTGGCGTACGTCCATCTCCGCCTCGAAGTGCGGGTACCAGTTGCCCCAGTGGTGGATCTGCGGGGCATCCGGGTCGGCGGCCATGCGGACGTCGAACAAAGCGGGCCGCTCGTCGAACGAGACGTCGATCGCCTCGACCGCGGCCTGGGCGATCTCCTCGTCTCTCGGCGGCGACGAACGCGATCGGCTGGCCCTTGTACCGAACCTCGTCCTTTGCGAGCAGCGGCTCGTCGCCGGGGATGCCGAGCGCCTCCAGGTGGCCGTAGACGAGGCGCGGGACGTCCTCCCACGTGACGACCGCGTGCACGCCCTTGACCGCCGCCGCCTTCGACGTGTCGAGCTTCGTGATCGCGGCGTGGTGAACCGGGGAGCGCAGGGCCTTCCCCCAGAGCATGTTCGGGACGCGGACGTCGTCCACGTACTCCGTCCGCCCGGTGACGTGCGCGACGCCGTCGTAGCGGGGGAGCCGTGCGCCGACCGCCTTCATGCCGCACCTCCCACTGCCGCTTCGACCGCTTCCAGGATCTTCACATAGCCGGTGCAGCGGCACGCGTGGCCGGCGAGCGCCTCCTCGATCTGGGCGCGGCCCGCGCCGGGTGCGCGCTCGATCAGCGCGTGCGTTGCGAGCAGGAAGCCCGGTGTGCAGAAGCCGCACTGCGAGCCGTAGTGCTCGTGGAACGCAGCCTGCACCGGCGCGAGCCGGTCGGGCGTGCCGATCCCCTCGACCGTCGTGATCGACGCGCCGTCGACGGCGGCGAGCGGCAGCAGGCACGAGCGCCGCGGCTCGCCGTCGACAGCACCGTGCACGTGCCGCAGCCGCCCTGCTGGCAGCCCGCCTTCGGGCTCGTGATCCCGAGCTCCTCGCGCAGCACGTGCAGCAGCGGCGTGAGCCCGTGGCTCTCGACGTCGTGCTCGACGCCGTTGACGGTCAGGTTCATCGACCCTCCTCGAGATCGGCGAGCGCCCGCTCGACGAGGCGGGGCAGGAGCGCGGGAGCGGTACCAGGCGGAGGCGAGCGCGTCGTCGCGCGGCTCGAGGCCGCGAGCACGCGCCGGGTCGCCGCCGTCGACCCCGAGCCGGACGGCCTGCGAGGGCCGGCGCCGGTGGCGGCGACCCGGAGCTCGCCGTCGCGGCGCGCGGCGGCGACGGCGAGGAACGTGTAGTGGTGGGCGTGCGGGCGCCAGGCGGCCGCGTAGCCGGTCGGCGCGGCGCGTCGTCGTACGAGACGTCGAGGACGAGCCGGCCGCTGCCGTTCGCGAGGAAGTCCTCGAGCGGCTCGGTGCGCTCGCCGCCTTGCCGGCCGAGCGGACGATGGCGCCGAGCGCGATCAGCGGCGCCTGCAGGTCGCCGCGCGGCGCGTCCGGCGAGGCCTGGGCGCAGAGGTTGCCGCCCGACCGTCGCCTGCGCGCGGATCTCCGAGGTCGGCCGACGTGGCGCGCGCCGGGGCGGTCGTGTTGACCGTCAGGCTAGCCATTCTCGCCTTTGGCGAGAATGGCAAGCGCCTGCTCGACGAGGCGGGGAAGCAGGCGGGTGCGGTACCAGGCGGAGGCGAGCGCGTCGTCGCGCAGCTCGAGGCCGGACAGAGGGTCGTCCGCATCCAGCCGGACGGCGCGAGGGCCGACCCCGGTCGCGGCGAGCCGCAGCTCGCCGTCTCGCTTCGCGGCCGCGACCGCGAGGATCGTGTAGTGGTGGGCGTGCGGGCGCCAGGCGGCCGCGTAGCCGGTCTGGCGCGGCGCGTCGTCGTAGGAGACGTCGAGGACGAGCCGGCCGCTCCCGTTCGCGAGGAACTCCTCGATCGGCTCGGACCGCTCGCCGCCCTTGCCGCCCGAGCGGACGGTGGCGCCGAGCGCGATCAGCGCCGCCTGAAGGTCGCCGCGGGGCGCATCCGGCGAGGCCTGGGCGCAGAGGTTCCCCCCGATCGTCGCCTGCCCGCGGATCTCGATGTCGGCCAGGTGCCGTGCCGCGGTGGCGAGCGGCTCGTCGCCGTCCTCGAGCGCGGCGATCGGCGTCGCCGCGCCGATCGTCACGCGTCCGGCTTCGCGCGTGATCCCGTCCAGCCCGGCGCGGGCGAGCAGCAGCGCACGGGTCGGGCTGAGGCGGCCCGCGTGATGTCCGGCATGACGATCGTGCCGCCGCCGACCACGGTCACGTCGCTGCCGTCGCCGAACGCAGCCAGCGCCTCGTCGGGCGAGCTCGGTACCAGCAGGGTGACGTCGGCGAGGGGCACCGCGTCCGATTCTCCAGGGGTGCGAGCCCGCCTGTCAAACAAGCAGCGGATGTTGCAGCGTCAGTTCCGTACGATTCGCGGGTCTTCGAGCTCAGGGAGGTGGGCATGGCTGACGTGACGACTGCCGAGGGGCGGCGCGATGCTCTCGTCGGGCGGCTGTTCGAGGCGACGCTCGGCGCCTTCGATCTTCTCACCGTGTACCTCGGAGACCGGCTCGGTCTGTACGCGGCGCTGGCCGGGCGCGGCCCGAGCACGTCCGGCGAGCTCGCCGAGGCCGCAGGCATCCACGAGCGCTACGCACGCGAGTGGCTCGAGCAGCAGGCGCTGACCGGCATCCTCGCGGTCGAGAACCCCGAGGCCGGGGAGGGCGACCGTCGCTACCGGCTGCCCGAGGGGCACGACGAGGCGCTCCTGGACGAGTCCAGCCTGAACTTCATCGCCCCGATCGCACAGGCGCTCGTCGCCTGCACGCGGCCGATCGACGCGTTGCAGGAGGCGTTCCGCTCGGGCGGCGGAGTCCCGTACGCCGACTACGGCGCAGACCTGCACGAGGGTCAGGCCCGCTTCACGCGGCCGATGTTCGAGAACCTGCTCGCGGCGGAATGGCTCCCGGCCGTGCCGGAGGTGCACGAGCGGCTGCTCGCCGATCCGCCGGCGCGCGTCGCGGACGTCGCCTGCGGGCTCGGCCACTCGAGCCTGGCGATCGCGCGGGGCTATCCGAAGGTGCACGTGGACGGGATCGATCTCGACGAGGCGTCGATCCGGCGGGCGCAGGACCTGCTAGCTGGGAGCGGCGTCGACGACCGCCTCGCCTTCCACCACGCGGACGCGGCCGACCCGGGCTTCTCGCACCGGTACGACCTCGTCACGATCTTCGAGGCGCTGCACGACATGTCATACCCGGTCGAGGTGCTGCGGACGGCGCGCGGGCTCCTCGCCGACGGCGGCTCGGTGATCGTCGGCGACGAGCGGACGGCGGATGCCTACTCCCTCGATGCGGGTGACGTCGAACGCCTCTACTACGGCTTCAGCGTGCTCCACTGCCTACCCGTCGGGATGATCGGTCACGAGCCCGCGGGAACGGGGACGGTGATGCGCCAGAGCACCGTTCGGCGCTACGCCGAAGCGGCAGGCTTCGCCGGCTTCGAGGTGCTGCCGATCGAGAACGACTTCTGGCGCTTCTACCGTCTGTCCGGCTAGCGTCCTACGACAGGACGTGAGTCGGCTCGATCAGGAACGTGATCCGCCGCTCGCCCTCCTTGCGCCAGGGGTAGACGTCCTTGTCGATGTACTTCTTGGCGAGCGAGTCGATGTCCGCCTCGGCCTGGTCGCCCGTGTAGCTCTCGACGACCCGGCCCTGGATCGAGACCGGCTCGTAGGGGGCCTCCGGGTCGTACCAGGAGAGCGCGACCTTCGGGTTCTGCTCCATGTTGCGCGGCTTCTTGCGGCCGAGCGCGGTGTTGACGACGATCTTGCCGTCACGCACGTCGACCCAGACGACCGAGCTCTGCGGGGAGCCGTCGGGGTTGATCGTCGCCAGGTTCCAGAAGTACTTGCCTTCGAGCGCCCGCCGTGCAGTGTCGGTTAGTTCGGCCATCTGGTCTCTCCTTCGGTTGTCAGATCGGGTTGGCGTACACGCCGTCGAGGAGTGTCGCAGGATCCGGAGCGGGCGACGCTTCGGCTTCGGCGAGGCCCGCTGCCACTTCCTGCTCGACCAAACGCGCGATGCGCTGCTCTTCTTCCGGGCCGAGCTGTCGGCCGAGCCGCTCGATCGGGTCGGGGTAGCGGTCGCGCAGCTCCTGCGGGACGTAGCGGGCGTCGTCGTGGGCGGCGTGGCCATGGCCGCGAAGGGTGAGCGCCTCGACCGCCTGCGGCCCCTTGCCTGCGCGTGCGCTCTCGACCGCGTCGCTGACCGCGGCGTGGACCGCGACCGCGTCGGTTCCGTCCACCCGCGGGCAGGGGATCGACCAGCCGCCCTGCATCCGCTCGCTCAGGTTCGTGTTCGCGGTCTGGCGCGCGGTCGGCGTCGAGTAGGCGTACTCGTTCGCCTGGACGACGAAGACGGCCGGCACCTGCCAGACGGCGGCCAGGTTCAGGCCCTCGTGGACGTCGCCGGTCGACATCGCCCCGTCGCCGAAGAACGTCAGGGCGACGCGTCGCTCGCCGCGCCGCTTGAAGGCGAGGGCGGCGCCGACGGTCACCGGGACGAGGTCGCCGAGCATCGAGACGAGCGGGAAGATGCCCCTCGCCGGCACGCCGAAGTGCATGTTCCCGTCGCGCCCGCGGCTCGGCCCCGCCGCCCGGCCGAGGAACTGGGCGAACACCTCGGCGACGGTCACGCCGCGCGCGAAGTGGCAGGCGAGCTCGCGGTTGAGCGGTGCGACCACGTCGTCGGGCCCGAGCGCGAGGCCGGCTCCGGCGGCGACCGCCTCCTGGCCCAGGCCCGTGTAGACGGAGCCGGAGATCCGCCCCTGCCGGTAGAGGGCGACGATCCGCTCCTCGACGCGGCGCTGGAGCAGCATCAGCCGGTAGAGCTCAGTACGCAAGCAGCTCCTCGAGCGCGGCGCGTACCTGCGCGGCTGACGGGAGGTAGGCGTCCTCGAGCTCCGGTGCGAACGGAACGGGCGTGTCCGGCGGGGCGACAAGCGCGGGCGGCGCGTCGAGCAGCTCGAAGCCCTCCCGCGCCGCGAGCGAGAGGACGTGGCCCGGCGACGCCCGAGGAGCGCGAGCGCCTCCTGGAGGACGAGCAGCCGCGACGTCTTCTGCGAGCGAGGCAGGATCGTCTCCGCGTCGAGCGGCCAGACCGTGCGCAGGTCGACGATCTCGACGTCGAGGCCCTCGGAGGCGCGCGCAGCGAGGTCGACCCCGGCCGCGTACGTGACGACGGTCGCCGCCGTTCCCTGGCGAACGACGTGCGCGGCGCCGAGCGGGACCCGGTGTGCGCTGCCCGGGAGCTCGCCGCGCAGCCGCCGGTAGAGCGCCTTGTGCTCGAGGAAGATCACCGGGTCGTCGTCCTCGATCGCAGCACGCAGCAGGCCGTAGGCGTCCGCGACCGATGCCGGGCAGACGACCTTGAGCCCGGCGACGCCGGCGAACCAGCCTTCCGGGCACTGCGAGTGGAACGGCCCGCCGCGGACGCCGCCGCCGAAGGGCGCCCGGATCACGACCGGCAGCGCCAGCCCCGAGCGCCAGTGCGTCTTCGCGCCGACGGTGACGATCATGTCGAACGGGCAGGAGATGAAGTCGGCGAACTGGAGCTCGACCACGGGCCGGTCGCCCACCCAGGCCGCCCCGAACGCGGCGCCGACGAAGCCCTCCTCCGCGATCGGCGTGTCGATGATCCGATCGTCGCCGAACTCCTCCCACAGGCCCTTGGTCACCCCGAAGGCACCGCCGAAGTGGCCGATGTCCTCGCCGAGCAGGAAGACACGCTCGTCCTCGGCGAGCGCGTCCCGGAGCGCCGCGCGGATCGCGTCGAGGTAGGTGGCGCCGCCGGTGCCGCGCTCCTCGCCGGCCGCCGCTGAGAGGTGGGCCGGCATCGACGTCGGGCCCGTGGGTGTCAGACGGCGGCGACCGGTGCCGCGATCGCGTCCGCGAACTCGGCGACGTCGAACTCCGGACCGGGCACCTCGTGCTTCAGCCTCGCCACGACGCGGCCGCCTTCGACGCGTGCGGGGAAGTCGTGCAGGGGCAGGACGAAGTCGCGGTTCAGCGCCTTCTTGATCGCTGCCTTCTCGCTGCGCTTGGTCATCGTGTGGTTTCCGGTCGACTGCGGCTCGTAGGCGAGTGTCTGATGCCAGGGCTCCACGACCTGATTCTGGATGTCGTAGATCACGTCACCGCAGATGCAGGCGGTGCCCTCGGCGGTCTCGACCAGGATGTTCATCGAGCCTTCGGTGTGCCCTCCGGCCGCCTCGCAGACGATTCCCTCGTAGATCTCGTCGGGGCCGGAGAGCTCGAGGTCGAGGAGCCGCAGGGCACCCGGCGTGTGCAGCCGGTCGATGTGGTGCTTGACGTACTCAGGCGGGTACTGCGCGCCCATCAGGCCGGAAGCGGAGTGCTCGAGCTCGCGGCGGTTCATCACCACCGGGGTCGTCAGCGGGAAACGGTCGTCCTGCCCCGCGTGGTCGATATGGCAGTGCGTGTGCAGCACGGCTGCGACGTCGGCGATCGCGATCCCGTGGGCGCCGAGCGCGTTCTCGAGCCGCATGTCCTCGTCGACCCGACCTTTCATGCCGAGTCGCTCCATGATCTCCGGCTCGCTTGCGCCCGTGTCCACCAGGATCGGTCCGGCCGGGTTGCCGAGGATCAGGACGCCCCAGGTGTGCACCCAGATCGGCGTGCCCATGTTCCGGCCGAGCACGAGGAAGCTCGACTCGACGAAGACGTCGGTCAGGGACAGGAGACGGATTTCGTGCGTCGCGATGGCGCGTTCATACGCCTGCACGCCTCGGAAGTCAACGCGCTAACTAGAGTTCGGCCATGGCCTTCACGACGATCGAGGAGCTCGAGAGCGCGCTGCGGGGCGCCGACTACCTGCCGGACCGCGGGCTCGCGACCGCGCTCTATCTGTCGCTTCGGCTCGAGAAGCCGCTTCTGCTCGAGGGCGAGGCCGGCGTCGGCAAGACCGAGGCGGCCAAGGCGCTCGCCCGCGCGCTTCCCGCGCGCCTGATCCGGCTCCAGTGCTACGAGGGCCTCGACGTCGCGCATGCCGTCTACGAGTGGAACTACTCGCGGCAGCTCCTCCACATCCGCGCGGCGCAGGAGGGCACCGTCCACGAGGAGGAGCTGTTCGGCCCGGAGTTCCTGATCCGCAGGCCGCTGCTGGAGGCGATCGAGAGCCCCGAGCCCGTCGTGCTGCTGATCGACGAGATCGACCGAGCCGACGAGGAGTTCGAGGCGTTCCTGCTCGAGGTGCTCTCCGACTTCCAGATCACGATCCCCGAGGTCGGCACGATCTCGGCGGCAAGACGGCCGCACGTGATCCTGACCTCGAACCGCACGCGCGAGCTGCACGACGCGCTCAAGCGGCGCTGCCTCTTCCACTGGATCGGGCATCCGAGCCTGGAGCGCGAGATCGAGGTCGTGCTCTTGCGCGTGCCCGGAATCCCGGAACGGCTGGCGACGCAAGCGGCGTCGTTCGTCCGCGGGCTGCGCGGGCTCGACCTGGCGAAGCCGCCCGGCGTGGCCGAGACGATCGACTGGGCGAACGCGCTCGCCGCGCTCGGACGGGAGGAGCTCGACGCCGAGGTCGTCGAGCAGACCCTCGGCTCCGTGCTCAAGTATCACGAGGACATGGACACCGTCCGCGACGCCGCGCTGGTGTCGCTGGTCGAGGAGGCCCGCGCGGTGAGGATCGGCGCCTGATGGCTGCCGAGCCACTCGTCCGCCAGGTCGTCACGTTCGGCCGCGTGCTGCGCGAGGCCGGTCTCGAGGTCGGCCCCGGCCGGGTCTCCGACGCGCTGCACGGACTCGACGCCGTCGAGATCGCGCGGCGCGACGACTTCTACTGGACGCTCCGCCAGACGCTCGTCTCCCGCGCCGAGGACATCGAAGCGTTCGACCGGGCGTTCGCAGCCTGGTTCCTGCGCGCCCCCGAGCTCGCCCCGCCTCGTGCGCCGCGCACCGAGCAGGCGCGCGGCGTCCGCGCGGCCTCGAAGGAGGGCGCACAGCAAGAGGAGGAAGCGGGCGCGCCGGACGGTGAGCGCGCCGCCGGCTGGAGCCCCGGCGAATTGCTCCGCCGCAAGGACTTCTCGGAGTTGACCGAGGACGAGCTGGCCCAGCTTCGGCGGGCGATCGTCGAGCTCGCGGCCGCGCGCCCGCAGCGGCGCTCGCGTCGCCTGCGCCGTCACCCGCACGGCGCGACCCTGGACCTGCGCCGTCTCGTGCGTGCCTCGCTCGCCACGGGCGGCGATCCCGTCGACCGTGCGTTCCGCCGCCGGATCGAGACGCACCGCAAGCTGATCGTGCTCTGCGACGTCTCCGGGTCGATGGAGCCGTACTCGCGGGCGATCCTGATGTTCGTGCACGCGCTCCTCGAGAGCGGCCGCGGCGTCGAGGCGTTCGCCTTCGGCACGCGCTTGACGCGGCTGACCGAGGAGCTCGCGGGCGTGGATCCGGAGAAGGCGCTCGAGGAGGCGGCGAAGCGGGTCGTCGACTGGTCCGGCGGGACGAGGATCGGTGCGTCGCTGAAGTCGTTCAACGATCTCTGGGGCCGGCGTGCGCTCTCTCGCGGAGCCGTCGTGATCGTCGTCTCCGACGGCTGGGAGCGCGAGGACACCGCCACCGTCGGGCGCGAGATGGCCCGGCTCGCACGCTGCGCTTACGCGGTCGTATGGGTCAACCCGCTCAAAGGCCACCCCGACTACCAGCCGCTCGCGGGCGGGATGCGTGCGGCGCTCCCGCACGTCGACCGGTTCCTGCCGGGGCACAATCTGGCGAGTCTCGAAGACCTGGCCGGCGTGCTCGCCGGCATCGAGAGGAGGCACGCTGCATGAAGGAGATTCTCGAAGACATCGCGCGCTGGCGCGCGAAAGGCGAGAAGGTCGCGATCGCGACGGTGGTGGCGACGCGCAGGTCGGCTCCGCGGCCCGTGGGGGCGAAGCTCGCCATATCGGAGACCGGCGAGATCGCCGGATCCGTTTCCGGCGGCTGCGTCGAGTCGGACGTGTACGAGAACGCTCGTGAGGTGCTGGCGAGCGGCACGCCGAAGCTGATCTCTTACGGGATCGCCGACGAGGAGGCCTGGGAGGTCGGGCTTCCGTGCGGCGGCGAGATCGACGTCTTCGTCGAGGTACTCGAGGACTGATGACGGTCAACGAGCGCCTGCTCCAGGCGATCGAGCGCGAGGAGCGCGCGGTCATCTTCACCGTGATCGAGGGCGACCCCGTCGGGGCGCACGTGCTCGTGCTCGAGGGTGGAGAGCAGCATGGTGAAGGCGTGCCCCAGGAGGCGCTCGTCCAGGCCGACGAGCTCATCCGTGGCCACCGCAACCAGATTCTCGACCTCGACGGATCGCGCGTCTTCGCCGAGATCTACGCGCCGCCGCCGCGGCTGCTCGTCTACGGCGCCGTGGACACGGCCGAGGCCCTCTGCAAGGCGGCGAACCTGCTCGGCTGGAAGACGATCGTCGCCGATGCCCGTGCCAAGTTCGCCACGCGCGAGCGGATCCCGAGCGCGGGCGAGCTGATCGTCGCCTGGCCCGAGGAGGCGGTGACCCAGGTCGCGCCCGACCACGCGACCGCGGTCGTCGTGCTCACCCACGACGACAAGTTCGACGTGCCCGCGCTTCAGGCCGCGCTTGCGACCGAGGCGTTCTACGTCGGAGCGCTCGGCTCGCGCCGCAACCAGGAGCGACGCCGCGAGCGGCTGCTCGAGGCCGGTGTGGAGGAGGCGGCGCTGGAGCGGATTGCCGGGCCCTGCGGCCTCGACATCGGCGCCGACTCGCAGCCCGAGACGGCGCTGTCGATGCTCGCGGAGATCGTCGCCGTCCGTGCGGACCGCGAGGGCGGCCGGCTGAAGACGGCGAAGAAACGAATTCACGCCGAAGTGGACTGAGCGACTTCGAGTCGCACCACCCACGCCTGCCAGGTCGCCAGCGCAAGCCGTGCTCCTACGAGACACGTCTCGAAAGCCCACGTCCGGTGCCAGGCACCGGACGTGGCTCGAACGGACTCGTCTGATCGCATGCTTGAGCCGATCTCGCGCGGCAGTCATGTCTCAACCGTCTCGTCTGGTGCCTGGCACCTGACGTGTCACGAACGGGCATGCTTCAGAGACAGAAGGGCATGACCAGAAGAAATCCGCAAGACAGAGCAGGAATGGCAGCAGGAGCTCGACCCCGATCGGTTCGCCGTGCTCCGCCGCGGCGCGACCGAGCCGCCGTGGTCGGGCGACCTCAACTTCGTCCACGAGGACGGTGTCTTCCGTTGCGGCGCGTGCGGCGCCGAGCTGTTCCGCTCGGAGACCAAGTTCGACTCGGGCTCGGGCTGGCCGAGCTTCTACGAGCCCGCCGCCGAGGACGCGGTCGAGACCGAGGTCGACTCGAGCCACGGCATGCGCCGGATCGAGGTGCGCTGCGCCGCGTGCGACTCGCATCTCGGCCACGTGTTCCCCGACGGGCCCCACCCGACCGGCCAGCGGTACTGCATCAACTCGCTCGCACTCGACTTCGAGCCGTCCGACCAGGAGTAGCAGAGCCGGGTCTGTTAGGTTCGCCCTCGTCTTTTCGTAGCGAGAAGAGGGAGGGAGAGCGTGAGCGTAGACGTGAGGTCCGAGAAGCTCGGACGGCTCGTCGATGAGAACGCCGAGGTCGAGCAGCTCGCCACCGGGTTCACCTTCACGGAGGGCCCGATCTGGAACCCGAAGGGGCAGTTCCTGCTCTTCTCGGACATGCCCGGCGACACACGCCGGCGCTGGGACGCCACGAACGGCGTCCAGGTCGTGATGAGCCCGAGCAACAAGGGCAACGGGATGACGCTGGACGCGGACGGACGGCTGATCGTGTGCGAGCACTCGACCAGCTCGCTCGTCCGCATGGACCCGGACGGCACCGACGCGAACCGCGAGGTGCTCGCGACACACTTCGAGGGGAAGGAGCTGAACAGCCCGAACGACGTGTGCGTCCGCTCCGACGGCTCGATCTGGTTCTCCGACCCGTGGTACGGCCGCATGCCGGTCTTCGGCGTCGAGCGCGAGCGCGAGCTCGGCTGGCAGGGGGTCTTCCGGATCGCCCCCGGCGGCGGCGACCCCGCAGCTCGTCGTCGCCAGGGACGAGTACGAGCAGCCGAACGGGCTGTGCTTCTCGCCCGACGAGTCGCTGCTCTACATCAACGACACGCCCGGCGCGTTGATCAAGGTCTACGAGGTCGGCTCCGACGGGTCGCTCTCGAATGGGCGGATGTTCTTCGAGGGCATCGGCTACGGGCGTGATCGAGGAGGGCATCCCGGACGGGATGAAATGCGACGAGGAGGGCAACATCTGGGTCACCGGCCCGGGCGGCGTGTGGGTGATCGGCTCCGACGGCGAGCACCTCGGGACGATCAGGGTGCCGGAGAACGTCGGCAACCTCGGCTGGGGGGGCTCCGACTGGCACACCCTGTTCATGCCGAGCTCGACGTCGCTGTACGCCGTCAAGACCAAGGTGGGGCCGCGCCGCGAGCCCTACATGAGCTAAGGAGACGTGACCGATGGCGAAGCTGAAGCTGGACCCCAAGCGTACGGCGCTGCTGATCCAGGACCTGCAGAACGACGTGATCATCGAGAAGGGCGCGTTCGCCGATTCGGGCTCGCCCGAGCATGCGAAGGAGCAGAACGTGGTCGCGAACGTGAAGAAGCTGGCGGCGGCGTTCCGTAAGGCCGGCGCTCCCGTGATCCACGTCTGGTACATCGTCGAGAAGGGAGCCCCGGGGCTGAAGCAGAACGCGCCGCTCTTCGAGGGCGTGGCCGCCGGAGCGCTCGTGCGCGGGACGTGGGGCGCGAAGCCGGCCGACGGCCTCGAGCCGAAGCGCGGGGACTTCGTCGTCGAGAAGATGCGGATGTCCGCCTGGCAGGACACGAAGCTCGAGACGCTGCTGAGCGGGCTCGGTGTCGACACGGTCGTCGTCTCAGGCGCGTGGACGAACATGTCGATCGAGCACACCGCCCGCACAGGAGCGGACAAGGGCTACTACATGGTCGTGCCCGAGGACTGCTGCTCGACGATGAACGCCGACTGGCACAACGCCTCCATCAACTACGCGCTCCAGAACGTCTCGACGGTGACCGACGGCAAGACGGTTGCCGCTGCTTTGGGCACGTGAAGTCGAAGGCCGCGGTCTTCCGCGGGCCGGGCCAGGCGCTCGAGGTCACGGAGATCGACCTCGACGGGCCGGGCCCGCGGGACGTCCTCGTCCGCATGTCCGCGGTCGGGATCTGCGGCACCGACCTGCACTCGATCCGCGGCGAGTGGACGCGGCCGACCCCGATGGTGCTCGGTCACGAGGGCGCCGGCGTCGTGGAGGAGGTCGGGGCGGACGTGACCTCGCTCCGGCCGGGCGACGAGGTCGTGCTCTCGTGGGCGCCCTCCTGTGGCGAGTGTGGCGACTGCCGCGCCGGCCGGCCGGCGCGGTGCGTCCATCTCCAGCGTGCGATCGGGAGCGGGACGCGCCTCGACGGGACGACCGGGATGTCGCTCGGCGGCGAGACGGTGTACCGAGGGACGGCGACCGGGGCGATGACCGAACGCCTCGTCGTCGGCGAGGGAGTGGCGCTGCCGACCGGAGGTGGGATTCCGATGGAGGAGGCGGCGCTGCTCGGCTGTGCCGCGCTCACCGGCGTCGGGGCGGTGCTGTTCGCGGCGCGCGCCGAGCCGGGCGGGACGGCGCTCGTCGTCGGAGCCGGTGGGGTCGGTCAGTTCTGCGTCCAGGGCGCGCGGATCGCCGGGGCGGAGACGATCGTCTGCGTCGACCCGCTCGAGGAGCGACTCGGGCTCGTGCGCGAGCTCGGCGCCACTCACACGGCGACGCCGGACGGTCTGAAGGAGCTGATCAAGGAGGTCGCCCCCGACGGCGCCGACTACGCCTACGACGCGGTCGGTAACCCGGAGACGACCGCGCTGGCGCTCCGCTTCACGCGCAGCGGCGGAACGTGCGTGATCGTCGGTCTGCCGGCGGCCGGCGCCCGCCTCGACCTCGACCCGGCCGAGCTCACCCGGCGCGAGAAATTCCTCACCGGAACGATGTACGGCTCCGCGGACCCTGCGGTCGCGCTGCCGGTTCTGCTGGGCCACGTACGGGCGGGCCGGTTGAAGCTGCGCGAGCTGCTCGGGCCGAGGTTCTCGCTCGAGAACGTGAACGACGCCTTCGCCGCAGCCCTCGGCGGCTCGCCGGGACGCGTGCTCGTGATCCCGTAACCTTCCCGGCCGTGGTCGAGCAGGTCGAGCAGGCCAGGGTCGCCTGGGTGGACACCGACGCGGGCGGGCGCATCCACTTCACGGCGGTGTTCCGCTGGGCGGAGATCGCCGAGACCGCGCTGATGCGGCGGCTCGGCTTCATCGACGATGACTGGGGCAACTTTCCGCGGCGGAAGGTCGAGGCCGAGTACCTCAAGGTGCTGCGCTTCGAGGACGAGATCGAGGTCCGGCTGCGGGTCGAGAACGTCGGCCGCACGTCGATCACGTACGCCTGGACGATCGCGAAGGGCGGAGAGCCGCACGTGAAGGGCCGGCACACCGTCGTCCTCGTCGACGCCGACGGCCGGCCCGCGCCGCTCGGCGACCTGCTCCGGGCGGCGCTCGACCAGTAGCCCTACCCGGACAGCGACTGCCAGCGCTCCCGGTAGTCCTCGCGCACCGGCTGGAAGATGTCGAGCACGAGCGACCCTTCGGGGCCGCAGTAGGCCGAGTGCTCGACGCCGCCGGGGAGGACGTACCCCTCCATCGGCCCGAGCTCGTGCGCGACGCCGTCGACGACGAGCGCCTGCATCCCGCGGAGGACGATCCCGAGCTGCTCGTGCTCGTGGCTGTGCAGCGGGACGGTCGCGCCCGGCTCGAACTCGATCACGTTCAGCATCGCGCCCTCGCCGAAGAGCGGGCGGCCCGTGACCCCGGCGGCCAGCTCGAACGCCTGGACGTCTGTCGAAGTGGACGAACTGCGGCTCCACCGGCGATTGTACGATCTGCTCCGTGCATCACCGCGAGGAGTACCGGGTCGAGGGGATGGCGGAGCCGATCAGCCACTACACCGACGCCGTGCGGGCGGGCGGCCTGCTCTTCGTCTCGGGCATCGTGCCGGTGGACGCGCGACGGGCGGCTCGTCGGCGAGGGCGACGTCGCCGAACAGGCCCGGCAGATCTTCCGGAACCTCGAGCTCGTCCTGACGGCTGCCGGCTGCGGCTTCGACGACGTGGTCAAGGTGACGCTCTACCTGCTGAACGTGGACGACCGGCCGGCGATCAACCCCGTGCGGATGGAGTTCTTCGGCGAGGCTCGGCCGGCGAGCACGCTCGTCGAGGTCTCGGCGCTCGCCGTCCCCGGCGCGCTGCTCGAGATCGAGGCGGTCGCCGCTATTCCAGAGCGCTGAGCCGCTCCGTCAGGAACGCGCGCTCCGCGCCGGTGGGCTCGAGCTCGAGCGCACGCTCGTAGGCGGCCCGTGCCTCGTGCTCGCGCCCGAGCCGCCGGAGCAGGTCGGCGCGGGCCGAGTGCAGGTACCGGTAGGCGCCGAGCCCATCGATCGCGTCGATCGCCGCAAGCCCCGACTCGGGCCCCTCGGCCATCGCCAGAGCGACCGCGCGGTTCAGCTCGACGATCGGAGAGGGCAGCAGGCGGAGGAGCTCCTCGTACAGGGTGACGATCCGGCGCCAGTCGGTCTCGTCGCCGGTGTGGCAGGCCGCGATCGCCGCCTGGAGCTGGTACGGGCCCGGCGCGCGGCGGCGGAGCGCGGTCTCCACGAGCGTCCGGCCCTCGGCGATCTCGATCCGCGTCCCAGCGGGCCCGGTCCTGATCCTCGAGCAGGACGAGCCGGCCGTCTTCGTCGATCCTCGCCTCGCGCCGCGAGTCCTGGAGGAGCATCAGGGCGAGCAGGCCGAGCGCCTCCGGCTCGTCCGGCATCAGCCCCGCGAGCATCCGCGCCAGCCGGATCGCCTCCCTCGCCAGGTCGTGGCGCAGCCCCGAATAGCCCTCGTTGAAGATCAGGTAGACGGTCGCCAGCACGGCGGTCAGTCGCTCAGGGAGCGCGTCGTCGGGAGGGACGCGGAAGGGGATGCCGGCGGCACGGATCTTCTGCTTCGCCCGCACGAGCCTCTGCGCCATCGTCGCCTCGGCGGTCAGGAACGCCCTGGCGATCTCGGGCGTCGACAGACCTCCCAGCAGGCGCAGCGTGAGGGCGACCTGCGCTTCGACGGAGAGCGCGGGGTGGCAGCAGGTGAAGATCAGCGCCAGCCGCTCGTCGGGGATCGAGCTCACGGTCTCCTCCTCTCCGTCCTCTTCCACCAGCTCGGCCAGCCGCGCCAGCTCAGCCCGCTTCGTCGCCAGGACGCGCTCGCGCCTGAGCCGGTCGATCGCACGGTTGCGGGCGGTCGTGACGATCCACGCTCCCGGGCTCGCCGGGACGCCGTCACGGGGCCAGCGCTCCGCGGCGATCGCGAAGGCGTCCTGGACGGCGTCCTCGGCGAGGTCGAAGTCGCCGAGCGCGCGGATCAGAATCGAGACCGCGCGCCCGAACTCCGCCCGGAATGCCTCGGCTACCGGGTCGATAGCCGCGCTACCCCTGGTCGAAGACCATCACGGGCCGCACCTCGATCGAGCCGTACCGGGCCGAGGGGATGCGGGCGGCGATCGCCGTCGCCTCGTCGATGTCCTTCGCTTCGATCAGGTAGTAGCCGCCGAGCTGCTCCTTGGTCTCGGCGAACGGCCCGTCGGTGAGGAGCGTCTCTCCGTCGCGAACGCGGACGGTCGTCGCAGTCGAGGTGGGCTGCAACGCGTTGCCGCCGACCATGTTGCCGCTCGGCCGTGATCGCCTCGCCGAACTTCATGTACTCGCCCATCACGCCGTTCCGCTCGTCGTCCGGCAGGTTCTGCCAGGCCTGCTCGTCGTCGTAGATCAGGCACAGGTACTGCATGTCCGCCTCCTTGGTCGTGGTGTCGTCCCTACGACGAACGGCCTCGCCGAAAATCGACAGCTACCGGCCCTCGAAGCGCGGCGGGCGCTTCTCGCCGAACGCCTCGACCCCCTCGGCGAAGTCGTGCGTGGAGCGGAGGAGGCCGTAGGCGAGGCCCTCGAGCTCGAGCCCGATCGCCAGCGGCGCGTCGTAGACGTGGTTGAGCACGCGTTTCGCCGTGCGCAGCGCGAGGGGCGAGAGGCCGTCGAGGTCGGCGATCACGCGCTCGACCGCGGCGTCGAGCTCGCTCGGGCAGGACGACCTCGGAGACGAGGCCCCAGGCAAGCGCGTCGGCGGCGGAGATGCGCTTGCGCCGCATGATCACGTCCTTGGCGCGGCCGAGACCGACGAGCCTGGCGAGCCGCTGGGTGCCGCCCGAGCCGGGGATCATCCCGAGCCCGACCTCGGGGAGCCCGAGCTGCGCGTCGTCGGCGGCGATCCGGAAGTCGCACGCGAGGGCGAGCTCGAGCCCGACGCCGAGGCAGTAGCCGCGGATGCGCGCGATCACGGGCTTTGGGAAGCGCTCGGCGGCGGCGACGTTCCAGGCGAGGTGCGAGAGGTGCTCGGGCGTCGCCTGCATGAACGCGGCGATGTCCCCGCCGGCGGTGAAGTTGTCTCCTGCGCCGGTGACGACGACGAAGCGGACGTCGTCGTCGGCAGCCATCTCCGCGAAGACGCCCGCCAGCTGCTCGCGCGCCGCGAGCGGCACCCGGTTCATCTTCTCCGGGTCGTCGAGGGTGATCGTGGCGACCCCACGGTCGTCCCGCTCGACCCGGAAGCCCTCGTACGTCATCGCGTGCCGTCCTCGCGCAGCATCCTGCGGAGGATCTTTCCAGACGGGCTCTTCGGCAGCTCGCCGACGAAGCGGTACTCGCGGGGACGCTTGAAGCGCGCGAGGGTGTCCGAGGCCAGACAGTGGGCGTCGAGCGCTTCGGCGGTGACGCCGGCCTCGGCGACGACGACGGCGACGACGCGGTGGCCGAGACGCTCGTCCGCCGCGCCGATCACGGCCACCTCCCGCACGCCCGGGTGCCGCGAGAGCACGTCCTCGACCTCGAGCGGGTGCACGTTCTCGCCCCCGGAGACGATCATGTCGTCCACCCGGCCGTCGAGCCAGAGGTCGCCGTCCTCGTCGAGCCGGCCGACGTCGCCGGTGTGGAACCAGCCGTCGCGGATCGCGCGCTCGTCGGCGTCGGGGCGGTTCCAGTAGCCGGCGAACGCCTCGTCGGAGGAGAGGTGGCAGAGGATCTCGCCGCCCTCGCCGAGGCGCAGCCGGGCGTTCAGTGCGGGCCGGCCCGCGCAGCCCGGCTTCGCGCGCTGGTCGCGGTGGACCGCGTAGGTGTAGATCTCGGTCGAGCCGTAGTGGTTGACGAACAGCCGCGGCTCGAAGACCTCGACGCAGCGCTCGACGAGCGCTGCGGTCATCGCCGCGCCCGGCGTACGCCAGCGTCTCCACCGACGACAGGTCGAACTCGCCGCGCCGCGGGTGCGAGACGAGGTCGTGGTAGAGCGTGGGGGCGAGGTAGAGCGACGTGATCCGCTCGCGCTCGATCAGCGCCAGCGCCGTCTCGGCGTCCCAATCGGGCTGGCAGACGTAGCAGCCGCCGACGAGGTGCATCGCGACAGCGAGTGCAAGCCCATCGTGTGGTAGAGCGGCATCACGCCGAGCGTGCGGTCGCCGTAGCGGTAGCCGTGCTGGACGACCTGGGAGAGCCCGCCGGCGCGGTCGGCGCGGTGCGAGCGCGGCACGCCCTTCGGCCGGCCGGTCGTTCCCGACGTGTAGAGCATCAGGCTCTCCGCGGTGTCGTCCACGTCGAGCGCGCCCGGGTGCTCGTCGCCGAGCAGCGGCTCGACGTCCACGTCGGCGTCGAGGAAGAGCGCTGGCGCCCGAGTCTTCGCGGCAGTAGGCGAGGTCGGCGGGGGAGACGCGCGGCGAGAGCGGCACGAACGACGCGCCGAGCCACTGGCAGGCCCAGTAGAGCTCGACCGACTCGCGGCGGGAGCGGACGACCGCGGCCAGCCGGTCGCCGCGGCGCGAGCCCTTCGCGGGCGAGCCCGCCGGCGATCCGCGCTGCGCGCCGGCGCAGATCCGCGTACGTGAGCCGGACGTCGCCCTCGACGACGGCCTCGGCCTCGGGATTCCGCTCGGCCGCGTACAGGAGGCTGAGCGCGAGGTTCACCCGGGCCACGTCCAGTTCGCGGCGTCGGAGCCGACCGCACAGGCGTTGGCCACTGCCCGGTCGACGTCGTCGCCGCGGGCGAGCGAGACGAGCAACGACGCGGCGAACGCGTCGCCGATTCCCGGAGGGTTGCGGTCGAGCAGCGTCGGCGGTTCGGCGTGGATCACCTGCGCCTGTGCAGAGGCAACAGCGCCTCGTCCTCCGCGGGTGACGACCACGACGTCGTAGCTTGGTACCAGAGGGGCGTCCGTGTCGACCCCGAGCGCGGTAGCCGCCTCTTCGTTGGCGAGCAGGACGTTGCCGCCGGCCGGCAGGTCGGTCAGCTTCGCCGCATCGAGGGCGACCCACGGGGCCTGGGCCCGAGCGAGCGCGGCTTCGATCGTCGGCCGGGGCAGGTAGCCGGACACGAGCACCACGTCGGCCTCGAGCGCGCCGAGGTGCTCGGGGGCGAACGTGGCGTTCGCTCCCGCGGCGCACACGGACCACGCCGTCGGCGAACAGGAAGGCGCCGGTGGGCTCCTCGGGATCGACCGAGAGCTCGGCCCGGACGCGCTTCGCCTCGAGCTCGGTCCGGATCATGCGCCCACCCGCGTCGTCGCCGACCCGGCCGACGACGGTGGCCTCGGCGCCCGAGTCGCCGCGGCCCAGAGCGCCGCGTTCGACGCCGAGCCGCCGACGCGCACGCCGATCCGGGCGTCGTGGCCCGACCCCTCGGCGAACACGTCGACCATGACGTCGCCGACGGCGACGAAGCGCACGGCGCTTCATGTTGCGAGGTTACGCGGGGCGGTACGCGAACGGGTGATTGAAGACGTCGAGAGCGTTGTCGGCGCGCGCTTCGATCTCGAAGCGCTCGTCGGTGCGCCAGTCGTTCACGACCACCTTCAGTCTGCCGCCGTCCTCGGCCCAGAGCAGGGTGACCTCGAAGCCGTCTCCGACCCGGTGGTCGAGCTCCCGCAATTTCTCCCGCTCGAGCGTCTCCATGTCCTCACAGTGCCATACCGGATATGGGCTAGGTCGGGGTCGCGAGTGAAGATTTCGTTAAATCGTGGAGCCCGCCGAGCTTGGCGCTCAGGTACCGGAGGTACGGCTCGGGGTCGATGCCGCCGCCGACGACCCGCTCCAGCATCTCTTGCGGCGTGAACTTGCGCCCGTGGCGCCAGAGGCGCTCGCGCAGCCAATCGCACAGCGGGCCGAGGTCGCCGGCCTCCAGTCGCCCGTCGAGATCGGGGACATCCTCGAGCACCTTCTCCCAGATCTGCACCGAGATCACGTTTCCGAGCGCGTAGGTGGGGAAGTAGCCGAGCGTCCCGCGTGACCAGTGGACGTCCTGGAGCACGCCGTGCGCGTCGTCGGGCACGTCGACGCCGAGGTAGTCGCCGATCCGCTCGTTCCAGATCCTCGGCAGCTCGCGGAGGTCGAACGAGCCGGCGAGCAGCTCCTGCTCGAGCTCGAAGCGGAGGATGATGTGCAGCGAGTAGGTCGCCTCGTCGGCCTCGATGCGGATCAGCGACGGCTGCACCTTGTTGATCGCCCGGTGGAAGTCGTCGAGCTCGACGCCGGCGAACTGCTCGGGGAAGAGCCGCTGCACGTGCGGGTAGCCCCAGCGCCAGAACTGGATGCTGCGACCGACCAGGTTCTCGAACATCCGGCTCTGCGACTCGTGCAGCGCCAGCGACGTGCCGCGGCAGAGCGGTGTCCGCTCGAGCGCCGGGTCGACGTTGTGCTCGTAGAGCGCGTGCCCGCCCTCGTGCATCGACGCGAAGATGCCGCCGAACTCGTCGAGCGGGTAGCGCGTCGTCATCCGGATGTCCGAGGTCGCCATCGAGGAGGCGAACGGGTGCTCGACCGGGTCGATCCGCCAGCTCCCGTCGCGGAAGCCGAAGCGGCCGAGGATCGTCTGCTCCAGCTCCTGCTGCCTGTCCAGCGCGAAGCTCCCGCGCAGGATCGAGTCGTCGATCTCCCGATCCGAGAGCTCCGCGATCAGCGGGACGAGCCCCTCTTTCAGGCGCGCGAAGACCTCCCGCACCTCGGCCGTCTTCATCCCGGGCTCGAAGTCGTCGAGCAGCGCGTCGTAGGGCTCGTCGACCTCGAAGCACTCGGCGTAGCGGCGCCGTAACTCGACGTTGCGCTCGAGGTGGGGCCGGAAGAGCTCGAAGTCGGACGTGCGCCGCGCCTCGACCCAGACCGGGAACGCCTCGGCTCCCGCCCGCGTCTGCGCCTCGCGCAGCTCGGCCGGCACGCGCAGCTCCTTCTCGCGGTCGCGACGGGCGACGCGGATCAGGCTCGCCTCGTCCGAGTCGTAGTCGAGCGACTCCTCGTACGGCCGCAGCTCCTCGATCAGCGAGCCGAGCTCGTCCGAGACGAGCAGTCCGTGCGCCAGCTTCGAGACGGTCGCCAGCTGCCGCGCGCGCACCGGGCCGCCCTGCGGCGGCATCATCGTCTGCTGATCCCAGGCGGCGAGCCCGCCCAGCTTGGCGAGATCCCAGAGCTCGCCGAGCCGGTCGCGGAGCTGCTCGTAGCGCGCCGTCGCTCACGCGGCGACCTCTACGCGCGTGCCAGCCTCGACCTGCTCGCGCGGTCGGCCCGCCCGCGCTCGAGCGCGCGGAAGGCCTCGAGCACGGCGCGAGGATCGCGCCGGTGGCGCTTCGCCGCCATCGTCAGCGGCTCGTGGAAGGCGCCGCCGCAGTGCGCGCACGGAAGCGAGAGGGTCGCCATCAGCTTCGCGGCCTCACCGTCCGGGAACATCCGCAGCAGCTCGACGATCGTCGTCGACCCCTTGATCTCGCGCGAAGCCGGCGCGTCCGGCGCGGTCCCGCGCGCCTCCAGGCCGAGCACGCGCTGCTGGGTCACGCGAGGACCAGTCTCGCCGCCGGCAGGCTGGGCCGTGTCGTGCCACACCCCCACCCAGGGAGGGGGACGACCCCGCTCCCCTGCCGGCGACGTACCGGGAATCGCGCACGGGCACGTGCCGATGCGGCTGCCGGCTCAGGGGCGTGCGCCTCCTGCGGGAAGCGGAGCGGCTCGGCGTCCATGCGCACCATGTTCCGCGGCAGCTGGTAGCGCGCGAACGGCAGCACGATCACCTTCGCGTCCGGGCCGTGGCGCTCCATCGCCTCGGCGAACGCCTCGTCGAGCGACGTGGTCGCGTCGATCCCGATGTCGGCGGCCATCTCCAGGTTCTCCTCGAGCGTGACCAGCTTCAGGTGCTTGCGGGTCATCACCTCGTAGATCGGCACCCAGATGCAGCCGGCCCACATCTGGATCGTGCGCGCGTGGATGTCGCGCAGCACCTGCTGGTAGTTCTCGGGCGTCGGCCGGCATGTACGGCTTCATCAGGTCCATCAGCGCCAGGCCGGGGAAGTCGCCGACCGCGGTGTTCACGCCGGGCGAGGGCGACGCGTAGATCAGCGTGCCGCCGTCGTTGAGCACGAAGTCGGCCGACATGCAGCCCCAGCCGGTGTGGAAGAAGAGGTGGTCGGTCGGCGCGAAGACGCCGCAGACCGCGATGTCGGCCTGCGTCGCCCGGGTGCTCGTACGCGTAGATCTCGTTGAAGCGCTCGATCGCGCGCCGGTGCGCGTCGGGGTGCGAGCCGAAGATGCACTCGATCACGCGCCCGCGCGTGTCGAGGACGACGTTCATCGTGCACTGGAGGCCGCACATCGTCGCCACCTCGTCGATGTCCGAGCGCATCGGGCCGGCGTAGGCGCCGTAGTGGGTCTGCGGCGAGGGGACGAACGCGCAGTGGTTCGACTCGATCGTCTCGTCGGAGACGACGCCCGGGCAGGATCAGCTTGCCGCCGCCGCCCGCGCCCCAGTGGTTCGACTGCGCCTGGCCGATCGTGATCTTCAGGTCGCACTCGGCGACCGCGGTCATCAGCCACACCGGCGTGCCGCGCGAGGAGACGCCGACGTAGGTGTACGCGTCGGCGTTCCGCGGCTCGTTCTGGTGGAACGGGATCCCGAGCCGCTCCATCCGGGCGAGGTTCTCGCGGCCGATCTTCTGCTCGATGTCCGACTCGGACATCGGGAAGACCTTGCCGTTCGCGCACGCGACCACCGCCGGCTTGCCCGCCGCCTCGATCGCGTCGAGGACCGCCGGCAGCAGCCGCGACTGCGGCGTCGGCCGGAACTGGTTGTCGATGACGACCGCGACCCTCGTCGCCGAGGCGAGGAGCTCGGAGAAGCGCGGGCCCGGAGACGGGCGACTCGAGCGCGGCCCGCGCCGCCTCGGTCGCGTCGGCGACCGGCTCGGGCTCGTCGGGGTAGATCGCGGCGAGCAGGTTCGCGTCGGGGACCTCGAGCTCGAGCTCCTCGCGGTAGACCTTCGACTCGTCGCCGGAGGCGCCGATCGTCAGCGGGTCGAGCGACTCGTACGGGATCTTCAGGCTCGCCATCGTCCCCTCCTCGTCGGGAACCACTTTGGAGGCTACGGCCGGGGTCCGGTACCGTCAAGAATCATGCGCGCCACGCGGATCAACCACGTCTCGATCGTCGCCGAACGACCTCGAGGAGTCGGCCCGCTTCTACGAGGAGCTGTTCGGGATGGAGCGCGTGCCGACGGCGAGGTTCCCGCAGGGCCGCGTGCTCTGGCTGCGGCTCGGAGAGCAGCAGCTGCACCTGTTCGAGAGCGACGACGACGATCCGACCTGCGCCACCACTTCGGGCTCGACGTCGACGACTTCGAGGCCGTCTACGCGAAGGCGAAGGAGCTCGGCGTCCTCGACACGACGGCGTTCGGCTCGCCGCTGCGGAGCCACCCGGCCGGCTGGGTGCAGCTGTACCTCCGCGACCCGGCCGGCAACCTCGTCGAGGTCGACTGGCCGGACGCGACGCACGCTCGCCGCGAGACGCTCGCCGAGTCGATGCCGCTCGAGAGCACGGTCGCGCAGGACGGCGAGGCCGCGCGCGCGACGCTGTACCACGCAGCGCGCTGACGCAGCGTTTGAAAGCGGGAAACCTGCCTGGTACGGTCGGCTTCGCTTGAGCGCGCTGGCCGCCAGGATTCCCATCGCGCGAGCAGGTCGGCTCGTACCTGACCTGGCGCGCGTGCCGGTGCTCCTCGCCGCTCGCGCTCGTCCTCTTCGCGCTCGCCTACGTCCTCTTCATCACGACGATCCCGGCGTTCGACGCGAACGGCAACGCAGCAGCTGGCGGACGACGACTTCGGCTCGGCGGTCCACGACCCGTCGTCGTTCCTGCAGATCGTGCTCGACTCGATCACCTTCGCCGCCGCGCTCTTCATCGTCGCCAGCGGCTTCGCGCTGATCTTCGGGCTGATGCGCATCGTGAACATGGCCCACGGCTCGTTCTACCTCCTCGGCGGCTACATCGCCTACGAGATCCAGCAGGGGATGACCGGGCAGGGCTTCTCGCTCGCAGGCGACCGAGGTGAACACCTGGGAGTGGCTCGTCCCGCTCGCTCGTCGCGGCGCCGTGCATCGCCGTCGTCGGGCTCGTCGATCCAGCAGGCGTTCCTCCGCTGGAACCAGGGCCAGGAGCTGCGGCAGGCGCTGATCACGATCGCGGTCTCGGTGATCGTCGCCGACCAGATCATCGCCCACTTCCCGCGCAACGTCTCGCAGGGCGCAGCAGTTCGGCGGCAACGCCGTCGACCTGACCTGGCCCGGCTGGACCGACCGCTTCGTCAACCTGCACGTCGGCGGCGTCCAGTACTCGCTCGCGCGGCTCGTCATGCTCGCGATCGGCGTCGCCGTCGGCGTCGGCCTCTGGCTCTGGCTCTACCGGACGAAGACCGGAATGGTCATCCGCGCGGGCGTCGACGACCAGAAGATGACCTCGGCGCTCGGGATCAACATCCAGAAGACCTTCGCGATCGCGTTCGTCGTCGGCTCGGCGCTCGCCGCGCTCGGCGCGGTCGTCTGGGCCTCGCAGTCGAACATCTCCTCGGGGCAGGACGGGCAGTGGCTGCTGAACTCGCTCGTCGTCGTGATCGTCGGCGGCATGGGCTCGATCTTCGGCGCCGCCGCCGGCGCGCTCCTCTTCGCCTTCGTCGCCAACTTCGGCGCGTCGTACCTGCCGACGACCGGGACCGACTGCTGCACGCAGTACTCGTCGATCCTCACCTTCGTCCTGATCGCGCTCGTGCTCGCGTTCCGGCCGCGCGGCCTGTTCGGGAGGGCCGGGTGAACCCGCGCGGCTGGACGCGCGAAGCAGCAGGTCGAGCGCGCGCTCGCGGCTCGGCGCGCTCGTCGCTCGTCGTCGTCTGGCCGGCGGCCGGCTTCAGCGACTACTGGGCGCACACGATCCTGATCGAGACGTTCCTCTTCGGGATCGCCGCCGCGAGCCTGATCTTCCTCTCCGCCTACGGCGGCATGGTCTCGCTCGCGCAGACCGCGCTGTTCGGGATCGCCGGCATCATCCTCGGGAACCTGGCGACGCAAGGGCGGCCCGGGCGGCGACGTCGAAGGGACTCCACCTCGGCTGGGACCCGACGCTCGCGCTCGTGCTCGCGATCGTCGCTGACGACCGTGATCGGCCTGCTCTTCGGCGCGGTCGCCTCGCGGAGCGCCGGGCATCTACTTCCTGATGATCACGCTCACCTACTCGGTGATCGCGACCTACACGCTCGGCCAGGTGACGAAGATCTCGCGGCTTCTCCGGGCATCGGCGGCATCAACCGCTACACGCCGGGCTGGATCGGCAACATCCTCGCCCACCCGAACCGGCTCTACTACATCGCCCTCGGGGTCGGCGCTCGTCGTCTACGCGCTGATCCGCTACATCGTCCGCACGCCGTTCGGCATCACGCTCCAGGGGGTCCGCGACGAGCCGATCCGGATGAGCTCGCTCGGCTACAACGTGCCGCTGCACCGGACGCTCGCGTTCGGGTTCGCGGCCTTCCTCGCCTCGCTCGGCGGGGTCCTCTACGTCTGGTGGGCGGGCCAGGTCGCGCCGGGCGACGTCGACCTGCCCGCAGACGATCAACCTGCTGTGATGGCGGTGATCGGCGGCCTCGTCCGGATCGAGGGCGCCTGGGTCGGCGCCTTCGCGTTCATCGTGATGCAGAACTACATCACGCGACACGCACTTCCCCGGCTCGGCTTCGGCGGCACGCTCTTCGGCGGCAGCTTCAACACGATCATCGGCATGATCTTCCTGGTGATCGTCGTCGTCTCACCCGACGGCCTGCATCGGGCTCTGGGGACGGCTGTTCGAGGCGGGCGCCGGATCGAAGGCGGTGACCCGACGCCCGCCGCGGCGCCTGAGCCGGCGAAATGACAGACATCGACCGACTCGCTTGAAAGTTGGGTCAGTACTGCGCGAGAATCGCGCGCACCTTCGAAACACGAGAGGGAGGAGGGCATACCAGATGAGGAGATACAAGCTGCGGAGCTGGAAGACGGTCGCCGTCTTGGTCGTGGCGGCAGCCGCGGTCGCGGTCGGGGCGACGGCTCGCTCGCCGCGTCGCATGCCAAGGCCGTCAAGGTCGCGATCATGACCGACTGCAAGGGCGCCTTCGCGTTCGGCTACGACTACGACATCGGCGGCGCGCAGGGCGCGTTCGCCCAGTACGCCGGCGGCAAGACGAAGAGCCACGCGAAGCCGTCTGCGGGCATGACCGGCATCAAGGTCGGCAGCACGCCGATCCAGATCGTCGGCTACGGCTGCGGCAACGACACCGTGCCGCTCGCGATCAGCGAGACCAAGCGCCTGATGGAGAAGCTCAACGCCGACGTCATGATCGGCCCGCTGTCGGGTGACGAGGCGGTGTCGATCGCGAACTACGCGAAGTCGCATCCGACCAAGACGTTCATCATCGGCACCGCCGGGTCGCAGGACCCGACGATGCAGATCGCCCCGAAGAACATGTTCCGCTACCACGGCGACGGCGCCCAGTGGAACGCCGGCATCGGCGAGATCGCCTACAAGAAGCTCGACTGGCGGACGGCCGCGATCATCATGGACGACTACAGCTTCGGCTGGACGTCCGCGGCCGGCATGATCGCCGACTTCTGCGCCGTCGGCGGCAACATCGTCAAGCGCGTGTTCCCGCCGCTGAACACGACCGACTACGCGCCGTTCGTCCGCCAGCTGCCGCCGCCGAACCAGGTGGACGGCTACTTCTCGACGGTCGGCGGCACCGGCACGTCGGCGATGCTGAAGGCGTTCGAGCAGGCGTACGGCAAGCTCGATCCGAAGCAGTGGATCGGCAACCTGTTCTTCGGCTTCCTCGGCGCCGACAAGGTCGTCGCCCCGAAGCTCGTCGGCGCCTACGTCGGCGGGTTCGGCAACATGCCCGGGCGTGCACAACGCCGAAGGTGGACGCGTACCGCGCGTTCATGACCAAGCTGTACCCGAAGCTGCCGGCTGACGACGGCTTCGTCTACAACTACTACATCGGCCGCGTAGGCCCTCGTCCAGGGCCTGACGAAGTCCGGCGGCGCCGTCGGCGCGAAGCTCCAGGCGTCGATGCCGCGGTCGATCGAGAGCCCGTTCCAGATCTCGAACGGCGGCGTCGTGAAGCTCGACTCGCGCCGCCAGGCGATCCAGGACCAGTACCAGCTCCAGCTCGTCAAGAACGCCGACGGGTCGGTCGGTCCGCAGGTCGTCGCGTACGTCCCGAACGTCGACCAGTCGTTCGGCGGTCTGTTCAAGCCGACGAGCCCGCCGCCCGGCCGCACGCAGCCCCCGTGCAAGAAGCTGAAGACGCCGTGGCAGGGCAAGATCCAGGTCGTCACGAACGGCAAGATCACGAACCAGGTGATCAAGTAGTAGGGGCTTGACCGAAGCAGCAGCAGCCGAACACGCCGTGCCGGCCCTCCGCTTGCGGGGGGTCGGCCGGCGCTTCGGCGGCCTTCACGCCGTCCGCGACGTCGATCTCGACGTCGCTGCCGGGCGAGCGCCGCGCGATCCTCGGCCCGAACGGGGCCGGCAAGACGACGCTCTTCAACGTCATCGGCGGCGACTTCCCGGCCACCGTCCGGGACGGTCGAGCTGTTCGGCCGCGACGTCACCGCACTGCCGGCGCGGACGCGGGCGCAGCTCGGGCTCGCCCGCACCTACCAGCAGTCGCGCCTCTTCGCTCGGCCTGACCGTCGAGGACAACATCTACCTCGCCGTCCTCGGCGTCCACGGAGGCCACCTGCGTCCGGTCGTCGCTCGCGCAGCGACGCGCGAGTGCCGCGAGCGGGCCCGCGAGGCCGCCCGGCGGGTCGCGATCGACCACAAGCTCGGCGAGCTCGTCGGCTCGCTCTCGCACGGCGAGCACCGGCAGGTCGGCGCTCGCGGTGGCGCTCGCCGCCGAGCCCCAGCTCCTGATGCTCGACGAGCCGCGCCTCCGGCCTCTCGCGCGGCGAGCGCCAGCTCCTGACCGACCTGCTGCTCGCCCTCGACCGCGAGCATCACGCTGATCCTGATCGAGCACGACATGGACGTCGCCCTCCGCGTCGCCGAGCGGGTGACGATGATGCACGACGGGCGCGTGATCGTCGAGGGAACGCCCGCCGAGATCCGTGCGAACCAGCTCGTCCACGACCTCTACCTCGGCCGCAGGCCACCGCAATGAGTCGACGAGCGCTCGGCCGCTGCTCGACGGTCGAGGGGCTGAACGCCTACTACGGCAGCGCGCACGTGCTCCAGGACGTCTCCTTCGAGCTCGGCGACGAGGCGGTCGCGGTCGTCGGCCGGAACGGCATGGGCAAGACGACGCTCTGCGCCGCGATCATGGGCATCAGCCCGCCGCGGGTCGAGCGGCTCGATCCGCTTCGAGGGCAAGGAGCTCGTCGGGCGGCCCTCCTACAGGATCGCGAGTCTCGGCATCGGCTACGTTCCCCAGGGCCGCCGGCTCTTCCCGTCGCTGACGGTCGACGAGCACCTGCGCATGGTCCGCGAGCGGGAACGGCGACCGCCGCTGGACGGTCGACGCGCGTCTACGAGCTCTTCCCGCGCCTCGCCGAGCGCAAGCGGAACGGCGGCGCGCAGCTCTCCGGCGGCGAGCAGCAGATGCTCGCGATCGGGCGCGCGCTCGTCACCAACCCGAAGCTGCTGATCATGGACGAGCCCTCCGAGGGCCTGGCGCCGACGATCATCGAGATGCTGGTCGAGACGTTCCGCAGGCTCGAGCAGGAGGGGCTGCGCATCCTCCTGATCGAGCAGAACCTCGGCGTGGCGACCGCGCTCGCCGAGCGGCAGCTGATCATGGTCGGCGGCGAGATCGCCACCGAGACGACCGCCGACGGAGCTCGGCGCGCGACCCGGAGCTGCAGCGCCGCTACCTCGGCGTCGAGCCGGTCGCGCACCTGAGGATCGCACGCGCTCCGGGTCCGTTGCCGGCTCGCGCTCGCGCTGGCCGCGCTCGTCGCTCGCGGGCTGCGGCGGCTCGTCGGCGCCGAAGGGCCCGCCCGCGCTCGTCTTCGTCAGCACGAAGGACGGCGACTACGCGATCTTCGGCGCCGACGCCGACGGCAAGCACGTCCGGCGGCTGACGAAGGAGAAGGGCGACCCGTCCACGCCCGGCGGGCCTGTTCTTCCAGATCGACCCCGCCTGGTCGCCCGACGGGCGACAGATCGCCTTCTCGAGCGAACCGCGACGGGACCGACGCACATCTTCGTCATGAACGCCGACGGCACGGGCGACGCGCCGGCTGACGGACGGCCGACGCAGGGCGACGACCATCCGACCTGGTCGCCGGACGGCAAGCGGATCGTCTTCGGCCGTGAGGGAGCGCTGTTCGTCGTCTCCGCGCGGCGGCGGGAAGGCCACGCGGGTCGGTCACGGGCTGGGCACGCCGCCGACCCGGCGTGGTCGCCCGACGGGAAGCTGATCGCCTACGACTACCGCAGGCCGGGCTACTCGATCCGCGAGCTCTACGTGATGCGCGCCGACGGCACCGGTATCCGCCGGCTGACCAAGCTCGGGCGACGAGCGGCTTGCCGGCCTGGTCGCCCGACGGCAAGACGGCTCGCCTTCCAGAGCAACGCTCGCGGCGAGTCACTTCCAGATCTACACCGTCGGCGTGGACGGGAAGGGCCTGCGGCAGGTCACGCAGGCCGTCGACCGACGTGATCCAGCCCGCCTGGTCGCCGGACGGCAGGCAGATCGCGTTCTCCCGCGACGGCGCGCTCTGGGTCGACGACGGCGAGGCAGGCAGACGCAGCTGACCTCAGGGACGACAACGACTCGGCCCCGCCTGGCGGCCTGTGCAGCCGGGAGTAGGATCGCCGACCGATGGCGACCGTCGTCCTGCTCGGCACGCTCGACACGAAGGGCAGGGAGTACGACTACCTCCGCGCCCGCCTGCGCGAGCAGGGCGTCGACGTCGTGCTCGTCGACGCGGGCGTGTTCGAGCCGCTCGCGGAGGCCGACGTCGGTCAGGCCGAGGTCGCGGCCGCCGCCGGGAGCCGACGTCGTCGCGCTGCGCGAGGCGGGCGACCGCGGCGCTGCGGTCGAGGCGATGTGCCGCGGCGCGGCGGAGGTCGTCCGCCGCCTGCACGAGGAGGGGCGGCTCGACGGGATCCTCTCCGTCGGCGGCTCGGGCAACTCGTCGATCGGCGCCGCCGCGATGCGCGGCCTGCCGGTCGGCGTTCCGAAGCTGATCGTCTCGACGGTCGCCTCCGGCGACACGCGGCCGTACGTCGGCGCGACCGACGTCTCGATGACCTACTCGGTCGTCGACATCTCCGGGCTGAACCGGATCTCGGAGCGGATCCTCTCGAACGCCGCCGGTGCGATCGCCGGCATGGCCAAGGTCGCCGTCGCCGGAGAGCCGGGCGCGGAAGCCGCTGATCGGGGCGACGATGTTCGGGGTGACGACGCCGTCGGTGACGCGCGCGCGCGAGCGGCTCGAGGAGCTCGGCTACGAGGTGCTCGTCTTCCACGCGACCGGCACCGGCGGCCAGTCGATGGAGGCGCTGGCCCGCGGCGGGTTCCTCGCCGGCGTGCTCGACATCACGACCACCGAGCTCGCCGACGAGCTCGTCGGCGGCGTGCTCTCCGCGGGCCCCGACCGGCTCGAGGCGGCGGGCGAGCTCGGGCTGCCGCAGGTCGTCTCGCTCGGGGCGCTCGACATGGTCAACTTCGGCCCGCGGGAGACGGTGCCGCCGCAGTTCGAGGGCCGCAACCTCTACGTCCACAACCCGACGATCACGCTGATGCGGACGACGCCGGAGGAATGCGCGGAGCTCGGCCGGCAGATCGCGCGCAAGCTCAGCGCGGCGACCGGGCCGACCGCGCTGTACGTGCCGCTGAAAGGAGTCTCGATGATCGCCACCGAGGGTGGGCCGTTCCACGACTCCGCGGCCGACGAGGCGCTCTTCGGGGCGCTGCGCGAGGGGCTCGGGCCGAACGTCGAGCTGCACGAGGTCGAGGTCGACGTCAACGACCCCGCGTTCGCCGAGGCGATGGCCGACCGGCTGCACGCAATGATCGAGGCGGCGCGATGACCAGGCAGGAGGCGCTCCGCCGGCTCCGGGCACAGGTCGACGGCGGCAAGCCGATCATCGGCGCAGGGGCGGGCACCGGTCTCTCCGCCAAGTGCGCGGAGGCCGGCGGCTGCGACCTGATCATCATCTACAACTCGGGCCGCTACCGGATGGCCGGCCGCGGCTCGCTCGCCGGGCTGATGCCGTACGGCGACGCGAACGCGATCGTCGTCGAGATGGCCGCCGAGGTGCTGCCGGTCGTGAAGGAGACGCCGGTGCTCGCCGGCGTCTGCGGCACCGACCCGTTCCGGCTGATGCCGGTCTTCCTCGACGAGCTCAAGCGGATCGGCTTCTCGGGCGTCCAGAACTTCCCGACCGTCGGCCTGATCGACGGCAACCACCGCATCGGGCTCGAGGAGACCGGAATGGGCTACGCCGTCGAGGTCGAGATGATCCGCGCCGCGCACGAGGCCGACCTGCTGACCGCGCCGTACGTCTTCACGCCCGAGGAGGCGGTGGCGATGACCGAGGCCGGGCGCGGACGTGCTCGTCCCGCACATGGGCCTGACGACCGGCGGGGCGATCGGCGCCTCGACGGCGAAGACGCTCGACGAGTCGGTCGAGCTCGTCCAGGCGATGTGCGACGCGGCGAAGGCGGTGCGCGAGGACGTGATCGTCCTCTGCCACGGAGGCCCGATCGCCGAGCCGGACGACGCCGCCTACGTGCTCGAGCGGACGACCGGCGTGGTCGGCTTCTTCGGCGCGTCGAGCATGGAGCGGCTGCCGACCGAGGTCGCGATGACCGAGAACATGAAGCGCTTCAAGTCCATTCCACTGAAGGGAGGTACGAGCATGAGCAGGTTCGTGATGGCAGGGGAGGTCGAGACGACGGCGTTCGACTGGGGCACGGCCGGAATGCGGTGTGCACCGCCCGGCACGGGTTGCCAGTCGTTCGTCGTCATGGACGTCAGGCTCGACCCCGGCTTCTTCCATGCGTTCCACAAGCACCCGGACCAGGACGAGATGATCGTCGTCAAGTCCGGGCCGGGTCACCCAGTGGCTCGACGACCAGCACGCCGAGCTCGGGCCCGGCGACTCGGTCTACATCGACAAGGACGTGGTGCACGGCTCGTACAACGACTTCGACGAGGCCGCCGAGCTCCAGGTCGTGCTCGCGCCGGCGGTCGGCGACGGCGGCTACGAGCTCGTCGACGTCTCGGGCGACGAGCCCTGGGCGTCGCTTCGATGAAGGCGATTCTCGTCCGCGAGGGCGGCGCGCTCTCCTACGAGGACTTCGACGACCCGGTCGCGGGGCCGGGCGAGGTCGTCGTCGAGCTGAAGGCGGCGGCGGTCAACCGCCGCGACCTGCTCGTGCGCAACCCGCCCGGGCCGGCCTACCAGTTCCCGCTGCCCCTGGTCCCGGGCTCGGACGGGGCGGGGATCCGCCGCGACACCGGCGAGGAGGTCGTCATCTACCCGGGTCTCGGCTGGGGCTTCCGCGAGGACGCGGCCGGGCCGGACTGGCGGATCCTCGGCGGCCCCGAGAACGGGACGTACGCCGAGCTCGTCAAGGTGCCGGAGGAGAACGTCTTTCCGAAGCCGGCGCGCTTCTCGTGGGAGGAGGCGGCCGCCTTCCCGCTCGCGGCGCTGACCGCCTGGCGGGCGCTCTTCGCGGTCGGCGGGCTCCACGGCGACGAGAAGGTGCTCGTCCTTGGGGCCGGCAGCGGCGTGTCGACGATGGCGGTGTCTCTGGCAGTGCAGGCGGGTGCTCGCGTGCTGGTCACCTCGTCCAGCCAGGAGAAGATCGATCGTGCAAAGGAGCTCGGCGCCGCCGGAGGAGTGCTGTACACGGAGGAGGGCTGGCCCGAGGCGGTCGGGCCCGTCGACCTCGTGCTCGACTCGGTCGGCTCGACCTGGCGCGAGTCGCTACGGGCGCTGCGCAAGGGCGGCCGGCTCGTCGTCTTCGGCGGCACCGGCGGGGCCGAGGTGACGCTCGACGTGCGCGCGCTCTATCTCGGGTGGCAGTCGATCCGCGGCACGACGATGGGCTCGCCGCGCGACTTCGCCTCTCTGCTGCGGGTGGTCGGCGACGGCACCTGGCGGCCGGTGATCGACAGCGTGCGTCCGTTGGCCGAAGCCGAGGCCGCGCACGAGCGGATGAAGGCGGGCCAGCACTTCGGCAAGCTCGTTCTTCAGTGTCTGACACCGGTTCCACCGGTGTCAGACACTGCTTCTGGGCCTAGGCCGCGACGGCTGCGCCGCGAACGAAGCTCGCCTCGTGCCCGCGGGCGTTGGCCTCGCGCAATTCGTCCTCGTCGAGTGCGCCGATCCGCAACAGCAGATCGAGCTCGTCGCGCAGGTGGGTGCGCATCATCTCCGGGCCGTCGGTGGCGATCGTGAAGCGGACGCCGTGCTCGACGAAGGAACGGAAGGTTTCGCGGATCGCGTCCTCGTCTGCGAGGGCCTTCGTGAGCAGATTCGAGGTCGGGCAGATCTCGAGCACGATCCCCAATTCGCGCAGCTGCGCCATCAGGGCCGGTTCGCCCGCGGCAAGGATCCCGTGGCCGATCCGGTCGGGGCGCAGCGTCTCGACCACCTCCCCGATCTCCTCGACCCCATGCCCGCCGCCCTCCTCGCCGACATGGATGGTCACGCCCAGGCCCGCCGCGCGCGCCTCCTCGACGAGCGGGGCGAGCTGGGCATAGCGGTACCGCGCTCCGCCCGGGCGCGGACCGGCGATGTCGATCCCGACGATCCCACGCGGTGCGTAGCGGACCGCCTTCTCGACGATGATCGCGTTCTGGCGCTCGTCGAACGTTCGATCCATCATCAGGATCAGCCCGGCGCGCACCTGCGGGTACTCGAGGCTCGCCCGGTCGAGCCCGCGGGCCGCGGCCATGATGATGTGGTCGAGGTCGCGCTCGCCGCCGCGGTTCCGCTTCATCGGGTTGAAGCGAAGCTCGAACGTCGTGATCCGCTGCGAGCGGTACGCGCCGCCGATCGCCGCGTGCACCGACCGCTCCACCGCCAGCGGGCTCGACTGGATCAGCTCCGTCCAGTGGTAGATCGCGTCGAGCGCGTTCAGGTCGGCGACGCCGCGCGGGTCGGAGACGGTCACGAGGCGGTCGAACTCCCAGTAGTCCTTCACCGGCAGCGCGATCCCCTGCTCGTGGGCGAGGCTCCAGAGAATCTCGGAGGCGACCGACCCGCCGAGGTGGGTGTGCAGCTCGGCGAGGCCCTCGTCGTCCACGGGCCGAGCATAACCGCGTCATAGACTCCAGCCCGATGAAGGTGGGCATCGTCGTCCCGTTCTCGTGGTCCTTCTGGGGCGCAGTGCTCGAGCACGCCGAGCTGAAGGCGGAGGCGCTGCGCGCACGCGGGCTCGAGGTGAAGATCATCATCGGCAACGACCCGCCGGGCACGTTCACGCGGGCGCTGCACCCGCGGCACGGTCGCCACGACGAGCCGCCGCCCGACGTGATCCCGGTCGGGCGGACCGTGATCGTTCCCGCGAACGGCTCGCTGCCCAATCTCGTGCTCAGCCCGAGCGTCCCGTTCAAGCTCAGGCGCGTCTTCGATCGCGAGCAATTCGACGTGCTCCATCTGCACGAGCCGATGACGCCCGCGATCTGCGTCTCGGCGCTCGCGCAGGCGAAGTGCGCGATCGTCGCCACCTGGCACGCGGCTGGCGCGCTCGGCTGGATGAGGTTCGGTCTGCCGGTGTGGGGCAACCTGCTCGACCGGATCGACCATCGGATCGCCGTCTCCGAGCAGGCGCGCGAGTCGGCGCTGCGCTGGTTTCCGGACTGGGACTTCGAGGTCGTTCCGAACGGCGTGCTGATCCCGCCCGACGCGGACGCCGCCTCTGGTCGCGAGAACCGGATCGTCTTCATCGGCCGCCACGACCCTCGGAAGGGGATGCCCGTGCTGCTGCGCGCGTGGCCCGACGTGCACCGCCGCACGGGCTCGCGGCTCCGGCTCGTCGGCGCCGACCCGCTCGCGGTCGGGCTGCTGCTCGCCCGTCACCGCGTGCCGCCCGACGGGATCGACATCCTCGGTTTCCTCCCGCAGGAGGATCTGACCCGTGAGCTGCTCGCCGCCAAGGTGCTTGCCGCGCCCTCGATCGGGATGGAGAGCTTCGGCATGGTGCTCACGCGTGCGTTCGCCTGCGCCGTCCCGGTCGTCGCCTCCGATATCCCGGGGTACAGAGCGGTGATGACAGACGAGACAGGTGTCCTCGTGCCTCCCGGCGACCACGCCGCGCTCGCCGACGCACTCGTCACGCTGCTCGAGGACGAACCGAGGCGGCGCGTGCTGGGCGAGGGCGCACGGCGAATCGCGCTCGAGCGCTATTCGTGGGGGACGATCGCCGAGCGTCTCCACCAGATCTACGAGGATGTCGCCGCATGAAGTTCCGCCCTCGCGTCCCCCAGTCGCCGTGGACGCGCCTCGCGATCGCCATCGCCTTTCTTTGCGGCGTCGGCGCTCTCCTCTGGTGGCACGGCCCGAAGTGGAGCGACTTCGGCGATGCGTTCACCTCGGTCGTCTGGGGGTGGGTCGCCGCCGCGGTCGGGCTCAACCTGCTCTCGGTCGTCGCCCGCGCGGCCGCCTGGGAGACGGTGATCCGCTCGGCGATGCCGCCCCCGCATCCGCGTTCGGTACTCGTCTTCTCGGCGTTCTCCGTCGGCCTGCTCGCGAACGCCGTACTGCCCGGGCGCGTCGGCGAGCTGGCGCGCGTCGCCGTCCTCACCAGGAAGTTGAACGGGCGCCGGCAGGGACTTTGGCCGACACTCGTCGGCTCGGTCTTCGCGCACCGCGTCTTCGACCTTGTTCCCGTGATGATGCTCGTCGTCTGGGTGCTGATCACCGCGAAGATTCCCGGCTGGGCGTTCACCAGCCTTGCCGTTGTGCTCTCGATCGGGATCGCCCTCTTTCTGTTTGCGCTTGCGACCGCGCGGCACCACGGGCATACGCGGCTCGAGGGGATGGGCACGGTCCGGCGGGTCCTGACCATGGCCCGGCAGGGGCTCGGCGTCATGCGGCGCCCCGGACCCGCGGCGCTGGCGATCCTCGGTCAGTGCGCCGGCTGGGCCTGCCAGCTGTTCGCGGTCTGGACGACGATGCGCGCGTTCCACATCTACCAGGGGCTTCCGGCGGCGGGACTTGTGCTGCTGCTGATGAACGTGGCGACGATCGTGCCGCTCTGGCCGGGCAACGTCGGCCTCGTACAGGTTGCTGTGGCAACGCCGCTGATCCAGTACGGGGTCGACTACGGCCGGGGGATTGCATTCGGATTCGGCCTCCAGGCGATCGAGGCCTCGGTCGGGGTCGGCGTCGGCCTGATCTTCCTCGGTCGCGAGGGTCTCTCGTTCGCACGGCTGCGCGAGATGCCGGGGGCGGTCTCGGCCGACGAGGACGACTCGCAGCAGCAATCCGAGGGGACTCCCGCGCATGAGCCCGAGCGCGCTGGCGTGCCCGGCTAGCCTCAAGGGGGTTCTCAGCGCAGCCGCTGCCGCGGCTGCGCTGGTGGAGGGCTTTTGCTCGGCCGGCGTGGAGGCTGACTCGCTCCCGATCGCAGACGGCGGCGAGGGGACGATGGCGGTGCTCTGCGACTCGACCGAGGCGTTCGAGGTAGAGGACGCATTCGGCCGGCCTCGGCAGGCACTGGCCGGTGTGCGTGGGGACGGGACGCGGGTGATCGAGGCGGCGCAGGCGATTCCCCTCGACCCCGGCCGGCTCGACGCGATCGCCGCGACGAGCCGCGGCCTCGGCCTGTGGATACGGCGTTTCAGGGACTGTCCCCTGGTCGTGGCCGTTGGAGGCACGGCCACGATGGACGGAGGTGCGGGCCTGCTCGAGGTGCTCGACGAGCTGCCGGGGCCGACGCGGGTGTTGTGCGACGTGGCGACGACGCTCTACGACGCCCCGCGCCTGTTCGGGCCCCAGAAGGGCGCGAGCCCGGAGCAGGTTGCCGAGCTCGAGGAGCGGTTCCGCGGAATGACCGAACTTGCGCCGTATGCGGGGATTCCCGGTTCCGGTGCCGCCGGCGGCCTGGGGGCGGCGTTTGCCTCCCTCGGCGCCGAGCTCGTGCCGGGGGCCGACACCGTCCTCGACCTGATCGGCTTCGATCCGGTGCCCTACGACCTTGTCGTCACCGGCGAGGGGACGGTCGACGAGACGACGTGGGAGGGGAAAGCGCCGTCGGCGGTCTCGACCCGTTGCGCGGCAGTCGACGTCCCCTGCGTCGTCTTCGGTGGACGCGTCTCGGGGACAGTCCCTGTGACGGTTCACGCACAGCAGCTGAGCGGCGACCCGTCCAGGGCGCGCGAGGACCTCGTCGCGCTCGGCGAGCGCCTAGGAGCCGCGCTGAGCGTCGCGTAGCCGCTTGGCCAGCATCTGGAGGAGCTGCCAGGCGACCGTGGCGTTCTCCTCGACGAACGGGCGGAAGTCCCACGAGGTCATCCCGTACGCGGTCACGTCGGTGGCCGCCGTCACAGTGGCCGAACGCGCCCCGTCGTCGATCAGCGCGATCTCGCCGAAGTAGTCGCCCGGGCCGCCGCTGCCCTTCTCCTCGCCGCCGATGCTGTAGGTGACGTTGCCCTCGCCGATCACGAAGAAGCCGACGCCGCCCTCGCCCTCCTTGGCGATCGTGTCGCCGGCGGGGAACTGCCGTTCTTTGAACGTGCGCGCCAGCCGTTCGAGGTCGCGGCCGGACACCTCCGCGAAGAGGGGAACGGAGGCGAATCAACTCGACAGGAGCTGCCATACGGGCGAGCTTATCGTTCAGGACGGGCCGCGTCGACCCGCTGCTCAAGCTCCTCGATCTTCCCCTCCGCTGCGCTCAGCTGCTCGGCACAGAAGCGGTAGAGCTGCTCGCCGCGCTCCCACAGGTCGATCGCCTCGTCGAGGCTCGCCTCGCCGCGCTCCAGCCGCTCGACGATCGCGTGAAGCTGCTTCTCCGCCTCCTCGTAGGTCATCGCCCCGGCGGGCTCCTCGCTCGTCATTCGACCCGCGCTCCGAACGAGCCGTCGGCGACCTCGACCGCGATCGCATCTCCGGGACAGACTGAGCCCGCAGAGCGGACGAGTCCGTGCGCCCCGCGGACGATCGCGTAGCCGCGTTCCAGGGTCGAGCGCGGTGAAAGCGCGCGCAGGCGCCCGCCAGCCTGGGTCAGGGTCGCCCGCCGCCGCTCGACGAGGAGCGTGGGCGCGCGGCGGAGGCGCTCGCGAGCGCCCGTCAACCGCTGCGCTCGGCGCTCCAGTGCGCGGCTCGCGCCACGGCCGAGGGCCTCGCGCGAGCGGGCAAGACCGGCGAGGAGCTCGTCGAGGTCAGGCACGACGAGCCGGCCCGCGGCGGTCGGCGTGGACGCCCGCCGGTCGGCGGCAAGGTCGCAAAGCGGCGTGTCCTGCTCGTGGCCGATCGCCGTCACAACCGGCACGGGCGACCCGGCGACCGCGCGCACGAGGCGTTCGTCGCTGAAGGGAAGGAGATCGTCGAAGCTGCCGCCGCCGCGCGCGAGGATGACGACGTCGACGTCGTCCTCCGAGGAGATCTCGCGCAGCGCCTCGACCATCGCCCCGGCTGCGCGCGGGCCCTGGACGAGCGTCTCGGCGACCAGCACCCGCGCGGGGGGAAAGCGGGTCTGGATCGCGGTGAGCACGTCGCGTCTCGCGGCGGCGTCGTTGCCGGTGATCAGGCCGATCCGTCGTGGAAAGCGTGGCAGCTGGCGCTTGCGGCTATCGGCAAACAGGCCCTCGGCGCCCAGCCTCGCCTTCAGGCGCTCGAGCGCGGCGAGGTGCTCGCCGAGCCCGAACCGCTCGATCGACAGCGCACGCAGCCGCAGCTCACCCTTCTGCTCCCACAGCTCGGGGCGGCCGTAGACGTGGACCCGCTCGCCGTTGGCAAGATCGAGCCGAAGCGCGTCGAACTGCCCGCGTGGCATCGCCGCCGCCAGGCTGGCTCCGGTGTCTGGATCCTTGAGCGTGAAGAAGACCGTCTGCCAGGCGGCTTGCCGCCGCAGCTCCGTCACCTCGCCTTCGATCCAGATCGTCGGCAGCCTGGTCAGCCACTGGGCGACCCCGCGGTTGAACGCGCCAACCGTGTAGACCCTGCGGTCGCCGTAGACGATCGGCTCGACCTTCATCGAGCCCATGGTACGGCCGCGGCTAACGGCTAAGCGAGCATCTACAGGAGGATCTGCGCTGCGGTTTCGTGAGCGCAGCCGGAGCCGACGAGCTCGACCGCCGTATGGAGGTCAGCGTCGCTGTCGGCCAGCTTCTCGGCCAGCGGCAGCGGGTAGCCCGCCTCGATCAGCACGTGCAGGCGCCAACTCTGCACCTTCGCGCGCTCGGTCTGGTCGGTTTCGATGATCTGTGTCATCTCGCTCACGCGGCTCTCGTTCGCCCTTTCCTAGACGATCCCTCTCCGTGAAAGTTGGCCGCGTCAGCTCTCTCGACGGCTCTCGGAGAGCGCGGCCAGGCTGTCCATGCGCCTGCGGACGGACGCCTCGAGCTCCGCGAGCCGCTGCTCCATCGCCGCCGTCATGCTCTCGATTCGCCGTTCGATCCGCCCGGTGCCGCTCTGATCGAGCTGCGCCAGCCGTTCGGCCAGTAGCCGCTCCGCCTGGCGTGAGAACGACTCGACCGCGCGGTCGAGCTCGCGGGACAGCCTTCGTCCCGCCTCCTCCTGCGTCCCCCGGATCGTGCTGTTGAACTCGACCGCCGCCGCCTCGGTCAGCCGGCCCGCCTCGCGGGCGACCGAGCGCTCGACCTGATCGACGAGTCGTCGCTCGACGTCGGCGAACGTCTCGGTCAGCTTTCGAGCAGACTCGGTCAGCTCCCGGTCGATCTGCTCGGTGAGGCTGCGCTCGCGCTTGCGGAGACGGTCCGCGACTTCGTGCAGAGCGCGGCGCCGCTCGGCTGCGTGCGTCTCCAGCTCGTTCGCCGTGCCTTCGATCGCGTCTTTGATCTGCCGCTCCATGTCCTGGCGGACACGCGCGACGGCGTTCCGATGCTCCTCCGTGTCGGAGACGAGCCTCTCGGTCTCCGCGGCGAAGCGCGACTCGGCGTCCGACATCAGCTGGCGCTGCCGCTGCTCCAGGCGTGCGAGCTGTGTTGCCAGTCCTTCGCGGATCCGCTCGAGATCCTGAGTCCACGCCGTCAGTTTCCCCTCGATCTCCTTCTGGGCGCCGATCAGCCGCCCGGTGAGCTCGGTCAGGACGCGCTGCTCCGATCGGACGAGCTCGTCGCGTCGCTCCTCGCCGAGACGCCGGTGCTCCTCGGCGAGCAGGGCACTGGTCTCCGCACGGGCGACAGAGAGCGTGCGCTGAAGCTCCGCCTCGCGCTGCGCGGCCTCTTCGTCGACGAGCGCCTGGAGGCGCTTCTTCGCCTCGGCGAGCAGCTGATCGTCGGACTCGTGCCTCCGGAACATCTGGCCACCATCGTAGGCAACTATCTTGCGCCGGTGGAGCTCGACGCCGATCTGAAGCGGATCTCCTCGGTGGCCCGGAAGCTGGCAGCGCCGGAGGAGAAGCTCGCCGGCGTGGTCCCGACCGAGCCGGAGGCCGGCCGGCGTGTCTACCTCTGCGCCTTTGAGGGGCCTTCGCGGTCATGGGTGGCGCTCGATGACGCAGGTCGGACGCTCAGCGACAGATCGCTCGTTCGAGGCGCGGTCTCGATCGCCGCCCTGTGCGAGTTGGCGGAGGAGTCCGCCGGAGGCGGCCGGCTCGAAGAGCTCCGCGCGCAGCTGGTCGCCACGCGCATCGTCGAGCAGCCCGAGGGGATCGAGGAAGCGGAGGCGGCGGCACTCGAGCTCGAGCAAACGCTCGACGATCCGCCGCGCGTCGCGACCGCCCAGTACCTCGATGCAATCGGGGCGGCCGCCCGCCGGCTGGAGCAGGCGCTCGGCGAGTGGCCCGCCTCGCCGTTCGCCGAGGCGATGAAGCAGGCGCCGGCAGTCGTGGCCGAGCTCGAGCGCGATGTCGAGGCCGGCTACAAGGGCGAGCTCGGCTAGCTACGCTCCCGTGATGGAAGGCGGCTTCAACTTCCCGTTCGGAGGCGACCCCGAGGAGTTGATGCGGGGCCTCCGCGAGTTCGCCGAGCAGCAGGCGGAATCGGTCGCCGAGGCCCAGCGCGAGCAGTTCGCGACGTTGACTCTGAACACCGCGGTCGAGCTGACCGCAGCTGCGCTCGGCCGGGTCGAGGCCTCCGGAGGCCCGGACGAGCAGGCGCTTGCCCTGCGCGACGCCATGCGCGTGCTGTTCCCCGAGGCGGTCGCGCTCGTCAGCGCCGCCCGCCAGGGGTTCATGCGCGAGCGCTAGCGCTCCTCTTCCTTGCGCGCAGCAGGAAGTGCGTCGGCACCCTCGGGTCGAGGCGGCCTCCGGTTTCGTGCGCCGGCGGTGGCAGCTCCTCCAGCTCCTCGAGCGACAAGCCGGCGCCGGCCACCGAGGTGGCGATCTGGCCGAGACGCCAGAGCCCCTCGTCGAAGTAGCTCGCCCGCCAGCGTAGGTCGACCGGCTCGACGCAGGCCGCGATCGGATGCCAGTCGTAGAGGAGGAGCGTGCCGTTCCTCCGCAGCGCGGCTGCGAGTGCGGAGGCGAACGGTCCGAGCTCGACGGCGCGGGCGAGCGAGCCTTCGCCGGCGTAGACGAGCGCGAACCGGCCGCGGCGGAACTGGAGTGGCAGCTCGTTCAGCTCGGCCTGGAAGAACGCCGCGCCGGGAGCCTGCTCGCGGGCGACGGCGAGCGCCGCCTCCGACGAGTCGACACCCGTGACGAGCGCCCCGAGCGACATCAGCTCGGCCGAGATCTCGCCGGTCCCGCACTGGAGGTGCAGCGCGTGCTTTCCGGTCAGGTCGGGCAGTCGCTCGCGCACGGCGTCGGGGAGCCGCGCAGCCGCCCCGCCGCCCGCCGTAGCGGTCGTCCCATGCCCTCAGGTTCTGCTCGGTCGGCCACATGACCAGGCGCACTAGACCACGAGTGAGAACCCGCCGTCGACGATCAGCGTCTGGCCGCGGATCATGTCGGCCCCGGGCGAGCAGAGGAAGGAGACCGTGTCGGCGATGTCCCTCGGCGTGACCAGACGGCCCGCCGGCGTCCGCTTCAAGCTCTGCGAGAGCATCTCCTCTCGGTTCGGGAAGTGGTCGAGCGCGCCGGTTTCGACGACTCCACCCGAGACGGCGTTGACTCGGATCCCTCGCGGGGACAGCTCGACGGCGAGGTAGCGGACGAGCGCCTCGAGCGCCGCCTTCGACGTGCCGACCAGGACGTAGTTCTCGAGCACCCGCGACGAGCCGAGGCTGGAGACGCCGACGATCGAAGACCCGGCCGGCATCTGCGGTGCGGCCGCGCGGGCGAGCGAGAGGAACGCGCGGGCGTTGGCGGCGAGCGTCCAGTCGAAATGCTTGTCGGACGTCTCGAGCGCGGGGCGGATCACGCCGGTGGCGGCGCAGTGCACCAGCGCGTCGAGCGGCCCCAGCGCGGCGACCTTCGCCGCGACGCTCGCCGACGCGACGTTCCCACGAACGAGGATCGGCTCGGCGCCGAGGCCGCGCAGCTCGGCGGCGGTCTCCTCGGCCGCACGGTCGTTGCGGAGGTAGCCGATCGCGACGCGCTTGGCGCCCTGGTCTGCGAAGCGGCGCGCGATCTCCTTGCCGATCCCGCGCGTCCCGCCCGTCACCAGGACGGTCGCCCAGGCTCACCTCGAGCGGGGGAGCGGCGCGTCTGCGGGCGCCGAGCTCGGGATCTCCTCCCAGCCCGGTCTCGTACGCGGCTCTCGGGCGACCCTCGTCCGCCTTCGACGAGGCGTGACCGAGCCGGTCGAGCAGGTCCATCTTCTCGATCGCGTATCGGCGCACCGGGCTGTCCTCCGGCAGATCGAGCACGAGCTCCTCGACGCGCGCGCGGAGCTGGTAGGCGAACTGGGGCGTCGCGGGCCCGACGAGGGCGTCGATCTCCTCGATCGTCGGCACGGCCGAAGCGTAGATGATCGCTCCTGCGGATAGGTTCCGCTGCATGCGCCGACCGACTCCCGTCGACCTGATGCTGATCGCGACGATCGTGATTTGGGCGTTCAACATCACGGTGACGAAGTACGTGCTCACCCACGGCTTCAAGCCGCTCGCGTACGGGGCGATCCGCTACGGGGCGGCGGCGATTCTGGCCGCAGCGGTCGCGTTCGCGCTCGAGGGGACGCTTGCCGTGGGCGGTCGGCGCTCGTTCGCGCTGCTCGGCCTCGCCTCGCTCGTCCTGCTCGCCAACCAGTTCTCCTTCGTCTACGCGCTCAAGCTCGGTTCGGCGACGACGGTTGCGCTGATCCTCGGCACGACGCCGATCTTCGCCGCGCTCGTCTCCTCGGCGGTCGGGCTGGAGAAGCTCCCGGCCCGGTTCTGGATCGCGACCGCGATCGGGTTCGGCGGCGTCGCGCTGGTCGCGCTCGGCTCGGGTGGAAACCTCTCGGCCGACCTCGGCGGCGACCTGCTGGCGGTTGCGTTGGCGGTCTCGTGGGCCGTGTACTCGGTGACGATCGCGCCGCTGATGCGCACGTACTCGCCGTACCGGATCAGCGCGGTCGTTCTGCTCGTCATGTGCGTGCCGTTCCTCGCCGCCAGCTCGCCTCAGATCGCGCGGCAGGACTACGGCTCGCTCGGCTCGCTCGTCTGGGTCTCGCTCGCGTTCGCGATCGTCGGGCCGCTGGCGCTGACGAACGTGCTCTGGTTCACGGCCATCCACCGCGTCGGCCCGGCACGGGCGACGCTGTTCGCGAACATCCAGCCGTTCCTCGCCGCGGTGTTCGCGTTCGTGATCCTCTCCGAGCACCTGCACCTGCTCCAGGTGGCCGGCGGCTTGATGATCCTGGGTGGGATCGTGCTCGAGCGGCGGTGGCGCCGGACGCCGGTCGAGGCGCCTCTGATCGAGTAGACGGGCAGGGGTAAGATCCGGGAGTGAACGCGCGCGACCCGATGCCGCTCGACGGATGGGACCACGTCGAGCTGTGGGTCGGGAACGCGAAGCAGGCGGCGTACTTCTACGAGACCGCGTTCGGCTTCAGCCGGCGGGCCTACTCCGGGCCCGAGACCGGGGTGCGCGACCGCGTCTCGTACGTGCTCCAGCAGGGCGAGGTCCGGCTCGTGGTGACGAGCCCGCTCGGTGCAGACCACGAGATCATGCGGTTCGTCTCCAGGCACGGCGACGGCGTCCGCGACATCGCACTGCGCGTCCCGAACGCCGGCGAGGCCTACCGGCTCGCCCTCGAGCGCGGAGCGCGCGGCGTCCGCGAGCCCGAGTGGCTCGAGGACGAGTTCGGCCGCGTCGAGGTCGCCTCGATCGCGACCTACGGGGACGTCGTGCACTCCTTCGTCAACCGCGCGGACTACGCGGGCCCGCATTTGCCCGGCTACGCCGACCGGCAGGAGAACGGCGCGGGCCTCGGCGTCGGCTTTCTCGTACTCGACCACTGCGTCGGCAACGTCGAGCTCGGGAAGATGGACGAATGGGTCGGCTTCTACGAGCGCGTCCTCGGCTTCGAGAACATCGTCCACTACGACGACGAGCAGATTCACACCGAGTACTCGGCGCTGATGTCGAAGGTGATGGCGGACGGCGAAGGGAAGATCAAGTTCCCGATCAACGAGCCGGCCGAAGGGCGGCGCAAGAGCCAGATCGCGGAGTACCTCGACTTCAATGCCGGCCCCGGCGTTCAGCACGTCGCCGTTCAGACCGGCGACGTCGTCCGCACGGTCGAGGCGATGCAGGAGCGGGGGGTCGGCTTCCTCCGGACCCCCGAGGCCTACTACGAGGAGGCATTCGATCGCGTCGGCGAGATCGAGGAATCGTGGGGCGACCTGCGCCGGCTCGGGATCCTCGTCGACCGCGACGAGGACGGCTACCTGCTCCAGATCTTCACGAAGCCGACCGGCGACCGGCCGACCCTCTTCTTCGAGGTGATCCAGCGCCACGGCGCCCGCACGTTCGGCGAGGGCAACTTCAAGGCGCTGTTCGAGGCGATCGAGCGCGAGCAGGCCCTGCGCGGCAATCTGTGAGAGCCGACGCCGCCACACTCCGGCTGGCCGTCTTCCCGCGCGTCGGGCTTGCCGCCGACGCGCTGCTCGTCCTCGCCGGAACCGGGCTGGTCGCGGCCGCCGCGCAGCTGTCGGTGAAGCTGCCGTTCACGCCGGTTCCGGTCACCGGGCAGACGTTCGCCGTCGTCCTGGTCGGCGCCTCGCTCGGCTCGCTGCGCGGCACCGCGAGCCTGATGCTCTACCTCTGGCTCGGAGTCGCCGGCGCCCCGATCTACGCCCATCACGACCACGGCTGGAACGTGCTGACGAGCGCGAGCGGTGGGTACCTGGTCGGCTTCGTCGTCGCCGCGGCGGTCACGGGCCTGCTCGCCGAGCGGGGCTGGGACCGGCGCTTCTCCTCGGCGGTCGGCGCGATGCTGACCGGCAACCTGATCGTCTACCTGATCGGCCTGCCCTGGCTTGCGGTCGTGCTCGACACCAACCTCGAGAAGACGCTCGAGTACGGGCTGTACCCGTTCGTTCCCGGCGACATGTTCAAGCTGTACTGCGCTGCCGCGCTCCTCCCGGCCGCCTGGCGTGCCGTCCGGCACGTGGGCGGCGGCCCCCGCCCGTAGCCGTCTCTAGCCTTCGTCCCGTGAGCCCGCAGCGCCGTACCGCGCTCGTCTCGGTCGCAGCCGCGTGCGTGCTGATCGCGCTCAAGCTGACGGCCGGCATCGCGAGCGGCTCGCTCGGCCTCGTCTCCGAGGCGCTCCATTCCGGCACCGACCTGATCGCGGCGCTGCTCACCTTCTTCGCAGTCGGCGTCGCCCACCGGCCGGCTGACGAGCAGCACCAGTACGGCCACGGCAAGGCCGAGCATCTCGCCGCGCTCTTCGAGGGGTCGGTGCTCGCGGCGGTCAGCGCCGGCGTCGCCGGGCTGGCCGTTGCGCGTCTCGGCGGATGGATCGAGATCGACGTCGATCCGGCCTGGTGGGCCTTCGTCGTCGTCGGGCTCGTGCTCGCGATCGACGTCTCCCGCACGATCGTCTCGCTGCGGACGGCTCGGCGGTTTCACAGCGCCGCGCTGCTCTCGAACGCGCTCCACTTCGGCAGCGACTTCGCCGGCTCGCTCGCCGTGCTCGTCGGCCTCATCGGCGTCCGGGCCGGCTGGCCGGCGGGCGACTCGGTCGCCGCGCTCTTCGTCGCCGTGCTCGTGCTGAGCGCGGCCATGCGGCTGATGCGGCGCAACGTCGACGTGCTCATGGACCGGGCGCCGGCGGACGCCGAGGCGGCGGCGCGGCTCGCGATCGCCCAGATCGAGCCGGCGGTGACGCTGCGGCGGCTGCGGATGCGCTCCGCCGCCGGCCGGCATTTCGCCGACGTGGTGATCGCCGTCTGCCCCCGACTCGGCCGTGGGGCAGGGGCACGCGGCGGCCGACGAGGTCGAGACTGCGGTGCAGCGTGCGCTGCCGGAGACCGACGTCGTCGTTCACGTCGAGCCCGGCGAAGAGGAGGACGCGGTCACGCGGGAGCTCGCGCACGCGGCGGCGATGCGCGTGCCGCGCGTGCGTGAGATCCACAACATCAGCGTCCTCAACGTCGACGGGCGCACCGAGGTCTCGCTGCACCTCAAGCTGCCGGGCGACCTGTCGCTCGACGAGGCGCACGCGGTTGCGAGCGAGGTCGAGAGTGCGATCGAGGAGGCGCTGCCGGCCGTCGACTTCGTCCGTACGCATCTCGAGCCGCTCGCCGAGGAAGCCGAAGGCCGTGCCCCGCCCGGCGTCGAAGTCGCGAGGGATGCCGAGGCGGTGACGCGGATCGTCCTCGAGCGCACGGGTGCGGCGCCTCGCGAGCTCCGCTTCCTCCAGACCGTCGACGGGCTCGTCGTCTTCCTCACGCTCGGGCTCGACTCCGCGGTCCCGCTGGCCGAGGCGCACGCGCGTGCGAGCGAGATCGAGGAGCGGATCCGCCGCCGGCTCCCGGAGATCTCGGAGATCATCGTCCACACGGAGCCGTAAGCCAGATGAAGCTGTGCATGTTCACCCCGAAGGAGCTCGACCTCGAGCGCGGCTGGCCCGGGCGCATCGAGGGCGACCGCGTGATCCAGCTCGCCGCGCAGACGCTCCAGTCGTTCTTCACCGGCGGCGGTGGAGCTCGTGAGCACGCCGACTACCCGCTCGACGACGTGCTGCTGCGCGCTCCGGTCCTGCGGCCGCCGTCCGTCCGCGACTTCTACGCCTTCGAGCAGCACGTGGCGACCGCGCGCGCCTCGCGCGGGCCTGGAGGTGCCGCCCGAGTGGTACGAGCGGCCGGCGTTCTACTTCTCCAACCCGGCCGCGATCTTCGGGCCGGAGGACGAGGTGCCGTACCCGGCGGGCACCGAGGAGCTCGACTACGAGCTCGAGGTGGCGGCGATCATCGGCGCGGAGGGGGCGATCGGCGGGTTCACCGTGATGAACGACTGGTCGGCGCGCGACGTGCAGCGGGCGGAGATGAAGGTCGGGCTCGGCCCGGCGAAGGGGAAGGACTTCGCCACGAGCCTCGGGCCCGTTGTGGTCACGCCCGACGAGTTCGACGGGTCGGGCGCGACGATGGTCGCCCGCGTGAACGGCGAGGAGCGCTCGCGCGGCGAGCTCGCCGATCTGTACTTCCCGTGGGCGCGGATCGTCGAGCAGGCCGGCCGGAACACGCGCCTGCTGCCCGGCGACGTGCTGGGCTCGGGCACCGTCGGCAGCGGCTGCATCCTCGAGCTCGGCGACGGGCGCTGGCTTCAGCCCGGCGACGTGGTCGAGCTGGAGGTCGAGGGGATCGGCGTGCTCCGCAACACGGTCGGGCCTCGTGGCGTGCGCTGAGGTCGCCGTCGTCGGGGCGGGGGTCAACGGCCTCGCCACCGCGCACGCGCTCGCGCGCGCCGGCCGCGACGTCGTCGTGTACGAGCAGTTCGAGCTCGGCCATGCCCGCGGCTCGAGCCACGGGCGCACGCGCATCTTCCGGCTTGCCTATCCCGAGGCGGCGTGGGTGCGGCTCGCCGCCGAGGCACTCCGCGGCTGGCGCAAGCTCGAGGAGGAGGCGGACGAGCAGCTGCTCGTCCTCAACGGGCTGCTGGAGCTCGTCCGCGATCCGGCGCAGAGCTCGCAGGCCGCGCTCGAAGAGTGTGAGGTCGCGTGCGAGTTGCTCGACGCCGGCGCGGCGCAGGAGCGCTTCGGGATCGCACTCGACGAGGGGTCGCTCGCCCTCTTCCAGCCGGAGGCCGGGATCGTCTACGCGGAGCGGGCGCTGCGCGCGTTCGCCCGCGATATCCGGATCGAGACTGGCCGGCGCGTGGAGTCGCTCGACGACGTCGCGGAGCCGGTCGTGGTCGTCACCGCCGGGCCGTGGGCGCGGAGGCTGCTCGCCGGCGCAGGGATCGACCTGCCGGTGGTCGAGACGCGCGAGACCGTCGCCTACTTCCGGCTCGAAGGCGAGGTCCCGTCGGTGGTCGCCGAGATCGTCCCCCGCGGGCACGGCTTCTACTCGCTGGCCGACCCGCTGTACGGGCTGAAGGTCGGAAGCCACATGAGAGGGGAGCCCGCCGATCCGGACGAGGAGCGCGGGCCCGACGAGGCGACCGTCCGGGAGATCGCCGAGTGGACTGCCGCCCGCTTCCCGCAGGCCGACCCCGAGCCGGTGCGCGCCGAGACCTGCTTCTACACGACCACCGACGACGAGCGCTTCATCCTCGAGCGGCACGGCCGGATCGTGGTCGGCTCGGCCTGCTCCGGGCACGGCTTCAAGTTCGCGCCGGCGATCGGCGCACAGCTCGCCGCGCTCGCGGTCGAGGCGCTCGGCTAACTATCCTCCCGCTATGCCGATGTACCAGCGGCTCGGCGAGGTGCCGCGCAAGCGCCACATCCAGTTCCGAGAGAACGGCACGCTGCTGACCGAGGAGGTCTTCGGGCTCGAGGGCTTCTCGGGGAACGAGTCGATCCTCTACCACCTCCAGTCGCCCTGCCGCATCCGCGAGCTGGGCGATTTCGAGCCGATCGAGCGCGACGAGTGGGTGCCCGACGCGCACGCGCACCGGCACCTGCGCACCTGGGAAGTCGAGCCGGCCGGAGACGCGATCACCGGCCGCCGGCTCCTGATGTGGAACCAGGACGTGGAGATAGCGCTCTGCCGCCCGGCAGAGGCGCATGAATTCGTTCTACCGAAACGGCGAGGGCGACGAGGTGATCTTCGTCCACGAGGGCTCGGGCACGCTGGAGACGATCTTCGGCGACGTCCCCTACCGCGAGGGCGACTACATCGTCATCCCTCGCGGGACGACCTACCGGTTCGCGAACGGCGGGCCGCAACGCCACCTCGTCTTCGAGTCGCCCGGCCTGATCGAGATCCCGCGCCGGTACCGCAACGAGTACGGGCAGCTGCTCGAGCACGCGCCCTACTACCACCGCGACCTCCATCCGCCGACCTCGCTCCAGACGCACCGCGACAAGGGCGACCACGTCGTCAAGGTGCGCGTCCGCGACGGGTACCAGACCTACGTGCTCGACTACCACCCGTTCGACGTCGTCGGCTGGGACGGCTACGTCTACCCGTGGACGTTCAACATCGCCGACTTCGAGCCGATCACCGGGCGCATCCACCAGCCGCCGCCCGCCCACCAGACCTTCCAGGGCCGGAACTTCGTCATCTGCTCGTTCTGCCCGCGCAAGCTCGACTTCGACCCAGAGGCGATCCCGATCCCGTACCACCACTCGAACGTGAACTCGGAGGAGATGATCTATTACGTCTCCGGCAACTTCGGCTCGCGCAAGGGGATCGAGGTCGGCTCGGTGACGCTGCACCCGTCCGGGATCCCGCACGGTCCGCACCCCGGCCTTGCGGAGAAGTCGATCGGGCTGACCGAGACGCACGAGCTGGCGGTGATGTGCGACACCTTCCACCCGCTGCGCCTGACCACCTTCGCGCGCGACCTGGACGACGGGAAGTACGCCTACTCCTGGTTCGAGGAGCCCGGCTCGGCGACGTACGACGAGGATCCGGCGGGCGCGACCTCACACTTCTAGGCCGCGCCCGCGCGTACCGGACCTACTGCGTGATCGCCAGCACCTCGCCGCGGTTGCGGAAGAGGCTGTTGACCGAGACGTAGACCGTCCCGTCACGGCCGACCGCGACCCCGCCGGGTGCGATCAGCTTGCCCTTCGCCAGCTCGGTGCGGCTGCCGTTCGGCCAGACGCGGATGACCGCGCCGGTCGAGGTCATGCTTCGGCCCGAAGAGCGCCTCGAGCCCGCCCGAGCTCAGCTCCGACACGTAGAGGCTGCCGTCGGGCCCGAACGCGAGGCCGTTGATCGCGCTGAACCCCGTCTTCCAGACGGTCGGCTTCTGGCCGGGGACGACGCGCCAGATGCGGGCGTGTCCCGCCGGAGCGGCTCCGCCGAGCTCGCCGACGTAGTACGCGCCGTCCGGCCCGACGACGACCGACGTCGGCACCGACTGGGCCGCGTGGGGGCCGAATCGCTGCGCCGGGAAAGTCGCGACCGTCGTCACGCGCCCGCTCAGGCTGACGTGGAGCAGGTCGTTCGCGGCAGCGTCGGCGACGAGCAGGCCGCCCGGCGTCCAGGCGATCCCGTACGGGTCGCTGTCGACGTTGTCGCCGGCGGGGTTGTGCTCGAACTCGTACGAGTCGACGTTGGCGATCTTCGTCTTGGCGCCCCGGTCGATCCGGAGCACGTTGCCGAGCTGTGCCGCCGCCTCGGGGCCGAACATCTCGGGCTTCGGCCCGAACGACGTCATGATCCCGTAGACCGTTCCCCCGGGCGAGATCGCGATGTCGTCGATCCCGACCGAGAACGAGCCGTCGGGGTTCCCGCCGGAGACGAACCCGGATGCGTAGACCTCCTGTCTCCCGCCGGTGACCTTGATCACGGCACCCGTGAGGCCCCCGCACTGGAGCCCCTCGGGCCCCTTGACGCACTTGGACTTGCCGGCGGCGCCGGCCTCCGCGATGTACAGCGCCCCGTCCGGGCCGACCTCGAGGCCGCGCGGGTTGTTCAGATGGCTCGCGACCGTCCGAACGGAGGCGGCTCCTCCGGCTGCAACCTGCGAGAGCGCGAGCCCGGTTGCCGCGGCTCACGAGGACTGCGGCGACCATCACTCGCCGAACCTTCATCGGTCGTTCCTCCTTCGTCGTCTAGCGTCTGGTCGTGGTGAGCATCTCAGGCAGCGGGGCCGGTCATGCGAGCTCGTTCTCGACTGGGACGGAACGGTGACGGAGGTGGACAGCCTGCACATGGTGCTGCTCGAGTTCGGCGACGTGGCGGCCTACCTCGACGCCGAGGACGACCTCGGCCGCAAGTTGACCCTGCACGAGGTGATCGCGTTGGAGTTCGCAACGGTGCGCGCGCCTCTGCCCGAGGTGGTCGCCTGGGTGGTCGAGCACGTGCGCGTGCGTCCCGGCTTCCGCGAGCTGGTCGAGCAGTTCCGGCCGGTGATCGTCTCGAGCGGCTTCCACGAGCTGATCGAGCCGGTGCTCGCGCGGGAGGGGGTGGAGGTCGAGCTGCTGGCGAACCGCCTCGACCCGAGGCCGGAAGGCTGGCGCGTCGTGTGGCGGGACGAAGCTGTGTGCGCGGTGTGCGGCGAGGCGTGCAAGCGCGGCACGCTCCCGGCCGGCGAGGGCGAGCTGGTCTACGTCGGCGACGGCTATTCGGACCGCTGCGCCGCGCTCGCGGCAGACCTGGTCTTCGCCAGAGACGGCCTGGCCGACTACCTCGATTCCCGCGCGGCCCCGTACGGGCGGTTCGGAGACCTCCGCGACGTCTCCGCCGCCCTGCTCAAGTAACACAGTGTTACAAGACCGCCGATCGTGTTCGGGCCTCCGATTCCGGGCAAGTAACACAGTGTTGCAATGTCCGAAACGGCGATGATTGCCCGCCGGTGCCCCTGCTCGCCCTTCCGCAGCCGTACGACTTCGAGGTATCGACGGAGCGGTTCCGCGCCTTCGGACCCGACATCGCCAACCTCTGGCACGACGACGGGCTGCACCGCGTCATCGGCGGCCGCGAGGTCAGGATCGAGGCCGCGGCCGGCGGTGTGCTCGTCGAGCCGCTCGACCCGGCGATCGAGGCCGAAGTGCGGACGCTGCTCGGCGCGCCGTTCGATCTGGCCGCGTTCTCCGCCTGGGCCGAGAGTGCCGATCCCACAGTTCGCCGGCTCGCCGGCGCGCTCGAAGGCTTCCGGCCGCCGCTCGCGCCCGACCCGTTCGAGAGTCTCGTCGGCTCGATCACGGCGCAGCAGGTCTCGCTCTTCGCCGCGTTCGCAATCCGCAACCGGTTCGTCGAGCGCTACGGCGAGCGCGGCGAACGTGCGTGGGCGTTCCCGGCGCGGGAGGCAATCGCCCGCGCGCGGGAGGAGGACGTCGTCGCCGTCGGCTTCTCGCGCCGCAAGGCCGAGTACGTGATCGCGCTCGCCCGTGCCGACCTCGACCTGCACGCGCTCGCCGGGCTGCCCGACGACGAGGTCAAGGAGCGGCTCGTGGCGATCCGCGGCCTCGGCGAGTGGACTGCGGACTGGTTTCTCGCCCGCCATCTCGCCAGGCCGCGGGCGTGGCCGCACGGCGACCTGGGTCTGCGCAAGGCGGTGCGCGCCTTCTATGGTGATGTCGATGTGCGAGCGATCGGCGAGCGTTTCGAGCCCTTCCAGAATCTGGTCGCCCACTACCTCCTCACGGGCCTGAGAGTCGTGGGCACGTGAACATCCGCCTCGCCACGATGGACGACGAGCAGATCCTGCGGGAGCTCTGGGAGGAGTTCGAGGCCGAAGTCCCCGATCTTCCAGAGTTCGTCGAGACGTGGGAGGAAGAGTGGAGCGACGTCGCCGCCGACATCGGTGGTCGTGGCGCAGTCCTGCTCGCCGAGGACGGTGACGGCGTCGCCGGCTCGGTACGCGCAACGATGCGCGCGGCGAACGTCTGGCACGTCGCATTTGCGTACGTCCGACCACGGGCGCGGCGCCAGAGCGTGCTGCGCGGGCTGATACGCGAAGCGTTGGCGGAGGGCAAGGCGCGTGGGTCGGTGCGGGTTACGCTCGACGTGCTCATCGCGAACGAGGGCGCGGTCGCCGCCTGGCGGCGGCTCGGCTTCGAGCCCGATGCCTTCCATATGGCTGCCCCGCTCGACAAGGTCGTGGCGCAGCTCGGCGCGGAGCGACCGCCGTCGAACGGAGCGGTCTACGTCCAGACAGACGACCGCGACGTGGTCGAGCGCGCCGTCGCCAAGTTCCTGCCACGCATCGGCCGGTCCGCCTCGACGACTGTCTCGCAGCCTCGGAACGGCTGGATCCGCGTCGACGACGAGCTGTGTAGCCGCGAGCCGAAGTCGCTGCGCCGGCTCGGCCGCGAGCTCTCGCTGGCGCTCGGGATGATCGTGCTCACGCTCGGAATCGAGGAAGAGGCGGTCGTGCGCTTCATCCTCTGGGACCGGGGCGGGATCGCCGACGAGTACGCCTCCGTGCCCGAGCACTACGGGCCGCTTCCCCCCGGCGATGTGATCGCACTGGCCGCGAACCCGACGGTTGTGCAACGGCTGACCGGAGCCGACCCCGCCCGCGTGCGTGCCGTTGCACGCACGGCTGCCACCGGCGGGGAGCTTCCTCCGCCGAACCAGCTGCTCGTCCAGGTGGCCGATGTTCTCGGGGTAGGCTCCGCGGAATGATCACGCTCTACGACGCCGCCCGCTGCCCGTACTGCGCGCGGGTTCGCATCGTCCTTGCCGAGAAGAACCTCGAGCACGAGGTGGTCGCGATCGACCTCTCCGACCGGCCGGCCTGGCTGTACGAGAAGAACCCGCTCGGCAAGGTGCCCGTGATCGAGGAGGACGTGTTCGTTCTCCCCGAGTCGGCCGTGATCATGGAGTACTTGGAGGAGCGGTATCCGGAGCCGGCTCTCCTCCCGGCCGACCCGGCCGAGCGCGCGCTCGCACGGCTCCAGGTCTTTCGCTTCGACACGCTGCTCGGCGACGACTACTACGCCGCCCGGCGCGGGGAGGAGAACAGGCTGGGCGAACGGCTGGCCGCGCTCCAGGTCGGCCACAGCCTCTTCTCCGACATCGCCTTCGTCCCCTGGGTGATCCGCGCCCGCGACCTGCTCGGCACTGAGCTTCCGCCGCATCTCGACGAGTGGCTCTCGACGTTCGCCGAGCGGCCGTCGGTCGCGGCCGAGCTGGACCTCGTGTCCGTGCTCCCGAGATGAGGATCGCCCTCCTCCACGCATTGCCCTTCGACGAGCGGATGTGGGAGCCCCAGCTTCCCGCGCTCACGGGTCACGAAGTGCACACGGCGAACCTGTACGCCCTCGGCTCGCGCACGGACGACTGGGCGCTCGGCGTGCTCCAAGCCGTGCCGGGCCGGCTCGTGGCCGTCGGCGCCTCGATGGGCGGCTACTGCGCCTCCGCGATTGCGCGACTCGCTCCCGAGCGCCTCGGAGGGCTCGTACTCGTCGGCTCCCGCGCCGACGCCGACCCGCTCGAGCGGGCGCCGCTCCGCGAGGAATGGATCCGCATCGCCCGCGAGCAGGGCGGCGAGGGGCTGTGGCAGGCCGCGGCGAAGAACTTCTTCGCGGCGGGTGCATCGGCCGACGTGGTCGAGCGGGCGCACGAGATCGCAGCCGGGCAGGATCCCGACGGGCTCGTCCGCGCGATCGAGGCGATCCGCAGCCGACCCGACTCGACCGAGGCCGTCACCAGCGGGATCCCACTGCTCGTCGTTGCCGGCGACGGCGATCCGCTGATCGGTCCGGAGGTCGCCCGGGAGCTCGCCGCCGCCTCGCCGAACGGCCGCGCCGAGATCATCGAGGCTTGCGGTCACCTGCCGAGCATGGAGCGGCCGGAGGAGTTCAACCGGGTGCTGACGACGTTCCTGGCCGAGCTGTGAGCGACCTCCCGCCCGTCGTCACCGCTTCATGGGTGGCGGATCGACTCGGAGAGCCCGGACTGCTGCTCGCGGACGTCCGCGGCCCGAACGCGCACGCGCGGGGGCACATCCCCGGCTCGATCCCGCTCGTCCTCGGCTCGCCCGCGCCGGTCACCGACCGCGGCGTGCTCGAGGAGCTCGCCTCCGAGGTCGGCCTGCGGCTCCGCCGGCACGGGGTCACCGGGGAGGAGCGCCTCGTGCTCTACGACGGCGGCGACTGCATCGGCGCCTGCGCCTCGGCGCAGCTCGCCGAGCTGGCCGGGCATCCGGCCGTGGCGGTGATGGCAGGAGGCCTCGCCGCGTGGGAGACGCGATCTGACCCAGGGGGTGGTGGAGCTGGACAAGAACCGAAACGAGCTCGACCCGCGCTTCGACGCGGTGCCGACGCTCGACGAGCTGCGTGGCCGGCTCGACGATCCCGAGCTGACGATCCTCGACGTCCGCAGGGTGGACGAGTTCAGCGGTAAGGGCGGCTACCCGTGCGACCGGCGCCAGGGTCACATCCCCGGTGCGAAGCATCTCGAGGTCGATGCGCTCTTTGCCGGGCCGGGTACGCCGCTCGCCGCGGAGGAGATACGCCGGCTTGTCGGAGCGCCCGAGGGTGCCGAGATCGTCGCGTACTGCCACTCCGGCTCGCGCTCGGCACTGGCAGTGATGGCGCTCCGCTCGGCGGGCTACCGCGCGCGGAACTACCCCGGTTCGTGGCACGAGTGGTCGCGCCACCCCGATCTGCCGATGGAGCGCTAGACCGCTACCGCCGCGCGCTCGGCGACCTCGACGAACGCGCCGCAGAGGCCGCGCCCGAGGTCGTTCCAGGTGGCGATCTTCTCCTCGGTCTCCGCAACCAGCGCCTCGCGGTCGAGGTCGAGCGGAAACTCGTCCTTGTCGGCGATCCAGCTGCGCACGGTGTCGAGCGTCACCTCGGCGTGGAACTGGATGCCCCAGGCGGCCTCGCCGAGGCTGTACGCCTGATTGCAGCGCGCGCTGCGGCCGAGCTCCTCGGCTCGGTCCGGCAGGTCGTACGTGTAGTAGTGCCAACCGAAGCCTTCGAACGACTGCGGCAGTCTGCCGAAGACGGGATCTGCGGCAGCGGCCTCGGTCAGCTCGACGGCGAACCAGCCGATCTCGGGTCCGTCGGGCAGCGCGTAGACCGCGGCGCCTTCGGCCTTCGCCATCAGCTGGATCCCGAGGCAGACGCCGAAGAGCGGCACCTCCCGCTCGATCAGCCCCCGGATGAAAGCGTCCTCCTCGCGCAGCCACGGGTGCCGGTCGTCCTGGTCGGCGTGCATCGAGCCGCCGAAGACGAACACCGCGCCGTAGGTGTCGATCGGGCGCGGGGGCGGTGTGCCCCAGGCGAGGCTCCATTCCTCGAAGCGGTGGCCGGCGGCGGTGACGACCTCCTCGAACACACCTGCGCGCGCGTTCGTGCCGTGGATGATCGAGAGGACGTTCACCAATCCAACTGTAACTGGCCGATTTCGGGCGGCTCGACTGCGCCCGTGGCCGGAATCTCTCGCTCGTCGAGCACTGCGCGGAGGATCGTCGCGCTGCGCGGCGCGTAGTCCGCCTTGTTGTTGTTGAAGAGCGCGTAGACCTCCTCGGCCTGCTCTGCGAGCTCGCCGAGCGGTTCGACCCACTCCTCGAGCTCTGCACTGCTGTACATCCAGTCGAACCGGTCGGCGGAGCTCTTTCCCTTGATGTTCCAGGTCTTCCAGTTGCGCCCGTGGAAGCGGACGTAGGCGACCGGGTGGGTGACGGCGGCGATCCGCGGGACGACGTTGCTCGCGCGGGTGCGGGGTGAGTCGACCGAGACGTAGGCGAGGCGGTGACGCTCGAGGAACGAAAGCGTGCCTGCGCGCTCGTCCTCTTCTAGCCACGAGCGGTGGCGGAACTCGACCAGAGGCACGAGCGGCTCGAGCAGCGGCGCGGCCGCCGTCAGCTCGGCGAGCGCCTCGTTCGACTTGACGAACCACGGCGGGTACTGGAGCAGCACCCCGCGGAGCTTGCCTGCCGCCTCGAGCGGCGCCAGCGCCTCGCGGAACTCGCGGAACGCGGTCTCGCGATCCTGCTCGCGGTGGCCGGTCATCTCGCCGCTCGCCTTGACGTGGAAGACGAAGGAGTCAGGTGTGCGCTCCGCCCATTTCGCCGCCGTCTCCGGCGAGGGCAGGTGGTAGAAGGGCGAGTCGACCTCGACGACGTCGAAGCGCTCGGCGTAGTAGGCGAGGCGCGCCGCAGGCGAGGAGGCGCCGCGCGGATACCAGTGCTTGAGCAGCCCCTCGTCGGCCCAGGAGCACGTGCCGATCCGGACGGGCACCATCCCCGCGAGCATAGGCAACCTAGAATGCCCCGCGATGGACTCGCGTCCTGTCGGCGTGTTCGACTCGGGCATGGGCGGCTTGACCGTCCTGCACGAGTGTCTCGTCACGATGCCGCACGAGGATTTCGTCTACCTCGGCGACGGCGCCAGGCTGCCCTACGGCCCCCGACCTCTCCCCGAGGTGGCGCAGTTCGCGCACGAGATCGGGGCGTACCTGGAGGCGCAGGGAGTGAAGCTGATCCTCGTCGCCTGCAACACCGCCACCTCGGCGGCGCTCCCCGAGCTGCAGGAGTCGCTGTCCGTTCCCGTCGTCGGCGTGATCACGCCCGAGGCGCACGCCGCGGTGCAGGCGACGCGCAACCGGCGGATCGGCCTGCTCGCGACCAAGGCGACCGTCGAGTCGGGCCGCTACGAGCAGCTCGTGCGCACGCTCGACGCAGGGGTGCGGATGACCTCGGTCGCCTGCCCCCGGCTCGTCCCGCTGATCGAGAGCGACGACCCCTTCGGCCCCGAGACCCTCGCTGCCGTGCGGGAGTACGCCGAGCCGTTGCAGCAGGCCGACGTGGACACCGTCGTTCTCGGGTGCACGCACTACCCGTTGATCCGGCCCATCTTCCAGCGGGTGTTCGGCCGCGGAGTGACGCTTGTCTTCTCGGCCGAGGAGACCGCACGCGAAGTTGCCGAGACGCTGTCGCGGAAGGGGATCGAGAATCAGACCGGCCGCGAGGGGGGCTACCGGTTCCTGACCACCGGTGACGCGGACGTCTTCCGCGTCACCGGTGCGCGCTTTCTCCAGCTGCCGATCGACGAGGTCGAGCCCGTCGAGCTTTCGGAGCTCACCGAGGCGGCCGCGTGAGACGCTGTCCCGCGCGACCACGCCCCAGTGTCAGACACTGTCACGGAGGTGTGACGTGAGCAGAGCGGATGGGCGCCGGCACGACCAGCTCCGGCCGCTCGAGATCGTGCCGGACTACCTCGAGCAGCCGCACGGTTCGGTGCTCTACACGCAGGGGAAGACGCGCGTTCTCTGCACTGCGTCGATCGAGGAGAGCGTGCCGCGCTGGATGTCGGGCAAGGGCGTGGGGTGGATCACCGCCGAGTACTCGCTGCTGCCCGCCTCGACCGGCCGACGCACCCAGCGGGAAGCCTCGACCGGTCGCCAGAAGGGTCGCACGGTCGAGATCCAGCGGTTGATCGGCCGCGCCGTGCGCGCGGTCACCGACTTCCAGGCGCTCGGCGAGCGGACGCTGTGGCTCGACTGCGACGTGCTCCAGGCGGACGGCGGCACCCGCTGCGCTGCGACCTCCGGTGCATGGGTCGCGGCACGTCGCGCGCTCGACCGATTCGGCCTGTCGAAGGCGATGCCGGGGTCGGTCGCCGCCGTATCGCTCGGGATCGTCGGCGGCGAGCTGCTGCTCGACCTCGACTACTCCGAGGACTCGAACGCCGACGTCGACCTGAACGTGGTCATGACCGGCGACGGCCGCCTGGTCGAGGTGCAGGCGACAGCCGAGCAGGTGCCGTTCGGCCGGGACTCACTCGACGAGCTGCTCGATCTTGCCGCGAGGGGGATCGAGCGGATCGGCCTGGCGCAGCAGGAGGCCGTCGATGCGCCTCGCGGCTGAGATCGCGTCGCTGGGCTGGGGCGAGACGCTCCTCCGGGTAGCGGTGGGGGCCGCGCTCGGCAGCGTCATCGGCCTCGAGCGGGAGCTGGACGAAAAGGCAGCCGGCCTCAGAACGCACATGCTCGTCGCCGCGGGATCGGCGCTTTTCACGCTCGTCGGCATCTACGGCTTTACGCAGTTCCCCGGCGCAAGCGTCGATCCGTCGCGGATCGCGGCGCAGGTCGTCACGGGCGTCGGATTCCTGGGAGCGGGCGTGATCTTCCGGCAGGGCTTCACGGTCCGCGGCCTGACCACCGCCGCGAGCCTCTGGATCGTCGCAGCGGTCGGGATGGCCGCCGGCGCCGGCTACTGGAAGGGCGCGGTGATCTCCACCGGCGTCGCTCTCGTTGCCCTGCGGCCGCTCGAGTGGCTGAAGGAACGCCTGATCTTCCAGCGCAGGGCGAGCAGGATGGTTGTCGATCTCGCCGATGATGCGACGAGCGGCGGCGTGCTCGACGCGCTCGAGCGACTCGGTGACCTGCTCGCGCTTCGCCGCGACGGGCGGCGGCTCGAGGTGGAGCTCCGTCTTGACGACGAGCACCGGGCCCGCGCGCTCGATGCGGTCGGCTCGCTGCCCGAGGTCGAGGAGGCCCGCTGGCAGCCGTGAGGGTGGTGCTCAGCTCGGCGAACCCGCACAAGCTGCGGGAGCTGCGGGCCGCGCTGCCCGGCTGGGAGTTGGAGCCGCTGGGCGTAGAGGAGTCTCCTGAGGAGACCGGCGCGACGTACGAGGAGAACGCCCGCCTGAAGGCACGCTTCGGCCGTGGTCGTGCTCCTGCCGATGCCTGGGTGATCGGTGAGGACGCCGGTGTGGAGGTAGCCGCGCTCGGCGGCCGTCCCGGGGTGCACTCGGCGCGCTGGGCCGATCGTCCGGTGGACTCGCTGCTCGCCGAGCTGGGCGACGAGGATGACCGGCGCGCGCGGTTCAGGTGCACGATCGTCGCGATCGCCCCTGACGGGCGCGAGCTCGTGGTGAAGGGTCTGCTGGAGGGCACGATCGCCCGGGAGCCGCGGGGAGCAGAGGGCTTCGGCTACGACCCGGTGTTCATTCCGGACGGTGAGAACGAGACGGTCGCCGAGCTCGGGAACGAGTGGAAGTCGGAGCATTCGGCCCGCGCCAGGGCGGCGCAGGCGCTCCGGGCCGCGCTGGCGGGCCGCGCGAAAACCCACGATTTGCAGGACTCTTAACAGTGCCTGGCACTGTTAAGAGTCAGCCGGGCTGTGCCCGGCGCCAGTTCACCTCGGCGCCGAACACGATTACGTTCGCCATCACGTAGAGCCAGATCAGGAGCAGCACCGGGGCGCCGATCGCCACCGCCGCGGGCACGTGCTTGGACAGGCGCAGATAGAAGGGCAGCACTTGGAATGTCGCTTCGAGCGCCACGGTGGCGACGATCGCGCCCGGCAGGACATCGCGGATCGTCAGGTCGGCGTTGGTCAGATACCGGTAGGACGAGACCAGGAACAGCAAGATCGTCGTCGCCGAGACCAGCACCGAGAGCATGTACGCGATGATCGCGTTGGCGAGGAACCCCGGCGCGAAACGGTTCAGCAGGTGTGCGCCGACCCCGCCGATGACCAGGCCGACGAACAGGGTGACCAGCGAGGCGAGCATGAAGACGACCGCGCGCCCCTTGCCGTAGAGAAAGGGGCGGTTCGGCCGGCCGTAGACGATGTTGAACGCCGACTCGAGCACGCTGAAGAGCGACAGCGACGACCAGAGCAGGAAGCCGCCGCCGATCAGCCCGAGCGAAGTGGCGTTGCCCTGGATGCTCCGGACCCAGGAGACGATGCTGGAGACCGACGCGCTCGGGAAGATCCTCTGGAGCTCCGTGACGAAGTAGCTCGACTCGTTCGCCCGGCCTGTGAGACCGAGCAGCGCCAGCGCGAGGAAGACGAGCGGCACGAAGGAGAGGAGCGCGAAGTAGGCGATCATCGCGGCCAGGTGCGTGCCCCGGTCGGCGAAGAACTTCGAGAAGGTCTCGCGAACATGCACTGTGTTAGCGTGTGCCGCCGATGGACGCCGCACAAGCGCTATCGGACTTGACCGAGATCTCGTCCCAGATCGAGGCGGCAATTGTTCTCGACGCAGACGGCTCGACGATCGCCTCGACGCTCGACGAGTCGCGGTCCGGCGACTTCGCACGGATCGTGCACGAGCTCTTGGCTGCCGTCCGTCGTGCCGCCGGCGACAAGGGGCTCGCGCAGCTCGAGGTGGCGACGAGCGACGGCAGCGTCTTCGTCGTCCAGGATGAGCAACGGACGATTGCTGCAACCACAGGGCAGGAGCCTACAGTCGGTCTTGTCTTCTACGACCTGAAGAGCTGCCTTCGTAGTGTCGCCGCCGAGGAGAATCCGAAGCCGAAGCGCTCCCCCGCGAAGAGCGGAAGCGATGCCCCGTCGTAGGCTGCTCACGGGCTTCGTCCTCGCCGCCGGCTCGCTCGCGGGCACGGTGTTCTACAGGCGTCGCTCGGCGCGCCGCCGCGATCGGGTCGACGTGTACTACGAGGATGGCTCGATGCTCTCTCTCGCCGAGGGCTCGCCGGAGGCTGGGACGGCGCTTCCCCTGGCAAGGCGTCTGATCGAGATCGCCCGCCGGTAGCCGTGGACGACCGGGCTCTGCTCGCCGCCCTGCGTGAGCATGCGTACCTCGAGGGCGATTTCGTCCTACGCTCGGGCAAGCGCTCGAAGTACTACCTGGACAAGTACCGCTTCGAGACCGTGCCCGACCTGCTCGAGGCCCTGGGGGCGAGGCTCGCAACGAAGGCGACCGAGGTCGAGCCTGACGCGGCTCGTCTGGCGGGGCCCGAGCTCGGCGCCGTCGCGCTCGCCGCTGCCGCCTCGCTCTCCTCGCGCCTGCCGTTCCTGATCGTCCGGGGCGAGGCAAAGGCATACGGAACGAGCAACCGGCTCGAGGGGGCTTACGCCGCCGGCGAGCGAGTTCTGCTGATCGAGGATGTGGTCACATCGGGCGGCGCAGCGGCCGATGCCGTCCGAGCCCTACGCCAAGCTGATCTGGAATGCCGTACGGCCATCTGCGTCATCGATCGGGAGGAAGGCGGTGTGGAAGCCCTCGCGCGTCTTGGCGTCCACCTGCACCCGTTGTTCCGTGCGGCCGAAGTCGTCGAGGGACGGTAGGGTGCAAAGCCGCATGGTTGAGCGAAATGAAACCCGGTGGTAGCTTCCGTCCCGTGATCCGCTATTTCCAGAGGAGGAGGACCTAGGTGACCAAGCAGGAGTTTGTCGACGCCGTTGCCCAGAAGAGCGGCTTGGGCCGCCGTGAGGCAGGTCAGGCAGTCGACGCAGTGCTCGACACGATCACATCCGCGCTCGTGCGGCGCGATTCCGTCAGCTTCACCGGCTTCGGCAAGTTCGCGACGTCCGATCGCAAGGCCCGCATGGGCGTGAATCCGCGCAATCCGGGCCAGAAAGTGCACATCCCGGCGGCAACGGTGCCGAAGTTCACCGCGGGGAGCTCGCTCAAGCAAGCCGTTCGCGGCGGCTAGCGGGGAGCCCTCCTCCCGTGCTGCCACCGAGGGCCGCGCAAGCAGTCCTCGGTGGCAGCATCCTGTCTACTCTAGGACCGATGGACGCGGGAGCGACTGTCGTGACCACCGCCTTCGCCGACCGGCTCGCCACGGCGATCGAGCAGAAGCACAGCCAGCTTGTCGTCGGCCTCGACCCGCGGCTCGACCTGCTCCCGTTGGAGGTCCGGGGTGGCGCCCGCGTCGGGCGCTCTGGCGCAGCCGAGGCGACCGCCCGCTTCTGTTGCGGGATTGTCGATGCCGTCGCGTCGTACGTCGTGGCCGTCAAGCCGCAGCTGGCCTTCTTCGAGGTGCTCGGCAGCGACGGGCTCGTGGCCTTCGAGCGCGTCGTCGCGTACGCGCACGCGGCCGGGCTGCTCGTAATCGTCGACGGCAAGCGCGGTGACATCAGCTCGACGGCCCGTGCGTACGCGGACGCATACCTGGAGCCGAGCGAGACCCGCGGCGCTCTGGCCGATGCGCTCACCGTCAATCCCTATCTCGGTCGCGACTCCCTTGAGCCCTTCGTCGCCGCCTGCCGGCGTGGCGGGGGCGGCCTCTTCTGCCTCGTCAAGACGTCGAACGCAGGGAGCGCCGACGTGCAGGACCTCGCGCTCTCCGACGGCAGGCCCGTCTGGCACCAGGTTGCGCTCCTCGTCCGCGAGCTCGGCGAGGAAATCGTCGGCGACTGCGGCCTGTCGAGCATCGGGGCCGTCGTCGGCGCAACCCACCCCCGTGCAATCGGTGAGGCACGGCGGCTCTTGCCGAAGGCGATCTTGCTGCTTCCGGGGGTCGGCGCGCAGGGCGCGACAGCCGCCGACATCGCGCGCGCGTTTACGATCGGACCGGCCTCTGCCCTCGTCAGCGCCTCGCGCTCGGTGACCTACGCCTTCCGCGAGGCGGACGAAGACTGGCGCTCCGCCGCCGCGGCCGAGGCCGCCCGCCTTCGCCGCGAGGTGTGGGCCGTCTCGGGCTGGTGAGCCACCGGGAGTTCAGCGCCCGTTACGTCGCCCCCGTCGTCTTCCTGCTGGCGATGACCGGGATCGTTCTCCTCGTCCGCACGTCGCTTCGCGCCGATACGCGGTCAACGCCCACTCCAACCGTTTCGACGACCGCGCCCGGCGCCGCCGTCGCGCCTTCCGCGCCGGCGCGGTCGGAGCGGGCGAGCTACTACGTCATTGCCAGCGGCGACACCCTCGGCGCGATCGCGGCCCGCTTTGCGACCACTGTCGATGCGCTGCTCCGCCTGAATCCCGGGATCGAGCCGACCGCGCTCACGCCCGGCGAGCAGGTGCGCGTCAAGTAACAGGGGACGGCTGCCGAAGGGTAGGCTTCGCGGCCGTGAAGCTTCGGTCGGGGCTCCGCGCAGCCCTTCTCGCGACAGCTCTCCTGCTCTCCGCTCAGGCTGCGGTTGCCGGCGCTCCGCAGGTCGCCGGGCGGGCGTACTTCGTCCAGAACGGCGCCACCGGCGAGGTGCTGGCCTCCAGTCACGACCGGGAGCGCGTGCCGATCGCGAGCATCACGAAGCTGATGACCGTCCTCGTCGCGCTGCAGCACGCACGCCTCGACGACATCGTCACGGTTAGCGGGCGGGCGGCCGATGTGGGCGAGTCCTCGATCTACCTGGAGAAGGGCGAGCGGATCAGCGTCGGCGACCTCGTCGAGTCGGCTCTGATCCAGAGCGCGAATGACGCCGCGGTCGCACTCGCCGAGCACGTCGGCGGTACCCAGACGGCTTTCGTCGCGATGATGAACGAGGAGGCGGCTCGTCTCGGGCTGCACGACACCCATTTCGCAAACCCCGACGGGCTGGACGCGCCCGGCCACTACTCGAGCGCGCGCGACGTGACGCGGCTCGCACGGATCGCCATGAAGAACCCGGTCATCCGGGACGTTGTCTCCCGGCGCACGGCGACAGTCGCGGGAGGGCGCCTCCTGACGACCTGGAACGACCTCCTGTCGAGCTTCCCGGGAGCGTTCGGCGTGAAGACCGGGCACACCGAGGGCGCGGGGTGGTCGGAGGTGGCTGCCGCGCGAGCGTACGGGGTGACCGTGTACGCAACGCTGCTCGGAGGTGCCACCCGCGCCGGGCGCAACGCGGACCTCTCCGCGCTGCTCGCCTGGGGGCTCTCCCGGTACCGCACCGTGCGCATCGTCTCGGGGGAACGGATCTACGCGACTGCGCAGGCCCCGTACGGACGGCGGGCGCTTGCGCTCGTCGCCGGCGGATCGGTGACGAGGATCGTCCGCGTCGACCGGCCGCTGGTCGAGCAGGTGACCGCCCCGACGGTGGTCTCGCTGCCGGTGAAAAAGGGGGAGCGTCTGGGTGAGGTGCTCGTCTACGCCGGGAAGAAGGTCGTCGCCCGCCGCCCGCTCGTCGCAGCGCGCTCAATCGCCAAACCGGGTTTCGCCGGACGCGCGGAGTGGTATGCAGGGAGGACGCTGAACCGGATCGGCAGCTGGTTTTCGTGAGCTCATGATCGTTACGGTCACCCTCAACGCCGCCATCGACCGCACCCTCACCGTGCCGAACTTCCAGCTCGGCCAGCGGCACCGGGCGAGCGCCGGCCTGACGCTCGCGGGCGGCAAGGGCATCAATGTCGCCCGCGCGCTCAAGCGGCTGGGCGTTCCGGTCGTGGCGACCGGGCTTGCGGGCGGACGGACCGGAACCCGTGTCGTCGAGGAGTTGACCGGCGAGGCGATTCTCAACGACTTCGTCCGGATCGAGGACGAGTCGCGGACGTCGACAGCCGTCGTCGACCCGACCGGGAGCTCATTCACCGAGATCAACGAGTGGGGCCCGCTCGCAAAGCCCGAGGAGGTCGAGATGCTGCTCGAGAAGCTGCGTTACCTCTCTCGCGGCGCCGACTTCGTCGTGCTCGCGGGCTCTCTGCCCCGCGGGGTCGCTCCCGACTTCTACGGCGAGCTGATCCGCGACCTGGGCCGCCGGCAGGTGCTGACCGTTCTCGACACGGACGGTGAGCCGCTGAGGCTTGGGCTCGAGACAGAGCCGTTTCTCGTCTCGCCGAACCAGCGCGAGGCGGAGGCGCTCGTCGGCCAGGAGTTCTACGAGCAGCAGGATTTCGCGTACGCGCTCGAGCACATAGCCGAGCTCGGCGCCCGGAACGTCCTGATCACCGACGAAGGCGGGTGCTTCGCACGGCTCCGGGAGGGACGGAAGACGCGGCGCTACCGGGTGGTCGCGCCGCAGGTCGAGACGATGTCGGCAGTGGGTGCCGGCGACGTGCTGCTGGCCGGCTTCATCGCCTCGCAGGTCGAGGGGCACTCCGCCGAGGACGCCCTCCGCGCGGCCGTGGCCGCCGGTGCTGCCTCCGCGAAGGAGATCGGCGCCGGCCGCTTCGATCCGCGAACGGCGCTCGGCCTGCAACCCGACGTCGAGCTCGGCGACCTGGAGCACGTCGTGGTCGACCGCTAAGCTGTCCTTCTTGGAGGGACTGGAGCTAGGCAGGGTCGAGGTCGAGCGCCTCCTGGCGCTCGACGACAAGTTTTCGAGGGAAGGGCTTGCCTTCGACGACGTCCTGCTGGTGCCGGCCGAGTCCGAGGTGCTCCCGAATGACGTCTCCACCCGCACGCGGCTGACGCGGGAGATCGAGCTCGCGATCCCCGTGGTCTCGGCGGCGATGGACACGGTCACCGAGGCTCGCCTCGCAATCGCGCTCGCGCGCGCGGGCGGCATCGGGGTCGTCCACCGAAACCTCTCGATCGAGGATCAGGCCGCCGAGGTGGACAAGGTCAAGCGCTCCGAGGCCGGGATGATCGTCGAGCCGGTCACGCTTGCGCCCGACGCACGGGTTTCCGAGGCGCTCGACCTGATGGCTCGCTACCGGATCTCAGGTGTGCCGATCGTCGACGCCGAAGGAATTCTCGTCGGAATCCTGACCAACCGCGACCTCCGCTTCGAGACCGACACGGCCCAGCCGGTCCACGCGCTGATGACGAGCCGCGACCTGGTCACCGCACCTGTCGGTACGACCCTCGACGAGGCCGAGCGGATCCTCCATCGCAACAAGATCGAGAAGCTGCCCGTTGTCGACTCCGACGGCCGGCTCAGTGGACTGATCACCGTCAAGGACATCTCGAAGCGGATCGAATACCCCAACGCGACCAAGGATCCTCAGGGACGGCTGCGGGTCGGCGCCGCCGTCGGCGTCGGCTCGGACGTGCTCGAGCGCGCGGCGGCGCTCGTCGCCCAGGGTGTGGACGTGCTGGTCCTCGACACGGCGCACGGGCACTCCCGAGGGGTGGTCGAGATGGCTGCCGAGCTCAAGTCCCGGTTCGACGTCGAGCTCATCGCGGGGAACGTCGCCACCGCCGAAGCTGCCGACGCGCTCGTCCGTGCCGGCGCGGACGGAGTCAAGGCGGGAGTTGGCCCGGGCTCCATCTGCACCACGCGCGTCGTCGCCGGTGTTGGCGTGCCGCAGGTGACCGCGGTCTACGACTGCGCGCGCGTCTGCGCCGCAGAGGGCGTGCCCCTGATTGCCGACGGCGGGATCCGCAACTCCGGCGATATCGCCAAGGCGATTGCGGCCGGCGCCGACACCGTCATGCTCGGCTCCGCGCTCGCGGGCACCGATGAGGCGCCGGGCGACGTCATCCTCGTGAAGGGCGAGCGGTACAAGGAATACCGCGGAATGGGGTCACTCGGTGCAATGAAGGCACGCGGCTTCTCGAAGGACCGCTACTTCCAGGGCGACGTCGAGGACGTCGAGCAGCTGATCCCGGAAGGGATCGAGGGGCGGGTCACCTACAAGGGGCCGGCGCAGGCGGTGCTCCACCAGTTCGTCGGCGGCCTGCGGCAGGCGATGGGCTACTGCGGGGCGGCGACGATCGAGGCGATGAAGGAGAACACCCGCTTCGTGCGGATCACTGCTGCCGGCCTGTACGAGAGCCACCCGCACGACGTGACGATCACGAAAGAGGCGCCGAACTATCGCCGTTGATCCCGTTCGGCTCCCGATTCCGGAGCCGGCTCCGGAGGATCGCCCCGTGCTCGTCGTCGATCTCGGCGGTCAGTACTCGCAGCTGATCGCCCGCCGCGTCCGCGAGGCGCGGGTCTACTCCGAGCTCGTCGGCCACCGGGCCTCCGCCGCGGACCTGGGTGCGAAGAGTCCCGCGGCGCTGATTCTCAGCGGTGGGCCGGCGTCGGTCTACGCGGAGGGTGCGCCGAAGGTCGACCCGTCGATCTTCGAGCTCGGCGTTCCCGTACTCGGCATCTGCTACGGGATGCAGCTGATGGCGCAGGCGCTCGGCGGTCGCGTCGAGCGAACCGGGGCTTCGGAGTTCGGCAAGGCGTCGATTCGCCTGCGCGGGGCGCTGGGCGACGGGCTGCCCGAGGAGCAGACGGCGTGGATGAGCCACGGCGACTCGGTCACCGCAGCACCGGAGGGCGCCGAGGTGACGGCGTCGTCGGACTCGACCCCGATCGCCGCGTTCGAGGCCCCCGAGCGCGGTCTCTACGGCGTCCAGTTCCACCCCGAGGTCCGGCACACCCCGCACGGCCAGGACGTGCTGAAGAATTTCCTCTACACGGTCGCGGGCGCACGCCCCACCTGGACGCCTGCTGCCGTGATCGAGGAGCAGGTGGAGCGCATCCGCGCGCAGGTCGGCGGTGCGCGGGTTCTCTGTGCGCTGTCGGGCGGAGTCGACTCCGCCGTCGCCGCGCTGCTCGTCCACAAGGCGGTCGGCGACCAGCTCACGTGTGTGTTCGTCGACCACGGTCTGCTGCGCAAGGACGAGGCCGCCCAGGTGGTCGAGACGTTCGAAGGGCATTTCCACGTTCCGCTGGTGCACGTCGATGCGTCGGCGCGGTTCCTCGCCCGCCTCGCCGGCGTCACCGAGCCGGAGGAGAAGCGGAAGATCATCGGCGAGGAGTTCATCCGCGTCTTCGAGGAGGAGGCAGCGCGGCTCGGCCGTACGACGTTCCTCGTCCAGGGAACCCTCTACTCGGACGTGATCGAGTCCGGCGGCACCGAGGGTGTCGCCGCGAAGATCAAGTCCCACCACAACGTCGGCGGGCTCCCGGAGGACATGACCATGGAGCTCGTCGAGCCGCTTCGGGCGCTGTTCAAGGACGAGGTCAGGCGAGTGGGAGAGGAGCTCGGCCTGCCGGAGCCGATGGTCTGGCGCCACCCGTTCCCGGGGCCGGGTCTCGCCATCCGGATCATCGGCGAGGTCACCCGCGAGCGGCTCGAGATCCTCCGCGAGGCCGACGCGATCCTGCTCGAGGAGGTGCGCCGCGCCGGTCTCTACCGCGAGCTGTGGCAGTGCTTCGCCGTCCTGCCGGCAATCCGTTCGGTCGGCGTCCAGGGCGACGAACGCACCTACGGGTACCCGATCGTGATCCGCGCGGTCACCTCGGAGGACGCGATGACAGCCGACTGGGCGCGCCTGCCCTACGACCTGCTGGAGACGATCTCCAGCCGGATCGTCAACGAGATCCCGGGAGTGAACCGAGTCGCGCTCGACCTCTCCTCGAAGCCGCCCGCGACAATCGAATGGGAATAGTAACCGCCGAAAGTCCTCCGGACTTTCGGCGGAAAATGGGGCGTTGAACCGCTCGTGCCCCATCTGCGAAGATCGGTAGAGGCGTCATCCAGGGCAGGCAAAGGAGGTTCGAGATGGCAGTTGCAGTCGAGATGAACTTCAAGGGCGCGACTCTGGATCAGTACGAGCAGGTGATCGAGAAGATGGGCTTCACGCACGGCGGAAAGGGCGCGCCGCACGGGCTCTTCCACTGGGTCGCGCAGACCGACGACGGAATTCGCGTCGTCGACGTGTGGGACTCGAAGGAGGCGTACGAGCAGTTTGCGCAGGAGCAGATCGGGCCCAACGCGGCCGAGGCGGGGATTCCCGGCGCCTCCCGAAGTCACGTATACCGAGATCCACAACTACCTCACCGCCGGCTAGGCCAGCGTGGCCGCCGGATAGCGCGCCCGCACGCCGTCCACGAACCCGGCCAGGCGCTCCGCCAGGGCCGGGTCGTGGATCTCCAGCACGTTCTCGGCGTTCTGCTCGCCCGAGTGCGAGAGGTTGAACGAGCCGAGAAAGACGACGTCGTCGGCGACTGTCAGCTTGGCGTGCATGTAGTCGTGCACCGTCCCAGGCCCCCACGGCGTCGAGCGCTTGCCGGCGAAGCGGCCCGAGTCCGATCACCTGCCGGAGGAGCGGCAGCTTCCACGACGAGACGCCGGTCGGCCCCCACTGCGCCGCACATCCTCGATCTGCGTCTGGTCGACCGCGCCCGAGACGTCCACCTTCCCGTCGGCGATCGCCTGAGCCAGGGTCGCCAGCACGGGCGCGGCCGTGATCACGGGCGAGCAGATCCGCACTCGCCGCTTCGCGCGGCCGATCGCCTTCGCGATCCGGTGCGAGAGCGCGTCTCCGAACCCCGGGCAGAACCACGGCCGGATCTCGATCCCGTCCACGTGCACCGGCCTCGGCTCGACCTTGCCCGTGTCGAGCACGTTGCCCGTCGCCCAGAGCTGCTCGAAGTCGAGCGTGAACGCATGCGCCAGCTCCGGCGAGTCGACGACGGCGATCACGTTCTCCTCCCGCGACCACGAGTCGTCCGTCCAGTTCGTCGAGCCCGTCCACACCGAGGCACCGTCGCGGACGACGTACTTGTGGTGCATCAGATCGGGGATGCCGGCGATCGCCTTCGTCGGCACGCTCAGGCGCTCGATGTCCTCGGGCGTGCACTCGGGCGGCGGCGGCACCGGGATCGGCGCCCGGAAATCGGCGTTGTACGCGACCCGGACGGCGACGCCGCGGCGGCCGGCCTCCTCGATCGTGTCGACGACCAGCTCCTCGAGGCCGGGCCCGAGCTTGAAGTCGTAGAGCGCGAGATCGAGCGACGTCTGCGCCGCGGCGAGGAAGTCGTGCAGCGCGTGCCCGATCTGCGCAGGCTCCTGGCCGCCGTCCGTCAGCGTCGTAACCGTCATCATGGGGCGATCATGGACTTCGCCGATGTCCTGCGCAGGCGGAAGATGGTGCGCAACTACACGGACGAGCCCGTGCAGCGCGAGGTGGTCGAACGGATCGTCGCGCGGGGACGCAAGGCGCCGAGCGGCGGATTCAGTCAGGGCAATCGTTTCGTGGTCGTCACCGAACTCGACGCACGCCGGCGAATCGCCGAGCTGGCGGACGAGGCCTACTACCTCGAGCGCGGATTCGAGCCGTGGATCTCGCGAGCGCCCGTCCACATCGTCGTCGCGATGCGCGAGGACGACTACCACGATCGCTACCGGCAGCCGGACAAGCTCGACGAGAGCGGGGAGGAGGTCGAATGGCGCGTTCCCTGGTGGTGGGTGGACGCCGGCAAGGCGATCATGCTCCTGCTGCTTGCGGCGATCGACGAGGGGCTCGGCGCGGGTTTGTTCGGACTCGTCGGGGACGGCAACAACCGGCTGCGCGAGCTGCTCGGGATGCCGGCCGACCTCGAGGTCGTGGGCGTCGTGACGATCGGCCACGCAGCCCCAGAGACGAGAGACGGCTCGCGGAGGAAGTTCGAGTGGAAGCCGCTCGAGGAGGTCGTCCGCTGGGAGCACTGGTAGCCGGGCTCGCGGCTGCGCGGATCGGCGACACGTTCAACCAGTACGGCCGTTCTCGCCTGCGGCGAGAACGGTTGGAGGCCTACCTGGCTGCGAGACGCGGTGCCTCGATCGTGCTCGTCGGCGAGGCGGCGGGCTACCGCGGCGCGCGGGTCAGCGGGATCCCGTTCACGTCCGAGCGGCAGCTGACCGGATCCGGCCCGGCCGAGGCGACGGCGACGATCGTCCACCGCGTGCTCGCAGAGCTCGGGATCGAGAACGAGGTCCTGCTCTGGAACGTCGTTCCGACGCATCCGCATGAGCCTGGCCGCCCGTCCACGAATCGGCGGCCGACACGCGCCGAAGTGGAGCTCGGTGTGCACTTCCTGGAAGGTGTTGCTCGGGGCCGCCGGCTCGTACCCGTCGGCCGGCTGGCGCACGCGGTCGTCGGGGGCGACTACGTCCGCCACCCGTCACACGGCGGGGCGGCTGCCTTCCGAGACGGCCTGTGTAGATTGATCGAGTGACCGCATACCCGGTCAGGCGGAACACGCTGCTGCTGTCGGCGACGCTCGTCTGCCTGTCCGGGATGATCCAGCTGGTCGTTGCCGTGGCGACCACCACGCTGGTGGTCGTGACCGGCATCGAGGGGATCCTCGGGCTGGGGCCGGCGATCTTCCTCTCCACGGGTGCCCTGGCCGCTCTGCCTGCAGGGCGGCTGATGGACCGGCGCGGGCGGATTCCGATCTTGGCCGCGGGCTGCGCAGCGGGTATCGCCGGCACGTCCACGACCGCGCTCGGCTGTCTCTGGAATTCGACGCCGCTCGTGATCGTCGGCTTCGCGCTCGTCGGGGTCGCGAACGGCACCGTCCTCCTTGCACGTGCTGCTGCGGCGGACATGGTTGCCCCGGAGAGGCGACCGCGCCAGATCTCGCTCGTCCTGTTCGGCGCGGTTGCCGGCGCCGTGCTGGGCCCATTCGTGTTCAGCCCGCTCTTCGCCGGTCGAGGCCTGAACGCCCACGACCTCGTCGTCCCCTGGTTCGCCGCCGGCGGATTCATGGTCGCCGCGCTCGCGCTTGTCCTGTCCGTGCGGCCGGACCCGCGCACGATCGCCCGGGAGCTCGCCCCGCAGAGCGCTGCTCCGCCGGGCAGCACGCCGCTGCTCGAGGTCCTGCGCCGGCCGGGGGTCGGCACCGCGCTCCTCGCCGCGGTTGCCAGCTTCGGGGTGATGGTCGCCGTGATGAACCTGACGGGCTACGTGATGCTCGGACACCATCACCACCAGCGGGACATCTTCCCGGTGATCAGCGCCCACATCGTCGGCATGTACGGGCTCGTACTCGTCGTCGGCGACCTGATCGAGCGGATCGGCCGCCGCGAGGCGCTCGTCGGCGGTCTGGCTGTGATGGGCGTCTCGACGCTCGGACTGGTGTGGGTGAGCAGCATCTTCTGGACCGGTGTCGTCCTCTTCGGCCTCGGTCTCGGCTGGAGCCTGTCGTACGTCTCCGCGACGTCGACGCTGGTCGACCTCGCCCCACCCGCGGAGCGCGCCCAACTCGTTGGGTTCGGCGACCTCGTGTCCGGCCTGTCCGGCGCCTCGCTCGCGCTCCTGGGCGGCGTCGCCTACAGCGCGCAGGGCGTGACCAGCCTGGCGCTCGGCGCGACCGTCCTCGCCCTGCTGCCCGCGCTGTGGCTGACTGTCGGGCGCCGGCCGCAGGCGGTGGTCGAACCGGCCGGATAGAAGCTGATACGATTTCGACCCCGGCGCGCGTTGTGTGCGCCGCTTCTTTCGTATGCGACACCACTGAAGTGCAAAAGACCTGGAATGCAAAGCCGGGCGAGATCGCTCGCCGCTGGTACGTCGTCGACGCCGAGGGCCAGACGCTCGGCCGGCTGTCTACGCGTATCGCCGACACCCTGCGAGGCAAGGGCAAGCCCGAGTACACGCCCCACGTCGACACCGGCGACTTCGTCGTCGTCGTCAACGCCGAGAAGATTCACGTCACGGGCGCGAAGCTCGACCAGAAGATGTACCACCGCCACTCGGGCTACCCGGGCGGGCTGCGCAGCCGAACCCTCCGCGAGCAGCTCGAGCGTCGCCCGACCGAGGTCCTGCGCAAGGCCGTGAAGGGCATGCTTCCCCGGAACAAGCTCGCCCGCGCGCAGATCGGCAAGCTGAAGATCTACACCGGTCCCGAGCACCCGCACGCTGCTCAAGGTCCCGAGCCCCTGAAGCTGGAGTCGAAGAGCCGTAGGCTCGACGGAGGCTCGCAGGGAGCGGAGGTGCCGGCTTTGCCGGTGGCGGAGCGGGAGCAGAGCCGTAGGCTTGACGGAGGCTCGCAGGGAGCGGAGGTGCCGGCTTTGCCGGTGGCGGAGCGGGAGCAGAGCCGTAGGCTTCGACGGAGGCTCGCAGGGAGCGGAGGTGCCGGCTTTGCCGGTGGCGGAGCGGGAGAAGTAACGTGGCTGAGCTCGCCACCTACCGCGGCACCGGCAAGCGCAAGACGTCTGTCGCGCGTGTGATCCTGCGTCCGGGTGACGGCGCGACGTGGTTCAACGGGCGATCGCTCGAGAGCTACTTCCCGCGGCTCACACATCGCACGCAGGTGCTCGCGCCGCTGCGTGTCGCCGGGCTCGAGGGCACGTACGACATTCGCGTGCGCGTCCACGGCGGCGGTCCGAGCGGGCAGGCGGGCGCCGTCCGTCACGGAATCGCCCGCGCGCTCGTCGAGGCCGACCCGGAGCTGCGCACGGTGTTGAAGCGGGAGGGGTTCCTCGCCCGCGACAGCCGCATCGTCGAGCGCAAGAAGGCCGGCCTGCACAAGGCCCGCAAGGCCCCTCAGTTCTCCAAGCGCTAGCGTCGCTCCCATGCGCCGGTATTTCGGCACCGACGGGGTGCGCGGCGTGGTTGGCGAGGACCTGACGCCGCAACTCGTCGAGCGACTCGGCCGGGCGGCCACCCTGTGGCGCGGCGGCGGCGGTGTCTTCATCGCCCGCGACACCCGTGCCTCGGGCCGAGAGCTGGAGCGGGCCTTCGCCAGCGGCGTGGCGTCGGCGGGAGGGCACGCGGTGCTGGCCGGTGTGCTGCCGACACCTGCCGTGGCGCTTCTCGCACTCGATCTCGGCGCGGTCATCTCCGCCTCCCACAATCCGCCCGAGTACAACGGCGTCAAGCTCTTCCGCAGCAACGGCAGCAAGCTCAGCGACACGGACGAGGAGGAGATCGAGGCGCTGCTCGACGCCCCGCCGCGAGACCCCGAGCGGGGGCAGATCGACGATCTCGAGGTCGCGGTCGACAGCTACCTCGACCACGTCCTCGAGCGATTCGGCTCCGATCTGGCCGGTCTCCGGCTCGGGGTCGACTGCGCCAACGGGGCCTATTCGGCGATTGCGCCGCGTGCGTTCGAGGAGCTCGGTGCCGAGGTGACGGCGATCGGTGTCGATCCGGACGGCACGAACATCAACGTCGGCTGCGGTGCCACCGACCTGCGCGCTCTTCAGCAGCTCGTCCGCGAGCAGCGGCTCGATCTCGGCGTCGCCTTCGACGGCGACGGCGACCGGATGCTCGCGGTGGACGGAGACGGAGAAGTCGTCGACGGGGACCAAATCCTGGCTGTACTCGCCCTCGACCTCGGGCTCGACCTCGTCGTCGTCACGACGATGACGAACCTCGGCTTTCACCGGCTGATGGAGGAACGGGGGATTCGCGTCGTGACCACCGACGTCGGCGACCGCTACGTGCTCGAGGCGCTCCAGCACGAACAAGGCCTGCTCGGTGGCGAGCAGTCGGGCCACATCATCTATCTCGACGGCCATGTCACCGGGGACGGCCTCGCCGCTGCGCTGCTGCTCTGCGCCGCTTGCCGCGGCCGCCCTCTCGCCGAGGTCGCCGCGATCATGGAGCGTTATCCCCAAGCGAAGGAGAACGTCCGCGTCGAGCGCCGGGAGCTGAGCGACGAGCTGCGTCGCGAGATCGAGAGGCGAAACGCGCAGCTCGGGGGGAGCGGCCGGATCCTCGTCAGGCCGTCGGGCACGGAGCCCGTGATCCGGGTTCTGGCCGAGGCCGAGACCGGTGAGGAGGCGGCACAGCTCTGTGCTAGCATCACCGCGCTTGTGACGAAAGAGCTCGGCTGACCGTTCCGACGAGGGAGCGGGCCTGAAAGCCGGGCTCGTCTTTTTTCCTGGAACTGTCGATAATCCGTGAAGGAGCTGCCTAGTGTGCGGGATCATCGGATATGTCGGCCAGCGGGCCTGTAAGCCTCTCCTCATCCAGGGGCTCGAGCGGCTCGAGTACCGCGGCTACGACTCGGCGGGGCTGGCGCTCCGCGAGGACGAGGGGCTCGACTACGTTCGCGCGGTCGGCAATCTTCAGTTCCTGAAGGACGCTGCCGGTCCGAACGGCTCGGAGGCATCGACCGGCCTCGGTCACACGCGCTGGGCGACCCATGGTCGCGTCTCCGAGGAGAACGCTCATCCGCTCACCGGCTGCGAGTCTCACAAGCTCGCGATCGTGCTGAACGGGATCGTCGAGAACTACCGCGAATTGAAGACGTCTCTCCTCGACGAGGGCCACGTGTTCAGCTCCGAGACCGATGCCGAGACGATCGTCCACCTGATCGAGCGCGCCTACACAGGCGACCTCGCTGCGGCCGTTCGCGAGGCCTACGCGCAGCTCGAGGGGCACTTCGCCTTCGTCGTCATCCACCACGACCACCCGAACGAGCTCGTCGGCGCGCGGAGGCAGTGCCCGCTGGTCGTCGGCGTGGGGGAGGGCGAGATGTTCCTCGCCTCCTCGATCAGCGCGTTCCTCCGCGAGACCAGGCGCGTCCAGCTGATCGAGGACGACGAGATCGTCGTCGTCACGCCGGAGGGGGCGCGCTTCACGACCGTCGCCGACGTCGAAGTCGACCGCGACGAGATGGAGGTCGACTGGGACGACGAGGGAGCCGAGAAGCAGGGCTACGAGACGTTCATGCTCAAGGAGATCTACGAGCAGCCCGAGTCGGTGCGGGAGACGATCGGCGACCGCGTCCGCCACGGCCGTCTGGAGCTCGAGGACATGGGGCTCACCGATCTCGAGCTCCAGAACCTCCGCCGGATCGTCGTACTCGCCTGCGGCACCGCCTACCACTCCGGCGTCGTCGGCCGGTACGTGATCGAGGAGTGGGCGCGGATCCCGGTGGAGCCGGACATCGCGAGCGAGTGGCGCTACCGCAACCCGGTGCTCTCGAGGGACACGCTCGTGATCGGGATCTCGCAGTCGGGAGAGACCGCCGACACCTTGGCGGCGATGCGCCTCGCCGGCGAGTCGGGCGCTCGGACGCTGGCGATCACGAACATGATGGGCACTCAGATCACGCGTGAGGTGGACTCGGTGCTGTACACGCGCGCAGGGATCGAGATGGGTGTTGCCGCCTCGAAGACGTTCACCGCACAGGTTGCGCTCTTCTACCTGATCGCGCTCAAGCTCGCTCAGGTACGCAAGACGCTACCGGAGGCCGAGATCGCGTCGCTCCTCGCCGAGGTCGAGTCGCTGCCGGACAAGATCGCAGCATTCCTCGACGGCGACCACCCGATCGAGGAGATTGCGCAGCATCACTACGACAAGCCGTTCTTCCTCTACCTCGGCCGGCACATCGGCCTGCCTGTGTGCCTCGAAGGCGCGCTGAAGCTGAAGGAGATCTCGTACATCCCGACCGAGGCGTACTCGGCCGGAGAGATGAAGCACGGCCCGATCGCGCTCCTCGACGAGCAGACGCCGGTGGTCTGCGTCGCCACCGACTCGCACGTCTACGAGAAGGTCGTCTCGAACATCCAGGAGACGCGGGCACGGGGCGCGCAGGTGATCGCGATCGCGACGGACGGCAACGAGGACATCCAGCACCACGCCGACGACGTGATCTACGTGCCGCGCACGCATCCATTTCTCCAGGCCGCGCTGGCGGTCGTCCCGCTCCAGTTGCTCGCCTACCGCATCGCCCGGCTGCGGGGACTGAACGTCGACCAGCCGCGTAACCTGGCGAAGACCGTCACGGTCGAATAGCCGAGTCTCCCTGCGGCGGGGACGGAGCCCCGCCGCAGCTCAGAGCGTCCGGACGAGGACGGAGCGGTCGACCCGGTTCCCGTTCACATCGACTGCTGCGATCGTGATCTCGTAGTTGTGCCCCTTGACGGTCCTGAGCGGCGCCGGGAACGCGACCCAGCCGTCGGAGCCGATCGTTGCGAGCGGCTGCGCCGTCTTCGTACGCTTCCCGTTGTCGTAGACGGCGACCGTCAGGCCGACCTTCGCGCCGGGGCCGGAGCGGGACCAGAGCTCGATCGCGGAAAACTTGACGACGGGGTTCGTCACTCCGGGTTTGACGATCACCTCCGGGTCGCGCCCGTCGTACCTGGCAGCTGCGGCCGCGAAGGTTCTGAACGCCGGCTTCTTGGCGCCGTCGCGTCCGATCAGCCCGCTCTGCCAGGCACTCGTCGGATCGTCCCGGAGGATGAACCAGATGAACATTGTGACGTTCTGATCCTTCGCGGCGATCGTCAGCGCCTGCTGTGCATAGGCCGCCTGCTGGGCGTACGTGACACCCTTCGGCTCCTCCGGCTTCGTCTCGTGCCCGTATTCGGTGATCCAGACGGGAATCTTGCGCTTGAACCACCTGCTCAGCTCGCTCTCGAACCGATCCAGCTGCGTGAGCGTCACGTTCGGCCAGCGCACCACCTGTGTCGGCTTCCCGTTGATCGTCGTCGGGTACGGATGGTGCGACCAGGCGTCGAACCTGAGCATCGGTCGCTGCTTGGAGAGGAGCTCCGCGAACTTGCCCGGTGACTCCGTTTCCTGCGTCCCTTTCTTGCCGAGGAACTTGTCGCGGCCCCGCGCGGAGGTCTCGCCGATACCGACGAGCGCGCGCGTATTCCCGACCTTGATCCCCGTGTATGCGGCCCGGTAGAGCTTCGCGTAGATCGCCGGCGCGGCCGGCTTGCCTTTCGAGGTGTACTGGGGTGAGAGGAACTGACCGAGGTTCGACTCGTTCCAGACCGTGTAGTACCGCACGAACGGGAAGCCCGAGTAGCGCCCCGAGTACCGGCTCGCGAGCGCCCGCGCGAAGTTCTGGAGGTCGGCCGAGTTCGTCGGGGCGAAATTCTGTCCCTTGCCGCCGTTCGCCCAGGGTGGGGTGCCCCAGATGGTCAGCATGACCTCCATCCCGTGCAGCCCCGCATTGCGCACGAACTCGTCGAGATCGTCGAAACGGTACGCCGGATCGAACGGGTCGCTGGCGTTCGACGGGCGCTCCTCGGCGATGCGCGACCAGTAGACGGTGGTGCGGACGATGCCGGCGTTGGCCTGCTGCGCCAGGTCGAAGACGGCCAGGCGGTCGTCCCGCCAGCGGAGGCTGGGATCGTCCTGGAAGCCGATCAGCATTCGCGGCGCGGCGGAGGCTGTGACAGGTAGGACGGCGGCTGCGAGCGCGCAGGCGGCAGTAACGAGAATCGGGCGGAATCGCATCGGCAAAGGGCTCCTTGGGCGTCGGGGAGGCTCGGCAACACAGTAGCGTCGAGATCGGGCGGCCCCGCGGTCCTTTACACACGTTTTACGAGAGCGGCCGGCGCAACCGCTTGGTCTCGGCGCGCCGGCGCTTGTCCTCGAGCCGCCGCTCGCGGGCAGCCGCCGTAGGCTTCGTCGCCTGCCGGGGCCGGGGGACGCGAAGGGCCTCGCGCAACGCGACGACCAGGCGCTCTGTCGCCAGCTCTCGGTTTCGCCACTGGCTGCGCTCGTCCTGGGCGATCGCCCTGATCACGGGGCCGGCGCGGGCGAGGACTCGCCGCTTCTGCGCCGGGCTGAGCGCCGAGGAAGCCTCGACGTCGAGGAGTGCCTCGACTCGCGTCTCGGAACGCTGGGCGTGCTGGCCGCCGGGGCCGCTGGAGCGCGAGAACCGCAACTCGATCTCGCTCGGCGGGAGGGTCACGGAGCGGGTCACGCGAAAGCCGGCCGCGGCGGTGTTGCCTTCGCGCGGCCGGTGCCCTGGATCACGCGGCGAAGCCACGTGGGCAGAATAGACTCGGCGTGCATGGCGGCCATCCTGCTCGACCTCGACGGTGTTCTGCACGTCTCCGGTGACGCCATTTCCGGGGCGGCGGAAGCCGTCGCCGAGCTGCGTAGTCGCGGGCACCGGCTCCGGTTCGTGACGAACAACACCACCAGAACGCGTGTGGCGCTCGCCGACGACCTTCGCCGGGTCGGCATCGAGCTCGATGACACGGAGCTCCAGACGACGACGGCCGCGGCCGGGAGGGCGCTTGCGGGCAAGCGGGTCCTCGCGCTCGTGATGGCGAGCCTCGTGGACGACCTCGACGGGATCGAGCTCGTCGGCGAAGGCGCGGACGCCGTTCTGCTCGGCGGCGCCGACGAGACGGAGGAGACGGGCAGGGTGTTCAGCTACATGAACCTCGCCCGCGCGTTCGCGGAGCTCGAGCTCGGCGCCGACCTCTACTGCCTGCACAAGAACCGCTGGTGGCAGACCTCGCGCGGCCCGCTCCTCGACTCGGGCGCCTTCGTCGCCGGACTCGAGTACGCAGCGGGGGTCGAGGCAACGGTGCTGGGCAAGCCGAGCCCTGCCTATTTCGAGGCGGCGCTGGCCGCGCTCGACGCGGAGCCGGCGCTGACCTGGATGGTCGGTGACGACATCGACGTCGACATCGCCGGTGCGCAGCACTTCGGGCTGAAGACGGTGCTCGTGCGGACGGGGAAGTTCCGCCCCGAATCGCTCGAGCAGTCGACCGTCGTCCCGGATGCGGTTCTCAGCTCGATCGCCAACCTTCCCGACTGGCTTGACCGCGGCGACGTCAGGTGACCCGGCCGGTGACGACAGTCGGCGTGGACCTGATCGAGATCGGGCGAGTTCGGCGAGCGCTCGACCGTTACCCGTCGTTTCGCGAGCGGTGCTTCACCGAGGCGGAGCGCCGCTACTGCGAGTCGCGCCCAAACCCGGCTCAGCACTACGCCGCCCGCTTCGCCGGCAAGGAGGCGGTGGGGAAGGCACTCGGCTTCGGGGTCGCACGTGCCTTCGCGTGGCGGGAGGTCGAGATCGCGGGGCGCCCGAAGCCGGACGTGCGGCTCTCCGGCCGGGTGGCTGCGTGGGCCGAGCGGGTGGGGGCGAGAGGGCCTCGACCTCTCCATGACCCACTCGCGCGAGCTCGCCGCCGCGGTCTGCGTCGCGGGGACGAAGGGCTAGAGGCGGGCGAGGCCCGCACTCGAGCAAGCTTTGTGTTCGAGCCGCTCTACACCGCGCAGGAGATGAAGGCCGCCGAGGCCGGCCACGACGTGTCGTCGATGATGGAGCGTGCCGGCCGCGCCGTTGCCGAGGAGGCGATGCGCCGGTATCCGGACGCACGCTCGTTCGGCGCCGTCTGCGGTGGCGGCGCGAACGGCGGCGACGGCCGGATTGCGCTCGACGTTCTGCGCGCGGCCGGCAGGACCGCCGCAGAGGGGATGAGTGGCGACGTCCTGATCGATGCCCTCTTCGGGACGGGCTTCCGCGGCAGGCCGAGGCCTGAGGCGGAAGCGCTGATCGAGGAGCTGAACACGGCGGGTGTCCCGGTCGTGGCCGTGGACCTGCCCTCGGGCGTGGATGCGGATACGGGTGAGGTCGTCGGCAGTGCGGTCCGGGCGGACGTGACGGTGACGATGCACGGCCGCAAGGTCGGCCTCGAGGTCGCACCCGGGCGCTTCCACGCAGGCGAGGTCGTCGTCGCGGACATCGGGCTTGACCCGCGCGAGACGGAGCACCGGCTCGTTACCCGCGATCTTCTCTCAGCCGTCCCGAGGAAGCGCCCTGCCGACAACAAGTACCGCGCCGGGCATGTGATCGTCGTCGGAGGCTCGCCGGGGATGACGGGGGCGGTGAGCCTGACAGCCTCGTCCGCCTTCCGGGCGGACGCGGGCTACGTCACGGTCTGCGTGCCGCGGGAGTCGATCCGCGCCGTCGAGGCGCACGTGCTCGAGGCGGTCAAGCGGCCGATCGAAGAGGCGTTCGAGGCGGCGAAGACCGGAGGCTCGCTTGCGATCGGCCCGGGGCTGGGGCGCGATCCCGACCGGCAGACGCTCGTCCGGCGCCTGCTCGAAGAGACCGACCTGCCTGCGGTCGTCGACGCCGACGGGCTCTTCGGGCTCGAGCCGTTCGAGCGTTCCGCGGCGACCGTGCTGACGCCGCACTCGGGTGAGCTCGGTCGGTTGCTCGGGCGCGAATCCGCGTGGGTGGACGAGCACCGCTTGGCGGCCGTTCGTGAGGCGGCAGAGCGGTTCCGCTGCGTGTGTCTCCTGAAGGGAGCCGACACGCTGGTCGCGGCACCCGGCGAGGGTGTCCTGGTCAACCCGCTCGGGCCGCCCTCGCTCGCGGTCGCCGGAACCGGAGACGTGCTCACGGGCGCGATCGCCGCGTTCCTGGCCAAGGGAATGGAGGCGATGACCGCAGCCGCAGCCGGCTCGGTGGCCTGCGCCGTCGCCGCCTCCCTCGGCCCTGCTCGCGGTCTGGTCGCCTCCGACGTCGTTGCGACGTTGCCCGCGGCGCTCGAGTGACGAGGGAGTGGAGGCGGAGATAGCCCGATCCGAGCTCACGATCGATCTCGGGGCGATCAGGCGCAACGCGAGGGTGCTGCTCGCGACGCTCGTCGACGCGGAGCTGTGGGCCGTGGTCAAGGCCGACGGCTACGGTCACGGCGCCGTCACTGCCGCCGACGGCGCGATCGGCGCCGGGGCGACGGCGCTGTGCACGGCGACGGTGCCCGAGGCTCTCGTGCTGCGGCCCGAGTTCCCCTCGGTCCGCATTCTCGTGATGGGGCCGGTCTCCAACCGTGAGATCCGCCAGGCGCGCGAGGCGCGGCTGGAGCTCGCCGTCTGGGACGGCGAGTCGCTCCCCGAAGGCATTCCGCTGCATCTGAAGCTGGACACGGGGATGGGGCGCTACGGCCTGGCGGAGCTTCCGCCGCCGCCAACGCAGGTGGTCGGGCTCATGTCGCACCTCGCCACGGCCGACTCCGACCCGGCCTTCGCCGAGCTCCAGATCGAGCGGTTCCGCGACGCCACCGCCCAGTACCCCGGCTACGTGCGTCACATCGCGAACAGTGCCGCGGCTCTGCGCCTGCCGTCTGCGCGGTTCGACGCCGCCCGCTGCGGGATCGCCCTCTACGGGCTTTCTCCCTTCGGCACCGACCCCGCCGACGACGCTCTCGAGCCGGCTCTGGGCTGGCGCAGCGAGCTGGCGCAGGTGAAGCTCCTTCTCCCCGGCCAGAGCACGGGCTACGGTCGCGCGTTCGTCGCCGAGCAGCCGACCTGGATCGGGATCGTGCCGGTGGGCTACGGCGACGGCTTCCGGAGGGACCTGACCGGCACATCGGTGCGGGTCGGCGGCGATCAGCGTCCCGTGGTCGGGACGGTCTCGATGGACTCGTTCGCCGTCTCGCTGCCGGGCAGGCTGCCGGTGGGGACGCCCGTGACGCTGATCGGCCACGGCGTGCTCGCCGAGGAGCACGCGCGGAGGGCGGGAACGATTACCTATGAGCTCGTCTGCGGTATCAACTCGAGCCCATCGCGTGCGCGGCGCACGGTCGTCGATGTCTAGCGCCCGGCAGCTTTCGGCCGAGATTCTCGCCGGGCAGGACGCCTGGGTCGTCGGCGGCGCCGTGCGGGACGAGCTCCTCGGAATGCCGGTCGTCGACCTGGACATCGTCTGTGCCGAGCCCGAGCGGGCGGCTCGGGCCTACGTGAGGCGCTCGGGGGGAGCGGTCTTTCCGCTTTCGGCTGTTCACGGCGGCTGGCGCGTTGCGCTCGATGCAGCCCGAACCGTCGACTTCGCCCCGCTCCAGGGCGGGACGATCGAGTCCGACCTCTCCGCCCGTGACTTCTCGGTCAATGCTCTCGCAGTTCCACTCGGCGGCGGCGAGCTCGTCGACCCGTTCGGCGGTCGCGCCGATCTCGACCGCAAGCTGCTCCGCCCCGTCGCCGAGCGTGTCTTCGACGACGACCCACTCCGTCTCCTGCGCGCCGTCCGGCTCGAGGATCAGCTCGGCTTCCGGCTGGTTCCCGAGGCCGAGCGCCTGATCCGGGAGAAGGCGGCGCTCGCCGGCCGGCCGGCCGGCGAGCGAATCCTCGACGAGCTGGCGCGACTCTCCGCAGCCGGGTTCGAGCGCCTCGCGGAGCTTGGCCTTCTCGAGCCGCTCGGCGGCCACGCCGACGCCCGGCTTCGCGACTTCGACTCGCTCTGGTTCCGGCTTGCAGTCACCTTCGGGGCGGAACTGAAGCGCTTTCCGATCTCGAACCGGCTGCGTCGCTTCCTCGACACCTTGCTCAGGGCCATGCGGCCGACCGACGGATCGCCCCGGGGCATCCACCGGTTCCGCCGCACCACCGAGCCGTGGGCGCTCGAAGCGCTCGCCTACGTTGGCTCGAACGAGCTCGCCGGCGCGGTCGAGGAGGCGCGGCGTGTGCGATCCCCCGGAGCCGCTCGTGCGGGGAGACGAGATCGGCGTTCCGCCGGGTCCCGAGGTCGGTCGGCTGCTCGAGCAGATCGCCGAGGAGCGCGCCGCGGGTACGATCTCGACCCGAGAGGAGGCGTTGGAGCTTGTCCGGCGATCGCTGGAGTAGGACGGCGGGCCTGCTCGCCGAGCTGGAGGAGAGCCGGCGCGCAGGCCTGACCGAGGAAGTCCGGCGCTTCGTCCAGCCGATGGGGAACGAGCGTGCCCTCGACGTGGGCACGGGCACGGGCGCGCTCGCCTTCGCGCTGGCCCCGCACGTCGCCGAGGTCGTCGCCGTCGACCGGTCGACGGAGCTCCTCGACGAGGCCCGGCGGCGCGCCGGGCCGTTCCCGGGCGTCACCTTCGTCGAGGGTGACGCGACGAGCCTCGACATCCTCACCGGCAGCTTCGACCTCGCCGGTTGTGCGCGGACGCTGCACCACGTTCACCGCCCCGAGCTGGTTGTCGCAGAGCTGGCCCGGGTGACGCGACCCGGCGGCCACGTGCTCTTGATCGATCAGATCGCCTCGGCCGATCCCCTGCTCGCCGTCGAAGTCGACCGCTTCGAGCGGGCGCGCGACACGACCCACGAGCGCCTCCTGCCGGACGTCGACCTGCGCGCGCTGCTCGAGGCGAACGGCCTCGTCGTGATCCGCACTCGGTTCGTGGAGGAGCGGCGAGACCTCGACCGCTATCTGGATCTTGCCGCCTGCGAGGGAGAATCCCGCGAACGCGCGCTCGCCCTCGCCCCGGTCGGCTACGCGGTGCTCGTCGGCTGGTATCTGGCGTCGAAGCCCGGATCGCGAGCGTAGGCTTCGGCGGTGACCCGCCAGGATCTGCTCGAGCGCCTCGCCGACCTCGCTGTCGTCCTCGGCGCGAACGTCCAGCCCGGGCAGATCCTCACCGTCGGCGCCGACCACGGTCAGTGCGAGCTCGCGCGTGCGATTGCGGTGAACGCCTACAAGCGTGGGGCGAGGTTCGTGGACGTCCAGTACTTCGACCCGTACGTAAAACGCGCGCGCATCGCCCATGCGCCGGACGAGACGCTCGACTTCGTCCCGTCGTGGCTCAGTCAGCGCATGCTTGCGCTCGGCGAAGAACGCGCTGCGCGGATCTCGCTCGCAGGCCCGACGGTGCCCGGTCTGCTCGACGATCTCGACCCCGAGCGTGCGGGCCGCGACCAGCTTCCGTTCGTCAAGGAGATCATGGCCGTGATCTCCGACCGGACGACGAACTGGACGGTCGTCCCGTGTCCGAGTGAGCCCTGGGCGCGACTGGTCTACCCCGACCTGGCGCCGGAGCAGGCGCTCGACCGGCTGTGGGACGAGGTCGCCCACGTCTGCCGTCTGGACAATCCCGATCCGATCGCGGCCTGGAACGAGCGGGCGGACGCCCTCGCTGGGGCGGCGGAGCGCCTGAACGACCGGTGCTTCGACGCGTTGCACTTCGAGGGGCCCGGCACCGACTTGACGATCGGTCTCCTGCCGAGCACAGGGTTTCACGCGGCGCGCGCGGAGACCGTTGGCGGCATCGTCCACCTGGCGAACCTGCCGACCGAGGAGGTGTTTGGCACCCCCGACCCCGAGCGCGCGGAAGGCAGAGTCCGATCGACCAGGCCGCTCGTCCTCGGCGACGGGACGATCATCCGTGGGCTGGAGGTTCGCTTCGAGGGCGGGCGCGCCGTCGAGATCGACGCCGAGCACGGCGCACTTGTGATGCGAGGACGCGCCGCGTTCGACGGCGGGGCGTCGCGCCTCGGGGAGGTCGCACTCGTCGACCGCGAGAGTCGGATCGGCAAGCTGGGGACGGTCTTCTACGACACCCTGCTGGACGAGAATGCGGCCAGCCACATCGCGCTTGGAGACGGCTACGACGGGGGGTTGTCCGACGCAGACCGCAAGCGGAGGAATCGGAGCGCGATCCACATCGACTTCATGATCGGCGGCGACGACGTCGCCGTGACCGGGATCGCCCGAAGCGGCGAGCGGGTGCCGGTGATGCGCGATGGATCGTGGCAAGTCTGAGTCAGGACCGGCTTTGGCCCCTGGTGTTGGCTCGCTCTACGCTGCGCCGGGCCCGCCGTAGCGCCCGCGGGCGAGTACGCGCGCGAGCAGCGACGGGAAGACCGTCTGCAGGACGGCGACCGGGCGGTAGAACCAGGGGACGAAGCTCTCCCGGCGGTCGCGGCGGATCGCGGCGAGGATCGACCTGGCGATCCGGTCGGGGCCGATGACCGTCCAGTGGAATGCCTTCGGGAGCACCGTGTACTGAGGGAAGCCGGGTGTCTCGGCGAAGCCGGGCAGGATCGTATGCACCTTGATGCCGCGCCCGCGCAGTTGAGCCGCGGTCGCCCGTGAGAACGCCAGCTGGGCGTGCTTCGACGCTGCGTACGGGCCCGAGGGCGGAATCGCGACCGCTCCTGCGACCGACACGACGTTGACGACGTCGGCGGGTGCCGCGGCCTCGAGCGCGGGCAGGAAGGCTCGCAGGCACCAGACGCTGCCGAAGTAGTTCACGCGCATGACCGCCTCGATCCGCTCGGGGTCGCCGGTGACGAAGTTCGCTCGGGCGGGGACGCCGGCGTTGTTGACGAGGAGGCTGACCCGCGGATGCCGGTCGGTGACGCGAGCCGCCAGTGCATCGACGGCCGCCCGGTCGCCGACGTCGCAGACCTCGACCTCGGCGCCGATGTCGGCCGCGAGCTCGCTCAGTCGCTGCTCGCCTCTGGCGACCAGGACGCAGCGCCAGCCCTGCTTCGCGAGCTCGCGCGCCAGGGCGGCACCGATCCCGCTGGAGCCGCCGGTGATGACGGCGACACGCTCGCCCATCGGATACCTACTTCTTCACGCAGATCTTCACGTTGCGGCTGGCCGTCGCGGTCGCGCCACCGGCATCCGTGACCACGGTTCCGAGCGTGTGGACGCCCGACCTTCCCCTTCCTCGCCCACGTGGTCGCGTAGAGCCCGGCGGAGCCGGTCTTGACGGTTGCGGTCCGCTTGCCGTCGACGAGGAACTGCACGGAGCGGATCTTCTTCGTCGCGCTGGCGACGACGAGCAGCCGGATCCGAGTATCGGCACAAGCATCGGCGGCGGGCTCGAGCCAGGTCACGGTCGGCGTGTCCACGACCGTCAGCTTCCTCGAGACAAAGGTGGTGTTCGGGAGAATGGAGGTGATCTCCCCGGCCTGGTCGACGTTCTTGTCCTCCTGGAAGTCGCCCGAGACGAGAATCGACGGCGTCGTCCCCTTCTTCAGCGCGGGCGCCGCGTTCGGCAGCGGGAAGACCGCGAGGCCGGAGATCGGATCGTAGGCTGTGGCTCCAACGACGACCTGCCCGTAGGCGATCGCGAGCGAGAGTGGGTCGACTCCGGACTGAAGGTCGATCGTCCGGGCGACAAGCGTTGGCCGGCCGGCTGCGACCTTCGTGGTCACCATGGTCGCGAGCGGCGGGCTGACGTCGTTCAACCAGAACTGGAGCAGGTACTGGCCGGCGAGCGACTGGCCGGTGAAGTCGCTGTGGCCCGAGTCGACCGACACGTAGTACTGGCCCTGGCGCGGGTACTGGATCCCCGCCGCCTGGACATCCGCCCGGTAGTGGTAGAGGTAGCCGTTCACGTTGACCGGGGTCCCTGTGTAGCCGGTGACGTCGTTCTCGTCGCGGGAGCCGAGGAAGAAGGGCTCGATCAGCGAGTTCCCCGACTGGAGAATGACGGACACGCCCATGTTCACCGCCGGCTGGGCGAGCTCGGTGACGTAGAGCCGCTCAGCGCCGTCTTCGTCCGTCGGCGACCCGACGTAGCTCGGCGCCGGCCCGAACGGTGCCGCCGGCCAGCGGTAGACGTTGGCATTGCTCGTGCCCGAGCGAGTGTCGCCGGTCTGGAGTTGCTGGAGCTTCACGGCCGGCGTCTTCTCGAGCCCGGGGCGCTCGACGGTGAACTCGTACGGAATTCGCCTGGTCACGTTGTCCTTGCGGAGGACGATGAAGCCGTAGTTGTCGCCCGCGGCCGCCGAGGCAGACGCTCGCGCGACGGCTGTGACCAGGGCATAGCCGCCCGGTGGGATGGTGATCGACGCCGGCAGATCGAGCATCGAGCCGGCGGTCGCCGCCTGCGGCTGGAGCTCCACTTGCCACGTTCCCCACCCGTTGCCCGCGTCGGAGATCGTCGAGAGCATCGCCCGGAGCTGAGCGCCATGGTTGACGTTGAGGTAGTGGAACGACAGCGAGGGCGCGTCCGCGAAGATCTGCGGATCGTCCGCACGCCCGACGTCGATCAGGCCCGCGCCCTCGATCATCACGGGCGCCTCGGTGGTGTGGGAGGTGTCTCCCCAGGCCGGCCCCGCCGTCGTCATCAGTGCGGACTTGATCTGCTGCGCGGTCCAGCCCGGATGGCGCTGGACGAGCAGCGCGGCCGCACCGGCGACGTGCGGTGCCGCCATGCTGGTGCCGTCGAAGACGGCGAAGGGCTCACCGATCGTCTCGCGCAGCGTCGAGGAGAGAATCGCCCCGCCGGGCGCCGAGACGTCGGGCTTGAGGTCGTGGCCGAACGGGGTCAGCCCCGCCGAGGAGAAGCTGGTCGGCGTGCCGCCCCGGCCGGTCTGGATCTCGAGGGGATCCCGCCCGACGCGCATCGTCGCCCGCTCTCCGCTCGCCAGGGCCGAGCGCAACCGCGCCCCGTCGGCGTCGGCGATCATGCCCGCCGGAATGCCGACGTCGAGCGGTACTCCGTTCGCCTCGCCTGAGCGGTTGTCCACGTACACGATTCCCTCGGCGCCCGCCGCTTTCGCCCGGAGCGCCTTGGAGACGAACGAGCAGTAGCCGCGCGAGACGAGTGCGATCGAGCCGGCGAGCGAGCCGGGAGGAAGCGTGCTCTCCGCGGCCTCGACGTTGTCCCCCGGGCCGCAGAGAAAGCGGTCGACCGGCTTGCCGTCGGTGCCGACGATCGTGCCGATGTCGACGAGTTTCTGGTCGATCAGCCCCCAAGCCTGAGGTGTCGTGCTCGCTCCCCGGTTGAACGGGATCGGCGGGAGCCCGGCGGGAGCCGAGACGTTGATCTCGGGGCCGAAGACGTGCGTGTTCGAGACGGCGGCGACGCTGATCGCGTCGGGCGCGGTCCCCGGCGCGCCCACGCTGCCGAGGCCGAAGTCGTCGCGGTCGTTGCCGGCCGAGATCACGGGCACGACACCTGCCTCGGCGACGTTGTGAACCGCCTCGACGAGCGCGTCGTTGGCCGGGTCGTTCATCGGCCCGCCGCCCGAGAAGTTGATCACGTCCATCCCGTCGGCGACCGCGTCCTCGAACGCGGCGACGATCTGGGGCGTGTAGGCGCTGTTTCCGACCGGCGTCGGTACGTTGAAGACGCGATAACTGCCGAGCCAGGCCCGGGGTGCCACGCCGGACAGATTCTTCACCTCCGGATGATCGGAGCCGGCCGGGGCGGTCGTTCCCTCGTCGCCCGCGGCGATACCGGCGACGTGGGTACCGTGGAACGACGCCTTCCGGTCGAGGGGGAGCATGCCCGCCTTCCCCGATCCCGGCCCCGGATAGGCGCGAGCGACGATCACCTTCGGGGTCGTGTACGCGGTCTGGCCCTTTGGGAACCCGGGCGGGTACGTGTATCCGGTCGGATCGAAGAACGTGCTCTGCTGGTCGATTCCGTCGTCGACGACTGCGATCTTGACGCCGTCGCCACGGGCGCCGGTCGCGTTCGAGAATGCGGTCGCGCCGATCAGCGACGGGCTGTTGTCGAGATTGAGCGTGAAGCGCATGCTCGGATAGACCTTGTTCACGAACGCGAGGCGGTACAGCTTCGGCAGATCCTTGACCGGAAGCTGGACGGTCAGCGCGTCGAGGATGATCCGCAGCTTCCGCGAGACGGTCGCCTGCGGGATCGCGCGTCGGAGCTGTGCCTCGGCCTGCGTCTGGACGCGGGCGAGCTGTGCCAGGTACGCCCGCGACGAGGCCGTGTGTACGTCGAGCCGTCGCGCGGTGCTCACCCCGTAGGTCGATCGGCCGAGATGGGCCGCCAGCGGCGGCTGGTCGAGCGTGACGAGCATGGTCACCCGGCCGTCCGCGTGACGCTTGGGCACCGTGATCGTGCCGGCCCGCACGCGCGGAAACTGGAGCTCCCCGAAGCTGCGCCGGATCGGCTGGAGCGCGGCCGAGGCTATTGCCGTCGGTACGAGCAGCGCCGCGAGCGCGAACGGGAGCAGGTAGCGGCGCAAGAAAGCCAGCGTAGCCGAACCGGAGTTACACTCGCACTCCGTGTCCGACTTCAGCGGCAAGCGCGCCCTCGTCCTGGGAGTGGCGAACAAGCGGTCGATCGCGTGGGCGATCGCGCGCCGGCTGGCGGAGGGTGGCGCGCGGATTGCGTTCACCTACCAGGGCGATCGAATCGAGTCGACCGTTCGCGACCTCGCCGAGACGGTGTCGAGCCCGCTCGTCACCTCCTGCGACGTTCGCTCGGACGACGATCTGGCTCGTGTGTTCGCCGAGGTCGGGGAAGCCTTCGGCGGCGGGCTGGACATACTGGTCCACTCGGTCGCCTACGCGGCCGCGGAGGATCTCGAGGGGCGCTTTACCGATACTCCGCGCGACCGCTTCTGGCTGGCGCTCGACGTGAGCGCCTACTCGCTGGTGGCGTGCGCGCGGGCGGCCGAGCCGCTGATGGAGGACGCGGGCGGCGGCTCGATTCTGACCATGACCTACCTGGGCGGCGAGCGCGCAGTGCCCCACTACAACGTGATGGGCGTGGCGAAGGCGACGCTCGACGCGTCCGTGCGCTACCTGGCCTGGGATCTGGGCGAGAAGAACATCAGGGTGAACGCCGTATCGGCGGGACCCGTGCGGACGCTTGCCGCCCGCTCGATCGCCGGCTTTCCGACGATGGAGGCGATCGTCGAGGCAGCGCGCGCCCCTGCACCGTCACATCGGCGCCGACGACGTAGGAGCAGCCGCCGCGTACCTGCTCTCCGACGACGCGAGCAACGTGACGGCGACGACGCTCTACGTCGACTCCGGCTACCACGCAATGGGCATGTAACGACAGGAAAGGAGATCCACTATGGCACCGACCACCTCGTCGATCGAGATCAAGCGACCCCCGGAAGAGGTGTTCGCCTACATTGCCGACCTCGCCCGCCACGACGAGTGGCAATCGCAGATTCAGGAGATCACGGTCGAGACGGAAGGGCCGACCCGCGTGGGCTCGCGGTCACGTGAGAAGAGGAAGCCCCCGTTCGGCCCGGCGATGAAGGCGACCTACGAGATCACGAGGTTCGAGCCGCCGCGGCTCGCGAGCTTCCAAGGGGTGGACGGGCCCGTTCGGGTCGCTGGGACGGTCACGGTCGAGCCGGCGGCGGAGGGCTCGCGGGTCAGCCTGGAGATCGACGCCCGTGGACACGGCTTCGGCAAGCTGCTCCTGCCCCTCGTCCGCAAGGAGCTGCGCAAGCAGGTGCCGCTCGACCAGCAGCGGCTGAAGGAGCGGCTCGAGTCGCAGAGCGCCTGAGCTAGGGCTTGGCGGCCATCACGAACACGGCGGCGAGCAGGACGAGGCTATCGAGCGTGCCGACGCGGTAGTAGCGCGAGAGCCGCATCCGGACCTCCGGATCGCTCGGCCCGCGCACGGCGGCGGCCTCGAGCCCCTTCACCTCGCGGCTGTAGTAGAGCATCCCGATCAGGGCGGAGAAGGCCCAGGCGGCGAAGCCGAACTGGACGAAGAACTGGTCGTAGCCCCAGCTGCCGTTCTCGACGAGGCCGAAGCCGAAGCCGAGCAGAGCCCAGGAGGCCAGCGCCGTAGAGCGGGCCGCCGATCTTGCCTGCGAACGCGCACGAGGTCTACCTCCTTCGCCGGGTCGCGCTGCCTGCGCGCGGCGATCGAGAGGCGATCAGGGTCGCAGCCGCCGCCGACCCAGAGCGACGGCCGCCAGGATGTGAGCGGCGAGAAACCACTGGTACCAGGTGATCGCGAGGGTCGGCATGCGCCGGAAGCCTAACGCGCTCGTGGACGGAGTTCAGCTCCCCGGCAGGACGTACGCGACGACCCGGGCTCCGCGCGGTTTGCCGTCGACCTCCGGGAGGCGGTCGCTGTCGAGGGAGACGAGGTGCCACCTGGCGCCGAGGAGTCCGACTCGTGCCTCGCGGAGGTGCTGTACGGTCAGCCGCGCGCGGGGGCTCCCGTCGACTGAGAGCGTGATCGGCAGCGGCTCCGGTGAAGCGAGGAACAGCCGCAGGATCCCCGCTCCGTAGACCCAGAACGCCGCGTGGCCGCGTCTCATCTGATGGCCGCGCGCGTCGGGGAGGTACCACCCGGCACAGAAGAGGGCCTCCGCTCTTGACGGCTCCTGGAAGGGCGGTAACGCAGACGAGCTGCCACGGCCGAAGGAGGTCACCACACCGTCTGTCGCCAGCGGCTGCCAGCCGTTCGCGACGAGCGACTGCCACGCGAGCCAGGACGTATCGCTCAGGTTGGGGATCGCGTAGAGGCCGCGATGGAGCGTGATCGCGGTCACGTCCAGATCGTCCAGCCGGCGTCCGGCGCCGGTCGTCCAGTCGCCGCAGGTGAGGGGTTCGAGCATGCGCGCGACCTCGTCGGCTGCCCGCGGGGCCGTGGTCGAGTAGCCGGCGGGCCGCTGGCGCCGCACGCGCTGGTCGTAGTAGAGGTAGACGCTTCCGTAGTGGATGTCTGGCAGAAAGACCGGGAGCTCGAGCAGCCGCCCCTCCGGCAAGCCCCGAACCGCGTCGTACGCGCGGTTCGACGCGTCGGCGGCCGATGCCTTGAACACGCGCACGTGGAGGTCGGCGAGCAGCGCGACTGCGACCGCGGCTGCGAGCACGACGCGCGGAAGGTGCCTCGCCGACGGGCGCCGCAGCCCCGCGTCGAGGGCGAAGGCCGCGAGCGCTGCGAGCGCGAGGCAGGCGATCGGCATCAGCCGTTCGGGGACACGGGGGTAGCGAAAGGGTGGCAGCGCATGCCAGAGCGCCGAGTAGAGCGGCAGGTGCGTCCCAAGCGCGAGCAGGACGGGGACCAGGGCGCCGAGGGCGAGCCCGGCCGCGAGCCAGGGCTCCTTCCTGCGCGCGAGCACAACGAGGCCGGCGAGTGCTGCAATCGGCGTCAGCCAGCCGAGGAAGACGAACGCCTCCGCACCGTGACGGACATTCCTCGAGATCAGGTCGAGGCCGGTTGCCGAATAGACGCGCACCTCGTTGAGCGACCGGCCGCCCTCGTCGATCGAGCCGGAGATCACCGTCAGGCGGATCAGCACCCCTGCGAGCACGGCGGCCGCGGCGCCGATCGCCGTCTCGACGAGGACGCGCCTGCCGCGCGTGCGGCAGATCGCGTACAGGACGTAGAACGGGATCGCGCCGAGGGCGAGATGGACCTGGCCGGAGAGGGGGATCGAGACGAGCGCGGCGCGCGAAAGCCACCACCACCGCTGGTCGCCGGTTCTGCGGGCGCGCTCGAACGCCCAGAGCGCGAGCGGCAGCAGGAGCGAGATCGGCCCGAGCAGGTGGCCTCGGCTCTGCGCCACGCGGTAGGGCGCGATCTCGAAGGCCAGCCCGCCGGCTGCGGCGGCGAAGCGCGAGAGGCCGAGCTCGCGGAGCCAGAGCATCGCGAGCACACCCGCGGCGAACAGGCAGAGGAGCGTGAAGACGTTCCACGCCACCACCGCGCCGAACGCTCGAACGAGCGGCCAGTAGGGCAGGCCGAACGGCCACCACGCCGCATTCGCCTGGGGTTCGGCCTCGGGGCGGAAGGTGTACGGGTCCACCCACGGCGGGTTCGCATGCTCGAGCTGGTGTCCGGCGAGCCAGAGCCTGTAGCCCGTCTGGAGGTGGTCGCCCGGAGCCGCCTCGCCGTGTCCGGGTGCTCCGCCCGCCAGGAAGCTCGATCGGGCGTGGACGATTGCCGGCTCCGTCGCGACCAGCGCCGCGACGACGTACAGGCCGCAGGCGAGCGCTACAAAGCTCGGGCGGCGGCCAGCAGCTCGTCGAAGTCCGGCACGAGATCGTTCCTGTAGCTCCACGCCCCGCGTACCCTCCCTTCCCGGTCGATCAGGAATGCGGTGCGCTCGGCGACGTCGCGCATGCCGCGGAGCTCCTGGGCGACGCCGAAGCCCCGGATCGTCTCTCCGTTCCAGTCCGAGAGCAGCCCGAAGGTGAGGTCGAGCGCCTGCATCCAGGCGATGTGTGTCCAGGGCGAGTCGCGGGAGATGCCGAGCGGGCGGACGCCCGCCGCCTCGAATTCCGCGCTCCTGTCACGCAGGAGCTCCATCTCGTTCGTTCACGTCGACGACCAGTCGAAGGGGTAGAAGAGGAGGAGAACGGGGCCGTCCTCGACGATCTCCTCGATCGTGTGCTGCTCTCGCGGCCCGACCCAGACGGTTGCCTCGGGGATCCTGTCGCCGACCGCCAGCATCAGGCTCCCGAGACGCGCACCGTGACGCGGTGGTCGTAGGTGTCGACGGTCAGCGTCGACCCGTGCCGGACGATTCGCTCCGGCCCGGTGGGCAGGAGGACGCGGGCGAGGACGCGTCCGGTCCGGCGGTCGAGCGCGTACAGGTAGTCGGGCTCGTTGGTGAAGCCGTACCCGGTGACGACGACGGTCCCGACGATCGCGAAGTTTCGTGCGTTCGCGACGAGAGCGGGGCTGCGCCAGCGCAGCTTGCGGGTCTTCAGGTCGACGGCGTTCAGGTAGGCGTTCAGCCCGTAGGAAGAGGATGCGTACGTGAGGTGCGCGGTCTCCGCATACAGGACGCCGTCGGCCTCTTTCGCCCAGAGCACCTGCTCGTAGACGAACTCGCGCTCGCCGGGCGCGATCCGCGGCGGCCAGGCGTAGTTGCGAAAGTCGAAGGCGTAGCGGCCGGGCGCGACGACGATGTGGCCGGTGGCGCCGTCGGGGCCTTCGATTCGCAGGCCGGGTGTCTTCGGCGCCGGGGTCAGACGCCCCGGGTCGAGGGGGGTCGACGAGAGAATCTGGAAGCGGATCTTGCCGGTCTTCGGCTCGCCGGCCGGCGCGTTGAACCGCGGCTTCGCCAGCACGGTCGGGTGTGACGACCGCCAAGGCGGCGCGGGGCGCAGGCGGCGGCGAGCAGGAGGACGGCGGCGAGTCGTCTCACGGGCCGCAAACCCTACGCGTCGACCGGGACGATCTCCGTGGCGTCGGCGATGTCGCGGACGACCTCGACGATGTCGCGATTCGCGTTGTAGATCCGCAGCTGGGCGGTCGGCGCCGTTGCCGCGGGCCAGGATCTCGCGCACGCCTTCGAGCTCGCGCTCGCAGCCGAGCTCGCGCGCGTGCGGCTCCAGCTCGCGGAGCGTGCGCCGGACAGCTGGGCGACCGGAACCCGGTTGCGCCGGCCGGTGGCGAGATCCATCACCGGCGCCTCGAGCCCGTAGCGGGCGGCGAGCCACTTGTTCTCGGTCGGTCAGGATCCGGTGGTAGGACGGGATCTCGTCGCCGCGGTCGAACTGCTCCGAGTACAGCTTCACGAGCGCCTGGCAGAAGGCGGCGACCGCAACCGCGTCCTCGGACGCGCATGACGGCGTCGCAGATTCGCACCTCGACCGTGCCGAGCCGCGGGTGCAGCCGGATGTCCCACCAGATGTGCGTGTAGTCGGCGATGCAGCCGGTGCGCTCGAGCTGCCCGACGACCTCGGCGTAGTCGGCGTAGTCGCGGAAGCGCGGCGGGGGGCCGGAGCGGGGGAAGGCGGCGAAGACCATCTGCCTGCTCGAGGCGAGCCCGGTCGCCTCGCCGCGCCAGAAGGGCGAGCTGGCGGTGAGCGCGAGGAGCTGGGACAGATGGGCGAGCAGCCCGTTCACGACCTGGATCGCCTTCTCGGCGCCGTCGACCGCGACGTGGATGTGCATGCCGAAGATCAGCTCCCGCCGCGCGACGTACTGGAGCTGGTCGACGAGGTTGCGGTAGCGGTCGCGGGCGGTGATCCGCTGGCGCTCGAACAGGCTGAACGGGTGGGTCCCGGACGATCCGACGCGGAGGCCCTTCTCGCGCGCGATCGAGGTCACGTACGAGCGCAGCGCGGTCAGCTCGCGCTCGACGTCGGCGGCGGTCCTGCAGACCGGCGTCGTGATCTCGATCACCGACTGCATCAGCTCGGCGTTGATGCGCTCCTCGAGCTCGTGGCCGGCGACCGCGGCCAGCACCGTGTCGATGTGCTGGACGAGGTCGAAGGTCTCGGAGTCGAGCAGCATGTACTCCTCCTCGACGCCCAAAGTGAACGCATCGCCTTTGCCGAAGTTGTGGTCCAGAACGCTTCCTCCTGCGGCGAATCCGGCTCCCTTGCCGGTGATGCTCGGAGGCGTGACCTGCTTCACTCGACGTACGCCTCCGCCTCGATCTCGACGTGCCAGCGCGGGTCGATCAGCTGCGTGACCACGTAGGTGCAGGCGGGGCGGGCCTCGCCGAAGACGGCGCCGTGCGCGCGTGCGACCTCCTCGAAGATCTCTGCGCTCGTCGCGAAGATCCGTGTGCGGACGACGTGCTCGGGGCCGGCCCCCGCCTCGTGCAGGGCGGCGACGATGATCTCCAGGCAGCGCTGCGTCTGGCCGAACGCATCCGCCGGCAGCTCGACGCCCTCCGGCATCACGGGCGCCGTCCCGGCGACGAAGACGTGCGCGCCTACGCGCACGGCCCGTGAGAACCCCATCACGGGCTCGTACGGCGATCCGGAGGAGATGAGCTGCCGGGTCACCGGCCTAGTATCCCGCGAAGTGGACCTCTTGAGAGCCGTCGAGGGATGGCCCGCCGAGAACGTGGCCGCCGGGGTCGTCTCCGCGCAGGGCACGGTCGCCGTCTCCGGAGACGGCGACCGCGAGTATCGCTGGGCCTCGGTGACGAAGCCGGTCACGGCGCTCGCGTGCCTCGTCGCCGCCGAGGAGGGGACGATCGACCTCGACGAGCCGGCCGGGCCGCCCGGCTCGACGTTCCGGCACCTGCTCGCTCACGCGTCCGGGCTGCCGCTGGAGGGGGCGAGCCCGATCGCGCGGCCGGGTGAGCGGCGGATCTACTCCGACCACGGCTTCGACGTGCTCGGAGCCGCGCTCGCCGAGCGCGCGGAGATGGCCTTCGGCGACTACCTCGCGCGGCGCGGTGCTCCAGCCCCTCGGGCTCGGCGCGCGCTACGCAGGCCGTCCAGGCTCGGGCCTCCACGGCTCCCTCGCCGACCTGCTCGCGATCGGGCGGGAGCTGCTCGCGCCGACGCTCGTCGCCGCCGAGACGCTCGCCGAGGCGACCACGGTCGCCTTCCCGGGCCTGGTCGGAGTCCTGCCCGGGTTCGGCCGGCAGGAGCCGAACGACTGGGGCCTCGGCTTCGAGCTGCGCGACGGGAAGTCTCCCCACTGGACGGGCTCTCGAAACTCGCCGCGAACGTTCGGCCACTTCGGTCGCAGCGGCACGTTCATCTGGGTCGATCCCGAGCCGGGCGTCGCGCTCTGCTGCCTCACCGACCTCGAGTTCGGCGACTGGGCCGCCGAAGCTTGGCCGAAGCTGTCCGACGCGGTGCTGTCCGAGTTGCGCTCGGGGCAGTGACAGACCTCAGGTCTGTCACTGCAGTCGCTTTGGCCTGCGCGTGCCTGGCCGGGTGCGGCTCCGCCACGTCTGGCTCCGTCGCCGGCATACCGACGCTTCTCCGGGCCGGAGACCTGCCCGGCTGGCGGGCCGTGTCCGACACCCCCGGGATCGCCGAGCTCGCGCCCGACCTCTCCGGCCTCCACGTCGCCGCCCGCGCGGACCCGTCGGCGCTCGTCCGCGCAGGCGACGTCGTGCGCGCGACCGCGCTGGTCTTCCCGAGCTCGAACGAGGCGGAAGAGGCGCTGAAGCGTGCTTCCGGCGACGACTACCAGGCGGCGCTCGAGCGGGCATTCCGTGGCGACACGGTCGCCCGCGGACCGGGCGTCGCGTACACGCTCCGCGTGCCCCGGCCGACCGGGGTGGGCGCCGACACGGTCGAGATCATCCTGATTCGGAACGGCCGCCGGGTGACGATCGTCGAGCTCGTCTCGGGTGCACGCCGCTTCGACCCGAGCCTCCGCGCCAGAGTCCTGGCTCTCGTTAGTCGCTGAACAGCGGACGGACGAACTCGTCGAAGGTCGCGCGATCGCAACTCGCGACCACGGCCGGCGTCATCGCCCGTACCGACGCGGTGCGCGACACGCCCATCGCCAGCCCGACCTCGCCGAAGTAGTCACCCGGCTTGAGCACGCGGCGCGGGCCGAGCGCCTCCTGGCTCACCGCCAGCATTCCCGAGAGCACGACGTAGAAGCGGTCGGCGTCGTCGCCCTCCAGCACGACCGCCGCACCCGCCGGCACCTGCTCGCGCCGCATGTGCTCGGAGAGCTTGCGCAGCCGCTCGCCCGGCAACTCCGCCAGCAGGCCGATACGGCTGAACTCGTGCTCGCGGATCGGCATTGCCCACATACTGCCTTGCGATGGGACTCCTGGACGAGTGGCGGCACTGCCCGCGCTGCGGCGCGCCGGTCGAGCCTGGTGCCGGCCGCGCCGAATGCTCGGCGTGCGGCTACGTCGCCTACGCCAACTCGGCGCCGGCAGCGTGCGCCCTGTGCCTGGACGAGCACGGCCGCGTTCTCCTCACGCGGCGGGCGTGGGAGCCCTACGCCGGTATGTGGGACCTGCCCGGCGGGTTTCTGAACGAGGACGAGCATCCGCTCGATGCCCTCCGCCGCGAACTGGCCGAGGAAACGGGCCTCGAGGTCGAGCCGACCGAGTGGTTCGGCGCCTTCATGACCAGGTACGGCGACGACGCGGGGGCCCGCTGGGTGCTGAACCTGGTCTGGCTCGCGCGCGTGGCAGGCGGCGAGCCCCAGGCCGCCGACGACGTCTCGGAGGTGCGCTGGTTCTCGCGGGCAGAGCTGCCGCCGCTCGATCAGATCGCCATGGCAGAGCCGCTGGCCGCCTGGCTCCGGCGGTCGCTCTAAGCCGCGGCTTCGCTCGTCAGCCCGAGGCCGCGCTCGATCGCGCCTTTCGGCTGCGCGCCGATCACGGCTGCCGATGGAGCGCCGTCCTTGAACAGGATGATCGTCGGGATCGACTGCACCCCGTAGCGGATCATCAGGTCCTGGTTCTCGTCGACGTTGATCTTCACGAGCCGGACCTCGTCGGAGCGCTCCTCGGCGATCCGGTCGAGGACAGGGGAGACGGCGTGGCACGGCCCGCACCACTCCGCCCAGAAGTCGACGATCACGGGCTTCTCGCTTTGGAGAACCTCCTGCTCGAAGGTCTCGGTGGTCACTGCTGTGGTCATTCGGTTCCTTTCGGTTTCTTGTGCTCTCTTCTAACGAGCGCGGCGGCCGGACTGTTCCCGTGCGCCCATAGAATCGAACCATGGCACGCCTCTTCGCGCCCTTGTCGCGTATCCCCGACCACCCCGTGCTCGAGCGGGAGGTGCTCGCGCGCTGGGAGGACGAGCGCACGTTCGACAGGCTGCGAGAGCTGAATACCGGCGGGCCCGTTTTCAGCTTCGTCGACGGGCCGATTACGGCGAACAACGCGATGGGCGTCCACCATGCCTGGGGCCGGACACTGAAGGACGTCTTCCAGCGCTACAAGGCGCTCCGAGGCCACGAGCTCCGCTACCAGAATGGATTCGACTGCCAGGGGCTCTGGGTCGAGGTCGAGGTCGAGAAGTCGCTCGGCCTGAACTCGAAGCGCGAGATCGAGGCGTACGGGCTCGCCGAGTTCTCGGCCCGCTGCCGCGAGCGGGTTGCCCAGTACGCGGAGGTGATCACCGACCAGTCCCGCCGCCTCGGGATGTGGATGGACTGGGACAACGACTACTACACGTTCTCCGACACGAACATCGAGTACATCTGGCGCTTCCTCAAGGAGGTCCACCGGCGCGGCTGGCTCTTCAAGGGCCACCGCTCGACGCAGTGGTGCCCACGGTGCGGGACCTCGCTCTCCCAACACGAGCAAGCCGGGGAGGGCAACTACGAGGAGCTCGACCACCCGTCGCTCTACGTCCGGTTCCCGCTCAAGGAGCGTCACGGCGAAGCGCTCGTCGTGTGGACGACGACGCCGTGGACGCTGCCCGCCAACGTCGCGGCCGCGGTCAGGCCCGACGCCGAATACGGACTCAGAAACGGCGAGTGGCGGCTCGCGGACAGCGGCGGCGAGTACGAGCGGATCGCGCGTGGGGGGAGCTCGTCGGGCTCGAGTACTCAAGCCCGTTCGACGAGCTGCCCGCTCAGCACGGCGTCGTTCACAAGGTGATCCCGTGGGACGAGGTCGCCCTCGACGAGGGCACCGGCATCGTCCACATCGCTCCGGGCGCAGGCGGCGAGGACTTCGAGCTCTCGCGGACGCTCGGCCTGCCGGTGATCGCTCCGATCGACGAGGACGGCCGGTTCTACCCCGGGTACGGCGCCTTCGAGGGGCTGTCGACGGGCGAGGCGGAGGATCCCGTCGTGGCCGCTCTGAAGGAGCGCGGCCTTCTCGCCGAGGCCGGGCGGATCACCCACCGCTACCCGATCTGCTGGCGATGTCGCACACCGCTCGTCTTTCGCGTCGTCGACGACTGGTTCATCGGCGTCGACGAGGTCCGTCCGCAGCTGCTCGCCGAGAACGAGGCGGTCGAGTGGACGCCGCCTCAATACAAGAAGCGGATGGACGACTGGCTCCGCAACATGGGCGACTGGAACATCTCGCGGAAGCGCTACTTCGGGCTGCCGCTGCCGTTCTACCCGTGCGCGTGCGGCACGCTCAACGTCGTCGGCTCGCGCGCCGAGCTCGAGTGGCGCGCGGTTCGGGGTCTCGAGCAGCTCCAGGAGCTGCACCGGCCGTGGATCGACGAGGTGCCGATCCGCTGCGAGTCGTGTGGCGCGGAGGTTCGGCGCATCCCCGAGGTCGGCGACGCGTGGCTCGATGCGGGCATCGTCCCGCTCTCGACGCTCGGCTGGGAGAGTCGGCGATATGTCGAGCACGGGTACGCGACCGGGGCCGCCGAGGGCCTGACCGGCGCCGACCTTCCCGACCACGCGTACTGGGAGCGATGGTTCCCGGCCGACTGGATCTCGGAGATGCGCGAGCAGATCCGTCTCTGGTTCTACTCGCAGTTCTTCATGTCGGTCACGCTCGTCGGCGTCTCCCCGTACCGGCGCGTGCTCACCTACGAAAAGCTACTCGACGAGAACGGTCGGGAGATGCACCGCTCGTGGGGGAACTCGATCGACGCGAACGAGGCGTTCGACCGGATGGGCGCCGACGTGATGCGCTGGCTCTTCTGCGACATCCCACCGGCGCAGAACCTGAAGTTCGGCTACGGCCCGGCGAACGACGTCAAGCGGCAGCTGCTCACCCTCTGGAACTCCGCATCGTTCTTCGTCACCTACGCGAACATCGAGGAGTTCCGGCCGACGTACGCCGACCTCGCCGAAGGCCCGCCGGCCGGAGCAGCCGCTCGACGCCTGGCTCGTTGCCAGGACGCGGCAGCTCGTAGCCGAGGCGACCGACGGATACGAGCGGTATTGGACGCCCGCGGTCACCCGCGCGTTTGACGCGTTCGTGGACGACCTGTCGAACTGGTACATCCGGCGGTCGCGCCGGCGGTTCTACGACTACGACGATGCAGCGTTCAGGACGCTCTGGTACGCGCTCGCCCAGGGGTTGCGGGTGGTCGCGCCGCTGATGCCGTTCCTCGCCGACGACCTGTGGCGGAACCTGGTCGCGGGCGCCTGCGAGGGCGCGCCCGACTCTGTCCACCTCACCGGCTGGCCGGAGGAATCCGAGCCCGATCGCGAGCTCCTTGCCGAGATCGCGGAGGTGCGGCGGGTCGTCGAGCTGGGCCGCCAGGCTCGCGCCCAGGCGGGGATCAAGCACCGGCAGCCGTTGCGCAAGGCGATCATCTACGGGGCGGCACCCGCCACCCGCGGCCATGCCGAAGAGATCGCCGACGAGCTTCGAGTGAAGGAGCTCGCGGGATCGAGCGCGGGCGGCACACGCGTGAAGCTGAAGCCCAACCTGCCCGTGCTCGGCCCGCGGCTCGGGCCGAAGCTCCCCGCGCTCAGGAGGGCGCTCGAGGAGGGGCGGTGGGAGCGCGAGGGCGAGCAGATCCGCGTCGAGGGCGAGCTGCTCGGGCCGGACGAGGTGCTGAGCGAGCGGGAGGCCGAGAACGAGGGGTTTGCGTTCGCCTCGGACGGCGACCTCAGCGTCGAGATCGACCAGGAGCTCGACGACGCGCTGCTGCGCGAGGGCCGCGTGCTCGACCTGATTCACGCGCTGAACACGCTCCGCCGGGAGGAGGGGCTCGAGCTGACCGATCGGATCGCCGTCACCGTGCCGGCTTCGGACTCCGATCTGCTGGCCGAGCACGCCGACTGGATCAAGCAGGAGACCCTCGCCGTCTCGATCGAGGCGAACGGCGGCTCGCCGGAGATCGCGATCAGGAAGGCCTAAAGGCAGTGTCTGACACCGAAGGTGTCAGACACTGATCAGTTCGCCGGGTCGTCGAACTCGGCGGTCCAGTGTGAGCCGTCGCAGAAGGGCTTGTTCTTCGACTGCCCGCAGCGGCAGAGCGTGTAGTGCTCGCGGGAGGCGCCGTCGCCCCAGGTCGCGCCGGCGAGTTCGATCCCCCCGGTGACGTAGTACGGCCCGTTCTTCGAGACGAGGATCGCCGGCGCGCGCTCCTGGTCCCGGTGCTCGACGCCGCCGATCGAGTAGCTGAGCGCTCCCGACGGGCACATCCGCACGACCGCGGCGATCTCCTCGGCGGCCGCTCCACGGGGGTCGATCCACGGCTCCTGTCGCAGACGCCAGACCGCGCTCAGGTTGTCCGTGCAGAAGCCGGAGTGGGCGCAGATGGCGCGGTTGTCGTGGATCGTGATCCCGTCGCCCTCGTAGTCGTCGCGGTGATCCAGGCTTCCGTCGCTCAGGTTGGCGGAGTCAAAGCCCACCTGCTTGTGCGTCCCCGTGCAGAACGGCTTGGACGTCGAGTGACCGCAGCGGCAGAGCGCGAGCACCTCCTTGGTCTCGAGCGTCTGACCCTTCGAGTTGGTCAGCGTCCCGAGGTTCTTGATCAGATACGGCCCGTTCGGCAGCGGCTCGATGACGATCGTCACCGGGCCATCATGTCGAAAACGTCAGGCCGCGGGAAGTGCGGGGCGCACTTGGACGGGCAACCGGAAGAGCACGCTCTCGACGACCGACCCGGCCGTGCGTACGTCCTCGACACCCCTTGCCCGGAACCAGTCGCAGACCCGCCGGACGAGATACTCCGGCGCGGACGCCCCCGAGGTGAGGCCGACGGTCTCGGCGCCGTCGAGCCAGCGCTCGTCGATGCCGGTTTCGTCCTCGATCAGGTAGGCGTCCACTCCAGCAGCCCGGCCGGTTTCGACAAGGCGGTTGGAGTTCGAGCTGTTCTCCGAGCCGATCACGAGCAGGACGTCGATCTTCGCCGCCAGCTCCTTGACCGCGCGCTGGCGATTGGTGGTCGCGTAGCAGATGTCCGTGGCCGGGGGGCCCTCGATGCGCGGAAAACGCCGGCGCAGGACGGCGACGATCTCGGCCGTCTCGTCCACCGACAGGGTGGTCTGCGTGACGTATGCAACTCGCTCTGGATTGGAGACGAGAACACCCTCGGCGTCGGCCACGGTCTCGACCAGGATGGTTGCGCCGGGCGCCTCGCCTAACGTGCCCTCCACTTCTTCATGGCCTGCGTGACCGACGAGGACGATCGTGTAGCCGGCCGCCGCGTACCGGCGCGCCTCGGCGTGGACCTTCGTCACGAGCGGGCAGGTCGCGTCGATCGTCCTCAGCCGTCGCCGCGCCGCATTGGCGTGCACGCTCGGTGCGACACCGTGGGCGGAGAGAACCAGCAACGATCCCTCGGGCGCGTCGGTCTCGCTCTCGACGAAGACCGCCCCGCGCTGCTCGAGATCGCGGACGACGTGGAGGTTGTGCACGATCTGCCGGCGCACGTACACCGGCGCTCCGTGCAACTGGAGTGCCCGCTCGACGGTCTCTACCGCGCGCTCGACACCTGCGCAGTACCCGCGGGGCGAGGCAAGAAGCAGCCTCTTGACCACGGTTGCCCATGCTAGCTCGGCTGCCCGGGACACCCGGTGACCAACCGGGAGGCGTCAGCGGGCCGACTGCGCGAGCCCGATCCCGACGAGCACGATCGCTCCGCCGACGAGCTGCGTTCCGCCGAGCGTCTCGTCGAGCCATCCGTAGGCGACGAGGCTCGCCACCACCGGCTCGACCATCGCCAGGATCCCGGCCCTCGTCGCGGTGATGTGCCGCATCGACCCGACGATCAGGAAGAAGGGCACGATCGTCCCGAGCGTCACCATCCAGGCCATCAGCGCCCAGATCGGCAGGTGCACGCCGGAGAGATTGCCGAGCAGGGAGACGGTCGTCCCGGGCACGTGGAACGGGAAGCTCCACCACGGCTGGGCGATCGCCCAGAAGATCGCCGCGAAGAGGAAGCCGTAGCAGAGGAGCGAGATCGGGTCGCGGTGCCCAACCGCCCGCTCGGCGAGCAGCAGGTAGCCCGCAAAGGTGACTGCGGAGCAGAGCGAGAAGATCACACCGAGGCCGTCGAGCGAGACGCCGTGCCAGAGGTCGACGACGAGGGTCAGGCCCCCGAAGGCGAACGCGAGCGCGACCCAGATCCGTCTGCGCACGTGCTCCTTCATCGCGAACCGGGCGAAGAGCGCGACGAAGAGGGGGCCGAGGTACTGGATCAGCAGGGAAACGCCGATCTCCAGCCGGTGGATCGCCAGGAAGTAGAAAAGCTGGACGAATGCGACGCCGAAGACGCCGAAGGCGGCGAGGTAGAGGATCTCCCGCCGGTTCGTGCGCAGGCTCCTCGGCCGCGTCGCGAGCAGGATCAGCGCCAGGCCGACCAGGGCGCCGGTGCAGCGCACCTCGGTCAGCCGCAGCGACGACAGCCCGGACTTGAGGATCACCTTCGAGACGGTTCCGTTGAGCGCGAAGAGCGTCCCGGCTCCGAGCGCCATCGCATAGCCGATCGCCGGTCGGCGCTCTCTCGTCACTCCCTCGGCGGGGATGAATGCGACGTCCGACACGGATCCGGCACGTTATCCGCCTACACTGACGAGGAGCGGGGCGTAGCTCAGCCTGGTAGAGCGCTGCCTTTGGGAGGCAGAAGTCGGCAGTTCGAGTCTGCCCGCCCCGATTGTGGGCCTTGCCGTCCTCGTCGCCGCTGCGGCGCTCGCGCCCGGCTTCCACGCCAAGGTGCAACCGATCCCGCCGGCGGTTCGCGCGCGGATGACCGGCGTGTCCTGGCATCCCGGCTGCCCGGTGCCGCTGTCCGAGCTGCGCCTGCTCACGCTCACCTACCGCGGCTTCGACGGCCGTGCGCATACCGGGCGCCTGGTCGCGAACCGCGATGCCGCCTCCGCGCTCGTCGGCGTCTTCGGGCGGCTCTACGCGGCGAGGTTCCCGATCCGGCGCATGCAGCTCGTCGATGCGTACGGCGGGGACGACTACCGCTCGATCGAAGCCGACAACACCTCCGCGTTCAACTGCCGCGCCGCCACCGGGTCGAGCCGCTGGTCGCAACACGCGTACGGACGGGCGATCGACGTCAACCCGATCGAGAACCCGTACGTCAGCGGCGGCACGAGCTCGCACCGGGCGAGCAGGCCGTACCTCGACCGCTCGCGCCACCGGGCGGGGATGGCCTACTCCGGCGGGGTGCTGGTCGAGTCGTTCCGGCAGGCCGGCTGGGGCTGGGGCGGGGACTGGACCGGGGTCAAGGACTACCAGCACTTCTCCGCCACGGGCAGTTAGAGTCGCCGCGTGCTGCGCGGAGCGCTCGCCGCCTCGGTCACGCCGCTCCGCGACGGCGGCGACGCGGTCGATGCGGATGGGTTCGGGCCCGTCGTCGAGTTCCTCATCGCCGGTGGGATGGACGGCCTGCTCGCGATGGGGACGAACGGAGAGGGCATCCTGCTCTCCCCGCAGGAGCGCCGCCTCGCAGCCGCTCGCTTCGTCGATGCGTCGGCCGGCCGCCTTCAGGTGGCGATCCACTGCGGCGCGCAGGGGACCGCCGACACCGTCGCGCTTGCCGCCCACGCCGCCGAGATCGGCGCCGACGCGGTTGCCGTGATCGCTCCGCCGTACTTCCTGCTGGACGACGCGTCGCTCCTGGGTCACTTTGTCGCCGCCGCCCGCGCCTGCGCGCCGCTTCCGTTCTACGTCTACGAGTTTGAGCGCACGAGCGGGTACGCGGTGCCTCTCCCGGTGCTCGAGCGGCTCCGTGAGCGTGCGCCGAACCTTGCCGGCCTGAAGGTCTCCGACCGGCCTTGGGAGAAGTTCGCCCCGTATCTCGTCGAGGGCCTCGATGTGTTCGTCGGCCCGGAGTCGCTGATCGCCCAAGGGATCCAGGCGGGAGCCGCGGGCGCGGTCTCGGCGCTCGGCTCAGCCTTCCCCGAGCTGGTGGTCGCAGCGGTCAGGGGAGAGGACGTGGACGTCGGTGGTCTGCGGGATCACATCGAGCGCTTCCCGCGACACGCGGCTTTGAAGCACGTGCTGGTGCGTCGCGGCGTACCGATCCGCGAAGACGTCCGTGCCCCCCTCCGCGGTCTGACGGCCCAGGAGCGAGCCGAGCTCGACGCGGGCGTCACCCGCTGGCTTGAGCCGTAGTGCTCCGGCGCGTGATCCTGGCCGCCGCGGACAGCCCGCAGCTCCGCCGCTTCGTCGCCCGCTACGGGATGCGCCTCGGCGCCGGGCGGTTCGTCGCCGGCGAGACCTTGGACGAGGCCGTGAGAACGCTGCGCGGCCTGAACGAGCAGGGGCTGCGCACGAACACGACGCTGCTCGGTGAGGGTGTAGCCGACGCCGATGCTGCCCGGGCGGTTGTCGAGGCGTACGTTGAGGTGCTTCGGCGGATCGCCGCCGAGGGCCTCGAGACGAACGTGTCGGTCAAACCCACGCACCTCGGCGTGCTGATCGACGAAGGGCTTGCCTACGGCAACATCGAGCGGCTCGTCGCCGAGGCGGCCTCGCTCGGCAACTTCATTCGCATCGACATGGAGGACTCGCCGCTCGTCGACGCCACCCTGCGGATCTACCGCCGCTTGCGGGAGGCCGGCCACGACAACGTCGGCACCGTGCTCCAGTCCTACCTCTACCGCAGCGAGGCCGATCTCGAAGCTCTACTCCCGCTCGCGCCGAACCTGCGCATCGTCAAGGGCGCGTATCGCGAGCCGGCGGATGTCGCCTATCCACGGAAGGCCGACGTCGATGCGGCGTACCGGCGTCTCGTCGAGCGCTCGGTCGCCGGGGCGGGCTTCACCGCGGTCGCCACGCACGACGAGCGGCTGATCGAGCATGCGCTCGGCCTCGGCGCCGGCCCGGACCGGATCGAGCTTCAGATGCTGTACGGCGTACGGGGGCAACTCCAGCTCGACCTCGTTCGCCGCGGCCACCGGGTGCTCGTCGCCACGCCCTTCGGCCCCGACTGGTACCCGTACCTGATGCGGCGACTGGCCGAGCGCCCCGCGAACGTGTTGTTCTTCGTGAAGAGCGCGTTGCGCGGCTGAGCCGGCTGTTTTGGACCAGAAATTCGCCGAGCCGGGTGTTGCTTTCGTCCACCGCTCCGACCGACCTTCCGCTTGCGCGTACCGGCTACTCGGCTCGGCTTCGACCTACTTGCACCCCGTGCTCGGCGCAAGCGAGACACTACGACGATACCGCCGCGTTGCGCAAGAGGTGCGCGGGCGGAAGTTGTCGCAATTTGCGGGCGGCGTGCCGCAGCGGGCGTCCGGGGACGCGTGCGACAATCGCCGAGTGCGTCCGAAGCACCTTCTGCTTGCGCTGGTCCTCGTCGCCGCTTTGCTCTCGGCCGCAGGTTGCGGTGGCACGACGACGTACTCGGCCGCCAAGACCCGGGCCTGTCTGAAGCAGGCGGGCGCGCGGGTGACGCCCCCTCCCGCCGACGACCTCGTCGCCTCGGCGGCGGAAGGAGACTCGTTCCGCGTCCACTTCCGCGACAATCTGGTCACGCTCTCGTTCGGCCTCGACCGTAGCGGCGCGGAGCGAATCGTGCGCGGATACGAGCGCTTCCGTGGCAAGAACATCGGCCTGGAGGACGTTCTGCGCGTGTCGCACAACCTGGTGATGCTGTGGGCCGTGCATCCTGCCGATGCCTACATCCAGACTGTCGAGGGTTGCCTGAAGTAGGGCGGACGTCAGGCTCGAGGCACGGTGGGTGCGCGGAACGCTCCGCCTCGATCCTCTTCGCCGAAGAAGCGCAGCAGGTAGACGGTCATCGCCGCAAAGAGGACGACCGCCTGCTCGGAGGCCATCGTCACGCCGGCGAGCTGCTGGTCGGCGAGGGCCGAAAGCCCCCACAGGCGAGGCACGTGCTCGTAGAAGGAGTAGACGGCGCTGGGTAGGAGCGCGAGGAGCAGCCCCAGCGGGCTCGCGAGCACGAACGCGCCGAAGAGATAGAGCGCCTTCGTTCCGCTCGCGTGGCGGCCGTGGACGACCGGCCACCAGACGAGGCAGCCGGCTGCGAAGTAGGTTGCGTGCTCGGCGTGGAGGATCGTCCACTGGTGCCTGAGGGCGGCGTCGTAGGCGACCGGCAGGTGCCAGAGGTAGTAGGTGACGAGCCAGACCGGGAGTGCGACCAGCGGGCGCGTGAGCAGGCGGGCGCCGGGGATCCGCACGACCTGGGCGGCCATCGCGGGCGTGAGGCCGAGCACGCAGAGGAGCGGGCCCCACTCTGCCAGGACGACGTTCTGGAGCAGGTGCATCGAGAGCAGGTAGTGGAGTGCGAGCGTGTCGAGCGGCCCGATCTGGACGGCGAGCAGCAGGGCGCAGCCGCCGAGGAAGCAGGCGATGCGCCAGCGCGGGGCGGGGAAGCGCGAGCGCGCGATCAGGTACGCGGCCGCGAGCCCGGGGACGACGACGAGCGCGTCCGCGTCCCACGAGAAGCGGTACGGATCCACGGTCGCTACGCTAGTCCTGCTGCACCGCGCGGGCGTAGCTTAGTGGCAAAGCAGTTGCCCTTCCAAGGCAATTCGCCGAGTTCGATTCTCCGCCGCCCGCTTCTCATCCGCATGAGGCTCCAAAGCTGAGTCGCGACGGTCTCTCGATACTCGAAATACAGCCGGAAGAAGCGCCGGAACATGCTTCCGTATGGGACGTGCCGAGTCGCGGTTCACCGGTCACACGTCGTCCAGACGATCTACGGCGCGATCCAGGAGTACGGAGGCTTCGATCGCCCCGGAGTGGCTCGACTAGCGTAGGCCGCCGTGCACGCTCCCCCTCGCGTCCGCGGCGGTCTGGTCGCGCGCCTCGTCTCGCTCGTCGCCGGCCTCTTCGTCTTCGCGGTGGCGATCGTCCTCCAGCTCGAGTCGCGGCTCGGGCTCTCGCCCTGGGACACGCTCCACCAGGGCCTCGCGCGGCACACGCCGCTCTCGTTCGGGATGGCGAGCGTCTGTGTCAGCGTGGTCGTGCTCGCGGTCGCGTGGCGTCTCGGCGCTCGGGTCGGGATCGGCACCGTGGCGAACGCCGTGCTCGTCGGCTCGTTCATCCAGGGGCTGACCGCGATCGGGCCGGTCGACCGCCTCTCCGAGTCGGCGCTCGGCGCACGCATCGCGATGCTGGCGGCCTCGATGGTGCTGATCGGGATCGGCTCGGCGCTCTACCTCGGCGCGTGGCTCGGCGCCGGGCCCCGCGACTCGCTGATGGTCGTCGGCGGCGAGCGGACGGGGCTCCGGCTGGGGATCGTCCGCGCGGGGCTGGAGCTCGCCGCGCTCGCGGCGGGCTTCGCGCTCGGCGGGACGATCGGGATCGGCACCCTCGTCTTCGCGCTCGGCGTCGGCCCGGCCCTCGAGGGCGCCTTCCTGCTGTTGCAGCGCTCCCGGCTGGCGGTGCCGGTCGCCGCCGTTCCTACTCCGCTGCCAGCACCACCCGTTCTATAGTCACCGGCTCGCGCGGCCGGTCGGAGCCGTCGCGATCGACCGCGGAGATCCGGTCGGCGACGTCCATGCCGGAGACGACACGCCCGAACACGGTGTGCTTTCCGTTCAGCCACGAACAGTCTGCGGCGGTGACGATGAAGAACTGGCTGCCGTTCGTGTTCGGCCCGGCGTTCGCCATCGCGAGCGCGCCGCGCACGACCTGGTGCTGGTTGGCCTCGTCCTCGAAGGTGTAGCCGGGACCGCCGCTGCCGGTACCGGTCGGGTCGCCGCCCTGGATCATGAAGTCGGGGATCACGCGGTGGAAGATCACCCCGTCGTAGAAGCCCTTGCCCGCGAGGGTCTCGAAGTTCTCGACGGTCTTCGGCGCGTCGGCTCCGAACAGCTCGATCTCGATCTCGCCGTGGTTGGTGTGCATCGTCGCTCTGCTCATGGCTCGCAGCGTACCCCGACGCCGTCCGATCTTGCGGCACCCTCTGCAATCGCAACGGGCGTCGTGCAAGATCCTCGGGAATGCGTGACGAAGAGCGATTGGCTACGCCCGGGAAGGGGCGGACGGCGGGACTCGTTTCGGCCCTCGTCGTGGTCGGCCTGGCGCTGACGGGTGCCGCAGCGGGCGGACGGCATGATCCCGAGGGGCTCGCCGGCGGTCCCATCCGATCCGCGCCGCCGTCCGTGCATGCGATTACCGCCGTCGCCGACCTCGAGCGGGAGCTGGTGGCCGCGATCAACACGATGAGGCGCGCGCAGCACGTACACGCTCTCCGCGTCAGCCCCTTGCTGGCGGAAGCAGCGCGCCTGCACTCGCGCTCGATGGCCGTGCACGGCTACTTCGACCACTCCTCGCTCGACGGCTCTCCGTTCTGGCAACGCCTCGAGCCGCTCTACCCGCCACTCAAGGGTCGCTACTGGCAGACGGGGGAAAACATTGTCTGGGCCTCTCCGGACGTGAGCGCGCAGGGCGCAATCGACATGTGGCTAAAGAGCCCGCTTCACCGCAAGAACCTGCTCGGGCCAGCATGGCGCGAGGTTGGGATCGGCGGCGTCCACGCGCTCGGCGAAGCCGGAGTGTTCCAGGGTCTCGAGGTGACGATCGTCACCGCCGATTTCGGCGTCAGATAGCGCTCGCCACCCGGGCGTGACGCCACCGCGCGTCGGCAGAAGATCGCGCTCCAGAACGCCGCCGGCGCAGCGAATTCGGAGCATCGGGTAGATCGAGGAGCAGGCCGCGAGGCTGCCCGTGCCGAAGCCGGTGCGACGATTGTCGTTTGTAAACATGTTCACATGCTTTTTGGCGCGGCCTCTTATCATTTTCAACACATCATTTGCGCGAGTCGTTCGGCCAGTCGACCACTGGACGTTCGGACATTTCCGGGACGCCGCGCGAGGCGCCTAATGCCCTATCGGATCCGCTGACGGCGCGACTACATGCGCTGTCCGCCGTGATCGGAGCCGGCGTCCAGTCCGAACGGCGCTCAAGGAGGCGAAGATCCATGGCTCGCGTGACGCTTGTCCGTCCGGCCTATTCGGCACAGATCTACGGTGCCGTCTACGAGAACGACAAGGAGACGCGGCGCGAGATCCGGCCGCCGCTGGGCCTGATGAGCCTGGCCGGCTATCTCGAGCCCGCGGGACACGAGGTCCGGATCATCGACGGCGAGCCGGAGCTGCTGTCCGCCGAGGAGACGGCGCGCCGCGCTCTGGCTACGAAGCCGCAATTCCTCGGGATCACGTCGACCACTCCCGAATACCCATTCGCCCACGAGATCATCACCCGCATCAGACACGCCGATCCGAGCATCGTCACCGTCTTCGGCGGCGCTCACATCACGAACCTCCCCGAGCACACGATCGAGGATCTCGGAGACGTCGTTGATTGGGGCGTGATCTACGAGGGCGAGAAACCGCTCGAGGCGATCGTGAACGGCCACGGCGAGAAGTACCGGTGGCGCCCGCAGTCGCACCCGAAGCTGCTGATGGAGCCGCAGCGGCTCACCGGCGAGGAGCTCGACGCCTTCCTGCCGAGCCGAACCGCCCTCGACATGAACCAGTACCGGTTCGTGGACACATCGATCGGCCTGGCGCAGAACGACGCCCTCGAGGTCGCCCGCGGCTGCCCGTTCGGCTGTGTCTTCTGCACCAGCCGCAAGACGACGATCGCGGCGCGTGCTCTCGAGGCGGTGATGGAGGAGATCACGACCTCGGCCCGCGACAACGGGACCAAGCTCTTCATGTTCTTCGACGACACGTTCACGATCCATCGGGCTCGGGCGATGGAGCTGATGGAGCGCATCCTCCATGCCAAGCGCACGGGAGCGCTGCCCGAGGACGTCCACTTCTACGGTTTCACCCGTGCGAACACGCTCGACCGCGAGCTCCTGGTGCTGATGAAAGAGGCAGGCTGCGACAAGCTCTCTCTCGGTGTGGAGACTGGAAACGCGGCTGTCCTCGAGGCGATGCAGAAGGGAACCAAGCTCGACGACTACCGCAACGCCTACGCCCTACTGGACGAGCTCGGAATCACGAAGCGGGGCTCGTTCATCATCGGCCACCCCTACGAGACCGAAGAGACCCTGTGGGACTCGATCAATTTCGCCAAGGAGCTCGACCTGGACGAGATCGGCGTCAACATCATGACGCCGTATCCGGGCCAGGTGACCTTCCGAGACGCGTACGAGTCCCGCGGAATCTGGTTCAGCGCTCACATCCACTACTCCGACCTGCGCGGGGAAGCCGGGTCGCTGCGCGACGGCTGGAGCGACTACATCGCCGTCAACTGGCACGACTACTGGCGCGATCACCTGCGCTGGGGCCGGGCGGTGGTGGAGACGGAGACCCTCTCCCAGGAGGCGCTCGTCTACTGGCATGCCCGCTTCCTCCAGGAGGTGTACGGCTCCAAGGCGATGGCGAAGCGTCGCGAGCGCTTCATCGAGATGGGCAACGACGACGAGTACTGGCACCGTCCGTGGCGCGTGCACTCGCAGCACAACGTCGAGCGCATCGAGCGCGAGCGCGAGGAGGGGCCGTCGACCTTCCCCGAGCCCTTGCACAAGCGCCACGTCTACGACCCGCTGCCGCTGCGCGACTATCAGAAGAACGAGCTGTTCATGACGGAGAATCGCCGGCGTCGGCTGGAGGCAGACAAGGCGGTGCCCGAGCACGTCCTCGCCTGAATCGGGTCGCCGAGCCGGCGACCATGCGCCTGGAGGGATTCGAACCCCCGACCCGCGGCTTAGAAGGCCGCCGCTCTTCCACTGAGCTACAGGCGCCGACGGCACAGCGTACCGGCGAGACCCACATGCCTTGAGACATCACGGGAGCCGGCGAGACAGGACGGGCAGTGAGGGTAAACGACGAGTTCTTCCTCCCGGCGCTGCCGCTGCCTTCCTGGCACTCGTCGGAGTGGTGAACGGTCGGCCACGCCGCCGGTCTGGCGGTCGAGGTGCGCAAGGCGGCCGGCCCACGCGCGTTGCGGCGCCCGTCGGGACCGGGCGGACGGTTGTCTGCGTGGGTGCGGGCTAGACTGTCCGTACCGCGGTGGCCGTAGCTCAATTGGTAGAGCCCCGGGTTGTGGTCCCGGTGGTTGCGGGTTCAAGTCCCGTCGGTCACCTCCGTTCACGGCGAGGCAGTGTCTGACACCGGAGGTGTCAGACACTGGGTTCGTCCCGAGACGGCGGCGTGCCCGGCATACTGATTCAGCCTGGCCCCGTAGCTCAGTGGATAGAGCGGCAGCCTTCGAAGCTGCGTGCGGTGGTTCGACTCCACCCGGGGCCGTCGTCGGCAGAGTTGCCTTCCGCGTCGGCGGCTGCGAGAGTCGCGCCATGAGGTCCGGCTCGTCCTTGCTGCCGTGCTCGGGCTGATGCTTCTGCCGGCGGCGGCTCCGTGACCATCAGCGGCACCTTCACATCGACGAAGAAGACTCCGTCCTCGGGGGAGCTGCCATGTCAGTTCGACGCGTTCTACGTCTGGGGCTGCTTCTTCACGAGGCCGGCCCATCCTGGAACGGTGTTCGTCGGCTACGAGGCGAACAGCTTCTCGCCGCAGCAGCTCGAGCGCGCCTTCGACCCTCAGGGCTCCAAGCCGCCGGCCTACCGCTCCGACCACCGCTACACCTTCCAGCTCAAGTGCTACGGCAACTCCAGCGGCTGCGGCCGGTTGCGGTTCTACGGCGGGTTCGACAAGTCGTCCGACAAGACCTACAAAGGATCGATGAGCGTCGAGATCGGCGGCGACGACCCGCCGTCCTCGGTCCGCGTCGACTTCTCCGTGATCATCACGGGGAAGCCCAACGTTGCGATCAAGAACGCTGACGCCAACCTGACCGGCTCGCGGCTCGTCGGGAGCGGCCACGTGACGTTCACGAAATGGCAGGGCGGACTGCTCGTCGGCTCGGAGTCGAAAGGTTCGATCGTCCACGAGGACATATGCGCGGCGGCAAGCGAGTCCGCCTCGAGCTCGGTGTGATCACCGGTCAAAGGGGCAAGGCGCTCGGGACGACCTACGCACCAGCCACCGGCCGGCTTGCACTGCTGCTCAAGGTGAAGTCGTCCACCGATCCCGACTGCCCCGAGAGCGGCCTGATTACGCCGACGATCGTCGGCCTGACGCTGATTCCCGGTGCCGGCGTCGTCGACCAGGCCGTCCTCGTCGGCTTCCCGGCCACGAGTGTCACCGAGGGCTGCAAGGGGCACGCGCACGCGTGGAAGAACGGCTCCGGCGGCGTGACCGTGCGCGTCAAGCTGACGCTCAGCTGAGGTTAGTTCTCGTCCTGCTTGAGGGCGAGATCGACGCCCGCGGCCGAGCCGAGCATCATCAGCCGCAGCTCGGGCGAGACCTGGCCGCTGACCTCGAGCACGTAGTTGTCCGCGGTCGTGAATCCTTCCTTCAGCAGGCCGGCCCACTTCTTCGTGATCCGCCCGACCTCGGCGCCGGTCGCGTCCTCGATCCTGAAGTCCCACGCCCGCCAGTTCTCGGCGTTGATCGCACCGAGTGATTCGCCGGAGGCGCCGTCGAGCGCGAAGCGCTTCTTCCCGAAGACGTTCTTCTGCACGATCGTTCCGACCGGGCTCCCGTCGCCGGTGGTGATCTCGACGCGCGACTTCATCACCTTCCGCGGCCGGAGCAGCTCGACCACCTTCGCCCCGTCCTTGTCGTACACGGACAACCGGTGGGTCATGAACTGGTCGAGGTTGGAGACGAGCCGCGCAGCCTTCTTGAGCGTCGACTGGCCCTCCTCTCGGATGTAGCCGATGTCGTTGCCCTCCTCGTCGCGGATCCGGTACTCGTCGGTGAGCTCGATCAGCTTCGCCTTCTGGTTGATCACGAGCACGTTGCGAGTGAGGAGGTCGGACACGATCCGAGCGTAGCACGGTGGATACGGCCTATCCTTGGCGTCATCGCGCGGGCGTGGCGAAACTGGGAGACGCGCCAGGTTTAGGTCCTGGTGGGGCGTAAGTCCCTTGGGGGTTCGAGTCCCTCCGCCCGCATTCGTCGCCCGGCCCTCCATCAGCGTGGGTGAGCCGCTCCCTGGACGATGTCGCTCGTCGCGCTACGCCGGACACTGCGACGGCAGCCCATTCCCCCGTGGCTACGATGGCCCGGTGCAGGCCCGCGTCGAAGAGCTCCCAGAGAACAGGGTCCGGCTGACCGTCGACGTGCCCGGCCACGACGTCCAGCACGCCGTCGACCACGCTGCGTCCGATCTCTCCACCAGCGTCAAGATCCCCGGCTTCCGCAAGGGGAAGGTGCCGATGCAGGTGCTGATCTCCCGCGTCGGCAAGGATCGGCTGTACACGGAGGCGGTCGAGAGCCACATCGAAGGCTGGTACCGAAACGCCCTCGTGGGAACCCGCATCCGTCCCGTCGCCCGGCCGCACTACGAGTACGAGCTGCCCGAGACGCCGGACACGAGCTTCAGCTTCACCGCCACCGTCGACGTCCAGCCGAAGGTCGACGTGGCTGAGTGGAAGGGACTCCAGGTGCCGGCCGCCTCCGCTGAGGTTCCCCCCGAGCTCGTCGACGAGCAGGTCGAGGCACTCCGCTTCGCCGTCGCCGAGCTGGCTCCGGTCGGTGGGCGACCGGCTCGGGAGGGCGACACTGCTGTCGTCGACTTCGTCCCCGAGGACGGAGATGCGCAACGCGACTATGTCGTCGAGCTCGGCGCCGGGCGGGTGGTCGAGGAGCTCGAGGACGCGCTCCTCGGGATGGCGCCTGGGGAGACGAAGGAGGTCGAGTACGAACTCGGCGACGAGGAGCAGACCGCGAAGGTCGAGGTTGCGCTCAAGGAGTTGAAGGAGAAGATCCTGCCTCCGCTCGACGACGAGCTGGCGCGCGCCGCGAGCGAGTTCGACACGCTGGCCGACCTGCGCGCCGACATCGAGGGGCGCCTGCGCGAGCAGATCGAGGAGGAGGTCGAGAACGAGTTTCGGGCGGCGGCCGCGGACGCGCTCGTCGGGGCGTCGAAGATCGAGCCGTCCGGCCCGCTCGTCGAGTCGCGGACCCGCCAGCTGCTGACGGGTCTCGTGGAGTCCCTGGAGCGCCGCGGGATCTCGCCCGAGACCTACCTCGCCGTCTCGAACCAGACCCCGCAGCAGCTCGAAGAGCGCCTGAGCGCCGAAGCTGCGCGCTCGGTCGCCCGCGAGCTCGCGCTCGAAGCGGTCGCCGACAAGGCAGGCATCGAGGTCTCGGACGACGAGCTGCGCGCGTTTGTGCGCGAGCACGCCGACGCCGAGGGGGACGAGGTCGAGGAGGTCGTCGAGCGCGTCTTCTCGAGCGGCCGCCACGAGCTGCTGCGCGAGGACCTCCGCATGCGCAAGGCGCTCGACCGTGTCGTCGCCGAGGTCGAAGCGGATCCCGGTCGACCTCGCCCGTGCGCGCGAAAAGCTGTGGACGCCCGAAAAAGGAGCGGCTCCCTCCGACACGAAACTCTGGACCCCCGGAAGCAAGGAGTAAGCATGAGCCCGTTGATCCCGATGGTGATCGAGCAGACGTCGCGCGGCGAGCGCGCGTTCGACATCTACTCGCGCCTCCTGAACGAACGCATCATCTTCCTCGGCACGCCGATCGACGACCAGATCGCCAACCTGATCGTCGCCCAGTTGCTGCACCTCGAGTCCGAGGATCCCGACAAGGACATCTCGATCTACATCAACTCGCCGGGCGGCTCGGTCTACTGCGGGCTCGCGATCTACGACACGATGCAGTTCATCAAGCCCGACGTCCAGACGATCTGCGTCGGGATGGCGATGAGCATGGGGGCGCTTCTTCTTGCCGGCGGCACGAAGGGAAAGCGAATGGCGCTGCCGAATGCCAAGATCCTGATCCATCAGGTCTCGGGCGGTTTCCAGGGGCAGGCGACCGACATCGAGATCCATGCCCGAGAGATGATCGCCCTGAAGCGGAAGATGGAGGAGATCATGGCCAAGCACACCGACCAGCCGCTCGAGAAGGTCTCCAAGGACATGGAGCGCGACTACTTCATGATCGTCCGAGGAGGGGAAGGAGTACGGGATCATCGACCAGGTGATCGAGCACCGCTGAGTCGAGGACTAGGCGCCGAGGGGAAATCGAGGTACAACGAGGACATGGCCCGAGCATCCGAAGGCAACGAGCAGCTGCTCTGCAGCTTCTGCGGCAAGAGCCAGCGCCAGGTCAAGAAGCTGATCGCTGGGCCCGGCGTCTACATCTGCGACGAGTGCATCGATCTCTGCAACGAGATCATCGACGAGGAGCTGACCGCTCCCGCGCATCTCGACCTCGACAACCTGCCGCGGCCGACGGAGATCTACACGCTTCTGAACGAGTACGTCGTCAGCCAGGAAGTCTCCAAGCGCACGCTCGCCGTCGCCGTCTACAACCACTACAAGCGCGTACAGATGGGCGTGAGCGAAGACGACGTCGAGTTGCAGAAGTCGAACATCCTGCTGCTCGGGCCGACCGGCTGCGGCAAGACGTACCTGGCGCAGACACTCGCGCGGATCCTGAACGTCCCGTTCGCGATCGCCGACGCGACGGCGCTGACCGAGGCCGGCTACGTCGGCGAGGACGTCGAGAACATCCTGCTGAAGCTGATCCAGGCCGCCGACTTCGATATCAAGAAGGCGGAGACGGGGATCATCTACATCGACGAGGTGGACAAGGTCGCGCGGAAGGCCGACAACCCGTCGATCACGCGTGACGTGTCCGGGGAGGGCGTGCAGCAGGCGCTCCTGAAGATCCTCGAGGGGACGGTCGCGTCAGTGCCGCCGCAGGGCGGGCGCAAGCATCCGCACCAGGAGTTCCTCTCGATCGACACCACGAACATCCTCTTCATCTGCGGCGGCGCCTTCGCGGGGCTGGAGAAGATCATCGCGCGGCGGATCGGCAAGAACGCGGTCGGCTTCGGCGCGGAGATCCACTCCAAGCATTCGAACGAAGGCGCGGAGCTGCTGAGTCAGGTGATGCCCGAGGACCTGCTCTCGTACGGGCTGATCCCCGAGTTCATCGGACGCCTCCCGGTCGTCTCGGCGGTGCACCAGCTCCTGCGCGAAGACCTCGTCAGGATCCTCGAGGAGCCGAAGAACGCCCTCGTCAAGCAGTACCAGCGCTTCTTCAACTACGACTCGATCGAGCTGGTCTTCACCGACGACGCATTGTGGGAGATCGCCGACAAAGCACTCGAGCGCGAGACCGGTGCACGCGGCCTGCGCTCGATCATCGAGAACGCACTGCTCGACGTGATGTTCGAGCTGCCGTCGCGGAAGGACGTCTCCAAGTGCGTGATCACCAAGGAGACGATCCAGAAGGGCCTCAAGCCGACGCTGGTGACCAGCGCCGGCGCGTCCGACGGCGAGCTCCCCGACGAGCTCGCCGCCGGCGAGTCTGCGTAGGCGACGCCGCCCTCTAACCTCTCGTCCGCGTCGTCGTCGCAGTCTCCGCCGGCCGCGCGCCGGTCCGGGCGGCGGCCGTGGACGACGCGATCGTCGCTTGACAGCGCGTGTCTTCGGTCGTAGTTTCCCAGATCTGAATCACCTGTCAGTTCTCTCCAGGAGGGACTCACCATGAAGCACTGGCGCTCGTGGTCGCGGCTCGCGGCCACACTGGCCGTCATCGCCGCCGTCGCCCTGACAGCGGTCGTCGCGGTCTTCACCGGCACCGCGCTGGCACGTCCGGCGGCGGCCAGCCCGTACAAGGTTGGAATCATCTACTGCCGCACCGGGCCGCTGGCCGAGTACGGCGCGGAGTTCATCGAGGGCCTCCGGTACGGGCTCAAGTACGCGACCAACGGGACCAACACCGTCAACGGCCACCCGATCCAGCTCACCCTCAAGGATGAGACCGCCAACCCCGCAACCGCCGTCTCCGAAGCCAAAGACCTGATCGGTCAGGACTACAAGATCATCGGCGGGAGCTGCTCGTCGGCAGTCGCCGTCCAGATCGCGCCGCTCGCGGCGCAGAACCAGGTTCTGTTCCTGTCCGGCGCGGCTGCGGCCGATGTGATCACCGGCCCCAACAGGTACACGTTCCGGGCCGGCCGGCAGACCTACCAGGACGTGCTCGCCGCGAACTCCTTCCTCGGCAAGTCGGTCGGAAAGAAGATCGTGGTCTTCGCGCAGGACTACGTCTTCGGCCAGGGCAACGCCGCCGCGGTGAAAGCCGTTCTCGGCGGTCGTGGCCACAGCGTGTCGTCGATCCTCGTCCCTCTGTCGGCGACCGACTTCACCCCGTTCGCCCAGCAGGCAGCCGCGGCCAAGCCCGACCTGCTGTTCGTCGCCTGGGCGGGCGACACCTCCGCCGCGATGTGGCGGGCGCTACAGCAGCAAAACGTGTTCAAGACCACCGACGTCACCACGGGCCTCGCTCAGCGCAGCAGCTGGCAGTCGTTCGGTGACGCGACCGGCGACATCAAGTTCCTGTCGCACTACGTCTGGAACGCGCCGCACAACAAGGTGAACGACTGGCTGGTCAAGCAGATGAGGAACCGCGGCCAGGTGCCCGACCTCTTCACTCCCGACGGGTTCGTCGAGGGCCAGATGATCGTCCGGGCACTGCAGAAGGGTGGTGCGAACCAGGACGTCGACGCGATGATCAGCGGCCTGGAGGGCTGGCAGTTCCTCGCACCGAAGGGGATCCAGCGGATTCGCCCCCAGGACCATGCGATGATCCAGTCGATGTTCCAGGTGCAGCTGGTCAAGCAGTCGAACGGCAAGTACCTGCCGAAGGTCCTGAAGACGATCTCACCGGGGAACGTCCAGCCTCCGATTACACCGTTCAAGTAGGCCGGGGCACGAGGAACGGCCCGGCTCGTCCACCGTGACGACTGAACCGATCCTCGCCACCCGGGATCTCAGGCTCGACATCGGCGGCGCCTCGATCGTCGCCGATGTCGGCCTGGAGGTTCGCGATGGCGAGTTTCTCGGGATCATCGGCCCCAACGGGGCCGGCAAGACGTCGCTCCTCAACTTGCTATCGGGGCTCATCCGCGTGAGCGCCGGCCGGGTCGAGTTGTGCGGCAAGGACATCACCCGCGCGACGCCGTCTGCCCGCACGCGGGCCGGGTTGGGGCGGACGTTCCAGCTCTCGAGCGTCTTCGGACGTCTGACGGCGTTCGAGAACGTGCGGCTGGCGGGCGACGCGGCAGTCGGCGGCACGATGCGCATCTGGCGGCGCGCGTCCGGCGTGCGGGAGGCGGTCGAGCGCGCGCACCGAGCGCTCGAGGCGGTCGGACTCGGGGACCGCGAGCGGGTCCCGGCCGCGCTCCTCGCCGGGGGCGAGAAGCGGAAGCTGGAGGTGGCGATGCTGCTCGCTTCCGATCCCGCGGTCGTTCTCCTCGACGAGCCGATGGCCGGCGTCAGCGCCGAGGACGTTCCGGGGCTGGTGGAGGTGATCCGCTCGCTCAACCGCGATCGGAAGAAGACCGTGCTCATGGTCGAGCACCACATCGAGGTCGTCATCGGACTCGCCGACCGCGTCGCGGTAATGCACCACGGGCGGCTGCTCGCCTGCGACACGCCGCAGAACGTGATGCGCAACGTGACTGTCCAGGAGGCGTACGTGGGAGAGCCGCTGTGAGTGCCGAGGTCGAGGATGGCGCTCGAGCTACGCGATGTGCACGTCGACCTCGGGGGCGCGCACGTGCTCCAGGGCATGTCGTTCGATGTGCCCGAGGGCGGTATCACGGCGCTACTCGGCCGCAACGGCGTCGGCAAGACGACCACACTGCGAGCGGTGCTCGGCCTGGTGGCCCGCCGCGGTTCGGTGCGCCTCGCCGGCGAGTCGATCGAGGGCGAGGCGACCTACCGGATCGTCCAGCGTGGCGTCGGCTACGTGCCGGAGGACCGCGACGTCTTCGCCGGACTGACGGTCGAGGAGAACCTCCGGCTCGCGGTGCGGAACGGCGCGGCGCGGTACGATCTCGTCTACGACCTCTTCCCGGAGTTGAAGGAGCGCGGGCGGCAGCGGGCCGGTACGCTGTCCGGAGGGCAGCAGCAGATGGTTGCCATCGCCCGGGCACTGCTCAACCCGAGCCGGCTGCTCCTGATCGACGAGCCGACGAAGGGGCTCGCCCCCGCGCTCGTCTCGCACGTCTCGGAGGTGCTCGGCCGGATCGCCGAGAGCGAGACGGCGCTGCTGGTCGAACAGAACCTCGGCGTCGTCCGCAAGCTCGCGCGCTCGATCGTGGTGGTCAACCAGGGGCGTGTCGTGCACACCGGCACCGTCTCCGACCTCGACGACGAGGCCTTCGTCCACCGGCACCTCGGAGTGGGACACGCAGGATGAGCACACCGATCCTCCTCTTCATCACCGGCCTCGGCCTGGGAGCGATGTACTTCCTGGTCGCGTCAGGGCTCTCGCTGATCTACGGCGTGATGGGCGTCCTCAACTTCGCGCACGGCGCCTTCCTCACCGTCGGGGCGTACGGCACCTGGTACGCGGAGACGAAGCTCGGCGGGATCGACTCGGTGTGGCTCCGCTTCATCGTCGCCTCGGTGATCGGGATCGCCGTCGGGGCCGTGTTCGCGGCGCTCACCGAACTCGTGCTCATCCGTCCGCTCTACCTCCGGCACATCGAGCAGGTGCTCGTGACCGTCGGGCTCTCGTTCGCGACTGTGGCGCTGGTCGAGGGGATCTGGGGCAGCAACGCCCGCTTCTACGAGGTGCCATCGTGGTTCAACGGCACGACGACCATTGCCGGAGCGCACATCCCGAATGACCGCTGGATCGAGATCGTCGCTGCGGTGGTCGTGCTCTTGGCGCTGCTCGCATTCCTGCGGTACACGCGGTACGGCCTGATCATTCGAGCGGGGGTCGAGAACCGCGCCATGGTCACGGCGCTCGGTATCGACGTGCAGCGCTCGTTCACGCTCGTCTTCGTGATCGGAGGGATCGCCGCTTCGCTCGCGGGCGTCCTCTCCGGCGTGTACTTCACCTCGATCACACCCACCCGGGGCACCAGCCTGCTGATCTTCGCGTTCATCGTCGTCGTGATCGGCGGGTTGGGGTCGATCAAGGGCTCCGCCGTCGCGGCGGTCGTGGTCGCGCTCACCCAGCAGTACGTGAACTACTACTCAACGGGTCTGGGCGACCTGTCGGTCGTCCTGCTCCTCGCGCTCGTGCTGCTCGCCCGGCCCGCGCAGCTCGCGGGGAGGACCGCATGAGGAGGGTGGTACGCGCTGCCTGGCCCGTGGCGCTCGTCGCCTTGCTGGCGTTCGTGCCGATGATGGACTTCGGGCTCGGCAAGGCGCTGCCCGGATCGCTCTCCAGCCCGGGGACGCTGCAGCTGTTCTGTCTGTGCCTGGTCTTCGCGGGCGTGGCCCTCTCCTACGACCTCCTCTTCGGCTTCACCGGACTACTGTCGTTCGGGCACGCGCTCTACTTCGCGATCGGCGTCTATGTCGCCGACATCGCGATCACGCAGTGGAGCTGGACCTTTGCCGAGGCGTGCCTTGCCGCTGCCGTCTCTGGTGTTGCCGTCGCGTTGGTCGTCGGGTCCATCAGCCTGCGCACCGCCGGGATCGCGTTCGCGATGGTCACGCTCGCGTTCTCGCAGGCGGGCAGCATCCTCGTGCAGAAGAACCCGCACAGCTGGACCGGCGGCGAGCAGGGGCTCGGCTACGACTACACGGCCGTGCCGGCGGCGTTCGTGGGCGTCCACAACACGAAGAACCTGTACTGGCTCTCGCTCGGCTTTGCGGTCGTGGTCGCCTTGATCGTCGGCTGGGCCGTGAACTCGTCGCCGGGACACGTCTGGCAGGCGATCCGGGAGAACGAGCGCAGGGTGGAGGTGCTCGGTCTGAGCACGCGTGGATACAAGCTGCTCTCCTTCGTGCTCGGCTCGTTCCTGGCGACGATGGGAGGGATCGTCTACCTGCTCGTCGTCGGAGGGGCCGACATGGGCGTGACGACTGCGGACTTCACGCTCGCGCTCCTGGTGATGGTCGTGCTCGGCGGCACCGGGACGCTGTGGGGGCCGCTGCTCGGCGGTTTCCTCTACACGTACGCGAGCCAGCGGCTGGTCGAGCTCGGCGGCTCGAACGCGGTCCAGGGTCTTCCGAGCGTGCTGCGGATTCCGCTCTCCCAGCCGCTGTTCGTCCTCGGCGTGATCTTCATCCTGGTCGTCTTCTTCCTGCCGGGCGGCATCGTCGGCCTCGCCGAGCACGGACGCCGGGGGGCGGGAGGCCTCCGGCGCCTGCACGCCGCGTTCCGCAGCCCCGCCGACGACCCGAGCGCTCGAGGACGTCGGATGAGCGGCGGGGTTCGGCGGGCGGCGAACGGCGACGTGTCGCTTGCGTTCGAGTCGCACGGTGCCGGCCCGGCCCTGCTCATGGTGATGGGGCTCGGCTACGGCCGCTGGGGCTGGCAGCCGATCGTCGACCGGCTCGCAGAGCGGTTCCTCGTGCTCACGTTCGACAACCGCGGCTACGGGGCGAGCGACGTCCCGCCGGGCCCGTACACCGCGGCCCAGATGGCCGGCGACGCCCTCGCCGTCCTCGACGCGGCCGACGTCGAACGGGCACACGTCGTCGGAGCGAGCCTCGGCGGCGCCGTCGCCCAGGAGCTCGCGCTGCGGCACCGGGAGCGCGTCGACCGGTTGGTGCTCGTCGCGACGATGTCCGGGATGTCGAACATGCATCCGCTCCCGGCTCCGACGCTGCAACTGATGGCCGAGGCACCGTCGCTCGACCCCGCCGTCGCGCTGCGTCGCTTCGTGGAGAATGCACTCGAGCCGGATGTCGAGCCCGACCTGGTCGAGCGGATCGTCGAGATCCGGACCGCGAACCCGCCCGACCCGGCCGGCTGGGCCGCGCAGGCCGGGATCTGGGGCACCTTCGACGCGTGGGACGAGCTTTCGGAGATCGAGACGCCGACGCTCGTCGTCCAGGGCGAGGGCGACGTGGTCGTCGACCCGCGCAACGCGGCGCTGCTCGCCGAACGCATCCCGGGCGCGGAGCTGAAGCTCGTGCCCGGCGGCCACCTCTTCTTCTGGAACCGGCCTGCCGAGTTCGTGTCGCTCCTGCTGGAGTTCCTCACATGACGGGCACGCACACGATCTGTCGCTGGATCCGCGATCGCGGCCGCACGACGCCTGGGCGGGTCGCGATCGACTACCGGGACGAGCTGGTCACCTACGGCGAGCTCGACCGGCACTCCGATGCGTTCGCCGCCGCCTTCGCCGACGCCGGCCTGACGCGCGGCGACCGCGTCGCCACGCTGAGCGGCAACTCGCCGGACCACGTCGCCGTGCTCTTCGGCTGCGCCAAGGCGGGGCTGATCCTCCTCCCGCTCTCCTGGCGGCTGACCGCGCCCGAGCTCCGCTTCCAGCTCGACGACGCCGAGCCGGCGCTGTTCCTCGTCGAGCCCGGCTACGAGGACCTGGCCGGCGAGACGGGCGCGCCGTTCGAGCGCCTGGCCGTGCCGGAGCTGCGTCCGGCCCCTGCCGTCCCGGTCGAGGACGGCGACGGCCTGTTCCTGATCTACACCTCCGGAACGACGGGGAAGCCGAAGGGGGCGCTGCTCACGCACGCGAACTGCTTCTGGACGAACCTCTCGTTCGACCTGGCGACGGGCGTGCACGCGGGTGACGTCGTGCTCCAGGTGCTCCCGCAGTTCCACGTCGGCGGCTGGAACGTGCAGGCGCTTCTCGCGTGGCTCAAGGGCGCGACGCTCGTCCTCGAGCGCGAGTTCGACGCCGAACGGGTGCTCGGGCTGATCGAGAAGAAGCGCGTGACGACGATGATGGGCGTGCCGCCGATCTACCTCTTCCTCGCCCAGCATCCGGCCTTCGCCGACGTCGACCTCTCCAGCCTCGAGCGCGCCGTGGTCGGCGGCGCGCCGATGCCCGAGGCGCTGCTCGAGACGTGGGCTGCCCGCGGCACGGCGGTGATCCAGGGCTACGGCCTGACGGAGGCAGCGCCCAACGTTCTCTGCCTACCGTCCGAGGACGCAGTGCGGAAGCTTGGATACGCGGGCAAGCCGTATCCATTCGTCGAGGTCCGGCTCTCGGACGAGAGCGAGCTGCAGGTCCGCGGTCCCAACGTCTTCCACGGGTACTGGCGCAACCCGGAGGCGACGGCGGAGGCGTTCACCGAGGACGGCTGGCTGCGGACCGGGGACATCGCCGAGGCCGACGCGGAGGGCTTCTACCGGATCAAGGGTCGGCTGAAGGACATGTACATCTCGGGCGGCGAGAACGTCTACCCGGCCGAGGTCGAGGCGGCCCTCCACGAGCACCCGTGCGTCGTCGACGCCGCCGTCGTCGGCGTGCCGGACGAGCGCTGGGGGGAGGTCGGCGTCGCGTTCGTCGTCGCGGCCGGGGTCGAGGAGGAGGCGTTGATCGAGTGGTGCGGTGGCCGCCTCGCGAAGTTCAAGGTGCCGAGCTCGGTGCGCTTCGTCTCCGAGGTGCCGCGCAACAGTCTCGGGAAGATCCAGAAGCAGGATCTGCTGGAGGCTGCGCGATGAGCGAGGTCGTCACGGGCGCGTCCGGGCGCACGCTCTCGGCCCGTGGCATCGAGACGCGCCGGCGTCTCCTCGAGGCGGCCGAGCATGTCTTCGGCGATCTCGGCTACCACGACGCCTCGATCGTGAAGATCACCGAGGCGGCCGGCGTCGGGCAGGGGACGTTCTACCTGTACTTCAGCTCCAAGCAGGAGATCTTCGACGAGCTGGTCCGAGACCTGAACCGGCGTATTCGCCACGCGATGAGCGAGGCGGCGGACAGGGGTGACACGCGCCTGGAGCGCGAGCTGCTCGGCTTCCGCGGCTTCTTCGACTTCACCGTCAGCCACCCCGGCCTCTACAAGATCATCCGCCAGGCCGCGTTCGTGTCCCCGGAGATCTTCCGGTGGCATTACGACACCGTGTCCGAGCGGTACGTCGCCTCGCTGCGCGAGGCCGTCGATCGTCAAGAGATCGGGGCGATCGATCCCGAGGTGGCCGCGTGGGCGCTGATGGCGGTGGGCGAGATGATCGGCATGCGCTGGATCCTCTGGGGCGACGGCAGCGTCCCGGACGACGTCGCCGACGAGCTCGGCCGGATCATCCGCGCAGTCCTGGAGCCGTCCGGATGACAAGGGTGTCGCTGGCGGCCACCGCCGCCTACCTTCCCGAACGCTGGATGACGGCGGCGGAGGTGGCCGAGCGGAGCGGCATTCCCGAGAGCGTGATCATCGAGAAGTTCGGCCTGCGCGGCAAGCATGTCGCGGGCGAGGACGAGCACGTGAGCGACCTCTCGCTCCGGGCGGCGGAGGCGCTCCTCGCCGACTCGGGCATCGATCCCGAGACGATCGACGTCGTCATGTACTACGGGTCGATGTGGAAGGACTACACGGTCTGGCAGGTGGCGCCGTTGCTCGCACACCGGCTCGGCGCGACGCGCGCCTACGCGGTCGAGTACGACAACGTCTCGTGCGGCACGCCGGTCGCACTGCGGATCGCGCGCGACATGCTCGTCGCCGAGGACGAGCTGCGGACCATCCTCCTCGTCGCCGCGTGCCGGGAGTCCTACCTCCTCGACTACGGGAACGAGCGCTCGCGCTTCATGTTCAACTTCGGCGACGGGGCTGTCGCCGGCCTGCTCGTCAAGGACGGTACCCGGAACGAGCTGCTCGGTTGCCACGGCCTGACCGACGGGTCGTTCTCGCTGCAGGTGAAGGTGCCCTCGGGCGGGAGCGTCTCGCCGAACGGCGGCTACCGATTCCTCGACGTGGCCGATCCCGAGGAGATGAAGCGCGGGCTCGACCGGGTGAGCCTCGCGAACTTCGTCGCCGCGGCGCGCGGAGCGGTCGAACGGAGCGGCGCGACGCTGGCCGACGTCGGTTACCTCTGCGGCATTCACATGAAGCCGTCGATGCACCGCGCGGTCCTCGCCGAGCTCGGACTCGACGAATCCCGCGCGGCGTACCTCGACGACACCGGTCACATGAGCGGCGTCGACCCGCTGCTCGCGCTCGATCGCGCCGCCCGGGAGGGCGTGTTGCCGACGGCGACCTCGTGCTGCTGCTCGCGGCGGGCACCGGTTACACCTGGGCGGCGAGCGTCGTCCGCTGGGGGGAAGCCTGAGCCTCGAGTCGCTGTCGGCGCGCCACGGCCGTTACCGGAGCGGCGACCTCGCGCTCGTCTTCGGCGAGCGGCGGCTGACGCACGCCGAGCTCGACGCGCGCGCGAACCGGGCGGCCAACGCTCTCCTCGGCCTCGGGCTGGAGGCAGGCGACCTCGTCGGCCTCGTGCTGGACAACTGCGTCGCCACCGTCGAGCTCTACCTCGCGGCGATGAAGACGGGGATCGTCGCCGTGCCGATGAGCCCACTCCTTCGCGCAGAGGGTCTCACCTCGCTGTTGGCAGATGCGGGAGTGTCGGCCCTCATCGTGTCCGGGCGGATCGCCGACGAAGCGGAGCAGGTGCGGGCGGCGCTCGATCTCTCCGCGGAGCGCTTTCTCGTCGCCGGCGGTTCCTACGAGATGCTGACCGACGCGGCGTCGGCCGCTCCGCCGCCCGTACCCGGATTGTCGGCCGACCATCCGCTGACGATCCTCTACAGCTCGGGCACGACCGGCGAGCCGAAGGGGATCGTGCACACGCACGGGATTCGCGAGGCGTACGCGACCGGCTTCGCGAGCTCGTTCCGCATCCACCCCGAGAGCGTCGTCATGCACTCCGGCTCGCTCGCGTTCAACGGCGCCTTCGTGACGCTGATGCCGGCCCTCTACGTCGGCTGCGCGTACGTGCTGCTCCCGGCGTTCGACGCAGGCGCCGTGCTCGACGTCCTCGCGCGCGAGAACGTGACGCACACGATGCTCGTGCCGTCGCAGATCGTCTCGCTGCTCGCGCTCGACGAGTTCGACGGCGCGGCTCTTCCCCGGCTCGAGATGATTCTCTCCCTTGGCGCGCCGCTTCTCCTCGAGCACAAGCAGGAGCTGATCCGGCGTCTGCCGCGGCGTCTGCACGAGCTGTACGGGCTGACCGAGGGATTCGTGACGGTCCTCGACCGCGACGACGTCGAGCGGAAGCCGGCATCGGTCGGCGTGCCGCCGCCGCTGTACGAGCTGCGGATCGTCGCCGACGACGGCCGGGAGCTGCCCGCGGGGGAGGTCGGCGAGATCGCCGGGCGTGGGCCGATCACGATGCCGGGATACCACCGCCGCCCCGATCTGACCGCGCAGACGCTCGTCGACGGCTGGCTGATGACCGGCGATCTCGGGTACGTCGACGACGACGGCTTTCTCTACCTCGTCGACCGCAAGAAAGACCTTGTCATCTCGGGCGGCGTCAACGTCTACCCGCGCGACATCGAGGAGGTTGCGGCACGGCATCCCGACGTCGTCGACGTGACCGTGTTCGGAGTGCCCGACGAACGGTGGGGCGAGAGCCCGATCGCAGCCGTCCGGCTGCGCCCGGGTGCCACGACGACCGCCGCGGCGCTGCGGGACTGGATCAACGAGCAGGTACCCGCTCGGTACCAGCGCGTCCGCGAGGTCGTCCTTCGCACCGACTTCCCGCAGAGTGCCGCCGGCAAGACCCTGCGGCGAGTGATCCGTGACGAGTACCTGGAGCACACATGAGTACGAGCCGGTTCGTCGAAACGAACGGGATTCGCCTGCACTACCTCGAGCACGAAGGCGGCGGGCCGGCGCTCGTGCTCACGCACGGGCTCTCCGCGAACGCGCGGTTCTTCGACGTCCTTGCGTCTGCGCTCACGCCGGAGCTGCGCGTGCTCTCGTTCGACCTTCGCGGCCGCGGGCTGAGCGACAAGCCTGACGCCGGCTACTCGATGGCGGACCACGCGAGCGATCTGCTCGGCACGCTTGACGCGCTTGGGCTCGACCGCGTCCTGCTCGGAGGCCATTCGTTCGGAGGGCTGTTGACGATCTACGTCGCGGCGACCGCGCCCGAGCGGGTGGAACGCGCGCTCGTGCTCGACGCTCCCGCCGAGGTCGACCGGAGCGTGCTCGACCAGATCGGCCCCTCGCTGGCCCGGCTCGACCAGACCTATCCGTCGTCCGCGGCGTACCTCGAGTTCGCTCGTGCCATGCCGTACTTCGCCGACGGCACGTGGGACGGCGACATCGCCGCCTGGTACGAGGCGGAGCTCGAGGACCTGGGTGACGGCACCGTGCGGCCGCGTGTCCGGCCCGAGCACATGCGTAGCTGCATCGAGGGGACGTTCGAGCCGGACTGGGGTGCGCTGGTCGAGCGCATCGAGTGCCCGACGCTGGTCCTGCGTACCTGTGGGGCGTTCGGGCAGCCAGGATCACCGCCGATCATGAGCGCCGAGGGTGCAGAGTGGATGCTCGCCAGGCTGCGTCGTGGCGAGCTGGCCGAGGTGCCGGGGAACCACATCACCTTCGCGTTCGGCGATCGGGCGCGGGTGACCGCCGGCGCAATTCGTCGTTTCGTGGGCGTGGGCGAAGCGATAAGGTGACGACGTGACGACACCATTCACACCAGGTGCCGAGTTCGGGCCCAGCGAGTGGCTGGAGATCGACCAGGAGCGGATCGACCGCTTCGCCGAGGCGACCGACGATCCCCAATGGATCCACGTCGACCCCGTTCGGGCGGCCGAGGGGCCTTTCGGGACGACGATCGCCCACGGCTTCCTGACGCTCTCGCTGCTCGTCCGCTTCTGGGACGAGGTCAGGCCTGACGACGGCGGATACCGGATGGGGATCAACTACGGGTCGAACAAGGTTCGCTTCCCCTCACCGGTGCCGGTCGGCAGCCGGATCAGGGGGCGCTTCACCCTCATCGCGATCGACGAGATCGAGGGCGGCGTGCAGGTGACGCTGAACGGGATCGCCGAGCGCGAAGGGCAGGAGAAGCCCGTCTGCGCTGCCGAGCTGGTCTTCCGTCAGTACCGCTGACCGAGAGTGTCTGACACCGGAGGTGTCAGACACTGCTCACGCTGAGCGAAGCTCGCCGGTCTGCCGGTCACGGACCTGATCGAGGATCGTCTCCAGCATCCGCCCTGACGCGAGCACGTGCTCGCGGGCGAGCAGGCGGGCACCCTGCGCGCTCCTGGCGGCGATCGCCTCTCGGATCGCGCGATGCTGGAGGTCGTTCTGCTCGTACAGGTGATCGATGTCGAGCCCGGCCGCCCAGACGACGTGTGTGAAGAAGCTGCGCCGGGCGCTCTTCGCCAGCTGCTCGACGAACGGTGAGTCCGCGGCTTCGTAGATGACGTCGTGGAACGCGTGGTTCGCGCGGACCCAGCTCGAAACGAGCGCTCCGTCCTGGCTGCCTTCCCGCGCCCGGCGGCGCAGCTCGAGCGTCAGCTCGGCGAACAGCTTCTCCGCCGCGTCGAGCGCGGCGAGGCCGCCGGCCGTGATCCTCGGCGTCGCCAGTTCGGTGGCGAGGCTCTCCAGCTCGGCGCGGACGAGAAAGGCTTCGCGCAGCTCCTCGCGCGACAGCGTGCGCACCCTCACCCCTCGGTTCGGGACGAAGGAGACGAGCCCGAGTGCCGCGAGCCGTCGCAACGCTTCCCGCACGGGCGTCCGGCTGACCTCGTACTCCTCGGAGAGCTGCTCCTGGCGCAGGACGGTGCCGGGCGCGATCTCACCGGAGACGATCGCCTCCTCGAGCGCGAGCGCCAGGTCGTCGGCCTTGGTGCCGGCCGTAGGCATGGGTTCGAGTCTACGCTCGCTATCCCGCGGGGGGCGAGACGGCGAAGGCGCAGTCGCCGAGCCGGAACGGGACGAGCGGCAGGTTGCCGTCGCGGATCCAGTCCTCGATCGCGTGCGCGAGCCGCCCCTCGTCGCAGTCCTCGACCTGCACGGCGAGCAGCTGGCCGCCGACGAGCGCTCCCTGGAGCCCGTGGTGGGCGAGAGCGGCGATCAGCCCCGGGCCGTCGGTCTCTCTCGTCAACTCGACACTCGACATATCGCTCCTCTCAGTGACCGGTCTCGAACTGGGCTTCCTCGGTCGAGCCCTTCAGCGCCAGCGTCGAGCTCTCGCCGCTCGAGACCGTTTCGAGCACGCGGTCGAAGTAGCCCGCGCCGACCTCGCGCTGGTGCCGAGTGGCCGTGTATCCCTGCTCCTCGATTGCGAACTCGCGCTCTTGCAGCTCGACGTAGGAGGTCATGCCGTCGGCGGCGTATCCGCGCGCGAGCTCGAACATGCCGGCATTCAGGGAGTGGAACCCGGCGAGCGTGACGAACTGGAACCGGTAGCCGAGCTCGCCGAGCGTCTCCTGGAACGACGCGATCTCCGAATCGCTCAGGTTCTTGCGCCAGTTGAAGGACGGCGAGCAGTTGTACGCCAGCATCTTGCCGGGGAAGCGCTCGTGGACGGCCTGGGCGAACTCGCGCGCCTCGCCCAGGTCCGGCGTCGAGGTCTCGCACCAGAGCAGGTCGGCGTATGGCGCGTAGGCGAGCGCACGCGCGATTGCAGAGTCGAGGCCGCAGCGGATCCGGAAGAACCCCTCGGCGGTGCGCTCGCCCTCGACGAACGCCGCGTCGGCTTCGTCGACGTCGCTCGTCAGCAGCGTGGCCGACAGAGCGTCGGTGCGGGCGACGAGCACGGTCGGGATGTTCAGCACGTCGGCTGCGAGCCGAGCTGCGATCAGGGTGCGGACGAATTGGCTGGTCGGGACGAGCACCTTCCCGCCGAGGTGGCCGCACTTCTTCTCCGAGGCGAGCTGATCCTCGAAATGGACGCCGGCAGCACCTGCCTCGATCATTCCCTTCATCAGCTCGAACGCGTTCAGAGGCCCACCGAAGCCCGCCTCGGCGTCGGCGACGATCGGCGCGAGCCAGTACGTGCCGTTCATGCCTTCGCCGTGCTCGATCTGGTCTGCACGGAGCAGCGCGTTGTTCAAACGTTGGACGAGAGCGGGTGCGGAGTTAGCTGCGTAGAGGCTCTGGTCGGGGTAGGTGTGGCCGTTGAGATTCGCGTCCGCCGCGACCTGCCAGCCGGAGAGGTAGATCGCCTTCAGGCCGGCCTTGACCATCTGCACGGCCTGGCCTCCCGTCATCGCCCCGAGCGCGGCGACGTACGGCTCGTCGTGGAGGAGCTGCCAGAGTCGCTCGGAGCCGAGCCGGGCGAGCGTGTGCTCGATCTGAACCGATCCACGGAGCTGCTCGACGTCCTCGTGGGTGTACGGCCGGTCGATCCCGGCCCAGCGATCGGCCGGCGCCGGCCCGTGTCCGTTCGAGCTCATCGAGCCCCTCCTGTCCATCGTCGCGGTGTCCGGATCCGCGCCAACTCTGGATACGAGTACTCTGCTGTTCGGATCCTAGATCGGCGAGAACGCGGGAAGAATCGGAAAGAATCCGTCATTTCGGATCCAATGGTACACAAACTTGGATCCCGCTAGACCCCAGGCGGGCTGACGTCGGGCCTTCGTAGAATGGCTTCATGGAGCCGCTGTACAGCCCGGAGGGCGTCGAGGAGCGCTGGCAGCGGACCTGGGAGGAAGAGGGGCTCTACAACGCCGATCCGGATCCCAGCCGGGAGAGCTTCGCGATTGCGCACCCGCCGCCGAACGTCACCGGCGACCTGCACCTGGGCCACGCGCTCCAACTGTCGCTTGCCGACACGATCGTGCGGACGCGCCGCATGCAGGGCTACAACGTGCTGTTCCAGCCCGGCTTCGACCACGCGGGCATCGCCACGCAGAACGCGGTCGAGAAGCACCTCGCCACCGAGGGCAAGACCCGCCAGGACCTCGGCCGCGAGGCGTTCGAGGCGCGGGTCTGGGAGTGGCTGCGCGAGTACGGCGGCAAGATCATGTTCCAGTTCCGCCGGATCGGCGCCTCGCTCGATTATCGGCGCGAGCGGTTCACGATGGACGAGGCCTATGTCCGGGCGGTCATGCGCTTCTTCGTCCACCTGTACCGCAAGGGCTGGATCTACCGGGCGAACCGGATCATCAACTGGTGCCCCTTCCACCAGACGTCGCTCTCCGACCTCGAGGTCGCGCACGACGATGTTGACGATGCGCTCACGTTCGTCCGCTATCCGCTCGCCGACGGCGACGGGCACATCGTGGTCGCGACGGTCCGGCCGGCGACGATCCTCGGCGACGTCGCCGTCGCCGTCCATCCCGACGACGACCGCTACCGGGGGCTCGTCGGGCGGGAGGTGATCGTCCCCTACGTCGGCCGACGCGTGCCGGTGATCGCCGACGAGCGCGTCGAGCGCGAGTTCGGAACCGGCGCCCTGAAGGTCACGCCCGGCCACGATCCGCTCGACTACGAGATCGGCCGCGACCACGGTCTCCCGGAGCTGACCGTGATCGGCCCGGACGGTCGGATGAACGAGGAGGCAGACGACCTCGGGGGACTGACGCAGGCCGAGGCCGACGAGCGCGTGCTCGCGTGGCTGAAGGAGCACGACCAGCTCGAGAGGCGCGAGTCGTACCGCCACACGGTCGCGCTGTGCGACCGCTGCAAGACACGCATCGAGCCGCGGATCTCGCTCCAGTGGTGGTGCTCGATGGACGAGTTGAAGCGGCCCGCGCTGGAGGCGTTGCGGGCGGGTCGCGTGCGCTACCACCCGGAGTCGCAGCACCGCTTCGCGATCGAGTCGCTCGAGAGCGCGCCCGACTGGAACATCTCGCGCCAGATCTGGTGGGGGCACCAGCTGCCCGTGTGGGAATGCCCGGACGGGCACCTGACCGTCGAGGAGGAGGAACCGGATGCGTGCGAGGAGTGCGGCTCGACCGAGCTCGTGCGCTCGACCGACGTCCTCGACACCTGGTTCTCGTCGGCGCTGTGGCCGTTCGCCACGCTCGGCTGGCCCGACGACACCGACGATCTGCGCGCCTTCTACCCGGGCGACCTGAACACGACCGCACGCGACATCATCCGGCTCTGGGAGAACCGGATGATCTTCAGCGGCCTCGAGCTGATGGGCGAGGTGCCGTTCCGCGACGTCGTCATCCACTCGCTCGTACATGCGCCCGCAGGGGGTCGGATGTCGAAGAGCCTGGGCACCGGGATGAACCCGCTCGCCCTGATCGAGCGCTACGGCGCCGACGCGACCCGCTACGGGCTGATGAAGATGGCCTCCTCCCAGGACGTCCGCTTCTCGGAGGGAGCGATCGACGAGGGGCGGAAGCTCGGGATCAAGCTTTGGAACGCAAGTCGCCTCCTGCTGTCCGCGGCAGGCGAGGAAGTGGAGGAGCGACCGATGTCGGTCGAAGAACGGTGGGTCCTGGCGCGCCTGTCGCAGACGCAGCGTCGCGTCGAGGCCTATCTGGCCGCGTTCGACTTCTCGCACCTCGTCGGCGAGCTGTACCACCTGACCTTCGACGACTTCTGCGACTGGTACGTGGAGGCGATCAAGCCGCGGCTGTACGACGGCGACGCGGATGCGCGCGCGACGGCGCTCGCGGCGCTCGAGCGGCTGCTGAAGATCCTCCACCCGGCGATGCCGCACGTGACCGAGGAGATCTGGTCGAATCTGCCGTCGCGGCAGTCGCGCCTGATCGTCGCGCCCTGGCCCGCCGCCGGGTCCGAGACCGGTGCCGACGCGCTGGAGCGGGTCCAGGAGGCGGCGGTGATGTTCCGGCGCAGCGGGGTGCTCGTTCCGCTCGAGGGCGAGGAGAAGCGCATCTTCGACGTCGTCGTCAAGCCCGAGCGCCAGCGGGTGAACGGCAGCGCCGAGGTCGAGCGCGAGCGGCTGCGCAAGGAGATCGAGCGGGGCGAGGCAAAGCTCGCGAACGACAGCTTCGTCGCGAAAGCGCCGCCGGACGTCGTGGAGGCCGAGCGCGAGAAGCTCGAGCGCTACCGGCGGGAGCTCGATGCGCTCGGCGGCTAGAACGGACATGTCAGGGGTCTGACCCCGGCCATGTTCGAAAGCGCCACCGACTGGGTCGCCGCGCTCTCGCCCTGGCCCGAGGAATTCGGGCTCGACCGGATGCACGCGCTGCTCGCCGAGCTCGGCGATCCGCAGCAGCGGTTCCCTGCGATCCACGTCGTCGGCACGAACGGCAAGTCCTCGACAACGCGGCTGGCGGCCGCGCTGCTGCGCGCCGAGGGGCTGCGAATCGGGGCCTACACCTCGCCTCACGTCGGCGGCTGGCCGGAACGGCTGGACACGGACGCGGCCGGGTTCGAGCGCGCTGTGGCGCGGGTGCGGCCGGCGGCGCAGCGTGTGGGCGCAACGCAATTCGAGACGCTGACGGCGGCCGCGCTCGCCGAGTTCGCCGACGCCGGTGTCGACGCCGCCGTCGTCGAGGCCGGGCTCGGCGGCCGGCTGGATGCGACGAACGTCCTGCGAGCGCCTGTCGTCGTCCTGACCAACGTGGGACTCGAGCACACCGAGCAGCTGGGCGAAACGCGCGAGGAGATCGCGGCCGAGAAGCTGGCGGTCGTCGAGAAGGGCGCGGCGGTCGTGCTCTGCCAGCCCGAGTGGCAGCCGCTCGCACGCTCCTCGGGTGCCGCGACAACAGTGCTCACGGGCCGCAGCAACCTCGCGCTCGCGGTCGCTGCGGCCGAGACGTTCCTCGGCCGTCCGGTCGACCCCTCGGCGGCCGACGGAGTTGCGCTGCCCGGCCGGCTCGAGCGCCGCTCGGAGTCCCCGCTCGAGATCTGGGACGGGGCGCACAATCTCGACGGGGTCGGCTACGCGCTTTCGCGGCTGCCCGACCGTCGCTACACGATCGTCGCCTCGATCCTGCGCGGGAAGGATGCGGCGGCGATGCTGGCGGCGCTTGCGGCCCTCGGCGACACCCTGGTGGCGACCGCATCTTCCAGTACCCGCGCCCTGCCCGCCGACGAACTTGCAACGCTTGCCCGGCAGTGGTTCCCGAGGGTGGAGATCGATCAGGACGCCGGCGACGCGCTCGCGCTCGCTCGCACGATCGCGGGGCCGGACGGCGCGGTCCTCGTCACGGGGTCGCTGTACCTGCTCGCCGATCTCGCCGCGCGCCCCGAAGGCGTACGATCCAGCGCGGGACGCGGCTGAGCGTCTACGTCTTCGCAGCGATCGTGATCCTGGCCTTTGCAGGAATCGCGTTCGCGACGGGGTACGTCGTCGGAAAGCTCCTCCTGTGACGAGATGATCAACCTCCTCTTCGCCGACACGACCACGACCACGTCGAACGACGGCCTGTTCAACGGCGTGAACGACTTCTTCAACTCCGGGACGTGGCTCGTCATCCGCAACCTGGCGATCTTCTTCGTCGCCGTCTTCTGGCTGGCCAGCGTGTACTGGGTGTACAAGGATGCGCGCCGCCGGATCCAGGATCCGTGGCTGGTGGCGATGGCGACGCTGCTCGGGCTCGTGCCGCCGTTCATCGGGCCGCTCGTCTACCTCTTCTTCAGGCCGCCCGAGTACCTCGAGGACGTCCGCGAGCGCGAGCTCGAGATCCGTGCGATGGAGGAGCGGCTCGGCCGTCACGACGCGCACTGCCCGGTGTGCCGCGCCGAGGTGGCGCCCGAGTACCTGATCTGCCCGGTCTGCACGACGAAGCTCAAGCAGGCCTGCGTCACCTGCCGGGCGCCGCTCGAGCCTCTTTGGCAGGTCTGCCCGTTCTGCGAGACGCCGATCGTCCGGCGCTCGCCGGTCTTCGAGGAGACCATGGCGCTCTCGCCCGAAGAGGTGGGTGAACCTCTGCGCACGCCGCGTAGACGGCGGCGGGGCGGGTGGGAGGAAGACGCCTCCGAAACACTGCAGGCCGACCAGTAGACTCGCGCCCGTGGAGCGCACCCTCGTCCTGATCAAGCCGGACGCCGTCAGGCGCGGCCTCGCCGGCGAGATCCTGCGCCGCTTCGAGGCGCGCGGCCTGACGATCCGCGGTGCGAAGCTGGTCAAGGTCGGGCGCGACCTCGCCAGGCAGCACTACGCCGAGCACAAGGACAAGCCGTTCTTCGGGGAGCTCGTCGCTTTCATCACCTCGTCGCCGACGCTGGCGCTCGTGCTCGAGGGCGAGGGCGCGATCGCGGTCGTGCGCTCGACGATGGGCTCGACGAACCCGGCGTCGTCTGCGCCCGGCACGATCCGCGGCGACCTTGCGCTGTCGATGCCGGACAACCTCGTGCACGGGTCCGACTCCCCGAAGTCCGCGCGGCGGGAGATCAGGCTTTGGTTCACCGCTCGTGAGCTCGTCTGAGCTCAACCGCTCCGCCTGGGACCGGATCAGCGACGAGTACCAGGCGCGGAACGACGCGTTCATCGGCCGGAAGGACGAGCCGCGCTGGGGCATGTGGCAACTGCCCGACTCGGAGCTCGGCGTCCTCGGCGACGTCGCCGGCAAGGACGTGCTGGAGCTCGGCTGCGGCGCGGCCCAGTGGGCGATCCTGCTCGCGCAGCGAGGCGCTCGGATGGTCGGGCTCGACAACTCCGCGCCGGCAACTGGAGCACGCGCGTGCGCGGATGGCGAAGGCGGGCGTCGACTTCCCGCTCGTCCATGCCGCCGCCGAGGAGGTGCCGCTCGCGGACGCGTCCTTCGACGTCGTCTTCTGCGACCACGGCGCGATGACGTTCGGCGACCCGTACCGGACCGTGCCGGAGGCGGCACGCCTGCTGCGCCCCGGGGGTGTCTTCGCCTTCTCGCACACGACGCCGTTCTCGATGTGCTGCTGGGAGGGCGAGTCCTATGCGTCGCGGCTGACCGCGCCGTACTTCGGCATGCACCGCTTCGACGACGAGCCCGGCGAGCCGACGGAGTACAACCTGCCCTACGGCGAGTGGATCAGCCTGTTCCGGGAGAACGGCTTCCTCGTCGAGGCGCTCCTCGAGGTCCAGCCGCCCGAGGGCGCCGAGTCGACGTACCGGACCGCCGAGGAGACCGAGTGGGCGCGCTCGTGGCCGATGGAGGAGATCTGGAAGTGTCGGAAGGTCTGACCGAGCACGCGGCGCAGAACCAGGCGGCGTGGGGGCGTGACGCGCCTTCCTACGTCCCGAACGCCGAACGCAACTGGGCGACGGACGAGATCACCTGGGGGATCCTGGAGGTGCCGGAGACCGAGATCCGGATGCTCGGCGACGTCGCCGGGAAGGACGTCGTCGAGCTCGGGTGCGGGACGGCGTACGTGTCGGCGTGGCTGGCCCGGCGGGGCGCGCGCGTCACCGGCGTCGATCTCACCGCGGAGCAACTGGAGACGGCACGCCGGATGCAGGCCGAGCACGGCCTCGAGTTTCCCCTGATCCACGCGAGCGCGGAGGACGTGCCGCTGCCGGACGCGTCGTTCGATCTCGTCGTCTCTGAGTACGGGGCGAGCATCTGGTGCGACCCTGACCTCTGGATCGAGGAGGCAGCGCGGCTGCTGCGGCCCGGCGGCGAGCTCGTCTTCCTCGTCAACGGGACGATCCTGATGCTCTGCACGCCGGATACGGATCCGGTTGAGCCGGCCGGCACCGATCTCCTCCGGCCGTACTTCGGGATGAAGCGGTTCGAGTGGATCGAGGACACGTCCGTCGACTTTCACCTCGGGTACGGCGACTGGATCCGTGTACTCACGTCGAATGGGTTCGAGGTCGAGCGTCTGGTCGAGCTCCGTAACCCGGGCCACGGCTCCGGCCGCTACGACCTCTTCACGGCCGAGTGGGCCGAGCGCTGGCCGGCCGAGGAGATGTGGAAAGCCCGCAAGGTGCGTTGAAGGCCTCGCTCGCGCCGCCGATCGTGCTCGCCTCCACCTCGCCGCAGCGACGCGCGATCCTCGAGCAGCTCGGTATCCCGTTCGAGGTCGTGGCGCCCGATTACGAGGAACTCGGAGACGACCCGCTGGAGCATGCGGTGGGCAAGGCGCGGTCGATCGACGGCGGCGATCGACCGGTGCTCGGTGTCGACACGATCGTCCGGCTCGACCGCCGCGCCCTCGGCAAGGCATCGAGTCCTGAGGAGGCCGCCGAGATGCTTGCAGCCCTCTCCGGGCGGACGCACGAGGTGGTCTCTGGGGTCTGTCTCCGCACCGCCGACTGGGAGGAGCTCGGGACGGCGACCACCGGAGTCACCTTCCGGAGCCTGACCCGAGGAGAGATCGCCGCCTACGTTGCGAGCGGAGAGTGGGGTGGCCGTGCCGGCGCATACGCGATCCAGGGCCTCGGCGCGCGGCTTGTCGAGCGGATCGAAGGCGACTATCTGAACGTGGTCGGCCTGCCCGCAGCGCTCCTCGTCCGGCTGCTCGCCGAGCGCTTTGCCGGCATCTACAGCCTCGGCTGATCCGGACTGTTCAGGGGTCAGACCCCTTAACAATCACGCCGCCCGTTCGAGGCGGTCCTCGACGAAGGCGAGATAGCGCTGTCTCGCGACCTCGATGTCCGGTCCGAACTGCTCGAAGAGCCACCCGTATTGAAGGAAGTCCGGCTTCGGGACGAGGCCCATTACGGCGCGACAGCTACTCCACCGCCAGTCGAGTGGGTGATCGCAGAGGCCGGCTCGCACCGGGTTGAGATCGTCGTAGCGAGCGCACTCGAGCAGGTGGCCCTCGCCCTCGATCAGTTCCGAGTGAAAGCGTCCCTGGAAGACATGGCCCGACAGGCTATTGCGGATGTTGAAGACCTGCCCGTACATGCCGTTCAGACGCTGCATGCCGTGCGAGAGGTTCGGCTTCGATATCCGGACGAGGAAGTGGAAGTGGTTCGTCATGTGGACGAAGCCTGCGATCTCCCACTCGCTCTCCATGGCCACCCTGTTCATCCACCAGAGGTGAAAGAGATGGTCGCCGGCATTGAGGAAGATCGGCTGGCGCCGATTTCCCCGAGCCGTGATGTGGTACATGGCTCCGGGGGCTTGGATGCGAAGGCGGCGAGGCACGGGATCGACCGTAGCGACGCCCTGCTTCGTCACCCACGGAGCGGACCGAAACGGCACTCAATCGGCACACATCCAACCGTGAAGGGGTCAGACCCCTTAACAGTCCCGAGGCGGGGGATTGCGGTGCAGGTAGCTAGACTGGGGCGTCCCCGTGGGCCTCTTCGATCACCTGACCGGCTTCGGCGGCCGGGACATGGCTGTGGATCTAGGCACCGCCAATACGCTCGTCTACGTTCGCGGGCGCGGGATCGTGCTCTCCGAGCCGTCCGTGGTCGCGATCGACCAGCGTACGGGCGAAGTGCACGCCGTCGGCGTCGAAGCGAAGCGGATGCTCGGCCGGACGCCCGGGACGATTACAGCGATCCGCCCGCTCAAGGACGGCGTGATCGCCGACTTCGACGTCACGGAGCAGATGCTCCGCCATTTCATCCAGAAGGTGCACCAGAACCGCTTCGCCCACCCGCGCGTCGTCGTCTGCGTACCCTCAGGGGTCACCGGGGTCGAGCGCAGGGCGGTGGAGGAGGCGACGCTCAGCGCCGGCGCGCGCCAGGCCTATCTGATCGAGGAGCCGATGGCAGCTGCGATCGGCGCCGGCCTGCCGATCAGCGAGCCGACCGGGAACATGATCGTGGACATCGGCGGCGGGACGACCGAAGTCGCGGTCATCTCGCTCGGAGGGATCGTCGTCTCCCAGAGCCTCCGCGTCGGCGGCGACGAGATGGACGAGGCGATCATCAACTACGTCAAGCGCGAGTACAAGCTGCTCATCGGCCAGCAGACCGCGGAGGAGATCAAGCTCGAGGTCGGCTCGGCATGGGGGATGCGTGAGGAGGTTCAGGCCGAGGTGCGCGGCCGTGACCTGGTCAGCGGCCTGCCGAAGACGATCATCCTCTCCTCGGAGGAAGTCCGGCACGGGCTCGAAGACCCCGTCAACCAGATCGTCGACGCGATCAAGTCGACGCTCGACAAGACCCCGCCCGAGCTGTCCGCGGACATCATGGACCGCGGGATCGTGCTGGCCGGCGGGGGCGCCCTGCTGCACGGCCTCGACGAGCGCCTCCGGCACGAGACGCACATGCCGATGCACCTGGCGGAGTCGCCGCTGACCTGCGTCGCCGTCGGCTCGGGCCGGAGTCTGGAGGAGTTCGACGTCATCCACCGCAGCCAGCGGAAGGGCCGCGGCCGCAGCGCGTACAGCAGCAATCACCGGTAGTCGGCAACCGCCAGGCTCGTCGCTACACTAAGCCGCTCGGTGCCTCGCGGAAGGTCACCTGCGCGCGTGGCGGCGATCGGCGCATCGGCCCAGCGGTCGAGCCCGTCCACGCAGTCGGCTCGCGCAAGCGCGGTCGTGCGTCGGCGTGCGGTCGTGGCCGTGCTGACCGTGCTCTCCCTCGCGCTCGTCACGGTCTACTTCCGCGAATCGGACGGCGGAATCCTGCACAGCTTCCAGTCGACGGGAGCGAGCGTCCTGCGCCCGTTCGAGGTCGCCGCCGAGCGCGTCGCGCGACCTTTCCGCGACGCGGCCGGCTGGTTCGGTGGCCTGATCGATGCGAAGTCCGAGAACGAGAAGCTGAAGGCGGAGATCGAGCAGCTCCGGCAGCAGGCGATCCTGAACACGTCGGCCCTACGCGAGAACAGCCAGCTCAAGGCTCTCCTCGACTACCGCGAGAGCCCGCGCTTCCCGAAGGACTACCGCTCCGTCGCCGCACGCGTGATCGCCCGCGCTCCCGGCCAGTTCGAGCGGCAGATCGTCGTCTCCGCCGGCAAGAACGACGGCATCTCCAAGCACGACGCCGTCGTCACCGCCGACGGTCTCGTCGGCGAGGTGACGAAGGTCGCGAGCAACGTTGCCCAGGTGACGCTCTTGACCGACGAGACCAGCGCCGTCTCCGCTCTGGACATCCGCACGAACGCCTCTGGTATCGCGCAGCTGGGCAGTTCGGGCTCGTCGCTGGTGGTCGACCGAGTGACCAAGGACCAGGTCGTCAACCCCGGCGATGTGGTCGTCACGGCCGGCTGGCGCTCGGGCGACCTGGCGTCGCTCTATCCGCGCGGCATTCCGCTCTGCCTCGTCTCGAGCGTCGGTCAGGCGGACACGGACCTCTACAAGCAGATCCAGTGCGAACCGTTCGTCAGCTTCGCGACGCTCGAAGCCGTCATCGTGCTCGTCCGCAAGGCGCCGAGTTGATGCTCTTCGACTGGACAAAGGTCGGCGCGGTCGTCTTCCTGGCCGCGATCCTCCAGGTATCGGTCTTCTCCGCCGTGACGATCCTGAACGGGACGCCCGATCTGCTGCTCGTCACGATCATCTGCGTCGCGCTGCTGCGCGGGCCTGTCCTGGGTGCCGCGGCCGGCTTCTGGGGCGGTCTGCTGATCGACACCGCGAACCTGGAGACGCTCGGCGTCACCTCGCTGCTGCTGCTGTTCGCCGGCTACTGGGCCGGCCGCTACGGCGAGACAACGGGTCACGACCGCTCGCGCGCGCCGTTCGTCTCGGTCGCTGTGGTCACGATCCTGTACGCGGTCGCGTCGCTTGCCTTCCGCTACGTCCTCGGCGATCCGGCGCCCGCGCGCGCGGTCCTCTGGGGCACCCTTTTCCAGGGGATCGCGCTGAACCTGATCCTGACCTGGCCGATGTATGCACTCGCGCGGTTCATGTTCCCGCCGTTCGACCGTCGCGACCGGGTGGAGAGGATCCACGCGGTTGGCTAGCACCGGCGCACGCGGCGGGCGCTTTCTTCCGCCCGACCCCCGGGTCGAGGAGCCGTACCTCTTCACCCCGAAGATGGCGCTACGGGTGGCGATCCTCGGCGCAGTTGCTCTCGTCGTCTTCGCCGTGCTCGTCCTTCGGCTCTGGTCGCTCCAGATCCTCTCGGGCACGAAGTACGAGAACGCGGCCCTGAACAATCAGCTGCGCACCCTCCCCGTCGAGGCGGCACGCGGTCCGATTCTCGACCGCAACGGCAGGACACTCGTCAGGAACGTCGCCGGGACCGCAGTCGAGGTCTGGCCTGCCGACCTGCCGAGGAAGGGTCGCTACGCCGAGTTGAAGCAGCTGGCAATGGTGCTGAACATGCCGCTGCCTCGCCTGCTGTCACGCCTCGCGGAGCGGAAGGGCGACGAGCTGACGCCGGTGACGATCCAGGTGGCGGTTCACGAGGAGCAGATCGCCTACCTGGCCGAGCATCGCCGCGAGTTTCCCGGCGTGCACACCCGGCAGACGTACCTACGGAAATACAACTCGGAGGCGTTGCTGGCGCACGTGCTCGGGTATGTGGGCGAGATCTCGCCGGCGCAACTGCGTCAGCTCCGCAAGCAGACCTACAGCTGCGGTGGCGATCAGGTCGGCTACGCCGCCGGCGATCGGATCGGCGAGTCCGGGGTCGAGGCGGCCTTCGACTCGTACCTGCGCGGCTGCGCGGGCGTCACCGAGGTGCACGTCAACTCGCTCGGGACCCGGCTCGGAGCGCCGACGCTCAGCCGGGAACCGGTCCCCGGCAACGCGATCAGGCTGACGATCGACATCTCGCTTCAGCGTGCGGCCGAGCGTGCGCTCCAGTACGGGATCCGGCTTGCTCACCAGGACAACCACTGGCTTGCGAACGGCGGGGCGATCGTCGCGATGAACCCGTCGAACGGCGAGATCCTGGCGATGGCCTCCGCGCCGACCTTCAAGCCGAGCGTCTTCGTGGGTCGCACCGATCCGAAGAAGCTCGCGCCGCTCCTGAACCCGAAGGTGGCGAAGCAGGACAACTACCCGAGCCTGAACCGGGCGATCGCCGGCCTGTACCCGCCCGGCTCGACGTTCAAGCCGGTCACCGCGCTCGCAGCGTTGCAAGAGCGGCTGATCTCGCCCTACCAGACGCTTCAGTGCACACCGAAGTTCGAGGTGCACGGCCAGGTGTTCAAGAACTGGGATCCGTTCGCCGATGCGCCGATGACGCTTCCCGAGGCACTCGGCGCCTCCTGCGACACGTACTTCTACAACCTCGGCTACACCTTCTACTCGCTTCCGCCCGACCGCGGGCATCCGCTCCAGGGCTGGGCGAGCCGCTTCGGCTTCGGCGCCCCGACCGGGGTCGACATCGGGCCGGAGCAAGCCGGGCTCCTGCCGACCCCCGAGTGGCGGCAGTCGGCCTACACGAAGAAGACGGATCCGTGCTGCTGGCAGGTCGACCGGCTCTGGAAGCCGGGCGACTCGATCCAGCTTGCGATCGGCCAGAAGGACCTGCTCGTCACCCCGCTCCAGATGACGCGCTTCTTCAGCCTGATCGCGAACGGCGGCAAGCTCGTCAAGCCACATGTCCTCTATGCGATCGACCAGCGCACCTCCGGCCGGCAGTACGCCAACCCGACGCCGCCCGAGGCGAGCGACGTCGACCCCACGGCTCTCGCCGTCGTCCGCGACGGCCTCTACCGGGCCACCCACGCCTCCTACGGCACCGCCACTGCCGTCTTCGGCAACTTCCCGATCGCCGTCGCCGGCAAGACGGGCACCGCCGAGAAGGTCGTTCAGCCGCCCGGCTACGACCGGCCGGTCCTTCAGGACCAGTCGTGGTGGTGCGGCTACGCGCCGGCCGACAAGCCAACTCTTGCCGTCTGCGCGCTGATCGAGAACGGCGGCCATGGGGGGACGGCGGCCGCGCCGGCTGCGCTCAAGGTCTTCGAGCACTACTTCCATACCAAGGCGCCCGCGATCGGGAACATCTACTCCGACTAGTGGCGATGCATGGCTGACCTGGTCTACAACGCCAGCTCCAGAGCCCGGGCCAGGGCGCGGCGGCGTGAGCTGGCACAGGCCGGGCCGCTCCTGGCAAGGCTCGACTGGGTGATGCTGGCGGCCGTAGCCGTGATCGTCGCCTACGGGCTCTGGATGATCGCGGGGATCACGCGCCACGACGTGGCGGGGAACCCGCTGTACTTCGTCTACCGGCAGATCGTCTTCGTCGCGGTCGGCTCGGCCGCGCTTCTCGCCGTGATCGTCGTCGACCCTGACGTCTACCGGCGATACAAGAAGCAGCTCTACGTCGGCACGCTCCTGCTCTTCGTGGTGGTCTACCTGGCCGGGACGGTCGCGCGCGGGTCGAGGCGGTGGATCGATCTCGGCTTCTTCCGGTTCCAGCCGTCGGAGTTCGGGAAGCTGCTCGTCCTGCTCGTGCTCGCAGGGTTTCTCGCCGACCGGTTCCGGCGGGTGGGAGAAGGCCGGATCGTCGCGGCGACGATCGCGCTCGCCCTGCCGCCGCTGGTGCTCGTCTTCGTCCAGCCGGACATCGGCTCGGGGCTCGTGTACGTGGCCGCGCTGGCCGCCGCGCTGTTCGTCGCGGGCACGCGCTGGCTCCATCTCGGCGTGCTCGCCGCCGTGGCCGTGCTGCTCGCTCTGACCGTTCTCTGGTGGCTACCCGCTGCGGGGGTGCCCGTGCTGAAGGGCTATCAGGAGAAACGGCTGACCGGCTTCCTGCACCCGGGCCAGGATCCGCGTGGCGCAAACTACAACACGACCCAGTCGATCACCGCGGTCGGCTCGGGCGGCGCGCGAGGCCGGGGCGTCCAGGGTGCGACGCAGACGAAGCTCAACTATCTGCCGGAGCACGCGACCGACTTCGCCTTCGCCTCGCTCGCCGAGCAGCGCGGCTTCCTCGGGGCCGGATTCCTGCTGATGCTGTACCTGCTGGTCGTCTGGCGCGGCCTGAAGGTGGTGGCCGCAGCCCGTGACCCGTTCTCGGCGATCGTCGCCGGCGGCATCGTCTTCGCCTTCCTGTTTCAGGTCTTCGTCAACGTCGGGATGACGATCGGGATCGCGCCGGTGACCGGCATCCCCTTGCCGATGATCAGCGTCGGCGGCTCGTCGATGGTGGCGAACCTGCTCGCGATCGGGGTGCTCCAGGCGATCCACGCGCGGGGGCGTGGACGGCGGCGGCTGGCACCGTGGTGAGGACGCCCGCATCGCCGCTGCCCCTCAAACCCGGCGCGGTCCTGGGCCTCCTCAAGGAACTGCGCGCGTCCGCGGCGCGCGACCAACCGCTGAACGTCTCGGGCGCCCGCGGGCTCGTGCCTGCGCTCGCGCGGGAGCTGACGCGGGGTGGCGTCGCATCGGCCGTGTGGGAACACGGCCCGATCGAAGGCGCCTCCGCACTGGTCCACGTGCTCGCCGGGGCGCCGGACGCAGAGGACGAGCAGTTGTTGAAGCGCGCAGCCGGGGCGCGGCTCCCGATCGTCGTCGTCGCCACCGGCCCGTTTCGCGACCACGTGCCGTACGTCCTGGAGGAGAACGTCGTCCGAGTCGGGAGCGGCACCGGGTTCCCGGTCGAGGAGATCGCCCGGCGGCTCGCGCGGATCCTCGGCGAGGCTGCGACGCCGCTGGCGGCCCGCCTGCCGGTGCTCCGCCGGGCGGTCTGCGACGAGCTGATCCGGAGGGTCTCGCGCCAGAACGGTCTCGTCGGCGTCGCCGTCTTCGTCCCCGGGGCGGACCTGCCCGTGCTGACGCTGAACCAAGTGCGCCTCGTCCTCAGGATCGCCGACGCCTACGGGTTCGAGATCGACCGTGAGCGACTGCCGGAGGTGCTCGGCGTCGTCGGTTCCGGGCTCGGCTTCCGGGCGATCGCGCGTCGCGCGCTCGAGGTTGTGCCGGTGGTCGGGTGGGCACTGAAGGGTGCGGTCGCCTATACCGCCACGCGCACGCTCGGCGAGGCGGCGGTGCGCTACTTCGAGCGTCGCGCGCCGGTCACGCGGGTCGCCGGCGCCCGGACCTTGTTCCCCCGCTAGCCGCGCCTCGACCGGGCTCCGTCCGATGCAGGACCTAGCATCGCGGCCGTGAGAGACCGGAAGGGGGCCGACAGTGGACAAGCTTGAGGCTGAGGAGCTGCTCATGATCGAGGAGGCCGACGCCTGGTTCGAATACCTCGAGTCGACACGGAACCAGTCGGAGACGCGCTACCGCGAGGTCGAGCCGTGGGCGTGGGCGCGGCTGCACCAGCGGCTCCGCGCGATTCGCACCCGCAAGGCCAGGCTCAGGCCCGCCGCTGCGTAAGGCCCTCGGGCGGCGGCCTGGGCTGCTGATACCCTGGGGAGCGAGGCACATGCCGAGCTCTTACACCATCAACCAGCTGCGCGCCGGCGCCCCGCATCCGCGGGCGACGCCCGTGCGCGCGCACGATAAGGAGAATTCATTTGTCCCTGCCATGGTTTCGCAGGAAGAAGCACGATGCACAGGAACAGACAGCCGGTCGCAGTACTGACGTCAGCCGGCGCACCCGCGCCGGCTGCGGTCGTAGCTCCGAGTAGGCCGGACGAGGCCGCGGCGCCCACGGAGGGCGATGCGGCGAAGAAGAGACGCCGTCGGGGGAGCCGCGGCGGCAAGAACAGACGAAAGCCCGCAGGGACGGCCGCCGAGGCATCGGTGGTGACGTCGCCGACGACCCCTGCCGCAAGGCAGCCCAAGCCGCGGACGTCCAGGGCGGCGAAGCCGGGCGAGCCGAAAGACCCCGCCGACCGGCGCAGCCGTTCGTCCACTCGGCGCCGCCAGGCACCGCGCCGGGCCCCACTTCCCGCCGCGAAGCGCGAGCTGCTCGTCTCGGTCGACGTGACCGAGAAGCGGGTCGCGGTCCTCGAGGACGATCGCGTCGCCGAGGTCTACCTCGAGCGCCCGGAGCGCCGCTCGATCGCGGGGAACATCTACAAGGGCGTCGTCGACAACGTCCTCCCGGGGATGGAGGCGGCGTTCGTCGAGATCGGTCTCGAGAAGAACGGCTTCCTGTTCGTCGACGAGATCGTCGGCCCCGAGCTGGAGGGGAAGCGGCCGCGCGGTCGCCGGATCACCGACCTGATCAGCCGGGGCGAGGAGGTGCTCGTCCAGGCGGTGAAGGATCCGATGAAGACGAAGGGCGCACGCCTGACGACCGACATCTCGCTGCCGGGCCGCTTCGTCGTCTACGTCCCCAGCGGCGAGGGGCTCGGGGTCTCCCGCCGGCTGGAGGAGGACGAGCGCACGCGGCTCCGCGAGATCGTCAAGGGAATCGCGCCCAAGCAGGGCGGCGTGATCATCCGCACCGCCGCCGAGGGCGCATCCGCCGAGGACGTCCAGCTCGACCTCGACTTCCTGATCAAGCTCTGGAAGCAGATCCAGGCGCGCGCGAAGGAGTCCAAGGCGCCGACGCTGCTCTTCGAGGAGGCGGAGCTGCCGCTGCGGGTGACGCGCGATCTCTTCACCGGCGACTTCGAGCGGGCGCTCGTCGACGACGATCTCACGCTCAAGCGCATCCAGGGCTACCTGAAGAAGACCTCGCCGCACATGGCCGAGCGCGTCTCCCGTTACCGCGAGAAGGAGCCGCTGTTCGAGGCCTACGGCGTCGATGCGGAGATCCGCTCGACGCTCTCGCGGCGGGTCGACCTGCCCTCGGGCGGCTACCTGATCTTCGACTACGCCGAGGCGTTCACCGTGATCGACGTCAATACGGGCCGCTTCGTCGGCTCGCGCTCGAAGACGTCCGGCGCCCGGCTCGAGGACACGGTGACGAAGAACAACCTCGAGGCGGTCAAGGAGGTCGTCCGGCAGCTTCGGTTGCGCGACATCGGCGGGATCATCGTCATCGACTTCATCGACATGGCGAACCCGAAGAACCGGGCGTCCGTCGAGGAGGCTCTCCAGCAGGAGCTCGAGCGCGACCGGACCAAGACCTACGTCGTCGAGATCTCGCCGCTCGGGCTCGTCGAGATGACCCGGCAGAACGTCACCGACGGGCCGCGCGAGATCCTCACCCGCAAGTGCCCGACCTGCTCCGGCGAAGGCGTCGTCGTCTCGGAGGCGACGGCGGTGGTCGACGCCGAGCGGCGGCTCAGGGCGCTTGCGGGCTCGAAGCCGCGCACGAAGGCGTTCAAGGTCGAGCTGAACGCGCACGTCGCCGAGCTGCTGATCGGGCCGGGCGCCACGAGGCTCGAGGAGATCGAGGCGCTGACCAAGCGCCGCTTCTTCATCCAGCCCAAGGACGGGGTGTCGCACGACCACTTCACGGTGCTGGAGGAGGGCACGGTCGAGAAGCTCGCTCCCGCCGGCGCGCCGGTCACCGAGGGGCAGTCGCTCGAGCTGAAGCTGGTCGAGGTCGGCCGCCACGACGCAGCCGCCGGGATCGGCAAGCTCGACGGATGGTCGATCGCAGTCGGCGGTGCGGCCAAGCTCGTCGGCAAGAAGGTGAACGTCCGGGTCGAGCGCGTGCTCGACGGGATCGCCTATGCCACGCTCGCCGACGGGCAGCCCGATGCGCCGCCCGCGCCGATCACGGCCGAGGCGCAGGCGGAGAAGCCCACGCGTGCCTCGCGGGCCAAGAAGCCCGAGCCGACGGCCGAGGCGGTCGAGCTCGAGCAGGAAGCCGAGCCGCCGGTCGCGGTCGCCGCGGCGGAAGAGGACGATGCGCCGGCCGAGGAAGAAGCCATGGAGGTCGGCGCCGTCGCTGGGGAGCCGGTCGCTGGGGTGCCGCCGAAGAAGCGGACCCGCCGCGGCTCGCGCGGCGGTCGCGGCCGCAAGAAGACACCTGCCGCTACGCCGGTGAGGCGACCGGCGATGCTCTCGGGACACACGTCCCGACGATGCCGGATTCGGCCGTCCCGGCCGAAGCGGCGACGCCGGCACCGGATGAGCAGATCGAGGGCTCGGACGGCGCCGCGCCGGTGCGCAAGAAGACGCGGCGTGGATCGCGCGGCGGGCGGGGCCGGAAGAAGCCTGTGGCAGTGGTAACGAACGGTCAGGGCGAGGACCCGGCGGCCCTGCCGCCACCCGCCGAGTTGTCTCCGCCCGGGCCGACGATCCACGTCCCCGAGGCCGATCTCGGCGAGGGCGACCGTGAGGTGTCGGCGAACGGCGACGCGGCTGCCGCACCGCGCAAGAAGACTCGGAGAGGGTCGCGCGGCGGGCGTCGCCGGCGCAAGCCGGCAGGCGCAGCGGTCGAGACTCCGGTCGAGTCAGACGAGGGTTAGAACCTGGCTCAGCGAGGAGACGCGCGGACCGTCCCAGCCGATCGTCCCCTCGTGCTCCCACTCGTCGTCTGGCACGCGGATCAGGATCGGGCTCATCCCCACGGCGGCTGCGCCCTGGAGCTCGCGGTAGGCGCCGTCGCCGACGAACACCGAATCGGCCGGCGCGACCCCGAGCAGTTCCGCCATCCGCTCGTAGATCCGCCGGTCCGGCTTCATCATCCGCTCGTCGGCCGAGAAGAGGACGGCGTCGAACAGGTCGCGAAGGCGCTCTCCGCCCAGAGCCCGGAGACCTCACTGGTGGCGTTGCTGATCATCCCGAGGCGAAGGCCCCGGCCTCGTAGCTCGCCGAGAGTCTTCTCGGCATCCGGCCGGGGGACGAGGATCCGCTGGAGGCGCTCGGCGCGATACGCGAGCGCATTCGCGAGCTTGGTGGCGTCGGAGAGCCCGAGCTCTGTCGACACCGACTCGAACCACGCTTCGATCGGCCCGGTGTAACGCGCGATGTCGTGCTCGCGCCAGAGTGCTTGGAGCCGATTGGGGTCGGCGCCGAGCAGCGTCGCGGTCTCGACGAGCATCTCCGCCTGCGTCGCGGGCGGTGCGTCGTCGATCAGCGTGCCGAAGAGGTCGAAGATCACAGCGCGCGCGGGCATTCGGCTAGAATGCCTGCTCCGCGGGCGCTGCCCGCGGTTCCTATGACCTACGCAATCGTCAAGCTCGGCGGCAAGCAATACCGCGTCCAGGAGGGCGAGAAGCTGCTCGTGGACCGGCTCGCCGTGGCCACGGAAGAGACGTTTCACCCGGAGGTGCTGTTCGTCGGCGGCGACGGCCAGGCCGAGCTGGCGCCGGAAGGCGTCCAGGTGACGGCGAAGGTCGTCGGCCACGTGCTCGGCAAGAAGATCCTGGTCGGCAAGTACAAGAAGCGAACCGGCTACAAGCGGCACAACGGCTTCCGCGCCAGGCTCTCGCAGATCCAGATCGAGGCGATCGGCGCGCGGAAGGGCACGGCTTCGCGTGCCGCGAAGCCTAAGGAGCCTGCCGCCGAGGAGAGGCCTGAGTCTGCTCCGCAACCGAGTGCGGCGAAGCCGAAAGCGGCCGCTGCGAAGAAGACGGCCGCGAAGGAGAAGGCGGAGTAATGGCACACAAGAAGGGACTCGGTTCCTCGCGCAACGGGCGCGACTCGAAGCCGAAGATGCTCGGCGTGAAGATCTTCGCCGGTCAGACGGTCAAGGCCGGGATGATCCTGGTTCGCCAGCGAGGAACACGGTTCCGGCCCGGCTCGGGCGCCGGCATCGGTCGCGACGACACGATCTTCGCCACCCAGGACGGTCGCGTCGAGTTTCAGACCAGCGGCGAGCGCCGCACCGTCTCGGTCGTCGAGTAACCGCACTCGATGTTCCACGATCGGGCCCGCATCCAGGTGCAGGCGGGCCGCGGCGGTGACGGCGGCCTCAGCTTTCGCCGCGAGAAGCACGTCCCGAAGGGCGGTCCCGACGGTGGCGACGGCGGCCGCGGGGGCGATGTTGTGCTGATCGTCGACGCAGACCTCCGCGATCTTTCGTCGTTCCGCTCGAAGCGCGTGTTCAAGGCACCGCGCGGGGGGCCGGGGCGGGGCAGCGGGAAGCACGGCGCGAACGGCGACGACGTCGAGCTGCGCGTCCCCGTGGGCACGCAGGTGCTGGACTCCGACGAGCAGGTCGTCGCGGATCTCGCCTCACCTGGATCGCGCGTCGTCGTCGCGCGCGGCGGCTCCGGAGGCCGCGGCAACCGGCGCTTCGCCACGCCGACCCGGCAGACGCCGCGCTTCGCCGAGACCGGGCTTCCCGGCGACGAGGCGGAGCTCGAACTCCGCCTGAAGCTGGTCGCCGACGCCGCTCTGGTCGGGCTGCCGAATGCTGGGAAGTCGTCGCTGCTTCGCCGGATCTCGAACGCGAAGCCGAAGGTCGCCGAGTATCCGTTCACGACGCTCCAGCCCGTGCTCGGGACGGTCGAGTCGCCCGACGGACGCCAGCTGGCCGTCGCCGACGTCCCCGGGCTGATCGAGGGCGCGAGCCGGGGGATCGGCCTCGGTCACGAGTTCCTCGCGCATCTCGAGCGAGCCCGACTGCTCGTTCACGTGATCGACTCGGCCGCCGGCGACCCCGCGGAGCAGTTCCGGGCGATCGACCGCGAGCTCGCCGAGTACGGGGCAGGCCTGGACGCACGGTCGCAGGCCGTCGTCCTGAACAAGGCCGACCTCCTGCTCGATCCGCCCGTGCTCGATGTCGACGATCCGCGCGTGCTGCGCGTGTTCGCCCTGTCGTGCGCGACGGGGCAGGGCGTCGAGGAGTTCCGTCGCGCGCTGTTCGAGCTCTGCCCTCCGGCCGCTCCCCCCGCGGCGGACGCGGATGGCCTCGCGGAGTTTCTCGTCTACCGGCCGCAGCCGCGCGCGCAGGCCGCCTACCGGATCCTCCGCACCGACCGTGGCTTCCGTGTCCAGGGCGAGCCGCCGCCGGCCGACGAGCTGGAGGCCGCGCTACGGGCGGCGGGCGCCGGGAAAGGAAGCGAGGTCGTAGTGGGCGACGAGACCCTGGTTCTCGGTTGACCGGGCTGCTCGGGGGCGCCTTCGACCCGCCGCACGTCGGCCACGTTGCTCTGGCGGACGCTGCGGAGCGGGAGCTCGGGCTGGCGCGTCTCGTCGTAGTCGTGGTCGCCTCGCCGGGTCACAAGGAGGTGCACAGCCCGGCCGAGACGCGGCTGGAGCTGGCACGCGCGGCCTTTCCCGGGCGAGAGGTCGAGCTCGACGACCACGCCCGCACCGTCGACATGCTGCGCGACGGGTCCTGGGACGACCCGGTCGTCCTCATCGGCGCAGACGAGTTCCTGGACTTCCCAGGCTGGAAGGAGCCCGAGGCGGTGCTCGAGCGGGCCCGCCTCGGCGTTGCGAGCCGTCCGGGCTACCCGCGCCGGCACCTGGAGGAAGTGCTGGCGGGGCTCGCTCGTCCCGACCGAGTGCTCTTCTTCGAGATCGAGCCGCTGGCCGTTTCCTCGCGCGAGATCCGGGAGCGAGTCGCCCGCGGCGAGCCGATCGACGGGCTCGTCCCTCGGGAGGTCGCTGCGGAGATCGCGAGCCGAGGCCTGTATCGCCGCTAGACTGGTCCTGTTCTATCGACGCGGAGATTTGACCGACTGACGCCACTCGAGCAAGCCCGCCGGATCGCCGGCCTCGCCCAGGAGAAGCTGGCCAGGGACGTCGTCATCCTGGACATGACGCCGGTGTGCACCTACACCGACTACCTCGTCATCTGCACCGGGCAGAACCCGCGGCAGACGAAGGCGATCTACGACGAGGTGCACCGGATGCTGAAGGCAGAGTCGCGAACGCTGCCGGTCTCCGCGGAGGGCGCTCGCGAGGCGACCTGGATCGTCGCCGACTACCTCGACGTCGTCCTGCACGTGTTCACCCCCGAGGCGCGCACGTACTACGCGCTCGAGGAGCTGTGGGGTGACGTGCCGTCCGTCGAGCTCGAGACCGCGACCGCGTAGCCGAGCGCTACACTGCGGACGCCTGGGGCCGTAGCTCAGCTGGGAGAGCGTCTGGCTGGCAGCCAGAAGGTCAGGGGTTCGAGCCCCCTCGGCTCCACCTGAAGAGCTGCTGGAAACAGCGGCTCTTCTCTTCCCGCCTGTCCGCCCCGTAAGCTGTCCGCGTGGGAGGGCCGGGTCAGTCCGAGCGGACGCGGGTGCGGCGCGAGCCGGAGCGGGGTGTCTACGACCGGGAGACGATCGACGCGATCCTTGACGAGGGGCTCGTCTGCCACCTCGGCTTCGTGCACGACGACCAGCCCTACGTGATCCCGACGCTGTACGCCCGAGTCGGCGACGAGGTCTACGTCCACGGCTCGGCCGCGAGCCGGATGCTGCGGACGCTCGACGGGGGCGCCGACGCGTGCCTGACCGTCACGCTGGTCGACGGCATCGTCCTCGCCCGCTCGATCTTCAACCACTCGATCAACTACCGCTCGGTCGTCGTCCTCGGCCGTGCCTCCAGGGTCGAGGACGCGGACGAGAAGCTGCACGCGCTGGAGGCGTTCAGCGACCGCCTGCTGCCCGGTCGCTGGGCCGACGTGCGGCCGCCGACGGACAACGAGTTGAAGGCGACCTCGATCCTGCGGATACCGCTCGACGAGGCCTCGGCCAAGGTCCGCACCGGGCCTCCCAAGGACGAGGAGGCCGACTACGCGCTGCCCGTCTGGGCGGGTGTGATCCCGTTCGAGCTGGTCGCGCGCGAGCCGCGGGCGGATCCGCGGCTCGCAGCGGAGGTCGATCCGCCCGTGTGGTCGCCTACGGCGACGCGCAGATGACGTAGACCTGCAGCGTCCGGCCCGTGACCGCGGAGTACATCTCCGCCGTCCAAGCCGTCGTCCGGCGGGAGGCCGGAGAGCGGTGGTCGTTCGAGCTTCGCGGCCCCGACGAGCATGGCGCCGCACACCGCGGTCCAGGTGTAGCGGCCGTCAGAGCCCGCGGTGCCGCTCACCGATCGGACGGCGGCGTACGAGGTTCCTCCGAGCGCCACGAAGAGGGCGGCGTACGGGATCGCGTTGCCGGACAGGTGCGAGCCGATCCGTCGCAGGGGTTGGTGCGGTGTGAGCTAGACATGGCGCAGTTCTGCACACCGTAGGCCGAGAATCCTGCGCTGCCCGCGGAGGCGGCCAAAAGGGCCAATAGCGGCAATGCGACGGGCGCGCTACAACGGAACGACCGTTGCACGATCGTCACGTTCCCGTCACTCGCGCGTTTGACCTCGCCCGCTACCGTTGCCTCTGATGACAACCACAGAAGGAGGCATCCATGTTCACCGAGCTCAGCGAAGAGCTGCTCGACTTGGCCGTACACGAGAAGGGCTACCGAAACGCCCTCTACGCCAAGGCCGGCGATCCAGGCTCGTCCTCTTCCACCGGCTCGTCGTCGAGCCTGACGTGCTGCAAGCTCTGCTGGTAGCCGAACGCGGGTGTACGCGATGAACGTCGACGGCGTACCCTCTCTTCCCTACCTCGCCCCCTGGTACCGGCTGGCCAGGGGGCCGGGGAAGATGGTGCTCGAGCATGGGCAGCGTCTCGTGTGCCTGGAGGGGGCGGCGACCGAACGGCTGCTGCCGGCCCTGCTGCCCCTCCTTGACGGTACGCGCACCGTAGACGAGATTGCGAGGGCGCTCGGCGAGCCGGCCCGCCCGGCGGTAGAGCAGGCGCTCGTCCAGCTCGCAGCGCACGGCGTTCTCGTCGAGGGCCCGCCGCCGGACGCGGAGCCGCGCCCGTTCGCCGAGGCGGCCGAGCTGCTCGCGTCGCTACGCCTCGCCGGCCGATCGCCGGCCGACATGGCGGCAGCAGTGGCCGGGTGCTCGGTCGCCGTCGTCGGCCGCGGCACGGCCGGCATCGAGGTCGCGCGGCTCCTGCGGCAGAGCGGCGCCGAGGTCGACCGCGCCGACGCACCGGCAGCCGGCTTCGACCTCACCGTCTGCGCCCCCAGCGGTGCCGAGCTGCCGCAGCTGGCAGAGTGGAATCGCGCGGCGCTGCGGGCCCGATCGCCATGGCTCCAGATCCTCCCCTTCGATGGTCTCTACGCCGCAGTCGGGCCGCTGTACTTGCCGGGCGACACCTGCTGCTACGAGTGCTTCCGGCTCCGACGGGTCGCCAATCTCGGCGCCGGAGAGGAGCTTGCTCTGCTCGAGCAGGCTCCGGCCGCATATCCGGTGCCGGCAACGGTCGATGCGATCGTCGCCGGGCTCGCGGCGCAGCTAGTCCTCGGCTGGCTGGTGCTCGGCGACCACTACGTGCCGGCAGCGTTCTACGCCCTCGAGCTTCAGCCCTCGATCGCCCTGAGCATCCACCACGTGCACCGGGTACCGAGATGTTCCTCATGTTCGGGGCTTGCCGACGCAGCTTCCCCGCTGCCTTGGTACAAGGAGGTGCCCGTTGAGCTCGGTCCATGAGCTGCGACCGGTCGTGGCGACTCCCGCAGCCCTGACCCTCCCGGCGCTGCGTTCGTTCGTCTCACCGTTCACCGGCGTCGTTCGAAGCCTGGCGGAGGCGCTTGCCGCACCCGACGAGCTGCGACTGGTCGGCATCGGCTGCGAGCTGGCCGACGGCGTGCCGACGATCGGCTGCGAGCTCGAGTCGTACACCGGCAGCGAGCACTGGTCCCGTGACCAGGCCGAGGCGGCGGCGATCGGCGAGGCGATCGAGCGGTACTCCGGCTCCTACGTCCCCGCCGAGCGGCTGATCGTCGCCTCGGCCGACGAGCTCGGCGCCGACGCGGTCGAGCCGAGCCGGTTCGCGCTGTTCTCCGACGAGCAGCATGCCGCTCCGGGCTTCCCGTTTCGCCGCTTCCGCCCCGAAACGGTCGTCAGCTGGGTTGAGGGTTTCGCCCTCCCCGGCGGTGAGCGTGCCTTCTTGCCTGCACAGCTCGTCTACATGCCGTGGCGGCGGCAGAGCCCGGACGAGATCAGGATCGGCCACACGACGAGCAGCGGCCTCGCCTGCGGGGCAACGCTGGAGGAGGCAGTGCTTGCCGGCCTGCTGGAGGTGATTGAACGCGACGCCTTCATGCTCGTATGGCGCAACCGGCTCTCGCTGCCGCTCCTCGACTGGAGCGCCGATCCCGAGGTGGTCGAGCTCGACCGACGCTACTTCGCACCTACCGGGCTTCGCTACGCGGCGGTCGATCTGAGCGTCTTTCTGGATGTCCCGACGGTGCTCGGAGTCGTTCACGGGCCGCCGGGGCAGCTCGGGGCGTTCGGTGTCGGTGCGGCGAGCGCACCGGCCGTTGCCGGGGCGTGGCGCAAGGCGCTGGCCGAGGCGTTCTCGGTTCAGCGGTGGGTCCGCGACGTCGCCCTCGAGGAACCGGAGCGGGTCGGTCGCCCGGCATCGGCGATCTCGACCTTCGACGAGCACACCCTCTTCTACGCCGACCGGAATCGGGCTCTGCGCGCCGAATTCCTCGCCAGCTCTCCCGATCGGAAGGCGACGACCGCGGTTGCGCCCCTGGAGGGCGAGAACGTCCTGGAGCAGATCGAGGCGCTCGCCCGCAGGCTCGACGATCGAGGCGCTTCTGCCTATGCCGTCGATGTGACGAGCCCGGACGTGCGTGCCGCAGATCTGCGCGTCGTGCATGTCGTCGCCCCAGAGCTCTGCCCGCTCGACGTCGTCGAGGGTGCGCGGTTCCTCGGCGGCAGGCGGATGATCCACGCCGCCTTCGAGGCAGGGCTGGTGCCCCGGCCGCTCGAGCTGAGCGACCTCAACCCCGATCCGCACCCATTCCCGTGAACCCCGTCGACTCTCCTGTCTCTCGCCGCCAGACCGCGCGCTGGGTCGAGCTCGTCTACGGAGGGCCGCTCCAAATCGACGATCCGGCGGAGGCGTTCCACGAGGCCTCGAAGGTATCGCCGAGCCAGATCGGGCGTCAGGTCGAGGGCGCGCGCCGCCTCGAGTCGAGCCCCGAACTCCAGATCAGCTCCGGCCGGGCGGTGAGGAGGTTGAGGGGCGCACTCTCCGCTTTGCCGCCTCCCCGCCGTCCCGAGGTGGTGCTCTGGGACGCGATCTGCGAGCGTCGCTCGCAGCGCGCCTTCTCAGCAGCGGCACTGGCCGGCGACGAGTTGTCCGCCCTCCTTCAGGCCGGCTACGGCGTCACGCATGTCCTCGAGTCGCCCGAGGGCGCGCAGGCCCTCCCCCTGCGAGCGGTGCCCTCAGGCGGGGCCCTCTACCCGCTCGACGTCTTCGCGGCAGTGCTCCGGGTTGACGGGCTCGATCCCGGGCTGTACCACTTCGATCCGTTGAGCCCCGGACTCGAGGTTGTCCGTACCGGGCTTGACGCTGCCGAGGTTGCGGCTCTGTCGACCTATCCAGAGATCGTCGCGGGGTGCGCAGCGCTGCTGGTTGTCGCAGCGATCTTCGGCCGGACGCGCTTCAAGTACGGTCTGCGCGGCTATCGGTTCGCTCTACTGGAGGCCGGCCATCTCGGCCAGAACATTGTCCTCGCGGCGACCGCTCTCGGCCTCGCCTGCGTGCCCCTCGGTGGTTTTTACGACCGCCTGACGGATACGTTCCTCGGTCTCGACGGCGTCAACGAATCGGCTGTCTACACGCTCGCGGTGGGAAGGCCGATCGGTGGCGACTGAGCTTCTGCGCGGGCGGCTCATCCTGTGGATGACAGCGTTCGTCGCGGCGGCGACGGTCGGCCTGCCGGCTTGGCGCCCGGTCGGCCCGCCCGCGACGGCGACCGTCGTCGGGGTCTGCGTCGGCCTCGCGCTCTTCATCGCCCTCGCAGGCACGCCGCGCTTCCCCCGTGCGCGCCTGTGGGCAACGCTCGTGCGAACCGGTTACCTCGCGGCGGCTGCGGCCTTCGAGGAAGTTCTCTGGCGTGGACTCGCATTGGGAGCGTTGTTCCCCCGTATCGGGTCCGTGGCCGCGTTCGGCGTCACCAGCGCCGGCTTTGCCCTTTGCCACGTCCGGTCGCTCGGTAGGCGGAGCGTGCTCCACGGCGCGACGGGGTGCAGCTTCGGCGCCGCGTACCTCTACGGAGGTCTGGCGGCGGCGATCCCGGCGCACGGGGTCTACAACGTCTTCGTCGACCTGGCGGTCCAGGCCCAACGCGATCCGGGGGCCGGCCCTTGACTGCCGCCGCACTCCACTCGGTTTCGAAGCGCTTCGGCGGGCACGCCGCGTTGGACACGGTCGATCTCGCGGTCGAGGTGGGCGAGGTCGTCGCGCTGCTCGGTCCGAACGGGGCAGGGAAGACGACGGCGCTCTCGATCCTTCTCGGCTTGAGGCGACCGGATGCCGGCCGAGCGGAGCTCTTCGGAGACGACCCACGCTCCCCGCCGGCTCGGGCGGCGATCGGCGTCACGCCACAGGAGTGCGGCTTCCCACCGACGTTGCGCACGGGCGAGATCGTCGATCTCGTCCGCGCACACTTTTCCGCTCCTGCCCGACGATCCGAGCTGCTCGAGCGGTTCGGCCTGACCGCAGTCGTGCGCCGGCAGACCGGCGGTCTCTCCGGGGGCCAGCGACGCCGGCTGGCGGTCGCCCTCGCCTTCGCGGGGAGTCCGCGCGCCGTCGTCCTCGACGAGCCGACGAGCGGTCTCGACGTCGAAGCCCGTCGCTCCGTCTGGCGTGAGCTCCAGCTGTATGCCGCCGACGGTGGGACGGTGCTTCTGACCACCCATCATCTGGAGGAGGCCGAGGCGCTGGCATCTAGAGTCGTGATGCTCTCGCAGGGCAGGGTCGTCGCCGAAGGATCGCCGGCTGAGCTTTCCTCGAGGGCGCAGGCAGGCGGGCTGGAGGAGGCGTTTCTCACACTGACGGAGCCCGGTCGGTGAGGCTTGTCCTGCTTCACGCCCGCGCGGCGACGCTCGAGCTTCTCCGCTACCCGTCCTTCAGCGTGCCGACGCTCGCGTTCCCCGCTCTCTTCTTCCTGCTCTTCGTCGCGCCCCGGCCCGACGCGGACCCGACCCACCTACTCGCCTCTTTCGCGGGATTCGCCGTCCTCGCGGTCGCGTTCTTCCAGTTCGGCGTCGGGATCGCTGTCGAGCGGGAGTCGCCCTGGGAGAGGTTCGTCCGCACGCTGCCGCTTCACCCGCGAACGCGGTTTGCGGCCCGCGTGCTCTCGGCGACACTCTTCGGCCTCTGCTCCGCAGCCCTGGTCATAGCAGCGGCGCTGGCGACGACGGATGCACACCTGTCGGCTGCCCGCTGGGCAGCACTCGCGGCCGCCCTCATGGTGGGGAGCATCCCCTTTGCTCTACTCGGGATCGCCCTCGGCTACTGGCTCTCTCCCCGGGCTGCCCTGCCCGGGGCGAACATCCTCTATCTGGTCCTGTCGTTCACCGGCGCGCTCTGGACGACGCCCGCGCACCTCCCCTCCTCGATTGCATCCGTGTCGCCGCTCGTTCCGACACGCCCGTTCGGGAACGTACTCTGGGGCGCCGTGGAGGGTCACCTCTGGCACCCGCGTGACTGGTCGCTTCTGCTCGCCTGGGGGGCGGTATTCGCAATGCTCGCCGGCTGGGGCTATCGTCGCGACGAGGGGAGGCGGTATAGCTGAAATTGCCTAGAATGTTCCGATGACCTGGGAACTCATCTGGATGCTGATCATCCTCAAGGTTCCGGTCCTCTATCTCTGCCTGGTCGTCTGGTGGGCAATCAGGGCCAAGCCCGCACCGCTCGAACCTGCGGTGATCGCCGTCGGCGACCCCGACCCGAAGCCCGGATGGCGTTTTCTGCGATTGCATCCACGCGGGCGGCGGGTCGGGCCACACGGGGTACCCGGGCGCGGATACCGCCGTCAGGTTGCGCGGGCGAGGGCCGGTCGATGATCGACGCCGTCCACAGCCGGAATCGCGATCGGTTGGACGCTCTCGCCGGCCTGATGTCTGCGACCGCGATCTTTGTCGGGATTCTCGGCGCGACGAACCTGGACCTGAGCATCGCCGGGACGCACTTCGAGATGCGGCCGATCCGGATCGGCGTTGCGGCCGAGATCCTGGCGCTCGTCGCTGCGGGAATCGGCGGCCGGCACCAACGTCTTGCAGCCGTGGCCGTCGGCATTGCGGGCGCGTGCTGGGTGCTCGGGATGGCGATCGCGGTCATCACTCAGCGTCCGCTGTTCTGAGTTTCGGGCAGGGAAGTGTTCCCTGCTACAACACCAGAACGGATGGCTGACGTCGATGGCCTGAACTCCGGTTACGCAAGCTCGATTCTCGAGCAGTACCTCGAGAACCCCGAATCGGTGCCGGCCGAATGGCGGGAGCTGTTCGAGACCGGCTCGGGCAACATCGCCGCGGGTCTGCCCGGGCTCTCGCGCCTGCTCGAGAAGATGCGTCCGCCGGTTGCCGGGAACGGTGGCGAGATCGCGGCTCCGCCGGCTCGGCCCGCTTCGACGCCACCGGCTCCAGTGCCACCGGCTCCAGTGACCCGCTCCGGCGCCGCTCATCGTCGAACCCGCGGTCGGTGACGACCACCTCCTCGGAGGGGTTGCCGCCGCGATGGCGCTCGTCAAGGCCCACCGGATGCACGGCCACCTCGCCGCGCACCTCGATCCGCTCGGCTCAGAGCCGGTCGGCGATCCCGCGCTCGAGCCGGAGCGGCTGGTGCCGAAGCTGACCCCCGAGCTCCAGGCTCGGATCCCCGCGTCGCTCCTCCGCCTCTACGTACCCGCCGACACGCTCGCCGACGCGCTCCCGCGCCTGCGTGAGACCTACTGCGGCACGATTGCCTACGAGATCGAGCACATCTCCGACCACGAGCGCCGCGTCTGGCTCCGTCAGGCGATCGAGTCGGGCCGCTACCGCCGTCCGCTGACCGCGGACGAAAAGCTCGGCCTCCTCGCACGGCTCTCCGAGGTCGAGGGCTTCGAGCGCTACCTGCGTAAGGCGTTCCTCGGCCAGAAGCAGTTCTCGATCGAGGGCCTCGACATGCTCGTGCCGATGCTCGACGAGGCGATCGCCCTCGCTGCCGAGGCCGGCGCACACGAGGTCGTGATCGGGATGGCCCACCGGGGACGGCTGAGCGTCCTCGCACACACGATCGGCCAACCGTACGAGTCGATCCTGCGCGAGTTCGAGGGCGAGCGGACGATTGCCGCGGTCGTCGCCGATCCCGAGGGCGGGTCCGGCGACGTCAAGTACCACCTCGGTGCCACCGGCGTCCGCAGGACAGCTTCGGGCGACATCGCGGTCACGCTCTGCTCGAACCCGAGCCACCTCGAGGCGGTCGATCCGGTCGTCGAAGGCCGCGCACGCGCCGAGCAGACCGACCGCTCGACCCCCTCCGGCGTCCACGACCCGGGCATTGCGCTGCCCGTCCTGATTCACGGCGATGCCTCATTCGCCGGGCAGGGCGTCGTGGCCGAAACGCTGAACATCGAGGGCCTTGCCGGCTACTCGACCGGGGGCACCCTTCACCTGATCGCGAACAACCAGGTCGGCTTCACCACCGACCCCGCAGAGGGTCGCTCGACCCGCTATTCGAGCGATCTGGCGAAGGGCTTCGACATTCCGATCATCCACGTCAACGCCGACGATCCGGAGGCCGCCGTGTCCGCGATCCGGCTCGCCCTCGGCTTCCGGCGCCGCTTCGGCCACGATGTCGTCGTCGACCTCGTCGGGTACCGGCGCTTCGGTCACAACGAGCAGGACGAGCCCGCGTACACCCAGCCGTTGATGACTCAGCGGATCGCCGCGCACCCGACGGTGCGCGAGCAGTTCGCAGCCAGACTGGCCGAGGAGGGCGTCCTTACGTCGGAGAGTGCCGAGGAGATCGTCGCCCGGGTCGAGACCGCTCTGCGCAGCGCCCACGAGCGGTTGCGCTCGACCTTCGACCGAGACGAGACTGCGCTGGTCTCCGAGATCGCCGGCGGGTCGCGACCGGCGACGAGCGGTTCTGTCACGGCCGTCGAAGCAGGGCGCCTGCGCGAGCTCGACCGCGAGCTGCTCGCGGTACCCGGGCACTTCACCGTCCATCCTAAGCTGGTTCGGCAGCTCGACCGCCGTGCGGCCGCGTTCGACGACGGCGGTATCGACTGGGGCCACGCGGAGGCACTGGCGTACGCGAGCCTGCTCGTCGAGGGGATCCCGGTGCGGCTTTCGGGCCAGGACACCGAGCGGGGCACGTTTTCGCACCGGCACCTCTTCCTGCACGATGCGCACACCGGCGAGCGCTACGCTCCGATCCAGCATCTCGCGGGCGCAACCGCTTCGTTCGAGGTGCACAACTCGCCGCTCTCCGAATACGCAGCGGTCGGCTTCGAATACGGCTACGCGGTTGCTGCACCCGAGACTCTCGTGCTCTGGGAGGCGCAGTTCGGCGACTTCGTCAACGGGGCCCAGATCATCCTCGACCAGTTCCTGTTCGCCGGCTTCTCGAAGTGGGGGGAGACGTCACGGCTGACGCTGCTGCTCCCGCACGGCTACGAGGGCAACGGGCCGGAGCATTCGAGCGCGCGGCTGGAGCGGTTCCTCCAGTCGGCCGCACAGGGCAACGTTCGTGTCGTCAACTGCTCGAACGCGGCCCAGTTCTTCCACGCTCTTCGTGGGCAGGGGCTCGAGCCGATCGCCCGGCCGCTCGTCGTGATGACGCCGAAGGGCCTGCTGCGTCTGCGCGAGGCGGCGTCGAGCCTCGCCGATCTGTCCGAGGGACGCTTCTCGCCGGTGATCGACGATCCGGCCGCCGACAGCGAACGCACACGGCGGCTCGTGCTCTGCTCGGGGAAGATCTACTACGACATCGTCGGGCACGAGCTGCGCACGGCCGCCGACTCGGTCGGGGTTGCCAGGATCGAGCAGCTCTACCCGTTCCCGTCCGAGGAGACGGCCGCCATCGTCGGCTCGTACCCGCGGCTGGAGGAGGTCGTCTGGGCTCAGGAGGAGCCTCAGAACATGGGAGCCTGGCGCTCGATCCGGCACCGCCTCGAGGAGGCCTGCCCGCCCGGAGTACCGCTGCGGTACGCCGGCAGGCCCTGGCGTGCGAGCCCGAGCGAGGGCTATCCGACGGCCCACCTCCGCGAGCAGGACCGGATCGTGCGGGCTGCGCTCGCCGGCTAGCGCTTCTTGAGCACCGTGGCCGCGGTGCGCGTGGAACGAAGCGCCTGCGCCGCGATCGCCGGGCCGTATCGCTTGGCCTGATTGAGAATCAGCCGCCGCTGCCGTGGTGAGAGACGCTGCCAGACATCGTAGGCGGTGAATGCGAGCCCGATCGGCCCGGCTCGGCTCACTCTCGGCACACCTGGATACTTCCACAGGTGTCCTCCGTCCGCTCCGGTTCGGTACTCTGGCCTGGCAGATCTTCATAAAACCGTTACAATCTCGAGCGAAACGTGCCCCTCGTTGGAGGTTCGAATGCCGGTAGAGACACCTTCGCTTTTCACCAAGGTCATCCAAGAGCACCTCGAGCTCAAGCACCGCAACGCGGAGCTCGAACGAGACATGCCCCTGTCGAGCTACGAGACCGAAGACCCGTTCAACAACCACCCGCTCTTCAAGACTGAGGAGCAGGCCCGCCTCGAGGAGACAATGGACGGAACCGAGCCCGCCGTCGATGTAGTGGCGCATCTCTGGCCGGGCGAGGAGAGCCTCGATCAGGCTCCCGTCGCGGACGGCTCCGACGGTCTCTGGGGTCGCTCGCGCGATTTCGACTGGGGCGACTAAGGCGCGGGGGAAACGGCCGGTTTCCCCCACGAGCCCCCTTCCCTAACCGTTCTCGCACCTTAGATCGTCGCTGGGCCGCGCCCGCCAGGTCGGTCGCGGCGGCGGGAAGCTCAGCAGCTCCGGCGGACCAGGAGCGCGTAACCGAGCTTGAGGGTCTCGATCGGGGCTGCGACGAGTCGGCGGAGCAATGACTCTCCTGCGCCGGTCGTGTACACGGCGCCGTCGAAGCAGCGCTCGAACAGGATCCGGGCTCTCGCGATGTGGTAGCGGTTGCTGACTACGACGACCGACGACCAGCCGCGCTGCTCGGCCAGGCGGGTGAAACCCTCCGCCTCGCCGCGCGTGTCGTAGGGGTCGGGGTGGAAGCACACGACCCGGAAGGGCACGGGCCGACCGGCGCAGAGGCGATTTGCCTCCGGCCACGTTGCGGCCCAGCCGTCCGAGATGACGAGAGCGGGCGCGACGCCCCGGCGGACGAGGGCCAGTCCGCGGGCAAGACGCGGCCCGCGGCCGCCCGCGAGAACGACGACGGCGTCGGCCCGGTCCGGCACCCGGTCGGGCGGCCAAAGGAAGAGCACCGCCGCCGCAACCAACCACCCGAGGACGAGGCCGAGCACTGCCGAGATGACGCCGCGACGCATCGGCGCTCAGCCCGGCGGGCCGACGGGTTGTCTCGTACCTGCCGCTCCCGCCCCCAGTCGCGCGCGCAATCGCGGGCGAGCCTAGCAGTAGACCCGAACACGGACCCGGTTAGATGGGGGCGCTCGAAGGCGCCCTCGGACCCCACCCTTTACCTCGGGGCGCTCCTGCCGATGAAGAGAAGCAGTGATGTGTCTGCGAAGGCGGCTGCTCGTGCTGGCGCTCATCGGAGCGCTCGCCGCCGCATTCCACGCCACCACGGCCTCCGCGGCCGCACCGAGCTTCTTCGTCGGCACCGATGAAGACGCGCTGCTCTGGGGCGACTCGCAGCAGACCGCCTCGATCGCGCGCACTCTCGGGCTGCGGTCGATCCGGATTACGCTGCCGTGGCGCCCGGGGCAGAAGCAGCTCGCGCCCGCCTACCAGCGGGCGATCGCGAAGCTGCTGCTCGACACATGGGGGGTCCGTGTCGTCGTCAGCGTCTACGGGCGGCCTGAGGACGCCCCGCGCACCGGCGACGCGCGCAGTCAATACTGCTCGTACGTCGCCGACCTGCTGCGCAGCAATCCCGAGATCGACGACGTCGCGATCTGGAACGATCCCAACGACGGGAAGTTCTGGATGCCGCAGTTCGGGCCGAACGGCGTCAGTACGTCGCCGGCCGACTACGAGGCGCTGCTCGCCGAGTGCTGGGATCAGGCACACGCGGTGAGGAAGTCGGCCAACGTGATTGCAGTCGCGGTCTCGAAGAGCACCTCGATTCCCGGCGCCTTCACGCTCGCGTGGCATCCGCCCGCAATCTGGTTCGGCAAGCTGAGCGCCGCCTACAAGGCCAGCCGCCGCACACAGCCGATCTTCGACACGCTCGGCTACATCCCCCATCCCACGGACTCGACGGAGCGTCCATGGACGAAGCATCCGGGCTCATCCGCGATCTCGCTCGGCGACTACGACACGCTGATGACGACGCTGACGAATGCCTTCCGCGGGACGGGTCAGCCGCTGCCCAGCCAGGCATCGCCGACGATCTGGTACCTGACGCAGGGGTACCAGACCGCGCCCGACCCGGCGCGGGCCGGCTCGTTCACCGGCTCGGAGACCGACCCCTCGCCTCTGCCATCCTGGTCGCCGGCGGAGGCTTCGGATACCGGCACCGGACCGGGTCTCGACCAGCCGGTACAGCTCGCAGACGCGATCAAGGTCGCCTACTGCCAGCCGAGTGTCGGCGCGTACTTCAACTTCCACCTCTACGACGAGCGCGACCTCGCCGGCTGGCAGTCGGGTGTCCTCTGGCCGGACGGCACGCCGAAGGCTGCCTATCAGGCACTCCGTCGCTCGGCAGGCGAGGTGAACGATCGGTCGATCAATTGCGCGGCGTTCTCGCCGGACGGCGTGCCGCCGCGTCCCGCTCCGGTGGCGCAGCCGGCTCAGGTGAAGCTCGAGATCTCGAATCTGCGTCGGGTCACGCTCTCTGCGTTCGGTGGGACCGTCGCGTGGAAGACGACGCTGCCGGCGAAGGTGCAGGTCGCCTACGGTTTGAGCGATTACGGCGTGCCGACGATGTGGGCTCCGGTGACCGACGGCGCGGGCGGATCCGTTGCCTCCCTGACCGGCCTGGACTCGAGCTCGACCTACCGGATCTGGCTGACCGCGGTCTCCGACGACGGCCAACGCGCCGAGACGACGCTTGACCTGACGACACCGGGCCTGCCCGGGTATCCGTTCGTCTCGCTCGGCCGGCCGCTGGGCGCGGTGATGCTCGACGGCTATCCGTTCTTCCCGATGATGCTCTACTCCGTTTGCCCGAATCAGTACGCCGCGGCGCTCGCGTCGGGCATCAATCTGTTCGCGCTGAACGCCTGCGGGACGTTCCAGGCGCAGCTCAATGCGCTCGGCGGCGCTGCGCTCTCGACCGGCGTCGCCGGCGGGACCAGCGGTGTCGGGAGCGGCCAGATCGGTTGGTTCCATTTCGACGAGCCGGACGGTAGCGATCTCCCGGCGTCATCACTTCCAGGGCCACCGCCAGGCGTACCCGACGTCTCCTTCTTGACGCTGACCAACCACTTCTACTCAGGGGCGACGCCGCTGCCATGGGGGCGGGGCGCCTATCCGAGCCTGATTGCCAAGGCGGACGTGATCGGCTTCGATCTCTACCCACTCCAGGAGTGGTGCCGGCCGAACCGGATGTCAGACGTCTTCCTCGCCCAGCGGGAGCTGGTCAAGCTCTCCGGCGAGAAGCCGACCTTCCAGTGGATTGAAGCGGCGGCCTGGAAGTGCTTCGACAGCGCAAATGCGGTCACCCCTGCGACCGTCCGTGCCGAGTCGTGGCTGGCGATCGCCGGCGGCGCCCACGGGCTCGGCTTCTGGCCCCCCGAGTGGAACCCCGCTGTCAGCCGGGCGATCTCCGGTGTCAAGCGGGACGTGGCCCGGCTCGGCCCGGCGGTCTATGCGCCCGACGAAGCTGCGAGCGACAACAATCCGAACGTGCAGATCTCGGCTCGCATCTGGGCCGGGGCGCTCTACGTCTTCGCGGTCAACTCGAGCTACGACGCGACCGACGCCACGATCAAAGTCCCCGCTCTCAACGGCCGGGCGCTCTTCGCGATGGGGGAGAGCCGCCGCGTGAACAGCGACGGCGATGTCTTCTCGGATCACTTCGCGCCGCTCGCCGTGCACATCTACATCGCAGCTCCCGCGGGCAGCTGACGTTCGTC
>CAVXTD010000024.1:0-69244 GCA_963764565.1 uncultured Actinomycetes bacterium
TTGCCCGTGTCACTCCCGTCTACGGCTCGGAGACCCTGTCGCGGCTCGCCGGCCGGAGCGTGCACCTGAAGGCTGAGAACCTCCAGCGCACCGGATCGTTCAAGATCCGCGGTGCGGTCAACAAGCTGGCGACGCTCGGTGAGGCGGAGCGAGAGGCCGGTGTCGTCGCCGCGAGCGCCGGCAACCACGCGCAGGCGGTTGCGTGGGCGGCACGGGAGGCGGCCGTACGGGCGACGATCTTCGTTCCCCAGGACGCCCCGATGGCGAAGGTCGACGCGACGAAAGGCTACGGCGCGGAGGTCGTGATGGGCGGCGAGGCGATCGAAGACGCGATGGCGGCGGCGATTCGCAGCGCCGCTGAGAGCGGCGCCACCTTCGTCCATCCCTACGAGGACGAGTCGGTCGTCGCCGGTCAGGGGACGATCGGGCTGGAGCTGGCCGAGCAGGTGCCGGAGGCGGAGACCGTGCTGGTGCCCATCGGCGGCGGCGGGCTCGCCGCCGGGATCGCGACCGTACTCCGCTCCGTCCGCCCGGAGCTACGGGTGGTCGGAGTGCGAGTCGCCTCCGAGGGCTTTGCGCTCGCCGACGGGATCGCCGTCAAGGAGCCCGGTCTGCTCACCGGCCCGATTCTCGACGAGCTCCTCGAAGAGGTCGTCGAGGTCTCCGCCGAGCAGATCGCCCAGGCAATCGTCCTGCTGGCAGAACGAACGAAGCTCGTCGTCGAGGGCGCAGGCGCGGTTGGGATCGCCGCGCTGCTCGAGGGCAAGATCGCCGGTGACGGCCCGGTCGCCGTGGTGCTCTCCGGTGGGAACATCGACGCGAGCACGCTGATCACCGTGATGCGGCACGGGGTGACGCTCGCCGGACGGCACCTTGCCGTCCGCACCTGGGTGCCCGACCGGCCGGGTGAGCTGCTCAAGCTGCTCGAGCTGGTTGCGCGGGAGCGGATGAACGTCCTCTCGGTCGAGCACCGCCGCGAGGGAGTGGACATCCCGGTCGGGGCCACCGGGATCGATCTGACCCTGCTGGCCCGGGACGAGCAGCACTGCGAGGCGATGGTCGAGGAGATGCGGGGATGGGGATATCCGGTCGAGCGGCTGCGCTAGCGGCCGCCCTGTTCGTCGCCGCCGCTCGGCGGCAGCGCCTCGGGCGCACACGGCGTCTTCGACTACGACGGCTCGAAGCCGATCGACCTGCGCGACACCGGGCGGGCGAACGGCGACTATCCGATCGCGATCCGGACGGTTTCCTACGCGGTGCCCGGCGGGCGCGTTCAGGGCTACCTCGCGCTGCCGCCCGGCAACGGCCGGGTGCCGGCGGTTCTGTACCTGCACGGCAGCGGCGGCGATCGAAAGCAGCTTCTCGTCCCGGCTGCCTGGCTCGCCGCGCGCCGCGCGATCGCCTTGACGATCACCCTTCCTTCGACCGTGGCCGGCGCTGCACCCAGCGGCATGACCCCCGCACAGACGCTCGCACGCCAGCAGCGGATCGCCGTCGCCGACGTCGTCGCCGCCCGCCGCGCGGTCGACCTGTTCCGGAGCCTCCCCCGCGTCGACCCGAAGCGGGTCGGGCTCGTCGGCTGGAGCCTTGGCGCGAAAGTCGGAGCCGTGCTGGCCGGGGCCGAGCCGCGGTTTCGCGCGTTCGCGCTGATCTCGGGCGGCGCAACGCCTGTGTCGGCGTACGTGGCGAGGGCGCCGGCGAAGCTGCGTCCGCTGGTGCGACGGACGCTGACTGCGATCGACCCGCTGCGCTGGATCGCGCGCGGGCGTCCGGGGACGATCCTGCTCCAGGATGGGCGGAAGGACACGATCGTCCCTCGGAGTGCGTTGCTCGCTCTCGCCCACGCTGCGCCGCCGCGGACGGAGCTGCGCTGGTATCCCGCCGGTCACGGCCTGAACATCGCCGCCTACCGCGACCAGCTGGACTGGCTCGCGCGGAAGCTGCACATCACCGGGCCGGCCGTCCCGGGCGCGAAGACGGGCCCGTAGCGCCGGTCGCTCAGCTGCCGCAGCGGCGGAACTCGACCGTGTGGCCGCCGCGCTCCTGCCAGTCGACGATCCCCCCCCGCAGCACCGGTCTGGCGTCGATGCCGGCTGCGGCCAGTACGCTCGCGGCGATTGCGGCGCGCGCGCCGCTCTCGCAGATCGTCACCAGGGGCCTGCCCTCCGCAACCGAGGCGCCGTAGGCGCGGAGCAGCCTGTACGGGATGTGCCGGCTCCCGGGGATGAAGCCGGAGTCGCGCTCGTCGAGCTCGCGAACGTCGATCAGGTCGACCTTGCGGCCGGCGAGCAGACCGTCGAGCTCGTCCAAGCCCACGGGCTCGAGCGACACGGACGACTCGTCGGCAACGAGGTAGCCCTGGAGCTCGACGAAGCCGACTGCGTTGAGCCTGCGCGCCGCGAGCTCGGCCTCCCCGGTGCTCTCGGCGCGCAGGACGACCCGTTCGCCCGGCCGGAGCACGAAGCCGGCCTTGGTGCCGAAGCCCTGACTCGAGACCGGGACGTTGAGCGCGCCCGGCACGTGACCGGCGGCGAACGCCTCGGCGGGCCGGACGTCGAGGAGCGTGGCGCCGTCGGCGCTCGACACGGGCGCCAGCGGCGTCGGCGCGGCCAGGAAGGGGCCTCTGTTCAGCTCGACGATGCGTTGCATATTCGGGGGCCGCGGCGCGGCGGTTGCGGCCGTCTCGTCCACGAACTCGTGCACCGTGGCGATCGCGAGCAATGCGTTGCCCCTTCGCTCGGCGCCGATCGTCGAGGTGGGATCGGAGCTCATCCCCGTGCCGCAGAGGGAGCCGGCAACGTGGCCGGGGTAGACGCGGACCTCGTCGGGCAGCTCGAGCAGCCGCCGGAGGCTGCGGAACATGTCCTCGGAACCCTCGCGTGCGGCGACCGCGAGATCCGGCCGTGCGACCGAGCCGACGAAGAGCGAGTCGCCGGTCAAGAGTGCCCCGTCGACGAGGAAGCAGCAGTGCTCGGGGCGGTGCCCCGGAGTGTGGACGCAGCGCACCCGCACGGCTCCGACCGCCACCTCGTCGCCGTCGACCAGCGCGTCGTGCGGATAGACCGCCTCGGCGGCGCCGTGCACGGAGACCGGTACACCGTGCTCCAGTGCGAGCCGGCCGTGGCCCGAGACATGGTCGGCGTGCGTATGAGTCTCGAGCACGCGCACGATCCGGACGCCGAGCCGTTCGGCCTCGGCGAGATACGGCTCGATCGCGTAGGCAGGGTCGACGAGCAGGGCCTCACCGGTCTCCTCGTTCCCGACGAGGTAGGAAGCGCAGCCCAGGTCCTCGTCGACGAACTGCCGGAAGATCATGGCGCCCGGACGCTAGCAGCGGCCGCCGCTGTCTTTCTTGAAGTGACTGGGCGCCGGTCGCTCAGCCGTCGGGGAGCCCGAGGTGCTTTGCGATCACCATTCGCTGCACCTCGTTCGTGCCCTCGCCGATCTCGAGGATCTTCTGGTCGCGGTAGAGCCGGGAGATCGGGAACTCGTCCAGGAAGCCGTAGCCGCCGTGGATCTGGAGCGCCGCGTTGACTGCACGGTTCGAGAGGACGCCCGTGTACAGCTTCGCCATCGCCGCTTCGAGTGCGAACGGCCTGCCCATGTCTTTGAGCCACGCCGCCTTGTGGACGAGTGCTCGGCCGGCCTCGATCTCGACCGCCATGTCGGTGAGCTGGAACTGGATCGCCTGGAACGACGCGATCGGACGGCCAAACTGCTGCCGCTCGAGCGCATACGCGCTCGCGAGGTCGTACGCGCCCTGAGCCAGCCCGACTCCCATCGCGGCAACCGAGATCCTGCCGCCGTCGAGGATCTCGAGGAACTGGCGGAACCCCCGGCCGCGCTCGCCGAGCAGGTTCGTCTCCGGCACGATGCAGCTCTGGAACGAGAGCTCGCGCGTGTCGGATGCCCGCCAGCCCAGCTTGCGCATCGGCGGCGAGATCGCGTAGCCGGGCGCCCCGTTCGGGACGATGATCGTCGAGACCTCGTCCTCGCCGGTCAGGGCGGTGATCGTCACGCAGGCGCTGATGTCGGTGCCCGCGTTCGTGATGAACACCTTTGCCCCGTCGATCACCCACATGCCGTCGCGCACCTCGGCACGCGTCTGCGTCGCGCCTGCGTCGGAGCCTGCTCCAGGCTCGGTCAGCCCGAAGGCGGCCAGGCGCCTGCCGGACGCGAGATCCGGAAGCCACTGCCGCTTCTGCTCGTCGCTCCCGAAGAGGTAGATCGGCATCGTCCCGAGCGAGGTGTGCGCCGCAACCGTGATCGCCACCGACGAGTCGACGCGCGTCAGCTCCTCGATCGCGATCACGTACGAAAGCGTGTCGCCGCCGCCTCCGCCGTACTCCTGCGGAAACGGGATGCCCATCAGGCCGAGCTCGGCCATCTCCGCGACGAGCTCGTAGGGGAAGCGGTGCTCGCGGTCGAGCTCCTCCGCAACGGGTCCGACCCGATCGCGGGCGAACTCGCGCACCGTGTCGCGGATCAGCTCGTGCTCGGGGGAGAGGTCGAAGTTCATCCGGCGAGCTTGGTTGCGAGCTCGGCGATCAGCCGAACGCCCCAGCCGGTGCCGCCCTGCTGGGTCAGGTAGTCGCCGCGTGAGCGGGTGAGGAAGCCGGGCCCCGCCATGTCGATGTGCGCCCAGGGCCCCTCCCCCGCGAACTCGCGCAGGAACTCGCTTGCGAGGACCGGTGAGCCTTGCCGGAGGATCGACGCGTTCTTCATGTCCGCGAAGTTCGAATTCACATAGCGACGGTAGCGGCGGTGCAGCGGGAACGGCCAGGCATGGTCGCCGCTGGTCTCGCCGGCCGCGACGACCGTATCCCGCCAGCCCTCGTCGTTGGCGAAGACACCCGCGTAGAGGTCGCCGAGCGCGAGCTCCATCGCGCCGGTCAGGGTCGCCAGGTCGAGCAGGTGCGTTGCTCCCTGCTGCCTTGCGTACCAGAGCGCGTCGGCGAGCACCAGCCGTCCTTCCGCGTCGGTGTTGATCACCTCGATCGTCTTGCCGTTCATCGCGGTCAGGATGTCGCCGGGGCGGTAGGCGCCTCCGCCGACCATGTTTTCGGTTGCGGCGACCACCGCGATCGTGCGGACGGGCAGCCCCAGGTCGGCGATCGCGCCCATGCTCTCGATCACCGCCGCGCCGCCCGCCATGTCGCCCTTCATGTCCTCCATGTACAGGGCCGGCTTGATCGAGATGCCTCCGGTGTCGAACGTGATCGCCTTGCCGACGAGGCCGAGGACGAGGTCGGCGCGGGCGCCCTTGGGCTCGTAGCGGAGCACGATCAGGCGCGGCGGGTTGTGGCTTCCCTGCGCGACCGCTGCGAACGCGCCCATTCCGAGTGCGGAGATCCCTTCGAAGTCGAGAGCCTCGTAGGAGAGCTCGTCCGAGGCCTGCGCGATCTCGGCGGCCCGGTCGGCGAGCCGCTCGGGGGTGAGGTCGTTCGGGGGACGGTTCGCCAGGTCGCGGGCCCGGTTGGCCCATTGCGCAACGCGCTCCGCAGTTTGCGCCAGGTGAAGCGTCGGCTCGTCGCCGCCGACCAGCACCAGGCGCTCGGTTTGCTTCGGCCTGGGCTCCGCCGTCTTCCACTGCCCCTGGTCGTAGCCGCCGAGCACAATTCCTTCGACCACCGCTCGTGCCTGCTCGGCTCCGGTCAGGCCGAGCGAGTCGTCGATCAGCCAGGCGAGACTGCCGCCGAGCCCGAGGCGCGCCACGGCCGCGGCCGCGTCGCGGATCGCGTCGGCGTCGAGCTGGTCGCGCCGGCCGGCCCCCGCTGCGACGAGGCGGCTGCCGTCGTCTCGATGGAGCACGCACGTGGCGCCGGCCGTCCCCCGAATCTCGCCCGATGCGACGAGTGCTGCGACTCGCGAGTCGAGGTCAGGGAGATCGCCGGTGGGGTCGAGAACGGCGAAGGCAGTGACGTCGGCGTCCGCAGCACCGGCGGTGACGGCGATCTCCATGGCGGCGCGATGGTATCTGCGAACGCGGCGATAGGCTCCCCGCATGCGGGATCTGATCGACCGGCGGGCGATGGCGGCGTTGTCGAGCGGTCACGCTGCGGTCGATTTCTCGAGCGGCGCGCTGCCGGCTCTCCTGCCGTTCCTCGTCGACGAATTCGACCTCTCGTACACGCTCGCCGCCGTCCTCATGCTGGCATCCGCGCTCGCCGGCTCGGTGATCCAGCCGCTCTTCGGGCTCTGGTCCGATCGGCGCGGCGCCGTCTGGCTTCTGCCGGCCGGCGTCGCCGTCGGTGGGATCGGCATGGGGCTCGCCGCGTCGGCGCCCAGCTACTGGCTGGTCGTGCTGTTCGTGGTCGTCGCGGGTGTGGGCACCGCCGCCTATCACCCGGAGGGCTCGAAGTTCGCTGCGTTCGTCAGCGGGCGGCGAAGAGCGAGCGGGATGTCGCTCTTCTCGATCGGCGGCAACCTGGGCTACGGACTCGGGGCGCTGGCGACGACCCCCCTCGTCGTCGCGCTCGGCCTACGCGGTGGACTGCTGCTGATCGTGCCGGCGCTGGCTGTGGCCGCCGCGATCCTCGTCGTGACGCCGTACTTGCTTTCGTTCGTGCCCGACCGGGAGTCGCGAATCGCGCGTGCGGGTGACACCCAGCCGCGGGCGCTGGTGATCCTGCTCGGTGTGATCGCCTTTCGCGCTCTCGCGTGGTTCGGCCTGCTCACGTTTGTCCCGCTGTGGGAGGTCTCGCTCGGTCATTCGAAGTCGTACGGCAACCACGTGCTTGCGCTGATGCTCCTCGTCGGTGGTCTCGGGACGCTCGCCGCAGGCCCGCTCGCCGACCGGATCGGCCTACGGACCGTGCTGCTCGGAAGCAACGCTGTCAGCGGCCCGCTGATTCTCGTCTTCGTGCTCGTCGGTGGGATCTCGGGTGCGATCGCGCTGGCGCTGGTGGGCGCTGCCGTGATCGGCTCGTTCGGGATCACGATGGTGATGAGTCAGGAGTACCTGCCCGGGCACATCGGCATGGCCTCGGGGCTGTCGATCGGCTTCTCGATCGGCCTCGGCGGGGTCGCAGCGGTGATCCTCGGCGCCGTCGCCGACGCGATCGACCTGCGCACCGCGTTCTACGTCTGCGCGGCAGCCCCCGTGGCCGCCCTCGCACTGACCTTGCTCCTGCCCCGTGGCGCTCCGAGGCACAGGCTCGAGCCCGAGGTCGCGGTGCCGTGAGGTAGGCTCGGCCGGCAACCGACAAGGAGCGAATGGTGTCCGAAGCTGTCAGCGAGTTCTTCGCGGGTCTCCCCGCACGGGTCGATGCCGGGAAGACGGGAGGGATGAACAACTCCTACGTCTTCGACATCGCCGGTGCCGGCACCTGGACGGTGAAGGTCGCCGACGGAGCCGTGACCGTCGACGAGGGCGATACCGGAGGCGACTGCACGATCTCGACCTCGTCCGAGGTGTTCGAGAAGGTGGTCAAGGGCGAGCAGAACCCGACCGCTGCCTACATGTCCGGGAAGTTGAAGATCAAGGGTGACATGGGCGCGGCGATGAAGCTCCAGAAGCTCTTTTAGCGCCGGTCGAACGAGATCATCGCCGCCTCGCAGACGCGGACGTAGCCGATCCGCTCGTAGATCGCGTTCGAGGTCGGGTTGGCGAGGTCGGTGAAGAGGAAGCAGAAGCGGCGGCCCCCGTCGAGGAGCGTTTGCGAGAGCTCGGCGACGAGCGTCGTCGCGTAGCCCCGCCCGCGTAGACCCGGCGGCGTGTACACGGGGCCGATGCGGATCCCGTTCGGCGTCGGGCCGCCCCAGCCGGAGGCTGAGACGACCTCGCCGCCGTCCTCCCAGAGCATGAACCCGCCCTCGCCCGCGCCGAGCCGGTGGGCGACCATGGTGCGCGACTCGCTGCGCCCGGGGTCGTCTTCCGTGAGCACCTCTTCGCCGAAGGCGGTCATCCAATCGAGCAGTAGCTGCTCGTCGTCGGGGATCGCCGCGCGCGCCGCTCCGGACGCGTTGGGCACCGGTCGAACGCGTTCGAGCGAATAGATGCCCTGGTTCCGCAGCACGCGCGGCTCGATGTCGTGCGTATCGGCCCAGAGCCGCGCGAACTCACCTACCTCCGGGTGCGCGGCGACGATGCCCGGCAGCTCCTCGTCGATCGCCGACGCAAGCGCTGCAAGCGCTGCATCGTCCCGAGGTAGCGCAAGCACGAGGTTGTACGGCGGCGTCAGCAGCGCGGCGGCGACCGGCTCCCCGCCGTCCAGGGTGACCCAGAAGCGCTTCTCCGGGTACCGGTCGGGCGTGACTGCGAGCGTCCCGGAGATGCCCAGGATCAGGTTGTGTCGCGCCTCTTCGGCGAGCAGAAGCGGGCCGGCCTGGTCGAGGAAGGCCGCCGCGTCGCGGAGCACCCGGACGTCCAGGGTCACTCCTCGAGCTCCACGACGATCGCGCCGCCGGCGACCCGGTCGCCCTCGGCGACGTGCAGCTTCGTGACGACGCCCTCGTAGGGCGAGACCAGCGGCGTCTCCATCTTCATCGCCTCGAGCACGATGAGCGGCTGTCGAGGCCGCACGCGCTCGCCCTCGGCGACGAGGACGCGCAGCACCGTCCCCGGCATCGGCGCGGTGATTGCGCTCTGCTCGGCTCCCGGCCCGTGCCCATGGGCGGCGGCGGTCTCGTCCGGCGGCGAGTGGGGCGGGGGGCTCGGCAGGTTGAGGCGAAACGCGCCGCGCCAGGGGGGCGGCGCCGGCGGCCGGTGCTCGGAGAAGGGCGGATGCTCGACGAGGAAGGCGGTCGTCGTGTCGGCGGCCCGCACCGCCGGATGGGTGACGAGCCAGCGCAGGAACGGGAGGTTCGTGACGACGCCTTCGACGTCGGTCTGCGCGAGCCCGTCGGCCAGGCGGTCGAGCGCCTCGTCCCGGCTCCGGCCGTGCGCGATCAGCTTCGCGATCATCGGGTCGTAGGAGAGGCCGATCTCGTCACCTTCCTCGACGCCGGCATCGACGCGGATGCCCTGCGGCAGCCGCAGCCGATCCAGCCGCCCCGTCCGCGGGAGGAACGTACGCGGATCCTCCGCGTAGAGGCGAACCTCGACGGCGTGACCCGAGAGTGCGGGCGGCTCCGGCAGGCTTCCGCCGTCGGCGAGGCGGATCTGCTCGGCGACGAGGTCGAGCCCGGTGACCGCCTCGGTGACCGGGTGCTCGACCTGGATGCGCCCGTTCAACTCGAGGAAGAAGAACTCTCGTTCGTCGACGACGAACTCGGCCGTCCCGGCGCTGCGGTAACCGATCACGCGCGCGAACTCGACCGCGGCCTCGCTCATCTGCGCGCGCAGCCGGTCGTCGAGAGCGGGGGAGGGAGACTCCTCGAGCACCTTCTGGTGGCGGCGCTGGATCGAGCACTCGCGCTCGCCGAGCGCAACCGCCGCTCCCTCGCCGTCGCCGAGGAGCTGGATCTCGACATGGCGCGGCCGCTCGAGGAACCGCTCGCAGAAGATCGTGCCGTCGCCGAACACCGCCTTGGCCTCGCGGCGCGCTGCCTCGAGTGCGTCCTCGAGCTCGTCGCGCCCACGGACGATTCGCATCCCGCGCCCGCCGCCACCTGCGGCCGCCTTGACGACGACCGGGAAGCCGATTTCGGCCGGGTCGCCTTCGTCCAGCACCGGAACGCCGGCCTCGCGTGCGGCGCGCTTCGCGGCCAGCTTGTCACCACCGGCGCGAAGGGCCTCGGGCGAGGGCCCGACGAAGACGAGGCCGGCCGCCTCGACCGCCTCGGCGAAGTCGGCGTTCTCGGCGAGGAAGCCGTAGCCGGGGTGGATCGCGTCGGCGCCCACCCGCTTCGCGGCCCTGATGTGCTCCTCCGAGTAGCGGTAGGAGGCGATCCCGACCGTCTCGCCGGCCGAGCGCGCATGCAGTGCCGTCGAGTCGTCGGGCGCAGCGACCGCGACCGTCGCGATCCCGAGCTCCCGGCAGGTGCGAAAGATCCGGACGGCGATCTCGCCGCGGTTGGCTACGAGGAGCTTCCGGATCCCCATGCGGGCGGGCGCCTTTCGAGGAAGGCGCGGAGGCCTTCCTGGCCCTCGTCGCTCGTCCGGCGGGCAGCCGCGCGGGCGACCGCGTCGTCCTCGCCCGCGGGCTCGAGCACCAGGCGCTTCGCCTCGCGCACGGCGGTCGGGCCTCCGGCCAGGACGTCCGCGACCACGCGCTCGACCGCGCTTTCGAGGTCGGCGGCGATCTCGTCGACCAGCCCGATCCGCAAGGCGGTCTCGGCGTCGAAGCGCTCGCCGGTGAGGAAGTAGCGGCGAGCGGACGCCGGCCCGATCCGCGCGAGCACCCACGGCGAGATCACAGCAGGGATGATCCCGAGCCGTACCTCCGAGAAGCCGAAGACGGCGTCCTCGCCCGCGATCGCGATGTCGGCGCAGGCGGTCAGACCGGAACCGCCGCCGAGCGCGAAGCCCTGCACGCGGGCGACGACCGGCGCCGGGCAGCGGTCGATCGACTCGAGCATCCGGTAGAGCCGCCTTGAGTCCTCGACGTTCTGCTCGTAGGAGAGGTCGATCGAGGAGCGCTGCCACTCGACGTCGGCGCCGGCGCAGAAGCTCGGGCCGTCGCCGGCGAGGACGACCGCCCGCACGTCGCCGGCGCCCGCGAAGGCGTCCGTCAAATCTGCGATCAACTCGGCGTCGAACGCGTTCCGGCGGTCGGGCCGCGCGAGCGTGACGCGGAGGACGTCCCCGTCACGCTCGACGCGGAGTCTCCGCTCCGGCACCGGCGAAGCCGGCACCTGCGCTATTTGGGGCCTCCGTCAAGCCTACGGCCCTGCGCGGTCATGCTCCGCTGAGCTTGGAGATCAGCGCCTTGACCTGGCGAAGGATCTCGGCCTCGTCGTGCCCGAAGTCGTCGAGGTAGGCGTGGAGAGCGTTCTGAATCAGGCGGATCTCTTCGTCCGTCAATTCGATCGTGTGCATGGGGGAACTCTACGGCTCGGCGCCGCCGGTGTGGTCGGGGCCTGCCGTGGCGGCAGGCCCCGATTGCTCGATCAGCAGAAGACGGCCACGAAGAAGCTTTCGTCCGTCGCCGCTCCGGCGCTATTCCTGGTTCCCACGAATACCCCGGCGGGGATCGCACTCCGCTGCGCGGCCGTGATCATGCCCGTGAAGGTACTGGTGGTCGGCCCACCGAGCGTCGCCAGGTAGACGCAGCCGGTCACGTCCTGGTTGAAGACCACCTGGTAGTTGCCGGTTGAGATCTTGAGAGCGGACGCCGCCCCCTTGTTGCGCACGAGCGTGCCGTTGGAGTCGACCGACGCCCACAGAGCCGTGGCCGCGTCGCCCTGCCGGTCCTGCCGGGCCTGCCGAGCCGGCCGGTCCTGCCGGTCCTGCCGGTCCTGCCGGTCCTGCCGGGCCTTCCGCGCCGGCCGGTCCGGACGGGATCTGGCCCCGCTTGAAGTCGGCTGAGAGCAGCGAGCCGTTCTTGACCTTCGACGACACGACCGAGTTGTTCTTGAGCTGGGCTGAGCCGACGCTGTTTCTCGGAAGCTTGGTCGCCGCGTAGCCTGTTCCGCCGAGCGCGACGGCCAGGGCGAGGCAGGCAATCACCAGTGCGGGCGAGGGCCGCTTGCGAATAAGACGTCTCATCATCCTCCTTCGTTGAACCCCGGGTACGGGATCGTAGCGGCCATCCTAGAACGGTCCGCGCGCCTCGTAGCTCCCCGCCGTGCGCCGACCGCAAGCAGCGTCATCCCGTCCGGCCCGGCGACGGGCAGCGGGTCGTCTCCGGGTCGAATCGGAGGAACGTCCCGCACGGACGGGGATCTCCTCGCCGTCGATCCGGTAGACGCCCGAGCCGCGTAGGACGACGGCCACCTCCTCCTGGCCGGAGTCGGCCTCGTCGTGCTCGCGGCCCACGGCGTTCGGCGACAGCTCGAACCAGTTGATCCCAAACGCCTCCACGCCGAGCTTGCGGCGCACGAAACGAACCGCGCCGCCGGGCCCGGCCGGCTCGACCTCGTCGACGTGGACGATCGAGTAGCCCATCACATCCGAAAGACGCCGAAGGTCGTCTCCGGGATCGGCGCGTTCAGCGCCGCGGAGATCCCGAGGGCGAGTACCCGCCGCGTGTCGAGCGGGTCGATGATCCCGTCGTCCCAGAGCCGCGCGGTCGAGTAGTACGGGCTCCCTTCGGCCTCGTACTTCGCAGTGACCTCGTCGGGATCGGCGTCGCCGACCATGGTCAGGACGGTCGCCGCCTGCTCGCCGCCCATCACCGAGATCCGGGCGTTCGGCCACATCCACAGCTGCCGCGGCTCATAGGCCCGTCCGCACATCCCGTAGTTGCCCGCTCCGAACGAACCGCCGATCACGACCGTGAACTTCGGCACCTCGGCGCACGCGACCGCCATCACGAGCTTGGCGCCGTCGCGCGCGATGCCGCCGGCCTCGTACTCCTTGCCGACCATGAACCCGGTGATGTTCTGGAGGAAGACGAGCGGGACGCGCCGCTTGCAGGCGAGCTCGATGAAGTGCGCGCCCTTCTGGGACGACTCCGCGAACAGCACACCGTTGTTTGCGAGGACGCCCACCGGCATTCCTTCGATCCGCGCGAAGCCGCAGACGAGCGTGTCGCCGTAGAGCGCCTTGAACTCATGGAGGCGGCTGCCGTCTACGAGCCTGGCGACGATCTCGCGGACGTCGACCTGCTCTCGGAAGCTCTCCGGGATCAGGCCGTAGAGGTCGGCCGGGTCGACGGCCGGCTCCTCGGGCGTGGTCACCTCCCAGGGCGCAGCCGGCGTCGTGCTGTGGAGGTTGCGGACGATCGAGCGGGCGATCGCAAGCGCGTGCTCGTCGCTCGTCGCGTAGTGGTCGGCCACGCCGGACTGCCGCGTGTGCACATCGGCCCCGCCGAGCTCCTCCGGAGTCACGTCCTGACCCGTGGCCGCCTTCACGAGCGGGGGCCCGCCGATGAAGATCGTGCCCGTGCCGCGGACGATCACCGTCTCGTCGCTCATCGCCGGCACGTAGGCGCCGCCGGCGGTGCACGATCCCATCACGACCGCGATCTGCGGGATCCCGAGCGCCGACATCCGCGCCTGGTTGAAGAAGATCCGGCCGAAGTGGTCGCGGTCGGGAAAGACCTCCGCCTGGAGAGGAAGGAAGGCGCCGCCCGAGTCGACGAGATACACGCACGGAAGCCGGTTCTGAAGCGCGATCTCCTGGGCGCGCAGGTGCTTCTTCACCGTCAGCGGGAAGTACGTGCCGCCCTTGACCGTGGCGTCGTTGGCGACGATCACGCACCGGTGCCCTTCGACGACGCCGATCCCGGTGACGATCCCCGCAGACGGCGCCTGGTCGTCGTAGAGGCCCCAGGCTGCAAGGGCGGAAAGCTCGAGGAACGCGCTGCTCGGATCGACCAGCAGGTCGATGCGCTCGCGCGCGGTCAGCTTCCCGCGCGAGCGGTGGCGCTCGACCGACTGCTCGCCTCCTCCCGCCGAGACCCGGGCAGTTCGCTCTCGCAACTCTGCGACGAGCCCGGTCATCGCCTCCCGGCGGCGGGCGAAGAGGTCGCTGTCGCGCTCGACCTGCGAGGTCAGCAGCATCGGGCCGGAGCCTACCGATCGGGCAGGCGGCTCAAGCCTCGACCGGGTTTCTGCCGATAGAAAAGCGCCGGTGCGGCCTGCTGGGAGAGGCAGAAAGCAGTACCGCACCGGCTAACTACGTCCGCACACCGGCAAGCCGGTGCGTCCTCGCGGCCGTAGCCCGGCTAGCGTAACGCCCGCGGAAGACGGTGTCACCGTCGATTTCTCCACGGGCGCGTAGCATCAAGCGTCATGCCCCGCCGCCCGTTGTCCGAGGTGACGCGCGAGCTCACCGCCGTCTGCATGGGGCGAACGCCGGCGGATCTCGTCATCCGTGGCGGCCGGCTCGTCAACGTGCACACCCGCGAGGTGCTCGACGACGTCGACGTCGCCGTCTCCGAGGGCAGGGTGGCGATGTTCGGCGACGTCTCGCACACGCTCGGCCCGGAGACGGAGATCATCGACGCCGGGGGCGCGTACCTCGTCCCGGGCCTGATCGACACGCACCTGCACGTCGAATCGGTAATGGTCACGGTGACGCGCTTTGCCGAGGCGGTGCTGCCGCACGGGACGACCGCCGCGTTCATCGACAACCACGAGATGGCGAACGTCTTCGGCCTCGAGGGGATGCGCTGGATGCTCGATGAGGGTCGAGACCTGCCGCTGAAGGTGTACCTCGCGGTCCCATCCTGCGTGCCTGCTCTGCCGGGCTTCGAGGACTCGGGCGCCGTGCTCGGGCCGGACGAGATCCGCGAAGCGCTCCGGTGGGACGGCGTGGCCGGACTCGGCGAGATGATGAACATGCCGGGAGTGATCGAGGGCGACGAGCGCGTGCACGCCGCGATTGCCGCGACACTCGAGCTCGGGAAGCCCGTCACCGGGCATTGGAGCCTCGGGGGATGGAACGACCATCGCCTCCAGGCCTACGTCGCCGCCGGAATCGACTCGTGTCACGAGACGACGTCGCGCGAGGATGCTCTCGCCAAGCTCCGTGCCGGCGTCTGGGTCCAGTTCCGCGAAGGCTCGACGTTCCGCGACGTTGCGGCGCTCGCGCCCGTGCTCGCCGAGGACGGCATCGATCCGCGCCACTGCCTGCTCGTCACCGACGACGTCCTCCCGGACACGATCGTCGCCGACGGGCACATGGACCGCGTCGTCCGCCGCGCGATCGAGGAAGGAATCGACCCGCTGGTCGCCATCCAGATGGCCACCCTGAACGGAGCGGAGTACTTCAACCTGCGCCACGAGCTCGGCTCGATCGCCCCGGGCAGGCTCGCCGACATCCTGCTCGTCGAGGACCTCCGCGACTTCCGCCCGCACCGGGTCCTTGCCGACGGTCGCGACTTGGCGGAGCTGCCGCCGTATGCCTATCCACCGGAGGCGTACGCGTCGGTCAGGCTGGGGCGGCCGCTGGTCGCGGCCGACCTCCGCGTCCACGCGACCGGCGAGCGGGCGTGGATCCGTGCGATCGGCGTCGCCTCCGAGAGCGTCAGGACGGGCAACATCCTGCTCGAGCTGCCGGTCTCAGACGGCGAGGTGCGCGCCTCGGTCGAGCATGACGTTGCGAAGGTGGCGAGCATCGAGCGGCACGGTGGCCCCGGCACGGTCGGCCTCGGCTTCGTCACCGGCCTCGGGCTCAAACGCGGTGCCGTTGCCAGCACGGTCGCGCACGACAACCACAACCTGCTGGTCGCCGGGATGACCGACGCGGACATGATCTTCGCCGTGGAACGACTTGTCGCGGCCGGCGGGGGGATGATCGCGGTCGCAGCCGGCGAGGTGCTCGCCCTGGTCGAGCTGCCGATCGCCGGCCTGATCTCCGATCGGCCGGTGGCCGAGCTGGCCGAGCGGACGCTCGCGCTCGAGGATGCCTATCGCAGCCTGGGCTCGCCGGTCGACAATCCGGCGATGATCTTCTCGTTCCTGTCGCTCGGCGTGATTCCAGCACTGCGGCTGACGAACCGCGGGCTCGTCGACGGGGTGACGTTCGAGCTCGTCTCGCCGCTCGTCGGTTGACGATCAGCGGGAGCGGCGCTTCTGCTGCGCGCTCGGCATGCGGCCCTTCTGCATCCGTTCCATCGCGCGACGCTCGGCCCGGTTGCTGGGCGCCTGGAATGCGCCCTGCTGCCCGGCGGCCTCCATCCAGGCCTTGCGCTCGTCGGCGCTCAGCGTGCTGAGCGCCTGCTGCGCTCGCACCGGATCCTTGTCGGCTCCGGCCCGCTTCAGCTTCTTCATCGCCCCTGCGAGCTCCGGGTTGTAGCGCTCGATTGCGGCGTTGGAGGCCTTCTCGATCAGGCGCTTCAGCAGCGGCACCTTCGACATCCAGGCGATCACGGGCCGCAGATAGCGGCCGCCGCGGATGCGGGAGAGCAGCGTCAGCGTGCCGAGCAGCACGACGAGGCCGCCGAGTACGAAGACGGGGATCAGGTAGACGAGCATCGCGGTAGGGATCGTATCGGGCGCGCGCGTCCGGCAAGCTGCCGATGTGCGTGCGCTCGACCGCCGTGAGCTTCTCGCCAGGGCCGCCGGCGCGCTTGTCGCGGGCAGTGTGCTCGCGCGGCTGGCCGACGACGGGGCCTGGGCTGCTGCCGCGGTCGACCCCCGAGTCGCCGAGCTCCGGCGGCTCGTCGGTGGACCTGTCCTCGCGCCCGGCGCCGGCGGCTACGACACGGCGAGGCTCGTCTACAACGAGCGCTTCGACGCGGTGCGGCCGCTCGCCGTCGTCGAGGCGCGGGGAGTTGCCGACGTGCAGGCGGTCGTTCGCTGGGCGCAGCGGAGGGGGGTGGCGGTGATTCCGCGCTCGGGCGGTCACAGCTATGCCGGGTATTCGACGGGGACCGGCGTCGTGGTCGACCTCTCCGCGCTCCGGGGGATCCGGATCGAGGGCCGAACGGCAGTGATCGGAACCGGCAGCCGCCTGATCGACGTCTATGCAGCGCTGGCGGCCAGGGGCGGGACGATTCCCGCCGGCTCGTGCGCGACCGTCGGGCTCGGCGGACTCGCGCTGGGCGGCGGGGTCGGCCTCGCCTCGCGCAAGTTCGGCCTGACCTGCGACAGCGTCGAGTCGCTGCGGATCGTCACGGCGGACGGCCGCGTCCTCGACTGCGACGAGCGGCACAACGCCGATCTCTTCTGGGCCTGCCGCGGCGGGGGCGGCCGGAACTTCGGGATCGTCACGAGCCTCCGCCTGCGCGTCTCGCCCGTCTCGACCGCCTCGTACTTCTTCGCCTCGTGGCCGTGGTCGGCAGCGACGGCGGTCGTGCCGGCCTGGCAAGCGCTGGGCACCGCACGCGACCGATGCGCTGACGACGATCTGCCGGCTGTCCACCGGCGGGTCGGAGCCCACGCTGGACGTGTTCGGGCAGTACCTCGGGCCAGAGTCGCAGCTGCGCGGCCTGCTCGGTCCGCTGTCTCGCGCGGCTCCTCCGTCGAGCCTCACCACCGGGACGTCCCGGTACTTCGACCTGATGCTTCGCTGGGCCGGCTGCCTCGGCCGGTCGCAGGCAGCGTGTCATCTCGTCTCGGAGCGAGGGTTGCTCTCGCGGGCGACGTTCGCCGCCAAGTCCGACTACGTCGCGAAGCCCTTCAGCGCTGCGGCGGTGCGGACGCTCCAGCGCCGCATCGAGGAGCGGCAGACGTCGCGTCACGGCTCGGGCGCGCTGATCATGGATTCTTACGGCGGTGCCATCGCGGAGATCCCGTCCGATGCGACCGCCTTCGTCCATCGCTTGCCGCTCTGCTCGCTCCAGTACCTCGCCTACTGGGGCGGACCGGAGCACGAGGCGGCGTCGCTCGGCTGGATCCGCGGCTTCCACGACGCGATGCGCCCGCATGTCACCGGCGCCGCATATCAGAACTACGCCGACCCGGATCTGAAGGACTGGCGGCGCGCGTACTACGGCTCCAACTACAAGCGACTGGTCGACGTCAAGCGCCGCTACGACCCGGACCGCCTCTTCCGGTTTCCGCAGGCGATCGGCGGGTGAGCGAGGGCACGGGTCCCGTCCCGAACCGGCCGGCGAAACGGCTGCTCGACCTCGTCGTCGCCTCTGTCCTGCTGGTGCTGCTCGCACCGGTGTTCCTCTTCGCGCTCGCCGCGATCGGTCTCGACAACCTGTTCGTGGCCAAGGACCGCGGCGGCTGGTTCTACCGCGAGCGGAGAATCTCGCGCGGCCGCGAGTTCGACCTGCTCAAGTTCCGCGTGCTCCGCCGGGCTGCGCTGGCGGAGCTCCGCAGCCGTCCGGGTGCCTATGCCAGGCAGTACGAGCGCGACGAGAGCAATCTGACCTGGGCCGGGCGGGCGCTGAAGCGCGCCTACCTGGACGAGCTGCCGCAGCTGTTCGCGGTCCTGCGAGGCCAGATGAGCCTCGTCGGCCCGCGACCCTGGCCGATCGCGATGGTCGAGGATCAGCTGGCGAACGGGCTCGACTACCGGAACAAGGTGCCGGCCGGCTGGACCGGGCCGGCCCAGGTACTGAAGGACTCGACCGGGAAAGCGAACGCGACCGCACTCGATCTCGCGTACGTCGAGGCGTGCCGGACGATGAGCTCGCTTCGGCTGGTGCGCTACGACATCGGCCTTCTTTCGTCCTCGCTGGCGACGATGCTGCGCGGCCGGGGGTTACGGTACTAGCGGTGGGGCGCTCAGAGGACTTCCGGCGTGACGGCGCCGTCTGCGTTCGCGGCGCGTTCTCCCCTGAGCAGGTCGCGCTCGTCGCGCGCGGCATCGAGCGCAACCTCGCCGAGCCGAGCGATCGGGCGCAGGTCGCGAGCCGGCCCGACGATCCCGGGCGCTTCTTCGAGGATTTCTGCAACTGGAGCCGGATCCCCGAGTTCGAGGAGTTCATCCGCACCTCCCCGGCCGCGGCGATCGCAGGCGAGCTGATGGGCTCTTCGAGCGTCCGTCTCTTCCACGACCACCTGCTGGTCAAGGAGCCGGGAACGCGCCAGCGGACGCCCTGGCACCAGGATCAGCCGTACTACAACGTCGCGGGCTTCGAGAACTGCTCGATGTGGATGCCGGTCGACCCGGTCGACCGCGACTCGACCGTCGAGTTCGTCGCCGGCTCGCACCGAGGCCCGTGGCTGATGCCGCGGACGTTCATGGACGACCAGGCGAAGTGGTTCCCCGAGGGGAGCCTGGAAGAGCTGCCCGACATCGAGGGCGACCGGGATGCGTTCGAGATCCTCGCCTGGGAGCTCGAGCCCGGCGACGCGGTCTACTTCCACATGCTCGCGCTCCACGCCGCGGGCGGCGCGACCCGCCGGCGGCGCGCATTCTCGGTCCGGTTTCTCGGGGACGACGCCACGCATGCGCCGCGCGCGTGGAAGACCTCGCCCGAGTTCCCCGGTCTGACCGACGAGCTCCCGGCCGGCGCGCCGATGGAGCACCCGCTCTTCCCGGTCCTCTGGACACGCGGCTAGATCCGTCTAGTCTCAGTGGGGCTGGGGCGCGGGCGCGCTAGGTCGCACCCCGGCCCATAGAATTGCCGCGATGCACCTCGGCATCGTGAGACGAATCCGCCACACGCTCGCCCTGCTTTCGACGCTCTGCCTGTTCGTCGTCGGCTGAACGGTCGACCGCGCCCCGGTCGGCGGCGCCTGCGGAGCGATCACGATCCGGTCGCCGCGGCGGCGCTGAGCGCCTTCCAGGCCTGCGGAAAACTACGAGCGCGAGGGGAGCATCTGCCCCGATGCCTCCGAGCGGTCGCGGGCGGATAGTTGCGGCAACCACGGATCGGAGGTCCGATGACGATCGCCAAGGAAGCCGATCTCGCGGGCCCGGGCATCGGCGACTACGCCGAGCTGGCCCGCGTGCTCCCCGACGACTACCGGCCGCTGCTCACCCCGAAGGAGACGATGCAGGCGCTCTACGCGGCCAAGCGCCTGATCGAGGACCGCCTGTGCCAGGCGCTGAACCTGACCCTGGTGCAGGTGCCGTTGATCGTCGACGTCGAGAGCGGCGTCAACGACTATCTCGACCGCGACGGTTCGCGGACGCCCGTCAGGTTCCACATCTCGAACGACCGCGACCTGCACCCGATCGACGCCGAGGTCGTCCAGGCCGCGACGAAGTGGAAGCGGATGGCGCTCGCCCAGTTCGGCATGCGGCCGGGCGAGGGCCTCCTCACCGACATGCGCGCAGTCCGCAAGGACTACTTCCTCGACCACGACCACAGCGCCTACGTCGACCAGTGGGACTGGGAGCGGACGATCACCCCGGACGACCGCACGCTGCGCGTACCTGACCGAGACGGTCAAGGCGATCTGGCGCGTGCTCAAGGACGCCGAGGCGTTCCTGCACGAGCAATGGCCTCAGCTCACGTCGCGCGACTACGAGCCGCTGCCCGACGAGCTGACCTTCGTCCACGCCGAGGATCTGCTCGAGGCCTACCCCGACCTGCCGCGGAAGCAGCGTGAGACGGCCTTCCTCCAGGAGCACCCGGCGGTGTTCATCTACGGCATCGGCTGGCCGCTCGCGGACGGCTACCCGCACGAGCTGCGAGCTGCCGACTACGACGACTGGTCGAGCGAAACGGTGTCGGCGGATGGGCGGCCGATGCACGGTCTCAACGGTGACATCCTCGTGTGGAATCCGGTCACCCGCAGGCGCCACGAGCTCAGCTCGATGGGGATGCGCGTGACGAAAGACGGCCTCCGCCGCCAGCTCGAGCTCGCCGGCCAGCTCGCGTTCCTCGAGCTGCCCTACCATCGGGCGATCCTCGCCGACGAGATCCCGCTGTCGGTCGGAGGCGGCATCGGCCAGTCGCGCACGATGATGCTGCTCCTCCGCAAGGCTCACCTCGGCGAGGTCAGCGTCACGGTCTGGCCGAAGATCCTCAAGGAGATCTGCGCGGACCGGAACATCCACGTGCTCGAGTGATCCCGTTGTCGTGGCCGACCGTGGAGGATCGGCGGTGGCCGTGGGTCGGGAGGCACCCGATGAGGTCGACGACGCCCGTGAGCCCGTCGCGCTCCTCCTGCGTGAGCTGGGTAGCCGCCCGGAGGGTCTCTCGGGCCTGGAGGCGGCGCGGCGGCTCGTCGTGTCGGGGCGGAACGAGCTCGTCCGGCGCGGCGGCCGCCGCTGGCCTCGGGAGGTCGCGAACCAGGTAGCGCATCCGCTCGCGCTCCTCCTCTGGGCTGCGGCGGCCCTGGCATTCGTTGGGGGCACTCCGGTGCTCGGCGGAGCGATCGTCGCCGTGATCGTCCTCAATGCCGTCTTTGCCTTCGCGCAGGAACGTCAGGCGGAGCGGGCGATCGAGGCGCTCCGGCGCTACCTGCCGCAGCAGGCGCTGGTGGTCCGGGACGGGCACCGGCAGACCGTTCCGGCGGCTGAGCTCGTTCCGGGCGACGTCCTCGTGCTGGCCGAGGGGGACCGGATCTCGGCGGACGCGCGACTGCTCGACGGCGCTCTCGAGGTCGACCTCTCCACTCTGACGGGCGAGTCGCAGCCGGTCTACCGCTCCGCGGATCTCCACGACACCACCGGACCCCTTATCGACGCGCGGGACGTCGTCTTCAGCGGCTCGGCATGTGTCGGTGGAGAGGCGAGGGCGGTCGTCGTCCGGACGGGCATGCAGACCGAGCTTGGTCGCATCGCCGCGCTGACCGAGCGCGTCGAGGTCGAGCCGAGCCCGCTCGAGCGGCAGGTGCGACGGGTCGCCTGGCTGATCGCGGCGGTCGCAGTCGGCGTCGGGCTCGCCTTCCTGCCGATCGGCTGGCTCGTCGCCGGCCTGCCGTTGAAGGACGCGGTCAACTTCACGATCGGGTTGATCGTCGCCAACGTCCCAGAAGGGCTGCTGCCGACGATCACCCTGGCGCTCGCGGTCGGCGTTGCCATGCTCGCCCGTCGAGGCGCACTGGTGAAGCGGTTGAGCGCAGTCGAGACACTCGGCTCGGCCGCAGTGATCTGCACCGACAAGACGGGGACGCTGACCGAGAACAGGATGCGGCCGAGCCGGATCTGGACGCCGCTCGGCGAAGTCGACCTCGAAGGCGGCGTCGATGCGCGGTCGGCCGTTGCCGCCGACCCGGTGCTCGGGCTTCTCGGTCGCACGATCGCGGCCTGCAGCAGCGCGGAGCTCGCCCCCGGGACGCGCGGCAAGTCGCGTGGTGAGGCGACCGAGGTCGGAATGCTCGAGGCCGCACGAGCCGTCGGGATCGACACCGCCGTCGCGCGGCGTGAGCATCGCCGCCGGGCGCTGTACCGGTTCGATCCCAAGCTGCGCCTGATGTCGACCGTCGACGAGCGCGAGGACGGCGGAATCACGGTTCATGCGAAGGGTGCGCCCGAGGAGGTGCTCGAGCGTTCGACGATGATCGGCGGCCCCACCGACCACAGGGCGATCGGCGAGGCCGACCGGCAAGCGGTGCTCGCCGTGCTCGAGCGCTACGCCGCGCAGGGGCTGCGCGTGCTTGCCGTCGCCCGGCGGCGGCTGCCCGACGGCGCCGAGATTCCGGAGCGACGGGAAGACGCCGAACGCGATCTGTGCCTGCTCGGCCTCGTCGCGCTTTTCGATCCGCCGCGCCCCGAGGTGGCTGACGCCGTGTCGCACTGCCACGCTGCCGGGATCCGCGTGATCGTCGTCACCGGTGACTACGGCCCGACGGCCGCGGAGATCGCCCGCCGGGTCGGGATCGCGACCGACGGCGCCGCGATCGTCACCGGCGACGAGCTCGACGGGATGCCGGAGCGGGAGCTCGGGCAGCTGCTGCGAGGGAGCGACGAGCTGATCTTCGCGCGCACGTCTCCGGAAGGGAAGCTGCGGATCGCGGACGCACTTGCCGCGGAAGGGCAGATCGTCGCCATGACCGGCGACGGCGTGAACGACGCGCCCGGCTCTGCGGCGGGCCGACATCGGCGTAGCAATGGGCGTGACGGGAACCGATGTCGCGCGTGAGGCGGCGACGATGGTGCTCACCGACGACAACTTTGCGACGATCGTCGCCGCGATCGAGGCCGGGCGTCAGGTCTTCGACAACGTCCGGAAGTTCATCCTCTACATCTTCGCCCACGCGACACCGGAGGTCGTGCCGTTTCTCGTCTTCGCGCTGTCCGGCGGCACGATCCCGTTGCCGCTGACGGTTCTCCAGATTCTCGCCATCGACCTCGGCACCGAGATCCTGCCGGCGCTCGCGCTCGGCCGCGAGCCCGCGGAGCCGGGTCTGATGGCCCGGCCGCCGCGCCCACGGTCGGAAGGCGTCATCCACCGTGCGCTCCTCTACCGCGCGTGGGTGTTCCTCGGCGCGATCGAGGCGGCCCTCGTGCTCGGTGGATTCTTCTTCGTACTGCTCCGCGCCGGCTGGCGGCCTGGCGACGCCGTCTCCGCCGGTGATGCGCTCCACGGCGACTATCTCCGGGCGACCACGATGACCTTCGCCGGAATCGTCGCGTGCCAGATCGGCACCGCACTCGCCGCGCGTACCGAGCACGCTTCGCTGCGCTCGGTCGGCTTCTTCACCAACCGGCTGCTGCTCTGGGGCATCGCCTCGGAGGTCGTGTTCGCCGCCGCGCTGATCTACGTGCCGCAGCTCCGGCGCCTGTTCGGCACAGCGGCGTTGCAGCCGGTCGACCTGGCGGTGCTGCTTGCCTTCCCGCTCCTCGTCTGGGGCGCAGATGAGCTCCGCCGCGCCGGCCGCCGTCGACGAAAGATCGGGGCCGCTACCGATGGCATCCCTGAGAGCGAGCGGGACAATCTCGGCACCAGGCCGGAGCCCGAGAGGAGGAAGCGATGATCACGGAGGATCTCGCCGGTGAATTGAGCAAAGAAGAGATCGCGTACGAGTTGGTTGCGCACAGACACACCGAGCACGCAAGGGACGAGGCCGAAGCGCTCGGCGTCTCGCAGGAGGGGGTGGGGAAGACGCTCATCCTGACGAGCGGCACGGGCCACATTCGAGCTGTGATCCCGGCCTCGGAGCGGCTCGACCTGCACAAGGTGCGTGAGCACGTCGGCGGTGGGGGCGAGACTCGTTTCGCCACCGAGCGGGAGCTGGCCGACGCCTATCCGGAGTTCGAGCTGGGCGCCGTTCCGCCGTTTGGTGGGCCGCCCGGCGATTGCGTCCTCATCGACCGGCGCATTGCCGCGCTCGGGTCGGTCATCGTCGAGGCGGGCACCCACGACGAGTCGCTGCGGATGAGGACCGTCGATCTGCTTGCGCTGACCAAGGCAAACGTGGCCGATCTCTGTCTGGACTAGCAGCCACGTCGCACGCGAAGAGAGAGGGGGGTGACCAGATGCGCTCGATTGTGGTCGGTGTCGACGGTTCGGAGGAATCGAAGGCCGCTTTGCGCTGGGCGCTCGACGAGGGGCGTCTACGCGGCGCGCGCGTACGTGCACTCTACGCCTGGTCCTTCCCGCCCATGGCGACGAGTTGGGGCTACGTCGGGCCCGCCGCGATCGATCTCGGCGCGCTTCAACGCGAGGCGGGTGAGCGCCTCGACTCCGTGATCGCAGAGGCGAAGACCGAGGGCGTGGACGTCGAGCACGCCGTCGTCCAGGGGTCGGCTGCGCAGGTGCTTGTCGAGGCTGCGGCAGACGCCGACTTACTCGTCGTCGGCTCGCGCGGACACGGCGGCTTCGCCGGTCTCCTGCTCGGCTCGGTCAGCCAGCAGTGCGCTCACCACGCGCGCTGCCCGGTCGTCATCATTCGTGGGCAGTCCGCCACACTCGCCTGAGCGACCTTCGCCCGCCGCCGGCGAGGGTCGGCTGCCCGGCGCGCAGCGGCGCAGCCGCCGCCGGGCGACAGGGGCGGAGGGACTCGAACCCCCGGCCTACGGTTTTGGAGACCGCCGCTCTACCAACTGAGCTACGCCCCTCGGTTCGACCGTCAAGTGTATCGGCGGTATCCGGCGGCTAGCATCGCGTCGTGGCCGCGCCTTCTCAGCGCCGCGCTCTCGGCGCGCTCTTTCTGCTGCTCGCCGTCTCGTTCGCCGGGATCGCCTTCGCCGCCGGGGTCGCCAAGCAGTGGGTCATCGTCGCCGCCGCGGCCGCGATCACCGTCTGGATGCTCGGCCTCGCCGTACGCGGGCTCCGTCCCTGAGGAAAACGCCGGGCCGCCCCGTATTCTCTACGCATAGCCGTGGCCGAAGACATCAAGCCTCTCTGGCGCGAGTTCAGGAAGTCGCGCGACCGCGCGCTGCGCGACCGCCTGATCCTGACCTACGCTCCGCTCGTCAAGTTTGTCGCCGGGCGGCTCGGCAGCGGCCTGCCCGCGCACGTCGACGAGGGCGATCTGGTCTCGTACGGCCTGCTCGGCCTGATCGGGGCGATCGAGCGCTACGACCCCGATCGCGACGTCAAGTTCGAGACCTACGCGATCTCGCGCATCAAGGGCGCGATCATCGACGAGCTGCGCTCGATGGACTGGGTGCCGCGCTCGGTCCGAGCTCGCGCCCGCGACATCGAGCGGGCGATCGCAGCGCTCGAGGCGAAGGTGCACCGGGCGCCGACCGACGAGGAGATCGCCGAGAAGCTCGGGATCACGACCGACGAGCTCGACGACAGCCTGACCGACATCGGCCGCTCGTCGATCGCCGCGCTCGACGAGCTCTGGACCGTGTCTTCCGGCAGCGGCGACCAGGTCGCGCTGATCGACACGCTCGAGGACACGTCGGTTCTGCAACCGTCGCAGGCGCTCGACCAGACCGAGCTGCGCGAGGCGCTCGGCGAGGCGATCGCCCGGCTGCCCGAGCGCGAGAAGCTCGTGGTCACGCTCTACTACTACGAGGAGCTGACGCTCCGCGAGATCGGCGAGGTGCTCGGGGTCACCGAGTCCCGCGTGTCGCAGCTGCACACGAAGGCGATCCTGCGCCTGAAGGCAAGGCTTTCCGGCCCCGCTGCGGCGCGCGCGACCGTCGAAGACTGACTGCGGCCCGCCCGCCGATAAGATCGAGGGGATAACCGCGACCAGGGAGGAAGTCCTCGCGCATGCCCGCTCATGAGCCCGGAAAGATCCGTAACGTCGCCGTCGTCGGTCACCGGGGGACGGGCAAGACGTCTCTGGTCGAAGCGCTGCTCTTCCAGTCCGGCGCCGTCAACCGGCTAGGCACGGTCGAGGCCGGGACGACCGTCTCCGACTGGGACGACGACGAGCATCGGCGGCAGATGTCGCTCTCGGCTTCGCTCGCCAACTGCGAATGGCAGGGGCGGAAGATCAACCTGATCGACGCGCCGGGCGACGCCGGCTTCCAGGGCGACACGATCGCCGCGCTGCGTGTGGTCGAGGGCGAGCTCGTCGTCGTCAGCGGCGTGATGGGTGTGGAGGTAGGGACCGGCCGGACGTGGCACCGGGCCGAGGACGGGGGCGTGGCACGCGTCGTCGTCGTGAACATGCTCGACCGCGAGCGCGCCGACTTCTTCCGCGTGCTCGAGGCGCTGCGCTCGCAACTCTCCGAGCGCTGCGTCGCCGTCCACATCCCGATCGGCGCCGAGCACGAGCTGACCGGAATTGTCGACGTGCTTCACATGTGCGCGTACCGGGACCCAGAGGGTGCGCGAGAGAGCGGGCCGATCGAGATCCCCGCCGAGGTCGCCGGGGTCGCCGCCGAGTATCGGGAGAAGCTCCTCGACGCGGTCGTCGAGACCGATGAGGGTTTGATGGAGCGCTACCTGGACGGGCAGGAGCTTTCGGCAGAGGAGGTGGCGAAGGCACTGAAGGACGCGGTTACGCGTGGAGAGGTCTTCCCGGTCGCAGTCGCCGTCGCGACGAAGAATCTCGGCACGACGGCGCTCCTCGATCTGCTCGTCGAGGGCGTTCCGAGCCCCGCGAAGAAGGGCGCGCTGATCGAGATCGAAGGGGCGAGCACGGCGGCCTTCATGTTCAAGACGATCGCCGATCCCTTCGCAGGCCGCATCAACGTCTTCCGCGTCCTCAAGGGCACGATCACCACCGACACGACCTTGACGAACACCCGGGGGCACGGGAAGGAACGCTTCGGCGCGCTGATGACGCTCCAGGGCAAGGATCACACCAACGCCGACGCCTTCGGCGAGGGCGACATCGGCGCCGCGGCGAAGCTCAAGGATGCGGCAACGGGCGACGTCTTCCTCGACAAGGAAGTGGAGCTCGAGCTGGCTCGCTTCGACTTCCCCGAGCCCGTGATGAGCTTCGCGATCACCCCGAAGGCGAAGGGCGAGGAGGAGAAGATGGGCCAAGCCCTCCGCCGGCTGACCGAGGAGGATCCGACCCTGGTGCTGCGGCGCGACCAGCAGACCGGCGAGCAGCTCCTCGCCGGGCTCAGTCAGATGCACGTCGAGGTCGCGGTCGACCGCCTCAAGCGGCGGTTCGGCGTCGAGGTCGACCTGCACCAGCCTCGCGTCCCGTACCTCGAGACGATCCGCTCGGAGTCGCGCGCGCAGGGGAAGTACAAGAAGCAAACGGGCGGCCGCGGACAGTACGGGGACTGCCACATCGTGCTCGAGCCGATCGCCGAGGGCGTCGGCTACGAGTTCGTGGACAAGATCGTCGGAGGCGTGATCCCGCAGGGTTTCCGCCCTGCGGTCGACAAGGGGATCCAGGAGGCGATGGCCCACGGCGAGCTGGCCGGCGCGCCGGTTCAGGGCGTGCGCGTTCTGCTCGTCGACGGCTCGTACCACAACGTCGACTCGTCCGAGATGGCGTTCAAGATCGCCGGCTCGATGGCGTTCAAGGCCGCCTACGAGAAGGCGAGCCCGGTGCTGCTCGAGCCGATCATGGAGCTCGAGGTGACGGTCCCCGACGATGCCGTCGGGGCGGTCAACGGCGACCTCAACTCCCGGCGTGGCCGCCTCCAGGGAATGGAGCCGCAGGGAGGGATGACCTCGATCAAGGCCGAGGTGCCGATGGCCGAGATCCTCACCTACTCGCAGGCGCTGACCTCGCTCACAGGTGGGCGCGGCGACTACCACATGCACTTCCTGCGCTACGACGAGGTGCCGGCGCACATCGCGCAGAAGATCATCGAGGAGACGAAGCAGGCCAGGGAGGAAGAGAAGGTCTAGGCAACGCTTCGCGCTTCCCTAGCAGAGCGCGGAAAAGACCCTGCATTTTCGCCTATAGTTCGCGGGCCGTGAGTTCGACGCGAACGATGGAGGTGAGGAGGTGCGCGATCTGCGAGCGCACCTTGCTCGTCGGTGAGTCCCCGCTTCGCTTTGCTCCCGATCCGGCCCGCGATTTCGTCGATGTCTGCCCGCTCTGCCGGGAGATCGCCGTCGACCACGGTTGGGTGCGAGAGGGCAGCCCGAGAGTGCCGGAGGTCCGGAATGCGCACCGGCGACGTGCGCTCGGCCTCGCGAGCATCTTCGGCGGGAGCCGCCGTCCCGCGGCGGAGGCACGGGTCGCAGAGCCGATTCTGCGGCGCCTCTCGCGTGACGAGCGGGCTTCGGTCGAGGCGGTGGAGCTTTTCAACGCGAGCGACGCCCTCCGGACGGTGGAGGGGATCGCTCGGAGCCTCGGCGATCCGCAGGTGAGCGTTGTCGTGCTCTCCGGCACGACGACGGAGGTCGTGATCACGCTCTCGTGGGAGATCTCGTGGTACCAGTACCGGATCAGCCGCGAGGCGGCGCAACCCGTCCGGCTCGCCGAACGGGGCCTCGAGCCGGGCGAGTTGGATCCGAAGTTCACCGCCTGGAACGCCCGTTTCGACCAGGGAATCGGCGTTCTGCTGGACCTCGAGAATCTAGCCTAGCGTCCATCCGATCCATTCGTACAATGAGATCCGTGGAGACGACCCGGCGATGATCTATTGCGTGATTCCGCGCGAGCTCGAGGGTGAGCTCTACGACAAGATGGTCTCGTACTACCGGGAAAACCCGAACGTCACGGTGATCGTCGACCGGCGCGAAGGCCCCGACCGCCGTCGCGGCAAGGCATTTGGCGGGATGCGCGAGCTGCGCGATCGTCGCCGCCTGCGCCCCACCGGCACCTTCCCGAAACTCGACGTCGCCTAGCCGGGGCCGCGCGTACTGCAGACACCGGCCAGCCCGCGGCATGCGCGGATAGAGTCTTGCTCCGGTGGCGACGGGGACTCGCACGATTCCAGAACTTCATCGGCGGCCGGTGGGTCGACGCCGCCTCCGGCGAGACGTTCGAGAGCACGACCCCGGCGACGGGCGAGCTGATCGGGACGTTCCCGAAGTCCGGGCCGAACGACGTCGACCGCGCCGTCGAGGCCGCAAAGGGCGCCTACGAGGAGTGGCGTCTCGTGCCCGCGCCGGCGCGGGGCGAGATCCTCTACCGCTTCGGCGGCCTCGTCCGCGAGCACAAGGACGAGCTCGCCCTGCTGATGTCGCGCGAGATGGGGAAGGTGCTGTCCGAGGCCGGCGGCGACGTCCAGGAAGCGATCGACATGAGCTTCTACATGGCAGGCGAGGGGCGGCGGCTCTTCGGCCAGACGACCCCGTCCGAGCTGCGGGACAAGTTCAACATGAGCGTGCGGATGCCGATCGGCGTGATCGGCGTGATCACGCCGTGGAACTTCCCGATCGCGATCCCGTCGTGGAAGATCGCGCCCGCCCTCGTCTGCGGAAACACCGTCGTCTTCAAGCCCGCCACCGACACACCCGCCCTCGGCGAGCGTTTCGTCGAGCTGCTGACCGAGGCGGGGGTTCCGGCCGGCGTCGTGAACGTCGTCCACGGGGGTGGCGGGGCGGTCGGACAGCGCCTGGTCGAGCACCCCGAGGTACCGGTGATCACGCTCACCGGCTCACGCGAAACAGGCGTTGCGGTGATGAAGGCCGCCGCCGACAACCTGAAGCGCATCCACCTCGAGCTGGGCGGGAAGAACGCGATCGTGGTCATGGACGACGCCGACCTCGACCTGGCCGCCGAGGGGATCATCTGGTCGGCATTCGGCACCTCGGGGCAGCGCTGCACCGCAGCGAGCCGTGTAATCGTGCACAAGCGCGTCTACGGCGAGCTCCAGTCGAAGCTGGTCGCCGCCGCCGAGCGGATGCGCCTCGGGCCCGGCTGGGAGCCCGACACGGACGTCGGGCCGGTGATCAACGCCGCGGCGCTCGAGAAGATCCATTCGTACACGTCGATCGGCAAGGACGAGGGCGCGACCCTGCTCACGGGCGGCGAGGTCGCGACCGGCAACGGGCTCGACCGCGGGTACTTCTACCGGCCGACGATCTTCGGCGAGGTCGAGCCGGGAATGCGGATCGCCCAGGAGGAGATCTTCGGGCCGACGACGGCACTCATCCCGGTCGAGAACTACGACGAGGCGATCCGGGTCGCGAACGGGATCCGGTTCGGCCTGTCGTCCTCGATCTTCACGCGCGACGTCAACCGCGCCTTCCGCGCGATGCGCGACCTCGAGACCGGGATCACGTACGTCAATGCGGGCACGATCGGCGCAGAGGTGCACTTGCCCTTCGGCGGGACGAAGGAGACCGGCAACGGTCACCGCGAGGCGGGCCAGGCCGCGCTCGACGTCTTCACCGAGTGGAAGTCGCTCTACGTCGACTACTCGGGCAAGCTCCAGAAGGCTCAGATAGACACGTAGCGGGCAGTGTCTGACACCGCTGGTGTCAGAAACTCAGGCGTACTCGCGCGCGAGCGCCCGGTGAAGCTCGGTCTGGTCGACGACCACGAGGCTGACCCTGGCGCCGAGCTTTGCTCGCAGCTCGTCGCAGGCGCCCACGTCGGTCGGGTCGGCGACGCCGACCAGCAGTCGGCCGTCCTCAAGGAAGCGGATCGGGATCGCGTTGTGGTTGCGGGCGTCTCTGGCCTGTAGCCGGTTGACCGCGGCCCGGTCGATCTCGGCGGCGTCGAGGTCGAGGAAGTCCATCTCATACTGCTCGGCGAGCGCCCTGGAGATCGCGGCCGACTCGACCCAGCCCCACTGGACAAGCAGCTCGCCGAGGCGGAGACCGGTGCCCTGCTGATCCATCAGCGCGAGCTCGAGCTGCTCGTTCGAGATCAACCCTTCGCGAACGAGGAGTGCGCCGAGCGGCAACCATGCGGGCTTGTGTGCTTGCAGCATCTCCCGCTCTATCGGCGGCAGGCGCTCAAGGCATTAGCCCATGAATCGAGGGATGTGGTCCGACCGTGCCGCGACGATCTGTGGAGCATGAGCGCCGCGCCGGAGCCGGTGGACGCGGCTCGCCTCGAGCGGGCTTTCACGCGGCTCCGGGAGGCCTGCGAGCTGGTCGGGCGCAGGACGGCGGCAATCGAGGCTCGGCGGGTCGAGGTGCGAAGGGAGCTCGAGCGGGAGCTCGGCCCCGAGTTGACGCGGACGCTGCTCGCCGGCCTCGCGTCGACTCCCGCCGCATAGTCTGCGGTAATGAAGGCTCGGCTCTCCACGGACGGCGGCGCCCGCGGCAATCCCGGCCCGGCCGCGTTCGCCTACGTGCTCGAGGCCGAGGACGGCACCGTGCTGGCCTCCTACGGCGAGGCGATCGGTGTCGCGACGAACAACGTCGCCGAGTACCGCGCGCTCGTCGAGGGCCTGCGGCGGGCGGTCGAGCTCGGCGTGAACGAGCTCGACCGTCGTCTCTGACTCGGAGCTGCTCGTGAAGCAGATGCGCGGCGAGTACCGCGTCAAGAACGAGATGCTGCGGACGCTCTTCGCCGAGGCCTCGATCCCTGGCGGGCAAGGTCGGGAGCGTCGAGTACACGGCCGTGCGGCGCGAGCACAACGAGCTGGCCGACTCGCTCGTCAACGAGGCGCTCGACCGGGCGTCGTCGGGCGACTGAACCCGCCGATATACTGGCCGGCGCGCGGATGTAGCTCAGTTGGCTAGAGCGTCTGCTTGCCATGCAGAAGGTCGAGGGTTCGAGTCCCTTCATCCGCTCTAGGAAGCCCCGCTGAAACGGCGGGATTGTGTTTGCCGTCCGAGGTCGTCGATGCCGCGGCCGTGACGTTTCCCTCCACTCACTGCGTCTTCACCCCGACTGGCGGCCGCGTGATCGGCCGCGCGGCCCTGCTGGTCGAGGGGGCTCGAGCGGCCAGTTCGCGCTGGGCGACTCGCTTGCCCTGCGCCGCGGCCGCAGATCTGGTGCGAGGTCGCTGGGCGGAGCCGGCGGTGTTGGTTGCGTCACGACCACCCGGATCGTTCTGCTGAAGCATCTATGGAACCGGGTGACGGACGTCGTGGCGGCCGGTCGCGACGCGGGGAGGAGATGTTGCTGCAGCTTGAGCCGCGAGCTGGTGGCACCGGCCGCACTGGAGATGAAACGGGTCGGGTTCTACGTGTGCGAGAGCGGCCGTTGGAGGTGAGCTCATGCGCTGCCTGGGCGCCTCGCTCGTCGAGGAAGTCCTCGCAGGGCACGGGAAGCTGGGCTCGTTTCGAAGCTACCGAAGCAGTTGGTTCGAGCCGGCCGACCGAAGAGCGGCTTCGCGGCTACCTCACGACACTGGAAGATCGGCTCGCTGGGCCGCTGGTCGAGGCGCTCGAGGTCAGTCGCGTGCCTCGCCCGGTCAGCGGAGTGCTCACGCACGTCTGATGCTCGCCGGGTCGGCGTGACGGCTCGGAAGCGCGGCTGAACGAGAAGCTGGTCGGGCTCGTTGACTCCACGGCCCCGACGTTTCCCTCCACATCACTGTTCCGCTGCCTTGCGGTGCGTGATCGGCGGCAGAGCGTGCGGTGTTGGCGGACAGTTCGAGTGGGCGATCTCACTCCGCTCGAAGGGACGACCGCAGTCTGGTTCGAGGTCGCGGAGGCGGAGCCGGCGGCGTTGGTCGCCGTCACGACCACCCGGATCGTCCTGCCGACATCGGCTGAGGCCGAGCGCGTAGCTCTGCCCGGTCGCAGCGGAGATGTTGCTGCAGCTGGAGCCGGAGCTGCTGCACCGGCGCCACTGATAGGAGAAGCTGGTCGGGTTGTTGCTCCACGTCCCGGTTCGGCGCTCAGGGTCTGTCCCTGCGTTGCGGTGCCGGTGATCGTCGGCAGCGCGGTGTTGCCCGGAGGGCTCGGGGTCACTGGACGACCGCGGTCTGGTTCGAGGTCGCGGAGGCGGAGCCGCCGGCGTTGGTCGCCGTCACCACCACCCGGATCGTCCTTCCGGCGTCGGCGGAGGCCGAGCAGGTAGGTCTGCCCGGTGGCAGCGGAGATGTTGCTGCAGCTGGAGCCGGAGCTGCTGCACCGGCGCCACTGATACGAGAAGCTGGTCGGGCTGTTGCTCCACGTCCCGGTGCTTGCGCCCAGGGTCTGTCCCTGCGTTCCCGCGGGCTGCAGCCCGGAAGCAACTGATCCCATTCGTATCCGCGGTGTCTGCCCGACGATGCTCGGCTCGTGAAACCGGTGCCGGAGAACCAGGGGTCGCCGAGCGCTGCCGCGTTCACGGTGTAGTCCCTCGGAAGGTCGCCCGTCCTCTCGATCCCGTCCTGGTACTGGATCCCGAGCAGCGTGCACTGCGGCCGCGGCGGTACCAGATCCGCGAAATGGACGGTCTTCAACGCAGGATCGGCGACGGGGTCGAGGGTCGCGCTGCGGTACTCGACGATCGTCCGCTCTGCATCCTCGTAGCGGATCTGCCAGTCGGCCGATGTCGGCGCCCATGAAGGCGAGGTTCGTTCCCCCATCTCGGGCGGCCTCGAACGCGTCCCGCATCTCCTTGCTCCAGTACTCGTCGTGGCCCGAGACGACCACGAGACGATGCCCGGTCAGCTCCGCCGGGTTCCGGTGCACGTCGACGTCGGTCGTGTAGGACATGTCGTAGCCCTCGCGCTCGAGGAAGCGCAGCAGGTTGATCTCGTAGCGCGGGAAGAAGCTCGCGTCGTAGGGCCGGTCGAAGGAGACCTTGACGGCCGCGACCCCATTCGTGCTCGAGTTGGGGTAGAGACTCTTGCCGCCCCACGGGTTGTAGGCCTGCAGCGTGTTCACCGCCGAGTCGACGAGAACCGTCGCGTTCTGCCCTGCCGGCGCACGCACGATCACCGGCACGTTGGTCGACTGGCCCGCCTGCGGACCGCTCGTCAGGAGCAGCTTCACCGAGAAGTAGCCGCTCGTCGCATCGGCCGGAATGGTGAACGAGTCGGTCACCGGCCAGCCCGCACTCAAGATCCCGGTCGCCGGATCGGGTGCCGGAATCGGCCGCGCCGTTCCCTGCTCGTCGCCCGCGCAGTCCGGCAGGCAGCCGATCAGACGGCCGCCGGCGCCGCCGTACCAGCCCAAGCGGTAGACCTCCACCCGGTAGCGCGCAGCCGGGCTCGTGCTCACGTGCAGATCGATCGCCTCACCCGGCAGAGCGCTCACCTGGGAGCTGTACCCCTCGATGCTGTGCTCGAGACCGGGCGGGATCGCTGTGATCAGCGGCTCCCAGCCTGTCGACCCCGGTTTCGCGTTCTCGATCTGAACGGCATTCGGACCAGCGGCAACTGCCGCGGCGCTGCGCCCGCCCAGCACGACCGCCGCGGCGAGCAGGAGCACCGCGGCCAACGACCTTCGGGTGAGTGCGGGCAGCAGCCGGTTACCGAATGAATCGCGTCGAAGCCGGCTCGTGTCCAATCGGCACTTAGCGTCCTCCGCCGAGAGGGCGTCCCGTCACCGACGATTGGCGAGCGAAACCTGGCCGATCGTGTGGATCACGTCGAAACATCCGGTGGGATCGACGTTCGCGGGCGGTCTCGCCGCTAGCCGACGCGGACCGACACGAGCCTGCGGGTCGAGACGCCCGCCGGCACGTTGCCGCCCGGCTTGCGCGCTCGCACGAACACGACGACGAGCGTTGCCGCGCGAAGTGCGAACGGGCTTGACCGTCGCAGACCGATCGCTCGGTCCTGGGATCGCTCAGGTCGAAGGCCTGAGCGCTCGGCACGTAGCCTGGAGACCGATTCGTGAGACTGCGGCCCGACAAGCCTGCACGCTTCTTCCTGTTCCTGCTCGGCGCCGGGCTGCTCCTGCTCGGTGGCCTTCTGCTTGCGTTCCTGCTGCGCGGCCCGCCGCGCCACGAGGTTCAGGCGACGACGACCGAGCAGACGACCGAGCAGGCGACGACCGCGCCGACGACGACTGCGCCGGCGACGACTGCGCCGCCCGCCCCCGACGACGCGCCCGCTCCGCCCCCGACGACCGCGCCCGCTCCGCCCCCGACGACCGTGCCCGCTCCACCGCCGTCGCCGGGCCCGTTACGCGCGGTCGCGGCAGGGCCGTTCTCGGTGACCGTCGAGTGGACGGCGCCGGACCCGCCGGCGCGCATCGCGTACGGCGTGCCTGAGCTCGGGCCGACGATGTGGGCGCCGATGACCGGAAGCCGGGCGGTGCTGGCCGGGCTGAGGTTCTCGACCGTCTATCGGGTGTGGGCAGGAGACTCGACGCTCGACGTGACGACGGCGCCGCCGCCCGAGTCGCCGATCGCGGCGATCGGCGGCGGCGCGATCCTGCTCGACCGTCAACCGTTCTTCCCGCTGCTCGTCCTCGCCCAGTGCCCATCGGGTTACGAGAGCAGCCTCGCCGCCGGGATCACGCTCTACGCCGAGAACGCGTGCGGCGGGATCGCCGAGCAGACCGCCGCGCTCTCGGGTCGGGCGCTGTCGCTGACCGAGACCGACGAAGCCGGCATCGGCGGGCCGGGCGTGATCGGCTGGTACTACCCGGACGAGGCCGACCTGAAGGGGATCACGGCCGCGACGATGCCGACGTTCCCGACCCTCGCCGCCACCGGCCGGCTGCGCGTGCTCACGCTGACGAACCACTTCTATTCGAGAACGGCGGAGCTGCCGGCCGGTCGCGGCGTGTACCCGGAGCTGATCGCCAAGGCGGACGTCGTCGGCTTCGACCTCTACCCGCTTCAGGAGTTCTGCGACCCGGGCTGGCTTCCCGACGTCGCCCACGCCCAGCGAGAGCTCGTCCGGCTTGCCCGCGGCCGGCCGACCTTCCAGTGGATCGAGGCGTCGACCTGGAAGTGCACGGGGTTGGCCGAGCGGGTGACGCCGGTGACGGTTCGGGCCGAGTCCTGGCTCGCGGTTGCGGGCGGAGCGCGCGGCCTTGGCTTCTTCCCGGCCGATTGGCCCGCCGACGTGAGTCCGGGCGTTGCCGGCGTGGCAAAGGAGGTGACTGCGCTGGGTGCGGCGCTCGTCGCTCCCGATGCACCGGTTTCGGCTACCGCACCGGTCATCGCCGCTGCACGCAAGGTGCGCGGCGCGCTCTACGTGATCGCGGTCAACCCGACCAAGAGTACGGTGCGGGCGACAGTGAGGGCGCCCGGGCTCGCAGGCCGGGAGGCATCGGTGCTCGGGGAGCAGCGTGCCGTTGCCTCCTCAGGAGACTCGTTCGAAGACTCGTTCCGGCCCCTCGAGGTGCACATCTACGTCGTTGCACCGGCCTAACAGAGCGTTAACCAGGCTTAACGCCCCGTTCGCTGCCCGCGTGCTTCACTACCGTCCTTGCGTCGGATCCTCGTCCTTCTGATCGTCGCAGTCGCGGTCGCGGCCGCCGCTTCGGTCTCGCCGGCTTCGGCGCGGGCTCCCGGCGCAGGAGGCTACGCCTACGGCGCCGGTTCTGAGGCGCCGAAGGTCTCGCTGCGCGCGGGGCAGGCTCCGGCGGGCTTTACCGGCGGCCCGATCACCGCGGCAACTGGAGAGACGGTGACCGTCTACACCCAGGACGAGCTGCTCGCCGCCGACCCGAGCCTCAACCAGCACTGGGCGGACGTGCTGACCAGCCTGCTGCACGGCCCCGAGATCGCCGACGTGACACTGAACCTCGCGACGCTCGACCGCGTCAGGGCAGTTGTGCGGGGCCGGTGCGCTCGGCTGCTATTACAACAACGTCATCGTCGCGCTCGGCCAGGACATTCGTGGTGTCACCGCACAGTCGATCGTCACGCACGAGTACGGGCACCACATCGCCGACCACCGCCTCAACGACCCTTGGAACGCGGTCGAATGGGGAACGAAGCGGTGGGCTTCGTACGAGAACGTGTGCTCCCGCGCCGAGAGCGGAGAGCTTGTTCCGGGCGACGAGGGGCGCTTCTACCAGCTGAACCCGGGCGAGCTCTTCGCCGAGGACTACCGCGTCCTGAACGAGCGCCGGGCGGGGCTCCCGGAGTCGGCATGGCAAGTCGTCGACCAGCGCCTCTACCCCGACCAGCAGGCGCTCGATCTCCTGGCCCAGGACGTCACGAGTCCCTGGACGGCAAGCACGCCTGGCTGCCTACACCTCGAGTCTCGGTCCGCGAGCGACCGGCCGCGGCTTCCGGGTCTCGACGCCGCTCGACGGTAACTTCGCCGTCAGGCTCGTCTCTCCGGCCAAGGCTCGGCTGACGCTCCGGATCGTCGATGCCGTGTCGGGGAAGGTCGTCGCCGAGGACGCGTCGGCTCAGCGCGTGAAGACGCTGAGCGCGCCGGTCTGCGGCGCGCGGACGCTTCAGGTTCAGGTCAAGCGGGTATCCGGCGCCGGCACGTTCACGCTCGCCATCTCGAAGCCGTAGCTGGCTGCTCTCGGGGGCGGGCTACCATGTCCCGTCCGGCGCCTTGGCCGAGTGGTTAGGCAGAGGCCTGCAAAGCCTCGTACGGCGGTTCGAATCCGCCAGGCGCCTCTTCTGCCGCTCGAAGCCATGACGACTTCGCGCGGGTCGGCGTGGCTGCGGGCGGGGGTGGGCCGCGCCCGTCATGCCGGTCGCGGCGGCGGATGTTGCCGTACAAGACGCATCGCCACGGCTCCGGAGCGTTGCGCGCCGGACGGTTCCTAGCGAAGTCCCGCCGGCTACCGCCGGCGGCGCCCTTCGGCCTCCGGGCAGACAACCGGGCAGTGAGGGGCGACACGCACCGGTTGATCCGCGCTACTCTGCCAGGCGGCAACGGCGCCCAGTTTCCTCGCTCACTCACCCGCGGCGACGGTACTCGATCTGGGAGCGGGCACGAGGAAGCTCACGCGCGTGTCGTGCCCGTGTTGAGCCACGTGATCGTCGTGGAGCCGGCTGACGCGATGCGCGGGATGCTGGTGCAGGTGTGTCCGGGAGTCGAAGCTCTTGCCGGAGGCGCCGAAAGGATTCCGCTTCCGGATACCTCAGTCGATGTCGTGTTTGTCGCTCAGGCGTTCCATACCTTCGACGGCGAGCGTCGCTGCCGGCGGTCAGTGCGTTGGCTTTGGCCTTGGGCCGAAGCCGTGCTGGACGAAGACGCGTTGGGCCTGCGCGCGGATCAGCTTCGTCACGTACGCGTAGGCCGCTTGGAGGTGGGTGCTGTTCTTGACCGCGGCGACCTCGTAGACGACGTGCGGCTGTGCTGATTCGCGAATGCGGATCACGCCCACCTTGCCGAGGACAGGCTTTACGTCGGTGACGTAGACAAACCCGGCGTCCGCCTGACCGAGCACCACCTTTCCGACGACCCCCTTCACGGCGGGCTCTTCGCTGACGACGTTCTTTAGGACGGCAGCCGAGATACCGAGGTTGTTCAGAACCGTGCGCGTGTACGAGCCGACCGGTACGCCCGCATCGCCGATCACCAGCTTGACCCCGGGTTTGGTCAGGTCGAAGACCGAATGGATATTGGCCGGGTTCAACCTCGGGACGATCAGGACGAGCGTGTTCGTCACGAACGGGATGGGCTTCTGGACGAGCCCCTGTTGGTAGAGCTGCTCCGGGTACTTCGGGCTCGCCGCCGCGAACACATCTGCCGGAGCGCCCTGCTGGATCTGAAACGCGAGTTGGTCCGAGCCTGCGAAGTTGTACCGGGGCTGCTTGTCAATAGCCGGAAGCACCTCTGTCAGAGAGGCGGCGGCGAAAACCGTCAGGTCGCGGGTGCTGACTGAATAAGCCGATGTGGCGCCTGGCAAGAGGACAGCCAGGACAACTGCGGACAGAAACAGGAGGCGAGTTCGCATTGCCGCCGACACTAGGCCGACGGGAGTATCCCGGTCAAGGTTCGCCTAGGCAATGCATAGTTCAGGTAGGACCCTGGGAATCTCCCGGCCGGATCGCAGAGCTCGTCCTCGACGCATCGGCTCTCCAGGGCCGCAGCACGAGTCTGCGCCGTGTTGCGGAATGTTCCCTGAGCGTCGGGCGTCGGCGGCGGCTACCGCTCTTGACCTACCGGAACTGGTCGATGCCGTGGCCGTCTTCGCTGCTCCCAGCCGTAGGCGGCGAGGTAGCCCCAGCAGTCGGGCCGGCTACCGTCGGTGTCCGTGACGCCGTAGGCGTCGGCAAGCTGGCGCGCGCTGACGATCGAGCCCTTCCAGCGCTCGGCGTCGCCGGCGAGGGCGAGCGCGGCAACGCCTCGGGCGACATACGTCGGCGACTCGGAGATCGCGAAGCCGGGACGGTCCCGGCAGGCGTCCCGCCAGTTCGCCTCGGAGACGCCGAAGTTCTCCAGCATCCGCTCGGAGCGCAGCCAGCCGGGAGTCACTCCGACGACCGCCACCGGCTCGTTCTCCAGCTCGACCGCGAGCCCCTTCACGATCCGCTCGACGTTGGCCTTGACGAGGTCGTAGTAGAAGCCCACGTTGCGCCGGAACTCGGCGTTCGCCTGCGAGGTGCCGTCCGTCATCTCGACCACGAGGCCGCGCGTGCCCAGCGGCCTCGGCGGTGCGCAGCATGAGCGGAATGGCGGCACGACAGGTGATCAGATGCGTGTGCACGCCCATCTGCAGCATCCGCAGCCCGCCCGCCCAGTCGTGCTCCCAGAGCGGCTTGTCCCATTCCATGTACCGGTCGCCGCCGAAGATGTCGTTGACGAGTACGTCCAGCCGGCCCTGGTCGCGCTCGATTCCCCCGACGAGCTCGGCAACCGAGGCGGGGTCTTCGTGATCGACCACGAGCGCCGATCCGGCTCCTCCCGCGGCCGCGATCAGGTCTCCGGTCTCCTCGATCGTCTCGGGCCTTCCCATCTCCGAGGGCCCGGACGCACGGCTGCTGCGGCCGGTCGCGTAGACGTAGAAGCCCGCGCGGGCGAGCTCGACGGCGATCGCACGGCCTGCCCCACGCGTCGCGCCCGCAACCAGCGCCACCTGCCCCGACAGCGGCGACTCAGACATCACCACCTCCACTCATCATCCACCTCGCTCGCCCCGAGGATAGATCCTCGGCCGAGCCGGTGTTACTTCCCGGACTGCAGCTCCCAGGCGCCGATCACCGCGTCTTCCACGGCATCGGCATTCCCGTTCTCAAGGTCCGCGACCACCATCATGTGCTTCGCGAAACGCTTCGGCACCGAGAAGGTCTCGGGGAACGACTGGAGCAGGAGGTCTCGAAACTCGAACGACGCACGAATGACGATGTGGCTGTCGTCGAGCTGCCGCGCCACCAGGCGGCCGCGATACCGCCAATCAAGCAAGCCCTCCCGACGACTCTCGGAGACACCGTCGAGCTGGGCGGCCAAGCGGCTGAGGTCCGCGAGCGTCACCGGGTAATCGTCGCATGTCGGTCGAGAATGTCCGCCAGGCGCAACACGACCTGCCGCGATGACGGTCGCCAGTGTTCCGGAATGACCCCTGAGCGTCGCGAGATCGCCTACGACGTCGGCTCAATGACTTTGGTGACGACCCAGCGGTGCTTTCCGATCTTGCGGTCGCGGACGAATCCCAGCTTCTCGTAGGTCGACAGGGCGCCGTTGAAGAGGAAGCCGGCAGGAACCGAGCCCACGGCTTCGGGATAGCCCTCTACCTTGCCGCCGCCGAGAAGTGCGATCAGATCGAGTGCCCCTGCGAGCGCGGCCGTGGCGACGCCCCGACGCCGGTGCCCCTTGCCGACGAAGTTGCAGGCGATTCGCCAGTCCGGCAACGCGGTGAGGCTCTTCTCGTAGGCGGCGCGGTTCTTGATCTTCGGCACCTCGTCCGGCGCGCCGAACTGGCACCAACCCACACAGTCGTCGCCGTCGAACACAAGGGCCGCGTGCGCCGTGCCCGCCTTCACCCGTGCGAGCTTGCGTTCCCGGTTCAACGACGGGTCGCGGCTGTCATCCGGATGAAAGCCCATGCACCAGCAGCCCCCGAAGACGCCGTTGTTCGCTTCGACGAGCTTGGCGAACGCGTCCCAGTTCGACTTATCGAAAGCCTTAATCGTGTACCCCGACCCCACCATTCGGCTCAGCCTAGCCCGCCGGGCCGCATGGCACCGGGCGGGGCCGGTGTCCGGAATGACGCCTGACGTTACGCTCGTTGAATGCGCCCGGACACGATCGACGGGCGGTGCTCATGGCGATAGCTCTTCGGACGTTCGCAGACAGCGACCTCGACGCGCTCTTTACCTGGGAGAGCGATCCTCGTGCGGTCCGGATGGCGGCGTTCACGCGGGCGAATCCGTCCGACCGGAGCGCGTTCGACGCGCACTACGAGCGCGTCCGCAGCGACCCTTCGAACACGCTGCTGGCGATCGAGGACGACGGCGAATTCGTGGGGACGGTGGGCAGCTTCACGATGGAAGGACAACGGGAGGTCACGTACTGGATCGCCCCGGCGCGATGGGGTCGAGGGCTCGCGTCGCAGGCCCTCCGTGCGTTCCTTGCGATCGAATCGACCAGGCCGCTTTATGGTCGCGTGGCCGGTCACAATGCCGCCTCCGCGAAGGTGCTTGGCCGGGCGGGCTTTATCGAGGTGGGCTCCGAAACGGCGTTCGCGCCGGGAGTCGGCGCCGAGGTCGTCGAGCGCATCTATCGACTCGATCGCTAGCCGGTTGATTCCGCGCCCAACGGCTGGCGCTGCGGAACGCAGGGTGTCTGTCGAAGACGCGGCAAATGAGTCCTCGATCTGTTCCGTGCCCTCCTGCTGCAATGCATCGAGTCGGCCTCGCATCGCCTCGAGCTTCTCCGGCGAATGGCCGACCCAGCCGACGAGCTCGCCGACGACGCGCAGCGGCTCGCGGCTGCGGAAGGACTGCGTTGGATTCCCAGGGAACTTCTTGTCGGTGACGTTGGGGTCGTCCCGCACTCCCCGGTGGGCTCGACGATGTAGATGCGCGCGCGGCCTATTACCGGCGGCGATCTCGGCACCCCAAACGGCGGCATCGAGAGTTGCGCTGAAGTAGACGTAGTTCATCACTCGGCCCGCTTCGAAGTTCGATGGAAGCCCGATCTGACGATCACGTACGACTTGGCGCCGACCTCTGACGGCACCGAACTCACGGGTGAACTTGACTTCCGCCCGAGAGGCGTTCCTCTTAGAGTGCTGTTCTCGTTTCTCGCTCCCGTGATCAGGCGCGATGAGCTAGCGAGCTTCGCCTGCGCCAGCGTTCACGAATGACCCTGACGACGACAGCGCGGGAGCGGCGGTTATATGCCCGCTTCGCCTAGCCTCGCTCACGCGCCGACGCAGTAGCGCACGTGCGTCGCGAGCGGCGAGTGGATGACCTCGAGCGGCTCGAGGCGGAGGTCGGCGACGCCGTCGAGGAGCCGCTCGCCGGAGCCGAGCAGGACGGGGACGAAGTCGAGGACGAGCTCGTCGATCACGCCTGCCGTAAGCGCCTGGCGCACGGTCGACGCGCCGCCGGCGATGTCGACTCCGCGATCACCTGCGGCCTCCGAGGCGCGCGCGAAAGCGGCGTCGAAGCCGTCGCCGACGAAATAGAACGTCGTCCCGCCCGCGAGCTCGATCGGCTCGTGCTCGTAGTGCGTCAGGACGAAGACCGGAGCGTGGTACGGCGGCTCGTCGCCCCACCAGCCGCGCCAGTCGCCCTGCCAAGGACCGCGAATCGGCCCGAACATGTTGCGTCCCATCACGTACGCGCCGCGTGGGCGCAGTAGCAGGTCGCGTGCGCGGGCGTCGGCGTCGTGCAGCGGCTCGTCGAGATGCCAGTGATGCAGCTCGATACCGCGACGGCCGAGAGGATGCTCGAGGCTTTGGTCCGGTCCTGCGACAAAACCGTCGAGCGAAATGGACATATGACAGGTGGTTTCGCTCATGCTGGTTCGACTGCGCCGGTGCGCAGAAGTCATCGGTGTCAACACCTCGCAAAAACACCGAGCGGACTCGTCCAACGAATCGCCCAGCGGCTGCTCGCGCTCTCACTCTCGGCATGCTCCTCAACGCCCTCATCGGACGCCCACCCCGAGCGCTCGTCGCCTATGACGGCCGCTAATTCCACATCAAGCCTCTAGCGGGCGAAGCCTCCCCAGGGGCCGAGGTACGTCGGGCCGAAGCCGTCGAGGAGTTCTCGCGCGGACGCGCTCGGATCGCCGTAGACGGTGAATCCCTTCACGTCGAGGCACGCCATGAATCGCCCCGCCCACTTCTCCATGAAGCCGTTGACGTGCGCGATCATCGCGTCCGAGTCGGCGTACTTCTCGTAGAGATGGATGGTGCCGCCGTCCTCGCTGATGTACCACTCGTAGTTGAGCGTCGACGGCTCCTCGCGCGTGCCTTCGACCATCTCTTCCATCAGCGTCTTGAAGGTGTCGAGCTGACCGGGTTTGATCGCAGCCACGAGCACCCAGGAAACCTGTCCCTCCATCGTGTCCTCCGTCCGTCGGTGGTTTGCTTGCACTCTACGGCGCCGGCCGCGGTTCCCGGTGCCCGGTCTAGCCGGAATGGCGGCGGCGGTAGGACCGTGTCTTCGTCCGGTTGCCGCAGAGCTGCATCGAGCACCAGCTCGCCGAGCGGTTGCGCGAGTAGTCGTAGAAGGCCCAGCGGCAGCCGTGGTTGCGGCAGGCCTTCAGCCTCGACCAGGTGCCGCCGCTCATCGCGGTGAACGCGACGGCGAGCACCCGTCCGATCGCACCGTCGACGCCCGGTGAGCGCGGCGCGAGCTCGGGAGTCCGCAGGTCGAGCGTCAGCTTCGCGGCGTCGGCCGCGCGGCGGAGCACGCCGTACGGGTCGCTCGACATCGGCTGGTGGTTGTTCGCGTAGAGCAGCTCGCGGATCGCCTCGCGAACGTCGCGGGCATGGGCGAGATCGCGCTCTGGAGGCTCGCGCGAAACCCTGGTCGCTGAGCCAGGAATCGAGCCAGTCGCGGCCGTGCTCGAGGTCGACCGTGTTCACGAAGCCCTGAACGAGCGCAAGCGGCTCGGGGGCGGCCTTCGGGATGTCGTATCTCGGCACGACACCAGTGTAAACTCGTCGCCGGTTGCGAGCCTTCTTTCCACTGACCGTCGCCCGCTCCAGGCTCGCGCGCCGACCCGGACGGGTTCTGCTCGTCGGGCTCGGCGTCGCCGCGGGTGCCGCAGCGCTGGCGGGTGTCCTCGGCGGCAGCCTGATCGCGCAGGACCGCAGCCTCGCCCGCACGATCGATCGGCTGCCCGGGGCCGAGCGCGCCGTCCGGGCGGTCTGGGGAGGACAGCCGGGGCAGCTCGGCGGGCAGTGGTCGGGCCTCGACCGGACGGCCCGCACGGAGCTGCGGACGGTCGGTCTCGGCGAGCCCTTCGCGGCGACGCTCTTCCGGGAGAGCACGTTCGGCGGCCATCTCGTCACGCTCGGCGGTGTCGAGGACCTCGGGCGCTGGGTCAAGCTGCGCTCCGGCCGCCTGCCTGAGCCCTGCCGTCCCGAGCGGTGCGAGGTCGTCCAGCTCGCCGGCTCAGGGCCGATCCCGAGCGTCCCGGGCGCTGCGGCTGGTCGTCGTCGGCCGCGGCAGTCTCACCTCGGCGCTCCCGATCGAGAATCTCATCTCGCGTGACCAGGTCGGATCGATTCTGGCCGAGGCGCAGCGCTACCACACGGCCGCGACGCCGCCGTTCCTGCTCACGAACGGCGTGCGTGGGATCGCCGAGGCGCCGGCGCTCGCCGACACGTATCGCGGCTACGACTGGGTGGTGCCGCTGTCCGGCAGCTCGATCCATCCGTGGACGATCGATTCGTTCGCCCGCGCCGTCACCCGCGTGCGGTCCGACTTCGAGGCCGGCTCGGAGTTCTTCGACCTGCTCGCGCCCGTCGAGGAGGTGCAGGCGGCGGACGCCTCCAGCGTGGTCGCCGGGCGGCGGCTGCTCCTGATCGGCGGGCAGGCCGCCGCGTTGCTCCTCGCGTTCACCGTGCTGGCGGCGGCGAGCCTGCGCCGCGACGTCGAGGCCTCGTGGCGGCGGCTGACGTGGCTCGGCGCCCGGCGCTCGCAGCTGCTGACCGCCGCTGCCGGAGAGTGGGGCGCCGTCGCCGCGCTCGGGACGGTGCTCGGCTGGGGGCTGGGGGCGGTGGTCGCGGCGCTCCTCGCCGATCGCGCCGGTGCGCCGCCGGGCGCCGTGCTCGCCCACTCGCTGCTGGCGGGCAAAGGCCTTGCGGTCGCGGGCGCGCTGGCGGTCGGGACCGCGGCAGTGCTCCTCCTCGGCCTCCGGGCGCCGGCGATCCGGCTCGGCGGCCGATCGCTCTCTCTCGTCGACGTGGCCGCGCTCGGGGCACTGGTCGCGATCGTTCTCAGCTTCGCGCGCGGCTCGGCGAACGCGGGCGACCTGGCCGCGCAGGGCGGAACGGGCGCGGTGCTGATCCTCCTGCCGGCGCTCGTCGCGTTCGTCGCGGCCGTCGCCTGCGCGCGCGCCCTCTCGCCTGCGCTCAGGCTGGTCGGCCGCGCCGGAGCCCGCGGGCCCGTCCCGGTCCGGCTGGCGGCGCTCTCGCTCGCGAGGAATCCCGGCCGGGCGGCGGTGGCGGTGACGTTCCTGGTCGTCAGCCTCGGCCTCGCGCTCTTCGCGGAGACCTACCGCGCGACGCTTGTGCGCGGCCAGCACGACCAGGCCGCCTTCGCCGTGCCTGCCGACGTCGTCGCCACGGAGGATCTGACCAAGCTCGTCACGATCCAGGACGCCGGCGCCGAGTCCGCGTACGCCCGGCTCGGTCGCGCGCGCGAAGTGGTCAGAGAGGAGGGCGGCGTTTCCCGGCTGACGAACTCGTCCGGCTTCACGCTGCTCGGGATCCCGGCCGCTGCCATTCCCGCCACCGGCGGCTGGCGCGGCGACTTCTCGCACGTCGTCGCTGGCCGAGCTCGCGCGTCGCGTCACGCCCGCCGGGCCGGTGGCAATGCGAGGTGTGCGGCTCCCGGCGGGCGCCCGCGAGCTCACCTGGCCGGCGTCGATCACGGGCGGCTACCTCAGGTTCCGGGTGTACGTCCTGACGCGGCGAGGCGACTACACGAGCTTTCTGATCGGCGCCCTCCAGCCGGGGACGCCTGGTGTTCTGCGGGCGCGTGTCCCGGCCGCGGCCCGGGGTGGGCTCGTGACGACGCATCGGGCTCGAGCTCGCGAACTACGAGCTCCACGACCTCGCGAACGCGGGGATCAACGCGGAGCGGCGGGCGGTCGGCGTGCTCACGCTGGGGACGCTGCGCGTGGACGGGCGCCGTCTGCCCATCGCGTGGGAGCGGTGGGTCGGAGCGAACGGCGTGCGGCCGGTGGGCGGCGGGGTCGTCCGCTACCACGTCACCCCGAGCCTCGTGTCGAGCCTGCGGCCGCGCCAGCCGACAGACGGCGTGCCGGTGCCGGTGGTGACGACACGGGCGATTGCGGCCGCGGCCGGAAAGGGTGGGATCCTGCCGGTTCAGATCACGGGTCAGCGGCTCGTCACCCGCGTGGTCGGCATCGCGAAGCGCTTTCCGTCGGTCGACGGCGACTTCGTCCTCGCCGACCGGCAGACGGTCGCGACCGCGCTGAACGCGGAGGTGCCGGGCTCCGGCGTTTCGACCGACGTCTGGATCGACCTGCGGCCCGGTCTCGCCCCGGAGGCGGCGGCCGCGCGCGGGCCGCTCGCGGCGCTGGCGGTGTCCTCTCGTGCGGCGTACAGCCGCGACGTCGAGTCGGACCCGCTTGCGCGCGGGTCGCTGCTGACGCTGTCCGTGGCCGCGCTGGCGGCGCTTGCCCTCGCGCTCGTCGGGCTCGTGCTCGGCGTGGTCGCCGACCTGCGCGACGAGAGCGGGGAGTTGCTCGATCTCGAGGCGCAGGGAGCCGACCCCGCGATGCTCCGCCGTCACCTCCGCCTGCGCGCGCTGCTGGTGTGTGCGCTGGGCGTCCTCGGGGGTCTCGGCACCGGCGCGGCGATGAGCGCGCTCGTCGTCGACCTGGTCTCGCTGACGGCGAACGCGACCGTCCCCGAGCCGCCGCTCCTGCTGGCCGTCGACTGGCGGCTCCTGCTGCCCGCGCTCGGCGGTTACCTCGTGCTCGCCGGGGCTTTGGTCGTCCTCTGCACGACCCGGCTGCGCTTCGCAGGGGCGCGCCCCGTGGCGGAGGTCGGCGCATCGATGCGTGCGGCTTTCGGTGCAGCGTTCTGCGGCTGCGCTGTCGTGACACCGCGGGTCGGGCGCCCGAGATGACGACGGCCGTCGAGGTCAGGGACGTCTTCCGCGTTCACTCGACGCCGGAGGGCGACGCTGCCGCGCTCCAGGGACTGACGCTGACCGTCCGCCAGGGGGAGGTCGTCACGGTGCTAGGCCCGAGCGGCTCGGGCAAGTCGACCCTCCTCCGCATCCTCGGCGGGCTCGATCGCCCCTCGGCCGGAAGCGTCCGCGTCTTCGGGGCTGAGCTCTCGCGGCTTTCGCCGGCTCGGCTGGCCGCCTACCGGACCGAGACGCTCGGCTACGCCGACCAGCATTACGCGCTGGCGCTGGCGTCCGAGCTGTCCGCCCGCGAGCTGGTCGCGCTCCCGCTCGGCTTGAGAGGAGCGACTCGCCGCAGCCGCCTTGCTCGTGCCGACGAGCTGCTCGAGCGCGTCGGGCTGAGTGACAAGCGCGCATCCCGCCCGTCCGAGCTCTCGGGGGGCGAGCAGCAGCGGATCGCCGTCTGCGCGGCGATCGTCCACCGCCCGCGCCTGTTCCTCGCCGACGAGCCGACCGGCGAGCTCGACGCTACGAACGCGGCCCTCGTCTACCGGGCGATCGGCGAGCTGGCGCGCGAGGCCGGCTGCACGGTGCTAATCGTCAGTCACGATCCGGAGTCCGCAACGATCGCCGACCGGGTGATCCGCATCCGCGACGGCCGCGTCAGCGGAGAGAGCTCGCGCCAATCCGCAGAGGAGGACGGCATCGTCGTCGGTCGCGGCGGCTGGCTGCGTCTCCCGGAGGAGCTGCTCGCCCGCGCCGGCATCCGTTCGCACGCGACCGCGCGGCTTTCAGACGACGGCATCGTCGTCTCCGCGCCGGCCGAAACGACGCCCGAGCAGCAGGCCGAGCCCACAGCCGTTCGTCTCGTCAGGCCGGAGGGCACCGTTGCCGAGCTGCGAGGAGCCGGCAAGCGGTTCGGCTTGACGCCGGTGTTCGAGGGGCTCGACGCCGTCTTCACGGCCGGAACCTTCCATGCGGTTACGGGGCCGTCGGGCTCCGGCAAGACGACGCTGCTGCACCTGCTTGCAGGGCTCGAGCTGCCGGACGCCGGCGAGGTGCTGGTGCTCGGCCGCGACCTCTCGAAGCTCGACCGGACGGCGAGGGCCAGGTACCGGCGCAACCACGTCGCCCTCGTCCGCCAGGAGGTCGGCCTCGTCCCGTTCCTGACCGCCGGCGAGAACGTCGAGCTGGGCCTCGCGGTCCGGGGCGTCGAAGCCGTGGAGGCGCGGCGCCGGGCGCTGGAGGCGCTCGACGCGGTCGGGCTCACCGAGCGATCCGGGCAGCGAGTCATCCGGCTCTCGGCCGGCGAGCGGGGCCGTGTGGCGATCGCCAGGGCTCTTGCGGCGAAGCCGGAGATCCTGCTCGCGGATGAGCCGTCCTCGCGGCTCGACCAGGCGAATGCCCTGGCTGTCGCCGCGCTTCTTCGCTCGCTCGCGCGCGACGCGGGCGCGGCGGTGGTCTGCGCCACGCACGATCCGCTCGTGATCGAGCAGGCCGACGTCGAGCTCGCACTACGAGGCGGCGGACCCGCAGCCGCCACGCTGGCCGCAAGCTAGGCCGGGATACGCTTGCGCCGTGGCTGCGACGATCATGGACGGCGCCGCGCTCGCCGAGCGCATCAGGGCCGAGGTGGCGGCGGAGGCGGCCGAGCTCGGCTCACTCGGGCTCGCGACGGTGCTCGTCGGGGACGATCCCGCGTCCCAGATCTACATCGGCCGCAAGCACGAGGCGGCCCGCGAGGCGGGAATCGAGCCACACGACCACCATCTGCCGGCCGACACGAGCGAAGCCGACCTGCTCGCCCTCACCAGGCAGCTGAACGCCGACGACTCGGTGGACGGGATTCTCGTCCAGCTGCCGCTTCCCGCCCACATCGACGAGAGCCGCGTCCTCCGCTCGGTCGCACCGATCAAGGACGTGGACGGCTTCAATCCCGCAAGCGCCGGCCAGCTCTACCTCGACGAGCCGACGTTCGTGCCGGCGACGCCGCTCGGGATCATGGCGCTGCTCGAGGAGTACGACGTCGCGCTTCAAGGTGCGCGCGCGGTCGTGATCGGGCGGAGCACGATCGTCGGCAAGCCGGTGGCGCTCCTGCTCTTGCGCGCGAACGCGACGGTGACGATCTGCCACTCGCGCACGGCCGACCTCGCCCGGCACGTGGCCGAAGGCGACGTGGTCGTCGCAGCCGTCGGACAGGCGGGGCTCGTCTCTGCGGAGATGATCAAGCCCGGCGCCGCCGTGATCGACGTCGGGATGAACCGGACGGAACAGGGCCTCCGCGGCGACGTCGACCCGGAAGCAGCCGAACGGGCGCGGCTGATCACGCCCGTGCCCGGTGGTGTCGGCCCGATGACGATCGCGATGCTGTTACGGAACACGCTCAAAGCTGCGCGTTATCGCAGCGGAGAGCTTGCGTTCCCCGGGGTCGGGCGCTAACGTTCGGCCCGCTTCAACCCGAGGTCGGCGGCTCGGTGCCCGGGTCGTCGTTTGTTTTTGCAGTGAAGGAGGATGTTTTGGCTGAGGGCACCGTCAAGTGGTTTTCGAACGAGAAGGGGTACGGCTTCATCGAGCGCAGTGAGGGCGAGGATGTCTTCGTCCACTTCAGCGCGATTCAGGGTGATGGCTACAAGACGCTGACCGAGGGTCAGAAGGTCGAGTTCGAGGTCGTGCAGGGCCAGAAGGGCCTGCAGGCGGCGAACGTCGTTCCGCTCTAGAGCTTCCCGTTTCGGAACCGGTATCGGGCCCCCGAAAGGGGGCCCTTCGTTTTGGGAGGATGTGAGTTCGTGGAGATCAGTCGTGAAGAGGTGCTCCATGTCGCGCGGCTCGCCCGGCTGGCGCTGACCGACGAGGAGGTCGATCGCTTTCGCGGTCAGCTGAGCGCGATCCTGGAGGCGGTCGGGAAGGTCTCCGAGCTCGATCTCGACGGCATTCCGCCGACCTCGCACCCGCTCGATCTCGTCAACGTCCTCGCCGAGGACGAGCCGGGCCCGTCCCTGCCGCGCGAGGCCGCACTTGCGAACGCGCCCGATCCCGAGGGCGGGTTCTTCGGAGTGCCGCCGGTATGACCCGCTTCTGTCCCGGTCCCGGCACAGACGCGTGCGTTCCTCTCGGGCAGACTTTCGGCAAGGGGGCCTCGCTCCCCCTTGGGGGGCCGCGGGCACGTTTCGAGCTCCGGCCGGAAGGGGCACGGCCGTGATCGACACGCTGCGCCTCACCGCCGAAGAGGCCCTCGGCCTGCTCGAGCGCAAGGAGGTCTCGGCAGCCGAGCTCCACGCCGCGTATCTCGGAGCGGTCGGCGAGCGCGACCCGGAGCTCCACTGCTATCTCCGCACGCTGGACGAGCCCTCCGGCGAGTCGCTGCCGATCGCGCTCAAGGACGTGATCGGCACGAAGGGGGTGGAGACGACCGCCGGCTCGAAGATCCTCGCCGGCTACGTCCCGGTCTACGACTCGACCGTCGCCGCGCGCGTCAAGGCCGCGGGCCTCTCGCTGCTCGGCAAGACGAACACGGACGAGTTCGCGATGGGCTCTTCGACCGAGAACTCGGCGTACGGGCCATCCCGGAACCCGTGGGATCCGACCCGCGTGCCGGGCGGATCGGGCGGCGGCTCGGCGTCCGCGGTCTCGGCCGGGCTCGCGCCGTGGGCGCTGGGCTCCGACACCGGCGGCTCGATCAAGCAGCCGTCCGCGCTGTGCGGCAACGTCGGTCTGCGGCCCACGTACGGAACGGTCAGCCGCTACGGGATCGTCGCCTTCGCCTCCAGCCTCGACCAGGTCGGGCCGGTCGCGAAGACCGTGCGCGACTGCGCGCGCCTCTACTCGATCATCGCCGGGCGTGACCCCGCCGACTCGACCACCGTCGACGTTCCGGCCGTCGAGCTTCCCGACGCCGAGGACCTGAAGGGCCTGCGGGTCGGTGTGCCCGTCGAGATGCGCGACGCCGCCGGGATCGAGCCGGGCGTCGGGGAGGCGGTCGCGCGTGCGGTCGCGCTCTGCGAGCAGCTGGGCGCGACCGTGGACGAGTGCTCGCTGCCGCGCTCGGTCGAGTACGGCCTGCCCTGCTACTACCTGATCGCGCCCGCCGAGGCGTCGTCGAACCTGGCCCGCTACGACGGCGTCCGCTACGGCTTCCGCGCGGCTGAAGGCGTTGGCGGCGACGATCTGACGGAGGTCTACGAGCGCACCCGCGACCAGGGGTTCGGAGACGAGCCGAAGCGGCGGATCATGCTCGGCACCTACGCGCTCTCCGCCGGCTACTACGACGCGTACTACGGCAAGGCGCAGCAGGTGCGGACGATGATCATCCGCGAGCACGCCGCCGTCTTCGAGCGCTTCGACCTGATCGTCTCCGCGACCTCCCCGAACGTCGCCTTCCCGATCGGCGAGAAGACCGCCGACCCGCTGGCGATGTACGCCTGCGACCTGCTGACGATTCCGTCGTGCGTCGCCGGCCTGCCGGGGCTCTCGATCCCGTGCGGCCTGTCCGAAGGCCTGCCGGTCGGCCTCCAGCTCGTCGGCCCGCAGCTGTCCGAGAACACGCTCTTCCGGGCCGGTCACGCGCTCGAGCGCGCGATCGGCTTCGACTTCGTCCCGGAGCGGCTGCGATGAGCACGAGCGTAGGCTTGACGGAGCTCGACAAGGAGCGGAGATGACGGCTTTGCCGGCATCGGAGCGGGACTGGGAGCCGGTGATCGGCCTGGAGATCCACGTCCACCTGAAGACGCGGACGAAGATGTTCTGCCGCTGCGAGACCGGCTTCGGCGCGCCCGAGAACACGCGCACCTGCCCGGTCTGCCTCGCCCACCCCGGCGCGCTGCCCGTCGCGAATCGCACCGCGGTCGAGTGGACGATCAAGCTCGGCCTCGCGCTCGGCTCCGAGATCGCCTCGCGCGCGGTCTTCAGCCGGAAGAACTACTTCTACCCGGACAACCCGAAGGGCTACCAGATCTCCCAGTACGACCTGCCGCTCTGCGTCGGCGGCTCCTTAACAGTGCCTGGCACCGAAAGCTTCGAGGTCGGCTTCGTCCGCGCGCATCTCGAAGAGGACGCCGCCAAGACCGTGCACCTCGGCGGCGGCACCGGCCGCAAGATCGGCGCCGACCGCTCGCTGATCGACTTCAACCGCGGCGGGACGCCGCTCGTCGAGATCGTCACGCAGCCCGACCTCCACACCGCCGAGCAGGCGGAGCGCTTCCTCCAGCTGCTCCGCCAGACGATCGTCTCGCTCGGCATCTCCGACGCGCGCATGGAGGAGGGGACGCTGCGCTGCGACGCGAACGTCTCCGTCCGCCCGGCCGGCTCCGACGAGCTCCGCACCCGCTGGGAGCTGAAGAACATGAACTCGTTCCGCTTCATCGGCCGGGGGATCGAGGCCGCCGTCCGCGAGCAGGTCGCGCTGTACGAGAGCGGGGGCGAGGTCGAGCAGCACACCTACGACTACGAGCCCGACACCGACACGCTCACCCCGCACCGCTCGAAGGAGGAGGCGGACGACTACCGCTACTTCCCCGAGCCCGACCTCGTTCCGCTCGAGCCGGAGCCCGAGCTGGTCGAGCGGTTGCGCGGCGAGCTGCCGGCGCTCCCGGCGGACCTGATCCGCGCACGCGCGGAGCGATCTGGGCGTCGAGGACGCCTGGGCGCTCGTCACCACCGAGCGCGATCCGGTCTACGCGGGTCTCGTCGCCGAGGACGTCGCGCCGCGCGAGGCGTTCAACTTCGCGATGAACCAGCCGGTTCCGCCCGGTGCGAACCTCGCCGAGCTGGCGAAGATCGCGAAGGCCTCGAAGCAGCTGACCCGCGCGGCGCTCGATGCCGCGGTCGCCGCGAGCGCCGACGACGGGCTTCGGCGCGGACGAGTATCTCGGCGAGGTCGCGATCTCCGACACCTCGGAGCTCGAGCCGCTGGTCGAGGCGGTGCTCGCCGCCAACCCGGGCCAGGTGGAGGCCTACCGCGGCGGCAAGGAGGGCCTGCTCGGCTTCTTCGTCGGCCAGGTGATGAAGGAGACCGGCGGCAAGGCAAACCCGAAGGTCGTCAACGACCTCCTGCGTGAGAAGCTGAAGGCGTGATCGACGAGGCGAACGAGATCCTGCGCGCCAAGGGCTACTCGGAAGCGCAGCTCGGCGTGTTCGCCGCGCCGATGCCCGGACGCGTGCTGCTGAAGGGGAACAAGATCGTCAGCCCCTTCGCCGACAGCCCCGAGACCGTGCTCCGTGCCGCCCGCGACTGCGTCCCGTCCGCCGACGAGCTCGGCCGCCGGATGCTCACCCCGCACGAGCTGCGTGCGTGTCTGGGGGCCGCACAGTGACAGAGACCGCCTCCGCCGCGGCGCTCGGCCGCGCAGACCTGCTCCGCACGCAGGCCTGGCTGAACGGCCAATGGGTCGACGCCGACTCGGGCGAGACGTTCCCAGTCACCAACCCCGCGACCGGCGAGGAGATCGCCGAGGTGCCGCGCATGGGCGCCGCCGAGACCCGCCGCGCGCTCGAGGCCGCCGAGGCCGCCTATCCCGGCTGGCGCTCGCGCACGGCCGGCGACCGCGCGCGGATCATGCGCCGCTGGGCCGACCTGATGATCGAGCACATCGACGACCTGACGCTCCTGCTCACTCTGGAGCAGGGCAAGCCGCTTGCCGAGTCGCGCGCCGAGATCGTCTACGCGGCCTCCTTCCTCGAATGGTTCGGCGAGGAGGGCAAGCGCGTCTACGGCGACACGATCCCGACGCCGCTGCCCGACCGGCGCATCCTCGTGCTCAAGCAGCCGGTCGGCGTCTCTGCCGGGATCACCCCGTGGAACTTCCCCTCGGCGATGCCGACACGCAAGGCCGCGCCCGCCCTGGCGGCAGGGTGCACGATGGTGCTGAAGCCCGCCGAGCAGACGCCGCTCTCTGCGCTCGCAGTTGCCGCGCTCGCCGAGGAGGCGGGGCTGCCGCCGGGCGTGCTCTCGATCGTCACCGGCGACGCCGAGGACGCGCCCGCGATCGGCAAGGAGATGACCTCGAGCCCGCTCGTCCGCAAGGTCGGCTTCACCGGGTCGAACGAGGTCGGCAAGCTGCTGATGGCCCAGTGCGCGGCCGGCCTGAAGAAGATCTCACTCGAGCTGGGTGGGAACGCGCCGTTCGTCGTCTTCGACGACGCCGACCTCGACGAGGCAGTCGCCGGGACCCTCCTGAACAAGTTCCGCAACTCCGGCCAGACGTGCATCACGGCCAACCGGATCCTCGTCCAGGACGGTGTCTACGACGAGTATCTGGAGCGCCTCCTCGCCGGGGTCGAGCAGCTGCGGGTCGGCGCCGGAACCGAGCCGGACGTCAAGGTCGGCCCGCTGATCGACGCACCCGCGCTCGAGAAGGTCGAGCGCCATGTCGCCGACGCGCTCGAGAACGGGGCGGAGCTGCATTCGGGCGGCGCCCGCCACGAGCTCGGGCAGACGTTCTTCCAGCCGACCGTGCTCACCGGCCTCGCCCCGAGCATGGCGATGAGCTGCGAGGAGACCTTCGGCCCGGTCGCCGGGATCGCGCGCTTCTCCACCGAGGAGGAGGCGATCCGGATCGCCAACGACACGCCGTACGGACTCAGCGCCTACTTCTACAGCCGCGACATCGGCCGGGTCTGGCGCGTCAGCGAAGGGCTCGACTACGGGATCGTCGGGATCAACACGGGCTTCGTCTCGACGGAGGTCGCGCCGTTCGGCGGGATGAAGGAGTCGGGCATCGGCCGCGAGGGCTCGAAGTACGGCATCGACGAGTGGCTGGAGCTCAAGTACCTGGCGCTCGCCGGGATCTAGGTCAGTGTCAGACACCTGCGGTGTCTGACACTTCAGTCACAGCTTGACCGCCCGGCCCAGCACGTAGGGGCGCACGATCTTCGGCCCGGCCGGCATCACGTTCCGCTCCACGTCCGCGACGTCGAAGGCGGCCTCGATCCGCGGCAGCGTCTCGCGGTTCGGGCGGCAGCCGAAGGCGATCACGCCCCACAGCCGCTCCATCCGGTCCTGGCTGCGCGCCACCTTCGAGTCATCGGAGCGCACGTGCTCGAGGAAGAGGTACTGCCCGCCCGACCGGAGCACCCGCCGGATCTCGGCCAGCGCCCGGTCCTGATCCTCGACCGAGCAGAGGAGCAGCGACGCGACCACCGTGTCGAACGAGCCGTCCTCGAAGGGCAGGCTCTCGACCGAAGCCTTCGTGGTCACGACTTCGCGGCCGAGCTTCCCGGCGCGCCGGTCGGCGCGGGTGAGCATCCCGTCGAGGCCGTCCGTGAGAGTCAGGTCGGCGACGTCCGACGGGTAGTGGGGGAGGTTGAAGCCAGTCCCGGCGCCGACCTCCAGTACCCGGCCCGTCGCACCAACGAGTAGCGTGCGGCGAGCCTCCACGATGAAAGGCTTCTTCTCCATCGGCCTGCCCAAGAGCTCGTGGACGGGCGGGGCCAGACGATCGCGCAAGGCCACGAGGCGGAGTATCCCTAGAATCGGCTCGTGATCGTCGAGCAGCGCGACTACCACGTCACCACGGGCAAGCTGCCCGAGCTCGTCAAGCTCTACGAGACCGAGGGGATCGAGCTCCAGCAGAGCTACCTCGGCGGATTCATCGCCGCCTTCACCACCGACGTCGGCGCGCTCTCCACCTACACGAGCCTCTGGGGCTACGACAGCTATGCCGAGCGCGAGCGGCGCCGCGGCGAGCTCCAGGCCGACGAGACCTGGAAGGGGTTCCTGGCCAAGATCCAGCCGCTGATCCACACCCAGCAGAACCGGATCCTGATCCCGACCTCGTTCTCGCCGATCCGGTGACCCGCCTCGATAGCAAGGTCGCGCTCGTCACCGGCGGTGCGCAGGGGATCGGCCGCGCGATCGCCGACGGTCTCGCGGCGGACGGTGCCGAGGTCGTGATCGCCGACCTCAACCCGCCCGAAGGCGGCATCCGCGCCGACGTCGCCGACGAGTCCGACGTCCAGCGGATGGTCGACGAGACGGTCGAGCGTCACGGCCGCCTCGACATCCTGATCAACAACGCCGGCCTGTACGCGTCGCTCGCGATGCGGCCGTTCACGGAGATCCCACTCGACGAGTGGCGCCAGGTGATGGACGTGAACGTCGCCTCGATGTTCCTCACGTGCCGCGCGGCGGTGCCTGTGATGCGCGCGCAGGGCGGCGGCAAGATCGTGAACATCTCCTCCGGGACGCCCTTCCGCGGCGTGCCCTTCCTGCTCCACTACGTGACCAGCAAGGGCGCGATCGTCGCGCTCACTCGCGCGCTCGCCAAGGAGCTCGGCAAGGACGGGATCCACGTCAACTGCGTCGCGCCCGGGTTCACTATGAGCGAGGGAGTGCGGGCCAACCCCGAGGTGGTCGAGAAGCTCCGCGACGTGTCCGTGGCCTCCCGCACGATCCAGCGCGACCAGGTGCCGGAGGACGTCGTCGGCGCCGTCGTCTTCCTCTGCACGCCGGCCGCCGACTTCGTTACCGGCCAGACGATGGTGATCGACGGCGGGCAGTACTTCCACTAGATGTACCTCTCGCTGTCGCGCCAGCCGCACGACGCCCGGAACTCGATCGTCCACGAGGTCGACGACGGCACGACGCTCGTCTGGGAGCTGCTCGACGCAGAGCCGGCCGACGCCCTGCTCGCCGTACCGGTCGAGGTCGAGTCCGGCTGGTTGATGCGTCACGATCGCGTGGACTTTCCACCGGGCGGAATCGCCTACCGGCACACGCACCCGGGCCCAGGGATCCGCTACCTCCTGCACGGGCGCCTGACGATCGACTCCGGCGGCGAGACACACGAGTACGGCCCGGGTGAGCCGTGGTTCGAAAGCGGGCCTGAGCCGGTGCTGGCGACCGCCTCGGGAATCGAGGACACGGCCTTCGTCCGGGTGCTGGTGCTGCCGCCGGAGTGGGAGGGCAAGCGAACGATCCGCTACGTCGACCCGGCCGACGACGAGCGCCCGAAGCTCCAACGCGCAAAGGTCTTCTTCGAGCAGCGCATCGAGCTCTGAATGCGCACCGCGGCACGCATCCTCGCCGACCAGCTGGTCGTTCACGGCGTCGACACTGCGTACTGCGTCCCGGGGGAGAGCTACCTCGCCGTGCTCGACGCGCTCCACGACACCCCGATCCGACTCGTCACCACTCGACACGAGGCCGCGGCCGCGAACATGGCCGACGCCTACGGCAAGCTGACCGGCCGCCCCGGCGTCTGCCTGGTCACGCGGGCGCCCGGCGCGACGCACGCGTCGGTCGGGATCCACACCGCCTACCAGGACTCGACCCCGCTCGTCCTCTTCGTCGGCCAGGTGCCCCGCCATCACCTCGGCCGCGAGGCCTTCCAGGAGCTCGACTACGCGCGGATGTTCGGGGAGATGGCGAAGTGGGTGGCGACGATGGACGACGCCGCCGGGGTGCCGGAGCTCGTCTCGCACGCCTTCCACGTCGCGACCTCCGGGCGGCCGGGGCCGGTGGTGATCGAGCTGCCGGAGGACGCACAGGCGACCGAGGCCGACGTGCCGGACGCCGAGCCGTACCGGCCCTGCCCAGGCCTCGGCATCAGCCGAGCGACGTCGTGCGGGCGCTCGACCTTGTCGGCGCCGCCGAGCGGCCGCTGATCGTGGTCGGCGGCGGCGGCTGGAGCGCGCAGGCGGGCCGCGACGTGATCGCGTTCGCCGAGGCCTCGAACGTTCCCGTCGCCGCCTCCTTCCGCCGCCAGGACTACGTCGACAACGGCTCGCCCGCCTACGCCGGGATGCTCACCCTCGGCCTCGACCCGGCGCTCGCGACGCGGGTGCGGGAGGCGGACGTCGTGCTCGCACTGGGTACCCGGCTGGGCGAGATCGCGACGCAGAGCTACACCCTGCTCGAGCCGCCGCGGCCTCACCAGCGGCTCGTCCACGTCCACGCCGACCCGGACGAGCTCGGCCGGGTGTACGAGGCCGAGCTGCCGATCGTCTCCGGCTCGCCGCAGTTCGCGGCCGCGCTGCGGCCGGTGGACGGCGTGGACAGGGCGGCCTGGGTCGCGGACGCCCGGCGCGACTACCTGGCAAATCTGCGCCACGGCCCCATGCCGGGCGAGCTGCACATGGGCGAGGTGATGGCTCACCTTCGCGACCGGCTACCCGACGACGCCGTGATCACCAACGGCGCGGGCAACTTCAGCGTCTGGGCGCATCGCTTCTACGAGTTCCGCCGGTTCGGCACCCAGCTTGCGTCCTGCGCCGGCGCGATGGGCTACGGCGTTCCCGCCGCGGTCGCCGCGCAAGCTCCTCCACCCCGAGCGGATCGTCGTCTGTCTCGCGGGCGACGGCGATTTCCTGATGAGCGGCAACGAGCTCGCGACCGCCGTCCAGTACGGCGCGCCGATCGTCGTCCTCGTCGTCAACAACGGGATGCTCGGGACGATCCGGATGCACCAGGAGCGCCACTTTCCCGGCCGGACGGTCGGGACCGACCTCGTCAACCCGGACTTCGCCGCCTACGCGCGGGCGTTCGGCGCGCACGGCGCGGTCGTCGAGCGGACGGCCGACTTCCCGGCCGCGTTCGAGGAGGCGCTCGCCACGGGGCGGCCGGCGCTGCTCGAGCTGCGCGTCGACCCGGAGGGGATCACGCCGCGGGCGACGCTCAGCCAGATTCGCGCCGGCGGGTAGCGTGTCCGCGATGCGCGAACTGCTCCGCGAGACGGCCGACCTCGCCGCCGACTTCCTCGACTCGATTCCCGAACGGCCGGTCTTTCCGCAGGTCGAGGTCGATGACCTGCGGAAGCGGCTCGGCGGGCCTGTCCCCGAGTCGCCCACCAGCCCGCGCGAAGTCGTCTCGGAGCTTGCTGCGATCGGCAGCGAGGCCGCCGTCGGGATTCCGGGCGGGCGCTACTTCGGCTTCGTGATCGGCGGCGCCGTCCCCGCCGCGCTCGCCGCAGACTGGCTCACCTCGGCCTGGGACCAGAACGCCGGCCTCTACGTCGGCGGCCCGGCCGCTTCGGTCGTCGAGGAGATCGTCGGCGGCTGGCTCGCCGATCTCCTGCACCTGCCGCGCGCCGTGTCGTACGCCTTTGTCACCGGCACGCAGATGGCGCACGCGACCGCGCTCGCCGCGGCGCGAAACCATGTGCTCGCCGAGGTCGGCTGGGACGTCGAGGAGGAAGGTCTGACCGGCGCGCCGAGGATCCGCGTCTTTGCCGGCGCCAAGGCGCACTCGACGCTGCCGCGCGCCCTACGGCTGATCGGCCTCGGCACCGGCTCGATCACGTCGATCGATGCCGACGACCAGGGCCGTATGCGCTCTGACGTTCTCCGCGAGGCGCTCGCCGGCAACGACGGTCCGGCGATCGTCTGCGCCAAGGCCGGGGAGGTGAACACGGGCTCCTGCGACCCGTTCGAGCCGATCGCCGACGCCGCCGAGGAGGCCGGCGCGTGGTTGCACGTGGACGGCGCCTTCGGCCTCTGGGCGGCCGCGAGCCCCCGCTATGCACACCTCGTGGCCGGTGCCGAGCGCGCCGACTCGTGGTCGGTGGACGCACACAAGTGGCTGAACGTCCCCTACGACTCCGGGATCGCGCTCTGCGCACACCCGGACGACCACCGGCGGGCGATGCAGGTGCACGCCGAGTACCTCGTCCACTCCGGCGAGGGTGGGCCGCGCGACCAGGTGGACTGGACGCCCGAGTTCTCCCGGCGCGCGCGCGGGTTCGCCGTCTACGCAGCGATCCGCTCGCTCGGCCGCAGCGGCATCGCCGACCTGATCGAGCGCTGCTGCGCCCATGCGCGCCGCTTCGCCGAGGGCATCGCGGCGATTTCCGGCGTGGAGGTGCTGAACGAGGTCGTGCTCAACCAGGTGCTCTTCCGCTTCGACAGCGACGAGCGGACCGCCGCAGCGCTGAAGGCGGTCCAGGACTCGGGCGTCGCCTGGATGAGCGGCACGAACTGGGACGGGCGCGCGGCGATCCGGATCTCCGTCAGCAACTGGCAGACGACGGAGGACGACATCGACCGGACCGTCGCCGAGTTCGCCCGCGTCGCCGGTCGTAGGAACGATCCGTCAGTTGCTGGACGGATCGTCGGGCATCAGCGCGACCACCCGGTACACGCCACCCTTCTTGCGCAGGACGCTCCCCCAGAGGTCGGTCTCCGGCGCCGAGAAGAGATCGAGCCTGCCGCTCGTGCTCGACGATCCACGACGACTCCTCGATCTCGTCCTCGAGCTGGCCGGGCCCCCAGCCCGCGTAGCCCGCGAACACCCTCGCGCGCCGGGTCGCCCCCGCAAGCAGGTTGAAGTCGCCGTCGCCCGGGACGAAGCCGATGTCGTCGACGACGAGCATCGCTGCCTCGCTCGGGTCCTCGAACTCGGCCAGGACGAGCACTGCCTCCTGCTGCACCGGCCCGCCGACGTAGACGCGCTCTCCCTCGTCCACGAGCTCCTGGAGGTCGGGGACCGCCTCGGCGACCTCCGTCTCCGACTGCCGGTTCAGCACGAGCCCGGCGGCGCCCTCGTCGTTGTGCTCGGTGACGAGCACGACCGTCCGCCGGAAGTTCGGGTCGAACAGCGCCGGCGAGGCGAGCAGCAGCCGACCTTTCAGCGAGTCCACCGCCTACTCGTACTGGAGCGCTTCGAGTACGTTCAGACGCGCCGCGCGCCGGGCCGGGAAGATCGCCGCGACGATCCCGACGAGGATCGTCGCGACCGCGAAGACGATCAGCTGGCCGACCGGCAGCGAGAAGTCGATCTCCTTGACCCGCGCGACGAGCAGCGCGCCGAGGACGATCCCGAGCAGCGATTCCGAGCAGCGCCGCCCATCAGCGCGGTGATCACGCTCTCGTAGCGGATCATCCGCCGCACCTGCCGGCGGGTCATCCCGACGGCGCGCATCATGCCGAGCTCGCGCGTCCGCTCGAAGACCGTCAGGACGAGCGTGTTGACGATCCCGAACAGGCTGACCACGATCGAGAGCGCGAGCAGAACGAAGAGCACGTTCAGGATCGCGTTCAGCGGCGCGATCTGGTTGTCGACGAACTCCTTCTTCGTCTGCACCTTCGCGTTCGGGAAGCCGGCGAGCTGCTTCTCGAGCGCGGCCTTGTTCGCGTCGGTCTCGCCGCCGCTCATTCGGACGAACGAGAAGATGTTCTGAGGCTGGTCGTAGATCTTGTCCCAGGCCGAGGTCGAGATCGTCACCCGGCCGAACGGCGAGCCGCCCGTCGGCGGGTCGAAGATGCCGCGCACCTGGAGCTCGAGCTGTGTGCCGCGCGGCGAGGTGAGCGTCAGCGGCGAGCCGATCTCGAGCAGGTGCTTCTTCGCATAGTCCTTGTCGACGAACGCGCCGTGGGCGCCGAGCGTCGCGATCACCTGGTCCGAGCCGTTCACCCACTTCAGGTTGAAGATGCCGACCGACCTCCGGGTTGACCGCCGTCGCCAGGATCACCTGGCCGAAGACCTGCGCGTCACCGGCGCGTACGTTGGCGATTGCCTCGACGCCCGGCGTCTTCGCCGCTGCCTCGCCCGCCGCGATCGGGATCGGCGAGAAGTTGTTCTCGGCGGTGACCGCGTAGCCGCTGATCCAGAGGTCGTTCGACCGCGCCGCGGAAGCGTCGTCGTGATTCCGGCGGCGAGCACCGAGACGAGCGTGACCAGCGCGAGCCCGATCATCAGCGCCGACGCAGTCGAGGCCGTCCGCTGCGGGTTCCGGCGCGCGTTGTCGCGGGCGAGCGCGCCGGCGGCCCCGCCGATCTTGGCCGCCGGCCAGCCGAGCACCCACGCGAACGGGCGGGCGATCCGCGCCGAGAGCAGCGCGACCCCGAAGAAGATCAACAGCGTGCCGAGGCCCATGTAAGACGAGGACCTGGGTCGTGCCGTGGCCGCCCCGAAGCGCCCTTGGCGAGCGACGCGAAGCCGACGCGCGGTGAGCGATGATCGAGCCGGGCGTGCGGAACCGGGCGAAGCGCGACCCGGCGGCAGCGTGGCGCCCTCGCGGACGGCCGAGATCGGCGGGACGCGGGTCGCCCGGAGCGCCGGGCGGAGGCTCGCGAGCAGCGTGACGAGGATGCCCGACGAGCAGCGAGACGATCACCGTGCGCGGCTGGAGCACGAGCCCGTTGTTCGGCAGCGTGAACCCGACGGCGTCGAAGAGCTTGAACAGGCCGGTGCCGAGGCCGAGGCCGAGGAAGATCCCGGCGATCGACGCCAGCGACGCCCATCGCGAGCGCCTCGACCACGATCGACCAGAGCACCTGCTTCCGCGAGGCGCCGAGCGTGCGCAGCGTCGCCAGCTCGCGCGTGCGCTGCGCGATCGTGATCGAGAGCGAGTTCGCGATCACGAAGCTGCCGACGAAGAGCGCGATGCCGCCGAAGGCGAGCAGGAAGGTCTGGAGGAAGGTGAGGAAGCTCTCGGTGTCCTTCGCATCCTCCTTCGCCTGCGCGTCCCCGGTGCGACCTGCGTCCCCGGCGGCAGGATCGTCCGGATCTCCCTCGCCAGCCGCTCGGGCGAGACGCCCGTTCTTCGCCTTCGCGCGGATCTGGTCGAGCTTGCCCTTCTTCTGGAAGAGCGGCCTGCGCCGTCGGGAGGTCGAAGCCGGAGAGCGTGGCGCCCCCGAGGCTGGAGGCGCCGCCGAACTTGACCAGGCCGGAGATGCGCATGCGCAGTCGCCGGGCCGTTCGCCTGGACGCCGATCGAGTCGCCGACGGCAAGGTGCTTCTTCCTCGCGGTCGCCTTGTCGATCACGACCTCGTTCGCGCCGGGCCAGACGCCCTCGGCGAGCGTCAACGAGCTCAGGTCCGGGTTGTCCGGGTCGACGCTGAATCCGAGGTTCGGCGCGCCGCCGAAGACGATCACCTTGCCGTTCTTGCCGATCAGGTGCGCCTCGCCGCCCACGCCGCCGACCGCGTGGTCGACGTCCGGGAGCTGCTTGACCTCGGCGAGCAGCGACTCGTCGAACGGGGGTGCGGTCGTGTTGTTGTTGCGAGTCAGGTCGAACGCCGACTTGCCCGGTGATCGTCGCGTCCGTGCCCCTGGTAGACCTCGGTGAAGATGCCGTTGAAGGCGTCCTTGATCGAGTCGGTGAGGATGTACGTGCCGGTGACGAGCGACACGCCGAGCACGATCGCGATCGCGGTCAGCCCGGTCCGCAGCTTGCGCGTGGCGAGACCCTTGAGCGCGAAGCGGATCACTGCCGAGCTGATCTCCTCCATCGCCTGGATCACGTCGTGCGGCTCGGAGCGGGGGAGCTCCTTGACGACGTCTCCGTCGGCGAGGAAGAGGATGCGGTCGGCGATCGACGCCGAGCGCGGATCGTGCGTGACCATCACCGTCGTCTGGCCGGTCTCCTCGACCGCCTTGCGGAGCAGTTCGAGGATCTCGCCGCCGGTCCGGGAGTCGAGGTTGCCGGTCGGCTCGTCGGCGAAGACGACCGTCGGCTTCGAGACCAGCGCACGCGCGATCGCGACGCGCTGCTGCTGGCCGCCCGAGAGCTCCGACGGCCGGTGCTTGCGCCGGTCCTTCAGCCCGACCGAGCCGATCAGCTGCTCGAGCCAGGCGGGATCCGGCCTTCTCGCCGGCGATCGGCGAGCGGCAGGGTGACGTTCTCTTCGGCGCTCAGCATCGGCAGCAGGTTGAAGAACTGGAAGATGAAGCCGATGTGGGTCCGGCGGAGCCTCGTCAGGTCGGCGTCGCCGAGGGTGGTGATCTCGGTGCCGTCGATCGCGACGCTCCCGGCGGTCGGCCGGTCGAGCCCGGCCAGGATGTGCATCAGCGTCGACTTGCCCGAGCCCGACGGCCCCATCACGGTCGTCAGCTGGCCGCGTGCGACTTCGAGCGAAATTCCACGCAGCGCGTCCACCGCGGTGTCGCCCTCTCCGAAGCGCCGCGCGACTTCCGTGGCGACGACGACTGCTCCATCCGCCTGCATCTCTCGCTCCTCTCGTCCGGTCGATCGAGCCTATCCGGTCGCCTCATGGCGATCGACGCTCCGCACCCCAAGCTAGGCTGAGGGCACGTGTCCGGAAAACGCTACCTCTTCACGCCGGGGCCGACGCAGGTCCCCCCGGAGGTGCTCGCCGCCCTCGCCGAGCCGGTCGTCCACCACCGCGGCCCCGACTACCGGGCGATGTTCGGCGAGTGCCTCGAGCGGTCGGCTGCGGTCGTCCGCACCGCTTCGGACGTGCTCCTCTTCACCTGCTCCGGGACCGGGGCGATGGAGTCGGCGGTGGCGAACCTGTGCTCGCCGGGCGAGCGTGTGGTCGTCGTCTCGGCCGGTCACTTCGGCGAGCGCTGGCAGAAGCTCGCAGCTGCCTACGGCTGCGAGGTCGATGCTGTCGCGTACGCCTGGGGCGAGAGCCCGAGCGCCGACGACCTGGCCGCCCGCCTCGCCGAGCTCGGCGGCGCCAAGGCTGTCTTCCTGACCCACTCCGAGACCTCGACCGGCGTCGTCGCCGACCTCCAGTCCCTCGCCGCCGCCGTGAAGCCCTCAGGGGCGCTCGTCGTCGCCGACGCGGTCTCGAGCCTCGGTGCCGTCCCGCTCGAGACCGACGCGTGGGGGGTCGACGTCGTCGCCTCCGGGTCGCAGAAGGCGCTGATGACACCGCCCGGTCTCGGCCTGGTCTCCGTCTCGCCGGCCGCCTGGGATGCCCTCGGCACCTCGCCGCGGTTCTACTTCGACTGGGAGAAGACCCGTACCGGCCAGGCGAAGCTCGACAGCGCGTTCACGCCCGCCGTCTCGCTCGTCCGCGCGCTGAACGTCGCGCTCGGACTGCTGCTCGACGAGGGGCTCGACGCGGCGTTCGACCGCCATGTGCGGCTCGGGCGCGCCTGCCGCGAGGGCGCGAAGGCGATGGGTCTGGAGCTCTTCTCGCCCGACGAGGACCGCTCGGCCGTGGTCACCGCGATCCGCGCGCCCGAGGGGATCGACGCCACCGAGCTCGTCCTCTCCCTGCGCGACCGCTACGGCGTCACGCTCGCCGGCGGCCAGGGCGACCTGAAGGGAAAGATCTTCCGCATCGGCCACATCGGCTACTACGACGTCTTCGACATCGTCACTGCGCTCGCCGCCGTCGAGCTCGCGCTCGCCGCCGCGGGCGCAGAGATCGAGCGCGGCGTGGCGGTCACGCGGGCGCTGGAAGCATTCGCGGCGCCGGCCGCGGGGTGAGCGCCGGCCGATGAGCGAGCGCTTTCGCGTCCTCGTCCGCGAGCCGATCGCCGAGGCGGGTGTCGACCTGCTGCGCGAGCACTTCGAGGTCGAAGTGGACGCCGACGGCGACCTCGCCGCGTCGATTTCCGGCTACGACGCGATCGTGATCCGCTCGGCGACGAAGCTGACCGCCGATTTGATCGAGCGCGCCGTGCGGCTGAAGGTGATCGGCCGTGCCGGGGTGGGCGTGGACAACGTCGACGTCGACGCCGCGACGCGCCGCGGCATCGTCGTCGCGAACGCACCGGACTCGACAGTGGTATCGGCGGCCGAACAGACGATCGGCCTGCTCGTCGCCCTCGCTCGCAACATCCCCCAGGCGCACGCGGCGCTCAAGCAGGGAAGCTGGGAGCGCTCGCGCTGGGGTGGGGTGGAGCTCGCCGACAAGACGCTTGGCGTTCTCGGCTTCGGGCGAATCGGACAGCAGGTCGCGCGGCGGGCTATCGGCCTCGGCATGCGTGTGGTCGCGTACGACCCCTTCGTCGGCGACGACCGCTTCCGGGAGTCGGGCGTCGAGCAGGAGGAGGCCTTCGAGCAGGTGCTCGCCGTCGCCGACTTCGTCACGCTTCATCTGCCGCTGACCGACGAGACCCGCGGGATCATCGGCCGCGAGGCGATCGCGACGATGCGCGACGGCGCCAGGCTCGTCAACGCCGCGCGAGGCGCGCTCGTCGACGAGGAGGCGCTGATCGAGGCGATCCGCTCGGGCAAGCTCGCAGGCGCGGCCCTGGACGTCTTCTCCGCCGAGCCGTACTCGGGTCCCCTGCTCGAGCTGGACGAGGTCGTCGTCACCCCTCACCTGGCTGCTTCAACCGACGAAGCGCAGGACCGCGCCGGCCTGATCGTCGCCGAGCAGATCGTCGCCGCGCTCGAGGGCGGGCTGGTCACGAACGCGGTCAACATCCCCGCCGTCGATGCGGCCGACCTGGAGATGCTCGGGCCGTTCATTCCGCTGGCCGCGAAGCTGGGCCGGCTGGCAGTCGAGCTCGCCGGTGACTGGCCGAAGCGCGTAGCGGTCGCCGCGCACGGGCCGCTCTCCGAGTACGACACGCGGCTGCTCACCGTTGCGGCGCTGAACGGGCTCTTCCAGGGACGCGTCGATCAGGCGGTCAACTACGTCAATGCTGCGGTGATCGCGGCCGAGCGGGGAATCGAGGTCGCCGAGGAGCGCTTCCGCGCGTCACGCGACTACACGAACCTCGTCGAGGTGCGAGCCGACGGCGTCGCCGTCTCCGGGACGACGATCGGTCCCGAGCCGCGCCTCTTCCTCGCGGGCGCCCTCGGCTTCGGGATCGACCTGGAGCTCTCGCCGCTGCTCGTCTTCCTTCGCTACGACGACCTGCCGGGCGTGATCGGCCGGGTCGGGTCGATGTTCGGCGAGGCGGGCGTGAACATCGCGAACATGGCCGTGTCGCGAACGAAGCAGGGAGGGAAGGCGCTGATGGCGCTGTCGATCGACAGTCCGGCTCCGCCCGACCTCGTCCAGCGCGTGCACGCCGAGGGCTTCGACGACGCCCGGTTCATCTCCCTCGGCTAGTGGACGCCTGGCCCGAGCCGGTCGAGCGGGTCAGCGCAGCGTTGCGGGAGGCGGGTGCGGAGGCTCGAATCGAGGAGTTCCCGAGCGGGACGCCGACGGCCGAGGATGCTGCCGCCGCGGTCGGCTGCGAGCTCAGGCGCATCGTCAAGTCGCTCGTCTTCGACTGCGACGGCCGGCCGGTGCTCGTCCTCGTTCCGGGCGACCGCCGGGCCGATGCAGGCAAGGTTGCGTCCGTGACCGGATCGACCCGCGCGCGCGTCGCCGGCGCGTCGCTGGTCGAGGAGGCGACGGGATACCCTCCCGGCGCCGTCGCGCCCTTCCGCCTGCGACGGATCGGTCGCGTCCTGATCGACCGAAGCCTGCTCGAAGCCGGCCTGCTCTGGGTCGGCGCGGGGTCGCCGCGCCACCTGGCCGGCGTTCCCGCCGCCGAGCTCATCCGGGTATCGCGTGCCGAGCCGGTCGATGTCGCTGAGGATCTCTAACATCTCACCGGAAGGGAGCTGACATGCAGGAGACCGAGAAGATCTGGATGAACGGCGAGCTCGTGGACTGGGCCGATGCCCGCATCCACGTCGGCTCCCACGGGCTGCATTACGGCACAGGCGTGTTCGAGGGGATCCGCTGCTACGCCACCGAGCGCGGGCCCGCGGTCTTCCGCCTCGCCGACCACATGGCGCGGCTCGAGGTCTCGGCGAAGCTGCTCTACATGCAGCTCCCGTACACGGCCGAGGAGCTGCGGGCCGCCTGCCTGGAGACGATCGCCGTCAACGGCCTCACCTCCTGTTACGTCCGGCCGATCGCCTTCTACGGCTACGGCGAGCTCGGTGTCCACACCGGCTCGAACCCGGTCGACGTGGCAATCCTCTGCTTCCCGTGGGGCGCGTACCTCGGCGAGGAGGGTCAGCGCCTCGGGATCCGGGCGATGGTCTCCTCCTGGCGCCGGGTCGGTCCGAACACGATCCCGCATGCCGCCAAGGCGACCGGTGTGTACCTGAACTCGATGCTCGCCACCCACGAGGCCCAGCGCGCCGGCTACGACGAGGCGATCCTCCTCACCGAGGACGGCTACATCGCCGACGGCCCCGGTGAGACCGTGTTCGTGGTCCGAGACGGCACGATCTTCACGCCCGACCTGAGCTCGTCGATCCTGCCGGGGATCACGCGCGACTCGGTGATCCAGATCGCCCAGGACCTGGGTCACACCGTCGTCGAGAAGCCGCTCATCCGCACCGAGCTGTACACCGCCGACGAGGTGTTCATGACCGGGACCGCGGCCGAGGTCACCCCGTTGAGGTCGGTGGACGACCACGAGATCGGCGTCGGCCCGGTCACGCTCGAGCTACAGAAGTCGTATCTCGACACCGTGCAGGGTCGCACCGACCGCTGGTCGCACTGGCTCGACTACGCAGCGGCGACTCGCGCCGAGGCCTAAAGCCGGGTCGAGAGCAGCGCTCTCGACGATCCGCCGCTGATCGGCCTCGGTCAGCGCCGACCCGCTCGGCAGGCAGAGGCCGCGCTCGAAGAGTCGCGCCGACACGTCGCCGCCGTAGGCCGGGCAACGCTCGTACACCGGTTGGAGGTGCATCGGCTTCCAGAGCGGACGCGATTCGATGTCCTCGGCTTCGAGAGCGAGGCGGATCCGCTCGCGGTCGGTTCGGGCCGTCTCCGGGTCGACGACGATGCAGGTCAGCCAGCAGTTGCTCCGTCCGTAGGACGCCTCCGGCATGAACGAGATCCCCGGCTCGTCTCCGAGCAGCTCGCGGTAGAGGCTGTTGATGCGCCGCCTGGCGTCGACGCGCTCGGGAAGCACCTCGAGCTGTGCCCGGCCCACCGCCGCGAGCAGGTTGCTCAGGCGGTAGTTGAACCCGATCTCGGTGTGCTCGTAGTGCGCTCCGGGCTCCCGCGCCTGGGTGGACAGCTTTCGTGCGTGGGCGATCCAGTCGGCGTTGCGTGAGACGAGCATGCCCCCGCCGCTCGTCGTGATCACCTTGTTGCCGTTGAAGGAGAAGGCGGCGATCTCGGCCTGGCCGCCGGCCGGGGCGTTCCGGTACGACGCGCCGAGCGATTCCGCTGCGTCCTGGACAAGCGTCACCCCGCGCCGGGAGCAGATCGAGATCAGAGCGTCGTAGTCGCAGCACTGGCCGTAGAGGTCGACGGCGACTACGGCGCGGATCCGGGGGCGCTCGTCGAGCGCACGGTCGAGGAGCTCGGGGTCGATCGTCCAGGTGGAGGCGATCGGCGTCGACGAAGACCGGCGTCGCCCCGGTGTAGTGGATCGCATTCGCGCTCGCGGAGAAGGTGAACGAGGAACAGGCGACCTCGTCGCCGGGGCCGATCCCGAGAACGACGAGAGCGAGGTGCAGAGCCGCGGTGCCGCTCGACAGGGCGAGCGCGTTCGGAACGCCGGTGACGTCGGAGAGCTCGCGCTCGAATGCGTCCACCTGCGGGCCGAGCGGCGCGACCCAGTTCGACTCGATCGCCTCCTGGACGAGCTCCAGCTCGCGCCCGGACAGATGCGGAGGCGAGAGGTAGATGCGAGGCAAAGCGACACGAGCGTACCTGCCGCGCAGGGCTCATAATCACCCCGTGGCGGACGGCGCAAAGATGATCTTCCTCGGCTTCGGGAAGTACGCCCGCGCCGACAAGATCTACGCGCTCGAGCCGATCGACACCGCCGAGCGCGGCAGCGGCCGCCGCACGCGCGTCTGGGTCGAGGGGATCGCCGAGGCGATCGTCGCGTCGCGCACAGAGCGGACGATCCTGCACGAGATGGGGCAGGACGCCGGCGCGAGCTCGGCGATCATCGACGAGGCGCTCGGGCTCGCCGAGCGGCTGGCCGAAGCTGCCGAGCAGGGCAAGGTCGACCTCGGCGATCTGGGGCGGCGGGCGCGACGCCTGCTCGAGAAGACGGCCGGGCCGGCCGAGGCCGAGAAGCTCTTCTAG
>CAVXTD010000025.1:0-12759 GCA_963764565.1 uncultured Actinomycetes bacterium
CTGCGAGTCGAGGCGATCGACCGGATACCGGTCGACGTCGACGAGCTCGGAGATCATCGTCCTAGCCTACGGCCGCTGGGGAACCGGTGCCGGGGTGAGCGCCTCTTTCAACGCTCGAAAGACCCGCACCCGCATCCCGTCGTGCACCGGGATCAGGCCGCCGAGATCGAGGCGTGCCAGCTCCACGCGTCCCTGTGTCCGCAGCGTGCGGAAGCCGAAGTCGGCGAGGAAGTCTGACGGGAAGACCGTCCGGTGGACGAGGAACCGCTCGTAGGTGGACTCGCCCTCCTGGTAGCGGTAGGCGAACGCCTCCAGCGCCTTCGCTCCGCGGTCCTTCGCGTCGCCGATGGCAGCGAGGAAGAGCGACTGCATGACCCACGGCGTCGTCGCCTCGACCACGTACGAGCAGGTGACGAGGGCCGCGTCAGGCGACGGTGGGCCGGCGGGCAGCTCGGCTCCGCGCGGGAACAGGCCCGACGGCCCGTACTGCATCGAGCCGAGCAGGCGCCCGTCCTCGTCGTAGTACACCGTGCCCCACGCGCCCCACTCCTCCTCGGCCTTCGAGATCCAGCGCCGCTTGTCCACGTTCCGGCCCCGCGACTGCCACCAGATGCACTCGTGGCAGACCGACGGCGCCGTCTCCAAGGTCGCGCCGGTGAGACCGGCGACGCGGGGTGCCATCAGACCTGGACGAGGCCGGCGTCGAGAACATCCGCCGAGCTGCTCGCATGCTCTGCCATCAACCGGATTGTAGGACGAGCTCGGTCGCCTCAGGACGGGCGCCGAAGCGGAGCGGCACGAACGTCGTCCCCAGCCCGGACGAGACGTGCAAGGTCGCCGCCGCCGTCCGGTAGACGCCGTGGTTGTACGGGGCGCGGGGATGGGCGAATCGGATCTTCCCGCGCGGGTACGGCAAGCAGATCTGCCCGTCGTGCATGTGCCCGGAGAGGACGAGGTCGAAAACGCCCTCCGGTAGCAGATCGACGACCCTCGGGAAGTGACAGAGCAGGATCCGGAGATCCGCATCCGGGTCGGCCAGCTCCCAGGGCCTCGAGTCGAGGCGCATGTACGTGCGCGGATCGACGCCGACCAGCTGGACGCGGCACCCACGCAGCTCGAGCGTTACCGCCTCGTCGGCGAGCAGCGTCCCCCCGCCGAGGTCGACCTCGCCGACCGGCTTCGAGAAGGGGTCGCGGCTGTCCGCATAGTCGTGGTTGCCGAGGACCGCGTACACGGGCGGCAGCCGGTCGATCAGCTCGCGCAGCCTTGCGGCCCCTTTCGGCCGTGCCAGAAGATCGCCGGTTACGAGCACCAAGTCCGGCTGTCGCTCGACCACCCACTCGACCGCCCGCTGCACAGCTAGGGATCCCCCCGAGGGGATCCCTAGGTGGAAGTCGGACAGGTGCGCGATCCGCACGCCCGCCAGCTCGGGCGAGAGTCGAGGCAGCGTCAGGTCAACCTCGGCCAACCTCACCCAGGCGGCCTCGTACAGCCCCCAGGCGAGGCCGCCCGTCGCCACGCCGGCGACCGCGGCGAGCCCGGTCCGTATCGTCTCGGCCTTCAGACCGAGAGCTTCTCGACGACCGGCTGCACCGAGACGACGTGTCGCTTGAACTTCAGCTCCGACTCGTCGAGCCCGGCTGCGACGCCGATCAGCTGCGAGAGGTGGATGATCGGCATGCCGTAGGTCCTGCCCGTTGCCTTCTCCAGCTTCTGTTGCCACGCGTCGAGCGAGAGGTGGCAGAGCGGGCACGGCGTCACGATCGCGTCGGCTCCTGCCTCCATCGCCTGCTCGATCGGCTGGATCAGCTCGTTGAGCGCGGTCTCCTCCCGGGCCTGGATGATCGGGAAGCCGCAGCACTTGATCTTCGCCGGGTAGTCGATCGGCTCGCCGCCACACGCGGTGATGATCGCCTCGAGCGACCACGGCTTGTCGGGATCCTCGAAGCCGAGCAGCTTCGACGGCCGTAGGATCTGGCAGCCGTAGAAGGGAGCAACCTTCAGCCCCTTCAGGCCGCGGTGCGCAACCTCCTTGAGCCGCTCGTAGCCGTCGCCCTCGGCGATCAGCCAGAGCAGATGCTTGACCTCGACGCCGCCGTCGTACGCCGGTACGCCCACCCGCTCGAGGTTCTCGTTCACCCGCGCGCGCAGCTCGTCGTCCTGCTTCAGCTGCCAGTTCGCCTGGCGCAGGTTGAGCGTGCAGACGTTGCAGATCGTCATCAGCGTCTCGGCACCGGTCGCGCGCGCGTAGGCGAGAATCCGGGCGTTCAGGTGCAGGTAGTAATCCGGCTCGGCTTCGTGGATGTCGCCGGCGCCGCAGCACGTCACCGACTCGAGCTCCTCCAGCTCCAGCCCGAGCTTCGGCGCGAGCGCCTGCGTGGAGATGTCGAGCTCCTTCGCCGAGAGCGAGGCGAGGCAGCCCTTGTAGTACGCAACCTTCGTCATTCGGCGGCCTCCTTCTCGCGGCGCTTCTGTTCGTGGGCGAACTCGATGCGAGACAGCCCCTTCTCGCCCTGGACGATGCCGGCGGCGCCGTCCCGGCCCTGTTCCTTGACGAGGTTGTAGAGGGCGCGCGACTCCTTCACGTCCTCGGCGACGTGCGGCGGGAACGGCGGCGGCACCTTGCCTTTCCTGGCAAGGCTCATCGCGAACTTGATCTCCTTGATCGAGGAGACGATCCCCTGCGTCTTCGGGACGAGCTCCGTCTCGCGCAGCCAGCCCGTGGTCTTCGCGGAGGTGACGAACCATTTCGCGTGCTTGGCGCCCATGTCGCGGTCGATCCCGTGCTTGATCGACTCGGCGCCGAGCTTGGCGATCGCGTCCCGAGGATCGACGCCTTTCGGGCAGCGCTCCTGGCAGAAGTAGCAGCGGGTGCAGTCCCAGATCCCGTGCTCGGAGTTGTACGCCTCGAGTCGCTCGACGGTGGCCTGGTCGCGAGTGTCTCCGACGAAGCGCATCCCCTTTGCGAGCGCGGCGGGCCCGAGGAACTCCGGATCGGACTCCATCGAGTTGCACTCCGAGACGCAGCACCCGCAGTTGATGCAGAGCGCCTCCTTGTGGATCACCTCGAACTGGTCGGGCGTGACGAGGAACTCCCTGTCCTCCGGCGCCGACGCGTAGCCCGGCTGGAGGTACGGATTCATCGCGCGCATCTTCTGCCAGAACAGCTCCATGTCGACGACCAGGTCCTTGATCACCGGCAGGTTCCCCATCGCGGAGACCGTCGGCTCGATGCCCGCGTCCACGTAGGGCTTCAGCCGCTCCTTGCACGCGAGCACGGCCCGGCCGTCGAGGCGCATCCCGCAGGAGCCGCAGATCATCATCCGGCAGCTCTTCCGGTAGGCGAGCGACCCGTCCTGCTGGTCTTTGATCACGTCGAGCACGTCGAGCAGGTTCGCCCACTCGGGCACGTCGACCTCGTACCGCTTCAGCTCGCGCTCGCCGGTCTCGCCGTCGAACCGCCAGATCTTGAGGGCCACATCCATAGATGCAGTCTGCCATCCTAGTACTTCCTCTCCTCGGGCTGCCACTTTGTCATCGTCACCGGCTTCCAGTCGAGCACGGGGCGATCGGCGATCCAGCGCGTGATCGAGTGCTTGAGGAAGTTGGCGTCGTCGCGCGTCGGGTAGTCGTGCGGCCGCGCGTGCGCACCGCGGCTCTCCTTGCGCGCGATCCCGGCCTCGATCATGCAGCCGGCGAGATCGAGCAGGTAGCCGAGCTCGATCGCCTGCGTCAGGTCGTTGTTGAAGACCTTGCCCTTGTCCTCGACCACGACCTGCTGGTAGCGCTCGCGCAGCCCGTCGATGATCCCGAGCTGTGCCTGCATCTTCTCCTCCTGCCGGAAGACGCCGAAGTTCTCGAGCATCGACGAACCGAGCTCGTCGCGGATCTTCCACGGCCGCTCGCCCTCGGTGCGGTCGAGGAGCGTCTTCAGCTCACGCTCGGCGTCCGCCTGGGCCGCCCCCGACGCCGTCACCGCCGCCTCGGAGAGCGCCGACTCTGCGGCGGCGCGTCCCGACCGCCGTCCGAACGTGATCGTCTCCATCAGCGAGTTGCCCCCGAGCCGGTTCGCCCCGTGCACCGACACGCAGGCCGCCTCTCCGGCGGCGTAGAGGCCGTCCAGCTCGGTCTTGGCGAACATGTCCGTGTCGACGCCACCCATGTGGTAGTGGGCGCCCGGCCGCACAGGAATCGGCTCGTACAGCGGGTCGACTCCCGCGTATGTCATCGCCAGCTCTCGCGAGCTCGGCAGACGGGTGAGAACCTTCTCCGCGCCCAGGTGGCGGAGGTCGAGGAAGATCGAGCCGTTCACCCCGCGCCCGGCGTCGATCTCGGTCTGCTCGGAGCGGGAGACGACGTCGCGCGAGGCAAGCTCCATTGCGTTCGGCGCGTAGGTGGCCATGAAGCGGTCGCCCTCGCTGTTGATCAGGTACCCGCCCTCACCGCGGCAGCCCTCGGTGATCAGAATCCCCGTCGGGTAGAGCGTCGTCGGATGGAACTGCATGAACTCCATGTCCTTGAGCGGGACGCCGGCGCGCAGCGCCATCGCCATCCCGTCGCCCGTGCAGGCGTACGCGTTCGTGGTCGCCCGGAAGAGCCGGCCCGCGCCACCGGTGGCGAGAATCACCGCCTTCGCGCCGATCGTCTTCAGGCCGCCGTTGACGAGATCCCAGCAGATCACGCCCTGGCAGCGCCCGTCCTCGACCACGAGCTTCCAGGCGAAGAACTCCTCGTAGACGTTGATGTCGCGGCGCATCATCTGCTCGTAGAGCACCTGGATCAGGACGTGGCCGGTGATGTCGGCCGCGTACGCCGTCCGAGGCGCTCCGGCTGCCCCGAAGGGACGCTGGGCGATCCGCCCGTCCTCGGTACGTGAGAAGACGCAGCCCCAGTTCTCGAGCTGGTAGAGATCCTGCACCGCCTCGCGGGTGAAGACCTCGATCGCGTCCTGGTCGCCGAGATAGTCGGAGCCTTTGACCGTGTCGTACGCGTGGATCTCCGGGTTGTCCTCCGAGGCGTTCCCGAGGGCTGCGTTGATCCCGCCCTCGGCCGCGCCGGAGTGGCTGCGCACGGGGTGGAGCTTGGACACGACCGCGATGTCCGCTCCGACGTCGAATGCCTCGATCGCTGCGCGCATACCCGCGCAGCCGGCGCCGACGACGATCACATCGTGCTTCGCATCCACGACATCGGACGCTATCCGATGCCGCAAGCCGAGCGCGTCAGATCGTCGGGCCGGCGGCGCTCACCGCCGGGCCGGCCGAGTCCGCGAACTGCTCGAAGTTGTCGCGGAACATCCGGGCCAGCTCGCGGGCCTTGCGGTCGTAGGCCTCCGGATCGCGCCACGTCGACCGCGGGTCGAGCAGCGACTGGTCGACGCCCGGCACAGAGACGGGCACCTCGAAGCCGAAAACGGGGTCGAGCCGGTACTCGACGTGTCGCAGGCCCTGCTCGAGTGCGGCGTGCAGCAGGCCGCGCGTCGCTGCGATCGGCATCCGGTGGCCTTCACCGAACGGACCGCCGGTCCAGCCGGTGTTGACGAGCCAGACCGATGTGTGCTGGTGCGTGGAGAGCTTCTCGCCGAGCATCCGCGCGTAGACCGCAGGCTCCTGCGGCAGGAACGGCGCCCCGAAACAGGTCGAGAACGTCGCCTGCGGCTCGGTCACGCCGATCTCCGTCCCGGCCACCTTCGCCGTGTAGCCGGAGAGGAAGTAGAAGAGCGCTTGCTCACGCGTCAGGCGCGCGATCGGCGGCAGGATCCCGAAGGCGTCGGCAGTCAGCATGACGACGGCGCTCGGATGCCCCGCCCGCTTCTCCGCGAGCGCGTGCCCGATCTGCTCGAGCTTGTACGCCGCACGCGTATTCTCGGTCTTCGACTCGTCGTCGAGGTCGAGGAGCCCGTCCTCGTCGACGACGACGTTCTCGAGAATCGTCCCGAAGGTGCGGGTCGTGCGGTAGATCTCGGGCTCGGCCTCGGCGGAGAGCCGAATTACCTTCGCGTAGCAGCCGCCCTCGATGTTGAAGACGCCGCTGTCGCCCCAGCCATGCTCGTCGTCCCCGATCAGCGAGCGGGACGGGTCGGCCGAGAGCGTCGTCTTCCCGGTGCCCGATAGCCCGAAGAAGATCGCCACGCGCCCCTCGTCGTCGACGTTCGCCGAGCAGTGCATCGGGAACACGCCCTCGAGCGGGAGTCGGTCGTTCATCACGGTGAAGATCGACTTCTTGATCTCACCGCCGTAGAACGTGCCCCCGATCAGCACCTCGGCGCGCGTCGGATGCAGCACAACGAACGTCCCCGAGCGTGTCCCGTCGTCGTCGGGGTCGGCCTCGACCGCCGGGGCGTGCAGCACGAGCGCCCGCGGCTCGAAGGTCTCGAGCTCGACGGCGGTCGGCTCGATGAACATCGTCTTTGCGAACAGGGCGTGGTACGGCCGGTCGGTGACGATGCGAACTGCGATCCGGTGCGCCTCGTCGGCGCCCGCGAACGCATCGACGACGTAGACGTCGTGGGAGTCGAGGTGAGCGACGACCTTCGAGCGCAGCCCCTCGAAGTGCTCCTCGGACAGCCCCTGGTTGACGGTCCCCCACCAGATGCGATCCTTCGAGCCCGGCTCCTGGACGATGAACTTGTCCTTCGGCGACCGGCCGGTGAACCGCCCGGTGTCGACGCAGAGCGGCCCGCCCTCGGCGAGGGTTCCCTCCCCGCGCGCGAGCGCATGCGCGTACAGCAGCGCCGTCGTCGGCTGACGGTAGACGCGGCCCTCCGGGTTCAGCCCATGCAGGCTCATCGGCGTCTCGGTCGTGATCGTGACGGTGTGCCTCCTCCCGCCCGCATCCTACGCCTCCCCCGACAACAAGCGGTGAACGTGCATCTCCACCCGGCGGCCGACCACTCTCGCCTCCGCGATGCAGAGCGCCTCGTTCGCCCAGGCGTAGCGCTCGTCGTCGGATTCGAGCGTCATCGCCAGCGCGACGCTGAAGCTCCGGCCGTTCGCATCCTTGCGGCCGAGGCCGGTCAGCGAGAAGACGATCCGCGCGCCGTCGTCGGTGGCGATCGCGCCCGCAAGATCGGCGAGGAGCACACCGTCGCCCCGCACGCGGGGGTTGTTCGAGAAGCGAACCGCGCCCTCGACGTGGGGGCCTGTCGCTCGGCCCGCGCCCGAGGCATAGCCGACTCCGTCCAGCCCGCCGTAGGGCCGGACGACGACGTACTCCCCCTCGTAGCGCAGATCGAGGTCGAAGAGATGCTCGAGCCTCATACGCGGCGCGCAGCCTACTACGCCTGCTCGTCCGCCAGTTGCGGCGGAGAGTGGTACCACGCTCGATAGGGGTCGGAGTCGCGACCCCGAAATGGGTGACATGGACGAGATCGAGCGCCTGCTCGCGAGCCCGGCCTACTCGGACGGCACGCGCCGGGCCTACCGCGCCGACCTCGAGCAGTTCACCGGCTGGCTGCGCGGGCGAGGGCTGTCACTTGACGACGTCGACGTGAGGGTGCTGGCCGATTACACGGCGCATCTCGGCCGCGGCCGGCCGCGGCTCGCAGCGGCGACGATCGGGCGCAAGCTGTCGGCCGTCCGCTCGCTCCTGCGCTCGGCGCTCGGCGCCGCGCGGGTACCCGATGCCTCGTTTGCTCCGAAGCGGCCCCGGCGCCTGCCGGCGGCCCCCAAGGCGGCCGAGGTCGACGCCCTGCTGGAGGCGCTTTCGGTCGAAGGGCCGCTCGGTCTTCGCAACCGGGCGCTCGTCGAGCTCGTCTACTCGGCGGGGCTACGCAGCGCAGAGGCGGTCGGGCTCGACCTTCAGGACGTCGACTTCGAGCAGGAGCTCCTGCACGTGCGCGGGAAGGGCGGCAAGGAGCGGACGGTGCCCATCGGAGAGGAGGCCGCGTACCGGCTCGCCGTGTACCTCCGGGATGCCCGGCCGCTGCTGGCGACAGGCGCCGAAAACGCCGTCTTCCTGTCTGCGCGCGGCCGCCGGTTGGACACGAGCACGCTGCGGCGCCTGACGCCGAACCCGCACAAGCTCCGGCACGCGTTCGCGACGCACCTGCTCGAGGGGGGTGCCGACCTGCGCGTGATCCAGGAGCTGCTCGGGCACAGCTCGCTGTCGACGACGCAGATCTACAGTCACGTCGACGGCAAGCGGCTACGGCGCGTGTACGACCGCGCGCATCCGCGCAGCTAGAGCTCGACGACCTTCAAGCCTTCGGCCTTCGCCATCGTGATCAGCGCCCGATCGCCGGTGACGACGCTGTCCTCGCCGCTTGTCGCCGCGACCAGGCAGCAGTCGGCGAGCGAGAGACGGCTCGAGCGACGGTGGTAGTACCTGGCGCGCAACCGGCCGGCCTTCCACGCCAGCGCAGAGTCCACGGGAACGACCACCGCTCCTCCTCGATCTCCAACTCTTCCTCCTTGTACTCCGCCGTCACCTCGGCGGCCGACGTGCCCTCGAAGAGGTGTGTCTCATGAGAATCTCTCATGAGAGTGGCGATTCCGAGCCGGCATCGTGCAGCGGTCACGGTCATCGCTGCGTTGGTGCCGCTGATCATGGTCGGGAACGCCGTGCATGTCCTCGCTCACGGCTGGTTCCCGCGCGCCGAGTACCGGCTGCTGCCGGCAGAGCCCTACGGGCTGACGAACGATGAGAGAACAAACGCTCGCCCGGCAAGCGCTCGACTCGATCCTCCCGTTCGGGGGCGGCGGCCGCGAGCTGAACGAGGCCCGACTTCCGGACGGCGGCCCGGCGTTCGGCGACCGCGAGCGGCGGCATCTGCGCGACGTCCGCCGTTACGTCCTCGGCCTCTACCTGATCCACGCGATCGGGCTCCTCGCGCTCGCAGCGCTCGCGATCCCGAAGCGGACGAGACCGATCGTCTGGGACGGACTCGTCGCCGGCGGGCTGCTGACAATCGGGATCGCGGCGTTCGTCGGCGTCTTCGTCGCGATCAGTCCCGGTCGGCTTCCTGGGCGGCTTCCACCGGGTGTTCTTCTCGGGCGACAGCTGGCGCTTCGCCGAGACCGACACCCTGCGGCGGCTGTTCCCGGACCGGTTCTGGAGTGACACGGCGATCGCGCTCGGCGTCCTCGTCGGAGTGCAGGCGCTCGCGATCGTCGGCGCCTCGCTCCTCCGCCGCCGCCTGCGCCCCGAAGCGGCCGAGGCCCAAACCGGTGTCTGACACCCGCGGTGTCAGACACTGACCTCCGAACGCGGGCAGGCGATGCGCGCCGCGCACCGAAATCCGCTCCGTGCATGGGATGATCCTGAGCTCGACGGCTTCCTCGCCCTCCTCGCCACGCGCCGCGCGCCGAGGACGGTGGACGCCTACCGGCGCGACCTGCTCGACCTCCAGCGCAGGCTCGGGCGGGAGGTCTCGTCGGCGACGACCGCAGACCTGCTCACGTACCTCGCCGGGCTCAGAGCCGACGGTCTCGCCGGGACGACGATCTCGCGGCGCATCTCGGCGATCCGCTCGTTCTTTGCCCACCAGGTCATGCTCGGCACCCGCGGCGACAACCCGGCAGCGGAGCTCGAACCGCCGCGCCGCCGGCGGAAGCTGCCGCGAACGCTCTCGCCTCGCGAGGCCGAGCGTCTGATCGAGGCGGCGGCAGGCACTCAGCCGCGGGCGCTGCGCGACGCGGCGCTCGTCGAGCTCTTGTACGGGGCCGGGCTGCGCGTCAGCGAGGCCGTCGGCCTGGAACGCGCAGGCGTCGATCTCGACGAGCGGCTCGTCCGCTGCATCGGCAAGGGCGGAAAGGAGCGCGTCGTCCCGATCGGCCGCTCGGCGACCGAGGCACTGCGTCGCTACCTCTCGCGCGGCCGGCCCTACCTCGATCGCCGCTACCGCCCGGAGCTCTTCTTGAATGCACAGGGCGGCGCGCTCACCCGCGCCGGCGCGTTCCTGATCCTGCGCCGGCTCGCCGAGAAGGCGGGTCTCGAAGCCGGGCGCGTCCACCCGCATCTGCTCCGCCATTCGTTCGCCACCCATCTGCTCGAGGGCGGCGCCGACCTGCGCAGCGTCCAGGAGATGCTCGGCCACGCAGATCTGGCGACGACGGAGCTGTATACGCACGTCACCGACAAGCGCCGCCGCGAGACGTACTTTGCGGCCCACCCGCACGCGCGCCGGGCGCCGGGCTCGAAGCCTTTCTAGCGCCCCTTCTTCTTCAGCGCGCCCGCGATCTTCCGAGCGGCGTCGCGCAGCTCGCGGTCCTGACGGTCGTCGTCGGCGAGTCCCTCGAGCAGCGCGATCGTGTCGCGATGAGGCGAGCCGTTCTTGAGGCATACGATTGCGAGCCGCCGCACCGCCTGGTTGTCGTCGCCGCTCGCCAGCCGGTGCAGCTCGGACCGAACCGAGTTCACCGCCCCGGGGCTGTCGCGGGAGAGCAGCTCGAGCGAGATCAGCGCCGAGCCTCTGCAAGCGGGGCTCTCGTCGTCGAGTCCCCGGCCGAGCAGCTCGATCTTCTGCCGGAACCGGAATTGGCCGATCGCACGGTAGGCGACGGCGCGCTCGCGGTAGTCCGTGCTACGGGCCGCGCCCTCGACCTCGTCGTCCCAGGTCCGGCGCAGGTCGGCCAGCTCACGTTCCTCACCCTCGTCGGCGAGGAGCTGCGCCTGCGCGGCTGCCTCCTGAAGATTCAGGCCTGGTCGCCGTTCAACGAGCGAGGCGCGGGGCCGACGTAGCGCGCGCTCGGCCGGAAGAGACGGCCGGTCTTCTTCTGCTCGAGGATGTGGGCCGACCAGCCCGCAACTCGTGAGCAGGCGAACATCGCGGGCGCAAGCGGCGGCGGGATATCGGCGAAATCGAGCACGACCGCGGAGTAGTACTCGACGTTGGTCGCGAGCACGCGCTCGGGATATCGCTCTCGCAGCGCCTCGAGCGCCGCGCGCTCGAGTTGCTCTGCGATCTCGATCTGCTGCGAGCCGAGCTCCTGTCGCGGTCGCTTGAGGATGCGCGAGCGTGGATCCTCGGCCCGGTAGATGCGGTGCCCGAAGCCCATGATCCGCTTGCCGCTCTCGAGCGCCTCTTTGACCCAGCGCTCGGCGTCTCCCATCGCCGCGGCCTCCTCGAGCATCGGCTTGACGTACGCCGGTGCGCCTCCGTGCAGGGGGCCGGAGAGAGCGCCGACTGCCGACGAGAGGGCGGCGCCGCAGTCGGCGCCGGTCGAGGCGACGATCCTGGCGGTGAAGGTCGAGGCGTTCAGCCCGTGCTCCGCCGTGCAGATCCAGTAGGTCTCGATCGCCTTCGCGTGGGCCGGGTCGGCCTCGCCGCGCCAGCGGAGCAGGAACCTCTCGGCGGCGGTTGTGCCGCGCGCGACGACCTCGTCGGGAACCGAGTCCCGATGGCCGTCCGCCACACGCGCGGAGCGCGCGACGATCGCCATCATCTGGGCGGAGAGGCGGCCGAGATCCTCGCGCGCCTGAGCGTCGGAGATCTCGTTCAGCTTGCCGAGCTTCCAGGCTCCGGCGAGGCGTGCGGTCTCGGCCTGGAGATCGGCGGGTGTGTTGCCGGTCAGGCCGGCGGGCTCGTACGGCTCCGGCTCGGGCATGACGGAATCGAGGTCGTTGTCGACGAGGAGGCCCCAGACGCGCTCGTACGGGTACCGACCGACGAGCTCCTCGATGTCCACGCCGCGGTAACGGAGCGAGCCTCCCTCGCGGTCCGGCTCGGCGATCTCGGTCTCGACGGCGACGACGCCTTCGAGCCCGGGCTTGAAGTCACTCACGCACCGGAATCTACCCGGACCGGGGTCCTCGACACGTGGGGTAGAGTCACCTCGCCTGCCGTCCAGAGCGCCCCTGATCCCCGGTGACGGCACGGGTCCAGAGCTCACGGAGGCGAGGGCGCGGCCGCAATCATCGACACCTAGGAGCCAGAGTTGCGTAGAAAGATCACAGTCGTCGGCGCCGGACACGTCGGCGCCACCTGCGCCCAGGAACTCGCGCGCCGCGACTATGCGGACGTCGTCCTGGTCGACATCATCCCGAACTTCCCGCAGGGCAAGGCCCTCGACATGAACCAGGCGGGCTCGGTGCTCGGCTTCGAGCCGAACATCGTCGGCACGAACGGCTACGAGGAGTCGGAGGGCTCCGACGTGGTCGTGATCACAGCAGGCAAGCCGCGCTCGCCGGGGATGAGCCGCGACGACCTCGTGACCACGAACGAGGCGATCGTCGGCTCGGTCACGCGCGAGGTGGTCAAGCGATCGCGCGACGCGATCATCGTCGTCGTCTCGAACCCGCTCGACGCCATGTGTCACGTCGCGAAGGCGGTGTCGCGGTTCAGGAAGCACCGCGTCGTCGGCATGGCCGGCATCCTCGACACCGCGCGCTTCTCGGCGTTCATCGCCTGGGAGACCGGTTGCTCGGTCAAGGACGTGACGGCGATGGTGCTCGGCGGCCACGGCGACCAGATGGTGCCGATCGTGTCGGCGACGACCGTCGGCGGCGTCCCGATCGATCAGCTGATTCCGCGCCCGCGGATCAAGCAGATGGTCGAGCGCACGCGCAAGGGAGGCGGCGAGATCGTCAACCTCCTCGGTACCTCGGCGTGGTACGCGCCCGGTGCCGCCGCCGCGCAGATGGTCGACTCGATCATGCTCGACGAGAAGCGGGTCCTGCCCTGCACCGCCTACCTCGAGGGCGAGTACGGCGTGAAAGGCCTGTACATGGGCGTGCCCGTGAAGCTCGGCGCCGGCGGAGTCGAGGAGATCGTCCGGCTGAAGCTCTCCGACGCCGAGAAGGCGATGTTCAAGGAGTCGG
>CAVXTD010000026.1:0-18068 GCA_963764565.1 uncultured Actinomycetes bacterium
CAAATCTGCTGCCGTCGATGCGCGAGGCGCTCCGTGCCCACTGCACGGTCGGCGAGATCTGCAACGTGCTCCGTCAGGAGTGGGGCACGTACGACGCCCTGCGCCACTGAGCGTGGTGGCGGTCGCCGCCGCGCCACCCCTCGCCGCCGCCGGTCCCTGGCGGCTCGCGTGGCGCCGGCTTCGCCGTGACCGCGTCGCCGTTGCCAGCGGCGTCTTTCTCGTCGCACTCGTGCTCGCGGTCTTCGCAGGCGCCCCGATCGCCGCGCGGATCCTCGGCCACGGGCCGAACGACCCGTTTCCGTACTCGGTCGACCAGAGCCTGAAGCCGATCGGCCTCTGGGCGCACGTCCCCGACACGAACCAGCTCGGGCCGGTTACCTCCGACGTCAAGCTGCCGCCGCCGCCGCAGGGAACACCGGACACGCTTTTCGTCCTCGGCGGCGACGGCGCTCTCGGACGCGACCTCTTCCTGCGCGTTCTCTACGGGGGTCAGGTGTCGATCGAAGTCGGCGTCGGGGCGACGCTCGTCGCGCTGATCATCGGTGTGCTGCTCGGCATGCTCGCCGGCTGGCTCGGAGGGCTCGTCGACGGCGCGATCTCGCGCCTGACCGACCTGGTGATGGCCTTACCGATCCTGCTCTTGCTGCTGATGGTCGGCACCGGGATCGGCGACGGACTCAGGTACGTGACCTTCCACGGCCTGCTGAACGTCGGCGTCCTCCAGCTCACCCTGCTGATCGGCTGCTTCACCTGGTACTACCCGGCGCGGATCGTCCGCGCGCAGATGCTTTCGCTGCGTAACCGCGAGTTCGTCGAGGCGGCCGGGATGGTCGGCGCCTCCGGCCCGCGGATCGTCCGCAAGCACCTCGTACCGCACCTGATCCCGTCGCTGGCTGCATACGGAACGCTGATGGTGGCGACCAGCATCATGCTCGAGATCGGCGTCACCTTCCTGGGCGCGGGGATCGAGTTGCCGACCTCGAGCTGGGGAAGTCTGCTGCAGCAAACGTGGGGCTCGGTGCTGAGCCTGAACCCGAGCACGCCGGCGAACTTTCAGCCGTGGCCGACCGTCGCGCCCAGCGTGGCGATCTTCCTCACCGTGCTCTCGCTGAATCAGCTCGGCGAGGGGCTGCGCGAGGCGCTCGACCCGGCCGGGGTGCGCTGATGCCCGGCTGGCTCGTCTTCCTCCTCCGCCGGCTGATCGCCTCGATCGTGCTGTTGCTCCTCCTCTCGCTGATTACGTTCTTCGCCTTCTGGCGGATTCCGTCGGAGCCGGCGGCGTTCCTGATCGATCTCCGCTATGCGTCTCCCGCACAGGTGCAACAGGCCCGCCACGTCCTCGGTGCCGATCGCCCCGTGTGGGTGCAGTACGGCAAGTTCGTCTGGCGAGCCGCGCACGGAAACCTGGGGCGAACGTGGAACTCGCAGCGCGGCGGCTTCTCGGTGCGGGAGCCGAACGGCAAGCCCGTTCTCGGCGAGGTGATCCGCGCCGCCGGCGTCACCGGGTCGGTCGTCCTCGGCGGCGTGGTACTGCTGCTGCTCGTCGCAATCCCGCTCGGGCTGCTCTCCGCGTCGCGGCCGAGATCGCTGCTCGACCGTTTCGCCGTGGCGATCGGGATCGCCGGAATCTCCACTCACCCGCTCGTCGTCGGCCTCCTCCTCCAGCTGTTCGTCGGCGGCCGCTGGCACTGGGCGCCGCAGAGCGGCTACTGCAACTTCGTGCCGACGGGCAACAGCGATCCGAACGCTTTCGACGCGCAGGCGGCATGCAGCGGGCCGCTCGGCTGGGCGTCGCATCTTGCGCTCCCCTGGATCACGTTCGCACTCTTCTTCGTCGCGCTCTATTCGAGGATGATCCGCGCACGGATGCTCGAGGTGCTCGAAGAGCCGTACGTCCGCACCGCGAGGGCGAAGGGCGCGAAGGAGCGCCGCGTGCTCCTGAGACACGCGCTGCCGAACACCGTCCTCCCGCTGGTGACGATGACCGCGATGGACATCGGCACCGCAGTCGGCATCGCCACTTACATCGAGGCGGTCTTCCGCCTGCCCGGGCTCGGGCTGCAGACGATCAGAGCGCTGAGCGGGGTCGCCGCCGACCTCCCGCTGCTCATCGGGATCGTTGTCGTCACGGGCACCATCATCATCGTGCTGAACTTCGCGGTCGACCTCGTGGCCGTGATTCTCGACCCGACGATCACCCGCACCGCCGGAGGGCGGGCGAGCCTCGCCGAGGCGCGGCTCACGTAGTGCGCATCCTCCTCGTCTCGCAGATGTACCCAGGGCCCGACGACCCTGACCTCGGCGTTTTCGTCGCCCGGCTCGAGACGGAGCTGCGCGACCGCGGGCACGAGCTCGAGCTGGCGGTCGTCGACCGACGGGCCGGCGGCTCTGTCCGGCACCTGCGGCTGCTGCGCTCGGCGCGGGCAGCGTCGCGGAGTTTCCGGCCTGACGTCGTCTACGCGCACTTCCTCGTTCCGGCGGGCCTCGCGGCAGCGCTTGCGTCGCGGGCGCCCCTGGTCGTGACAGCGCACGGTCAGGACGTCGCGAACATCGGGCGGATCCCGGGGGTCGCGGCCGCGACCCGCTTCGTCATTGGCCGCGCGGCGGCCGTGGTCGCAGTCTCCGGCTGGCTCCGGGGAGAGCTGGAACGCAAGGTGCCTCGCGCTCGAGGCAGAGTCGAGGTGGTGGATTGCGGTGTCGATCTGGAGCGCTTTTCGCCGCAGCCCGCACCGGAGGGCCCGCCTGCCTTCGTGTGCATCGGCTCGCTGACCGAGCGCAAGAACGTGCTCCGGCTCGCCGCCGCCTTCGGGCGACTCGAGGAGGGAACGCTGACGTTCGTCGGCGACGGACCGCTCAGAGCGCAGCTCGAAGGCCGGCCCGGGATCGAGGTGGCCGGGCGCGTGCCGCACGACGAGGTCCCGGCGCGGATCGCCCAGGCGCGCGTCGTCTGCGGCCCGAGCCTCGTCGAGCCGTTCGGCCAGGCGCTCCTGGAGGGGCTGGCCACCGGCCGGCCGGTCGTCGCGACCCGCGTCGGCGGCCCGCCCGAGTTCGTCCCCGCGGCCGCGGGCGTGCTCGTCGACCCGCTCGACGAGGACGAGATCGCCGCCGCGCTCACCCGTGCCGCGGCGCTCCCGTGCCCGAACGAGGCAGCCCGAGCGGCTGCCGCGGAGCACGACGTGCGTCGCCAGGCCGAGCGGATCGAGAAGATCCTGGAGGGGGCCGCCGGAGCAGCCCCCTCCGAGCAAAAGCAGTCCTAGCCGGCCGAGCGTCGTCCAGCGGTTGCCGATCAGCGCGGTGCCGAAGCATCTCGCCTGATTAGCCTGCGCTCGATGGTCGAACCGACGTATACCGTCAAGGCTCTCGACGAGTCGACGTGGGACGCATTCGCCGCGCTGGTGGAGCGCAACAACGGCGTCTTCGGCGGCTGCTGGTGCATGGGCTTCCACTCGGAGGGGGTCGGCAAGGAAAGCACGCCCGCCCTCAATCGCGAACGGAAGCTCGCACGTGTTCGCGAAGGCACGGCCCACGCGGCGCTCGTCTTCGAGGGAGACGACTGCATTGGCTGGTGCCAGTTCGGCGCACCCGACGAGGTGCCTCGGATCAAGAGCCGCGCGGCGTACGACAAAGGTCGGACGACCTCGCCGGACTGGCGGATCGCCTGCTGCTACGTCGGTAAGGGGCACCGGCGTCAGGGCGTGGCCACAGCGGCGCTCGCCGGTGCGGTCGATCTGATCGCGGGTCTAGGCGGGGGAACCGTCGAGGGCTACCCGGAAGACGCCGGCGCGGTGCCGGCCGGCTTCCTCTACAACGGTGCGCTGTCGACCTACGAGAAGCTCGGATTCATCCGCGACCGCAAGATCGGCAAGCACCGCTGGGTCGTGACCAGGGTCGTCGAGCCGAGGTCGTAGGAGACGCAGGTCAGACGCCGGCACCGGCAGAAGCGCCGTGGGGCACCGTGCGGCCGGATGACCGAACTCGCGCGGTGCCCCGCAACGTCGGGGTCAGGCAAGGTCGAATCGATCGAGGTTCATGACCTTGTCCCACGCGGCCACGAAGTCGCGCACGAACTTCTCCTTCGCGTCGTCACACGCGTAGACCTCCGCGATTGCACGGAGCTGGGAGTTCGAGCCGAAGACGAGGTCGACGCGGCTGGCAGTCCACTTCAACTCGCCCGTCAGGCGATCGCGGCCCTCGAAGGTCTCCTTGGCTTCGGACGTCGCCTGCCAGGTCGTGCCCATGTCGAGCAGGTTCAGGAAGAAGTCGTTGCTCAACGTCTCGGGTCGCTTTGTGAGCACGCCGAGCTCGGACCGGCCGGAGTTCGCGTTCAGGACGCGCAGGCCGCCGACGAGGACGGTCAGCTCGGGCGCGGTCAGCGTCAGCAGGCTCGCCCGATCGATCAGCAGGTGCTCGGCGGGTCGCTGGTGTCCGTTCCCGGCGTAGTTGCGGAATCCGTCCGCGGTCGGCTCGAGCACGGCGAAGGACTCCACGTCGGTCTGCTCCTCGGACGCGTCCGCGCGTCCCGGCGCGAAGGGAACCTGAACCTCCAGCCCGGCGTTCTTCGCGGCTTGCTCCACGGCCGCGCAACCGCCGAGCACGATCAGGTCGGCGAGCGAGGCTTGCTTCCCGCCGGACCGCGAGCCGTTGAAGTCCTTCCGGATCCCCTCCAGGGTCGCCAGCACCGTCGCCAGCTCAGCCGGGTCATTGACCGCCCAGCCATTCTGGGGAGCGAGGCGAATGCGCGCCCCGTTGGCTCCGCCGCGCTTGTCGCTGCCGCGGAACGTCGACGCGGAGGCCCAGGCGGTCGAGACCAGCTGGGAGATGGACAACCCCGAGGCGAGGATCGTGCCCTTGAGGGCGGCGATCTCCTCGGCTCCGATCAGCTCGTGCGTGACCGGGGGGACGGGGTCCTGCCACAGCTGCGGCTCCGCAGGAACCAGCGGGCCGAGGTACCGGCTGATTGGCCCCATGTCGCGGTGCGTCAGCTTGAACCACGCCTTCGCGAAGGCGTCGGCGAACTCCTGCGGGTTCTCGTAGAAGCGCCGCGAGATCGGCTCGTAGACCGGATCCATCCTGAGCGCGAGATCGGTCGTAAGCATCACCGGCGAGTGCCGCTTCGACGGGTCGTGGGCGTCGGGCACGGCCTCGGCCGCCGCGGGATCCGTCGGAACCCACTGCCACGCACCGGCAGGGCTCTTCACCAGCTCCCACTCATAGCGGAACAGGGTCTCGAAGAAGCTGTTGTCCCAGGTCACCGGGGTGGGCGTCCAGGCGCCCTCCAGGCCGCTGGTGATGGCGTCGCCTCCCACGCCGGTGCCGTAGCTCGACTTCCAGCCGAGGCCCATCTCCTCGAGGGGAGCGGCCTCGGGCTCGGGGCCGACGTTGTCGGCAGGGCCCGCACCGTGGGTCTTGCCGAACGTGTGCCCGCCGGCGACGAGCGCAACCGTCTCCTCGTCGTTCATGGCCATGCGACGGAACGTCTCCCGGATGTCCCGGGCGGCGGCGAGCGGATCCGGGTTGCCGTTCGGCCCTTCCGGATTCACGTAGATCAGGCCCATCTGAACGGCCGCGAGCGGGTTCGCCAGCTCCCGGTCGCCGCTGTAGCGCTCGTCGCCGAGCCACGTTGCCTCGGTTCCCCAGTCGATCTCCTCCGGCTCCCAGACGTCCTCGCGCCCGCCGGCGAAGCCGACCGTCTTGAATCCCATCGACTCCAGCGCGCAGTTGCCGGCGAAGATCATCAGGTCGGCCCACGAGAGCTTCCGACCGTACTTCTGCTTGACCGGCCAGAGCAGCCTGCGCGCCTTGTCGAGGCTGACGTTGTCCGGCCAGCTGTTGAGGGGCGCGAAGCGCTGCTCGCCGGACCCGGCGCCTCCGCGGCCGTCGCTGATGCGGTAGGTGCCCGCACTGTGCCAGGCCATCCGGATCAGAAGCGGCCCGTAGTGGCCGTAGTCGGCCGGCCACCAGTCCTGCGACGTCGTCATGACTGCCACGATGTCGCGCTTCAGGGCATCGAGGTCGAGGGTCTTGAACTCCTCGGCGTAGTCGAACCCCGCGCCCATGGGATCGCCCATGGGAGGGTTCTGGTGGAGGACGCTCACGTCCAGGTGGTTCGGCCACCAGTCTCGGTTCGACCTGCCGGTTTCGCCCGAGACCGGGCACTTGCTGTCGCTCATTGGGTCCTCCTTGTCTCGCTGTGGCGAATCATGCGGGCCTCTCTTTTCCGATGCAGTCGGGACAGCGTCCCCAGAAGACGATCTCCGCTTCGTCAATCTCGAATCCGGCGGTGGAGCTCGGAGCCAGGCACGGAGGCTCACCGACCGCGCAGTCGACGTCGACGGTGCGACCGCAATCCCGGCAAACGAGGTGGTGGTGGTTGTCGTCCACGCGTGTCTCGAACAGCGCAGCGCTGCCCGCCGGCTCGATCCGGCGAACGAGGCCCACCTCGTGCAGGGCGCGCATGATGTCGTAGACCGCCTGCGTCGAGACTGCGCCGATCTGCCTGCGCACGCTCGCCTCGACCTGCTCAACCGTGACGTGAGGAGGGAGCTCGTCGAGCGCGTCCAGGACTGCCATGCGCGTGGCGGTGACACGGAATCCATGCGCACGAAGGACTGCCGCCGGATCCGTACCCTCACCCACGCCGTCCTATCCTAACGCTTGTCTTGAAGAATTCAGGAAAGCGAATTCATCCATCGAACAGCCCGGCCTCGGACGAGCGCCGGTCGAGGTCGGCGAGCCTGATCTCGACGAGTGGCCCGATCCGGTCATCCAGACCGTTCGCACGCGCCAGCTCCAATGCTTCCTCGTAGGTCGCGCGCACCTTCTCGGGCGCGACCCCCTGCTTCAGCCGGTTGTCGCCGGTGATCAGCAGCTTCTGGATTCGCTCGCGCGCGTCCACGGGGGGATTCTCTCCTTTCGCTCCGGCCCGTGCGAGCCTGGACGAAGCCGGTTACGTGCCGGTACCCTAGGCGCCGTGCTCGCAGCGGTCGCCGTCCTCCACGTTCTGCTCTCGATCGCCCTGATGGGGCTGATCCTGATGCACTCCGGCCGCGACACCGGCTTCGGCGGCATGGGCTTCACCCCCGCCTCGCAGGGCGGAACGCACATCGTCGAGCGCAACCTGACGCGCCTGACCGTGCTCGTCGCCCTCGCCTTCGCCGGGACGACGATCGCGCTCTTTCATCTCCTCGGATAGCGCGCACGCCGGGCAAAGCCCGTCGGCGCGCTTTGCGCTGGCCGATGCGTTGCGTGTCGGGCTAACGCCCCAAGGGTTCACCTCCTCGGGCCGCGGCGAATCGCCGCCGAAGCCGGGCTTCGCCCGGCGGGAGGCCCGCAGACGAGAGGCAACCTTCCGGCGAGCGCATCCCCTCTGCCGGCTCCGCCGCGCTCGATCGGCGCCGACGCCCGCAAGGAGAGGGGCGATGGGGGGAACCAGGGGTTCCCCCATGGCTACAGATGCCGGGGCCGGAGCCGGCGCCGGTGACGTTGAAGCAGCCGGTCGCGATCGCGGGCACGCGGTAGCCGTAGGCCCAGCGGTCGTCGTAGAAGTCGCTCTGGCTGACGAGCAGCGTCTCGCGGGTCAGGCCCGGCACGTCGGCCAGCAGGTCGGGCATCGAGACGGTGAAGCGGAGGTTGACGAGCGGCTCTGCGATCTTCCCGTCGCGGATCCGGAACGTCCCGTCTCTGGTCATCCCGGTGATCACGCCCTCGCGCGGGTTGACGACGCCGAGGTAGTGCAGGCGCGTGACATAGATGCCGTCGCCGACCAGCTCGGCCAGCTCGTCCGTCGAGTCGATCTCGCCCGGTGCCATCGAGACGGCGGTGGCGATCGCGCCCCAGGCGCGCTCGACGGCCGGCAGCGCATGCCCGGTTGAGCTGCGGCCGGCGCGGGCGGCCGTCTGCCGGTCCCAGACCGTCCCTCGGATGACACCCTCCTCCACGAGCGGGACGCGCTGCTTCGGCGTGCCCTCGAAGTCGAACGGCTTCGGGAGGCCGGCCGGGTCGAGGGCGTCGTCGGCGAGCGTCACCTTCGGATCGAACGCCCGCTCGCCGACCCGCCCCGAGAAGAAGCTGCGCTCCTCGAGCAGACCGAGCCCGTTGAACGTGTCGAACGAGAAGTAGTAGAGGAGCTCGGCGATCGCGTACGGCTCGAGCACGGCCCGGTAGCGGGCCGGCGCGACCTCCACCGCCCCACGCGTCCGCTCGGCTTTCGCGACCGCCTCCTCCGCGACGGCTGCGGGGTCGATCTCGGCCGCTCGCCAGGCCGTGCCCATCGCGTAGCCGGAGGCGCCGTCGACGGCGGCAAGGGCAAGGCAGCTCGCGTCGGTCGTCCGCTGTGCGGCGCGCAGCCCCGCGGTCGAGGCGACGGCGAGCTCGCAGACACCGCTGGTGAAGTAGCCGTAGAGGCCGAGCCCCCCGGAGGCGCCGATCGCCGCCGTAGCGAGGCGCGCCTGGTCGTCGGCGCCGAGGGCGGCCGTCTCCTCGTCGTAGCCGGCCAGGTCGGCGAAGTCTGCGGGCGGCGCGGGTGGGACGAGATCCGGATCCTCACTCGCGCTCTCCAGGACCTCGATCGCGCGCCCGGCGAGCCGTCTCAGGCCCTCGTCGTCGGTGCGGTTCGTGCCGGCAACGCCTGCCCGGCTACCGCGCACGAGCCGAAGCTGGACGTTCGCATTGTCGATCAGCGTCGGCTGGTGCACCTCCGAGCCGGCGTAGCGGGCGAAGCCGGAATGCTCGGTCGTGACCACGGCCTCCGCCTCGTCGCCGGAGGCAAAGGCCAGTGCGCGCTCGGCGATCTCGAGTGCGTCGCTCACGACTTCACCCCGATCTGGACGCCGCGGAACAGCGCCGGCGAGGCGCCGTGGGAGACGTGCGCATGCTGCCCCGGCTGGCCCTTTCCGCAGTTCGTCAGCCCGTGCATCCGCCACGCCTCGGGGCCTGCCACCCGATCGAGCGATCCCCAGAAGACCGGCGTGACGCCGGTGTAGGTCGCGTCGCGCAGCATCCGGCCGAGCTTTCCGCCCTTGATCTCCCAGGCGATCTGGGTGCCGAACTGGAAGTTGAGCCGCTTGTCGTCGATCGACCAGCTCTTGTTCGTCTCCAGGTAGATCCCGTCGTCGACCGCGGAGATCAGCTCCTCGAGCGAGCCCGAGCCGGGCTCGAGGTGGAGGTTGGTCATCCGGACGAGCGGCATCCGCGCCCAGCCGTCGGCCCGCATCGAGCCGCCGCTCCCGTGGCCGAGCCGCGCCGCCGTCTCCCGCGAGCTGAGGAAGCCACGCAACACGCCTTCCGCCACCACCGGCTCGCGCGCCGCGGGGACGCCCTCGTCGTCGAAGGCAAACGTGCCGAGGCCGCCCGGCGTCGTCGAGTCGGCGGTGATGTTCATGTGCTCCGAGCCGTAGCGGAGGGAGCCGAGATCTTCGACGTGGAGGAAGCTCGTTCCCGCGTACGCCGCCTCGGTGCCGTAGATGCGGTCGAGCTCGGTCGGGTGGCCGACCGACTCGTGCACCTGGAGCTGCATCTGCTCGGCGTCGATGACCACGTCCATCGTCCCCGAGGGACACTCGTCTGCGCGCAGGAGCGCCGCCGCCTGCTCGGCCACGCGCGGCGCCTCCCGCTCGAGGCCGAGGCTCTCGACGTACTCCCAGCCCGCCTGCGCGGACGAACCGACGTGGGCGCTCGGGTAGCTGCGCACCTGGAACAGGTCGTTACCGGACGCCATCGCGTCGATCCCGCCGCCGCACTCGACGTGCTCCTGGTCGATCGCCGCCCCGTCCGAGGAGAGGAAGAGCTTGCGCTCGGCGAGGGCGCGGACAGACGCCTGCGCGACCTTCACGTCCTGGTGGCGGAGCGCCTCCTCCGCGCGCAGGCACAGCGCGACCTTGTCGGCGAGCGAGACGGAGAACGGGTCGATCTCCATGGGGGTGCGGTACGAGCCGGAGCGAGCTTCCAGCGGCGCGAGCGCCCGCCGGCCGTTCCCGCCCGCCGCGGCGGCGAAGGCGCAGGCGCGCAGCGCGGCGTCGCGGCCGCCCTCGGGGCCGAGCCTCCGGTCGCAGGCGAAGCCCCAGGCGCCGCCGACGATGACGCGGACGCCGATCCCCTCGCTCTCGGCGTCGGTCAGGGTCTCGACCCGGCCGTTCTTGGTGCCGACCGACTGCCACCTGCGGACGACCGCGCGTGCGTCGGCGTACGCCGCTCCGGCGCCGACCGCCGCGTCGACCGCTGCTGCACAGGCGTCTCGCAAAGCCTCGGGAAGATAGCCGCTCGCGGCGGCGAGGCCGCCGCGAGCGCAATGCGCTGGAGAGGACTTGAACCTCCACGACCCAACGGGTCACAAGGCCCTCAACCTTGCGCGTCTACCAATTCCGCCACCAGCGCGCGACTGGCCATTGTAGCGGCGCCTCGTCGCCGCTCCGAGGGAGCGCCCGGGCGGGGTCAGTCTGGGTCGCAGGGCCCGGACGAGACGGCCTGGATGCTCACCCGGCTGCGGTCGAGCTTCCAGAACTCGACAGTGCCCCGGCCCTGATCCGCGTGCGCGTGAACCAACGGGTCTTGCGTCAGGCGGAGGGGGCCGAGCGGAAACGTGCCTCTGTACAGGCGCTCGACGCCGTCCTTGGTCAGGATCTTCATGCGCAGGCCGTTCGACTCGACCATCGCAACGTGCTTCACGACTCCGGCCGAGTCCCTGTAGACGGCGACGTCACCCGCCCGCGCAGTCAGGCGGCTGAGCCGCTTCGTCCCGTAGGGAACGAGGATCTTGCGGAAGAAGCCGTCCGGCTCGACGTTCGCCTGCACCATCTTCGACCCGAAGAGCCTTTTCATCACGTAGCCGGCGCAGTTCTGCTTCCTGGTCACCGGCCCGATCGGCTTGTAGTCGTAGCCCTCGTACTTGCCCTGCTCCTTCTCGATCACGCCGGCGATCTGCTTCGCATCCAGGTCGACGAGCTTCACGTTCGCAGTGATCTTCTTGCCGCTCGGCCGGATGACGTAGACCTTGCTGCACTCGCGCTTCGCAGGCGTCGCGGCGGCGGGACGATCGCCGTCGAAGTGCGCCTTGAACGATCCCTGCCAGGCGCCGCCGTCGCCGGCGTCGGTCGACCAGGTTCCGCGCCAGCCCGCGCCGGAGCGGGTGACGTCGAACGAACCCCTCGCCTTCGTCCTGTTGCTCTCGAACCGGCCGACGAGGTGGTTGAGCCCGACCGTGCAGCCGCGGATCTTGCCCTGGTCGTCGGGGTTGTTGTACCCGCCGGCGTAGTACTGGCTCGGCGCAGGACAGACCTTGCCGCCGATCTTCGCGAGCAACTCGCGGCCGTTCGCCTCGGTTCTGACGCTGAAGGCGAAGCCGCCGAAGCTCGACGTCCACCGGCCGGCCCACGGGTAGGCCGCGTCGGGAGAGTCGGGCGTGGCCGCACCCGAGGCAGCGCCGGGCAGCGCGACGGTGACCGCGAGCAGGAGAGCGGCCAGCATCCGAATCGACGTTGCCGGCAACCGGACACCCATCACCCTGAGTTTGAGGACTCGATGTGAGAGGTTCGCGAAAGCTTCCCAAGCATTCGCTCACACCGAGCGCGCCGGCTGTGACAGCCCCGCCGGGCCTGACCGCACACGTCGCGCTCACCTACTTCTTACGTCCCGTTCATTCTCTTCTCAGACTCGGTGGGAATACTGACGCTCGTGCTCCGATGCGCCCGAAGCTTCGCCGGCAGGTCGACCGTTCTCCTTACTTCGATCGCCGCTTCGGCGGCGCTCCTGCTCTCCGGGCTCCCGGGCGGAGGCAGCAGCGCGCGGGCGGCCTCCGTGTCGACGAGTCCGACCACAGGCGTCGTGAACGTGAATACCTACCTCGGCTACCAGCAGGGCGCGGCGGCCGGGACCGGGATCGTGCTCTCGTCATCGGGCGAGGTGCTGACGAACAACCACGTCATTCGAGGTGCGACCAGGATCCGCGTGACCGATCCGGCGACTGGACGCAGCTACGGCGCAAGCGTCGCCGGCTACAGCGTCTCGGCAGACGTCGCGCTGTTGAAGCTCACAAACGCCTCCGGACTGCAAACGGCCACGATCGGCGACTCGACCAAGGTCAAGGTGGGAGACGAGGTCACCGCGGTCGGGAACGCCGGCGGAACCGGCGGTACTCCCGCCGTCGCAACCGGCACGGTGACCGGCGTGCACCGCTCCATCACGGTCAGCGACGACCAGGGTGGGTCCGCCCGGTTGACCGACCTGATCGGTACCGACGCGCCGCTGGAGCCGGGCGACTCGGGAGGCCCGCTTCTGGATGGCTCAGGGCGCGTGATCGGGATCGATACGGCCGCCACGTCCGGTTTTGCTTTCCGAGGCGGCGGTGGCAGCAACGGATTCGCGATTCCGATCAACCGGGCGCAGGCGATCGTGAAGCTGATCGAGGCGGGTCGTTCGACCGCAACCGTCCACGTCGGGCCGACGTCCTTTCTCGGCATCGCGGTCGCCCAGTCCGTTCGCGCGGGAAGCGCCGTCGCCAATGGGGCGCTTGTCTCCGGTGTCCTCTCGGGCTCCCCGGCCGACAAGGCGGGTCTCGCCGCCGGCGACGTCATTACCTTCCTCGGCGGGCACACGATCTCCTCGCCCACGTCGCTGGTCAACGTGCTGCTCCGCACGTCGCCGGGCGGCACCCTGATCCTTCGCTGGTCGGATCGCCTCGGCAGCTCGCACAACGCAACGGTGCGGCCCGTGGCCGGCCCGCCACAGTAAGGCGGAAGGTGGGCCGAGGGAGTGCATTTGCTTACGGGAGGGGGTTTCCGCTCCGAGCGACGTCGCCCGGCGCACCCGAATACACCTCGAGATCCGTCGGAGGCGACTTGGGTGCCCGCGGGGTAGCGGCAGCCTGCGATTCAGCGCAGGCGGGTCAGCCGGGTAGCGACCGGCACGAGCGCGAGGCTTCGGCTCTCGACGTTCCGCCGAGTCATCCCCCTGATCGCGAGCGACGAAAAGACTCCGAAGACGGCGGCGGCGAGTGCACTCGTCACGAGCAGGAGCCCGGAGGCGAGGGAGAAGTTGATCGCGATGTCCTTGCCGACGCCGAGCGCGAGCAGGATGCCGGCGGCCGCGCCGGCGTTCACCACCGCGCCGCCGGAGGTGATCGGGATGACGCCGGCGGCAGCGCCGAGACAGATCACCGAGAGCGCGGTCGCAGGCGAGAACGAGAGCCCGAGCGCGGTGAGCAGGGCAGCGCTGCCGAAGGCACGCGTCGACCAGCAGGCAAACAGGTAGAACCACGCTGCGATCGCGTCTCGGCGCCCGCTCGTCGTCGTATGACGGGCGACGTGCTCGCTGATCGTCCGTAGACGGCGGCTCCGGCGCAGGAGCGGCAGACGCACCAGACGCCGGCCGGCGACGAGCAGCGTGCAGCACGCGATGCCGAAGACGACGACGATCAGCAGCGGACCGCGAAGGACCGACCCGCTCGTCGCCGTCGCCGAGATCGAGAGCGGAAGCATCGCGATCGCGTCGATCATCCCGAGCGAGATGATCGACAGAACGATCGCCTCGAAGCCGATTCGAACACCGCCGAGCTTGCGCAGCGTGCCGACTTTGACCAGATAGTCGAGGCGGAACGGAAGGACGGCGCCGCTCGCTGCGGCTGCGCCGACCGAGGCGAGGCACCGGGACTGGTCGGGACACTCCTCCGGTGGGAAGAGCCTGTGCCACCCCCGCGCGCGGAAGAGGAAGCTGGCGAGGTAGGCGAGAGCGGCAGCGGCGACCAGCGCCGGCTCGGCGTGGTCGAGGGGCCAGCTCGAGTGGGTAAGCCGCCGGGCGACGAGCACAGAGGCGGCGACGGCAAGAAGAGCGAAAACCAGACCGCCGACCACACGACGCCGCGGTGCCGCGGCGAGCCGGAGTAGGCGCCCAACCATGATCTGCCATCCTCCTCGCCTCACCGCGTGCGCAATTTCGCCGCGTACAGAACGGCATGATTGCACGGATCCCGCCCGTCCGCATCGGGAGAAGCGCTGAGGGCTCAGCGCTCGATGGGCGCCGGCACGTCGCCGGCCAGCACGCGATCGATCAAGGACGCGTACCCGCCGTCGGCCTCGGGGTCGTAGTCCCCCCGTAGCCGCCGCCGGATGAAGAAGGCAGCTACCTCCCCCTTCTCGCTCTCCGTGTCCACGTCTGCTTCGACGAGGAGGAAGGTCGCCTGCGCCGCCCGGTGAAGCTCTCCGAGCTGCCGCCGGAAGTGCAGCGGCTCCGCGAGCCCCCGCTCCAGCCGGGGCTCGAGCGCGTCGAGCGTGGCGGCGACTGCGACCGTGTCCTCCGTCGGCCTCAGCGCGGCGAGCCTTGCGCGGAGGGCGCCGAGGACGAGCGGCAGCAGGTCGAAGCGGGCGGCGTCGCGCCGCACCTGCTCGACGAGGACGTTGTGCGTCCCCTCCCAACTCTCGAACACGATTGCGTCGCGGTAGAGCCTCGGCAGGGGCGAGAAGTCCTCGATCGTCCCGTTGCCGCCCAGCACCTCGATCGCCCGGTGGACGACGTGCGTGGCGACGATCGAGACCACGTACTTGTTCGCGTTGACGAGGAAGCGATGGAGGGACACGGTCTCGTCATCGGCCGAGCCGCGATCGACGGCGTCGACCAGGCCGGTGAGCGCCATCGTCGAGGCGAGCGCGGCATGCTCCTCGGCCTTGATGATCGCGAGGTTCTCGCGGACGAGGGGGAAGTCGGCGATCCGCTGCCCAAATGCGGTCCGGTGGCGCGCAAAGCCGGCCGCTTCGAGGTAGGCGCGGCGCATCAAGCCAGAGGAGCCGCATGCGTTCAGCCAGCGGGAGGTGTTCAGAACGACGCCGGCCACGATCTTGAACCCGTCCTCGAGCGCGCCGATCGGGTAGGCGAGCGCCCCCTCGAATTCGATCTCCGCGGTTGCGAGCGCACGCGTGCCGAGCTTGTCCTTCAGCCTGCGGATGCGGAAACCGTTCGGGCGGCCGCCGACGCGGCGGGGGACGAGGAAGCACGCGAGTCCCTCCGTCCCCGCGGGCGCGCCCTCCGGGCGGGCGGTGACGACGAATTGATCGGCGTCGGCGACCGAGCAGAACCATTTCTCGCCGCGGAGACGCCAGGCGCCGGGCTCGAGGTCGTCCGGGATCGCGTCCGTCTTGTTCGCCCCGACGTCGGAGCCGCCCTGTACCTCGGTCAGGAATTGCGATCCGCGCTCGGCCTGCTCGTAGTCGGTCACGAGCAACGGGGGAAGGAAACGGGCCCGCAGGTCGGGCGAGCCGTGCTCTCGCAACGCCCGGACGAGACCGGCGGTGCATGCGAACGGGCAGGCGTGACCGGCCTCGCCGGCGTGGGCGAGGAGGTACATCAGCGCGGCCTGCTCGAACGCGGGCGCGTCGAAGAGGCCGGCCGCCCAGACAGCGCGGCCCGCGGTCACTTGCGTGGGGTGGAACTCGATCTCGTTGACCTCGCGGCCGAACCGGTCCACGGGAACGAGGCGCGGGCCGTGGCCCTCTCGCTCCTGCGTCTGCGCCGCAGGCTCGACGACCTGCGCCACCGCCGCGCCGAACGCTCGGAGCCGCGGCTCCAGGTCTGCGGCGGCGTCGCCACCCAGGTGGCCGCGGAGCACGCGCCCGAGGTTGGGCGCCGCCTCGTAGAAGTTCTCCGGCCGCTCCGCCTCCCAGCAGGCGAGCGCCTCACGGCCCTCGTTCTCCATCGCGACGAGCCTACTCCTTCCTGCCAGCCGTGTTCGCGAGCCGACCCCGGGCCGGCCGAACGCGAGTGTCGGGAACGGACGGAGCGGCGCAGGAGTCGAACCTACCCAGCGTGGGGTTACCACGCCTCACCGGTTTTGAAGACCGGCTGGGCCACCAGGCCCATGCCGCTCCGGAGTCAGCCTAGCTCCGCGGCGCCGCGCTCAGACCCGCGAGCGGCGGAGCGAGCGGGCGTGCGCATAGAGAACGACGGCGCCCGCGGCGACGTACGGGAAGAAGTTGACGGCGTGCAGGACGAGGGCGTAGGAGAGCGCCGCCGACTTCGGGATCCCGTAGGCCTTCAGCGAGACGACGGTCGCGGTCTCGAAGACGCCGACCGCGGCAGGCGAGGAGGGCAGGGTCAGTGACAGGGCCACGGCCACGGTGATCAGCCCGCCGGCCAGCGGTGAGAGGTGGAGGTCGAAGCCGAGCATCAGCACCCAGATGCTCAGGGCGAGCAGCACCCACGACAGAGCGGTGAGGACGAACGCCACCGCGGCCAGCCACGGATCGCGAAGCGAGGCGGCGCCGCGGAGCAGCGCGGCAGCGTGGTGCTCGGTACGTTCGACCGAGACGAACGGCAGACGCGCAAGCGGCCGGAGGAGAAAGCGGAACGGCCGCTCGTGGAAGACCACGAGCATGACAACAACGACCGCGGTGCCGACAACGAGAGCGATCGCCAGGATCGCCGCGGCGTGCACCCAGGTCACGTGCGGCAGCCACGGCAGGAGCACGAAGAGCAGGATGAGGAGCACGAGAACGTCGTACACGCGCTCGACAACAACCGTCGCGACGATCTCCGCACGCGACGTACGCGCGCTGCGGTTCAGCGCGATCACGCGGGCCGCCTCGCCCGCGCGCGCGGGGAGCACGTTGTTGAAGAACTGGCCGAGGATGGTGGCGCTCAGCACCGACCGGTACGGAGGCCGCGTTCCCGCGGCAAAGAGGAACTGCCAGCGAAGCGCGCGCAGCGCGAGCGCGACGGCGAGGAGCGCCACTGACGGCGCGACCCACCAGTAGTTGCTCGCTTTCAGCCCGTCCCAGACCTCACCGAGGCGGACGTCCCGCACTGCAAGGTAGGTGAACCCGGCGCTCACGGCGAGGCCGAGCCAGATCAGGCCGAGCATGCGCGCGCGCTTGCGGCTGCGTCCCTCCACGGCCGCTGACTCTCGCACGCCGGGCGCTCGAGCGGTAGCCGTGGATGGCCTCGGAGCTCGGTCTAGCTCGCCGCGGGCTCGGCCGGCGCGGCTTCGAGCTGTGCCTTCAACGCGCGAATCTTCTCGACCTCGGCCGCCAGGTCGGCGTGGGAAACGGCGCCGCTCTCGACGAGTTCGACCGTGCGCCGGCCCAGCTCCCCGTAGGCCTGCGACAGCTCGTGCTTGAGCTGGAGCTCCTCGACACCTTCACGGGCCTTGGTCGCAACCGTGTTCGTGGCGTCCTTGAGCCGATTTAGAAACGAGGACGACTTGCTTTCGCCTTCCATGCACCTATCCTAGCTTCCCGCAGAGCCCTCGCCGCCGCGCATGTCGTCGATCGACGCCCGCGCCCGCTCGTGGACAGCTCGACGCCGCTCGTCGAGGCTGTCGCCCATGGGCTCAGGCTCCGGAGCAGCGGGCAGCGACTCGGTGGTACGCGACTCCTCGAGCTTTTGCTTGAGCACCGCCGCAGGGTCGGTGGCCGCCGCGGGCGCAGGCCGCCGTCGAAGACGACGCCAGAGCACGAACACGGCTCCAGCCGCACAGGTGAGCCAGGCGAAGAGACGGCGCATGAACCGCGATGCTACTCTTCCGCGGACTTCTCGCCTTGCCCCGCGCCAATCCGTTCCCGGCGGCGCCTGCACGCAAGGCCGATTCAGACCGAGGGAAGGGAGCAGTGAGGGAACAGTGAACGACTACGAAGTCTTGCTCATGCTCGATCCGGAGGTTCCGGAGGAGCGTCACGCCGAGATCGTCTCGCGCACCCGCGAGCTGGTCGAGAAGGACGGCGGCACCTGGCTCTCGCACGACTCCTGGGGGCGCCGGCGCCTGGCCTACGAGATCGACCACAAGCCGGACGGCGTCTACCACCTGCTCCAGTTCGACGCTGCGTCGTCGACGCTGAACGAGGTCGCGCGCGTCCTCAAGATCACCGAGGGCGTGATGCGTCACATGGCGACCCGGCGTGTCAAGGGCGGCGGCCGCACCGCTCCGCCCCCGCAGCCGGTGATCGAGACAGCGCCCCCGCCGGTGGAAGACGCCGTGCCGGTGGAAGACGCCGTGCCGGTGGAAGACGCCGCGCCGGTGGAAGACGCCGCTGCCGGTGGCGCCTCCGGCAGTCGAGCCCGAGGCGACCGTCGAGCCGGAGGCCGGCGATGAA
>CAVXTD010000027.1:0-179504 GCA_963764565.1 uncultured Actinomycetes bacterium
CGGCCCTCCGGGAACAAGCGCGGTCGGCAGACGGCACGCGGCCTTCGACTTCCCGCGCCGGAGGACGATCGAGCCGAGCGCGTTGTCGACCGTCGACACGTGCCCAGCCGGTGCCTTCGGGCGCCGGACCCCGCCACCGTCTCCGTCGTCGAAGTGATGCTGCTGCGCCGGGAAGGAGAACGTGTACTCGAGCGATTTCTTGACGGGCACCGGGTCGCGCCCGTCCCACTCGAGCCCGGCGATCGCCTCCGAATCCTCGATCAGGTCGTCGTCGGACATGCTCGAACCGGCGGAAGTAGAACCACCAGGCGGGCCGAGCCTCGCGGCGGTGGTAGTCGAGGAGCTGCGCCGCCAGCCAGCGCTCGTCGCCTTCTTCGGCGCCGTCGAGGAGGGCGTTGCGGAGCCGCTCGGTCTCGCTGAGCGCCTCCTCGCTCTCCTCGGAGATCTCGCGAACCTCGGGTGCAGGTCGGAACGGGATCGAGACGCCGTACTCCCGCTCGGCTTCGGCCTTCTGCTCCAGCAGCCAGTCGCGGAGCTCGAGCGTCGCGCGGCAGTCCTCCTCGTTGTAGGCCTCGATGTCGGCGAGCAGCGACTCGTCGCCGGTCGCGAGGTAGCGCTCGAAGGCGATCACCGCGTCGTCGCCCGATTTCACGCTCGCCGACCGCGTGAAGAAGAACTGCTCGATCGACTTCAGCGAGTAGTTGGGCACGCCGGCGCGCAGGCTCTGGCGGACGACCTGGAGCAGGTCGACGAACACCTCGCCGCGGAGAAGGTCGTCCACCTCCTCCTCGCGGGTCGCGTGCGCGCCCATCAGCCGGGCGAGCGTCGAGGGCTCGTACGCGGCGTAGTGGTAGACGTGCAGGCCGGGGTGCGCCGCGGCGCTCATCGACGAGGTCGATGAACCGCTCGAAGCCTGCCGCTCCTCGTCGCGGTCGCTGGCGCGGATCGCCGTGTAGCCGTCCGCGGTGAGCACGCCGAAGAGGAACTCGAGCTGCGCCGCCGGCTCGAAGAACGGGTCGCCCTCCATGTCGAAGAAGATGTCGCCGGGCGAGGGTGGTGGCAGGAGCCCGAAGCCCCTCTTCTCCTCGGGCTCGAGCAGGTGTCGGGTGAGCTCGCCGGTCTCGCGGCGGTGGAGCTGGAGGCCGGCCTGGTCGCGGAGGCGGTCGAGCATCGGCGCGGCGAGCCGCGGGATCCTAGCTCGGCGGCGTGTGCGCGAGGCCGGCAAGCGTCTCGACCCCGGCGCGGTTCAGCCGCTCGACCTGGTCGCGCCGGATCGAGGCGACGAGCGTCAGGTGGTCGTCGTCTTTCCAGCGCTCCGCGCAGACGGGGATGAAGTCGCAGCGCGAGCAGTGGTCACACGGCCAGGGGTAGAGGTCGCCGGCGGCGACTCGAGGTGTGCCGCGAGCCGCCGCTGCGCGTTCCGGAAGAAGGCGTCGAAGTCGCCGGGCCGGTAGGTCTCGACGACCCCGGTGCCCGGCACGACGTGCAGCCGCTCGGGCAACCGCCCCTGGATCCGCCCGATCTCCTGCGAGTAGAAGACGAGCTGGAGCACCGCCGCCGGCTTCGCCGAGCGTGCGAGCTTCGTGTCCCAGGCTTCGTAGCTCCAGGCGCCGAGCTCGGACGGCTCGTCGACGCGGATGACGAAGTCGGCGAGCCCGCGCCAGCCACCACGCGAGAAGACGGCTTGGTAGACGACCTCGACGCCGTCGCGCATCGCCTGCTCGGTGACCGCGGCTGCCCTTCGAAGTCGCCCCTCGAGCCCGACCTCGACGACCTCGCGCCCCTCGCCGCGGAGCCGCGCGAGGTATTCGGCCTCGTGCAGATCGCCCTTCTCGGCAACGAGCCTTGCGATGTCCTCCCGCGGCCGCGGCTTGTCGCGATCGCCCCGCGCCACCCCGGCCTCGAGCGTCGTCAGGAAAGGACAACCGAGGTAGTCCGCCAGATCGGACGGTGAAAGCTGGAGCAGTCCACGTTCGAGGCGCAGGCGACGATTCTCCCTCGAAACCGTGCCGTTTCCTACGCGCCGGTTGCCGGCCGAGCTACTGTGTGGTCACATGTGGACACAAATGGGCATTCGGCAGCTCAGAGACAACCTGACCGAGGCGATCCGCCGCGTGCGCGGCGGCGAGACGATCGAGGTCACCCACGACGGCGTGCCTGTTGCGCTCATCTCGCCCGTGCCCGCCGGCCGGATCGACCGCCTCGTCGCCGGTGGAGGTGTCAGCCGGCCGGTCCCGCTCTCGGGTCCGATCGAGCTCGTCCCGGTCACCGGAAAAATGAGCGCCTCGGACGCGCTCGAGGTAGACCGCGCTGAGCGCTGAGGAGCGCCTTCTGTACGCCGACTCGTCGGCGCTGGTCAAGCTGGTCGTCCTGGAGCCCGAGAGCGAAGCGCTTCGCGCGTTCCTCGACGCCACGCCGCACGTACTTGCCACGAGCCGGATCGCGCTGGTCGAGGTGCTCCGCGCGGTCGGCATCGCAAACCCCGCGCCCGAGGCCCGCGCCGCCGCGGAGCGCCTGCTCGAATCGTGTCTGCTCGTCGACGTGTCGGCGGAGCTGCTTCGCGCATCGGCGAGTCTGGCCTCGCGCGAAGTGAGAACGCTGGACGCGATCCATCTGGCCACCGCGCAGGCGGTGTCTGCGGACGGGGTGATCGCCTACGACCGCCGCCTGGCGGACGCAGCGAACGGAGAGCTTCTCGATCGCACAGCCATGAGAAAGACGCCGCGGCGGGATTCTCGCGGGAAAGCGACGAGTCGCAGGCACCGGATCGGCTCGGCGACCTCGATCCTCGGGCGAAGGCGGTCACGGACACGGCTCGAAGAGCGAATTGGCGGCTTCCCGGCGGGCAGTCAGGATCGAGCCGGTGTGGGAGACAGTCGATCCGGACGGTCGGGACGTGGCTCTCAAGTGGGCCGGCTGGTCTCATGTGCTTCGCCGCCATCCGTACATCCGCGCCGAGCTCGATGCCTACTCGAGACCGTCGCTCGACCTGACGCGCGCAAGCTCGGGCCTGAGCCGGACGAGAGTGGTTCTACCGCCGAGGAGCGGGCCCGAGCGCGTGGATCAGGGTGGTCGTACACTACGAGTGCGAACGCGGCTTGATCGTCACCGCGTTCCCTCGGAGGTCGTTTCCATGACCGTCAGGATCGGCGGGATCGAGTTTGACAACGTCGCCTACTATCGCGAGGGCGATGTGGCGTACCTCTGGGCCGGCGAGCCGCGGCCTCCGGCCTCCGACGACGCGTCGCCGGAAGGGCACTACCTCCAGTTCGGTGAGGATGGCTCGTTGATCGCGATCACGATCGTCAACGCCCGCCGGCTGCTCGAGCGTGAAGGCAAGATCGTGATCACGCTGCCCGACCGCCGTCGTCTCGAAACGAGCGAGCTCGGCGACGTGCTGGCTGCCGCGTAGCGTGAGCGAGAGTTCCTGCTCATGCTGCCCGAGCGCTGGGCCGGCGTAGGATCGCCCTGATGCCTCGAGTGCTCGCCTTCCAGGCCGTCCTGCCCGGCCCGCCGGCCTTCCGCGAGGATGCCGGCAGCGGGCCGGTCGTGCGCACGATCGCGATCCGCGAGGATCAGACGCTCGATCAGCTCCACGAGGCGCTGCGGCTCGCCTTCGGCTGGGGGACTCCCACCTGTACACGTTCTGGCTGAGCGGAAAGTTCTGGGACTGGACGGCGAGAGCTACACGGCTCCCTTCGAGGTCGAGGAGATGGACAAGCCGAGCCGAAGCGCCCGCGTTCCGATCGTGGAGCTGGATCTCCGCAAGGGGAAGAAGATCGCGTACCTCTTCGACTTCGGCGACGAGTGGCGACTGCTCCTGCGCGTCGTGGATGGCTGGAAGGCTGCGGACGAGTCCTACCCGATGCTCGTCGAGGCGGAAGGCATCCCGCCGCCGCAGTACCTGCCGTTCGAGGATGAAGTAGAAGGGCAAGAGCTGGGCTGACGGCGAAGCGCTCGGCCTGCGCCGCTGCTGTGAGGTTCCTTCCCCTGTTCTGACTCGATCTCGAAGGCGCTCAGGGACACGGCACCAAGAGCGAATTGCGTGCCGAGACCGGGGGCGCCACGATCGGCGGACGCTAGCCGCGACGCTCGATCCGGATGGACGGCGGGTCGTGCTGCGCTTCGGCAACTGGGCGCACATCAGATCCGAGCATGCCGAGCTGTCTCGGTCGATGCGCGAGGTCATGGCGGCCGTCCGAGAGCCGGAGCTGCGAAAGCTGGGTCGGGTGCCGGGAGAGGAATGGTTCTCCGCGGAGTGGCGCCGGCCGAGGCTGTGGCTTCAGGTGGTCGTACACTACGAAGGAGGCGAGGGATGGATAGTCACGGCGTTCCCACTCAGCTCCCGACCACGGTAACGCTCGCCGGGATCGAGTTCGACCGTGTCGTGTACGACCGGGACGCAGACGTCCTCTACCTCCACGTCGGCGATCCGAGCGCGGCCGTCGACTTTGATGCGACGCCAGAAGGCCATCACACGCGGTACGGACCGGACGGGAGCCTGATTGGCGTCACGATCGTCAACGCCCGCTGGCTCGTCGAGCACGAAGGGGAGATAGCGCTCACGCTGCCGGAGCAGAAGGTGCGCGCCCCCGATCTGGCCCGCGTCCTGGTCTAGAACGCCCCACTCGGCCTCGCTGAGCGACTTGACGACGAGCAGATCGTTGCCGGCGGTCGTCGATCATCTGACCGCGATCCGCCGCTGCTCGCCGGCGGCGAAGGGGTGTGCGTCGAGCCGGCGATGTGATCCTGCGCGGCACGCGCGTGGAGCGAGCTCCTGCCACGCCCCGCGTGCGGGCGCGCCGGGCTCGGGCCGGGGCAGCTTCGGGTCGCGGTAGAAGTAGCCGGCCGGCCGGCGACCGGTTGCCCGCTTCGGCTCCGGCCCCTCCTCGATCAGCCAGTGCTCGGCCGGCTCGGCGAACGGCCCGTTCAGCTTCGGCTGCTCGACCTCGAACGCGCTCACGGACACGTCCAGACGAGCGAATTGCGGAGACATCCAGCGCCCGTGAGGATCGAGCGATGTGGGAGACGACCGATCCAGACGGCCGCCGCGTCTCTCTGGAATGGTCGCGATTGAGGCATGTTCGCGAAGACCACCCATATCTGGGCGTCCGCGTCCACGTGCTGCTCGAGATCGTTGCGGCGCCGGACCGGCGCGTACCAGGTCGGGAAGCCGGCAAGGAATGGTTCTACGGCCACAACCGAGGCGGGCCGAGTCGTTGGATCAAGGTGGTCGTACACTACGAGGGCGGTTGCGGCCGGCTCGTGACCGCGTTTCCGAGGAGGTCCTCCCCGTGACGGTCACAATCGAAGGAATCGAGTTCGACAACGTCACCTATGACGCCCCCGTCGACGTCCTCTACCTCTGGCGCGGACAACCGAGGATGCCGGCCTACGACGATGCGTCCCCGGAGGGGCACTATGTCCAGTTCGGTGAAGATGGAGCGGTGATCGCGATCACCATCGTCAACGCCCGGCGCATCCTCGAGCGCGAAGGGAAGGTGACGATCACCATCCCCGAGCGGCGGCTCGAGACCGCCGACCTCGGCGACGCCGTAGCCGTGGGCTAGCGCTCTCACTCCGCCTCGTCCAGGCGCTTGATGACGATCAGCTCGTTGCCGCGGTCGTCGATCACCTTGACCACGATCCGGCGGTGCTCGCCGGCGGCGAAGGGGGTGTTCTTCGCGCCGGCGAGGCGATCCCATCGATTCGGAGCATCACAGGCTGGGCCGCTACCTTCCGCACGTGCGGGTTGCCGGCGTCGATGGGACGAAGGGCGGATGGGTGGCGATCGTGCTCGACGGCGGGCGGTTTGCCGAGGATCACATCCTGCGGCCAATCGAGACGGACTTCGCCGAGCTGAAAGACGTCGAGGTTGTCGCCGTCGATGTCCCGATCGGGTTCGGCCCGCGCGAGGCGGACGCCGCCGCGCGTGTCTACCTGAAGGGAGCGGCGAGCACCGTCTTCTCGATCCCGGCGCGAGAGCTCCTCGAGCAGCCGTTCGGGCCCGGGCTTGGCGTCTCCGCGCAAGCGCACGCACTGGGGCCTCGAATCGTCCACATCACGGATCTCGCCCGCGCGGACTCCCGTATCCGCGAAGTCCACCCCGAGGTCTCCTTCCGAGCGATGAACGGCGGCCGTTCACTCCACTATCGGAAGAAGTCAGGTGGCGGAGCGCTGGAGCGGATCGAGCTCCTACGCCGGCACGGAATCGACCTGACCAAGCTCGGGACCGCCGCTTCGGCCCCTCTCGACGACGTCCTCGACGCAGCCGCGGCCGCCTGGAGCGCGGACCGGATCGCCATCGGAGCCGCTCGGTCGCTCCCCGATCCGCCGCAACACGCGGACGGCCTCGCGGTCGCGATCTGGTACTGACAGCGGCGGCCGACCGCCTGTTGTGCTCTTCGCAAGGGCGACGTGCTGTACCTCTGGCGGTCTCCGACCTCCGACGACGCGTCGCCGACAGTCTTAGATCTCCGTGTTACAATCTTGACGTTCGTCCTCAGCGGAGAACAGAATCTCTTGAAGCAGGCGTCGACCGCAGGGTCCATGGCCTGCTTCTTCTTCTCAAGAACTGCTTGGTCGAGCCCGATAGCAGTCTTGCGCGCAGGCGTCGACCGCAGGGTCCATGGTCTGCGCGTTTCCCTAGCTTCTGTACTCCGCGATGTTGAGACGCTGGTCGCGGTAGCCGCCCACGAACGTGGCCACGCCGAAGCTCTTCTTTACGTGCTCCAACAGCTCAGCCTTCGGTTTGTAGGCAGCGATCTTCACGATCCCGCTCTCGGCAGTGCACCGGCGCTTCGTGGCCTTCCTTCACCTGGCACACCCAGTGGCCGAGCGTGAAGCGCCGGAGGGCCGGCGGCTCATCAGCCGGCGGCTCCGCCGGATCAGCGCCGCATAGCCGCTCCCTGAGGCCGCTCCCCGGCCAGACCGGACAACTTGCGCGCCCGTCAGGCAGCTGCTGCACTCGAAGTAGTGCCTCGTCAGGCAACACCGCTCTACCTCGTCTACGGCGGCGAGGCGCTTGACGATCTGCTGTATCGAGCCGTGAGTGACTGCCCACCTACGCTGGACGACTTTCTGTCGTACGAAGCACTCGGACGGTCGTACAACGGCCGCCGCTACTTCCGCGGCATCGGTGTCTCCTTCTTCAGAACGCGAGCGAGTGCCGAAAACGCCGTTGCCCACCTGCGCCGGGCAACGGCCGTCGCTGCTTGCGACCTGCGCCAACCAGGCGTCGTCTGGGCAAAGACAGGCGGCCTCGAGCATGTGACTGTCTGGGCGCCGCCAGACGTGCTGCTCGCTTCCGTGGTTGAATGTGTGGGCGATGAGCGCTGAGGTTGAATACATCCTGCTCGACCAGCTCACGATGAACCAGCTTGGCGAGTTCGCCACTTTCGAGGAGGCCGAGGAGGCCTTCTTCGACTTCGTCCGCCCGCACCCGCCGGCGGCCGAGCACATCGAGATCTGGCACGACGGCGAGCGGCTCGAGGTCGACGCCGAGAAGATCCGCCGCGTCACGGCCGCGTAGCCGCTCACTGAGGCCGCTCCGAGACTAGCCTGACGTTGCTCATCAGGCGCGAGCTCGACCGGGACGGCCAAGTCCGGGGCGGCGAAGGCGGCATGGAACCGGTCCCGAAGGGCGTGGGCCCGAGGATCCGTGACTGGGCCTGCCATGACTCCTGTTTCTAACGGACCCGGCCGGTGAGGGGAAGCCCGCCACGGCTTGAACGCGATACGGCCATGCGTTTCAACCCGTAGAAGGCGAGCGCGACTAAAGGGGTCAAGACCGCGACGAACACGTCTCGAAGAGCGAATCGACACCCGGTCGCGTCGTCGGCACGATCGTGGAGTGTGGGAGACGAATGACCCCGAGGGCCTGCGAGTTGTCCTCACCGCCGCGCGCTGGCACCACATCGTCGAGCGCCACAGCGAGTTCCCCCACCTTCGCAGCGAGGTGCTGCGGACCGTGGACAGTCCGGGGCTCCGCCGCCCGGGCCGCGATCCGGGGGAGGAATGGTTCTTCCTCGAGGGTGTCGGCCCGAGTCAGTGACTACGCGTCGTCGTACACTGGTTGGGAGGTGAAGGATGGATAACGACCGCGTTCGGAAAGGGGATCCCGGGGTCAAGGTGACGGTTGCGGGGGTCGAATTCGACAATGTCTTCTACGACGCCGAGGTCGACGTCCTCTATCTCCACGTCGGCGATCCGGAAACGGCCGTCGACTTCGACGGCACGCCCGAGGGACACCACACGCGGTACGGGCCGGATGGAAGTCTTGTTGGGCTCACCATCCTGAACCCACGGTGGTTGCTGGAACACGACGGAAAGATCGTTCTCACGTTGCCCGAGCAGCGGGTCGAGGCCACCGACCTGGGCGACGTTCTCGCTGCTGCGTAGAGCAGCCATCGGGTGACGTCGGAGAGCCCGAGCAACGGGGTGCCGGCCCTCCCGCCTCGGCCACGCGACCGCGAGCGCATCGAGCAACGGGCCGAACGGGACGCGCAGGCACGCGAGCGGGCAAGCCGGCACCAGGCGGCGGACCTGGCTTGCGGTCATCGCACCGGCGCCCTCCGCGCCACCAGGCGTACAATGGCAGCGGTTGTCAGCTGCCTACGGGCACAGGCCCGTTTCACCTGTCGGGACCCGCCGCGAGGCGGGTCTCGACGTCTTCATCGGAGCGGCCCGGCCGTCGGGCGCCGGCCGAGCCCCGCCGGCTAGCCGGTCTGCGCGGTCTGGCTCTCGGCCTGGGAGTTGCCGAGCTTCTCGCCGTACATCGACTCGTCGGCCTTGCCCAGCATCTCCTCGAGCGACCCGGGCATGCGGGGGTCGACGAGGAGTGCGCCTACGCTGATCGAGAGCTCGAACGGGAGCGAATCGTCAGCCGTCTTGAGGGCTGCCTTGATCCGATCGACCAGCTGCTCCACGGCCGCCGCGTCTCGGCCGGTGAGGAGGATGCAGAACTCGTCGCCGCCGATCCGCGCGGCCACGTCGGATTCCCGGGTGACCTTCCGGATCGCGCCGGCAACCGCTCGGAGCGCCTCGTCGCCCGCATTGTGGCCGAAGGTGTCGTTGATCTGCTTGAAGTGATCGATATCGAGAAAGAGCAGTGCCAGCGGAGTGCCGTCGCACCGCGCGTGGAAGAGCGCCTCCTCACCGAGTTCGGCAAACGCCCGTCGATTGTGGAGCGCGGTGAGGTCATCGACCAGAGTCAGCTCCTCGAGTGCCAGGGCCTGCTTCTCCAGCCGATCAGCCTGAGCCGCGAGCCGCTGCTCGGCGAGCTTCTTCTCGGTGATGTCCCGTGAGAGGCCGAACACGCCGACGATCCGACCGCCACGGTCGCGGAGCGGGACCTTCGTCGTCGACACCCACGTCTCGCGTCCGTCTGCCCACGTCTCGCGCTCCTCGATCGCGACCAGGGGCTCGCCCGTTCGCATCAGATACTGCTCGTCCGCGAAGGCCTTGCGCGCATGCTCCTCGCCGAAGAAATCGAAGTCGGTCAGCCCGATCGCCTCGGCGGCATCCGCGAGCCCGAGCCATTGCGCGAGCGCCCGACTGACGCGGATGAACCTGCTCTCGTGATCCTTGAAGTAGACATGGTCGGTCGTGTGCTCGAGGAACGCGTCCAGGAGGTAGCGATCGTCGACGAGCTCCTCGGGACCCGCCCGGACGGGCGTTACGCCGTCGCAGGGATTGGCCGTAGCGTCTTCCATCCTCGGATGATCGGCTGTCGGCCCGGCGGGCTCAGCACCCTTCTGAGTGAAACCGTCGGTCGCGTTGATGGCGATGTGATGCGATATGCTTGCCTCATGAAGCGAACGACGGTGATGTTCCCGGACGAGCTCGAGGCGCGGGTGCGGCTCGAGGCGCGGCGCCGAGGCGTGCCGATCGCGCAGATCGTGCGCGAAGCGGTCGAGCGGGAGTTCGCCGCGGCAGAGCCCGGTCGACCGCTTGCATTCTTCGGAATCGGGGAGGGCGGCCCCGCCGATGATCGGAGCGTGTCGACGAGTACGTCACCCGGGCCGTCCGCCGCCGTCGGCGCGGCTGATGCTCGTCGTCGACGCGGGCCCGCTCGTGGCTGCCGCCGCCACCCGCGACCGCAATCACGAGCGCTGTGTCGCGTTGCTCTCGCAGGCCCGCCGCCCGCTGATCGTGCCGGCGCTGGTCGTGACCGAGGTCGCCTACTTCCTCGCAGACCGCATCGGCCACCAGGCCGAGCGGGCATTGGCGCGATCGCTCCGCGACGGCGAGCTGCTCGTCGAGCCGGTCGAGCCGTCGGATTGGGGACGGATCGATCAGCTGCTCGGCGAGTACGCGGACTTGCCGCTCGGCATCGTCGATGCCTCAGTCGTCACGGCCTGTGAGCGGCTCGGTGCGACGACCCTCGCGACGCTGGATCGACGTCATTTCTCGGTCGTGCGCCCGCGGCACTGCGCAGCGCTGACCCTGCTCCCCGACTGACCCGGCGCCGCATCGAGCCGCAGCCTTGCTTCGCCTACATGGCGCAATCGGAATCAGCGACGCCACGGATGCCGCGGCGATCGACTTCACGGACGATTGGGACGCTCGATTGTCGGCCGCGGAAGGAGGAGCCTCGGCGTGAGAGAGCTGGTCTTCGTCGGCAGGGGTGGTCAGGGGGTTGTGCTCGCTTCGCAGCTCCTGGCCGACACGCTTGCCCGCGCGGGATACTGGGTCCAGAGCTTTCCCGAGTTCAAGGCCGAGCGTCGTGGCGCGCCCATCTCGGCGTTCCTGAGATGGGACGAGACCTCACCCATCCACCGCCGCTACAAGGTGCGCGATTGCGACGTCCTCGTCGTCGTCTCCGCCTCACCCCCGTCGCCGCAGTTGATCGAGCGCGTGAGACCGGGCGGGCTGATCCTGCTGAATCGCGAGAACCGCTTTCGGTACACAGGGCCGTTCGAGATCGCGCGCGTTCCGGCCTCGCTCATCGCCCGCCGCAACGGCGTCCTTTCTTCGGAAGGCCGGACGATGGGCAACGTGGCGGTGCTCGGCGCGTGCGTCAGGCTCCTGCTGCCGCACGGGCTCGAGTGGCTCGAACAGGCGATCGCGGCTCGCATGGGCGCGCTGGCCGAAGCCAACATCGTCGCCGCCCGAGAGGGATACGAGCTGTGCACGAGACAGCGCACGCTTGCCACCGATACGCCGGTCGCGCCTGCGCCCGGCCCCGAACGGCCCTCGGCGCGCCGAGAGGATCGACCGGTCTTTCCGACCAGCACGACGGACTCGCTTCTCAACCACACCGGCTCGTGGTCGGACGAACGGCCGGTGCTCACCGGCGAATGCACAGCCTGCGCTCTGTGCGCGCTCTTCTGCCCGGAGGGCGTGATCTCGAGGAGCAACGGCTCCATGGCGATCGATTACCTCTACTGCAAGGGTTGCGGGATCTGCGAGGTCGTGTGCCCGGTGCGGAACGCGATTCACATGGAGGAGGTGAGAGCGTGAGCCAGGCGCCGCCGCGCGGACGAGCGGTGATGACGGCGAACGAGGCCGCGGCGTATGCGGTGGTGCTCGCGCGGGTGCGCGCAATCGGCTGCTACCCGATCACCCCGCAGACACTCATCGTCGAGCGGCTGGCGGAGCTCGTCGCCGGACGGGACGACGTCGAGTACGCGAACCTCGAGAGCGAGCACTCCATGCTCGGGTACGTCATCGCGGCATCACGAGCCGGCGTCCGGACATTCACGGCGACGTCCTCGCAGGGCTTGCTGTACGCCCATGAGCAACTCCACCGGGCATCGCGTGAGCGCGTGCCGCTGGTGATGGTGAACGTCAACCGGTCGATCGTGGCCCCCTGGAGCCTCGAGCCCGACCTGACCGACAGCATGAGCCAGCGAGACACGGGCTGGGTGCAGCTGTACTGCTCCTCCGCGCAGGAGGTCCTGGACAGCATTCTCTGCGCCTACCGGATCGCCGAGACCGTCATGCTGCCGGTGCTGGTCTGCGCCGAGGGCTTCCTGCTCTCACACACGTCGGAGATCGTCGACGTCCCCGATCAGGAAACCGTCGACGCGTTCATCCCCGATTTTCGTCCGCCGGACGACTGGGTGCTCGACCCGGACCTGCCGCGAACGTTCGGCTCGCTCCCGGAGCCGGCGCAGTACGCCGCGTTCCAGCGCAACGTCGCCGACGCGCTGGACGAGGCGAGGCGCGTGATCGCAGACGTGGCATCGGAGTTCACGGTGCACTTCCGGCGCCCGAAGGTCGGCGCGCTGGAGATCACCGGCGATCCCGAGGCGGGCACGGCGCTGGTCACGATCGGGACGATCGGCGATTCCGCCCAGGAGCTCCTGGCCGACGACGACGACCTGCTGATCGTCCGCGTCCATGCGTTCAGGCCGTTCCCGGCGGCGGAGCTGGCCTCCGTCCTGTCGGGAGCCTCCCGGATCTGCGTCGTCGACCGCGCGTCCGCCTTCGGGTCGTTCGGGCCGCTTGGCAGCGACGTGAGAGCTCTCGGTCTCGGGCACGCGGGGGCCGTCATGAACGTCATCTGCGGCATCGGCGGAACGGAGGTCACTCCCGACACCCTGCGGTGGGCGCTGCACGAGACGCGCTCGCAGACGGCAGAACGGGTCGATCTCGAACCGGTGCACGTTCCCGAGGGGGTTTGACGATGGCTGCGTGGCTCGAAGAGATCGTCAGCGAGGACCGGCTCCTGCTTCCCGGCCACGCCGCCTGTGCCGGCTGCGGTCCCGCAATCAACATCCGTCACGTGCTCGGCGCCCTGGCCTCGGCCGCGCCGAAGGCGAAGACGGTGCTGGTGATACCGGCCTCGTGCTGGACGATCATCACCGGGATCTGGCCCGTCAACGCGTTCAAGGTCGCCGTCCACCTGACCCCATTTGCCTCTGCCGCAGCGGAAGCGTCTGCGATCAAGGCGGCGTTGCGGCTACGCGGGTTCGAAGATACGAACGTGGTCGTCTGGGGCGGAGACGGCTCCACGTGCGACATCGGGTTCTCCGGGGTCTCCGCCGCCGCCGAGCGGAACGAGGACATCATCTACGTCCTCAACGACAACGAGGCGTACATGAATACCGGCGTCCAGAAGTCGGGCGCCACCCCGGAGGGCGCCTGGACGACGACCACGCCGGCGGGCTCTCCGAGGGCAGGGAGGAAGAAGGACATCGCCCGGATCATGGCGGCTCACGGGATTCCTTATGTGGCGACGCTCGCCCTGGGGTCGGTGCCGATGCTGCGGGACTTCAGATCGAAGGTGGCCAGAGCCGCCGAGGTGCGAGGCTTCCGGTTCCTGCACGCACTGGGCACCTGCCCGCCGGGCTGGCGATACCCGACGGCCGAATCGACGGAGATCGCACGCCTGGCCGTCGAGTCGCGGTATTTCCCGCTCGTCGCCTGCGACCACGGAGAGTGGAAGATCACGTTCCGGCCGAAGCACGAAGTGCCGGTGCGCGAGTTCCTCGAGACGCAGGGACGCTTCAGCCACCTCTCGGCCGAGGCGATCGACGTCATCCAGGCCCATGTCGACGAGCGATGGAATCTCCTCGCCGGCCTGGAGTCTCACGGACAGGAGACGGAAGAGCCAGGGTAGGGAGAGATCAGCCTGGCCCTTACGTCCGGTGGCTCACCGATCCGCCGTGCGGCAGGTCCGGTAGAACCTGACATCGAGATGCGGCTTTCGCACCTTCTCTTTGCGTGCTCGCGTGCACGTTCGCGGTTCTCGGCTTCGCGTCCGCAGCACCGGCCGGCGAGCCGCCGAATCCGAACGACCCCTGCTCGACGGCAGGGAAGAACACCTGCGGCACGCTCGGAGTCGGCTTCTACAAGAGCTACCGCTACGGCATCCGCTGGTTCGGCGACTACCGCGGTGCGATCCCCGGCGAGGCGCACACCTTCTGCATCGACCTGCGCTACTGGTACCCGTCCAAGGCATACCAATGGCGGGAGCAGGCGGCGGAGGCAACCCTGCGCAACCGTGACGGCGAGGCGGTGTCGACCGAGAAGGCGCGGCGGATCGCCTACGCCGTCTGGGCCTACGGGCGAAGCGGCAGCGCCAACCAGCAGGCCGCGGTCATGCTCTACGTCCACTCCCTGATGGGCGACGCGCGGCCGGGCGAGGTCGATCCGGCGGCGCTCAACCCCTCGGTCGTCTCGCTCTACGAGAAGATCGCGAGCGACTCCGCCCGCTACCACGGCCCGTACCGGATCGAGGTCGGTGTCCCCGACATCCCGAGCGGCACGAGCGCGACGATCCGCGTTCTCTCCGCGACCGGCAACGCGCTGCCGAGCCTGCCGCTGACCGTGACCGCGGGCGGAGCAAAGTCGCAGGCGACCACAAACGGGTCCGGGGTCGCGAAGGTCGCGCTCAAGCCGGCGACCGCGTCCACCAGCAGCCTCGTGGTCGACACGGGCCCGATCGCGTCCACGCTGCCGCGCATCTTCACTCCGGCGACGAACCCGGCCGCCGCGAATGCGCAGCGGCTGGTCGTTCCCGGCTCGCAGAGCGTCACCGCGGCGATCAGGCGGCCGTTCTCCAAGCGCCAGATCTCCGTCTCGACCGCCGCAGCGCCCACCCGGCTCCTCGTCGGCGAGGCGACCACCGACCGAGTGACGATCAGCGGTGCGCTGGCGAGCTGGGACGGCACCGTCGCCGTACGCATCCACGGGCCGTTCCGCACGCCGGCCGAGATCCGCTGCAACCTCGCCCCGGCCTGGGAGGGCTCGTTCAAGGCGACCGGCTCCGCCGTCTACACGACGCCGCCCGCAAAGCTATCCCGGCCGGGTTGGTACACCTACGAGGAGGTCGTTCCCGGAGACGCCGACCACACCGGCCTGACGACCCGCTGCGGCGTCGCTTCCGAGACCTTCGCGGTCGAGGTGCAGCCGAACGTGACGACGACGATCAGCTCGACGAGCGTCACCACCGGGACGGCGATCTCAGACCGTGTGGTTGTCAGCGGTCTGCTCGGAGAGCACGCGACCGTGCAGGCGGCCCTCTACGGTCCCTTCCCGAGCCGTGACATCCTCGTCTGCTCCGGAACGCCCGCCTGGACGGGATCGATCGACGTGGCCGCCGACGGCGAGTACCAAACGCAGCCCTTCACGCCGACCGCGCCCGGCTACTACACCTACAGCGAGTCGATCGCCGCGGGCGGGTTCGTGCGCGCGACCCAGACGCGCTGCGGCGAGACCACCGAGACGGCACTCGTGATCGGCAAGCCGAAGATCAAGACGAAGATCAAGACGCAACAGACCCGCCCCGGCGCGGCGATCACCGACACGGTGGTGATCAGCGGCCTCGGCGTCACCGCCCCGGTACAGGTCGAGCTGTGGGGGCCGTTCGCAACCCAGGCCGCGATCCGCTGCACCGGCACTCCGTACTGGAAGGGCTCGTTCGAGGCAAAGGGCGACGGCACCTACGTCACGACACCCGTCCAGCTCGACCGGGTCGGCTACTACTCCTATCGCGAGTCGGTCGCCGGGGTGACCACTCCCTGCGCCGATGCCGCCGAGACGACGCTCGCTCGCGCGGTGCCGAAGGTGACGACCGCCGTCTCCGGCGAGGTCGTGCGCCCCGGCTCGACGATCTTCGACCGGATCCTGGTTCAGGGTCTCGGCAAGACCGCCGCGGCCGTCGAGGTCGAGCTCTTCGGCCCGTTCGCGTCGCGGGCGGCGATGCGCTGCACCGGCCGGCCCTACTGGACCGGCCGGGTTACCGCCCACGGCGACGGGGTGGTCAGGAGCCGCGCCGTGAAGATCGCGAAGGCCGGCTTCTACACCTACCGCGAGCGCCTGGTCGGCTCGCCGCTCGTCGCCGAGGTTCGAACCGAGTGCGCGCTCGCCGAGGAGACATCGCTGGCCGCTCCGGCGATCGCCACCGGGCGCGGCGACGTCGCCGCGCACGCCGCCGCTCCGCCGGCCACCGTCGGGCCGGTGCCCACACGCGTCAGGCTCCCTGCGGTCGGGATCGACGCGCCGGTCTCACCGGTCGCGATCGACACGACCAGGAGCGTGCTCGGAGTCTCCTCGAACATCCACCGCCCCGGCTGGTGGCGGGACGGCGCGGCTCCGGGGGCGAAGTCGGGCGCGGTGCTGATCGCCGGTCACGTCGACAGCGCGGTCGCCGGGGCAGGCGCGTTCTTCAAGCTCCACCTGGCAAAGCCCGGCGACCGGGTGCAGGTCTCGACCGCGACCGGACGCCTCTTCACCTACCGCGTCGTCTCGGTGCGCGCCGTCCCCAAGCGCGCTCTGCCGACGAGCGTCTACTCGCGGAAGGGGCCGGCGCGCCTCGTCCTGGTCACCTGCGGGGGCCCGTTCGACCCGGTCGCGCGGCACTACCGCGACAACATCGTGGTCACCGCCGTCCCCGCCTGAGCCCCGCTCAGTACGCCGTCTCGTCGAGGCGCGCGCCGAAGCGCCACAGGCGTGGCTCGAAGACCATTCCGTACTTGAAGAGCAGGTGACGGACGACGTCGGAGGCGCCGTCGCGCTTGCCGTGCACGGTCTTCGACTCGAGATCGAAGACGGTCAGCTCCGCAGCGGGTGCGACGCACCGGGCCGTTCGCGAACGCGAGCAGCACGGTGCGCTCCCCGGCCTCCAGGTCGGCGGCAGACGCGTCCCCGACCGCGAGCAGCCGGCAGCGCAGGTCGTTGCCGGCCAGCGTCCCCGCCCAGATCGCACCGGCGGCCTTGTCGTGCTCGACCGTCCAGCCGAGCACCGCCAGAGCCTCCGGGTTCCCGCCGAGGATCTCGGCGAGCAGAGCGTCGCGATGGGCCGCGTCGAGCGTCTGCTGCTGGCGGCTCTTGACGGGGGCCGCCGGGATCCCGGCCACGAGCGCCCCGTGCGGAGCGTTCGAGGCCACCACCGAGTTCGCCATCACCGTCACCTCCGGCTCGAGAATCACCCCCGGCAGGATCAGGCTGCCGGGCCCGAGCCAGGAGCGCTCGCCGATCGTGACCGGGGCATACGAGAAGGGGTAGCCGTCGAGTGCTTCCAGCCACTTGCGGTGCGTGTAGATGCGCGAGCCCGGGCTGAGACAGACGCGCTCGCCGAGCCGGACGTCGCGGTCGGTGTTCAGGTACGTGTCGTAGGCGATGAACGAGAGGTCGCCGACGTGGCAGTCGTGGATGCCGCCCTGGCCGTCGACGACCGCGACGTTCCAGCGCAGCGTGACCACGTCGCCGGCGACGAAGTCGCGGCAGAAGAAGCGGCAGTTCGCGCCGACCTGGCCCAGCTCGCCGATCGTGAAGCGCCGCGCCCGAACCAGCACGCCCTCGGCGAGCGAGGTGTCGGCGCCGATCTCCACGTACCCGGCGTCGATCAGCGTCCCCTGCCCGATCGTGACGCGCTCGCCGATCGCCGCTCCGTGCTCGCGGTAGAGCGCGACCTTCTCCGCGGAGGGGAGATCCGCGATCTCGCCCGGGGCGCGGGCGATCCGTGCGCGCAGCTCGTCGGAGAGCCTGCCCTCCGTCGGCTCGGCCGCGACGGCCGCCGGCTCGGGCGCCGCCGTCAGCGCGGCAAAGGCGCGCACATCCGCCTCGGTGACGATCCCGGCAGCCGGCACGTCGTCCAGCGCCACGCCGAGCTGTTCGGCGAGGCGGCGCGCCGGGTCGGTGGCGACCCGCACCGGCTGTTCAGCCGCAGCCGCCTCCTCCTTCGCCTCCGGCGCGCGCGGCGCTGCGCGCCATGCCTCCCGCTCTTCCTCGGTCGGGAAGAGCCACCCCACCTCCGAGAGCACCCGCACCCAGTCGCCCACCTGCACGTTCCAGAGCACGAAGCCCGACCCCTCGGCCTCGATCTCGGAGACGGCCTTGCTGGTCTCGACCGAGAGCAGCACCTCGCCGGCGGCAACGTGGCTCCCCTCGGCGGCCAGCTCGACGACGACCACCTCGTCGTCGTTCTCGTTCACCTTCGGAACGACGATCGCGATCGGCATCAGACCGCCTCGGCTTCGAGCTCGAGCTCGACCGGATCGGCGCCACCGTCAACCGGCAGGCGGCTCGTATCCACTCGCGGCGCCCGGAACCGGTCCTCGTGGGAGGCCCATGGAATCGCCGGTCTGGTCGAGTAGGCGATCTCGACCCCGAGCCGCTCGACGATCCTCTGCGAGCGCTCGTCGTGGTCCCCGTACGGGTAGTTGAACCAGCCGGGCGGAGAGCCGAGGACGTCGCCCAGCCACGCGAGCGAGTCCGCGATCTCTTGCTCCTGCTCCCCCTCGGAGAGGCGGGGCAGCGAGGGGTGGTTGATCGAGTGGCCGGCGATCGCGTGGCCGCTGCGGGCCAGCTCGACGATCTCCTCGAGGCTCAGGTACAGCTCCCGCACGAACGCCGGCTCGTCGTCGGACACGTGCTCGGCGAAGAGGCGGTCGATCACGCGGTGGGAGACGTCCCACGGGATCAGCCGGTTGACCGCGTACTTGAACCGCAGGTACTTCTCCGAGCCGAGGCGGTACTCGCCCGGCCCCGCGCTCTCGATCATTCCGGCGACGTCGACGGAGGGGGCGAGCTCGCGGGCCGTCTCCAGGTAGACGTCGGGGATCCGGTCCTGGCCGAAGTGGGAGCGGACGAACTGGTTCTTCTGGACGAACGGCACTCTCGCCTGCTGGTACGCGACGCCGATCGGGGCGAAGATCGCCTTCAACCCGTGCCGGTCGAGCACGGGCAGGACGTTGTCCCAGTGGTCGCGGACGCCGTCGTCGAAGGTGAGCAGGAAGCCGTTCGGCGGCAGCGGTGACCCGGCGCGGATCGACTCGAGCAGCGTGTCGGGGGTGACGGGCTCGTAGTGGCGGAGCAGGTGCTCGACCTGCCCCTCGAACTCGGCCACGGAGCAGGCGTCGATCCCGGGGTACGGCGTGGTCTCGACGTCGCGCACGTAGTGGTACATGACCATGATCACGCCCAAGCCGGTCTCCTCCCGCTCTACCCGGCCGGCAGCGCGCCCCTGGCGAGCGCGAATCGCACGAGCTCGCGCTCGATTGCGAGCTCGTCGGGAAGAACGCGTTCCTCCAGCGTCTTCGCCGCGGGGATCGGGCAGGCGGCGGCGGCGATCCGGGCGAAGCCGCCCTGGAAGCCCTCCTCCGCGAGCCGTGCCGCCACCTCCGCGCCCCAGCCGCTCTCGCCCCAGCCCTCCTCGATCGTGACCACCCGCTCCGAGGCGAGCGCCGACGGCAGGATCCCGTCGAGGTCGAGCGGCGAGATCTGCGAGACGACGCACAGGTCGATCGCGATCTCCCGCTCGAGAAAGATGCGGCGGACCGGCCCCCAGGCGAGCGAGGCCGCCCGGCCGTAGGCGATCACGGTGACGTCGGGATCCTCGAACCCGATCGGGCTGAGCCTGACGTTCGGGTAGACGCCGGCGCTCGTCCGGCTCGCGAAGTGCTCCACCAGGCCGTCCTGCGGCTCGCGCACCCGCTCGCCGTACACCGTCTTGTTCTCGACGAACACGACCGGGCCGGAGTCGGCGGCGACGGCGTTGTAGAGGAGGCAGTACGGATCGACGAAGCTCGAGACGGCGACGACCCGCAGGCCCGGGATCCCGAAGAACATCTTCTCCAGGCTCTGGCTGTGGGTCGGCCCGTACCCGCGGCCGCCGCCCATCGGCGTCCTCACGACCAGGTTGACCGGTGTGGCGCCTTGCGAGAGGTAGTGGTGCTTGGCGGCGCTGTTGACGAGTTGGTCGGCGGCGAGCGCGATGAAGTCTCCGAACATCACCTCGGCGACGGCCTTGCCTCCCGCGAGCGCGACCCCGCACGAGCTGCCGACGATCGCGGCCTCGCTGATCGGCGTCGGATGGACGCGATCGGGGAACCGCGTCGAGAGTCCCTTCGTCACCGCGAACGCGCCGCCGTACGGATCGAGCAGATCCTGGCCGAACAGGCGTACGTCCGGATCGCGCTCCAGCAGGTCGTGCAGCGCGGCATTGAGTGCATCGACGACCCTGGTCTCGCCGGCCGTGCGCGCCCACGGGCGGGAGGCGGCGGCCTGGCGTAGCGGCGGGAACACATCGTCGAGGTGAGCAACAGGATCGGGCTCCGGGCCCGCCTGAGCATGCGCCAGCGCCTCGTCCAGCTCGCGCACCGTCTCCAGCTCGATGCGCTCCCGATCGGCCTCGCCGAGGCTCGCACCGAGCAGCGCGACGGGATCGCGCCGCCGCAGCTCGGCCATTTCCGCCTCCGAGCGCTCGTCGTCACGCTTGCTGTGCGGCCCGAGCCTGACCGTGCGCAGGACGCGGAAGTACGGCCCCGGCCGCTCGCGCATCGCGGCGACGGTCTCGCCCATCGCCTGCCACAGGGCGCGCACATCGGCGGCGTCGGCCTCCGCCGCGTCGACGCCGAACGCCTCGGCGCGCTTCAGCATGTCCCCGGCGACCGCGACCGACGACGGCGTCGTCTGCGCGATGCCGTTGTCCTCCAGCGCGACGAGCAGCCTGGCACCCCAGAGCGAGGCCATGTTCAGCGACTCGTAGAGGACGCCCTGCCCGAGGGTGCCGTCCCCGATGAAGACGACGACGATGCCCGGGTCGCCACGCAGCCGCTTCGCGAGCGCGACGCCGAGCGCGACCGGGACGAGCTGCCCCTGGATGCCGGAGCTGATGAAGCCCGGAGCGTGCAGGTGCTGGCTGCCGCCGCGGCCCCCGCAGACGCCGTCTGCCTTGCCCATCAACTCGGCGAGCAGGGCGGTGAGGTCGCCGCCGGAGGCGAGAAAGTGACCGTGGCAGCGGTGCGTGCTGAAGACGGCGTCACCGGGCTGCAAGTGGCCGAGCAGCCCGACCGCGACCGACTCCTGGCCGATCGACGTATGCGTCGTTCCCGAGAGGAGCCCCTGCGAGTGGAGTTGCAGGAGCTTCTCCTCCGTACGCCGGATCTTGAGCATCCGGCGGTACAGCTCGAGGTCGTCGATCAGGCCCGTCTGCGACACGCCATCTAGCCTACTCGCCGCCGCAGCGGGAGCCGTTCCGTCCCGATCGGCTATCCGCCCACCGGGTCGGGGCAGGTGGGCAGGTAGTACGGCGTGCCCGGCCGGATCACCTCGTAGAAGTCGTGGAAGTAGTCGCCGGCCATCTCGCGGGCCTGCTGCGGCCGTCGCCCCGAAGCGCTGGGCAAACCACGGAAGCTGCTGCATCCCGTTGCATTCGGCGGTCGCCTCGTCCCGGATCCCCGCCAGGTGCTGCGACTCGTGCGAGATCGTCTGGAGGGCGAAGACGCGGTTCCGGTAGTCGGGACAGGTGGCGAACTGCGGCACCGAGACCGGCACCTGCTTGGTCTTGGTGGTATAGACCCAGCGGGTCGTCGACCTGCCCTTGATCTTCACCCGTCGCTTCACCTTCGCCGTGGTCGTTCTCTCCTGGAAGACGATCCGGGTCGAGACCACGCAGCTCTTTCCCTTGTCGGCAAGCGGAGCGCGCCAGTAGGCATCCAGGTACCAGCAGGTGGCCTCGGACAGCTGCATGGAGTCCGACGGACGATCGGTTTCGGTTGCCGAGTCGTGGGTGAACACGACGAAGCCCCAGGCCGTGATCGGGTCGAGGCCCTGCTGCGCGGCCAGCTGACCCCAATCGAACGCGCTATTGCAGATCACCCGGACCGGCCGGCCCGCGACCACGCTCGCGAGCTGACCCGCATACCGCTCGAACGGAGTCTCGACGGCAACGCCGCCGGCCCACGGCGGCGGCTGGTCTGCGAGCGCCGCCGGTACCGCCGCGAGCAGCGATGCGGCCGCGACCAGCGCGCAACGGATGCGTCGGCTGAGCCGGCGGATCTCGCTCTCCCCTCCCTCGGTGCGCGGCACCCCACGAGCCGCACATGCCTCATTTAAGCGACGCCGGACGGTTTGTCCACGGGCGGCGTCCGCAGCGGGCGGGCATAGACTCGGAGTCGACCATGGACGACCGCGACCGGCCGCTCGACCTGCGCGATCTCGACCCGGACCCGATCGTCCAGCTGCGACGGTGGCTCGCAGAGGCACGCGCGGCCGGCTCGGACCTGGCCGAGGCGGCAGCGCTCGCCACCGCGACCCGCGACGGAGCTCCGTCCGCGCGCATGGTGCTGCTCAAGGACGCAGCCCCGGCCGGGCTCGCCTTCTACACCGGGTACGAGAGCCGGAAGGGCCTCGAGCTGGCCGAGAACCCCCGCGCCGCGCTCGTCCTCTACTGGCACGAGCCCGGCCGCCAGGTCCGAGTGGAGGGCGCGGTCGAGCGGCTCAGTCCGGAGGAGTCCGATGCGTACTTCGACTCGCGCCCGCTCGGCAGCCGGCTCTCGGCCGCCGTTTCGCCGCAAAGCCGGGTGGTGGCGAGCCGTGAGCAGCTCGAAGCTGCCGCCGCCGAGCTCGGGCGGCAAAGCGGCGAGAGCGTGCCGCGCCCGGAAACGTGGGGTGGGTACCGGCTGGTGCCGGTGGAATGGGAGTTCTGGCAGCACCGCCTCGACCGTCTCCACGACCGGTTCCGCTACCGACAGGTCGGCGGCGACTGGAAAATCGAGCGCCTGGCGCCGTAGGCTTAGACCACTTTGCGCAGGTTGATCACCGCAGAGAGTCTCGCCGGCCTCGCCGGAGTCGCGTTCGTCGCTCTCGGGGTCGCCGGCTTCGTCCCGGGAATCGTCCAGCGCTTCGACGAGCTCGGCTGGTGGAAGAGCGGCTCCGGCGCCCAGCTGTTCGGGATCTTCCAGACGAGCATCCTGCTCAACCTGGTGCATCTCGGCTTCGGCGTGGTCGGGCTGCTCGCCGCCCGGACGGCGGTCACGGGTCGCCTGTACCTGACGGGCGGCGGCCTCGCCTATTTCGGGCTCGGCGTCTACGGGCTGCTGATCGACCGGCTCGGCGACGCGAATGTGATCCCGGTCGACCGGGCCGACGACTGGCTGCACATCGGGCTCGGCGTGGCGCTGATCTACGCAGGGTTGGCCGCATCGCTGAGCGGGCTACGCCCGGCGGCGGCCTCCTGACGCGCTCCCTGCTCGAGCAGGTCGAAGCGTCGGCGCGCGGCCGGGACGCCCTCGCGGTGGTCGCCTGGCTCGCCGGCGCGGCGATCCCGTTCGACGACGCAGAGCTTCACGGCGCGCTGCGTCGCTCCCTCCTCCTGCTCGCCGCCGGCGGCGACCCCCACCGGGCGCTCGATCTCGACGACCGGGCGGTCACCTCCCTGGCCGAGGAGCTCGACCGGCCGGAACGCCGGGAAGCCCTTGCGCGCGGACTTGCGGAGCTGCGCGGAGATGCCGAGGGTCTGCCGATCTCGTCGGCCGCGATCGGCGAGCTCCTCGGCGACGCCGATCTTGCCTGGCGCGCCCTTGCGGCAGGTCTGCTCGGCGAGGAGCTGGCGGACGCCTAGCGTGGAGCTCGAGCCGGGAGCCGATCTCAGGGAGCTGATGCGTCGCTTCCCGCACGGCGTGGCCGTGCTCACGGTCGACGCCGAGGGCGAGCGGCTCGGCCTGACCGTCGGCTCGCTCGTCTCGCTCTCGCTCGATCCGCCCCTGGTCGGCGTCGCGATCGGCCGGCAGTCGGCGATGCACGAGCTGCTGCGTCGCGCCGGGGGCTTCGCGTTGAGCCTGCTTGCCGAGGGTCAGGAGTGGCTCGCGCAGCACTTCGCGCGCGGCGTGCCGCCGATCGCGCTCTGGCACGGGATCGCCAGCCGCGAGGGTGCCGCGGGAGCGCCGCTGCTCGTCGGTGCGCTCGGCTGGATCGAATGCCGGCTTGCCGCCGAGCACCCGACCGGCGACCACACCCTCTTCGTCGGCGAAGTGCTCTCGGTCGAGCTCGGCCAGCCGGCCCCTCCGCTCGTCCACGTCGAGTCGGGGTACCGCTCGTTGTGAGCGTAGGCTTGACGGAGCTCACAGCCGGCGTAGGCTCGACGGAGTCGGCCATGAGCGGGGAATGAGCGTAGGCTGACGGAGATCGACGCGGTCGTCTTCGACCTCGACGGCGTGCTGATCCAGACCGAGGAGATCTGGGACGACGTGCGCGAGACGCTGGCGCGCGAGCGCGGCGGCCGCTACGACGCCGAGGCGCAGCGCGCGATGATGGGGATGAGCTCGCCCGAGTGGTCGCGCTACATGCACGAGCACGTCGGCCTGCCGGAGTCGCCTGACGAGATCGCTGCGGAGGTGGTCGAGCGGATGCAGGCGCGGTACCGCGAGCATCTGCCGCTGATCGACGGCGCCGTGGCCGCGGTCGAGCGGCTCGCCGCCCGGTGGCCGCTCGGGGTCGCCTCGTCGGCGAACCGCGAGCTGATCGACCTCGTGCTGGAGCTCTCGGGGCTCGCGCGCGTCTTCCAGGCGACGGTCTCGTCGGAGGAGGTCGCGCGCGGCAAGCCGGCCCCGGACGTGTACGTCGAGGCCTGCCGGCGGCTCGGGGTCGGGCCGTCGCATGCCGCGGCGGTCGAGGACTCGCACGCCGGGATCGGCTCCGCCAAGGCGGCAGGAATGCGGGTGATCGCGATCCCGAACCCGTCGTTCCCACCCGGTGACGAGGCGCTTTCCCAAGCCGACGTCGTGCTCGAATCGCTCGCCGACCTGACTCCGCGCGCAGTAGAGTGGTCGTGATGCGCATCCTTCTCTGCACTGCTGTCGCAGCCGCCGTCGCTGCGGGCTCCGCGATCGGAGCCGCCCCGATTGCCAAGCGGACTCCGGCGGGCACCCTGAAGGCGGAGATCGCCGCGTTCAACGTGAAGAACTACGTGGGCGCCTACTCGGCGTACACCGCCCGCTTCAAAGCGAGCTGCCCCTACGCCACGTTCAAGAAGCACCTGGCCGCCCAGAGGGCCCAGGTCCCGAGTCCGCTCTCGGTCAAGGTGACCCGCGTCCGGACCGCGGGCGCGAAGGCCTTCCTCGGCTACAACGTGCTCCTCAACGGCCAGGTCGTCGCCACCGTCAAGCCGATCGACGTGTTCGTCCGGATCAAGGGCCTCTGGTACGACGAGGTCGACTCGCAGACCACCTGCTAGCCGACCCGGCCGAAGAGGACGCACCCGTTGTGGCCGCCGAGGCCCATCGCGTTCGAGAGCGCGACCTCCACCTGCACGCGGCGGGCCTCGTTCGGGACGTAGTCGAGATCGCACTCCGGGTCGGGCGTCTCGTAGTTCATCGTCGGCGGCAGGACGCCCTCGTGGATGGCGAGGACGCACATCATCGCCTCGACCGCGCCCGCCGCCCCGAAGCAGTGGCCGGTCACCGACTTGGTCGACGAGACGGCCAGGCGGTAGGCGTGATCGCCGAAGACCTCCTTGATCGCGCGCGTCTCCGCCAGGTCGCCGAGCGGCGTCGACGTGCCGTGCGCGTTGATGTAGCCGACGCGCTCGGGCTCGACCCCCGCGCGCTCGAGCGCGGCACGCATCATCTCGACCACGCCGACCGACTCCGGATCGGGCTGAGCGAGGTGATGGGCGTCGTTGGACGCGCCGTACCCCAGAACCTCCGCGTAGATCGTGGCGCCGCGGGCCCGGGCCGCCTCGAGCTCCTCCAGCACGAGCACGCACGCTCCCTCGCCCATGACGAAGCCGGCACGGGTCAGGTCGAACGGCCGTGACGCCCGCGGCGGGTACGCGTCCTCCGCGGCGAGCCCGCGCATCGCGCAGAACCCGGCGAGGATCAGCGGCGTCAGGCAGGCCTCGCTGCCTCCGGCGAGGACAGCGTCGGCAGCGCCTCGGCGGATCACCTCGGCCGCTTCGCCGATCGCGGTCGAACCCGTTGCGCACGCCGACACGGGCGCGTAGTTCGGTCCGCGGAGGCCGAGCGAGATCGCGATCTGCCCGCTCGCCGCGTCCACGAGCACGCTCGGGATGAAGTACGGCGAGACGCGATCGGGGCCGCGCTCGAGGAGGGTCGCGTGCTGGTCGGCAATCCCGGCGATCCCGCCGATCGCCGAGCCGAAGAGCACGCCGATGCGCGACGGCTCGTACGCGCCGTCGAGCGACGCGTCCGCCGCCGCCTCGACCGCAGCCGCGACGCTGAGGACGACGTAGCGGTCGAGCCGCCGCGCCTCCTTCGGGCCGACCACCGACGCCGGGTCGAAGCCCTTCACCTCGGCGGCGATCCGGACCGGATAGCCGCTCGTGTCGAAGGTGCTGATGAAGTCGATCCCGCTGCGACCCGCGACGGCGGCTTCCCAGGTCGAGCGCCAGTCGTTGCCGAGCGGGGTGACCGCTCCGAGTCCGGTGACGACGACTCTCCGCATCGGCAGGAGACTAGAGGCTAGCCTCCCCGGCGTGCCCGGGAAGAACGTGCCCTTTCCGCCGATGGAGGCCGAGCTCGTTCGCGAGCTTCCGGAAGGCGACGGCTGGCAGTACGAGCCGAAGTGGGACGGCTTTCGCGGCGTGCTCGAGAACGACGGCGGCGAGCTCGCGCTCTGGAGCCGCAACGGCCGGCCGCTGCTGCGCTACTTCCCCGAGCTGCGGCCGCTTGGCGACCTGCTTCCGCCGCACTCGGCGCTGGACGGCGAGATCGTGATCGAGCGGGGCGGTCGCCTCGACTTCGACTCGATGCAGATGCGCCTGCATCCGGCCGAGAGCCGCGTCCGCAAGCTCTCCGCCGAGATCCCCGCGCAGTTCGTCGCGTTCGACGTCCTGCTCTGGAAGCGCAAGGCGTGGCACCGGGACCCGCTCGAGGAGCGCCGCGCGTTCCTGGAGACGCTGCCGCTTACCGTCTCCCCGGCGACGACCGACGCAGGACGGGCGCAGGCGTGGCTGGAGGATCTGGACGCAGCCGGGCTCGACGGTGTAATCGCCAAGCGGCTCGGGCTGCCGTACCTGCCGGGCTCCCGCGACGGCGTCGTCAAGGTGAAGGCGCACAAGACGGCGGACTGCGTCGTCGTCGGCGTCCGCTGGAAGGCCAAGCCGACCACGCTCGCGACGCTCCTGCTCGGCCTCTATGCCGAGCGAGGCCGGCTCGACTATGTCGGCTCGTGCGCGGTCGCCGCCGGCCGGCACGACGAGATCCTGAAGCGGCTGAAGCCGCTGCTGAAGGGCGCGCCCGACCGTGGGTTCTCGGAGCCGAACCGGTGGGGGAGCGGCGAGCTCGCCGAGTCGGCGGTCCGGCCCGAGCTCGTCGTCGAGGTGCGCTACGACAAGGTCCAGGGCAACCGCTTCCGCCACGGGACACGGCTGATCCGCTTCCGTGACGACAAGGAGCCGAAGCAGTGCACGTGGCGCGAGGTGCGCCCGCCCGCCCGCGCCGACGACCTCACGGTGTCGGAGCTTCTAGGCCGAGCGGCTCGAAGCGCGAAGCGAGGCTGACCTTTCTCCGCCACATCCCCGCGGTCAGGTCGCCGACGGCGTCGATCCGCTTGCGCATCGTCCGGAGGGTGAAGCGCGACGGATCGCAGCGCGGTACCTCCTCCCAGCGCAGCGGCGCCGAGGCGCGCGCGTCCGGAGTCGGCCGGATCGAGTAGGCCGAGGCGATCGTCCGGTCGCGCGCGTTCTGCCCGTAGTCGACGAAGACGCCGAGGCGGTCGGCGACCTTCCAGGTCGTCGTGGCGATTCGCTGGTCGTCGATGCGCCGCTCGACCTCCCTCGCCAGCGCCTTCGCGAAGTCGCGGACGTGGGGGAACTCGAGCTCGGGTTTGATCGGTGCGAGGATGTGCAGGCCGGTCGCGCCCGAGGTCTTCGGGTAGCTGACGAGCCCGAGCTCGTCCATCACCTCCTTGACGACCATCGCGATCTCACGCACATGCGACCACGGGTTTCCCTCGCTCGGGTCGAGGTCGATGAGCAGGTAGTCGGGCCGCTCGACGTCGTCCACCCGCGAATGCCAGGTGTGCAGCTCGATGCAGCCCAGGTTGGCGATCCAGGCAAGGCCGGCCGCGTCGTCGACAACGGGGAAGTCGGCCGACCGCCCGCTAGGGAACCGGATGCGTACGGTGTCGAGCCACTCGGGGTGGGGCTCCGGAACGCGCTTCTGGTAGAAGAAGAACCCGTCCACCCCGTCCGGGTAGCGCTTCATCTGCATGGGTCGTCGGGAGACCGCACGTAGCGCATACGGCGCCATATCGGCGTAGTAGTGGATCAGGTCGCCCTTCGTCAGGCCCGACTCGGGGAAGAACACCTTGTCGAGGTTGGTGAGCCTGACCTCCCGGTTGCCTATGCGCACCGAGGAAGCGTCTCATAGACGGGCTCCGGTCAGCCCTACCCGGCCCCCTCGACATGCTTGCTCGACGTGTACATGTGCACCGGTCTCCCTGGGGCAGGCGGGAAGAGTGCGACTACTTCCTTCAAGCGCGGGGGTTCCCCGTCGTCATCTCGGTGAAAGGCGACGGTGGTTAGAGGTGGAAGCGGTAGAGGTGGACGTCGTGGGGGGCGAACCAGTCGCGGAAGCCGCCGTTTGTGACGCGGACGGAGCGGAAGGTTTGTTTGCCGGCGCCGATCGGGGGCGGGAGCGGTGCTTGGACGTATTCGAACAGGACTTGGCCGCCGCTGATCGGGGTGCCGTCGTCTTTGTCGGGTAGCCCGCTGATGGTGACGCGGCTGACGCTGCCGCCGCATCGGAGGACGATCAGGTAGAGGAAGCTGCCGTCTTGGCGGGCGGCGACCTCGATGTCCTGCGCGCTGGCGCTGATCTTCGCTTTCGCCGCGGGGGCGAGCAGGAGTGGTTGGACGGAGTCTGAGGTCAGCTCCTGGATGAGCGGCCGGAGGACGAGTTCCCAGAAGCGCCAGTTCCAGCCCGCTTTCGCGTCTGCGGGGCCGGCGATCTGGGTCAGGTGGCCGCCGAAGAACATCAGCCCGCAGGCGCCGTTAGCGATCGCCTGGTAGGCCATGAACCGCTCCTCGTGCAGGGTGGGAAATCGCGGTACCGCCTGCGGGGTCTTCGCGGCGCGAGCGGTGCCGGTCCAAGCGATCTGCAGCGTCGTCCAGACCGGCTTGCCACCAGCAGCCTCGACCATCTTCCGGGTGATGTCACCGACAACGCTGATGTCGCGGTTGGGGAGGTCGGAGTGCCCGCCGGGCGGGTAGGCGATCGGGAAGATGTCCGCACCGGTGATATCGAAGGCGGGACGGTAGGAGACGAGCTCAGCGACCGGGCTCCGCGGCGCCTGAATGATCACGACCGGATGATCAGGGTCGAGCGCCCTCAGCCTCTTATACGCACGGACAAGACCGGCAGGACGGATCCAGCCTTGGCCGCGGAACGGGTTGCGCGGCTCGTCGATCCCCTTGTAGACGCCCAACCCCGGATGCCCCTTGAACGCCTTGACGACCTTCGTCAGCAGCTGCTCCTTGACCGAAGGCGGCTGCCCCGCCACCGGCGCGGGCAGATCAGGCAGATCACCCAGATACAGCCAGCAATGCAGACCCAAGGCCGCGGCCGCGTCCTCAACCGCCCGCTCGGCGGCGATCTCCACGTCGATCTGCCCCGCACTCCAGTGCCCCCGGCCGGTACGAAGCACGCTCACACCAGCATCGGCGACCTCCTTCAACCCCTCCTTGCCACTGGGCGCCTTCTTCCCAACAGGCGGCGGGTTCGACAACCCAAGCGGAAACAGCTTCCGCCCACCGACCACCAGCACACCCGTCGCCCGATCGACCGCGACCCTACTCATCAACCCACCGCATCACGCTTGACCCACCAACCGCCTGCGCCAACACCGCGCTCCGCCTTCAGCACGAACCTCGACCTCCTCCTGACCGAACACAAGTTGTACCACCCAACCTCAGACTCTCCCTGAACGGAATCCGGCTCGGAAACACGGCTCTGCCGCGCATGCCTGTTCGGAATCACGACGATTCCCGACCGCGGAACGTCGTCACAGTCGGGTATGTCGGCGTTTCTGCGTGAGTTTGCGGAGCCGCATTTGAAGTAGACTCAGTTCACGCCAATGAAGCTCTGGCGGGGGGTCCAGGCCCCCGAACCGCCGTCCGACGGCTGATGGCTTCTACCCGCGCCGATCATGCGACGAGGGAGCCGTCGGGACGATGCCGAAACTGAGCGATGGGCTGATACAGGTTCTTCAGGTGGGCACGATCCTGTTCGTGTCGCCGCTTGTGACGGGCGTGATCGCCCGCGCCGAAGCGATCGTCCAGATGCGCCACGGCCCGCGCCTCCTTCAGCCCTACTACGACATCGCCAAGCTCTTCCGCAAGGAGACAGTGCTTCCGGAGGGAGCCGGCTCCGTCTTCCGCGCGGCGCCGTACGTGGCGTTCGCCTGCTACTGCATGGTGCCGCTGCTGATTCCGGTGCTGACGAGCTTTCCGCCGCAGCCGGCATACATGGGCGACATCCTCGGCGGCGGCTTCATCCTCGGTCTCGCGAGCTATGCGGTTTCGCTGGCTGCGATCGACAGCGGCAGTCCCTACGCCCAGCTCGGATCGAGCCGCCTGCGGACATTCGGCGCTCTTGGAGAGCCGACAATCCTCTTCGTCGTGTTCACGGTCGCGCTGATCACGCAGACCGACCTGCCCTACGTGTTCGCGGCGACGTTGAAGTCGTCGGCGGCGGAGATCGTGCGCCCGGCCCATCTTCTCGCCGCGGCGGCGTTCTTCATGGTCGTGCTCTCGGAGACCGGGCGGATCCCGACCGAAAACCACGGCGGGACGCTCGAGTTCGGGATGATCGACGAGGGGAGGACGCTCGAGCACTCGGGACCGGGGTTTGGGCTGCTGCGCTGGGGATCGTCGATGAAGCAGATGATCCTCTACGTGATCCTCGCCGACGTGCTGCTCGTCCCCTGGGGACTCGCCGGCACGCACCGGCTCGACGACGTCCTCCTTGCCGTCGCGCTCCTGTTCGCAAAAGCGCTCGGGATCGGCGTGGCGATCGTCGTTATCGAGTCGTCGTTCGCGAAGCTTCGTCTCTACAAGATTCCCGAGTTCACCGTCTCGAGCTTCCTCCTTGCCGTGCTCGCGGTGATCACGTTCGTCCTCCAGCGTGACTACGGGGAGACGCGCCTGACCGTCTTTGCCGGCATCGCCACCGTCGCGGCCGTGGTCGTCTTGCTGCTCGAATTCATGCTCCTGCGCTCGCAGGACGTGTGGGAGCAGCTTCGCCTCTACGGGATCGGCTCGGCGGCGATCGCGGTGGTCGCATTCGCTGCGGCCGCAAAGACGGGCAACTCCGACCTCTACGTGATCGGAGCCATCACGATCGCCTTCAAGACGTTGCTCGTGCCGGTCGCGGTGGGAGCGATCATCCGTAACCTCGACGTCCCGACACGCGTGCCCTCGATCGTCCGTGTGCCGACCGCGATCCTGCTCGGAATCGTTCTGACCGCCTTCGCGCTCCTCGCCGTCTCCCAGCTGAAGGTCAGCGGTGACGGGGTGCTGCCGCTCCCGGCGCTCGGGATCGCCGTCGCGATCATCGCCGTCGCGTTCCTGCTGATGATCCTTCGACCGTACGCTCCCTCGCAGCTGATCGGATTCCTGGTGCTCGAGAACGGCGCCACGCTCGCCGCGCTCGTGATCGCGCCCGGCCTGCCTCTGATCCTCGCCCTACTGCTCCTGTTCGATGTCTTCTTCGGCCTGCTCGTGTTCGTGCTCCTCGTCCAGTACTTCGGCGTCCAGCGCACCGCCGTCACCACCGACGTCCTCGACCGGCTCAGAGGCTGACGTGGGCGCGCTCCTGATCCTGCTGATTGTCGCGCCGCTCGTCGCAGCGGCGCTTTCGCTCGGGCGCTCGATCCGCCTCGCGGAGGTCGCGACGCTCGGTAGCGGCATCGGATCCTGCGCCATCACTGTCGCCCTCGCTATATCGGTTCGAAACGGCGCGGTCGATCACACGCTCGGGCAGTGGCTCCGGCTCGACTCGCTCGGCGCGGTCTTCCTGCTCGCCACCGGGTTCCTCTACGCGGCCGGCGCCGTGTTCTCGGTCGGCTACCTCCGTGCCGGCTCGCACCGGCGCCGGCTTCGGTGCCTACGCCCGCCGCTACTACGCGTTCCTGAACCTGTTCGGCTGGACGATGCTGCTCGTGCCGCTGATGAACGACTTCGCGACGCTCTGGGTCGCGGTCGAGCTGACGACGATCGTCTCGGTCCTCCTCGTCGCCGTCGACCGCACCGACGCCGCACTCGAGGCCGCCTGGAAGTACGTCCTGCTCGCGTCGGTCGGGCTCGGCATCGGACTGCTGGCCGTGATCCTGCTCTACGCCGCCGGTACCCGCGAGCTCGGAGACTCCTACCTGCCGCGCTTCGCGAGCTACATCGCTGTCGGCCACCAACTCCCGGTTGTACTGGTCGAATTCGCGTTTCTGCTCGCAGTCGTCGGCTTCGGCACCAAGGTCGGGTTTGCACCGCTTCACACCTGGCTTCCCGACGCGCACAGCGAGGCGCCGAGCCCGATCTCGGCCATGCTCTCGGGGGCGCTGCTCGCAAACGCCTTCTACGCGATCCTTCGCTTCTACCAGGTGACGGCCCTCGCCGCCGGCGACCGCTTCCCGCGCAACGTGCTCCTGGTCTTCGGTACAGCGTCACTGCTGCTCGCCGCCCTGTTCGTGCTCCGGCAGGAGAACTACAAGCGGCTGCTCGCCTACTCGAGCGTGGAGCACATGGGCGTGATCGCGCTCGGTATCGGTTTCGGCGTACGGCTCGCGGTTGCAGGCGCGCTCCTCCACGTCCTCAACCATGCCGCCGCGAAAGGGCTTGCGTTCTTCGGCAGCGGCTCGGTGCTCCGCCGCTACGACACAAAGGAGATCGACCGCGTGCGGGGCGCCGCCACCGTGCTTCCGTTCAGCGGACCGATGTTCCTGGCAGCCGCGCTCGCGCTCTGCGGCCTGCCGGTCGCCGGCATCTTCCGCAGCGAGTTCCAGATCGTCAGCGGCGGATTCGCCGAGCCCGCGTATGTGGGCGTCGCGCTGCTACTCGTTTTCGTCAACCTCGCCTTCTTCGGCGTGGTCTGGCACACCGGCCGCATGGTCCTGACACCGGCTCCGGCGGACGCAGTTCGCGGCGAGACGAGCTGGTGGATGGTCGCGGCGATGGGCGCCTGCCTCCTCGTCGTCGTCGGGCTCGGCTTCCACCTGCCGGGCGACCTCGTCCGCGCTGCTCCGGCATGCAGCGGATTCCCTCGGAGCAAGTCGATGAGCACACAGCCACTCCGCGCGGTCAAGATCCGGAGGAGTTGCTCCGGCCGTGGCTCCCGCCGTCGCGGAACGGGGCTGCCCGATGAGCGGCGCTTCCGCGTTTCGCTCCTCCAACTCGATGCCGCGGCCGAGTTGCTGTTTGCACAAGGGGGCCGCTTGACCGCCCTCTTCCTGGCAGACCATCCCGATCCGTCGCTCGTCGCCGCCATCGCCTTCCAGGCGGAGCTCGTAGCTCTGCGTGCCCCGCTCGAGGGCGCGACCGAGTATCCCTCGCTCAGCCGGCTCGCACCCGCGGCGCTGCTACCAGAGCGGGAACTGCACGACCTCTACGGACTCGTCCCGAGCGGGCATCCCGACCTGCTCCCGCTCGTCCCACCCAACCCCGACCGCTTCGAACGGCGCGTCCTCGATCCGCAGACCTTCGTCATCCCTTACGGGCCGATCCGCTCCGGCGTCTTCGAGTCGATCCAGTATGTGATCGAGACCGGCGGCGAAGACGTGCTCGGGCTGCAGGTGCGACCGTTCTTCAAGCACCGGCAGCTCGAGCGGCGTTTTGCCGGGCTCGAGCTCGACCACGCGGTCCAGCTTGCCGAGCGGGTCGCCGCGATCGCGGGGGTCGCGCACGCCACCGCTTTCTGTCAGGCCGTCGAGCGAGCCCTCGAGATCGAGCCGACCCGGCGGGCACAACGCTGGCGCGTCGTCCACGCCGAGCTGGAGCGAATCGCCAACCACCTGGACGTCGCGGCCAAGCTCGCCGAAGACGCCGCCCTGTCGGTCGGTGCAGCGCGATTCGCGATCCTCAAGGAACAGGTACAGCGTTTACGAGCCCGGCTCTGCGGAAGCCGCTTCGGCCGCGGCGTCGTGGCCCCCGGCGGCCTCGGGTCGGAACCGCTGCTCGATCCCGCTGCCGTGCTCCATGAGCTTCATCTCTTCGAACGCCACCTCGCACGCGACCGCCGCCTCCTGCTCTCGACGGCGTCGTTCACCGACCGGCTGATCGGGAGCGGCACGCTCGACCGCGGGACGATCGACGCCTTCGCTGGAGTCGGGCCGGTCGCGCGCGCCGGCGGCGTCGCCGTCGACGCTCGTTTCGAACGTCCCTACGGCGCATACGTGCGCGTCGGAGGACGGATCGCAACGGCAGCCGGAGGCGACGCGATGGCCCGACTGCACGTCCGCTTCACCGAGATCGCCGAGAGCCTGCACGTCATCCGGCAGTCGTTCGAGCGGCTCGAAAAGTACGGGCCCGAGCTGCGAGCCGCGCTCCCCCCCGGTACAGGCGCCGCCTTCGGCTGGGCCGAGGCACCGATGGGTGAGCTCGTCTACTGGGTCGAACTCGATGGCGGCCGGGTCAAGACCGTCCGGATCAGCTCGCCGTCACTGCGCAACTGGCCCCTCTTCGCCTCGTCCTTCCGCGGCGATGTCCTCACCGACTTCTCCTTCGTCGAGCACAGCTTCGGCCTCTCTCCCGCCGGAGCCGACAGGTAGCGCAGATGCTCGAATGGATCACACGCGGCCTGAGGATCGGCACCGTCACGACTCAGTACCCGCGCCGGGCCGAGCCAGCACCGACCGGCTTTCGCGGCCGTGTCGATCTCCTCGACAGCGTCGGCGGCTCACAACGCCTCGAGACCCTCTGCCCGACCGGCGCGATCGCCGTCTCCGAGGGCCGTGTCTCACTCGACCGTGGCCGCTGCATTCTCTGCGGGTTGTGCGTCGCGGCCGACCCGAATCGGTTCGCGTTCGTCCCCGAGTACGAGACCGCCGACCGCCGACGCAGCGCGCTGGTAGCGGGTGAACCGTCAACGGCCATGCTCGAAGAGATCCGCGCCACCCTCGGGCAACGGTCGCGGACACTGAAACGCTCGATCCACATCCGCCACGTCGACGCGGGCTCCGACGGAGGCGAGGAATGGGAGGTCCAGGCGCTCGTCAACCCCTACTACGACATGCAGCGACTCGGCTTCTTCTTCACCCTCTCCCCCCGCCACGCCGACATCCTGCTCGTGACGGGAACCGTCACCGAACCGATGCGAGAGCCGCTCCGCCGCGCCTGGGAGACGATGCCGGAGCCGAAGGCAGTGATCGCCGCCGGCACGGACGCCTGCTCAGGCGGTTTCGCCGCCGACTCCGCCCTCGGCGGCGTCGACCAGGTCCTGCCGGTCGACGTCTACATCCCAGGCTCGCCACCGAGCCCGATCGCGCTGCTGCACGGGCTCCTGCTTGCGACCGGTGTCATCGCCCCCGAGGGCGCCCCGTGAACGTCGTCTACGGCGCAGGCATGGTGATCCTCGCCGCCGCGGTTCTCCTGCCGCGTTTCGATCGACGGCTGGCTCTCGCCGCTGCGGCAGCCGGCTCGGCGCTGCTCTGCGTCGTCGGCTTCTCGAGCGCCGCCGGCTGGACGCACGCAACGATCCGGCTCGGATCCTGGCTCGGATTCGGCCCGGCAGCGCTCGTCTCCGACGGCCTCTCCGGCATCTTCCTCACCATCGTCGGCGCAACCGGAGCGGCGGTCTCCCTAGCCCTGCTCGAACGTCCCCCGACGCGCCCGGCCACAGCGCTCCACGCGCTCGTCCTGCTCGCCGTCGCCACGGTAATCGGCGCCGACCAGGCGTTTGTCTTCCTGCTCGCCTGGGAGACGATCACCGTCTCGCTCTACCTCCTCGCTGCATCCGACCGCGAGCGTCCCGGCACGCTGCTCGCCGCCTACTTTGGCGGGAGCCTCTCCAAGCTTGGAGGCGCCTGCATTCTCGCCGCTTTCGCGCTCCTCTACGGCAAGACCGGCAGCTTCCTCTTCCCCGTGTGGGCGCATGCCTCCGGCGGACTCGGTGACACACGCAGCGTCGCCTTCGTGCTGCTGCTCATCGGCTTCGGCTCGAAGATCGGCCTGCTCCCCCTCCAGGGCGGCCTGCCGCCGCTCTACAGCGCCGCGCCCGCCGCGACCCCGGCCACGATCTCGATCGCCTTCAGCACCGGCTTCTACGGTCTGTGGCGGCTCGTCTTCGGAATTCTCGGACCCGGGCCGACCTGGTGGGGCGAGCTCGTGATCGTGCTCGGAGGACTCACTGCGCTGGTCGGAATCCTCTACGCCGTCACCCAGGAGGAGATCGCCCGCTTGCTCGCTTTCTCGAGCGTCGAGCAGGGCGGCATCATCCTGCTCGGGTTCGGCGTTGCCCTGCTCGGCCAGGCCGTCGGCAAGCCACACCTCGCTGCCGTCGGCCTGCTCGCGGCGACTCTTCAGCTGGCCATGCACGCGATCGCCAAAACGCTGGCGCTGATCGGCGCGGATCGCATCACCGACGCCACCGGCCACCGCGACCTCCGACCGCTCGGCGGTCTCGCCCCAAAGCTGCCGAGGACAGCGGTCGGGTTCGGGCTTGCCGCCCTTACTCTGGCGGCACTGCCGCCGTTCGGCGGCTTCGTCAGCGAATGGTTCACCTTCGAAGCGCTGCTGCAAGGCTTCCGGCTCGACTCGGCAGTCGCGCAGCTGCTCATGGCACTCGGTGCCGCGATGCTCGCGCTCACCGCCGGCGTCGGCCTGCTTGCCTTCGCCAAGCTCTACGGCGGCATCTTCCTCGGCCGTGCCCGCACCGCACCCGCCTCCGTCCACGAGCCCGCTGGAAACAGCGCTGGGCTCCTCGTGCTCGCGTTCGTCGCCCTCTGCCTCGGCGCCGCGGCGCCCTGGGAGATCCGCTGGCTCGGCCATGGCCTCCGCGAAAGCGTCGGCTTCGACCTCGCCACGACGACGATCAAGTTTCCGCTCGTGCTCGGCCCCGTCTACAGGAACTTCTCAGTCCTCGCCCCAACCTGGCTCGCGCTCGGCGTCGTCACCTTCGGCGTGACATCCGCGCTCCTCGTTCGCCTCCTCCTCCGCCCGCCCGTGCGGCGCGCCCCGATCTGGCTCTCGGGCACCGCCCCCGACCTGGACGCCGTCCAGTACACACCCGACAGCTACGCCAACCCGATCAGAGTCGTCCTCTCATCCCTCTTCGGGTACCGGCGCAAGCTCGAACCCGCCGCAGGGGGAACGCATGCGCGGATCCTGCGCACCCGCGTCGTCCCAGCTTTCGAGGAACACCTCTACCAGCCGCTCACTCGAGCAACCCTGCGTCTGTCCGGCGGCGCGCGCCGCCTCCAGTCGGGACGCCTCGGCGTCTACCTTCTCTACATTCTCGTCGTCCTCCTGGCCGTGCTCGCCCTCATCCCAGCCCTCAACCGATGATCCAGCAGATCCTCGTCGCCTGGGACGGATCCGCGCCCGCACGCTACGCCCTCGACATCGCGATCGATCTCGCACGCCGGTACGAGGCCGAACTCGTCGCCGCGTCGGTCGCCCATTCCCCCGCCCACGCCGAAACCGAGGCCGACCGAGTCGAGTCCGTCGACGCCGCCCGCCGCTACCTGGAAGAGACGTTCTCCGCCGTCGCAGACCGAGCCGGGCGCGTCGGCGTTCCGCTCGAGCAAGTGATCATCGAAGGTCACAGACCCGCCGACGACATACTCGGCTACGCGCACGAACACGGCTTCGACATCGTCGTCGTCGGCCACCACCGAAACCGCCGACCAGGCCGCTTCCTCCTCCACGGAGTCGCCGAACGAATGATCGCCCACGCAGACATGCCCGTGCTCGTCGTCTCCGATGACCGCGACGAATAGCTCCCGGATCATTGGCCTTCTTGTCACTGTCAACGTACTAGGCGATCGGGTCGCCCTTCGTCAGCCCCGGTTCGGGGAAGAAGACCTTGTCCAGGTTCGTGAGCCTGACGTCGCGGCGGCCGATCTCCACAGTCGTCCCTTTCGCGCCGTCGCGCTCGAACCATGCGCGAGTGCCGATTGCGCGGGCCCGATCAGTCGCGGCACACGGTCTCGACACCGATGTGCATCGAGCGCCACGTCCGGAGGTAGCCGTCTAGCTGGATCCGCGCCAGCCGGGGGTCGACCGGTTCCGCAGCGGGCGAGACGCTGAGGCGTGCGCTTCCCACCTCGCGCGGTGTCCACTCGCAGCGCTCAAGGAAGCGCGAGAGATTGTCGATCAGGGACGGTTCGCTGATTTCGATGAGCATTCGGTACCGGCCTTTGGCCCGTCGCGTTCGAACCGTCCCAGTGTTCCGAAACTCTGGTTGTCGGGAAACGCCCATACGGCTAGTCGGCGTTCTGGACACACCGGCAGGAGTGAGTCAGTCGGAGGCTCGACACGGGCTCCGCAGGAGGGACCGCAAGAGCCGGAAGAAGCGGGAGGGCGGGCTCGTCGCCCGCCCTCCCGTGGTTCACGAGAAGCTCGCGCCTTTGCCTAGTGGCCGCGTTCCGGAGCCGCCCTTGCCCTTGTCTCCGTTGCCGCCCTTGTCTCCGTTGCCGCCCTTGTCTCCGTTGCCGCCCTTGTCTCCGGAGCCGCCGCTCTTGTCTCCGTTGCCGCCCTTGTCTCCGTAGCCGCCCTTGTCTCCGGAGCCGCCCTTGTCTCCGTAGCCGCCCTTGTCTCCGTAGCCGCCCTTGTCTCCGGAGCCGCCCTTGTCTCCGGAGCCGCCCTTGTCCCCGTAGCCGCCCTTGTCCCCGTAGCCGCCCTTGTCTCCGCTCTTGTCTCCGTAGCCGCCCTTGTCGCAAACATTCGCACACTGGTCGGGAACGTTGGCCGGCGGCTTCACCGGGCCGGCGCCGTTGTTGATGCAGGCGGGGTCATCGGTTGCGTGTGCGTTGTTCGACCAGGTGTTGGTCACGCACTCTCCGCGGTAGTCGCCGAGGTCGGGGTAGCCGGTGCCGACGCCGTTGCCGAATGCCCAGTTGCCTGTGACGAGGTTGTTCGCGGGGCCGGCCGGGTTGCAGAAGAACTGAGACGGGAGGTCGTGGTCGTGGACGACGATCCCGAACTGCGTGTTGGTGGTTGTGACGTTGCCCGTGATCTGGTTCGACACGCCGCAGCGGACGTCGATCCCGCTCAGGTTCTCGTTCGAGACGTTGCCGCTGATCGTGTTCTGGTCGCCCTGGACGATGATCCCGTCCTGTGGCGAGCCGGCGGTGAACGTCTTCGTGATCAGCGTGCGCGTGATCGTGTTGTGACTCCCGTCCAGCCGAATCCCCCACTCGCCGTTGCCGGTCAGGGTGACCAGGTCGACGACGTTGTAGGCCGAGTGCGTGTCGATGAAGATGCCGCCGACGGTCAGCGGGCCGTCGTTCTGGCTGATGCACATCTCGCTCAGCTTCGTGTAGTTGGAGCCGCTGATCACCACGCCGAGGCCCTGGCTGTTGCTCGAGGCGCTCTTCGAGATCGAGTTGTGGTCGGAGTGATCGATGAAGAACCCGGCCGGGTAGGTCTGCGCTCCGCCCGAGTCGAGCACGATCTGGCCGAGGTTCCCGGTCACGTTCAACCCGGAGAACTTGTGGCCTCCGCCCGAGTGGACGTAGACCGCGATCCCGCAGCCGGTCACACTCGGAGGCCCACCCACTCCGCTGCCGCCGGTGACCGTGTCGTTGGTGACGCCGTCGAGGACGATCCCTTGCTTGCTTGCGTCCCCGGCGCAGTCGACCTTGTGGCCGTTCAGATTCACCGTGATGTTGCTGGCCGCGATCGTCAGCGGACCAATGCAGTCAGATGTCAGCGTCTTGCTCGCCGTCACTGTCCCGCAGGCGCCTACGCTCGCACTCGATGTTGCCGGGGTAGACGCACCGATGGCCGCGACGATGAGCGCGCTCAATAGACACCAGCGATACCAGCGCATTCTTTCCTCCTTGTCGATGATCTCCCCCGCGATCCACACGGGGGCTGAACAAGCAACCTCACGGTGTTTGCGGCAGACCCGTCCGGCGCTAGCCGCCTGTGCGGGCGCGGCTCGACCACAGTGCAGAGCCCGATCCGCCATCCGGGTGGCAGGTGCCGAGCGCCGCCTCTCCCGCTGACACACTGTGATCCAGAGACGGGCGGCGGCAACTCGACGAGAGGCACGAGCGGACTTGACTCGTGTCCGGTGTTCGCGCACGTCGAAGCGCACGAGACTGCCGATTGGGTGATGCTTGTGGCGCTGATCGAAGTGGAGGATTGATGCAGAGTCTGTGGGATCCTGCCGAGGCACCGACCGACGGCGACGACCTGGCCCAGCGGGTCTACACGTCGAGGCTGCTCGGCCGCGACCGGTCGCTCGTCCTCCACGGCGGGGGCAACACCTCGGTGAAGCTTCGCCGCCGAGGGCTACTCGACGACGAGGAAGTGCTGTACGTGAAGGGGAGCGGTGTCGACCTGGCGACGATCGACGAGCGCGGCTTCTCGCCCCTGCGGCTGAATCGGGTCGTCCGGCTGGCCGAGCTGGACAGCCTCGCCGATGCCGAGATGGCGCGGGAGCTGGGGGCGAGCAAGGTCGATCCCGCCGCGCCCGAGCCGTCGGTCGAGGCGATCCTCCACGCGGTCCTGCCGCACCGGTTCGTCGATCACGCCCATCCCGATGCGCTGCTCGCGGTCACGAACACCGAGGACGGGCTCGGCTTCGTCCAGGAGCTCTACGGGGACTCGGTTCTCGTCGTGCCGTACGCGATGCCGGGCTTCGAGCTCGCAAAGGCTCGTTGCGCAGCTGCTCGCGGCGGAGACGACCGAGCGGACGATCGGCGATCGTCCTGATGAAGCACGGACTCGTCACCTTCGGCGCGACCGCGCAGGAGTCGTACGAGCGGATGATCCGGCTCGTCAGCCTCGCCGAGGAGTTTCTCGCCCGGCGTGGGGCCTGGACGATCGACGTTCCGGACGCGCGTGGCGCCGGCGCGAGCGTGAGGGTCGAGCTGGCCGAGCTCCGCGCGGCGATCTCGGCGACCGCCGGCGCGCCGATGATCGTCACGAGGCATGCCGATCCGAAGTCGCTCGGCTTCGCCAGGCGTCCGGACGTCGACGTCCTCTCGCAGTCGGGGCCTTTGACGCCCGACCACGTTCTTCATACGAAGCGCCTGCCCCTGATCGGCCGTGATGTCGCAGCGTACGCAGCTGCGTACTCCTCGTACTTCGAGGGGAACCTCGGTGGCCGCTCGCTGACGATGCTCGACCCGGCGCCGCGAATCGTGCTCGACCCCGACCTCGGGATGTGCACGGCCGGTTCCTCGTTCGAAGCGGCCGAGATCGCCGCCGACATCTACAAGCACACGATCGACGTCATCTTGCGGGCGACGGCTCTCGGCGGCTACCAGGCACTGCCGCCCGAGGACGTCTTCGACGTCGAGTACTGGGGCCTCGAGCAGGCAAAGCTCCTCATGCGTAGGGCACCCGCGCCGTTCGCCGGCGAGATCGCTCTGGTGACCGGCGCTGCCTCCGGAATCGGTAAGGCGTGCGCAGCGCTACTGCTCGAACGGGGTGCGGCGGTGGTCGGCATCGACGTCGACCCGCGCGTCGCGAAGGCATCGGATCACCTTTCGTACCTCGGAGTCGTCTGCGACGTGACGGCGCCCGCGGAGCTGGATCGCGCGCTCGAGCAGGGGGTGGAGCGGTTCGGAGGTCTCGACCTGCTGGTCCTGAACGCGGGCGTCTTTCCGCCGAGCAGGCCGATCGCCGGTCTCGAGCCCGATGAATGGCGAAGGGTGATGAGCGTCAACCTGGACGCGGCGGCCGTCCTGCTCCGCGACGCTCATCCGCTCTTGAAGCTGTCGCCGCGGGGTGGCCGGGTCGTGATCGTCGCGTCGAAGAACGTCCCCGCTCCCGGGCCCGGGGCGGCTGCCTATTCGGCGTCGAAAGCGGCGCTCACCCAGCTCGCCCGCGTCGCCGCCCTGGAGTGGGGAGCCGATGGGATTCGAGTGAACGTGGTTCACCCGCACGGCGTCTTCGACACGGCACTCTGGAGCGACGACGTCATCCGCGAACGCGCGGGCAGCTACGGTTTGACGGAGGATGAGTACAGGACGAACAACCTCCTGCGCACCGAAGTGCGAAGCAGCGATGTGGCGGAGCTCGTCGCAGCCCTCTGCGGGCCGGCGTTCTCGAAGACGACCGGCGCGCAGGTGCCGATCGACGGCGGCAACGAGCGCGTGGTCTAGAGAAGCCCGCTTGCCGGGTAAGAGGAGCTCATACCGCCGAGGGCAGGGTCGGAACGCTCCGTAGTTTTGGTGTGAGTCTCGCTCGGGTTGCGCGGGGCGGGGACGAGCGGGTGTTTGCCCTTCGGTTGTGTTCTGTGGCCACGGCCGCCTCCGCCTTTTGCTTCTATCTGCGCGATCCCGACTGGGGGCCGGCGTTCAACGATTACCGGACGCGGCGCCCGCCTCATCCGGCCGGTGTCCCTTCGCTCAGAGATGCCTCGACGACGAGGCCGTCGGCCAGGCCTGGAGACAGGCGGAACAGGGGCCACGCCGCGACCTGGTAGCGTTGAAGCCGACGATGCGGGCCCTCCTCCGGAGCGAGGCGCCGGGCTGCGGCCGGTAGCGTGGGTGGGGGCAGAAGGCGAAGCCCTCGACCGACCATCCGTGTCGGCTGAGCAGCCTCTCCACCGTCCTGGGCGACTGCCAGCCGACGTGGTTGGCGTTCTGGACCTCCCGGCCGAGGGTCGCGAGGAGCGAGCTCGTGAGGGCGAGAGCGTTCGTGTCGTGATCACCAGCTCCGCCCGGCGCGACGAGGACCTTGACCGCCTCGAGAAAGAGTCCTGGCCGCTCGAGGTGCTCGATCAGCTCGCCGGCGACCACGAGTTCGGCAGGCTCGAGGTGGAGGAGGTCAGGCTCTCGGCGTCCTCGCAGTCGGCCTGCCAGGCCTCGAAGCCGAGTTCTGGCCTTTCGCACCCCGTCGCCGTCGAAGTCGATCCCGACCAGCTCACGGGCCGCCTTCCGCAGCTGCGCATGCAGCAAGGCGTCGCGCTCGTGCTCGGCCGAGGCTTGATCGCCGCCGACGAAGCCGAGGTCGATCACGCGCCGACCGTGGGCGCGCTCGAACAGATAGCTCGTTCGGTTACCAGCGGCCCCCTTGGGATCCGTCCAGCGAGTCTTCCGGAGCAGGGAACGTTGGCCGGGCCAGCGGCGATCGGAGTGCGTACGTCCGGTTCGGTGAGGATCATTCGCCCGCCTGTAGGAGGTAGTAGGCGCCCATGACCAGCAGCTCCCGGACGCCCGGAACCCGACCGAGGCCCCGGAGTTCGATCACCGGCGTGCCGTAGCGCACCCTGTACTCCGGTCGCAGGAGGTAAAAGCTCCTCGCGACCCGGCGAAGCGCCGTCCGGCTGATGACCTGCTCGAACCTGCCGATCGTCAGGCGCGTCCGGCGAACCGAGGTCAGATCCTCGAGCGCCTGCGCCCGCGACATGTAGGCGTTGTCCTCAACGTGCATCAGCGGCAGAACCGCCCGCTCCGGGAGGTAGTGGACGTACGGAAGGAAGCGAAGGACGTTGGAAGCGAGCTGTGGTGCCCCCCGTAGGGCGAGCGGTACGGTGGGAACGAGACGAAGACGTAGCCGCCGGGAGCGAGCAGCCGCTGAACCGAGCGTCAGCACGTCGCCGAACCGGGGTATGTGCTCGAGCACCTCGCAGAGCAGGACGAGGTCGAACGGCTCGCCCGTCTCTCCGAGAGCGAGAGCGTCGCCCTGCCGAAGGCGAAAACGGTCGTCCGCGACGAACGGGCTGGAACGCACCAGCTCCTCGCTCAGCTCGAAGCCGACGCCCTCCCGTACGCGATCGTCTTCGCGAAGAGCGTCGAGGATGCCGCTGTGATGGCATCCGAGGTCGGCGACGCGCAGGCCGTCCAGCGCGATCCGCTCACTGAGCCACGGAATCAACGCGACCCGGCCGACCCGCTGCTGGTACTCGAAGTAAGTGAGACCTCGGGTCAGCAGCAGCGAGCTCCGCGTTCGACGAAACGCGGCGCGGCGGGCAGGTCCACGGTCACCTCGTCGGCGGCACGTACGCGGTCGCTCGCCCGGCCGCAGCAGGCAGCACGGCCCGACTCGGCAGTGTTGACCCCCGTAGCGTCGGGAGCCGTCTCGCGCGGCCGGCGACGGTTAGCAGCACGGCTCGATTCTTTTGGCAGAACTACCGATCGTCACTGGACCAGTGGGTGGCCGAGGCGTGACAATGTGGGAGGAGGGTAGGTATCGGCAGGTCTAGCATCGCCGTTGAGGGTGGGCCGAACTGCCCGAAGGTTCAGCGTCCGAGCTCGGTCGATCTTCGAGGCTACGCTGGAGTTAGTCGGTTCCGAGACCCGTCCGGTGGCGCAAACGGAGTGAGATACCTGCGATGAGTCCCTGGCGCGTCGAGGCCAAAGCAGCCGGCCCGACACCTGCGGTACATGCGTGGGCGAGGCTGCGGACGTCCAGGATGACCCTCGCGATCACGCTCCTCTCGATCGCGTCGCAAGCGCTCCTGTTCGTCCCGCTCGCCATGCTCCGTCCGGTTGACGGGGACGAGGGCTACTACAGCTACGCCTCGATTCTGGTGATGAAGGGGTGGGTTCCCTACCGGGACTTCCTGTACCAGCAGTTGCCGCTGCTACCCTACGTCTACGGCGCGTGGATGACGCTCTTCGGGCCGTCCTGTACTGGTACGCGGGGCGTCTCCTGTCTGCGCTCTTCGCGATCGCGATCGGCGCACTCGTCTTTCTGCACGCGCGGAGACGATTCGGGACATCTCCGGCGTTCGCGGGACTCGCCCTCTACGTGTGGGCCGCGACCGGCCTGATCTGGTTCGTCACGATCAAGAGTTACGCGCTATCGACACTGCTGCTCTTCGGCGCGCTCGTCCTCGCCGAGCAGGCGCAGGAACGACGCTCGGGACGGCGGTGGGCGCTCTGCGGTGGCCTCCTCGGACTGGCGATCGACGCACGGCTGCTGTTCGCCCTCGCCGTGCCGGCCTTCATCGTGGCGATCTGGCAGGCGCCGCTGCGCATCCGCACGCGATTCGCCGGGGGCGTGGTGGTCGGGCTGCTTCCCAGTTTGTACTTTCTCGCCCGGTATCCGCACCAGTTCGTCTTCAACGTCGTCGGCTTCCACGCGGACCGAACCGGCAGCGGTCCCTTCAACGGCGTCGGCCAGAAGGCGACCCGCGCGTTCTCGCTGCTGACGGATCCGCAGTTCAGCCTGCTGCTCTTCGCGGTCCTGGCCGCGTTCGTCTATCTGAAGCTGCGAGGCGGGCGGACGCCGCTGTCGATCTCGGTCGCCGCGCTACTCGCTGTCGCCGGCTTGCTGCCGAACCCCTCGTATGGCCAGTACTTCAGCGTGCTCACCCCGTTCCTCGTGCTCGGGTGCCTCGAGTTGGTCGCACCGCTTCGCCAGGTGCTCACCGAGGGGAAGGAAGGCGTCAAGCAGGCAGCGTGGGCGGTGCTCGCCGGCGCCGCGGTCGTGTACTTCCTCGGCGGCATCTATCCGCCGTTCCAGACGGTCCACCAGCGGACGGCGGCGACGGTGCGTATCGGCTCGGTTCGATCCCTCACGGAGTACATCGACGCGCACACGAAGCCCGGTGAGCACGTTCTATCGTCGTGGCCGGGCTATCTGCTCGGTTCCCATGCCGTCGCCGTCCGGAACACGGAAAACGACTGGTCGAGCCTCGCCGCCGCTATCTCGCCCGCGAACGAGGCGCTCTACCACTCGCTGTCGCGTTCCGAGATCGACGCGTTGATCACCGGTCATCGGGTGCGGTTCGTCGTCTTCGGCGTTGATCGACAGTGGCGTACGGGGCTGGACGAGCCCGACTGGGAGGCAAGCATCCGTGCGGCGCACGCGCGCCTCGTCCACTCGACTCCGGCGGCGAACTTCTACGCGCTACACGGAAGCGGCTCCTGAGCGCGGCGGGAGGATGAGGTAGAGCGCGCAGTATGATCCCGGTCTTGGGCCGGGGGAGTTCGTGGGCGGAGCGGCAGGCCGAGCGGGCGAGGCTTGTCTTTGAGCCGCTCGACAACGGCTTCCGCTCCTGCGCCGACGCCCAAGCGCTGCAGGCGATCTGCGCCCGGCTTTCGCACGAGAACGTCTGGCGCTTCTTCCGCCGCTGGCAGCACCTGCTGCCAAGCCCGTTCACGAGGGACGACCGTGCCCGCGGCTATCGCTACCAGCTCGCCTTTCGTCAGCTCGAGCTGTCCGACACGCGCTTCTTCGACCGCCCGCAGGTGGGCAGGGAGTGGTTCGAGCGGCACGCCCGCGACCAGCTCGCGCTTGGCCGCCCCGACCAGGTCGCGATCGTCTTCGGCCGCCGCATCAGCGCCAGACGCCCGGCCTGTTTCGAACCGCGTCATCCACCGCGGCGTCGAGGTCGCGATCCAGATCCACTACCGCGCCTCGAAGGTGAAGCAATACCTCAAGGAAGGGCGCGCGCTCCGCACCGAGACGACCGTCAACGACACGCGCGACTTCGGCATCGGCCGACTGGCCACGAAAGAAAACTGGGAGGCGCTCGTCCGGATCGGCCTCGAGGTAAACGACCGCCTCCTCGACGCGCAGCTCGCCGCCTGCGAGTGCGCGCCCGACGCCGCCACGCTCGAGCGCGTAGTCCTGCCCTCGCGCGACGACAAGGGCCAGCCCGCGCCGGCCCTTCGCTTCGGCGATCCCCGCGTGATGGCGCTGCTCTCGGCGCTGTGCTGCTTCTCCACCTGCTCGAGGGAATCACCAACCGCAGCCTCCATCCCCTCGTCGCCGGCCTCCTCCCCGGCTACCGCCCGCGCCTGCTCACCTACGACCTGCGCCGCAACGGCTTCCTCGTCCGCATCGCCGGCAGCCACCGCTACCAGTGACCGCCCGAAGGGCGCAAGCTCTGCGTCTTCCTCACGAAGACCTACAGCAGGATCGTCACCCCGTCACTCGCCGAACTCGATCCCCGCCTCCCCCCGCACATCGCCGCGGCCACACCGCTCGCCCGCTCCTGGCGCGCCTTCGAGCGAGCGCTCGAGACCCGGATCGCCGACGCCGCCATCACAGCATGAAACGATGACTCAACCGTGAACTTCCGCGGGGCCAAGCGCAGCTACTAGGGAGGCGCAGTGGCCAGGGCCACGGGTCTAGCAAGTCTTCGCCGTCGAGGCATTCCTCGCCGCGACCTTACGTCGGTTCGACCATCAGCCGGCCGCTCGGGGTCTGACAGCAGGTAAGCGGCAGACGCGCGTGGTCGGGGGAGGGGCGTGTGCGCCGAGCCGGATGGCCTTGACGCGAACTAGGCGGAACTACTCGACAAGATCGGTGCGCGTGCGGCGTGTCGTGCTCGGCGACCAGGACTCGGTCTGTTCCACACACATCGACTCGTCTCAGTCCATTACGACAGCATCCGGGTGGTTAGCGCGGCGGAGGAGATCTGTGACGAAAGATACTTCACTGACCATGCCATCGGCTCCAGTGCCATGGGCGCGGTCGACGAAGTAGAGAGGGCGGCCCCGAGCCTCGTCATACACACGCCCGACGTAGAGACCGACCATCCCCAAGAGGCACAGCTGAATGCCACCAAGGAAGGAAACGACAACGACGATCGACGCCCACCCCTGCACTGCCGACAGATCCACCAGACCCGTGACGCGGAGGAATATCGCCGTCATCCCGATTAGAAACGCCGCGACGGCAACAATGAACCCACATGCGAGCGCGAGTCGAAGCGGGACGGTCGAAAAGCCCATCACGGCGTCGGCAGCAAGCTTGACCAGCTTGGGAAGCGGATACTTGGTCTCTCCGGCAAAGCGCGGCGAGCGCTTGTACGGCACTCCTACTTGCCGGAAGCCGATCCACGCAAACAGACCTCGCGCGTACCGATTGTGCTCGCGGAGAGCCCTGAACGCCTCAAGCGCTCGACGGTCGATCAGCCGGAAGTCGCCTGCATCGGCGGGGATGTCGAGGTCGGTTAGTCGGCGCAGGATTCGGTAGAACAACCTGATTGCCGACCGGCGCAGAAATGGCTCGACGACTCGGTCGTTGCGCACCGCATAGACGACTTCGTTGCCCTCGCGCCAGCGCTCGATCATCTCGAAGATTAGCTCGGGGGGATCTTGAAGGTCTGCATCCATGATCAAGACCGCGTCGCCCGATGCGAGGTCCAGACCGGCAGTGATGGCTACCTGGTGGCCGAAGTTGCGAGAGAGACGCAGAACCTTGAAGCGGGTGTCCATCTGGTGGATTCCGACCAGGAGCTCGTAGGTGCGATCAACTGAACCGTCGTCGACACAGATAACCTCCGCAGGTCCGTCGAGCGCGTTAAGCACGGGTACCAGCCGGGAGTGGAGTTCTGGGATCGTCTCTTCCTCATTGAAGAACGGGAGAACGATCGAGTAGCGGACATCCGCGTCGAAGCTGATCAAGTCAGCAGCTCCCGTTTCGGGCGGATGCGGCGTTCACGTGATCGGCCGTCTCAACGTGGTGTGGCGCCCTGTTGTTTCGATGTGAGATAGGCGACAATGGCCTGTTTCGATTGTGAATAGACGACAGTGAAGATGAATAGGTGCGGATGCATGGCGACGCGCTGGACTTCTGGGGAGCATCGAACGGACCTTCGTCCTCAACGCCCGACGGAAAATGTCAGCGCGCGACCCTCGGTGCGCTCTGCGTTGACCCGATCGTGGTCACGTTAACGTCCCCACACCATGTCCCTGGGACTTGACGCCTGGCCCTACGTCCAGCCAGTTCGAGGCGAACATCGGTGGCCGGGCCCGACGCTCGCGGAAAAGCTCTACCCGATGCCGACCGTTGAGGAAAACGTCGCCGTCTGGGGCGGCACGTACGACTGGTCCGACGACGGCGAGGGGTGGTCGCGGAGATTCGGCAGCACCGACATGCTTTGGTGGGGAGCCATCTTCCCGAGGATCTACCGCTTCGTCCCGGCCGGAAGCATCTTGGAGATCGCCCCCGGCTACGGGCGGTTCACCCACTATCTTCGCTCTCTGTGCGATCGCCTGACGGTCGTGGACGTGAGCGGCCCGTGTATCGACGCCTGTCAGCGTCGATTCGCCGATGCGACGAATATCGAGTACCACGTCAACGACGGCCGCTCGCTGGACATGGTCCCCGACGGGTCGGTCGACTTCGTCTTCAGCTTCGACTCGCTGGTCCATGCCGATTCGGATGTGATCGAGTCGTACCTGCACCAACTCGCCGACAAGCTGACCGACAACGGCGTCGGCTTCATCCACCACTCGAACGTGGGCATGTACGGGCAGCGCCTGCGTCGCGTCCTGCCGAACGCGGTCGCTGCCCGCATCACCAAGCGCATCAACCACAACTGGCGCGACGAGCGGATGAGCCTCGATCTCTTCAACGGCATCTGCGAGTCGGCAGGGCTGCGCTGCATCGTGCAGGAGCCGGTCGAGTGGCACACTCCCAGGCGATTGGTCACCGACTGCATCTCGACCTTCGCGGCGGCCACGTCGCCGTGGGTGAAGCCACGCGCCGTAAAGTCACACCCCGCCTTCATGAGGGAGGCACGCAGCCTTGCCGAGCTCGATGAGCTGTACGCGCCAAACGCGGACAACAGCGCCGCCTGACGTTCTCGTGTTCGGATGAGGCAGGTCGTGCAGAGGCCGCGCGACGGCCGGATCACCACGCGTGAAGTGCCGGCGCCCGAGCTTCGGCCGGGCTGGGTGCTCGTTGACACCCGCTACTCGCTGATCAGCGCCGGCACGGAGCGGAGCAAGGTCGAGCTCGGCCGGCAGAATCTCCTCCAGAAGGCGCGCTCACGCCCCGACCTCGTCAAGAAGGTCGTCGACCGTGCACGCGTGGAGGGCGTGTCGACGGCGATCTCCGTCGCGCGGGACCGCCTCGAAGCGCTCGCACCGATCGGCTACTCGTGCGCGGGCATCGTGCTTCGCGTCGGCAAGGGCGTCGAAGGGCTCGCGCCGGGCGATCGCGTCGCCTGCGGCGGGGGCGGCTGGGCCAACCATGCGGAGATCGTCGCCGTGCCGCGGAACCTCGTCGCGAAGGTGCCGGACGGCGTCGAGCTGGCGGACGCGGCGTACGCGACCGTCGGAGCGATTGCGCTCCACGCCGTCCGCCAGAGCGACGCGCAACTGGGCGAGCGCGTCGGCGTCATCGGCCTCGGCCTGGTCGGGCAGCTCGCAATCCGCCTTCTGCTCGCGGCCGGCTGCGAAGCCTACGGCGTCGACCTCGACCCGGCTGCGGTCGCGCTCGCCGAATCGGCGGGCGGCCGCGCGTTTCCCCGCAACGGCGGCGCGCTCGAAAGCACCGTCTTGGCGGCAACCGGCGGCCTCGGCCTGGACGCAGTTCTCATCTGCGCCGCAACCTCCTCGACCGACCCGATCGACCTGGCCGTGCGGCTGTCACGCGACCGCGGTCGCCTCGTCGTCGTCGGCGACGTCCCGATCGTGGCGCAGCGCGCGGCACTCTACGAGAAGGAGATCGAGCTCCGGCTGTCCCGCTCGTACGGCCCCGGACGCTACGACCGCGACTACGAGGAGCGCGGTCGAGATCTTCCGGCCGGCTACGTCCGCTGGACCGAGCAGCGCAACCTCCAGGCGTTCGTCGATCTGGTCGGAGCCGGGCGAGTCGACCCTTCCCAGCTCACGACGCACAGGTTCGCGGTCGAGGACGCGGCGGAGGCGTACGCCGTGCTCACCGCGGAAAGCGGCGCCCGCGCCTTCGGAGTGCTGCTCGAGTACGCAGAGCAGCAACCCAAGACCGAGCCCAGCACGGCCGAGGCCTCTCCCGCGGACGGGCGCCGTACGGGTCGGGCTCATCGGCGCGGGCGCCTTCGCCCGTGCGACGCTCCTACCCGCGCTGAAGCACGCCGGCGTCGAGCTGGCGGCCGTGGCGAGCGCAACGGGGGTCAGCGCCGCCGATGTCGCCGACCGCTTCGGCTTCGAGCGCGCAGCCGGCTCAGCCGAGGAGATCCTCGCGGACGAGTCGATCGGCGCCGTCGTGATCGCGACGCGCCATTCGACACACGCGGCGCTCGCCGCCGCCGGGCTGCGCGCGGGCAAGGCGGTGTTCGTCGAGAAGCCGCTCGCCCTGACCGAGGACGAGCTCGTCGACCTCGAGGCGGCGCTCGCCGAGGGCGGGCTGTTGATGGTCGGCTTCAACCGCCGCTTCGCACCCCTCGTCCAGCGCCTGCGCGAGGAGCTGCACGGCGTTACGGGCCGAGTCGTCGCCGTGCGCGTGAACGCCGGTCCCCTGCCCACCGAGCACTGGCTCCACGATCCGGCCGAGGGAGGAGGGCGGCTTCTCGGCGAAGGCTGCCACTTCGTCGATCTGCTCGCGCATCTGGCCGAGAGCGAACCGATCTCGGCCCATGCGGTTGCCACACCGCTCGCCGACCACCCGCTCGAGTGCAGTGACCGGCTCGCAGCCGTTCTCCGCTTCGCGGACGGAAGCGTGGGCAGCCTCGTCTACGCCGGGGACGGCGACGCACGGCTGGCGAAGGAGCGAGTGGAGGCGTTCGGAGGCGGGCTGTCCGCGGTGATCGACGACTTCAAGAGGCTCGAGCTCTACCGCGGCGGTCGCCGCTCGGTGGTCAAGCAGGCGCAGGACAAGGGACATCGCGCGGAGATCGCACGGTTCGTCGCCGCCGCCGCGGGACGCGAGCGAACCTCCCTCACCCGAGTCGTACCTCTCTTCGACCCGGGCGACGCTCGCGCTCGCCGAGTCGCTTCGCACCGGCCTCCCGGTCGAGCTCTAGACGCACCGGCCGATGGCAGCGGCAACCCAACGTGCCACGACCCCCTCGGTCGAAGAGGCGATACGGACGGATCCGGTCCTGGGGCGAGGCGCACGACTGGTGCGGCTGGGATCCCTACGACGCGCTGAACAGCCCGGTCGCGCCGGCCTTGACGCTCGGAACCGCGCTCGGCCGCAGACTGCTGACGCAGACGGTCAAGCTCGCTCCGATCAACCTTCGCCCTGCGCTCGGGATCACGCCGGCACGGAACGCGAAGGCGATTGCGATCGTCGCCTCCGCCTATGCCCGGCTGTGGAGCGCGACGGGCGACGTCGACGCCCGCCGGCAGGCAGAGCGTTGGCTCGGCTGGCTCGCGGAGAATCGATCGCAGGATGGGCCGGCCTGGGGATATCACTTCGAAGTGCAGACTCGGTTCTTTCGCTATGCGCGGGGCACGCCGAACACGATTGCGACTTGCTTCGCCGCCCACGCCTATCTCGATGCCGCCGCGCTCATGCCGCAGCCCGGGTGGGAGGAGGCTGCGCGCGATGCCGCCGGCTACCTGCTCGAGCGGATGCTCGCGGGAACGCCGGACCGTTCCGTACTTCCGGTACCTGCCGAACTCGAACGAGCTGATCCACAACGCCAACGTGCTCGCCTGCAGCGTCCTGGCGAGGACGGCCGAGCTCACGGGCGCCGAGGAGCTTCGAACGGCTGCGGTCCGGCCGCTCGAGACGACGCTCGCAGCGCAGCGGCCCGACGGCGCGTGGCCCTACGCCGCCACGCCCGGTCAGGGCTGGGTCGACAACTTCCATACCGGCTACGTCCTCGAGTCGTTGACCCACTGCTTGGGTCTCGCTCCCGGCGTGGGGGAGAGCCTCGATCGAGGGGTCGACTTCTGGGAGCGCAACCTGTTCCTGCCGGACGGGACGCCGAAGTACTTCGAGCACCGAACCTCCCCGCTCGACGCGCACAACTACGCGCAGGCGATCGAGACCTGGCTCGCAGTTGCCGACCGGTACCCCCAGGCGTTGAGCCGGGCACACCACCTCGCCGACCAGCTGCTCGAGCGGATGCTCGATCCCGCCGGCTACGTCCACTTTCAGCGACGAGGGCTCTGGACGAGCCGCGTACCGTTCATTCGCTGGACGACGGCGCCGACCTTCAGCGCTCTTGCACAGCTGCTGCTCCACGAGAGCCGGTCGTCGTCGGCCGCCGGCCGCCGGCTCGTCCCCGCGTCCGACTGATCGGGACCGATCGTCCAGGGCCGGTTCGCCGCCGGCCGCAGGCGACGAGATTGACGATTTCCCTCGGATGGGGGACGCGCGCGCGCTGATCTCCCTCGTGGGAGGGGTGGCACGAGTTGGCTCGGGCAACCGATGGGAGGAGTACTGCACTCACCAAAGGAGACCGAGAGATGCTGCGCTACGTCCGCCCACGAGTCAACTTCCAATCTGTCGCGCAGTACCTCGTTCTTCTCCTGGCGCTCGCAGGTTTGCTCTCTGCTCCGCGGGCTACGTCGGCGTCGCTGGCTTCGCCGGCTCCGTGGGTGGCCGACTTCGAGACCGGTGACTGGAGCCAGTTCGAGATCGGGACATCGGCCACGCGCACCACCTACATCGGTAACTGGCCCTACGGCGAGCTCTTCGACGGTGGCCGTGAAGGCGCTCCGGGCGGGCCGCGAATTACGCTGGTCGATCGCTCGTCCGATCCGGCCCACGTCCGCTTCGGTGATCACGCGGTCAAGATCAGCCTCCATCAGGGCGACACCGGCTACATGGGGCTGGATCAGAACGGCTCGATCGACGCGTCGTGGCTCCAGTACGGCGAGAGCGAGAATCCGTTCTGGTGCAACGGGACGGCGACGCCCGGGGGTCAGGTCTGCGATCCGACTACGCGCACGTCGAACTACAGGCCCGGTGAGAGTCGCGCAGCGTTGCTGCCGGCGGACGCGGACGTGATCGGCCGCGAGGCGTACTGGGGGATGAGCATGTACTTCGACCCCAACACCAACTACAGCAGCACGTACTACGTCGGCCCCAACTGGCATGCCGGCAACCCGTGTGGCGGTCAGAGCTTCACCGGGCTCGCCCTGAACAACGATCGAATGTCATTCACGGTGCGAGGAAGCAACACGCCAGGGCAATGTAGCCCTTGGTATCAGCGCGATTTCTACTTCAACGACCCAGAGAACGGTGGCGCAATCACATCGTTTGGCAAGGTCGGTAGCGGTACCTATGCCGACGCGCAAACAGCCGCTGCCTGGAAGCCGGTGACGAAGGGCATCTGGTACGACTTCGTCTTCCGCTTCGTGTGGCGCGACGATTTCAACGGCACCGTCGAAGGTTGGATGAAGAGGCGGTCGAGCAATACCTATACGGAGGTCATTCCGCTCACGCACACTCCGACGCTCTATAGCGCGACAGTCAACGGCCAGATCGTCAGCTCGAGGATCGGTCCGTACTTCGGCATCTACCGGCCGCGGAGCGTCGCCAACGACATGACCGTCTGGATGGACGAGATCAGACGCGGAGCCACGTTCGCCAGCGTCACCGTCCCTGATACGAGCACTGCGGGCACGAGCGTTCCGAGCAACAGCACACCGCCGAGCATCGACGGGACTGCTCAGTCCGGCTCCACGTTGACGGCTTCGACGGGAACATGGGCGAACTCGCCGACGGGCTACGCCTATCGGTGGCAGCGCTGTGGCAGCACGGGCGGCAGCTGCAGCGACATCGGCGGGGCGACCCAGCAGACCTACGTCTTGGACCCGGCGGATACCGGTTCTTCTCTCCGGGTCTCGGTCACGGCAACCAACAGTGCCGGCTCGGCCAGCGCGATCTCGGCAGCGACTGCGCTTGTGCAGGCGGCTCCTGTGCCTGCTCCGGATCCGGAGGTGCGACGACCGGTGGCAGGACACTGGGACCGACCACTATCGGTGCGTCGCGAGCGCCGGGCGGCACCGGGTTCGTTGCTGTCTCCGGCCCGGCGCGCACTAGCCGTCTCGGCACCGCCGATCAAATTGACCGGCTACCTAGAGGGTGGCGGGGCGGCAGAGCCGATGCGAGCGGTGATCTACAAGGAGGGCAACGGCAACGCGCCGGGCGAGTTCGCCGCGGTCTCCGACCAGGTCACGATTGCCGCCGGTGCACCGGCCGCCTGGGTCGACTTCCCGTTCAGCTCAGCGGCGCCTCTTGCGCCGGGCAACTACTGGCTCGGTTACTGGTTCGGCGGCTCGAACGTCAAGGTCTACTACGACAGCGTCCACGCCGCCGGCCGGTACGTCGCTGCCGCGTACTCGTCGAACGGCGACCCGCCGACCAGCTTCAGCGACAGCGACTTCTCGCTCTACGCGACTCTGGGCGCGAGCGTGCCGAGCAGCACCGCGCTGCCGACAATCTCCGGCACAGCGACGAACGGCCAGACGCTCACCGCCGCCAACGGCGCCTGGAGTGACAGCCCGACCGGCTACGCCTACCAGTGGCAGCGCTGCGACTCGGGCGCGGCAAACTGCTCGGCGATCGGCGGCGCGACCAGCCGCACCTATGCGCTCGTATCGGACGATGTCGGCAGGACACTGCGGGTGGTCGTGACCGCGACCAACTCGGGCGGCTCGACACCGGCAACGTCCGCCTCGACGGCGGTCGTGCAGGCGGCGCCGGACGGGACGACGCTGGGGAAGACGACCATCGGCCCGTTCACGCACAGGCTCGGCGGCGACTTCGTGGAGGCTTCCGGCCGGTACACGCTCGCCTCGGCACGGTCGGTGACCAAGCTGACCGCCTATCTCCAGGGTGGCGAGTCGGCGACCGCGATGCGCGCGGTCGTCTACTCCGACAGCGGCAACAAGCCGGGGACGTTCGTCGCCGTCTCCCAGCCGGTCACGATCGCCGCCGGCCAGGCGGCGGGCTGGGTCGACTTTCCGATCTCGAGCTCGCCGACGCTGCCAGCAGGCCAGTACTGGCTCGGCCTCTGGGCCTCGAACTTCAACGTCCTCGGCTACTACGACACCATCTCAGCCGGCGGCTACTACGCGCCCGCCTTGTACTCCCCCGCCGGTAGCCCGCCCTCAGGCTGGCCAGGCGGTGGCAGCGGCGACACGCTCTCCTACTCGCTGTACGCCACCCTCGGTGCGGCCGACGCAAGCGCACCCCCGATCGTCACGCACCACCACCACCACCACCACCACCACTCAACCCCCGGACCCGAGTACGCCGCCACCGGCAAGCGTGACCACGGCCGTATTCGGCCGAACGAGTGTCGGCGCGTTCCGCTCCCTGGGTGCCGCAGGCAACCTCGACGTCTCCGGCCCATACGTGCTGGCGGCAGCGTCCGTCAGCAAGCTGACCGGCTACCTGAGCGGCGGCAACTCGAGCACGAAGGTGCGCGCCGTCATCTACTCGGACTATCGGGATCCCGGCCAGCCCGTACGGCGCAGAGTCAGTGTTCCGGGCGACCTCGTCGGCGTCACGCGCGAGGTCACGCATCCCCGCCGGCGCCGCGCCGGGCTGGGTCGACTTCGCCCTCCCGTCCCCGATCGCGCTCGCGACGGGCCAGTACTGGCTCGGCTACTGGTACGGAGGCAAGCAGTCCTACGAGTACTACGACAGCGTCGGCGGCAACGAGCGCTTCGGCTCCGCGGCCTACTCCTCGAACGGAAACCCGCCCAGCCCGTTCGGCCCGTCCCAAAGCTCGGCGAGCGCCTACTCGCTGTTCGCAAGCTAGCGCGACGGCCCGGCACGGGCTTCATTCGCAGCGAATCCTCCGGTCGCTGAGGCGGCCGGGGGATCGCACGTGCGCGGCAAGACCGTGGCCGGGGAGCAAGCCGGGAGCCTCGGCGCCTGGCTGAAGGTAGAGGCCGGCCCCTAGCCTTGTGTAGGTGAGAGCCGCGGCTAGCCATACGTAGAGTATGTGCCGAGGATCGCCTGGCGGCTGGTTGAAGACTGTTCTCGAGTCCGAGGGAGACTCGTCCTGCGCGTTCGCAAATGGGTGCGATATCTGGGAGCGTCGAGTTCCGTAGCCGGCGCCGGAGTCTTGGTTGCAGCCGCGTACGGCGATAGCACCCCATCGGTAGCGATCGAATCAGAAATCCCGGTCGCAGCTCGCAAGGAGAGCACGCCGCCCGCCGCGCCGATCGCGCTCGGGCTTCAGGCGGGCCGCGACTGGGCGATCGTGCTGGCACAGCCTGACGGGAGCCAAACGCGAACGGTCGTCGGCGGCTTCAGGCTGAGCCCTGAGCCCGCTCTCTCGCCCGACGCGAGCAGCGTGGTCTTCTCCTCGCGGACCGGGGGCCGGTCGTCTGTGCAGACGATCAAGGCGGACGGAACCGGACGGCGGCGGCTCTCGCCGCCCGGGATCGACGCGTATTCGCCGAGCTGGAGCCCGGACGGCAGAAGGATCGTCTTCGAGGGAGTTGACCCGATTTCGGGACTGACGTCGATCGACGTGGTCGACGTGGACGGCTCAGGGTTTTCCCGACTTACCGACTACGGACGCGACGAGGCGCCCGACTGGGCGCCGGACGGTCGGAAGATCGTCTTCGCCGCCCGCGACGACATCTACTCGATGAATGCCGACGGAACCGGCCGAACGGCTGTCACGCACTTCTCCCGGCTTCCGCTCGGGGGCAGACCGCGTGCCTTGAGCCCGCGCTGGTCGCCGGACGGCCGGTGGATCCTGTTCACGAAGCTGCTCCAGCATCCCTCGGGCGACGACGGCGAGTTCACGATCGCCCTGATCCGGCCCGACGGCACCGGCGAGCACCAGATCCGAACGACCGGCGGAGCGCCACTTGCTCCGCGGTGGACGCCGGACGGAACCAGGATCGTCTTCCAGATCTGCTGCACGAAGGGCCGCGTCGACGCGGGAACGGTGCCCTCGGACGGCGGCGCCACGTCGTTCATTGCCCGAGGCGAGCCGGCTGCCGTGCAGCAAGAGAAGGCTGCCGCCGGCTCGAACCCCGATGCCGGTGCTTCGGCGGCCGTGAAAGCCGCGACGCGGCTGCCCGCCGGTGCCCGCGCGATGTCCGCGGCGCTCACCGGGCCCAGTATCACCTTTACGCGGAACGACCTCGATCTCCGCCCCTTCGGCCAGGCCACCGAGGGGAACAACGTCGCCGACATCGACGGCGACGGGAAGCTGGACATCGTCGTCGCGGGCGACAACGCGATCGTCTGGTACCACAACCCGGACTGGACACCGCACCTGATTGCGACCGGGCGCTACGGCGCAGGCGCGATGGTGCTGCCGCTCGACGTGAACGGCGACGGCCTGATCGACATCGTCACCGGGTCGCAGAACAATCCGAGTTGCACCGAGTACTGCCGCACGCTCTGGCTCGAGAACACCGGGTCGGATTGGGTCGAGCACACGATCGCCGAGACGGCCTACTGCCACGACCTGGCAGTCGGAGACCTGAACGGCGACGGCCGTCCGGATCTGGCCTGCGACAACCAGATCTCCCGCCGGATCTTGTGGATGGAGGCGCCGGCAGATCCAACGCAGCCTTGGCCGGTGACGATGATCGACGACCGCGACGCGATGGGAATCGACGTCGCGGACATGGACGGCGACGGCCGGCTGGACGTCGTGGCCGGGCGGGCGTGGTACCGAAACGAGACATCAGGGGGTTGGACTCGTTACGCCTTCACCACCCTGGCGCAGACGTGCTGCTCGACCGTGTTCGACGACTTCGAGAAGGTGAACGTGAAGGACGTGAACGGGGACGGCCGGCCGGACGTGCTCGCCACGCTCTTCACCGATACACCGCTCGGCCAGGTGTGGGCGTTCCTTGCCCCGGCGGATCCGTACGGCGGTGGGTGGACGTCGGTGCAGATCGACGCGGGCCCGCGCTTCAGCGTTCACGGCCAGGCGGTTGCGAGCTTCGACGGGACGTCGGCGGTTCAGTTCGCGGTCGGCGAGACGAACTACGGCGGCTGGAGCTTCGGCGCCAATCCCTCGCCCGAGCTCAACGTCTATCGGCTCGACGGTGCCGCCGATCAGCCGTCTTCCTGGGAGAAGATCATGGTCGATCGCCAGGGCGCGCACGAGTTGCGTGCGGCCGACCTCGACGGTGACGGGCTGCCCGATCTGACCGGCGACTTCGAGAACACCGACCGGCTGAATCCGCCAACGGACGGTGCGCTGCACTGGTGGATCAACACGACGACTGCGGCGCCGGCGGGGCGCCACAGAACGTGGCCCTGCCGGCGATTGCGGGAACGGCGCGCGAGGGCAATGCTGCTCGAGGCGTCGACGGGCACCTGGACCGGCGAGTCCCGACGTCGTTCGCCTACCAGTGGCTGGACTGCGACTCGGGGGGCGCCGTCTGCACCGCGGTCTCCGGCGCAACGTCGGCGACGTACGTCCTCGCGCGGGCGATGTGGGCGGCACGGTTCGCGTGCGGGTGACGGCGACGAATGCGGCGGGGCCGGCGGCGGCGACCTCGGCGGCGACCGGTGTGATCGGGATCGCGGCGGCCGAAGGTGTCCCGCCCGGTTTCGACTCCGTGGTCACGGACGCAGGTTGCACCGGCTGCACGGTGACGACCCTCGCGGCGGCTCGTTCCGTGCGGCCGTCGCCGGTGGCAATGCCGACAACGACTCCGCCTATGCGCAGCTCGACTTCGGCGGGAACACGGGGCTGCTGGGGAAGACCTACGTGCGCACGGTCGTCCAGCTCGAGAACGGCAAGAGTCCCAGCGGGAACCTGGCGATCCTTCAGGAGCGGGACGTGAGCGGCAATCTCATCTACGAGCTCTACATCGCGCCCGACCGCACGCTCAGGATCTACAGCCCGCCCGGGGGCGTCAGCGAGCTCGGAGAGAACAGCACGACGGGCGTCGTGGTTCCCAACGACGGCGCAACGGCCCTCAGGGTCGAGGTTGCGGCGCTTGCGAACAGCTCGATGGTCGTGCGCGTCAACGGCGTCGACAAGCTGACCTTCGATCCGCTTGCGAGGGCGACCACGGGCAACCCCCGCTTCCTCCGCGTGGGAATCGACCACTACGGCGCCCCGGCTACGAACGATCCGATCTCGGTCGTCCACGCATCCGTCGCGGTCACACAAGCCGGCTGGCTCGGCGCGCCTCCGCAGTCGCCGCCGGCAAACACCGCGCCACCGACAATCGTCGGCCCGACGTCATTGGGGCAGGTGCTGACGGCCGCGAACGGGACCTGGTCGAACGGCCCGACCGGCTTCGTCTACCAGTGGCAGCGCTGCAACTCGGGTGGGGCGAACTGCGCGGCGATCGGCGGCGCGACCGACCCGACCTACATGCTCGTCTCGGGCGATGTCGGGAACACGATTCGGGTGGTCGTGACCGCGACGAACGAGGTCGGCTCGGGGTCAGCGACCTCGGTGCAGACGGCGGTCGTGCTGGCGGCGCCGACGACGCTGGGGAAGACGGCGGTCGGCGCGTTGACGCACGCGCTCGGCGGCGGCTATTTGGAGGTGTCGGGTCGGTACACGCAGGACTCGGCGCAGCCGGTGAGCCTGCTGAGCGCGTATTTGCAGGGCGGCGGGTCGGTCACCGGGATGCGGGCGGTGATCTACGCCGACAGCGGCAACCGGCCGGGCGCGTTCGTCGCCGTCTCCCAGCCGGTCACGATCGCCGCCGGCCAGTCGGCGGGCTGGGTCGACTTTCCGCTGTCGGGTTCGCCGACGCTGCCGGCAGGCGAGTACTGGCTCGGCCTCTGGGCCTCGAACACCAGCGCGCTCGGATTCTACGACGGCGTCTCCGGCAGCGGCGTCTACGCGCCTGCCGGCTACTCGGTGGGCGGCAACCCGCCCGCGAACTGGCCCGGCGGTGGCGGCAACGACACGCTCTCCTACTCCCTCTACGCGACCGTCGGCCCAACAGGCACGAGCGCACCCGCAAACACCGCCTTGCCGGCCATCACCGGCGCGGCCACCGAGGGGCAGGTGCTGAGCGCGTCGACCGGCGGGTGGACTGGCAGCCCGACCGGCTACGCGTACCAGTGGCAGCGCTGCGACAGCGCGGGTGCGAATTGCTCGGCGGTCGGCGCCGCGACCAACCAGACTTACACCCTGGTCGCCGCAGACATCGCGAACACGATCCGGGTAGAGGTCACAGCGACGAACGCCTCCGGCTCGACTCCGGCGACCTCGAACCAGACCGCGCTCGTGCAGGCGGCGGCAAGCGCACCGGCGAACACCGCCCTGCCGACGATCGCCGGTAGTGCGTTGGTGGGTGCGACCCTGACCGCCGACGACGGCAGCTGGAACGCTAGCCCGGCGCCAACCTTCGCTACCAGTGGCGGCGCTGCGACGACGCCGGGGCGAACTGCGTCGACATCGCCGGCGCAACCAACTCCACGTACACCCCGGCTGCTGCTGACATCGACAACACGATCCGGGCGGTCGTAACGGCAACGAACACGGCCGGCTCGACGAGCGCGACCTCGAACCCGACCCCGCTCGTGCAGGCCGCGCCGGACGCGCCGACGAACACCGTCGTGCCGACGATCAGCGGCACAGCCTTCGTGGGTGCAACGCTCACCGCCGACGACGGCACCTGGAGCGCTACCCCGGCGCCAACCTTCGCCTACCAGTGGCAGCGTTGCGACGCCGACGGGATGAGCTGCAACGACCTCATCCCCTTCACCGCTCAGACCTACCTCGTACAGCAGGCGGACACCGGATCCACCCTGCGCGTCGTCGTCACCGCCACCAACACCGCCGGTACCGCCGGCGCGACCTCCGCCCGGACCGCGCCCGTAGAAGCGGCGCCCGCCAACACCGTTTTGCCGGCGATCTCGGGTGTTGCCTCTGAGGGGCAGGTGCTGAGTGCGGTGGACGGGGCGTGGTCGAACAGCCCGACGGGTTTTGCTTACCTGTGGCAGCGTTGCGACAGCGCGGGCGCGAACTGCGCCGGCATCGGCGGTGCGACTAGCTCGGCGTACAGGTTGGTTGCTGCTGATGTCGGTAGGACGTTGCGGGTGGTGGTGACGGCGACGAATGCGGTCGGCTCGGCGAGCGCGACTTCGGATCAGACCTCGCTTGTGCAGGCGGCGGCGGGGGCGCCGCCGGTGACGGTGGGCAAGACGGCGGTCGGCGCGTTGACGCATGCGCTTGGTGGCGGCTATTTGGAGGTGTCGGGTCGGTACGCGCTTGCCTCGGCGCAGTCGGTGACCAAGTTGAGCGCGTATGTGCAGGGTGGTGGGTCGGCGACGGCGGTGCGGGCGGTGATCTATGCGGATAGCGGCAACCAGCCGGGTGCGTTCGTTGCTGTCTCCCAGTCGGTGACGGTCGCCGCTGGTCAGGGGGCCGGTTGGGTTGATTTCCCGGTCTCGGGTTCGCCGACGCTGCCCGCGGGCCAGTACTGGCTTGGGTTGTGGGCGTCGAACACCAGTGCTTTGGGCTACTACGACAGTGTTTCGACTAGCGGCCGGTATGCGCCCTCGACGTTCTCGGCGGCCGGCAATCCGCCCGCGTCCTGGCCGGGTGGGGGCAGCTTCGACTCGCTCTCCTACTCCCTGTACGCGACGTTCGGCGAAACGGGGACGGGCGTTCCCGCCAACACCGTTTTGCCGGCGATCTCGGGTGTTGCCACTGAGGGGCAGGTGCTGAGTGCGGTGGACGGGGCGTGGTCGAACAGCCCGACGGGTTTTGCTTACCAGTGGCAGCGTTGCGACAGCGCGGGCGCGAACTGCGCCGGCATCGGCGGTGCGACTAGCTCGGCGTACGCGTTGGTTGCTGCTGATGTCGGTAGGACGTTGCGGGTGGTGGTGACGGCGACGAATGCGGTCGGCTCGGCGAGCGCGACTTCGGATCAGACCTCGCTTGTGCAGGCGGCGGCGGGGGCGCCGCCGGTGACGGTGGGCAAGACGGCGGTCGGCGCGTTGACGCATGCGCTTGGTGGCGGCTATTTGGAGGTGTCGGGTCGGTACGCGCTTGCCTCGGCGCAGTCGGTGACCAAGTTGAGCGCGTATGTGCAGGGTGGTGGGTCGGCGACGGCGGTGCGGGCGGTGATCTATGCGGATAGCGGCAACCAGCCGGGTGCGTTCGTTGCTGTCTCCCAGTCGGTGACGGTCGCCGCTGGTCAGGGGGCCGGCTGGGTTGATTTCCCGGTCTCGGGTTCGCCGACGCTGCCCGCGGGCCAGTACTGGCTTGGGTTGTGGGCGTCGAACACCAGTGCTCTGGGCTACTACGACAGTGTTTCGACTAGCGGCCGGTATGCGCCCTCGACGTTCTCGGCGGCCGGCAATCCGCCCGCGTCCTGGCCGGGTGGGGGCAGCTTCGACTCGCTCTCCTACTCCCTGTACGCGACGTTCGGCGAAACGGGGACGGGCGTTCCCGCCAACACCGTTTTGCCGGCGATCTCGGGTGTTGCCACTGAGGGGCAGGTGCTGAGTGCGGTGGACGGGGCGTGGTCGAACAGCCCGACGGGTTTTGCTTACCTGTGGCAGCGTTGCGACAGCGCGGGCGCGAACTGCGCCGGCATCGGCGGTGCGACTAGCTCGGCGTACGGGTTGGTTGCTGCTGATGTCGGTAGGACGTTGCGGGTGGTGGTGACGGCGACGAATGCGGTCGGCTCGGCGAGCGCGACTTCGGATCAGACCTCGCTTGTGCAGGCGGCGGCGGGGGCGCCGCCGGTGACGGTGGGCAAGACGGCGGTCGGCGCGTTGACGCATGCGCTTGGTGGCGGCTATTTGGAGGTGTCGGGTCGGTACGCGCTTGCCTCGGCGCAGTCGGTGACCAAGTTGAGCGCGTATGTGCAGGGTGGTGGGTCGGCGACGGCGGTGCGGGCGGTGATCTATGCGGATAGCGGCAACCAGCCGGGTGCGTTCGTTGCTGTCTCCCAGTCGGTGACGGTCGCCGCTGGTCAGGGGGCCGGTTGGGTTGATTTCTCGGTCTCGGGTTCGCCGACGCTGCCCGCGGGCCAGTACTGGCTTGGGTTGTGGGCGTCGAACACCAGTGCTTTGGGCTACTACGACAGTGTTTCGACTAGCGGCCGGTATGCGCCCTCGACGTTCTCGGCGGCCGGCAATCCGCCCGCGTCCTGGCCGGGTGGGGGCAGCTTCGACTCGCTCTCCTACTCCCTGTACGCGACGCTCGGGTAGTGAGAGAGGGTCGTAGCCCGGGGGAGTGGTGGCGCCGGTGAGGACATCTGCGAACCCGGGGCCGAGCCCATCGGTGCGGCCCAAGCTCGGCGAGTGTCTACTCGCGCTAGGTGCGCTATAGTCTCCGACTCTTCGCTAGAGCGCGATCGACGTCTCTCCGGATGCCGGTTTCAACTCGCTGCGGCACGGGTAGAGAGGGTCTCCATGAACGTTCGAAGGTGGCGTCGTCTGGTGGTTCTGTGCTGCGTGGCCGGGGCAGGCGTCCTGGCTGCGGTCGCTCAGGGGGATAGCGCTCCTCCGGGCTCGAGGATCGTTTTCGCGGTTGCCGCGAGTAACGGTTGGTCGATCGCGTTGGCTCAGCCGGACGGGAGCAACCCGCGTACGATCGTGAGCGGGTCCGATCTGAGTCCCGAGCCCTCGCTCTCGCCCGATCGGAATCGGGTGGCCTTCTCGGCTCGGGCCGGTGCTCGATCGTCGGTCGAGACGATCGGGGTGGACGGGACGGGACGCACGCGGGTCTCGCCGCGCGGGATCGACGCGTATTCGCCGAGCTGGAGCCCGGACGGCAGGAAGATCGTCTTCGAGGGAGTGAATCCCGTGTCCGGGCTGACGTCGATTGACGTGGTCGGCGCCGACGGCACCGGCTTTTCCCGCCTCAGCGGGGACGGCCGCGACGAAGCGCCCGACTGGTCGCCGGACGGCAAGAAGATCGTCTTCGCCGCGCGCGACGACATCTACTCGATGAACGCCGACGGAACCGGCCGAACAGCTGTCACGCATTTCTCCGGGCTCCCGGCGGGCGGCCGACCGGCAGCTCTGAACCCGCGCTGGTCGCCGGACGGCCGGTGGATCCTGTTCACGAAGCTGCTCCTGCATCCCTCGGGCGACGACGGCGAGTTCACGATCGCTGTGATCCGGCCCGACGGCACCGGCGAGCGCCAGATCCGGACGACGGGCGGAGCGCCCCTTGCTCCGCGGTGGACTCCGGACGGCAGCAGGATCGTCTTCCAGATCTGCTGCAAAAGCGGCCGCTTCGATGTCGCCACCATGCCCGTCGGCGGCGGTTCGGCCTCCGTCATCGCCCGTGGCGAAAGCGCGTCGGCGCAGCCGGGGAGCGCCGGCGCCGGTGCAGCCTCGGCGGGCGGATCGATGGCCCTGCAGGCCGGGACGCGTGTGCTCTCCGCCGGGGGAGCGAAGTTTGCAGCGGCTGCCGGGCCGAGCATCACCTTTACGCGGAACGACCTCGATCTTCGCCCCTTCGGACAGGTGACAGAGGGGAACAACGTCGCCGACATCGACGGCGACGGGAAGCTGGACATCATCGTCGCGGGCGACAACGCGATCGTCTGGTATCACAATCCGGACTGGGCGCCGCACCTGATCGCGACCGGGCGCATCGGCGCCGGCGCGATGGTGCTGCCGCTCGACGTGAACGGCGACGGCCGGATCGACATCGTCACCGGGTCGCAGAACAATCCGAGTTGCACCGAGTACTGCCGCACGCTCTGGCTCGAGAACACCGGGTCGGATTGGGTCGAGCACACGATCGCCGAGACGGCCTACTGCCACGACCTGGCGGTCGGAGACCTGAACGGCGACGGCCGTCCCGACCTTGTCTGCGACGACCAGATCGCCAGCCAGATTCGCTGGATGCAGAAGCCCGCAGATCCGACCCAGCCTTGGACCGTCAGGCTGATCGACAACCGCCGCGCGTTGGGAAACGACATCGCCGACATCGACGGCGACGGCCGGTTGGACGTCGTGGTCGGGCGCGCGTGGTACCGAAACCAGTCGTCGGGGACCAGCTGGACGCGGTACGCCTTCACCACGCTCCAGCAGACGTGCTGCTCGACCGTGTTCGACGACTTCTCGAAGGTGAACGTGAAGGACGTGAACGGGGACGGCCGGCCGGACGTGCTCGCCACGCTCTTCGCCGAGACACCGCTCGGCCAGGTGTGGGCGTTCCTTGCCCCGGCAAACCCGTATGGCGGTGGGTGGACGTCGGTGCAGATCGACGCGGGCCCGCGCTTCAGCGTTCACGGCCAGGCGGTTGCGAGCTTCGACGGGACGTCGGCGGTTCAGTTCGCGGTCGGCGAGACGAACTACGGCGGTTGGAGCTTCGGCGTGAACCCCTCGCCCGAGCTCAACGTCTACCGGCTCGACGGTGCCGCCGATCAGCCGTCTTCCTGGGAGAAGATCTTGGTCGATCGCCAGGGCGCGCACGAGTTGCGTGCGGCCGACCTCGACGGTGACGGGCTGCCCGATCTGACCGGCGACTTCGAGAACACCGACAGGCTGAACCCGCCAACGGACGGTGCGCTGCACTGGTGGATCAACACGACGGCTGCCGGTGCCGGCGGAGCGCCACAGAACGTGTCGCTGCCGGCGATTGCGGGTGCCGGGCGTGAAGGCAGTGCTCTCGTCGCGTCGACCGGTACCTGGAACGGCGATCCGGCGTCGTTTGCCTACCAGTGGCTGGACTGCGACTCCGGGGGTGCCGCCTGCACCGCGGTCACCGGCGCCGAGTCGGCGACGTACGTCCTCAGCGCGGGCGATGTGGGCGGCACGGTTCGCGTGCGGGTGACGGCGACGAATGCGGCGGGGCCGGCGGCGGCGACCTCGGCGGCGACCGGTGTGATCGGGATCGCGGCGGCCGACGGTGTCCCGCCCGGTTTCGACTCCGTGGTCACAGACGCAGGTTGCACCGGCTGCACGGTGACGACCCTCGCGGACGGCTCGTTCCGTGCGGCCGTCGCCGGTGGCACTACCGACAACGACTCCGCCTATGCGCAGCTCGACTTCGGCGGGAACACGGGGCTGCTGGGGAAGACCTACGTGCGCACGGTCGTCCAGCTCGAGAACGGCAAGAGTCCCAGCGCGAACCTGGCGATCCTTCAGGAGCGGGACGTGAGCGGCAATCTCATCTACGAGCTCTACATCGCGCCCGACCGCACGCTCAGGATCTACAGCCCGTCCGGGGGCATCAGCGAGCTCGGAGAGAACAGCACGACGGGGGTCGTGGTTCCCAACGACGGTGCAACGGCCGTCCGGGTCGAGGTTGCGGCGCTTGCGAACAGCTCGATGGTCGTGCGCGTCAACGGCGTCGACAAGCTGACCTTCGATCCGCTTGCGAGGGCGACCACGGGCAACCCCCGCTTCCTCCGCGTGGGAATCGACCACTACGGCGCCCCCGCTACCAACGATCCGATCTCGGTCGTCCACGCATCCGTCGCGGTCACACAAGCCGGCTGGCCCGGCGCGCCTGCGTCGCCGAGCGCACCGTCGAACATCGCCCTACCCGTCATCGCCGGTACCGCCAGCCTCGGGCAGATCCTGACGGCGTCGGACGGGACCTGGACGAACAGCCCGACCAGCTTCGTGCATCAGTGGAGTCGCTGCGACGCCGGCGGGGCGAGCTGCTCGCCGGTCGGCCTGGACAGCCCGATCTACACGTTGACTGCCGGCGATGTCGGCTCGACGATCCGGGTGCAGGTGACGGCGACGAACGCGTCCGGTTCCGCGACCGCGACCTCCGACCCGACCGCGGTCGTGCAGATCGTGGCGAGCGCGCCGACGAACATATCTGCCCCCACTATCAACGGCACGGCAAGCCTCGGCTCGACGCTGACCGCCCTCAACGGCAGCTGGAGCGGTAGCCCTCCGCCGACGTTCTCCTACGAGTGGCAGAGCTGCGACGTCGGCGGGACCGGCTGCACCCCGATCGCGGGCGCCACCGATCAGAGCTATGTCGTCCAGGCCGTCGACGAGGGGAACATGATCCGGGTGCAGGTGACGGCGACGAACGCATCCGGTTCGGCGACCGCGACCTCGGACCCGACCCCCGTCGTGCAGAGCTCGGCGCCTCCGTCCGGGGGCACGTTCGGGACGACGGCGGTCGGCGGGTTGACGCATCGGCTCGGAGGCAACTACCTGGAGGTGTCGGGTCCGTACACGTTGGCGTCGTCGTCGCCGGTGAGCAAGTTGACCGCGTATCTGGAGGGTGGTGGGTCTGCCACAGGCATGCGGGCGGTGATCTACGCGGATGACGGGAACAAACGGCCGGGCGCGGTTGTCGCTGCTTCACAGCCGGTGACGGTGGCCTCGGGCGCGACAGCGGCCTGGGTTGATTTCCTGCTGCCGGACGTGCCGACCCTGCCGGCAGGAACGTATTGGCTTGGCCTGTGGAGTGCAAAGACGAGTGCGATCGGTTCGTACGACATCGTTGCCGGCGGCGGCTTCTACGCGCCGGCGACCTACTCGGCGACGGCGAGCCCGCCGGCGAGCTGGCCGGGCGGCGGCAGCCGCGACGCGCTCTCCTACTCGCTGTACGCGACCCTCCCGCTGTCCGGGAGCACGCTCGGGAAGACGACGGTGGGTGGGTTCACGCACAAGCTCGGGGGCAGCTACCTGGAGGTGTCGGGCCCGTACAGGTTGGCGTCGACGTCGTCGGCGGGCACGTTGACCGCGTATCTGGCGGGTGGTGTGTCGGACACGGGTATGCGGGCGGTGATCTACGCGGATGACGGCAGCAACCAGCCGGGCGCGTTCGTCGCTGCGTCGCAGCCGTTGGCGGTCGGCTCGGGGGCGGCGGGGGCGTGGGTCGATTTCCTGCTGCCGGGCTCGCCGACGCTGCCGGCGGGGGTGTACTGGCTTGGCTTGTGGAGTTCGAGGACGAGTGCGTTCGGCTCGTACGACAGTGTCGGCGGTAGCGGCTTCTACGCGCCTGCGCCCTACTCGGCGACGCAGAGCCCACCGGCGAGCTGGCCCGGCGGCGGCAGCCCCGACTCCCACGCCTACTCGCTGTACGCAACCCTCGGCGCCGGCTCCTAGCTCCGCGGGCCGAATACCGCCCGGATCGGAGACCTGCCCTTCCGCTGCCCGATTCTGCGCTTTGGTCGGGGTCTACGACCCCCGGCGGCTACTACCGTCGGTCCACGCAGTTCGCGAACAACCATGCAGTCGAAAACTGGGGAGAGCATGCCTGATCGAAATCGCTGGATTCCTAGATATCGGGTTGGCCGCGATCCGGCGCTCGGCCACGGGGCGACTCGATGAGTACGGGCTACCGCGCTCGTGGCACTCGTCGCGCGAGCCGGTCGCGGGCGCCGAGCGACGTGGTCCGCGTCGGCGTCATCGGTCTCGGCTACTGGGGACCGAACCTCGTCCGCAACCTCCACGACCTACCTCAGGCACAGGTTGCGTGCATCTGCGACAGCCGCGCCGACGTGCTCGAGTCGGTCGGCCAGCGGTATCCGGCAGCGGAGCGAACGACAAGCTATGAGGACGTTCTCCGCGACCGGACGATCGACGCGGTCGTGGTCGCGACTCCGGTCTCGACGCATTTCGAGATCGCGGGCGCAGCCCTACGCGCGGGCAAGCACGTGCTGGTCGAAAAGCCTCTCGCCACCTCGTCCGCCGAGGCGGCCGCGCTGATCGAGCTTGCGGAGGAAAACAACCTCGTCCTCCTACCGGGGCACACCTTCCTGTACAGCCCGGCCGTGAACCTGATCCGCGACTTGATCACCTCTGACGAGCTCGGTGACATCTACTTCCTCTCGGCGAGCCGCGTCAATCTCGGTCCCGTTCGTACCGACGTCAGCGTTATCTGGGACCTCGGGCCGCACGACTTCTCGATCCTGCGCTACTGGTTCGACGAGACGCCGACGCACGTCTCCGCGGTCAGCCGCGGCTGGGTGATCCCGGGCATTCCCGATGTCGCCTTCATCGATCTCGAGTTCGGATCGGGACCGGTCGCGCACGTCGAGCTCTCCTGGCTCGCCCCGAGCAAGCTCCGCCGGACGACGATCGTCGGCTCGCGGAAGATGATCATCTACGACGACACCAGCAGCGAGCCCGTGCGGATCTTCGACTCGGGTGTGATGTTCCGTAATCCCGAGAGCTTCGGCGAGTTCCAGCTCAGCTACCGCACCGGCGACATCGTCTCGCCGCGGGTAGAGATCGCCGAGCCGCTGCTTCTCGAGATGAGCGACTTCTGCGACGCGGTCACCGGCAAGTCGGCTCCGCGCGATTCCGCGCGACTCGGCCTCGATGTGATTCGCATCATCGAGGGCGTCGAGCGGTCGCTCGCCATGAACGGCGAGATGGTTGCGGTCGACGGTGCCGGCGTCCCGGCAACCGACGGCGCTCGGTCCGGGCGGTCTGAAGCGTGGGCGGGGGCCGACGGATCTCGATGAGCGGGCGCGCGGCTCGTCGCGTCTGGATCGATCTCACGAACTCGCCGCACGTCGCGCTCTTCGAGCCCGTGGTCGAGCGGCTTCGGCGGAGCGGCTGGGAGGTACTCCTCACGGCTCGCGACCATGCCCAGACGGTGCCGCTCGCCCGCCGCGTGTGGCCGGATATGGTCGTCAGCGGCTCGGAGAGCCCGGCCGGGCTGGCGGCAAAGGCCGGCGCAATCGTGAGGCGCGCGGAGTGGCTCCGCCGGTTTGCCAGGCGCGAGCGACCCGTAGCCGCACTCTCACACGGCTCGTACGCGCAGATCATCGCGGCGCGAAGAGCCGGCGTTCCGGCCGTGACGATGATGGACTACGAGTACCAGCCCGCGAATCACCTCAGCTTCCGCCTCGCCAGGCGCGTGATCGTCCCCGACCGCTTTCCGGCCGCGCATCTGCGCCGCTGCGGAGCGCGTCGCGGCAAGATCGTGCGCTATCCCGGCTTCAAAGAGGAGCTGTACCTGGCGGGCTTCAAGCCCGATCCGGGTGTATTGCCCGAGCTCGGACTCGGAGCGGACAACGTCATCGCCGTCTTCCGAGGGCCACCCGAAGGGGCCCTCTACCACCGAACCGTCAACGGTCGCTTCGACCAACTGATCGACGAAGCGACGCGGCGGCCCGACGTACAGGTGGTCCTCCTTCCCCGTACGCGCGAGCAGGAACGGCGGTACCGGGCCCTGAAGGGCGCGATCGTGCCCGCCGGTCCCGTCGACGGCCGCTCGCTGCTTGCCTGCGCCGACCTGCTCGTCGGCGGTGGTGGAACGATGAGCCGCGAGTCGGCCCTGATGGGTACGCCCACGTACACGGTCTTCAACGGGCGGCTCGCGGCCCTCGACGCACATCTGATCGCCTCCGGTCGCCTCCGCGACCTCCGCGACCTCGAGAGTGCGCCGCTGTTCGAGAAGAAGACGCCGGCCGATGGTACGAACGTGGAGGGGCACGCCGAGGCGATCCTGCAACGGATCGAGCAGTCGCTCGCCGACGTCTGCGCCTGAGCCGGACCGACGCGGGGTGCTATCCGCCCGCTGAGACCTTGGTGTACACGGCGTAGAGCGAGTACGCGCCGGACGACGTGCCGATCGAGCTCCAGAGTGGTTCCGGGTCGCCCGTCGAGGAGTAGGGGGCCGGAGCGAAGCGCTCGGCACGCGGGACGTTGTCGAAGTACTGGAGGGCTCCTGTGTTTCCGAACCAATACCCGAGCCAGTACTTGCCCGGCGCGAGCCGAAGAGGAGAGGCAAAGGCGAAAGTCGCCCACGCGGGACGGGCGCCCGCGGCAATCGTCGTCTCTTTCGTCACGCCGCTCAGCGCTCCCGGCCGGCCCCGATCGTCCGCGTAGACGACGCCGCGCAGCGCAGAGTCGTAGCCGGCCCCGCGCATGTACCCCTTGAGAGCGCTGACGATCACCGGCGAGTCGATCGTGTACGGGCCGGTGACGTCGACGTGGTCTGCGCCGCCGGCCGCGGTGACCCCGCCGATCGTGCGGCGGCCGAGATCGCGCGGCCAGGCCGGCGCCTTCGTGCGCGGCGCGAAGGCGATCGCCGCAGCGTGCGCAAACGAGTCTGCGCGAGCGAAGCCGTCGTGGTAGATGACACTCGGAGCTTGAACGCCCTTCGTGCTGGTGCAGCCCGGATGAACCGGTACGGCGCAGTAGCTTCCGCGGTAGAGGCCCCAAAGCATGTAGATGCCGGCGGTTCCCGCCGCCGAGTGCTGGAGGGTCGGCAGCTTGCGTACGTCGGCGACCTTGGAGAACGCCTTCTGCCCTGCGAGACGGTGCCAGATCTCGACCCGGCCCGACGCTGTCGTGCTCCAGTGAATGTGCACGACGAAGTCGTTCCAGCGTCCCTTCGAAAGCGTCGACAGAATCTTCTGGTTGCCGGTTGTACTGCCAGTTGCCGCGCTCGTCGACGAATCCGCTGTGGATGTTCAAAACGGCGCCGTTTGCGCTCGCGCTCAGGTCGACCGGCGGCGGGAGCTGCAATGTCGAGTGCCACTGGAGGAAGATGCCCCAGCGCGCCGGCGCGATCCAGGTCTTGGGGAAGAGCGTCGACCAGGCGTAGTAGTAGTCGTCTCCCTCCCGTTCGTCCGAGCCCCAGCTGAGCTGCGACGATTCGTTCCAGCCGAATGGGCTGTAGCCCTGCCGGACGACGAACTTCGCCGCGTAGCGGCCCTGCCGAACCGGGTTCGTGACGATCTGAAAGCTCTCGCTTTGAGGGCGATCCGACCCGACCTGGACGGTATCCCAGGAGGCGATCGTCCCCGACTCGAAATCACCGCGGAAGACCGACGGTGCGGTGTGAGCGAGCGGCACGGCCACACACAGGGCGGCCATCGCCGCGAGGACGACCAGTTGCCGCGAGCAGAGGGCGGACATGCGCAGCCGGCTATGGATCCGTGACCGTCTGGAAGACCCCGGTGCCGACGCTGAACGGTGTGCGGCTCGGCGATAGCGTTGCAACAGAAGACGACAGCATTCCACATCGACCGGCCGCCGGAGCGAAAACTAGCCGAAGGACATGCGCCGGGTGCGTCCGACGTCGAGCAGCCGGCGATGCCGGCTCCTGGACGTGCCTCCACCTTCGGACCGAGGCCCCTGCACCAAGGGGTCGTGATGCACCACAGGTCGCCTGCTTCCATGGATCGGGGTGCGCGGTACCTCATCGAGTGACGACCGGTCCCGTCTCGTCGGGATCGAGGGAATGCGCGGCATTGCAGCCGCGAGCATCCTCGTCTTCCACGCCTGGCTCTTCGCCGGGCCGGACACGACTCACGGCGTCGACTTCGGCCTGGCCTCGAAGTTCTTCTTCAACCTCCAAACCGGAGTCACGCTCTTCTTCGTCCTGAGCGGCTTTCTGCTGTTCAGGCCGTTCGCCGCGGCAGTCATGCGCAAGCGCAGCCCGCCTTCGGTGGGTGCGTATTTCCGGAACCGGGCGCTCAGGATCCTGCCCGCCTACTGGGTGATCCTGCTCGCAGTCGCCGCGCTTCGCGACCACGAGTTGCTGCGATCGCCTGGGAAGCTGGCCGCGACCATGTTCCTGGCGCAGGACTACGTCCCCAGCTACCTGGGCGCCGGGATCCTTCCGGCCTGGTCGCTGGCGATCGAGGCGGTCTTCTACATCGCGGTTCCGCTACTGGCCATGTCCGCCGCTCTCGCCGCGCGACGCGGGATCCGGCCCGGCACGGCCGTACTGATTCCCATTGCGTTCATGTTCTCCCTCGGCATCGTGTCGAAGGTGATCGAGCGAGTGGTCGATCTTGGGCCCGTCTGGCAGTCGATCTTCCCCATTCGCGCCGACTGGTTCACCGCCGGGATGTTGCTCGCGGTCGTGCGTGTCCGCTGGGAGGACGGACGCATCCAGTTCGGGCGCTGGACGGCGCTCGGGCGCCGCAGCCGTCGCCCTGGCCGTCAGCGCGGTGTCGCTCAAGCTCTACTACCAGGGAACGCTGACCGAGATCGAATCCCAGACGCCGATCGCGTTCGCGTGCGCCGTCCTGCTCGGCTTCGTCATCTTCTCGACCCCTCGCAGCCGGCTGGTGCGATTCCTCACCTGGCGTCCGATGTTCGCGCTCGGACTCGCGTCCTACAGCCTGTTCCTCTGGCACTACCCGCTCCAGTGGTGGCTACGCGACCACGGCTTGACCTTCTCCGGGCGCGCCGGATTCGTTCCGAACATCCTGATCGTCGGCGTCGTCTCCATTGTCGCCTCAGCGATCACGTATCTGTTCGTCGAGAAGCCCGCGCTGGCCCGGAAACATTCCTGGCAGCGAGGAGGGCGCGCGGAGGCTCGGCCGTCCGGCGAAGCGAGAACAACGGCTCCGCGCACCTCGCCGGCGGGTATCACGACCCCCCTACCCAGCACGCTTGCCCTGGCCTCGTCGGCTGCTGGCGACGAGATTGCGGCCGGGCGGCCTCGACACGGGCCGATCGACGCCTAGACTTCCGTTCCCGGCGACCTTGCACTTCGTCTGTTCCGGCTGTTTGCGCCTCCCTAATAGTTTGAGTAACTACGACCGGGGAGGATCGGCTGTCTTGTCGGCAGACGGCACGGCAACACTACGGCTCGGTCAGCGGCAGCAAGCTTCGCAGCCGCTGGCCCTGTTGGTGGGGAGCGAAATATGATCGCGTCGCCTGACGCCGGCGCCGTGCGGGATGTCGCGCTCTACCACGAACTCGCTGCAGCGGTCAACGACCGGACCCTCGAGATCCTCAAGCAGCGGCGAAAGACCGCCGTCATCCGGCGCCGCGGCTGGCTGGTTCGCCGAATGCTCCTGCTCGCGGATGTCTGCGGGCTGGCGATTGCGTTCCTCGTCGCACAAACCCTGCTCGGGAAAGGAAGCAACGACGGCGTTCAGGCGCTCGTGTTCGCGCTCACGCTGCCGGCGTGGGTCGTGCTCGCGAAGCTCTACGGCTTGTACGACCGCGACGAGCAGCGCACCGACCACACGACCATCGACGACATCGTCGGGGTGTTCCACTTCATCGGCACGGGAGTCTGGTTCTCGTTTGCCATGCGCTGGCTGGTCGAGTCCGGACAGCCGCAGCTCGCCAAGCTCTTCGCGTTCTGGCTCCTCGCCCTCGTGCTCGTGACCGGGCTTCGAAGCGTGGCGCGCGCATGGTGCCACAGGAGCATCACCTACCTCCAGAACACGGTGATCGTCGGGGCGGGCGAGGTCGGACAGACGGTCGCGTGGAAGCTCCTCCAGCACCCGGAATACGGCATCAATCTCGTCGGATTCGTCGACGATGCGCCGAGGGAGCGACGCCCGGAGCTCGGACATCTGGCTGTACTCGGCTCCGCCGAGCGGCTCCCCGACATCGTTCGCCTGTTCGACATCGAACGGGTCATCGTCGCCTTCTCGAGCGCACACCACGAGGAGACCTTCGAGTTGATCCGCGCGCTGAAGGAGTTCGACGTTCAGATCGACATCGTGCCGAGGCTCTTCGAGATGATCGGCCCGAGCGTCGGCCTCCACACGATCGAGGGGTTGCCTCTGCTCGGCCTTCCGCCCGCGAAGCTCGCGCGGTCGACGAGGATGATCAAGCGGAGCATCGATCTGATCGGCGCGATTGCCGGACTGATCCTGACGGCGCCCTTCTTCGCCTACATCGCAATCCGGATCAAGCGGGACTCCCCAGGCCCGGTCTTCTTCCGCCAGACGCGCCTCGGAATGAACCTGAATGAGTTCACCGTTCTGAAGTTCCGGACGATGAAAGCCGACACCGACGATGCGCCTCACCGGCAGTACATCAAGGCGTCGATGAACGCCGACGTAGCTCCCGAGAACAACGGGCTCTACAAGCTCAGTCGCGAGGATTCCGTAACCGGCGTCGGTGCGTGGCTGCGGCGGACGAGCCTCGACGAGCTCCCTCAGCTCATCAACGTGCTCAAGGGCGAGATGTCGCTCGTCGGCCCGCGCCCCGCGCTCCCGTACGAGGTCGAGACGTTCGCACCGCACCATTTCGAACGGTTTCTCGTTCCCGCCGGCATGACCGGCTTCTGGCAGGTGACCGCGCGTGCACGGGCGAGCTTCCGCGAGGCCTGTGACATGGACGTCGCCTACGCGCGAAGCTGGTCGCTCGGGCTCGACCTCACGCTACTTCTGCGCACCGTCCGTCACGTCTTGTCAGCACGGGGGACAACGTGATCGCGACTGCGGCGCTCGTCGTCTATTCGCGGCCGCAACTCGCGGTGAAGGGGGTCTTGTGAGGGTTGAGACGTTGAGGAGTCCGAGGCGGTTGGGGCGGCGGTTGCGGCAGAAGTCGAATATGGCTGCGAAGTTTTTGTCGTATGAGTTGGAGTTGGAGCGGGCGCCGACGTTTCCGGATCGGGTGTATGTGGAGTCGACGAATGTGTGTAATTTGGATTGCATTATGTGTCCGACGGGGATGCATATTGATACGCGGCCGAAGGGGTATATGGAGTGGGAGTTGTATACGGCGATCATTGATGAGATTGCGCCGTGGGCGGAGGCGGTGTTTTTGCATTCGTGGGGTGAGCCGTTGTTGCATAAGCGGATTATTGAGATGATTCGGTATGCGAAGGAGCGGGATGTTTGGGTGGAGACCTCGACGAATGCGACGCTTGTTGACGGAGAAGGTCGGGAGGCAGTTGATCGAGGCGGGGCTTGATCGGGTGTATCTGAGCATGGACGGGTTGACGAAGGAGACGTACGAGAAGGTGCGGGTGAAGGGTCATTACGAGACTGTGCTCGGGAACATCGAGCGGTTTCTTGATTTGAAGCATGAGCTTGGTTCGCCGTTGGAGGCGGATATCCAGATCGTGCGGTTGTCGGAGACCGATGCGGAGGTGGACGAGTTTGTGCGGCGTTGGCAGTCGAGCCGGGCTGATCTGATCAACATCAAGGAGCTTGATACGTGGGGGGGGCAGATCGATCAGGTGAACGCGCTTGCCGCCGACGAGGAGCAGGTCGACGCGAGTGTCAATCTCGATCGGAAGCCGTGTCCGAACCTTTGGTATCACTGTCATATCCATTGGGACGGCGTTCTGGTTTCGTGCTCGCGTGACTATGACGCGGTGACGCCGCTCGGGAACGTCAGAAACGGCGGTGTGCTGAAGACCTGGCATGGGGCGCGGATGCGGAAGATGCGGCAGTGGCACGCGACCGGGAACTTCTGTGCTGAGCAGTGTGTGAAGTGCACGGAGTGGGCGTGGTGGACGCCGGAGCCGTTCAGCGGCGGCGGCACCGGCGGCAACGCGAAGAAGGTCGAGACCGACGAGCACGCCGCCGCCGGCAACGGCACGATCAAACCGCTCCCGCTGATCCGAGCAGCCAGCGACTGCGGCTCCTGCGCCGACGAGTCCTAACGCGACGATGTCCGTCCAGAGCGCCGCTCCCGCCGAAGCACCCACCCGGCAGACCGCCGCGGCGTCGTCGCTGCGGGTCGCCTGGCTGGGGGCGCGGCCGGACTGGTTGCAGACAGACGGCGCCGCCCAGGCGCTCGCCGGCGTCGAGTTGGACCGGCGAGCCCGACAGCGCCGATGTCGTCCATCTCGCCGGCGCCGACGGCCTGCGCGCGACCCGCCGCCGCCGCCTCGGCGCGAGGGTCGTTCTCGACCTGAGCGACGAGAACGAGCGCCTCGGCCCGCTCAGCCGCCGCCGCGCCGAGACCGCCGACACGATCGTGGTCGGCTCCCTGAGCGAGCTACGCCGCTTCCGCGCCCGCTACCCCAGCCTGGCCGCGCGAACCGTGCTCGTCCAGCCCCCGCTCGACCTCGAAACCCACGCCCCGCTGGAAGCGCTCCAGCAGCGCCTCGACGCCCAGATCAAACGCTTCCGCCGCTTCCACCGAATCAGCGGGCCGACCCTGCTGTTCGCCGGCCCATACACGAAGACAAGCGGACTCGAGATCGCCCTCGAGACCGCCTACGCGCTGCGCGAGCGCATACCAGAGCTCCGCTTCGCCGCGATCCCGGACGGGCCAATCGACCGCCGCCACCTCGACCAGGTCGAGCGCAAAGCACTCGCCTACGGACACCGCTGCGTGATCGAATGGGAAACACAACCAGACGAAATCCCCCTCTGGTACGCCGTCGCAACCGTCGTCTGCCTCCCCGCCACCCAACCACTCCACACACGCGCACCCCAACACGCAGCCGCAGCCGCACGCCCCTTCATCGGCAGCGAACTCGAACCCCTCAGCGACGACATCCTCGACGGACAAACCGGATTCCTCACCCCCCCAGGCGACACCAACACCTTCGCCGCCGCCACCGAAGCACTCCTCGGCGACCCAGACGAAGCCACCCGACTCGGAACAACCGCACGCAAACACGCAGAACACCACCTCAACCCAACAACCACCGCACAAAAACTCCACCACCTCTGGGCCAATGCACACAACCCCACATGACCCACCCACAACCACCGCACACACCGGAACACCGGTGGCGGAGAGAAGCGCCCAGACCTGATCGTCGCTAGGTGGGCCGGGAGCGTCGCCCGGCGAGCTCGTGGTAGAGGGCGATGATCGACTCGAGATTGCTCTCGCCCTCGGCGGCGAGCGCCGGGACGGCCGGATCCCGGTCATCCGCTGCGAGCGTCTCCTCGAGCTTCCGTTCCAGGTCGATCGCGTCCTTCGGCGCGAACAGGACGACGCCGGGCGGTCTGTGCCCGACATCGCTCGCGATCACCGGCACGCCCACGGCGAGCGCCTCGCGGACCGAGATCGAGTCCCCTTCCATGTGCGGGGTACGCACGAACGCGTCCGCGCGCCGCAGGATCGCGATCACGCTCGGCACGTTCTGGACGAGCAGGACGTGTGGCGCGAGGTCGCGCCGCCCGATCCAGTCGCGGACCGACCGCTCGAAGTCCCCGTCCACCTCGTCCTCCTTCGTCACGAGCACCAGGCCGATCCGGGGGTGCCGCTGTCGAAGGGCGTCGACGGCTTGCAGCAGCTCCATGCTGCCGTAGTGCTCGTGCCAGCTGCTCACGGAGACGAGCAGCGGCGCATGCGACTCGATGAACTCGACAATCGACGGGTCGACGTCGGTGGCGTCTGTCGGCGGGCCGCTCGGCGCGGGCAGCGCGTTGGAGATCACTGCGATTCGCCGCTCCGGGACGCGAAGCATCCTGAGTCCGTCCGCAATCTCCCGGTTGCAGGCGATCAGGAGGCTCGGGAGGGAGACGATCGTCCGCAGGAGCGCTCGGCGCGCCGGCGGGCTCGTCCGGACGGCCTCCTGGAACTCGCCTCCGACGATCGAGAGGACGCTCGGCCGTCCGGCAAGCCTGGCCGCCAGCAGCGGCAGTGCGTTCGCACGAAGGTTGCGCTGGCTGCCGGTGATGCAATGGACGACGTCGACGTCGGCCCGGAGCACCCGTGCGGAGACGGCGACGAAGCTCCACAGGCGCCGAAGCAGGCCGAGCTTCGTCCCCTCCCCGGGAGGCCGGAGAGGGATCTCGCGACGATCCAGGCCGGCGGCCGCAATGCTCTCCTCGAGCACGGCGAAATAGGTCGACATTCCGCCGTACGGCGGCGGAAACGGCCCGGCAAGTCCGATGCACAGGGCGCGCCGCTCGGCGCCCGTCATCCCGACCCCACCCGCGCGCGCCAGGAGTCGAGCAGATCCGCGAGCGTGCGCCGCAAGTCGAGCCGGGGTGTCCAGCCGATCGCGCCCGCGATGCGCGCAATCTCGGCGCGCTGCACCGGGACGTCCCACGGCGACTTCCGGACCTCGTCGTGCACGACCTCGACCGAGGCCGAGGACTGCTCGATCAGGAGCTCGAGGATGCTCTGCACGCGCACCGCCTCGCCGGATCCGACGTTGTAGACCTCGCCGGCTTCACCGTGGGCGGCAACCTCGACGTAGGCGCGAACCGCGTCGCGGACGTCGAGAAAGTCGCGGGCCGAGTCGAGGTTGCCGACGCGGACCACACTCCGTCATCCCCGCCTCCGCCTCGGCGAGCTGGCGGGCAAACGCCGAGCAGACGAGGCTGTCGGGCTCGCCCGGGCCGGTGAGGTTGAACGACCGCGTTCGGACGACCGGCGAGTCCGTGGATCAGCGAGTATCGCGCGGCGACCATGCTCTGCGCGGCCTTGCTGACGCCGTACGCGCTGACGGGCCGTAGAGGCTGATTCTCGCTGATCGGGAGCTCCTCCGGCCGCACCAGGCCATACTCGGCGGCCGAGCCCGCGACGAGGACGCGCGCCTCCGGTCGGACGGCCGCCACCGAAGCGAGAACGTTCTCCGTCCCCTCAACGTTGACGGCGAGTAGGGGCGGGAGCGCAGACTCTCGGGTCAGTGCGGCGAGGTGGAAGACGAAATCGGGGAGCACGGCCTCGACGACGGCCTGGATCCCGGCTGCGTCCGCCACGTCCGCCACGTGCCACGGTCCGGCCCAGCCGACGGGGGCGGCGGTGCGCCCGAGGCCGTGAACCTCGAGCCCCTGCTCGAGCAGGTGCCCGGCGAGGTGGCGTCCGACGAAACCGCCCGCACCGGTGACGAGGACCTTCGCTGCGGGCACGGCCTACACCTCGGCTGCGAGAAACGCCGCGCCGTCCTGCTCCATCAGCTCGACCGCCTGGAGGTAATCCTCGTGGCGCCCGATGTCGAGCCAGTATCCGTCGAAGCGGTGCGCGATGACGGGCAGGTCGGCCTCCGTCAAGCGGCGGATGAGATCGGGCAGGTCGAGCGGGCGGCCGGGCTCGAGATACCGGAGGACGAGCGGCTGCATGACGTACATGCCGATGCTGACCTCGTACGTGAGCGTCGGCTTCTCGATGTATTCCGTGATCCGGTCGTCCTCGTCGGTGTGGATGACGCCGAGATCGATCTTGATCTCCTTCTTGAACAGCCCGACCGTCGCGATTGCGTCTCGCTCGCGGTGGACGCGGACGATGTCGCGGAAGTCGAGGGTCGTCAGCAGGTCGCCGTTCATGACCAGGAAGGGATCGGTGAGGTTCTCGACGAGCGCGAGCGGGCCGGCGGTTCCGAGCGGCTCCTCCTCGGCCGAGTAGGTGATGTTCAAGTCCCACCGGCTCCCGTCGCCGAAGTACGCCTCGAGCAGGCTGGCGAGGTACCCGACCGAGAGCGTCACCTCGCAGACCCCGGCCCGGCGCAGCTGGCGGAGCAGTATCTCCAGGATCGGCATCTCCCCCACCGGCATCAACGGCTTCGGCAGCACGGTCGTGTATGGAGCGAGGCGCTTTCCCTTGCCGCCGGCGAGCACGACGGCCCGCACCTCCGCCAGGCCGTCTTCAGATCTCATAGCGCCCGGTCCGGAAGGCGTCGGCATTCGCCGCGATCCACGCAACCGTGCGCTCGAGGCCGTCGTCGAGGGACGTCGTCGGCTGCCATCCGAGCAGCTCCCGCGCAAGGTCGTTGTTCGCGATCAGGCGCTCGACCTCGCTGCCGGGCGGACGGATGCGACTCGCGTCCTCCGCGACGCGGAGCGGCTTGCCGACGATCGAGCCGATCCGCTCGATCAGATCGGCGATGCTGATCTCGTTCGAGGTTCCCAGGTTGATCGTGCGTCCGATCGCCGACGCCGACTCGGCAGCCTTGAAGAAGCCGTCGACCGTGTCGGCGACGTACGTGAAGTCACGGCGGGGGGACAGGTTGCCGAGCTTGAGGACTTCGCCCTTGAGCGCCTGGGTGATGATCGTCGGGATGACCGCACGCGCCGACTGACGGGGCCCGTAGGTGTTGAAGGGCCGAAGGATCACGACAGGCGTCTGGTAGGAGTAGTTGAAGCTCTCGGCGAGCTTGTCGGCGCCGATCTTGCTGGCCGAGTAGGGCGACTGCCCCTGAAGGGGATGGGCCTCGTCGATCGGCGCGTACTGCGCGGTCCCGTACACCTCGCTCGACGACGTCTGGATGACGCGCTCGACGCCGGCTGTCCGGGCGGCGGTGAGGACGTTCAGCGTGCCGGTGACGTTCGTCTCCACCGTCTCGCGCGGGTGGACGTAGGAGTACGGGATCCCGATCAGGGCGCCGAGGTGGAACACGGTCTGGATGCCGGCCGTAGGCGCCGGTGACGGCGTCCGCATCGCGGAGGTCGCCCCTGACGATCTCGATCTCGGCGGCGCGCGACGGCTCGATCGCGTCCAGGAAGCCGGCCTGGGCCCTCGACGTGTAGCGGACGAAGGCACGGACGTCTGCGCCGACCTCGACCAGGCGCTCGACGAGATGGCTCCCGATGAAGCCGCCGGCGCCCGTGACGAGCACCTTCCACCCGTTCCAGTTGTGGTCGTCCGCCATGTTGGGAATCAGAGGCTGCCCGGAAGCGGTGCCTGGCGCTCCGTGCTGAACACTAGGCGAGCTTCCGGAGGTCGAGCACTGGTCAGGAGCCCAGCATTGGCCGCGACAGCGGTGGGGCGCGCCGAGCGGCCGACGGGCGGCTCGAAGCGCGGGCAGACGGGGAGGCGGCGGATCGCACGCGTCGAAGCTCACGAGATGCGGTTCGAGGAGAGCGTGCGCCGACGTCAGAACGCCTGTGGTCCGCCGTTGCCGAGACGACTCGACCTTCAGAACAACCGGTCTAGCCTTCGGGGCTGTGAGCGGGTGCGGGGGCGACCCTAGCATCGCGTAGCAGCCGTGGATCTCCGTGATTACTACGACAATCACTGGACGCACGTCCCGGAGGGCGGCGTCGATTACTCGCGGCTGCAGTTCGTGCTCGACGCGCTCGAGCCGGGGGAGAGAGTGCTCGACTCGGGCTGCGGGCCCGGCTTCCTGGCCGCACTGCTCGCGGACGCGGCATGGAGGTGGTCTGTACCGACGTCTCTGCGGTCGGCCCCGAGCGGACGCGCGCCCGCGGGATCGAGGCGCAGCAGGTCGATCTCGACACCGATCCGCTCCCGTTCAACGACGGGGAGTTCGACGCGGTGATCGCGAACTCGAACCTGGAGCATCTGTTCTTCACCCATCGCCATATCGCCGAGCTCGTGCGTTGTGTACGCCCGGGCGGCAAGTTCATCTGGCTCGTCCCGAACATCGGCCATTGGCGCTACCGGCTGTGGCTTCTCTTCGGGCGCTTTCCGTACATCCCGAACAGCCCGACCGACGAGTACCACATCCGCTATATGACCGCGTACGAGGCGCGCAAGCTGCTCCGAGCAGGCCGGGCTCTCGAAGATCAGGCTGCGCGGCCACGCAGGCACGTTCGTGCGCGTCCTCTATCCGAGGTGGCTCGTCAACCGTGTGACCAAGCCGCTACTTCGATCCTGTCTACGAGCCTGCTGGTGCGCGCGAGACCGTCGCTGTTTGCCCGCTATCTCTGCTTCTACACCGTGAAGGGGGCGATCCAATGAAGGTGGAGACGCTGACGAGTCCGAGGCGTTTGAAGCGTCGCTTGCGTCAGAAGTCGAATATGGCTGCGAAGTTTTTGTCGTATGAGTTGGAGTTGGAGCAGGCGCCGACGTTTCCGGATCGGGTGTATGTGGAGTCGACGAACGTGTGCAATTTCGATTGCATTATGTGCCCGACGGGGATGCATATTGATACGCGGCCGAAGGGGTACATGGAGTGGGAGTTGTATACGGCGATCATTGACGAGATTGCGCCGTGGGCGGAGGCGGTGTTTTTGCATTCGTGGGGTGAGCCGTTGTTGCATAAGCGGATCATTGAGATGATTCGGTATGCGAAGGAGCGGGACGTTTGGGTGGAGACCTCGACGAACGCGACGCTGTTGAGCGAGGAGGTCGGGCGGCAGCTGATCGACGCCGGGCTCGATCGGGTGTATCTGAGCATGGACGGGTTGACGAAGGAGACGTACGAGAAGGTGCGGGTGAAGGGCCATTACGAGACTGTGCTCGGGAACATCGAGCGGTTTCTCGATCTGAAGCACGAGCTCGGCTCGCCGCTGGAGGCGGATATCCAGATCGTCCGGCTGTCGGAGACCGACGCGGAGGTGGAGGAATTCGTCAGGCGCTGGCAGTCGAGCCGCGCCGACCTGATCAACATCAAGGAGCTGGACACCTGGGGGGGCCAGATCGATCAGGTGAACGCGCTCGCCGCCGACGAGGAGCAGGTCGACACGAGCGTCAATCTGATCGGAAGCCGTGCCCGAACCTCTGGTACCACTGCCATATCCACTGGGACGGCGTGCTCGTCTCGTGCTCGCGCGACTACGACGCGGTCACGCCGCTCGGCAACGTCAGCAACGGCGGCGTGCTGAAGACCTGGCATGGGGCGCGCATGCGGATGATGCGGCAATGGCACGCGACCGGGAACTTCTGCGCCGAGCAGTGCGTCAAATGCACGGAATGGGCGTGGTGGACGCCGGAGCCGTTCAGCGGCGGCGGCACCGGCGGCAACGCGAAGAAGGTCGAGACCGACGAGCCCGCCGCGGGCGCCGCGGGCAACGAATCGAAGCCGCTCCCGCTGATCCGGAGAGCAGGCCGGCGACTGCGGCTCCTGCGCAGACGAGTCCTACGCCGACGATGGCCGTCGAGAGCGCCGCCCCCGCCGAAGCACCCAGCCGGCAGACCGCCGCGGCGTCGTCGCTGCGGGTCGCCTGGCTCGGGCCGCAGCCGGACTGGTTGCAGACAGACGGCGCCGCCGAGGCGCTCGCCGGCGTCGAGTTGACACGGCGAGCCCGACACCGCCGATGTCGTCCATCTCGTCGGCGCCGACTGCCTCCGCGAGCTGCGCCGCCGCCGCCTCGCGCGCGCAGGGTCGTTCTCGACCTGAGCGGCGAAGAACGAGCGCCTCGGCCCGCTCACCCGCCGCCGCGCCGAGACCGCCGACACGATCGTGGTCGGCTCCCTGAGCGAGCTACGCCGCTTCCGCGCCCGCTACCCCCGCCCTGGCGGCGCGCACCGTGCTCGTCCAGCCCCCGCTCGACCTCGAAACCCACGCGCCGCTGGAAACGCTGCAGCAGCGCCTCGACGCCCAGATCAAACGCTTCCGCCGCTTCCACCGAATCAGCGGACCGACCCTGCTGTTCGCCGGCCCATACACGAAAACAGGCGGACTCGACATCGCCCTCGAGACCGCCTACGCGCTACGCGAGCGCATACCCGAGCTCCGCTTCGCCGCCATCCCGGACGGGCCGATCGACCGCCGCCACCTCGACCAGGGCGAGCGCAAAGCACTCGCCTACGGACACCGCTGCGTGATCGAATGGGAAACCCAACCAGACGAGATCCCCCTCTGGTACGCCGTCGCAACCGTCGTCTGCCTCCCCGCCACCCAACCACTCCAAACACGCGCACCCCAACACGCAGCCGCAGCCGCACGCCCCTTCATCGGCAGCGAACTCGAACCCCTCAGCGACGAAATCCTCGACGGACAAACCGGATTCCTCACCCCCCCAGGCGACACCAACACCTTCGCCGCCGCCACCGAAGCACTCCTCGGCGACCCAGACGAAGCCACCCGACTCGGCACAACCGCACGCAAACACGCAGAACACCACCTCAACCCAACAACCACCGCACAAAAACTCCACCACCTCTGGACCAATGCAAACAACCCCACATGACCCACCCACAACCACCGCACACACCGGAACACCGGTTCCGCTTGGCCACACGCTGCGCCCGATCGTCTTCGGCGGGGGCACACGCACGCCCAACGTATTCGCATCGGACTCCGAGCGTCCGCCGGAGCTCGTCCTGGGCGTGCACGGGCTGAGCGGACGCCTGGTCGGCTACATCGCGATCGACCAAACCCGGCCCGGAGGCACGTGGGGCGGCATGACCATCAGCCACGAGCTCTCGCTCGCCGACGCCCTTGTGCTGGCAAGCCGCACTGCGGTCGCACTCCAGCTGTTCGGCATCCCACGGAGTGCGCACCACTGTCTGATCGTCGTCGAACCCAAAGCGGGAACTCGCGAGCGCCGCGCACAGGCGCGCGAGTATGTCGACGCCCTGAGACCGATCGTCAAGGCGGGAATGTGCACGATCGTCTACACGAACGACGGGGGACAGTGGAGCCGCTCCTCGCCCGGCAGGCCTTGGCGACTTCACTTCGTGCAGCGACTTTCGCGGCGCTCGAGCATCTGGACATCGATCGGTCGAGCGCGACGGTCGCCGCCTACCGGCCGACGCAGTTGACCCGCGACGCGGTCGCGGGTCTGGTCGCCCACGGCCTTCGCCTCGTCGCGGAAGGAGACGCCGCCTGGACGGCAGGAGCGGATGTCGTGGTGGTCGGCGGACAGATCTGCTCGTTCGACAGCGATGAAGCGCGTGCGCTGCGTGCCAAGATCGTCGTCGCCCTGGGTGCGAGCACGGTTCCTCCAGCCGTCGTGAAGATCTTCCACGAGCGCGGTGTTCCGTTCGTGCCCGGAGCGCTCGCCGCGGGCGGCCTCTTCGTCGCGCTCGATCTCAAAGCCCGGGGAGTCGGAGATCGCAGGGCGCTTGCGAGCGACTTCGAAGCGGTACACGCGCAAACCGCGAGCCTGCTCGGCAGAGCGGCAGCCGCCGGCAAGCCGCTCGCGGGAGTCGTCCGCACCGCGACGAGGAGGCCGGTCTGAGGGCTGCGGAGAGGTTCGGGGGCAGCGAGAGCACAGTCGAGGCACCGCAACCCCTTCGGACTCCGGCAGGCGCGAAGCAGAACGGTCGCATGCGAGTCCTGGTTGCCGCCGGCGGGTGGTTCCCCGACGCGAAGGGCGGCAACGCTCGCGTGACGACCGCCACCGCACGTGGCCTCGCCGAGCTCGGGCACGACGTCACGGTGCTCGCGCCCGAGGCTGCCGGGCTGCCGACCTGCCTCACCGAAGGCTCGCTCACGATCCGGCGATCGCTCCCGCGGGGACGGCTGCCCAGCACGTTCACGGATTTCGCAGCCGCCCGCGCCTACGGTCGCCGCCTCGGCGCCGATGTCGACGTGATCTTGGCGCACGCGGAGTCGGCCACGTGCGGGTTGCTGTCTGCCCACGTCGACGCGCCGGTCGTCTTCGTCTACCACGGTGTCGGCCTGCTCCGAGAGTTCCAGTTCGAGCGAGCGCACCTGCCCCCGGGACCGAGGCGCTCGACCGCGCGCGCCCTCGATCCGTTCCTCGGACACTTCGAGCGAGCAACCATCGCGCGGGCACAGCTCGTCCTCGTGCTCAGCGAATACAGCCGCTCGGTTCTCCTCGAGGACTACCCGGACGCGGCCGCCAAGATCCGGGCCGTGCGCGGGGGAATGAACCAGGTCGACTTCTCGCCGGGCGACGGCGTGCCGGCTGCGCGTGCACGACTGGGCGTGCAGCCAGGAGGCGCCGCTGCTCCTGACCGTGCGGCGGCTGGAGCCGCGCATGGGACTCGAGAACCTTCTCCGCGCCATGCCCGTGCTCGACACCCCCGGCGCCCGCCTGTACATCGTCGGCGGCGGCTCGCTCGACGGTAGCCTGCGCGCCCTCGCGCGCGAGCTCGGGCTGGAGGAACGAGTCTTCTTCCTCGGCCAGATCGGCGACGGCGAGCTCGCGGACTGGTACCGGGCAGCCGATCTCTTCGTCTTGCCGACGGTCGCGTACGAGGGCTTCGGGATGGTGACGGTCGAAGCGCTGGCGAGCGGAACGCCGGTTGTCGGCACGCCCGTGGGCGCGACACCCGAGCTGCTTCGACCGCTCGAGCCTCGGCTGGTCGCAAGCGGGACCGATCCGGAGTCTCTTGCGGCGGCGATCGCCGAGGGCTTGTCGCTCTCGACGGACGCCTTCAGAGACCGCTGCCGGAGCATACGCTCGCGACCACTTCGGCTGGGACCGCATCATCGGCGCCTGGGAGAGTGCGCTGCTGGAGGCACCGGAGCTCGGCCGGGAGCCGCGGACGCTCGCAGGCTGACTGGGCCGGAGTCGCCGCGGACGCTGCGGGATCAGCGGCCGACGTAGACCGAGATGCGGCTCTCTCGCGGCATGCCGCGTGAGCGCCGCTCGAGCTGGAAGCGACCGCTGGCAAGGACGGCTGCTTCGCAGGCACGAGGGCCGGCGAGCTTCGTGTTCGGGTTGGCGTAGATCAGCCGGAAGCGGGCGAGAGCGGCGGTCGAGCGACTCGACGATGTTCTCGAGCACGCGCTCGAACGTCGCGCCGTTGAACGGGTTGTAGAAATACGCGTAGGTCGCGTCGTCCGGCACCCGGAACGCGACCGCGTCGCAGGTGACGATCTCGACGTTCTTGCAGCGAAGCTTGTGACGAACACGCTCGAGGTTCAGCATTCCGATCGCGGTCAGCTCCGGCGAGATCTCGACGCCGATGATCCGGCCGAAGCCGTAGCGGCGAGCGACGGTGTAGACGACCCTTCCCTTGCCCGCGCCGAAGTCGACGAAGACGTCGTCGGAGGTGATGGGGGCGCCCCACAGGCCGCGGATGGGCCAGAACCACCCGGAGGCGCGATACTCGGTTCGCTCCGGCGCCGCCAGCCCGAACTCGTCGAGGTAGGTCACACCGTAGGTATCGACTCCCTCGGGCTCGAAGACGGTGCGAGCGGTCTTGGCCTTCAGCCGAGCGAGCGTACGTCGAATCACAGAGGCCCCGGCTCGAGCGCTCGAGGAGCCGGCGCCTGCGGCCACCGTCTCGAGCGCGGCAGCGGAACGGTTCGCAGTCGAATCGGGCGATCCGGGGGCGTTCTCCGTCGGACGGCACGAGCCACGGCGTCCGCGCGCGACGAGGAATTCGAGCTTCCTGGCGGCTCCTCCGAATCGAGACGCGGCTCTGAGCGCGGCGCGGAGCAGGGGATTGCGCGCGAGGCGCACGATGTCCTCGACCACGAGCTCGCCTCCGAACGATCGCTTGAACATGCCGATGCCGTGCAAGGGATGGCTCGGGTCGAGCACGATCCCGCCGAAGTCGTAGATCGGAATGCCGGCTTGCTTGTAATGGCGGATCTCGTACCAGTGCAGGAGCCGGTTCACCGGTCCGACCTCGTCACTCAGAGCGCGACGCTCGACGGTCGACGGTCGCACTCATCAGGAGTTGCGCCCGCTTCGACCGATCGATCGCGAGGACGTGGGTCGCGACGACCTCGCCCGTCGACGCCGAGCGACGAAGAGGTCGCAGTAGCCGAGCAGCTCGGACCACTCGGTCGGCGGAGATCGGGGCTTCGGTAGCCCTGCCGCCGATCGACTCGTTGATGAGCTGCAGCGCCTGCTCCTGATGCTCGCCGATCGTCAGCTCCGGCTCAAGCTTCTCCGCCCTGCCGGATCCTCCGCCGGCGGGCAAGGGCGTTGAGCCCGCTCCAGAGATCCTCCTCGCTCTCCGAGAGGTCGATGAGGAGGGTGAGGAACGGGCTGGTGTGGAACGTCCACCGGCGAAGGGCGGCGGTGACCTCGGGTTGGCACTGGACCACGGTGACGACCGGAGCCGAATGAAGCGCGGCACGACCTCGTCCGCCGTCTCCGGCCACCAGCACCGGGCGGTCCGCAGAAGCGGAGAATGCCGCTTTGTCGTTACGAGCATGTGGGTGGCATCAGCCGAATCGAGCTTCCTTCGATACCCTGCCGCGATGGCGTAACGGGCGGCCTAGCCGTAGGACGGGTCGCGCCGCGACTATCGCCTACACCAACCCACGTTGTTCCGCCCGTCGCCACTGAACGAGCAGCTCGCGAAGCGCGGCGCCCGCGTCGCCGCCTTCGTGCTCCAGAGTGACGACTCCGTCGAACGAAGCGGCTGCGAGTGCGCTCCGTACACCGCTCACCGAGAGCGCGCCGCTGCCGGGAAAGGCCGGATGCGGGCGAGCCAGGAGCCGGCGTCGCAGGCGGCGGCCGAGGATCCGGGTGGGAAGCGAAGGAAGAGCGGCGTCCTTGAGGTGGACGTGCCGGATGCGGCCGCCGAGCGTCGCGACGAAGTCCTCGGGGCGTACGCCGGCGAGAATCGCGTGGCCCGTGTCGAGGCAGGCGGCGAGGGAGTCGTGCGCCTGAAGCCCGGCCTCGACCGCACGCGGGCGGTCGAAGGGCTGATCCCAGTGGTTCTCGATGCAGAGCGTGACGCCCTCCGGCACGAGCGAGGCAACCTCGTCCAGGACTGCCGGCGAGGCGCAGGCGACGACGATCGGCGCACCGAGTGCGTTCGCCAGGCCAAACGCGCGGGCGGCGGTCGGATCGCCCGGCACATAGAAGCCCCCGGCGCCGACGGCGACGGCTGTCGAGCCTTCGCGCCGCGAGTTCCCGGACGACCTCGTCGAAGCTGCCCTGCACATGCCCGAGCCAGATCTCGACCAGGTCGAAGCCCAGTCGCTTCAGCTCGTCGAGCGCCTCGTCCAGGCTTCGTTCCCGAAACGCGTAGGTATGCCCGGCAACCCGCACCGGTCAATCGCGCGGCTTCCGCTCCGTCTTCCCGCGGCGGTACCGCCCTCGTCCCAGGACGCGCGCCCCGCCCCGGGCGAGCGCCTTGAGCAGAACGGTGGCGATCCGCTCGATCATGCGATCGAGCCATTCGAGCACTTTCAGAATCACCTTCATCTCGCGGCCTGCCCTCCAGGGCGGATTGTCCGGAAGCTCAGCGAGTGTAGCGACGAACCGTGATTCCGAACAAAGCTCCGAGCGGCGCAATCCTCGACAAGCAGGCAATGCCTGTCTAGCTCATTGTCCTACACCTGCGGGTCACGTCCGGCCTACCATCCGGCCAGTGGCGATCACGTCCGCGTATGACCATGCCCCGAGCCCGGAGGAGACCGCGGCCGCAAGCCGCCGTTCTCGCACGACGGGTCGGCGCAAGATCGCCTGTCTGTCTTCGGCTCCGGCGAATCCGTATCTCCGCCTGCTCTACGAGCACCTCTCCGCCCACGGCTTCGAGCTCGCCGACCATGCCGAGCTCTCGTTCCGGTGGTTGTGGCGCGAGCGGCGCACGGTGGAGTTCCTCCACTTCCACTGGCCCGACGGTCATACCAGGTACGAGCGAGGCCCTCTCTGGTCGCGCTCGGTGCTCTCGTGGGCGAAGCTGCCCGTCTTCGCGATGCGGCTCGCCGCCGCGCGCCTGCTCGGCTACCGCCTGGCGTGGACGATTCACCAGGTCTACCCGCACGAGCACACCAGCGCGCGGCGGGAGAGGCTCGCCGCGCTCGCTCTCGCCCGCGCCTGCCACTCGCTGCTCGCCCACGACTCCGCCACCGCAGAGCTCGCCCGGCGGGAGCTCGGCGACGCAGCGGCGCAGGTCTCGATCGTGCCGCACGGCTCGTACATCGGCGTCTATCCGCGCGGGCGGGACCGCGAGGAGATCCGGAGGCTGCTCTCGGCATTCCGAGCAGCGCCTTCGTCTTCCTCACGTTCGGCGAGCTGCGCCCCTACAAGGGCATCGACCTCCTGCTGGCGGCGTTCTCCTCGGCCTCGCTGCCCGGCGACGCGCGGCTCGTCGTCGCCGGACATCCGAAGGACGCGTCCGTCCGCTCGGCGGTCGAGGCTGCTGCGGCGACGGACGGGAGGATCAAGCCGCTGACTCGAGTTCATCCCGGACGAGCGCGTGCGGGAGCTGTTCGAGGCCAGCGACGCGGTGGTCGTCGCACGAAGCGACGGGGGTACGTCAGGCTCGCTCGTGCTGGCGTGCTCGCTCGGGCTGCCGGTCGTCGCGGCCGATTCGCAGGCGTACGCGGAGCTGACGATGGGAGGCAAGGCCGGCTGGCTCTTCCGCGCCGGCGACCCCGCATCGCTCCGCGCCGCTCTCGAGGAGGCGGCCGCCGACGCCGGCGCCGCGCCGGCGCGCGAGGGCGCACGGCCTACGCGATCGCGGAGCGCCTCGCGCTGGCCCGAGATCGCGTCACAGACCGCACGGCTGCTCGAGTCGTCCGGCCGACTCACGGACGCCGGCCTGATGGCCGTCCATGCCCGATGCCCCGCCTGCCGTCCGGGCGAGGCGAGCCGCCGGCGCCGGCGCGACGAGCACCACCGCCCGCCGTTCTCGATCTGTGTCTCTCGCCTCAGCGATGGGAGATCGACCTGCCGACGAACCGGCAGCAGATCATGCGACGTGCCGCCGAGCGCGGTCACCACGTCCTCTTCGTCGACAGCGGCCCGTTCCTGGGACGCCACCTCGTCCGGCTCTTCCGCGGCGGCGACCGCCGCAGCCACGTGCGGCGGCTGCTGTCGGCCGAGCAGGTGGAGCCGCGCATCGAGGTCAGGTATGCCGTCAACGTCGTGCCGTGGAGCAGGCAGCTACGAGCGGGCGAACGCGGTCAACTGCTTCCTGACCGGCCGGGTGCTCCGGCGGATCGTCCGGCGGCTTCCGCAGCCGGTCGTCCTCTGGCTGTACGACCCGTCCGCCGTGCACCTCGTCGGAATCTGCGGCGAGATCTTCGCGGTCTACGACTGCGTCGACGATCACGCGGCGATCTGGAACGGTCGCCTCGGAAGCGCGCAAGCGCAACCTGATCGCCGGCGTCGGACGAGCAGGCGACGAGGCGCTCGAGGCTCGTCTTCACGACGACGAAGACGCTCTTCGAGCGCCAGCAACTCCTCAACCCCGCGACGTACCTCGTTCCGAACGTCGGCGACTACGCGCACTTCTCGACCGCCTCGGAGCGCTCTTTCGCGGCGCCCGAGCTCGCCGGCCTCACCCGGCCGGTGATCGGCTTCGCCGGCAACTTCATGACGCTCAAGGTCGACTTCGAGTTGCTGGAGGCGGTCGCCGCCGCCCGGCCGGAGTGGACGCTGCTCCTGATCGGGCCGGTGCAACCCGACGCGGAGGCGGCCCTGAAGTCGCTCCAGAGGCACGAAAACGTCACGTGGCTCGGGCTGAAGGCGTACGCCGACCTGCCGCGCTTCGTCGCCGCCTTCGACGTCGGGATCATCCCCTACACGAGAAACGCGTATACGCAGAGCTGCCAGCCGGTCAAGCTCTACGAGTACCTCGCGGCCGGAAAGCCGATCGTCGCCTCGGGCCTGCCCGCCCTTGCCGACAAGGAGCCGGACGTCGTGCTCGCCGAGGGCGCCGACGGCTTCGTGGCCGCGATCGAGGACGCGCTCCGCCTCGATTCCGACGACGACCGTGCCCGCCGGATGGCGCTGGCCGCGCAGAACACCTGGGAGAACCGCGCCTCGACGCTCCTCGATCTCGTCTCGCAGGCGCTCGAGGCCCACTGATGGTCGACGGGCCGCACCCCGAGTACCGGTCGACCGGCTAATGCGCATTCTGGTCGGCACCGACCAGTGGTTTCCCGACTACAAGGGTGGCGTCGCACGGGTCGCCACCGACACCGCGCGGCTGCTCGCCGGCCGCGGCCACGAGGTGGTCGTTCTCGCTCCGCGGGTGACGCGGTCTACCGGCCGAGGAGCGGGAAGGCTCGCTGATCGTGAAGCGGGTGCTGTCCCGCGGCCTGCTGCCCGAGACGTTGACGGACGTCGTCGAGGTGAGGCACCACGCCGCCCGGCTCGACGGGAGGTTCGACCTGTTGATCGCGCACGCGAGCACGATCGGAGTCGGCCTCTCGAGCGCGGGTATCGACGCGCCGCTCGTCTTCGTCTACCACTCCGCGACGGCACGGGAGCTACGGACGCTCCGCCCCCGGTTCCCGTTCCGGAGCCGCGTGACGAGCTACGGCCTCGCTCCCGTGATCGGGCTCCTGGAGAGGATGGTCGTGCGCCGGTCGGCTCGCATCCTGCTGCTCAGCGAGTTCACCCGCTCGCTCTTCATGCTCGACCACGCAGCGCACGCCGACCGGGTGCGCCTGGTTCGCGGTGCGGCGGACGTCAACTCGTTCGATCCGGGAGACGGCCTGGAAGCGGCGCGGAAGCGGCTCGGCATCGACGGGGGCGCGACCTTGCTCGTGACCGTCCGGCGGCTCGACCCGAGAATGGGGCTCGATCTGCTGCTGCACGCGCTGCGGCTCCTGAACGACGAACGGCCCGTCGACCTCGCGATCATCGGCAGCGGGATGCTCGAGAAGCCCCTGAGGCATCTCCGTACGGAGCTTCGGCTCGAGGACCGCGTCCGGCTGCTCGGATCCGTCGGGGACGACCGGCTGCGCGACTGGTATCGCGCCGCCGACCTCTTCGTGCTGCCGTCGACCGCCTTCGAGTGTTTCGGAATGGTGACCGCCGAGTCGCTGGCGAGCGGAACGCCGGTCGTCGGGACACGCGTCGGCGCAACGCCGGAGCTGCTCGAGGGGCTCGACCCGCGGCTGCTCGTGGGGTCGCCTGACCCGCAGGCCCTCGCGGAGACGATCCGGTGCGGGCTCGAGCTCGCCGGTCCCGAGCTTCGGAGCCGCTGCCGCGAATATGCCCTCGCGAAGTTCAACTGGGAGTCGCAGATCGGCGTGTGGGAAGCCGCGATGACCGAGGCGACGGGCACCTTCGTCCAGGCACCGGCTCGCGTGACCGCGCCAAGACTGACATGACCGCGCCAACGCTGACAGGCTCGGCAGCGAAGGAGCTCGCCGGCCGCGCCGTCCGGCACAGCGGCCTCGCCTGGGTCGTTCGCCACACGTACAGAAGGGGCGGAGCGGGGATCCTGGTCTACCACGATCCCGAGCCGGAAGTGCTGCGCCGCCATCTCCGGTACCTCGCTCCGCGCTACGCGTTCATCACGCTCGACGCGCTGGTCGAAGCGATCCACGAACGGGACTGGAGGAGGATCCCGCCGAACAGCCTTGCGCTCACATTCGACGACGGCCATCGAGGCAACACCCGTCTGGTCGAGATCTTCCACGAGTTCGGTGTCGTTCCGTCGATCTTTCTCTGCACGCAGATCGTCGACACGCGCCGGCGATTCTGGTGGACGTCGCCCGGTATCGACCCCCAGCCGCTCAAGGCTCGCCCGAACGCGGAGCGGCTCGCATTCCTCGAGGAACACGCGCAGTACACACCGACCGCCGAGCACGACGGGCCGCCTCAGGCGCTCACAGCCGCCGAGATCGCGGAGATGAACGGCACCGTCGACTTCCAGGCCCACACCCGCTTCCATCCGATCCTGCCGATGTGCACGGACGCCGAGGCGATGGACGAGATCGTGCTCTCGAAACAGGAAGTCGAGCGGCTCTCAGGGCGCGAATGCAGGCACTTTGCGTTTCCGAACGGCGACTTCACCGCTCGCGACCTCGACCTGGTCAAGCGCGCGGGCTACCGATCGTCGCGGACGACGCAGGACCGGCTGGAACCGCGCCGCCTCGGATCCGTATCGCCTGCGGGTGGTCGGGGTTTCCGATCGACGCCTCGGTCGACGTTCTCGCCCTCCAACTGACGGGCGTGCGCGCGGTGTGGGAGGCGATCGGCCGCCTGAAGGCGGGAGTGGTGGGTGGCGCCGCGGAGCCGCCTACCGCGGCCGTCTCGCGCGAGCCCACACACCGCTCGCAATCACAAAGGCCATCGGATGCGCGTCGAGCCAGCGGTCGGCGTACTTGATCGGCGCAGCAAGCCACGCGGTCACGACTCTGGCGAGCCTGTAGGCGCCCGCGCTTCGCCCCGATAGGAGGAGGGCGAGAAAGTCGGCTGTTACCCAGGCCGCTGCCGACGCCGGGCCGACGACGGTACCGCTCTCGACGACCTCGAAGCCGTGACGATCGAGCAGGAGCCGCAGTCCCTGCTCCGTGTAGCGGCGGTGATCGCCGGCCTGCCGGTGATAGCCCTGGATGAACGGAACCTCGACCAGCACTTCTCCCCCGGCTCGAGCACTCGAGCCACCTCGGTCAGAGCCCGGCCGTCGTCTTGGACCTGGTGGAGCACGGCCTGCAAGACCGCCGCCGCAAAGGAGTTGTCGACGAAGGGAAGCGCTTCGGCCGAGCCGACGACGTCGACCCCCGGCAGCAGCGCGACGTCGAGCCCGACGACGTTGTCGCCGTAGCGCTTCGCGCCGGCACCCACGTTGAGGACGAGTCGATCCGGCGGCACGGCGTCGACGAAGTCACGCACGAGGCCGCTCGTGCGTGGCGACTTGTAGGTGAGCGCCGGCCGGATGAGGCCCCGGTGGCGATCGAGGAACGGAAGCAGCCGCTCCGGGAGCAGACGGCGCATGCCCACCTCCCAGTCGGCGCTCTCCTCGGGAGCCCGGCGATCGGCGAGCAGGACCGGCACGCCGTCGACGGCCGCGAAGGCGGTGTCGCAAGCGGGGCAACGCGGGAGTCTCGCCTGCCCATGACAAGGGAGCGCGACAGAGGGGGCAGGCCGCGATCGCCTCGTAGACGACGGACGGAGTGCGAGGCCGATTCGATACCCGAGTGGTCGACGATCGCGGCACGGTAGCGCGGTCTTGACTATCGTGACGACGTGTTGCGCCGTCGTCGCCCAAACGGAGGGTTCCTTGCTGGGCGCACTTAGACAGCGCGCCCCGCGTCCGCTGAAGACCGCCGCTCGCAGGCTCCTGGTCGAGCCGCGCTGGGGCCAGCTTCGGAGGACGAAGCCCTTCGACGACAACTACGGAATCGGGCGCGGCTTTCCCATCGACAGGGTCTACCTCGAGCAGTTCGTCGCCGAGTACGCGGACGACGTTCGGGGTGAAGTGCTCGAGGTCAAGGACTCCCGCTATACCGAGGCCTTTGGCGGCGACAAAGTCACCGGCAAGCACGTTGTCGACATCGATCCTGACAATCCGCGCACCACGATTGTCGCGGATCTCAGTGAGCCCGGCTCGCTTCCGAGCGACCGCTTCGACTGCGTGATCGTGACGCAGACGCTGCAGTACATCCCGGACGCGTGGGCCGCCGTCGCCAACTGCTGGCAATCGCTCGCGCCGGGCGGGGCCCTCCTCGTGTCTTTCCCCTTCCTCACCCGGGTGGAGCCCTTCTTGGGCCCGGAAGGTGACTTCTGGCGGGTCACGCAGGGCGGTCTCGGCGAGCTCCTGCGAAGGTCATGCCCAGGAGCCGAGATCGACGTGCGCGGCTACGGCAACGTCCTGGTGGCGGTCGCGTACCTGATGGGCATGGCGCGCCAGGATCTCCGCGAGCGCGAGATCGACTTCCACGATTCCGGGTTCGACATCGTCGTGTGCGGCCGCGCCAGGAAGGCCGGCCGGGGCGCCACCCCGTCCTGAGCCGTCCGCGCCTTGCTGGGCGCGGCGACCCGCGCACCACGACCTAACGACAGCAGCGCTTAGCCGATCACGCGGTGTGCGAGCGCCCGCGCCGCCGTAACGTTGATCAACGTGACGGACCTTCTCATCGTTGTCGGCGCGCGCCCAAATTTCATGAAGGCGGCCCCGATCGTGGAGGCGGCTCGCCGCATCGGGCTGAGCTGCTCGATCGTCCACACGGGGCAGCACTACGACGACGAGCTGTCCCGGGTGTTCTTCGACGAGCTTCACCTGCCGGAGCCGGATGTGTTTCTCGGCGTCGGCTCGGGGCGTCACGGCGAGCAGACGGCAAAGGTCATGCTCGCGTTCGAGCAGGAGCTGCTGCGGATCGCACCGAGCGTCGTCGTCGTGATCGGCGACGTCAACTCGACTCTTGCCTGTGCCCTGGTCGCCGCGAAGGAGCGGTATCCGGTGGCCCATGTCGAGGCCGGCCTCCGCTGCTACGAGCCCCACATGCCGGAGGAGATCAATCGGCGCCTGACCGACCACATCTCGACCTACCTCTACACGACGAGCCTCGACGCCAACGAGAATCTCCGCCGCGAAGGAATTCCCGACGGACATGTCGTCTTCGTCGGCAACACGATGATCGACTCGCTGCTGCGGTTTCGCGATGTGGCGAGGGCCCGGGAGGCCGGGGACTCGTCTCGGGCTTCCCGACGGCCAGTACGCCGTCGTCACCCTCCACCGGCCGGACAACGTCGACGACCCGGAGGCCCTGCGCAGTATCTTCGAGGCGATCGCCGTGATCAGCCGCTGCGTGCCGGTCGTCTTCCCGTTGCATCCGCGAACCCGTGCTCGCGCAGCGGCAGCCGGCCTCGAGCGGGTGCTCGCCGACGAACCGGGCATCTTCGACACCAAGCCGCTCGGCTACCTCGACTTCATGGGCCTGCTCGCCGACGCCGGCCTCGTGCTGACGGACTCCGGCGGGATCCAGGAGGAGACGACGGTCCTCGGGGTGCCTTGCCTGACGCTGCGCCCGTCGACCGAGCGGCCGATCACCGTGACCTCGGGCACGAATCGTGTGGTCGGCAGCGACCCGGAGCGAATCGTCGAGGAGGCGCTCACGGTACTCGAGTCGACGACGCGTCCTGCCGGCATCCCGGAGCTGTGGGACGGGCGGGCCGGAGAGCGGATTGTCGAAAACCTTCGCTCACAGCTCTACCCCGGCGTTCCTGCTGCTGCCTCCGGGCGCCGCTAGCGCGAAGCGCCCACCGCCCGACGAGCGATTCCGTACACCTCGAGGGTGCCCTCGACCATCTGCTCGAGCGTGTAGCGCTCGCGAACGCGGGCGAGAGCCGCCTCGCCGAGCCGCCTCCGCCGGTCGCGATCGCCGTACAGCAGAGCCATTGCCTTGGTGAGCTCATCCCGGTTCGCAGCTGCCACCAGCAGGCCGTTCTCGCCGGGCCGGTCGATCACCTCCGGGATGCCGCCACGTGCGGACGCGATGACCGGTAAAGCACTCGCCATCGCCTGCGGAAGGATCAGCGGGGCGGCCTCGTCGCGCTCTGTCGGGAAGAGGAAGACGTCGGCCGCTGCCAGATAGCCGGGTATCGCGGCGGGCGGTTGCGCACCCACGAAGCGAACCCGCTCCCGCAGCTGGAGCGCCGACGCAAGCTGCTCGAGAGCGTCCCTCTCCTCGCCGTCGCCGACGACGACGAGCTGCGCGTCCGGCGCCTCGCCGGCGATCCCCGCCAGGGCGTGGATCGCGTGATGCGTTCCCTTCTCGCGGGTCAGCCGTCCGGCGCACGCGAACAGGAAGCCTCCGTCCAGACCGAGCTCTCTGCGCACCTCGTCGCGCGGACGCGGGTGGAACACCGCCGTGTCGATTCCGTTCGGAACCACGTGCACCCGCGAGCGGTCGAGCAGGTGCGACCGGCACGTGTCCGCGAGCTGCTGCTGGGACGGCACGATCGCCTCACAGGCCCGGAAGACGCGCCAGTTCCCACGCGAGAAGTGCTGGCGCGTAAGCCGGGCGAGCCCCCGCTGCTCCTTCAGCACGGGGATCGGGCGGTGCGCCGCGAGCTGGCGTCGGAGGCTCGCCTTGACGAGCCCGAAGTAGTTGCCGTGGAACATGACGACGATCGGCGTGCGCCGGTGGACGCCGCGGCGGACGAGCTCGAGCGCGCTCGAGCCCTCGCCGTGGACGACGTCGAAAGGACGTTCGGCGTCCGCCCGCATGAACGCCTCGTAGGACGAGCGGAGCCACCCGGGGGCGACGAAGCTCTCCGAGCTCACGTCGAGGTAGCGCCAGCGCACGCCGTCCTCGACCTCCTCGCGACGCCCGTCGGGATGCCGTGCGGTGATCACCTCGACCTCGTGTCCCACGGCGGCGAGCCCGCGGGCGAGATCGCGGGTGTGATCCTGCATCCCGCCGATTCCGTGCACCGGCGCGACGCGAGCGACGATGCAGATCCGCATCGGGAGGTCGGACAGTGGTCAAGCCCACAGCGCTCGTAGAGCCTATTGTCTCTGCCCGCCGAATGGCAGGGAAGGACCACCGACGAAGGCGAGGGTGATGCCGTCGCGCGGCCGAACTAGGATCAAAACACGAATGACCGAGGCCCCGGTTTTGTCTGCACGCCCAGCAGAGCGACCCTCGCGGGTCCCGCCTCAACGGTGGGCTTTCTCGCCCAGGAGAACAGCCCGGTGCCGCCTCCGGCGCGATGCGGCTCCGTGTCACGGGTGGTCTACGAGCTCGCGCTCGAGCTGGCCGGGGAGCTCGACGTGACCGTCTGCTCGCTCCCGAACCCGGACGTTCCCGAAGGCATCAGCGAGGGGATCCGCTTTCTCCGGGTCGAAGGTGAACGCGATCGCCGGCGACACGACTACTACAAGGAAGTCATCCGCGTCCTTCGCCGTCTCGACCTACCGCACCGCGAGCTCCAGGGGATGCCCTTCTACGCGCAGCACTACGCGACCGACGGCCTGCGCCGGCTCATGCAGTACGACCCGGACGTCCTCCATTTCCAGAACGTGAGCCAGTATCTGTCCCTCGCCGCGCGGCTCTTCCCAGGGCCGCGGCGGGTGCTCCACATGCACTGCGACTGGCTTTCCCAGCTGCATCCGCGCACCGCCCGGAGGCGTCTCCGACACGCCGACCTGATACTCGGCGTCAGCGACTACATCACCAACCGGATCCGCCAGACGTACCCGGAGCTCGCGAATCGCTGCCGGACGCTCTACAACGGCGTGAATCTCGACCGCTTCGCTCTGCCCGAAGATCAGCCCGCGCGCCTTCGGGAGCTCTCGGCGGAGCTCAAAGACCGCTGGCGGCTCGGGGACGGGCCCGTCGTCCTCTACGTCGGCGGACTCGCTCCGGAGAAGGGCATCCACACCCTCCTGCCTGCCTTCCGGCAACAGCTCCGCCGCACTCCCGACGCGAAGCTCGTGCTGGTCGGGATGCACAATCGCTACTTCCAGGTCGTCGCCCCGCGCGGTCGGAAGGCGCGCCAGGAGCTCCGGACGCGTCAGCGGGGGTACCCCCAGCAGGTGGCCGCGCTCGCGGAGCCGCTCGGAGACCGCGTCCTCTTCGTCGACAGCGTCGACCACAACGATCTCGCAGCCGCGTACGCGCTCGCGGACGTGCTGGTGATGCCTTCGACCGGAAACGAGCCGTGCCCGCTGCCCGTCTTCGAGGCGCTCGCCTGCGGAGTTCCCATCGTCGCCACGGCGCTCGGAGGACTTCCCGAGCTGGTCTCAGACGGCGTCAACGGCAGGATCGTGCCGGGCGGCGACGAGACCGCGCTCGCCGATGCGCTCGCCGAGCTCTGCCTGGACGCGTCTCTTGCCCGCGAGCTCGGCGCGGCGGGCCGCCGCATCGTGACCGAGCGATTCACGTGGCGGGCGCAGGCCGAGGTGCTCAGCGGCTACTACAGCGAGCTCGCGGACGCCGAGCAGCGTGGCGCCGTGCGCGCGCTGTGAGCGAGCTCGACCGGAAGCTCGTCCGCGGGTCGGCCTGGCTCGCCCTGAGCTTCGGCGGAGGGCAGATCGTCACGTTCGGCGTCGTGGCGATCCTCGCCCACCTGCTCACGCCGGCCGACTTCGGGCTCGTCGCCCTGGCCGGCGTCTTCATCGTCGCACTCGGCACCCTGCAGGACTCGGGTCTCTCGCTCGCCGTCATCCAGCGCCGCAGCGATGTCGAGCGCTCGGCCGGGACGGCGCACGCGTTCTTCCTCGTCAGCTCCGTCGTCATGTACGCCGTTGCCTTCTTTGCCGCGCCGTTCGCAGCGCGCCTCTTCTCGCAGCCGCGCCTGACGGACGTGCTGCGGGTCCTGACGGTCGTCCTGCTGGCGCGCGGCGTCTCGGGCGCGGCCGCGACACTGATCGAGCGAGAGCTCGACTTCCGCTCGCGCGCACGCGGCGAGCTCATCGGAACAGTCGTTCAGGCACTGGTCTCGGTGCCGCTCGCCGTCTACGGTCTCGGCGTCTGGAGCCTCGTCACCGGCCAGATCGCGGGGCAGGTGGTACAGGCGGCGATCTTCATCGCGGTCGCCCCGTTCCGGCCGTCTCTGCGGCTCGCGAGCTGGCCGCTGCTGCGCGAGCTCGGACGGTTCGGGCGCCATGTCACGGCCGGGAACGTGATCGGCCTGATCGACTCGAACATCGATACCGCCCTGGTCGCACGGCTGCTCGGTGCAGCCAGCGTCGGCTACTACAACATCTCGTATCGCCTCAGCAACCTCCCCGCGACCGGCATCGGATACATCGTCGGCCGCGTGATGTTCCCCGCCTACGCGACGATCCAGGACGACAAGCCCGCATTCAGGGAAGCCTTCCTCTCGAATGCCCGGCGGATCGCTCTCGTCTCGCTTCCCGTGGCGGCCGGGATGTTCCTGGCAGCGCACGCGCTCGTGGTCGGCATCTTCGGAGCGCGCTGGGAGCCGAGCGTCAACGCCCCTACGGATCCTCGCGCTCTACGGTCTCATGCGCGCGTTCGCGGGAACCACGGGCCCTGTCTTCCAAGCGGCCGGACGGCCCCAGATCATCGTTTACATCTCGGGCCTCTACACGTTCGTGTTCGTCGGCGCGCTCGTTCTGCTCGTGCCGCCATTCGGGATCATCGGGGCCGCGACGGCGCTGATGGTCACTGCCGCAATTCCGTTCGTACTCTCCTTGTGGGCCGCGCTGAGGATTCTCGAGTTGCCGTTGCGCGAGTTCCTGAGCAACCTGGCGCGGCCGGCGCTCTGTACGGTTCCGCTCGCCGCCGTTCTGGCCAGCCTCGAGCTCTCGACCCAGACTCTGCAGACGACGCTCCAGCTCCTCCTGCTCGTGGCGAGCGGACTCATCGCCTACTCGGCCTCGCTGGTCGTCTTCGGGCGCAGCGAGCTGAGGATGATCACCGCCGCGTTCCGCCACTGAGCCTGATGACCCGGGTGACGGAGCAGACCGGATCGGGGGTGCTCGTGGTCGCGGCGCACCCCGACGACGAAGCGCTCGGCTTCGCCGGCGTGATCGTCCACGCACTCGAGGCGGGACGGCGCGTTCGGGTAGCGGTCGTCACCAACGGCGACTCGCCGAAGGCGGGGCGGGGCTGGAGCTTGAGCCGGTGTGGCGCCGCGCGTGGCACGCCCGCGCGGACAGCGCGGTACGGGATCTGCCGCACACCGGGAGACGCTCGCGGCAATGGCGCTCCTGGGCCTGCACTGGAGCCGCGACCCAGCGGAATCGGACATCTTCTTCCTCGGGTACCCGAACCTGGGGCTCGAGGCGATTGCGGCATCGGAAGCCGTGTGGACAGGCGACGCCACCGGCCTTCACCGGACCTACGCGGCCGACGGTCGCGCCCGGAGATCGAGCTGTAACGGCGACTTGCGCTACCTCCTCGACGGCGGGCATTCGCGCTTCTGCGCGGCCGACCTTGCCTCCGACTTCGACGCGCTGCTCGAGCTGACGGAGCCCGGCGACATCTACACGCACGCCGACTTCGACGGCCATCCCGACCACGCAGAGGTTCATCGGCAGCTCCTCGCGGCGGTGAGTCGCCGGCAGGCGTCTCTGACGATGCACTCGACCCTCATCCACCCGGAGGGAACCGCTGAGTGCATGTACCTTTCGGCGCTCCAGTGGCCGAACCCGGCCGAGGGCGGCAACGATCCGTTCGCCCGGTTCACTCCCCGCCTGGCATTCGAGCCGCCTCCCGTGCCCGCGGGATCGGAGCAACCCACCGGTCGAAGCTGGGGCCCGGTCGGACCGCCCGACGAGCGAGTGGACGTGCCGGAGTCGATGCTGGACGACGACCCGGAGCGGAATCTGAAGTGGCGGGTGATCGCGGAGTACGCCTCCCAGATCAGCTGCAATCCCCAGCCGGACGGGAACTACCACGCCTCGTGCGGATACATGCGGGCATTCGTCAAGCGCGAGGAGTTCTTCTGGACGCGAAGGTTGACGCCCTCGATTTAGCCGCATCGCCCTTGGGCCTCCCTAGCCGAACGGTTGACTCTGGTTGAGCAGACGTCGATTCCGCCCGATGCCGTTCTCACCTATGGTGACGCACAGCCGTGGGAGTCCCCGATGTGTACCGCGCGCTCTGGCGCCACAAGATCATGATCGTGGTCCTCACCGCGGCGATCCTTGCAGGCGCCTACTACCTCACCAAGCGCGAGCAGAAGCTCTACACGGCCTCGACTCTGGTGCGCGTGATCCAGCGGGTCCAGAACTCGGGAGAGGCGTTCCTGGCTCTCCAGACCGGAGGCCGTCTCGCGCAGACCTACGCCAACATCGCCGCCAGCAGGCCGATCGCCAACGGAATCTTCGTCGATCTGAAGAAGACCGTCCCGCTCAGCGAGATCCACATCTCGGGCTCTCAGATCCAGGACCTGGAGCTCCTGCGAATCTCGGCGACGAGCCCGAACCCGGCGCATGCGCAACTCGTCGCGAACGCGGCCCCGCACGCGCTCGAGGAGTTCATCAGGGACACAGGTACGCTGAGGGACCAGATCGTCGTGATCGATCCTGCGGGCTATCCATCGGCGCCGAGCTCGCCGAGTCTCCGACTGAACCTGATGATGGCGCTCTTGCTCGCCCTTGCGTTCAACGCCGCGCTCGCGATCCTGGTCGAGATCATGAGCGACCGCGTGGGCAGCGGCGAAGACCTGGAGCGGATCGTCGGCAAGCCCGTGCTGACCGTCATGCCCGAGATGAGACTCGCGGGCCAGGGCTCCGGCCACGACAGGGAGCGGGAGCCGACTGACGACAGGCCCCTGGGCGCCGTCGGCGCGTCCCGTGGCTAGCCTTCGCCGGAAGCGCGGCGCATTCGTCGACCCGGAATCGTTTGCGTCCGAGGCGTTCCGCACCTTGCGCCTTGCGCTCCAGCTCCGGGGCGACGCGCGACGCGGCAACTGCCTGCTCGTGACCAGTGCCGAGCCGGGGGTGGGCAAGTCGACCGTTTCCCTCAACTACGCACGCATGTGGGCGCTGAGCGGCAACACCGCCTTGCTCATCGACGGCGACCTGCGCGCGCCGACTCTGCACTCGCGGCTCGGTCTCGGTCGCGAGCCGGGCCTCGTGGAGCTGCTTGCCGCGCCTCACGGAGCCCTCGACCACTACGTCCAGAAGACCCCCGCTGAGGGACTCGACTTTCTGGCCGCCGGGCATCAGATGCCGATGGCCAGCGATCTCATCTCGTCGGAGCGGATGCGACAGATCCTGCACACGGCTTCAGTCCGGTACGACCTTGTCCTGATCGACGCGCCCCCGATCCTCGCCGGCTCCCATGCGGAGGCGTTCGCGACGTACTCGACGGTCGACGTCCTCATCGTCGCGACGCCGACGACGAAACGACGCGCGCTGGCCGCCGCCGTTCGCAAGCTCGAGCTGCTGGATGCAAACGTGGTCGGGACCGTCCTGAACCGCCAGAAGGAGACGAAGATCTACGGCTACGGCTACGGCTACGGGTACGGGTACGGCTATGGGTACGGCAATGGCAATGGCGACGGGCACTAACCGGGGGATGTCCCGCAGCCCGCGTTCCGGACGAGAGACATCGGGCGAGACTGCCCGCTAAGCCGAGGAGGAAGACGATTTTGCGCATCTCGAGAGAGGATCTCGCCCGTCGCTTTGCGGACAACGGCGCCCCGAAGTTCGTCTTGAAGGCGCTGCGGTACCCGTTCAAGCCGCTGCTCGCACCGGCGGCGGCCCGGGCGTTCAGACGTGAAGCGGCCGGAACCGAGGATCTCGACCGTGCTTACGACCTCGCCGGCGGGTTCAACTACGCAGGCATCACGGTCGCGTCGTGGCAGATCCGCTCGGAGATCCTGCCCCTCCTGCGCGTCGTCGAGTCACGTGCCCCGAAGACGATCGTCGAGATCGGCACGGCGGCGGGCGGGACGCTGTTTCTCCTCTCGCGGGCGGCGACGCCTGACGCGACGCTGATCAGCGTCGACCTTCCGGGGGCGCGCTTCGGCGGGGGCTACGCCAGGTGGCGGTCGGTCGTGTACCGGGCGTTCGCGCGCGGCGGTCAACACATCGAGCTTCTGCGTGCCGACTCCCACAAGCCGGGAACGAAGCAGAAGGTCGAGTCGCTGCTCGGCGACCGGCCGATCGACTTCCTGTTCATCGACGGCGATCACAGCTATGAGGGCGTCAAGGCCGACTACGAGATGTACGCACCCCTGGTCGCCGCCGACGGGCTGGTCGCGTTCCACGACATCGTGCCGGGAACCGAGGACATGGTCGGCGGCGTGCCCAGGTTCTGGAGCGAGCTGAAGGCCTCGCATGCGGTGCGCGAGTTCGTCGCCGACTGGGAGTTCGGCTCCTGCGGGATCGGGCTGGTGCTGCCGGGGGACAGGGCGGCGGCCGGCGACGACGGCGCGCCGGAAGCAGCCGCAGCGGCCCGAGGCGGCGCCTCCGTCGAACGGCACGATTCCGGGCGGTGACGTGAGCAGCAACGCGTGGCCCCTCGAGCTGCACTCCCTCCGTGCCCGCACGAGCCGCCGCGTACGGCCCCTGGCAGTCGGCGCCGCCGTCGTCGGCGGGAATCTCATCCTCCTGCTTGCTCTCCATCACGGCACGCGGATGGCCGTGCTGTTCGCGCTTCTCCCTGCCCTCGCGCTCGCCCTCGCAGGCCTCCTCAAATCGGACGGCACCATCCTGCTGGTCGCCGCGCTGATCCTGCCGATCACCTCGGCCCAGTTCACCGCGCCGCTGCCTTTCCCGGGCCCGTTCACCCTCTGGTCCTCGGATGTCGTGCTCGGGCTGGCCGTACTGTCGTGGCTGGCGACGCGTGTGCTGGGGCCGAAGCGGCCCGCGGCCCGGCGCGCCGCCACCGTGCCGAATCCGGCGGCCAGTTGGCCGTTCGTGCTCTTCGCTCTCGCGCTCGCCTTCGCGACCGTGCGGGGCTTGGCGAACAGCGGCACAGCCGGAGTGGTTCAGCCGTCGCGACTCGTCCTGTACGCGGGCATCGCCGTTGTGATCATCCGCCTCGACCCCCGCAAGGCATATCGCGGCATCGTCATCGCCTTCTACCTCGGAACGGTCTGGATGCTGCTGAACGCCGCGTACTACCTCGCGACCGGCACGTCCCAGACCGACCAGGTCGGCCTTTCCACCGGAGGGGCTCGAATTCTGTCCGGGACGGTCGCCGAATACCTGGCGCTCGCCTTTCTGCTCGCGTTGCTCAACCTCCAGGTCGATACATCCGCCACCCGTCGCGCCATTCACATCACGATCGCGGCTCTGGCCGGCGTGGGAATGATTCTCGGCTACACGCGGGCCGTCTTCATCCCGGTCGCGCTGGTCCTCCCGCTGATCGTGTTCCGGCGCTCGATCCTGCAACCGCTCTTCGGTGTCGTGCCGCTTGTTCTCCCAATCTTCATCGTCGGGGCCGTGCTGCTGATGCGTGCCCAGCCGACGATCGTGCCGACGTTCATCGACCGCATCTCGGCCTCCCCGACCGGAGATCAGAACGTCGCGTGGCGCCTGAAGACGGACGCCGCGATCTGGCCCCAGGTGTCGCAATCGCCGTGGGTCGGCGTCGGTTTCGGACGTGGCGCATACATCACCTGGACGGACGAAAACGGGTTCCAGTGGCGCGAGTGGACGACGCAAGAGGGCCACAACTTCTGGCTATGGCTGCTCGCGGCGGGCGGCGTCTCACTGCTCGGAGCGTTCGCGCTGCTCCTGCTCGGCCAGGTGCGAGCCGCGCGACGCCGGCTCAGGGAAACAGCAGAGCCCTACGAGCGCGTCGCTCATGGTCTGGTCGAGCTCGGCGCTCGTGGTCCTGCTCCTCACGGCCTTCGCCTCACCGGTGGGGGCTCTCCAGATGCTGACGATGTGGGCCTTGCTCATTCTCCCGTGGGTCGGTACGGCGCGCTCGCGCGAGAATCCCGCCGACGCCCCCGAGGCCGCGTGCGCGTAGGCCTCGTCTACCAGACGTTCGACGTCTCGGGAAGCCTGCCTCGCGCCCATGTCGAGCTCACCCGCTACCTGCTCCGCGCGGGCCACGAAGTCCACGTCTATTCGGCCGCGGCGACCACAGACACAACTCTGGCGCCGGATGCCGTGTTCCACGACGTCCCGGTGACGAAGTCCAAAGAGCGAGGGAGATACGGGGCCGCCGTCAACGCCTTGTCGTTCGCCTGGAACTCGACACGAATGATCCACAGCGCTCTCGGGGAGCTCGACGTCGTCCATGGACGGGGCATGAGCACACTCGATCAGGACATCGTCCACCTGCCCGGCGTCTGGCGAGGAGAGTTGGCGCGCACGCTGAGCCTCCGCACCACGGTGGGGATGAAGCAACGACTGAAGGACTTCGCGACGCCGGTCGCCCACCCGATGGATCCGGTCCGCAGGCTTCTGGAGCGCCAGATCTTCTCGAAGCGCCGCACGGCGAGACTGCACGTCGACAGCCGGCTCGTGCGCGACGACCTGCTCGAGCACTACAGCGTCGACCCGGAAAAGATCGTCGTCGTGCCGACCGGCGTGAACCTCGAGGAGTTCGTGCCCAGCGACGACCCCGCCGGCGTGCGGCGGAGCCTGGATCTGCCTGTCGAGGGTACGACGATTCTCTTCTGCGGCCACGATTTTCCGCGCAAGGGCCTCGACCGGGCGATCCTGGCCCTTGGCAAGATGCGCGAGCCTGCGAGGCTCGTCGTCGTCGGAGGGCGGGACTCGGCGCCGTACGTTCGGCTGGCGCGGGAGGCGGGAGTGGAGGACCGCGTGCTCTTCGCAGGGCTCCGAACCGACGCTGCACGGTTCTTCGGAGCGGCCGACATCGTCGTGCTGCCGACCCGGGTGGACATGTGGGGAGCGCCGACAATCGAAGCGATGGCCGCCGGCGTGCCGATCGTCGTCAGCGACGCGGCCGGTTCGAGCGATGCCGTCATCGAGGGTGAGACGGGCTTCGTCCTCCCGGAGCCGCTCGATCTCGACCGAGTTGGCAGCCACCCTCGACCGGCTGGCTGCAAACCCGGCCTTGCGCATTCGTATGGGGAGGCGGGGAAGGGAGAGGGCCCGTCGCTATACCTGGGAGCGCCATGGACAGACGGTCGAGGCGGAGATGCAGGAGATCGTCGCCGGCACCCGTGGTGCGCCTGCCCGCGCGCACAAGCTGGTCGCCGGCTGATCCGGCCGGCCCGATCAGCCACGGCCGACCCAGGCACGTCCCGGTGCCAGGCACGGAGACGTGTCCGAAAACGCACTGAACCGGACGAATTCCAGCGACTTTGACCGGAACGGCCATGTCCTGGTGCCTGGCACCAGGACATGGCCGTCAAGGCCCGTCAGTCCGCTCGGGCGGTGACGATCACACTCTGGCGGTCGAAGATCTTCAGCGAGTCGGACCAGATGATCCCGGTCCGTAGATAGCGCGGATTCGTCGACGTCGCACCGGCGGTGAGGCTGCGGACGAGCTGTCGACGACCGTCGACGAAGAGCTCGAGCTTGTCACCCGCCTTGGCCACGATGCTGAAGTCCAGCGTTCCGGCCCCCGCCGGGACGACCGCCTTGGTGGGGGCCTCCACCGGCTCCGCCTGGAGTCCGCCGGCCGGGGCGTAGATGTTGAAGGTTCTGTCGGCGTGGAGGTAGACGAAGAAGATCGGGCGCTTCCGCACGTCTCTCACCTCGAGCACGTCCAGGTAGCCGTTCAGTCTCTGGCCCGACCCGAGCCGGATCGAGCCGCGAACCGTGATCGTGCCCGTGACGCCGCTCGGCCCGCCGATGCCCTGGACGGCGTAGGCCGAGTCCCTGAAGTCCGGGCCTCCGGGCACGATCGCCTCCAGCCCACCTTCTGCGGGCCTGACCAGGCAGGCCGTGCACCCGTAGTCCTTCAGCAGGGCGGAGTAGCCCTGTTCCGGCTCCAGCCCGGACGACGGGCCAGTCGTTTCCGGCAACGTGGTACGCGCAGGGACCACCCAGGAGGTACGCGCTGTCGCCGAGGTTCGCGCGCACGGCCCGCAGGCAAGCCCGCCGCGCCCCGGCCGGGTCGCCCGCACTGCGAAGGGCGCGCGCCTCGTTGAAGTAGGCAAGCCACGGCTGGCGCGAGTACCCGGCGGCGGCGCGGTATCGCTTCGCCGCCAGGCCCGGGTCGCCGGCGGACTCGGCGAGCCGTCCTTCCGTCGATAACGCGGCCGGGCTCCAGGGGTCGAGCCGCCGAGCCTCGCGAGCGTGCTTCTGGGCCGCGGCGACGTCTGCGGGCTGGAGCGCGGCCGCCGTCGCGAGCTGCCGCGCGGAGAGATAGGGGAGCCCGAGGAGTACGACCGCGATCGCTCCCGCTGCAACCGCCGCCAGCTTTCCTGCCACAGGCAGTCTGCGCGGCCGAGCGGCTCCCACGACGGCGCCGATAGCGAGCAGCGCCGCGGCATCGAGCGCGGGGAACGACCAGGTCCGGTCGAGCGAAGCTTGGCCGAAAACGATCACGAAGACGGCGAACCCCGCCGCCGCTCGCGGGCGGTGTCCCGAGCGGGAGACGCCGCGGATCAGGAGCACTCCGAACGCGGCGAAGAGCCCCAGCCCGACGACGCCGAGCTCGCTGAGGATCTCCAACTCGAGGCTGTGTGGTTGCAGGATGCCGAGCTGAGGCAGCCGGCGTTCGATCGTCCAGCTGCGGGCGAACCCGCCCTGCCCGGTGCCGACCAGCGGATGTTCTGCGATCAGGTTCGCGGCGACGCGCCAGGCATCCCTTCGGCCGTTCGTCGACAGGCTCGCGAAATGCGTCTCGCTGCCGGCGGTCACGTTCGGGTCGTCTTGGCGAATTGTCGAGGGCGAGGCAAGGGCGCGTCCGAAATCGGAGTGCAGTGCCGCGGCGGCGACGGCGGCGATGACGACGATGCTCACCGCAGTGACGGGAATCGCCTGCCCGGCGATGCGCCGCACGAGACCCGAAGCCGCAAAGAAGGCGAGGCCGAAGGTGACTCCGCACCACACGGCGACGTACAGAAGGACGCTCCGGCTCGGGTTGGAGTCGATGAGGGCGCCGGCCGGGATGCGCGTCAGCGCCAGATCGAGCACCAGCGTGCTCAGCCCAAGCGCGATCGCGAAGATGAGCAGGCGCCTGCTGCCGGTCCACCACACCTGGACGACGACTGCGACCCCGACTGCGACCAGCGCCGCCCGAGACTGCGGGAGAAGCATCGCGCCGAGCAGGAGGCCTGCGGCCGCGCCGCCTGCAGCCTTGAGCCGCCGGTCCTGCCTGACGACGAGGCGGAGCGCGAGCGGAATCGCCAATGCGAAGATCGCGGCCTGGGCGTTCTTGTACCCCGCCGGACCGAACGAGCCCGCCGCTGCCCAGGAGGCGGGCGCCGTGCCCGTAGCGATCTTCGCCAGCAGCTCGACTGCCTGGGCACCGGCGGCGAGGAGGACGGCGCCGAGCATGATCTCGGCCCGGCGGCCACTCGAGGCAAGCTGGGAGCCGAGGACGAGGGCGGCCGCGCCGAGCACCGATCGGTCGAGCGCCCGCCATGCATCATCGGGCAAACCTCCCCACGTCGTGGAAGCGACGCTCCAACAGCCGAACAGGACGAGGGCCGCCGCGGGCGCCCAGATCCGAGCGCTCGGCAGACGTCGCGCAAGCAGGAGCACGACAACGGCGACGGAGACCGCGAGGCCGAGCGGCCCCCAGAGAACCGCTTCGGGTGCCGCATGGTCGGCGAGGAGGTTCGGATCGGCGAGCTTGATCAGCTCGAGCCCGCCGTTCGTGTGCTCGCTGAACCCGAGGACGACCGCGACGGACAGGCCGACCGCGAGATCGGCTGTGGTCGCACGCGACGCAGCGCGCTCGCCGGCTCTCTCGATCGTCGTCACGACGGTCGCAGACCTAGCGCCGGCTGGGCCGGCTCGTGCGCGCAGCGCCATGAGGATGTCGGAACTCCTGAGCGGGAGGCACTGAGACGCTGACCGGCAGGCTGCGCGGCACGGTGACGCATCGACGGACCATCCCGCGGCAGTCTGCCAGCTGGGACCGTCATGACACCGCCTCGAAGGCATAGCCGCCTGCCGCCTATCGGTCTCGACGGCAGGCGGAGCCGAGCTTCGCCGCCGGCACGCCAACCCCCAAGGGTGCCGACCTGGATCATCTAGGCTAGGTGTCGATGAGGACGGGAGTCGACGACGAGCAGTTTGCGCACGCAGCAGCGGGAGAGCCGGCTCGTGAGCGAGTTCGTCGATCATGCCCGGAGGGCGATCCGGGAGAAGGGGGTCCTGTCGCTCGGCGGAAAGGCAATGCGGTTCGCCCTCCAACGGCAAACCGGTGCCCTGGCGCGACTGCGGCTGCGCGCTGCGGCCCGCAAGGCGCAGACGCGCGAGCAAGCTGTCGACCTGGCCTTCTCGTTTGCGTTCGCGGGCGTCAGAATCAAACCCTTCCAGTGGCGTCCCGAGATCCTCGAGCTCATCGAGGTGCTGGAGGAGCGCCGCCCGCGAACGGTTCTGGAGATCGGGACCTGCACGGGCGGGAGCCTCTTCCTGTTCACGCGGGCGGCCGCCGACGACGCGCTGCTCATCTCGATCGATCTCGTCCACGGGCCGTTCGGCGGCGGGTACTCGCCGGCCCGCGAGCCGCTGTACCGAGGATTCGCCCGCGCCGAGCAGCGCATCGAGCTGGTCAGGGCGGACTCGCACGACCCGGCGACGCTCGAGCGGGTGAAGGAGTTGCTGGGCGACCGGCCGGTCGACTTCCTCTTCATCGACGGGGATCACCGCTACGAGGGCGTCAGCCAAGACTTCGAGCTCTACTCGCCGCTCGTTGCCGACGGCGGCCTGATCGGGTTCCACGACATCGTTCCGGGGCCGGAGGCGAACGTCGGCGGGGTTCCGCGGTTCTGGGGCGAGTTGAAGGAGGCTTCGGGCGAGACGGCGGGAGATCGTCGCCGACTGGAACCAAGGCTCCGGCGGCATCGGCCTGATCGAGAAGGCCGCCGGGCGGTAGCTACAGTCAGGCTCAGCTTGAGCGTGAGAGGTAAGGCTCAACCTTCACCTGACAGTTAGACCGGCGCGGCCGACGGCGCGCATGCGGATCGCAGCTCCTCGCGGTCGGCCCCGCCCCGGCATGGGGAGGGAGCCCCCGCGGCTGCGGAGGCTGGGCTTCCGGCTCGAGAGACGAATAGAGGCGTGTGGCTGTGTGGATCTCGGGCTGCGCCGTCAGCGCTGCCCGCACCACCGGGCCGCGAAGGTCCCCGAGTAGCGGAACTGCCGACCGGCGACCTTGTGGTTCGTGACCTTCAACGATCCCGTGCCAGATCCCACGCTGTGGAGGTGTCGATGCGCGTGATCTCGAGCGACACACCGCTCCGGACCATGATCCGGCCGGTCTTGTGCGTGAAGATCGCGACGACGCGGCCGGCGCCGCTGAGCCGAACGGGCTTGCCCACCGGCAGCGACTTGCCGTTCGTGTACAGGTACACCCACACGTACGGCACATCCTGCTCCGTAACGGTGCGGCACGACGTCTTCCGCGCCATGAGGAAGAGACTGATGTCCCCGAAGCCGTCCTTGTAGAGGAACGCGGAGCGGGCCCGGAAGGGGACACCCGCGATCGTGCCGCCTCCGGCCGTTCGCTGCTTCCCGGCGCCGAGCGGCTTCGCCGGGAGCGGCGTTCCCGCCGTCGCCGCGATCGCGCCGGCGGCGGCGACCGAAACGGTCAGCGCAATAGCAACGAAGCCTCTTCATCGCCTGCTCATCTTGTCGCCGCTGCCTCTCGACTGGGTAACAGCCGAGGTGGGGTCACGACCTGGTCGTTCGGCGGGCGCCGCCGGCTCGCCGGCATGTGACGATCCTGTTCGCCTTGCACATGCACGGATCTGTCTGGAAACGCGTCGGCCTGGGTGTAGCACTCGCCTCGGCCGCGCTTGCGCTTGCCTCTCCTGCGGGAGCTGCGCTCCCCGGCTCGATGGCCTCGCTCGGCGACTCGTTCACCAAGGGCTTCGGCGCCAACGGCACGGCCGCCGACAATCCCTCGGAGTCCTGGGCGACCGGCACGGACGTCGCGGTGAACTCGCACTACCTGCGCCTGCTCTCCCAGAACCCGGCGATCTCGGGCAACAACTCGAACGACGCTCTGGACGGCTCGAACATGGCCGCCGTCGTCAGCCAGGCGGATGTCGCAGTCGGTCAGGCAGCGCCGTACGTGACGGTCCTGGCAGGCACGAACGACGTCTGCACGCCCACGGCGGCGGGCATGACCACCGTCTCCTCGTTCTCGACCTCGCTGAACCTCGTCCTGACCAAGCTCGGCGCCACGCCGGGCGTGAAGGTCTTCGTCGCCTCGATCCCCGACTGGTTCGGGTTCTGGCAGAAGTTTCACTCGAACGTCACCGCGCAGAATGCATGGGCGGCGTTCCCGAACCGCTGCCCGGTCCTCCTCGGCTCGGCCGCCACTCCGAGCGACCGCACGGCGTTCGCTCAGCGCATCACGGACCTGAACGCCGCGATCGTCAGTGTCTGCGCGGGCTTCGCCTTCTGCTCCACCGACGGGGGAGCGATCTTCCGGCAATGGGGAACGTTCGCGGCCGGCGACTTCACGTTCGACTTCTTCCACCCCTCGGTGTCGGGACAGGCAAAGATCGCGACAACAACGTGGAGTGCGGGGCCGTGGGTCGGGCCCACCAACAGCAGCTTGCCGACGATCTCGGGCAACGCCGTTCAGGGCAGCACGCTCACGGCCACCACCGGAACCTGGAACGGCGCGGTGGCCAACTACGGCTATCAGTGGAAGCGGTGCGATACCGACGGGAACGGCTGCCTGACGATCAGCGCGGCGACGAGCCCGACGCTACGTCGTTCAGGCGGCGGACGTCGGCACGACGCTGCGCGTCGTCGTCACGGCAAGCGACGCAAGCCGGCGCGTTCGGGACCGCCAGCTCCGCGCCGACCGCCACCGTCACGCCGATCGGCCCGGGCAGCGCGGCCATCGGCCGGGCGATCGTCGGCGCGCAGTCCGCCTCGGGCACGCGGGAACTACCTCGACACCTCCGGCCCGTACCACCTGGGAGTGAGCGCGACCGGGACGGGATGAAGGCGTACATGACGGGCGGCCGCGCGCATGGACGCCGTCCGCCTCGTGGTCTACTCCGACGACGGCAGCGGCAACCCCGGAGCGTTCGCCGCGGTCACGAGTCAGGTGACGATCGCGGCAAGCGCGCCGGCCGGCTGGGTCAACTTCACCGTTTGCATCGGCGCCGTCGCTTCCGCCGGGCAACTACTGGCTCGGCTACTGGTACAGCCACTCGGGCGGAGCGTTCGAGTACTACGACAGCGATTGCCGGCGCCGAGCGCTTCGCGCCGGCCGCCTACTCGCCGAGCGCCGATCCGCCGGCGACATTCGGTGCGGCGACGGCGGCGACGGGCGCGTACTCGATGTACTTGACCTACACGCCGATCGCCGGCATCCCGGCGAACACCGGCCTCCCGACGATCTCGGGCACGGCGATGCAGGGCGCGACCCTGACGGCCGCCAACGGCACCTGGAGCGGGAGCCCGACGGGCTTCGCGTACCAATGGCGCCGCTGCGACAGCACCGGCTTCAACTGCACGAACATCGCCGGCGCGACCAATCGACGTATGTCGCTGTCTTGGCCGACGTCGGCTCGACCCTGCGCGTGCAGGTGACTGCGACGAACGCCAACGGGTCGGCAAACGCCACCTCCGCCCAGACGGCGCTCGTCCAGGGGCTGGCAGGACCGGCGGGAACCTTCGGGCGACAGACGGTGGGCGCGGTAACGGTGTCCGCCGGCTCGGAGCAAGAACTACCTCGACGGATCGGGCCCCTACTCGCTGTCCGTCTCCGCGAACGTCTCGAAGATCAGCGGCTACGTCAGCGGCGGCATCGACTCGTCGCCGCTACGCGCAGCGATCTACGCCGACGACGGTACGGGTGGCAATCCGGGCGCACTCGTCGGCGTGACGAGCGAGGTGCTGGTCGCCGCCGGGATGCCCGCGGGCTGGGTCGACCTCCCGTTCACGACGCCTGTGACATTGAGTCCGGGCGTCTACTGGATCTTCTACTGGATCGGCTCTCCAGGCACGATCAGCTTGTACTACGACAACGTCGCCGGGGCCGAGCGCTTCGGCCCGGCCGCCTACGCTTCCACCGGCAATCCGCCCGGGGCCTTCCCGCTCCAGGGACCGGCAGGGGCTGCCTACTCGCTCTACGCCAGCTTCACGGCGGTGGGCCAGTCGCCGATCAACAGCAGCCTGCCGACGATCTCGGGCTCGCCGACGGTCGGGCATACGCCTGGTCGTCGACCCCGGAACGTGGAGCGGCAATCCGACCTTCGCCGACCAGTGGCGGCGCTGCGACGGCACCGGCGCAAACTGCACGAACATCGCCGGGGCGACGGCCCAGACCTACACCCTCGTCGCCGCGCGACGTCGGGAAGACGATCCGCGTGAAGGTGACGGCGACGAACAGCGACGGCTCGGGCGTCGCGACCTCGGACCAGACCACCGCCGTGCTAGACCCCGGCCCCGCGCAGACGTTCGGCCCGACCACGATCGGCGCCCTCTCCGCGAGCGGATCGGGCGGCTTCCTCGACGTCTCGGGCCCCTACGCCCTGTCCACGCCGGCGGCAGTGAGCAAGCTGACCGGGTACGTGGGCGGCGGAGCCAACGCCGGGTCTCTGCGCGCCGTGATCTATGCCGACAACGCCGGTCAGCCCGGCGCATTCGCCGGGGTGTCGAGTGAGGTCGTGCTGCAAGCAGGCGCTGCCGCCGGCTGGGTCAACTTCCCCTTCCCGACGAATCCGTCGCTCGCGCCGGGCTCGTACTGGCTCGGCTACTGGCACGGCGCCACGAACGGAGCGGTGGAGTACTTCGACACGGTCGCCAACTCGGAGCGCTTCGTCGCTGCTCCCGGCGGCTACTCGAACCTCAGCGACCCACCTTCGACCTTCGGCTCCGCGGCGACGGGGTCGGGCAAGTACTCGCTGTACGCGACCTTCACACCGGCCCCCCCGGTGGTCGACGCTCCGCCGACGATCTCGGGTACCACCGCGCAGGGTCAGACCCTGACCGCGGACCCCGGCACCTGGGAGGGTGCGCCGGCCTTCACCTACCAGTGGCGGACGTGCAACCCCGCCGGTGCCTCCTGCTCCAACATCGCGGGCGCGACGAGCCAAGACGTACGTGCTCCAGCCGAGCGACGTCGGACTGACCGTACGCGTGGCCGTGACGGGAACGAACTCGCTCGGCAGCGCAAACGCAACCTCGGCCCAGACGGCGGTCGTGACGGGGATTCCCCCCGTGGTCCCCGGAACGCTCGGACGGACGGACGTCGGGCACGGTAACGAACTGGGGCGCGCCCAACTACATCAACGTCGCGGGCCCGTACACGCTGTCCGCCTCCACGGTGATCTCGAGCCTGACCGGGTACGTTCGCGGCAACGACTCGGCGATGCCGCTCCGCGCCGTGATCTACGCCGACAACGGCGGTCAGCCAGGCGCGTTCGTCGCGGTCACGCCGCCCGTCACGATCGCGGCCGGCCAATTCTCTCCCACCGGAGGATGGGTGGACTTCCCGTTCACGGCGCAGCCGACGCTGGCCGCCGGCTCGTACTGGCTGGGCTACTGGATCGGGCCCGGAACGACCGAGTACGTCGCCGAGTACTACACGCCCGTATCCCACGGCGCCCGCTATGTACCGAGGACGTACTCGCCGACCCTCGATCCGAACCCATCGGCCTACGGCTCCGGGGGCAACCTCGACGCGGCAGTTCTCCCTCTACGCCAACTACGGCACCGTCAACCCCGCACCCGTCGAACACCGGCCTGCCGACGATCTCGGGCAACAACTACCCGACCGCGACCCTGACCGCCACGAACGGCACCTGGGGCGGCTCCCCGACCAGCTACAGCTACCAGTGGCGCCAGTGCGACAGCGGCGGGGCGAGCTGCGCGAACATCAGCGGCGCCACCAATCAGACCTATGTCCAGCAGGCGGCCGACGCCGGCAAGACGATTCGCGTCGTCGTCACCGCGACGAACGCGGGTGGCTCGACGCCGGCCGTCTCGAGCCCGACGCCGGTGGTCAACGGCGTCCCGGCGAACACGGCCCTGCCGACGATCTCGGGCACGGTGACGCAGGGGCAGACGCTGACCGCCGCGAACGGCACCTGGAGCGGGAGCCCGACGAGCTACGCCTACCAGTGGCGCCGCTGCGACAACGTCGGCGCGAACTGCGCCGACATCGCGACCGCGACCCTGCAGACCTACGTCGTCCAGCTGGCCGACGTCGGGCAGACGCTCCGCGTCGCCGTCACGGCGACGAGCCCCGCCGGCTCGGGCTCCGCGAGCTCGGCCGCCACCGCGGTCGTTCAGGCGATCCCGAACAACGATCCCCTGAACCCGCCGACGATCTCCGGCCAGCCCTACCTCGGCCAGACGCTGACGGCCAACAACGGCGTCTGGAACCCTGCTCCGACGAGCTTTGGCTACCAGTGGCGCCGCTGCGACAACGCCGGCGCCGACTGCGCCGACATCGGCGGCTCGACGAGCCAGACGTACGTCGCTCAGGCTGCCGACGTCGGCAAGACGCTTCGCGTCGTCGTCACGGGCACGAACGCCAACGGCTCGGGGAACGCGACGTCGGCCCAGACGAGCGTGATCAGCGACGCGCCGTCGATCGACCTCGGGAACCCGCCGTCGATCTCCGGAAAGGCGCCTACTCGACGCAGACCTTGACGGCGAGTCCCGGCACCTGGACGGGCAACCCGACGAGCTACGCGTACCAGTGGTGGCGGTGCCCCGCGCAGCCGACCTCCTGCACCAGTCCCATCCCGATCGCCGGCGCGACCAATGAGACGTATGTCGTCCAGGCGGCGGACGTCGGATTCACGATCAGGATCCTCGTGACGGCGACGAACCCGGCCGGCTCGAACACCGCGACCTCCGCGCGGACGGCCACTCGTCCAGGGCTCGCCGGTCCGCCCCCTCCGGCGGCGGACGTGATGTATGACGCAACCGTCAGCCCGCTGCCGAGCAACCTGCCCAGTGTTGGCGCCGAGGCGTACGCCTTCAGGGAGTTCGGCGATGAGGTGACGTTCGCCGGCGCGTCGCGGGCGCTGAGCAGCGTAGTCGTGACGATGAGCAGCTGGGCTTGTGAGAGCGGAGCCTGGAACACGCGACGACTGCGTGACCGCCCCGGGCGCCACCTTCTCGATCCCGATCACGTTGACGATCTACCAGCCGGGCTGCGGGCCAACACCGCCGGTTCGGTGATCGGCACGAAGACGCAAACGTTCTACGATCCCGTATCGGCCCTCGTCGGACAGCGTGAACTGCACGGCAGGCAACGCCGGCAAGTGGTACGACGGGACGGCGTGCGTAAACGGGAAGGCCGCCAACATCACGTTCGACTTCAGCTCGCAGAACCTCACCCTGCCCGACACGGTCGTCTACGGCATCTCGTACAACACGACCAGCTACGGACCGAGCCCGATCGGCACCGGTGCCTCGTGCTACTCGACCGCGGCCGGATGCCCGTACGACTCGCTGAACATCGGTCTCTCGACGCAGGTCGTAATCCGGCTCGAAGCCGTTCCCCGACACCGTCTTCCAGAACGCGATCGCCAGTGAGTACTGTGACGGCGGCGCGGCCGGCAGCGGAACGATGCGGCTCGACTCGCCGGGCAACGCGTGCTGGAACGCCCTACGTACCGGCGGTCCAGTTCGGGTGGAGTGCGGCCTCGCCGCCGACGATCACCGGACTGCGATCGCGGGCCAGACGCTGTCCATGAGCGACGGCACCTGGGGTCCGACAGCCGACGAGCTTCACCTACCAGTGGCGGCGCTGCGATGCCGCCGGCGCGAACTGCTCCGACATCGCCGGTGCCACGAACTCGACGTACGTCGTCCAGAACGCCGACACCGACTCGACGCTGCGCGCGGTCGTCACGGCGATCAACCCGGGCGGCTCGGCCAGCGCCACATCCGCCCAGACCGCAGTCGTCGGGGCAGTGCCGTTCATCCAGCCGGGGTTCCCGCCGACGATCAGCGGCAACAACGTTCAGGGCGCGACGCTCACGGCCAACGACGGACAGTGGGGCGGGAGCCCGACCAGCTACGGCTACCAGTGGCGCCGCTGCGACGCTGCCGGCGCGAACTGTGTCGACATCGTCGGCGAGACCGCGCAGACGTACGTGATCCAGGCCGCCGACGCCGGCAAATCGATCCGCGTCGTCGTCTCGGCCACGAACGCCATGGGCACCGGCACCGCCACCTCCGACGTGGCGATGTCGCAGGGCGGCTCGTCCGGGACGCTGGGGCATTCGCCCATCGGCGCGCTCACGGCCGCCGCAAGTAGCGCCCACGACTACGTCGACACCTCCGGCCCGTACACGCTGGGCGTCAGCGGAACCATCACCAAGCTCATCGGCTACCTCAGCGGCGGCGGTCCTCCGTCGCAGATCCGCGCGGTGATCTACGCCGACTCGAGCGGCAACCCGGGCGCCCTCGTCGCCGTCACGGACGAGGTCACGGTCGGCGCCGGCGCCGGCGCCGGATGGGTGGACTTCCCGTTCGCAGCCCCGGTCGACCTGAGCCCCGGCGCCTACTGGATCGGGTACTGGCTCGGGACGAACTCGGCCACGCTCTACTACGACAACGTCACCGGCTCGGAGCGCTTCGCCCAGGCAGCCTACGCCTCGACGGGCAGCGCCCCCGCGATCTTCCCGACCGCCGGGTTCGGGTCGAGCGACACCAGCTACTCGCTCTACGCGACTTCCAGTCCTCGGTCGTCCGCAGCGCGCCGTACATCGACCCGGCCGGCCTGCCGACGATCTCGGGCCTGCCCTACGTCGACCAGACGCTGACCGCGCACGAACGGCACCTGGAACCAGACCCCGACCCAGTTCGCCTACCAGTGGCGCCGCTGCGACAACGCCGGCGCGAACTGCGCCGACATCGTCGGCGCGACCGAACCAGACGTACGTGCCGACGACGGCGAACGACCTGGGCTTCAAGCTGCGCGTGATCGTGACGGCGCACGAACGACCTCGGCTCGGGCAACGCGACCTCCGACCCGACCGAGGTGATCAGCGGTCCTCCGTCGATCGTTCCGGGATCCCCGCCGACGATCTCCGGAGACCTGCTCCTGGGGTCGACGCTGACGGCCGATCCCGGTACCTGGGACGGAAATCCGAGTGGGTATGCCTATCAGTGGCGACGGTGCACTCCCGGCGGCGGCGGCGCCTGCGGAAGCATCGGCGGCGAGACCAACCAGACCTATGTGGTGACGCCGGCGGATGTCGACTTCACCCTCCAGGTCCAGGTGACGGCGACGAACCCGACCGGGTCGGCGCTGGCGTTCTCGGCCGAGACCGCTGTGATCGGCGCAGCGCCGGTGAACACCGCCCTGCCGACGATCTCGGGGAGCGCGGTCGAGGGCCAGACCTTGCAGCTGGCCTCGAACGGGACCTGGCAGTACAGCCCGACCAGCTACGCCTACCAGTGGCGCCGCTGCGACAACGCCGGCGCAAACTGCGTCGACATCGTCGGCGAGACGAACTCGAGCTACGTCGTGCAGGCGGCGGATGTCGCGAAGACCGTGCGGCTGGCGGTTTCGGCGACGAACGCGTCCGGGACGGGGACGGCGTCCTCCGACCAGACCGCGGTCGTGCACGGGATCCCGGTCAACAACGTACTGCCGTCGGTGTCGGGGAACCTGTACCAGGGTCAGCAGCTGACGGCGGTGAACGGGTCGTGGAGCGAGAGCCCGTCCGGGTACACGTATCAGTGGCGGCGCTGCGATTCGGGCGGGTCGAACTGCGTCGACCGCGCCGGCCAGACCAGCTCCACCTACACGCTGGTCGCCGGCGACGTCGGTCAGACGATCCGCGTGGTCGTGACCGCGACCAACGACGTCGGCTCGATGAGCGCCACCTCGGACGCGACCGGCGCGATCAACGGCCCGCCGGCGATCGTTCCGGGATCCGAGCCGACGATCTCGGGCAGCGCGGTCGAGACGCAGACACTGACGGGAACGCACGGCACGTGGACCGGCAACCCGACGAGCTACTCGTATCGGTGGTACCGGTGCAGCGGCCCCACCTGCGGAAGCATCAACGGGGCGACGAGCTCGACCTACGTCGTGCAGAACGCGGATGTCGGCTTCACCCTCCATCTCGAGGTGACCGCGACCAGCCTGGCCGGCTCGGGCATCGCGATCTCGGCAGACACGGCGGTCGTGCAGGCGATCCCGATCGAACACCGCGCTGCCGGCGATCACCGGGCAGCCGTTCGTCGGCCAGACGCTCTAGACCTCGAACGGCAGCTGGAGCGGCGGCCCGACCGGCTACGCCTACCAGTGGCGGCGCTGCGACGCCGCGGGGGCGAACTGCGTCGACATCGGCAGTGCGACCAACTCGACCTACCTGCTGACCGCTACGGACGCGGGCAAGACGATTCGGGCCGTGGTGACGGCGATCGAACGCGGCCGGCTCCGGACCGCCGGCGACGTCGGCCCAGACCCCGGTCGTCAACGGCGTGCCGGCGGCTTCGGTGCAGCCGTCGATCTCCGGCAACGCGTTCGTCGGCCAGACGCTGACCGCGAACAACGGCACCTGGAGCGGCACCCCGACCTTCACCTACCAGTGGCGCCGGTGCGACGCCGCCGGGGCGAACTGCAACGACATCGTCCCCTTCACCGCCCAGACCTATCTGGTCCAGGGTGCCGACTCGGGCATGACGCTGCGGGTCGTCGTCACCGCCACCAACGGTGCCGGCGCTACCAGCGCGACCACGGCCCAGACCGGAATCGTCAACGCCGCGCCGGGCAACACGGCCCTGCCGACCATCACGGGCACGAAGGCCCAGGGGCAGCTGCTGACGGCGACGCAGGGCACCTGGTCGAACAACCCGTCCAGCTTCGCCTACCAGTGGCAGCGCTGCGACTCGGGCGGGGCGAACTGCGCCGACATCGCCGGCGCGACCAACTCCACCTACACCCTGGTCGCCGGCGACGTCGGCTCGACCATCCGGGTGAAGGTGACGGCGACGAACCCGAGCGGCTCGACCAGCGGCAACGTCCAACCCGACGGCAGTCATCGTCACGCTCCCGGCGAACACGGTCTTGCCGACGATCACAGGGACGGTTCAGCAGGGGCAGACGCTGACCGCCGCCAACGGGACCTGGTCGAACAGCCCGACCTTCACGTATCAGTGGCGTCAGTGTGACTCCGGCGGCGCGAACTGCACCGATATCGGCGGCGCGACGAATCAGACGTACGTTCCGCAGGCCGGCGGATGTCGGCAAGACGATCCGGGTGGTCGTGACGGCGACGAACGCGGCCGGCTCGGCGAGCGCGACTTCCGATCAGACGGTGGTCGTGCAGGCGAACGTGGCGGGCACGACGTTCGGGAAGACGACGATCGGCGCGTTGACGCACGCGGTCGGCGGCAACTATCTGGAGGTGTCGGGCCGGTACACGCTGGCTTCGGCGTCGTCGGTGACGAAGTTGAGCGCGTATCTGCAGGGTGGCGGCTCGGCGACGGCGATGCGGGCTGTGATCTATGCGGATAGCGGCAACCAGCCGGGCGCGTTCGTTGCGGTCTCGCAGTCGGTGACGATCGCCGCCGGTGCGGCTGCCGGCTGGGTCGATTTCCCGGTCTCGGGCTCGCCGACGCTGCCTGCGGGCCAGTACTGGCTCGGGTTGTGGGCGTCGAACACGAGCGCTTTGGGCTACTACGACAACGTCTCGAACAGCGGCCGGTATGCGCCTTCGACGTTCTCGGCGAGCAATAACCCGCCGGCGAGCTGGCCGGGCGGCGGCAGCTTCGACTCGCTGGCCTACTCGCTGTACGCGACCTTGGGCACGCCGCCGAGCGCTCCGGCGAACACGGTGCTGCCGGCGATCACGGGTACTGCGACGCAGGGTCAGGTGTTGAGCGCGTCGAGGGGACGTGGTCGAACAACCCGACCGGCTTCGCCTACCAGTGGCGCCGCTGCGACGCGGGCGGGGCGGACTGCGCCGATATCGCCGGTGCGACCAACTCGACCTACACGCTGGTCGCTGCCGATGTGGCGAACACGGTGCGGGTGGTCGTGACGGCGACGAACGCGGGCGGCTCGACTGCGGCGACCTCGACGCAGACCGCGGCGGTGGCGTCTGCGCCGGTGCCGGCGAACACGGCGCTGCCGGCGATCAGCGGCACGCCGACCGAGGGCCAGCAGCTGAGCACGACGAACGGGACCTGGACGAACAGCCCGACCGGCTTCGCCTACCAGTGGCAGCGCTGCGACAGCGCGGGCGCGAACTGCACCGAACATCGCCGGCGCGACCAGCTCGACCTACATGCTGGTCTCTGCCGATGTCGGCAAGACGATGCGGGCGGTCGTGACGGCGACGAACGCGTCCGGCTCGACCCCGGCGACCTCGGCCCAGAGCGCGGTCGTGCAGGCGGCGCCGACGACGACGTTCGGGAAGACGGCGGTCGGTGCGCTGACGCATGCGCTCGGCGGCAACTATTTGGAGGCGTCGGGCCGGTACACGCTGCGCCTCGCCGCAGTCGGTGACCAAGCTGAGCGCGCTATCTGCAGGGTGGCGGCTCGGCGACCGTCGATGCGGGCGGTGATCTACGCGGACAGCGGCAGCCAGCCGGGCGCGTTCGTCGCTGTCTCCCAGCCGGTGACGATCGCCGCCGGTCAGGCCGCCGGCTGGGTCGACTTCCCGGTCTCCGGGCTCGCCGACGCTGCCCGCGGGCCAGTACTGGCTCGGCTTGTGGGCGTCGAACACGAGCGCTCTGGGCTACTACGACAACAGTCTCGGACAGCGGCCGCTACGCGCCCGCCATGCTTCTCGGCGGCGCAGCAACCCGCCGGCGAGCTGGCCGGGCGGCGGCAGCTTCGACGACGCTCTCCTACTCCCTGTACGCCACCCTGGGCGCGCCGCCGAGCGCGCCGGCGAACAACGACGCTGCCGGCGATCTCCGGCACGGCGACCCAGGGGCAGGCGCTGAGCGCGACGAACGGCACCTGGTCGAACAACCCGACCGGCTTCGCCTACCAGTGGCGCCGCTGCGACGCGGGCGGGGCGAGCTGCGCCGATATCGCCGGTGCGACCAACTCGACCTACACGCTGGTTGCTGCCGATGTGGCGAACGACGATCCGGGTGGTCGGTGACGGCGACGAACGCGGGCGGCTCGACTGCGGCGACCTCGACGCAGACCGGTGCGGTGGCGTCTGCGCCGGTGCCGGCGAACACGGGCTGCCGGCGATCAGCGGCACGCCGACCGAGGGCCAGCAGCTGAGCACGACGAACGGGACCTGGACGAACAGCCCGACCGGCTTCGCCTACCAGTGGCAGCGCTGCGACAGCGCGGGCGCGAACTGCACGCAACATCGCCGGCGCGACCAACTCGACGTACACGCTGGTCTCCGCCGATGTCGGCAAGACGTTGCGGGCGGTCGTGACGGCGACGAACGCGTCCGGCTCGACCCCGGCGACCTCGGCCCAGAGCGCGGTCGTGCAGGCGCTGCCGACGACGTCGCTCGGGGAAGACGACGGTCGGCGCGTTGACGCATGCGCTGGGCGGCGAACTATCTGGAGGCGTCGGGCCGGTACACGCTGGCCTCGTCGCAGTCGGTGACCAAGCTGAGCGCGTATCTGCAGGGCGGCGGCTCGGCGACCTCGATGCGGGCGGTGATCTACGCGGACAGCGGCAACCAGCCGGGCGCGTTCGTCGCCGTCTCCCAGCCGGTGACGATCGCCGCCGGCCAGGCCGCCGGCTGGGTCGACTTCCCGATCTCGGGCTCGCCGACGCTGCCCGCGGGCCAGTACTGGCTCGGCCTGTGGGCCTCGAACACGAGCGCTCAGGGCTACTACGACAGCGGCTCGAACAGCGGCCGCTACGCGCCGCGCGACCTTCTCGGCGGCGCAGCAACCCGCCGGCGAGCTGGCCGGGCGGCGGCAGCGTCGACACGCTCTCCTACTCCCTGTACGCCACCCTCGGCGCGCCGCCGAGCGCTCCGGCGAACACGGTGCTGCCGGCGATCTCCGGCACTGCGACGCAGGGGCAGGTGCTGAGCGCGACGAACGGGACCTGGTCGAACAGCCCGACCAGCTTCGCCTACCAGTGGCGCCGCTGCGACGCGGGCGGGGCGAACTGCGCCGATATCGCCGGTGCGACCAACTCGACCTACACGCTGGTTGCTGCCGATGTGGCGAACGACGATCCGGGTGGTCGTGACGGCGACGAACGCGGGCGGCTCGACTGCGGCGACCTCGACGCAGACCGCGGCGGTGGCGTCTGCGCCGGTGCCGGCGAACACCGGCGCTGCCGGCGATCAGCGGCACGCCGACCGAGGGCCAGGCAGCTGAGCACGACGAACGGGACGTGGACGAACAGCCCGACCGAGCTTCGCCTACCAGTGGCAGCGCTGCGACAACGCGGGCGCGAACTGCACGAACATCGCCGGCGCGACCAACTCGACGTACACGCTGGTCTCCGCCGATGTCGGCAAGACGTTGCGGGCGGTCGTGACGGCGACGAACGCGTCCGGCTCGACCCCGGCGACCTCGGCCCAGAGCGCGGTCGTGCAGGCGCAGGCGGCCGGGCCGACGCTGGGCAAGACGACGGTCGGCGCGCTGACGCACGCGCTCGGCGGTAACTATCTGGAGGCGTCGGGCCGGTACACGCTCGCCTCGCCGCAGTCGGTGACCAAGCTGACCGCGTATCTGCAGGGTGGCGGCTCGGCGACCGTCGATGCGGGCTGTGATCTACGCGGACAGCGGCAACCAGCCGGGCGCGTTCGTCGCCGTCTCCCAGCCGGTGACGATCGCCTCCGGCCAGGCCGCCGGCTGGGTCGACTTCCCGGTCTCGGGCTCGCCGACGCTGCCCGCGGGCCAGTACTGGCTCGGCCTCTGGGCCTCGAACACCAGCGCCCTGGGCTACTACGACAACAGCTCGAACAGCGGCCGCTACGCGCCCACCACCTACTCGGCGGCGCAGCAACCCGCCGGCGAGCTGGCCCGGCGGCGGCAGCTTCGACGATCTCTCCTACTCCCTGTACGCCACCCTGGGCGCGCCGCCGAGCGCACCCGCCAACACGGCGCTGCCGACCATCTCCGGCACCACCACCCAGGGGCAGGTGCTGACCGCGACGAACGGGAGCTGGAACGGCAGCCCGACCAGCTTCGCCTACCAGTGGCAGCGCTGCGACGCCGGTGGCGCGAACTGCTCGTCGGTCGGCTCGAACAGCCAGGCCTACGTGCTGGTCGCCGGCGATGTCGGCAGCACGATGCGGGTGCAGGTGACGGCGACCAACGTGGGCGGCTCGACTCCGGCGACCTCGGCCCAGACCGCGGTCGTACAGGGCCCGCCGAGCGCGCCGGTCAACACGGTGCTGCCGGCGATCAGCGGTACGACCACCGCGGGCCAGCAGCTGAGCACCACGGACGGCACCTGGACCGGCAGCCCGACGCCGACGTTCACCTATCAGTGGCGTCAATGCGACAACGCGGGCGCGAACTGCACCGACATCGGCGGCGCGACGAACTCCACGTACACGCTCGTCGCGGGCGACGTCGGCGAAGACGATCCGGGTGGTCGTCACGGGGACGAACGGCTCCGGGAACTCGAGCGCGACCTCGACCCAGACCGCGGTCGTGCAGGCCGCGCCGAGCGCGCCGGTCAATACGTGCGCTGCCGGCGATCAGCGGTACGACCACCGTGGGCGAGCAGCTGAGCACCACGGACGGCACCTGGACCGGCAGCCCGACGCCGACGTACACCTATCAGTGGCGTCAATGCGACAGCGCCGGCGCCAACTGCAGCGACATCGTCGGCGCGACGAACTCCACGTACACGCTCGTCGGCGGGCGACGCCGGGTTTACGATCCGGGTGGTCGTGAAGGGGACGAACGGCTCCGGGAACTCGAGCGCGACCTCGGACCCGACCGCAGTCGTGACTCGCCTAGTCCGGTCGTTCGCGCCGGCGCCCCGCCCTCTCCTCTCCGTCTCTTTCGCTCCTTCCGCGTTCGTTCCCGTGCACCCGTGCGGGGCGAGGCCGGCTGCCCCCGCCGTGCCGCGTCTCGGGCGCTCGAAGATGTCGCGGGCGCGGAGCTCTGTCCGCTCGAGCGGGAACTCTCGATCTCAACTAGAGACTTAGATCGCTGAGAGCCGGAGCAATATCGGCTCGGGCTCCTGTACCTTCGAGCGCGCGCACCCTGCCCATCGATCATGTCTGCGCAGCGGTCGATTTGATCTGATGGCGAGGCGTGACGCCTGTACTCGAGCGATGCTCATGCGGGCTCGGCCACGGCTGTTCACCGCGGCTGGCGAAGCCATGACCCAGAGCATCCTCTTCTATCCCACAGTCGTCTCAATCGCCGCCGTGGCGGTCATTGCCGCGTCAGCGGTTCACCTGCTGACCGCGATTCGCGCGACGCGCCGGGCGGGGGGGAAAGCGCACCGGCGCCTGTCCCCGATCGCCCTCTGGACGATTCCGCTCGTCCTCCTCCTTGCCCCCGCCTCCCAGGCGACGTCGACGAGCGCGGGCACGCAGATCACGATCGACCCGCTCACCGTCGACCACACGCTTCCCCAAAACTTCTGGGGGGTGACCGAGACGCCCTTCTTTCACAGTGACGCCAATCGTCCGGATTACATCGCGCTCGCGACGGCACTCAAGCCGGAACTCCTCAGGACGGCCGTTCCCGCATACGACAGCTCGCTTCCTTCGAACATGAGCGATTCCTGGACGGACGCCCTCACGCTCTACGCAGCGCTCAAGGCAAGCGCAGGAACGAAGCTTCATCCGATTCTCTATTCATCGCCTCAGACACCCCTTCCGACCACGGCGTCTCCCTTCCAGGTGTCGAACGTCAACAACGATCCGAGCGACGGTCGAAGCCCGCAGGGGATGATCGCCTGGATCAGCTACTTGCTCCAGACGTACGGGAGCGATTCGATTGCGGGAATCGAGCCGTTCAACGAGCCTGGAAACCTTGGCTCGGGCGCGGGAGGCCCAGGCGGCGACTGGTACGAGACCTCGCCCGACGGCGGAGCAACGTCGGGCCGCGCGGCTGCGGATTGGGCGGCCGTGCACGTCCGCCAGTACGCGGACGCGATCCATGCTGCAGGGGGCGACCTCTCGCAGCTCAAGGTCTATGCGGGATCGTACTCGGGCGGTGCGCAAAACCGCACCAGCGGGCTCGCCGAGCTGGCTCGTGCGCTCGACGGAACGCCGCCGGACTGGCCGTGGCCGGACAGCAACCTGACCCATGTCAGCGGTCTGAGCTTCCACGGTTACGCCGAGTCGTTCGACGACCAGTCGCTCTTCAACTCGATCTTCTATCCAAGCTTCGTGCCGGACAAGAGCGGCTGGCTTGCGGCCGGCGACCAGATTCGCAAGCTCCTCGTCGACCGCGGCCGGCCCGATCTCGGAATGGCCCAAACCGAGCAGTTCTACCCCTTCTCGGACGGCCAGACGAACACCTCGAGAGCCGCCCTGAACGACATCGGACAGGCGATCGTCGCCGCCAACAAGCAGCAGGCCTGGAATCTGAACGCCTACATGTACCAGACCATCTCCAGGCAGGAGATCACCGACGAGTCGAACGCGCCGCCCAACGTCGCCGGTACCCCCAACGACGGCCTGATCATCTACGACAAACGCGGCCCCTCAGGGTTTCCGACCTCCGGTCAGATGATCTCCGGCAACGTCCGCTACTACGCCCTGCGCGACATGGTCGGGCCCTTCCTGCACAACTACAAGCAGCAACTCGCCTTTTCGATCACGGGCGGCAACGACACGCCGCCGGGCTCCGCCGACAACTCCATCCGGCGCATCCAGGCCTCGGTCGGCCGCAGCGCCGACAAGACCAAGATCGCAGTCCTGGTCGTGAACGTCGACCTGAACAACTCGGAGGATGTGACGATCGACATCGGCGGCACCCCGGCAGGCCCCGTCACCGGCCTCTACATGCCCTGGAACCAGGGCTGGCAGAGCCTGCCGGCGATAGCCCCGATCAGTGTCTCGGGGACCAGCTTCACGAAGACGATCGGCCCCGGCGAGGCCTATCTCTTCGAGGTGCCCGCGCCGGTCGGCACCTGGGGGAAGACGTCGGTGGGCTCGCTGACGCATGCGCTCGGTGGCAACTTCCTCGAGGCGTCGGGTCGGTATTCGCTCGCCTCGTCACAGCCGGTGAGCAAGCTGACCGCCTATCTGCAGGGTGGTGGGTCGCCGACGGCGATGCGGGCAGTGATCTACACGGACAGCGGGAACCAGCCGGGCACGCTCGCAGCTGTTTCTCAGCCGGTCACGATCGCCGCCGGGCAGCCGGCGGGCTGGGTCGACTTCCCGGTGTCGGGCTCGCCGACCCTGGCGGCGGGCCAGTACTGGCTCGGATTGTGGGCCTCGAACACCAGCGCGCTCGGCTACTACGACAGCGTCGCCGGTGGCGGCTATTACACGCCTGCGACGTATTCGGCGACGGCGAGTCCACCGACGAGTTGGCCCGGCGGTGGCGGTGCCGATTCGAACGCCTACTCGCTGTATGCAACGCTCGGTCTCGGTGCAGACAGCACTGCACCGATCAATACGGCCGCCCCGACGATCAGCGGCCCGGCGACCGTCGGCTCGACACTCAGCGCGACGACGGGAAGCTGGAACAACAGCCCGACCAGCTTCGCCTATCAGTGGCGCACGTGCGACACCGGCGGCGGCAACTGCTCCACGGTGGGGTCGAACAGCCCGACCTATGTGGCGGTTGCAAGCGATCTCGGTAGGACGATCAGGGTCGTGGTGACGGCAACAAACGCCGGCGGCCTCGACACCTGCGACCTCGGCACAGACGGCGTTCGTGCAATCGGGGGGAACGTTGGGAAAGACGACCGTCGGCGCGTTCCAGAATATGGGCGGCGGCAGCTTCCTGGAGGCGTCCGGCCCGTATGCACTGGCCTCGCCGGACTCGGTGAGCAAGCTGTCCGGATATGTCCAGGGTGGGGCAACGGCACAGACCATGCGAGCGGTGATCTACGCGGATGACGGCAGCAACCAGCCGGGCGCTTTCGTCGCGGTCTCACAGGAGGTGACGGTGGCCGCCGGCGCGGCGGCAGCCTGGGTCGACTTCCCGCTGGCGGGCTCTGCGGCGCTGCCGGCGGGGCAGTACTGGCTCGGCTACTGGTACGGGAGCTCGAATGCGATCGAGTATCTGGGACGTCGTCTACGACGGCGGCCGCTATGCGCCGGCGACGTATGCGTCGACTGGGGATCCGCCGGCGGGCTGGCCTGGCGGTAGCAGTGACGATTCGCTCGCCTACTCGTTGTACGCCACGCTCGACAGCGGGACCGGCGGCACTGCGCCGAGCAACACGGCTGTGCCGGCGATCACGGGGACGGCCGCCGAGGGACAGGTGTTGGCGGCGTCGGCCGGGACCTGGACGAACGCCCCGACCAGCTTCACGTACCTGTGGCACAGCTGCGACTCCGGTGGGGCGAACTGCGCCGCGATCGGCGGTGCGACCAGCTCGACGTACACGCTGGTTGCTGCCGATGCGGGCAAGACGTTGCGGGTGGTCGTGACCGCGACCAACGCGGCCGGCTCGGCGGCGGCGAGCTCGGTGCAGACGGCGGTCGTGCAGGCGGCGCCGGCGCCGACGACGTTGGGGAAGACGGCGGTCGGCGGGTTGACGCATGCCCCGGGCGGCAACTATCCTGGAGGCGTCGGGTCGGTACACGTTGGCTTCGGCGCGTCGGTGAGCAAGTTGTCGGCGTATGTGCAGGGTGGTGGGTCGGCGACGGCGATGCGGGCGGTGATCTATGCGGACAGCGGGAATCAGCCGGGCGCGTTCGTTGCTGTTTCTCAGCAGGTGACGGTCGCTGCCGGTCAGGCGGCGGGTTGGGTCGACTTCCCGGTCTCGGGGTCGCCGACGCTGCCCGCGGGCCAGTACTGGCTTGGGTTGTGGGCGTCGAACACGAGCGCTCTGGGCTACTACGACAGTGTTGCCAGCGGCGGCCGGTATGCGCCCTCGACCTACTCGGCGGGCAGCAATCCGCCGGCGAGCTGGCCGGGCGGGGGCAGCTTCGACTCGCTTGCCTACTCGTTGTATGCGACCTTGGGTGCGCCGCCGAGTGCTCCGGCGAACACTGCGTTGCCGGCGGTTTCGGGTACTGCGACCCAGGGGCAGGTGTTGAGTTCGACGACGGGGACGTGGTCGAACAATCCGTCTGGTTTTGCGTACCAGTGGCGGCGCTGCAACGCGGGGGGGACGGGCTGCGCCGATATCGCCGGTGCGACCAACTCGACCTACACGTTGGTCGCTGCTGATGTGACGAACACGTTGCGGGTGGTCGTGACTGCGACCAATGGGGGCGGTTCGACTGCGGCGACTTCGGCTCAGACGGCGGTTGTGCAGGCGGCGCCGACTGCGCCGGCGAACACTGGGCTGCCGGCGGTCTCGGGTGCGGCTACTGAGGGTCAGCAGCTGAGCACGACGAACGGGAGTTGGACTGGTAGCCCGTCTGGTTTTGCCTATCAGTGGCAGCGCTGCGACAACGCGGGTGCGAACTGCTCCAACATCGCCGGCGCGATCGGCTCGACGTACACGCTGGTCTCCGGGGATGTCGGCAAGACGTTGCGGGTGGTGGTGACCGCGACCAACGCCGGCGGTTCGACTCCGGCGACCTCGAGCGCGACCGCGGTTGTGCAGGCGGTGCCTACTCCGCCGGCGAATACCGCCTTGCCGGCGATCAGCGGGACGGCGACCGAGGGGCAGGTTCTGAGCGGGTCGAACGGCAGCTGGACTGGGAGCCCGTCCGGCTTCGCCTACCAGTGGCACAGCTGTGACGGCGCCGGTGCGAACTGTGCTGCGATCGGCGGTGCGACCAACTCGACCTACACGCTGGTCGGCGGGGATGTCGGCAAGACGATCCGGGTGGTCGTGACCGCGACCAACGCCGCCGGCTCCACGCCCGCAGTTTCCAACCAGACCGCGGTCGTGCAGGCGGCGCCGACTCCGCCGGCGAACACCGCCCTGCCGGCGATCACCGGCACCAGCACCGAGGGGCAGCAGCTGAGCACGACGAACGGCAGCTGGACCGGCAGCCCGTCCGGCTTCGCCTACCAGTGGCAGCGCTGCGACAACGCGGGCGCGAACTGCTCCAACATCGGCGGCGCGACCGGCTCCACCTACACGCTGGTCTCAGGGGATGTCGGCAAGACGTTGCGGGTGGTCGTGACCGCGACCAACGCCGGCGGTTCCACTCCGGCGACCTCGAACCAAACCGCGCTCGTGCAGGCGGCGCCGGCGCCGACGACGTTGGGGAAGACGGCGGTCGGCGCCCTGACGCACGCCCTCGGCGGCAACTATCTGGAGGCGTCGGGTCGGTACACGTTGGCTTCGTCGTCGTCGGTGAGCAAGTTGTCGGCGTATGTGCAGGGTGGTGGGTCGGCGACGGCGATGCGGGCGGTGATCTATGCGGACAGCGGGAATCAGCCGGGCGCGTTCGTTGCTGTCTCTCAGCAGGTGACGGTCGCTGCCGGTCAGGCGGCGGGTTGGGTCGACTTCCCGGTCTCGGGGTCGCCGACGCTGCCCGCGGGCCAGTACTGGCTTGGGTTGTGGGCGTCGAACACGAGTGCTCTGGGCTACTACGACAGTGTTGCCAGCGGCGGCCGGTATGCGCCCTCGACCTACTCGGCGGGCAGCAATCCGCCGGCGAGCTGGCCGGGCGGGGGCAGCTTCGACTCGCTTGCCTACTCGTTGTATGCGACCTTGGGTGCGCCGCCGAGTGCTCCGGCGAACACTGCGTTGCCGGCGGTTTCGGGTACTGCGACCCAGGGGCAGGTGTTGAGTTCGACGACGGGGACGTTGGTCGAACAATCCGTCTGGTTTTGCTTACCAGTGGCGGCGCTGCAACGCGGGGGGGACGGGCTGCGCCGATATCGCCGGTGCGACCAACTCGACCTACACGTTGGTCGCTGCTGATGTGACGAACACGTTGCGGGTGGTCGTGACTGCGACCAATGGGGGCGGTTCGACTGCGGCGACTTCGGCTCAGACGGCGGTTGTGCAGGCGGCGCCGACTGCGCCGGCGAACACTGGGCTGCCGGCGGTCTCGGGTGCGGCTACTGAGGGTCAGCAGCTGAGCACGACGAACGGGAGTTGGACTGGTAGCCCGTCTGGTTTTGCCTATCAGTGGCAGCGCTGCGACAACGCGGGTGCGAACTGCTCCAACATCGCCGGCGCGATCGGCTCGACGTACACGCTGGTCTCCGGGGATGTCGGCAAGACGTTGCGGGTGGTGGTGACCGCGACCAACGCCGGCGGTTCGACTCCGGCGACCTCGAGCGCGACCGCGGTTGTGCAGGCGGTGCCTACTGCGCCGGCGAATACCGCCTTGCCGGCGATCAGCGGGACGGCGACCGAGGGGCAGGTTCTGAGCGGGTCGAACGGCAGCTGGACTGGGAGCCCGTCCGGCTTCGCCTACCAGTGGCACAGCTGTGACGGCGCCGGTGCGAACTGTGCTGCGATCGGCGGTGCGACCAACTCGACCTACACGCTGGTCGGCGGGGATGTCGGCAAGACGATCCGGGTGGTCGTGACCGCGACCAACGCCGCCGGCTCCACGCCCGCAGTTTCCAACCAGACCGCGGTCGTGCAGGCGGCGCCGACTCCGCCGGCGAACACCGCCCTGCCGGCGATCACCGGCACCAGCACCGAGGGGCAGCAGCTGAGCACGACGAACGGCAGCTGGACCGGCAGCCCGTCCGGCTTCGCCTACCAGTGGCAGCGCTGCGACAACGCGGGCGCGAACTGCTCCAACATCGGCGGCGCGACCGGCTCCACCTACACGCTGGTCTCAGGGGATGTCGGCAAGACGTTGCGGGTGGTCGTGACCGCGACCAACGCCGGCGGTTCCACTCCGGCGACCTCGAACCAAACCGCGCTCGTGCAGGCGGCGCCGGCGCCGACGACGTTGGGGAAGACGGCGGTCGGCGCCTTGACGCACGCCCTCGGCGGCAACTATCCTGGAGGCGTCGGGTCGGTACGCGTTGGCTTCGGCGCAGTCGGTGAGCAAGTTGTCGGCGTATGTGCAGGGTGGTGGGTCGGCGACGGCGATGCGGGCGGTGATCTATGCGGACAGCGGGAATCAGCCGGGCGCGTTCGTTGCTGTCTCTCAGCAGGTGACGGTCGCTGCCGGTCAGGCGGCGGGTTGGGTCGACTTCCCGGTGTCGGGGTCGCCGACGCTGCCCGCGGGCCAGTACTGGCTTGGGTTGTGGGCGTCGAACACGAGTGCTCTGGGCTACTACGACAGTGTTGCCAGCGGCGGCCGGTATGCGCCCTCGACCTACTCGGCGGGCAGCAACCCGCCGGCGAGCTGGCCGGGCGGGGGCAGCTTCGACTCGCTTGCCTACTCGTTGTACGCGACCGTCGGCCCAACAGGCACGAGCGCACCCGCAAACACGGCCCTGCCGGCCATCTCCGGCACCGCCACCCAGGGGCAGGTCCTGAGCGCGACGAACGGCACCTGGACGAACGGCCCGACCGGCTTCGCCTATCAGTGGCACAGCTGCGACTCCGCCGGTGCGAACTGCGCCGCGATCGGCGGTGCGACCAACTCGACCTACACGCTGGTCGCTGCTGATGTGACGAACACGATCCGGGTGGTCGTGACCGCGACCAACGCCGCCGGCTCCACCCCCGCCGTTTCCAACCAGACCGCGGTCGTGCAGGCTGGGCCGGGGGGAGCGACGTTGGGCAAGACGGCGGTCGGCGCGTTGACGCATGCGCTCGGCGGTAACTATCTGGAGGCGTCGGGTCGGTACACGCTGGTCTCGTCGTCGTCGGTGACCAAGCTCACTGCGTACTTGCAGGGTGGTGGGTCGGCGACGGCGATGCGGGCGGTGATCTACGCGGACAGCGGGAACCAGCCGGGCGCGTTCGTTGCTGTCTCCCAGCAGGTGACGATCGCTGCCGGTCAGGCGGCCGGTTGGGTCGATTTCTCGATCTCGGGTTCGCCGACGCTGCCCGCGGGCCAGTACTGGCTCGGGCTGTGGGCGTCGAACACCAGCGCCCTCGGCTACTACGACAGTGTTTCCAGCGGCGGCCGCTACGCGCCTACGACCTACTCGGCGGTCAGCAATCCGCCGGCGAGCTGGCCGGGAGGGGGCAGCTTCGACTCGCTCTCCTACTCCCTGTACGCGACCCTGAGCTGAGTGCAGGCGGCTTCTGTTCCTTTGCCGCGTGTATTTTTCGCGGGCTCGCTCGAGAATTGAACTTGCAGGTCGCATTCGCTCGGAGCACGTACAGCCCGCCGTTTCCGCTTGGGCCGGCGGCCCCAGACAGATGACAGAGCAGCACACCATCCTCACGACCCTGCTCATCCGGTTGAGGCAGCGACTTCTCGATCCGGTACGCCGCGTGCTGCGGGTCGTCCGCGTGCTGCCCCTGCGCACGGCCGCGACGGTTCTCGCCGGTGGCGAGCGGCGCGTGGCGATCGGTTCGGGGAGCGTCTGGATCGTCGACCGGATCGACCGTCGCGTCTTCGAGGAGGTCTTCGTTGCCGTTACGTATGCAGGCGACTACCAGGGCAAGCACGTACTCGATCTGGGCGCGCACAAGGGCTACTTCGGGGCCTATGCGCTCGTTCACGGAGCATCGACGGTTGTGTCCTACGAGCCCGCCGAAGCCAATTTCAGCCGGCTCCAGCGGGCGGCGGAGACCTTCCCGGGCTGGTCGGTCGTGAGGGCGGCGGTCGGGGTCGAGACCGGCGAGGCGACGCTCGCCCTCTCGGACGAGTCGTGGGCCCACCGGATCGGCGCCGGCGGCGAGCACTCGGAGAGCGTTCACGTCGTCGGCATCTCGGACATCCTCGGCGAGGCGCAGCAGCCGCTCGTGGTCAAGATGGACGTCGAGGGCCTCGAGTCCGAACTCGTGACCGCCGCGGGGCCCGACCTGTGGCGGCGCGCGGAGCGCATCTACGTGGAGTGGCATCCGTTCGCCTCGTGCAGCTTTCCCGAATTTCGGAGCCGGTTCGAGCAGATGGGGTTCAGCGCGGCGCCGGACGTCAGCGGCGGGGTGCTGCGGCTGACTCGGAGCGGCGCAGCGAGCGCGGTCGCCTGACCGCGACGGGGTATCTAGGCTGACAGCTCGCGGTTGAGAGCGAGCGCGCGGGCCGGAAGCCCGATCACGGTCTCGCCGGGCGCGACATCGCGCGTGACGACGGCCCCGGCCCCGACGAATGCCCGCTCTCCGATCCGGACGCCGCCCAGGATCACGGCTCCGGAGCCGATCGTCGCCCCGCGTCCGACCAGTGTCGTGATGAGATCAAAGTCCTCGGGCGCATAGAGCGAGCCTGCCTCGTCGGTCGCACGCGGGTACTTGGCGTTGATGAACATGACCCCGTGGCCGACGAAGACCTCGTCCTCGATGTCGACGCCCTCGCAGATGAACGTATGGCTCTGGATCTTGCAGTTCGCTCCGACCGTCGCTCCCCGCTGGATCTCGATGAACGTTCCGATGCGAGTGTTGTCGCCGATGCGGCAGCCGTAGAGGTTCGTGAAGGAATGGACGACGACGTTCGTGCCGAACTCGACGTCGTCGATCAGCCGGAACGGCGCGTCGTTGACGGGGCCGCCGCTCATCGCCCACCGAAGAAGTCGCCGACCGCGTCGACGACCGCCTGGAGCTGCTCCTCGGTGATTCCGGGGAAGATCGGCAGGGTGATCAGCTCGCGCGCGAGCGCCTCGGCGACCGGGCGGCTTCCCTCCACGTAGCCCAGCTCCGAAAACACCGGCATCAGATGGATCGGCTGCGGATAGTGCCGTCCCGTGCCGATACGTCTCTCACGAAGGAAGACCTCGAGGTGCGTCGACTGAGCTGTCCGGATCGGGTACAGGTGCCACACCGGGCTGCTGCCTGCGGGAACGGGCGGCGGCTCGATGTCGCCGATCCCCGCGAGCGACTCGGTGTAGAAGCGGGCAGCATTCGCGCGGGACTCGTTCCAGCCGTCCAGCTCCGGAAGCTTCTGGAGCAGGATGGCCGCCTGGATCGTGTCGAGCCGGGCCGTACAGCCGAGCAGCTCGTGATGGTTCTTTCTCGTCTGGCCGTGCTCCCGCAGAGCCCGGAGTCGTGCGACGACGCTCTCGTCGTCGGTGACGAGCGCGCCACCGTCGCCCATTGCTCCGAGGTTCTTGCTCGGATAGAAGCTGAAGGCGGCCATGTGCCCGGCGGCCCCCGCGCGCAGGCCGTCGCGGACTGCTCCGTGCGCCTGACACGCGTCCTCGACCACCGTGAGCTCGAACCGGCTCGCGATCTCCTTCAGCGCTTGCATGTCGGCCAGCTGGCCGTAGAGGTGAACGGGCAGCAGGAACCTCGACCGCGCCGTGATCGCCGCCTCGACCGCCGCCGGATCGATGTTGTAGTCCCGTTCGCTCACGTCGACGATCACCGGCCATCCCCCGGCCTGCACGACCGCCGTCGCCGTCGCCGCGAAGGTGTTTGCCGGAAGGAGCACCTCGTCGCCGGGCTCGATGCCGGCGGCGATCAGCGACAGGCGAAGCGCGTCGGCGCCGCTGGCGAGGCCGACGCAGAACGCTCGCTCGCAGTAGGCGGCGAAGGCTTCCTCGAACTCCTTGAACCTGCGGCCCGTTCGTGTAGGCCTCACTGTCGATCAGGTCGGAGATCGCCGCCAGGATCTGGCCTTTCAAGCTTTGATGCGAGTGACTCAGGTCGACGAAGGGAACTTCGACCAGGGGTCGCTCAAGCTGGCCTTCGAGCATGGACGGAATGTAGTTGCGACTCCGGTGCTCTCACTCGCCCATTGGACGAGACCACATTGGCCGACCGTTGAGGATTCGTCGTCATGCGCGCTCGGCCACGTCCGGGAACGGCTCGCACAAGAGGATTCGGTCAGGCCGCGCGGAAACCCCGAACGGTGCCATGGTGAGGGCAGGACTCGCAGACCCCGCTAAAAGGGCAATGAGCCACGACCAGCCCGAATCCCTCGGTGTGGTTGAAGCGTTCTCCGGCCCGATCAGCCCGGAGCTCGCTCTCGTCTGCCCGGAGCTCGGACGCCTCGCCCGCCGCCAACTCCCCGAGCCGGGCGAGGTCTACTGCGGTACGTATCCACGTCAGGCGACCGCCGCTCCCCACACCGAGCACGCAGTCGCGCTTCGACGACTTCCGGACGATCTTCACGACGCCATTCGCCTCAAACCTGCGATCGCGCCCGTTCGCGACGAAGAGCGGGCGCCGCCGCCTTCTCCGCCCGAGCAGAGTAGCGTCCCCGTTCAGCAGGCCGCAGCTTCGGGTACGGATGAGGTCTCGGCGGACGCGCCCCGCCGGGTCGCCCTTCGTTCTGTCCTGATTGTCGCAGGCTCGATCGCAGCTCTCATCGGCGTCCCGGAGCTGGGAACCTTGTTCCGGGAGAATCGGCCGACACTCGCCCCGGCGGTGACGTCGGAGCCTCCGGCGCGCCCGAGCGCTCCCGCGACCGAGAACGGGATCCCCCAGCAGCCGAGTCTCACGGTCGGCGACTCAGGGGCGGAGAAGGCGGGACGACCCGGCGAGACGAGCCCGCCCGCGTCGACTCCGAATCCGGCCCCGCTCGCACTCAACTTGCACTGGCCGCCGAACGCCAAGGCGACCTACTACAACGTCCAGGTCTATCGAGGGACGACGAAGGTCTTCGAGGCCTGGCCGGCTGCGGCACGGGTGAAGCTACCTCGCAACTGGACCTACCGAGGGAGCCGCTACCGGCTGACTCCGGGTCTCTACAAGTGGTTCGCCTGGCCTGGATTCGGTACCCGCTCGGCGGACCGTTACGGACAGCTCCCCAAGCGCGGAACGTTTTACGTCGCTCAGCCGACCGGCTGACGGCACACCCGTCCTCAACCTTCTGCTACACGACAGCCGCCCGTTTGTCGGGCGCACGCCGGCTCCGCGCACTAGATCGTGACGGAACAGAAGCTGTACCCCCGGAAGGAGAGTCTCGCGTGGACCGCATCGACGGCAGAATGCACGGAACCGCTCAACCGCGATCGTTCTTGTTCACCTCGGAGTCGGTGACTGAGGGTCATCCGGACAAGATGGCTGATCAGTTGTCGGATTCGGTGTTGGATGCGGTGTTGGTTGGGGATCCGTTGGGGCGGGTTGCGTGTGAGGTGTTGGTGACGACGGGGTTGGTTGTGGTGGCGGGTGAGGTTACGACTGAGACGTATGTGGATATTCCGCGGTTGGTGCGGGGGCGGGTGCGTGAGATTGGGTATGACCGGGCGAAGTATGGGTTTGATGCGGATACGTGTGGTGTGGTGGTGGCGTTGGATGAGCAGTCGCCGGATATTGCGCAGGGTGTGGAGTCTTCGTATGAGTTGCAGCATGATCCGGGTGGGGATGATCCGCTTGGATCGGGTTGGTGCGGGTGATCAGGGGATGATGTTTGGGTATGCGAGTGATGAGACGGTTGGGTTGATGCCGTTGCCGATCACGTTGGCGCATTTGATCTGTCGGCGGTTGGCGGAGGTGCGGAAGGCTGGTGTGTTGCCGTATTTGCGGCCGGATGGGAAGTCGCAGGTGACGGTTCGGTATGAGGTGGATGAGCATGGGTATCAGCGGCCGGTGGAGATTGTGCGGGTGTTGGTCTCGACGCAGCATCGGGATGGGTTGGACGCGGAGGCGTTGATCAAGCCGGATCTGGCTGAGCATGTGTTGCATCCGATCCTGCCGGCTGGGTTGTATGACGAGTCGCGGCTGCTGGGGGATAAGGATTTCTTTTATTGCAATCCGACTGGGAAGTTTGTGGTTGGGGGGCCGATGGGGGATACGGGGTTGACGGGGCGGAAGATCATTGTTGATACGTATGGGGGGGCGGCTCGGCATGGTGGGGGGGCGTTCTCGGGGAAGGATCCGACCAAGGTTGATCGCTCGGCGGCGTATGCGGCTCGGTATGTGGCGAAGAACGTGGTTGCGGCGGGGTTGGCTGCCCGTTGCGAGTTGCAGGTGGCGTATGCGATCGGGGTGGCGCATCCGGTCTCGCTCGAGGTCGATTGCTTCGGGACGGAGAACGTCTCGGTCGGGCGGATCGAGGAGTTGGTGCGGGAGCATTTCGATTTGCGTCCGGCGGCGATCATCCGTGACTTGGACTTGCGCCGGCCGATCTACGCGAAGACGGCGGCGTATGGGCATTTCGGCCGTGACGACCACGACTTCAGCTGGGAGCGCACCGACAAAGCGGACACGCTGCGCGAGGCCGCCGGGCTCGCCGCCGCCCCCGTCCCTGCCTAACCCCAGGGCAGGCAACCCGCCCCGGCTACGCCGGCGCCTGCCTCCTGACAAACAAACCCGCCGCAGCACGCTCACCAACCCCACGACGGTCGCCGCCGCCCATGGTGACCGTGAGCTGGCCGGCCGCCGTGTTGGCCTCACCGACCTCGAGCTCGGTCCCTGGGACGAGCCCCTGGTCGTAGAACCAGTGCAGCAGCTCTCCGTCGTGCTCGGCCAGCCGGACGATCGTCGCGTGCTCACCGGCCCGAAGCGCCGACAGCGGAGCGAGCTCCAGGTTCTCGCGCTGCTCGAAATCGGTGTCGACCGGCCAGCCGTGCGGGCAGCGCTCGGGGTGTCCGAGCTTCTCGGCGATCCGCTCGATCATCTCGTCGCTGAAGGTGTCGCCGAGCTCGTCGGCGTGGACGTGCGCCTCGGCGGCCGTGTAGCCCATGAAGTCGGTCAGCAGACGCTCGATGATGCGATGACGGCGCACGACGCGCTCGGCGCGCTCGCGGCCGGCGGCGGTGAGGATCGCCTCCTTGTGCTCGCCGCGCTGGATCAGACCCTCACCCTCGAGACGCTTGAGCATCTCGCCGGCCGACGCGCGTGAGACCCCGAGCATCTCGGCGACGCGCGAGGCGAGCGTTGGCGTACCCGTGGTCGAAGGCAGGTACTCACCGATCGGAAAGGCGAGGAACCAGATCGTCTCGAGGTAGTCGTCCAGAGAGTGTCGCTGCGCCATGGCGGTCCGGACTTGACCTGCGTCCAGGACGGCCACTATAGTCCGCGCCAGTTGTAAGGTGCACCTTACAAGCGACGGAAGGATCGCCTGACGATGTCCGGAACCCAGATTCTCCTGCTCGGCGCGCTCGCCGGCTCGACGATTCTCCTCGGCCTGCCCCTGGGCCGGCTCGCGAGCCCGAGCCTGCGGCTGAAGGGTGCTCTGAGCGCGACGGCAACCGGGATCCTGATCTTCCTGCTCTACGACATTCTGAAGCACGGCTTCGAGCCGGTGAGCGCGGCCGTCGAGGGTGCGGCCCACGGCGGGAGCTGGTCCCACTTTGCGTGGTACGCGACGCTGTTCACGGGCGGCGCCGTGCTCGGGTTGATGAGCCTCGTCTTCTACGACCGGTGGATGAAGCGCCAGCGCGACCGCGCCCTCCTGGGGCCGGGCTCCGCCTCGGTTGCCGAGTTCGAGACGAGCTGGGTCGCCGGGCTCTCGCCCGCGCGCTGGCTCGCGCTGCTGATCGCGACCGGCATCGGCCTGCACAACTTCTCCGAGGGGCTGGCGATCGGCCAGGCGGGCGCGCGCAGCCAGATCTCGCTCGCGCTCGTCCTGATCATCGGCTTCGGGCTCCACAACGCGACCGAAGGCTTCGGGATCGTCGCTCCGCTGAGCGGCGATGCCGAGCGGCCCAGCTGGCGGTTCCTCGGGATGCTCGGCCTGATCGGGGGCGGCCCGACGTTCGTCGGCACGCTGATCGGCCAGAACTGGGTGAGCGAGCCGCTCTCGATCGCCTTTCTCGCGCTCGCGGCCGGCTCGATCCTCTACGTCGTGATCGAGCTGATGGGCCTGAACCGGATGCTGGCGGGCAAGACGATCGTCGCCTCGGGGGTGATGGTCGGCCTCCTGCTGGGGTTCGCCACCGAGCTCGTGCTCGAAGCAGCCGGCGTGTAGCCGGCGGCCGCACCGCCGCCCTGGGTGCCCCGTACCCTGGGTGGCCGTGCCGTTCGTCACCGTCTACCCGCTCGTCTCCGCCCGCGCCGTTGCGCGGCCGTTCACCTACGAGGCCCCGGAAGGGAGTGGGGAAGGGCGCCGTCGTCTCCGTGAGCTTCGGGCGCTCGAAGGTCCGCGGTGTGGTCGTCGCCACCGGCGACGCTCCCCCGACAGGCGTCGAGGCGTCGCCGGTCGGCCGGGTTCTGGACGAGGTGCCGCCGCCCCTCGTCGACCTCGCGCTCTGGCTTGCGGAGTACTACGGCTCGACGCCCGCCCGTGCGCTCGAGCTGATCGCGCCGCTGAAGCGCGCCCGCAGAGGGGAACCGAAGCTCGCACCGACGGGTCTGGCCGGCGAGCCCGTGCCCGACCGTCTGACGCCCGAGCAAGACGCCGCGATCGGAAGGATCGTGGCGGCGATGGACGGGGACGGCGGGCGCTTTCTCCTCCACGGCGCGACGGGCAGCGGAAAGACGGAGGTGTACCTCCAGGCGTGCGCCGCGGCGCTGGAACGCGGGCTCGGAGCGATCGTGCTCGTCCCCGAGATCGCGCTGACACCACAGGCGCTCGGCCGCTTCACGGCGCGGTTCGGCGACCGGATCGCCCTGCTCCACTCGGGGCTGACCGAGGCGGAGCGGCGCGACGAGCGCGAGCGGATCGCCTCCGGGGAGGCGCGCGTGGTCGTCGGTGCGCGCTCGGCGGTGTTTGCGCCGGTGCGCGGGCTCGGGCTGATCTGCGTCGACGAGGAGCACGACGCCTCCTACAAGCAGGAATCCGACCCGCGCTACGACGCGCGCACGGTGGCGGTCAAACGGGCCTCACTGGAGGGCGCCGTCGCGGTCTTCGGGAGCGCGACGCCGCGGCCCGAGAGCTGGGCGGCGCTGGAGCGGCTCGGGCTGGGGGGTCGGCTCGGCGGCCGGCTGCCGCCCGTCCGCGTCGTCGACCTCCGGCGGGAGCGTGGCTACCCGCTGTCGGCGCCTCTGCTCGCCGAGCTCGGCAGGATCGCCGAGCGCGGAGGCAAGGCGATCCTGCTGCTGAACCGGCGCGGTCTGGCGCCGGCGATCCACTGCCGCACGTGCGGCGTCACGCGCCGCTGCCCGAACTGCGACGTCGCGCTGGTGCTGCACTCTGCTCCCGGCAGGCCGCCGGGCAAAGCCCGGCGGCGCGCCCCAAGTCGTGGAGCAGCGAGCTCCGCTGCCACCACTGCGGCCACACGGAGCCGTCGCCCGAGCTCTGCCCCGAGTGCGGCTCCGCGGAGCTCGCCCGCCTCGGTGCGGGAACGCAGCGGCTCGAGCGCGAGCTGGCCTCGCGCGTACCGGAGCTCGAGCTGATCAGGCTCGACGCCGACACGCGCGACCCCACCGCCGCGCTGGAGCGCTTCGCCGCCACCGATCGCTCGGTTCTGCTCGGGACGCAAATGGTTGCGAAGGGACACCACTTCGAGGGCGTCGCCCTGGCCGCCGTCGTCGATGCGGACACCGGTCTTGCACTGCCCGATTTCCGCGCCGAGGAGCGGACGTTCCAGCTGCTCACCCAGCTCGCGGGACGCAGCGGGCGGGATGCGCCCGGCCGCGTCCTGATCCAGACCTTCCAGCCCGATGCGCGGCCGATCGAGCTCGCGGCGCGCCACGACGTCGAGCGGTTCCTCGCCGGCGAGCTCGAACGCCGCAAGGTACTCGGCTACCCGCCGTTCCGGCACCTGGTGCGGATCGTCGTGTCAGGACCTGACGCCAAAGGGCCGCTCCGCGCGCTCGAGGAGCTGAAGGCGGCATTGAGCGAACGGCCGGTGTCTGAGCTGGGTCTGGCTCCGGCTCCGCTTCCCGAGCTGCTCGGGCCCGCTCCCGTCTTGCGCCTGCGCGGCCGCCACCGAGCCCAGCTCGTCGCGAAGACCGACAGGCCCGGTGCGCTTGCCGCGCGGGCGGCGCGTGCGCTCGCGGCCGGCGCGCCGGCGATGCGAAAGGCCGGGCTCGCCGTCGTCGTCGACGTCGATCCGCAGAGTCTCTAAATACACTCACGCCGTGGCCGAGGAGCACGGGCAGATCAGGGACGAGCAGCTCGACGCCGAGCGCGAGGCTCGCAGGCAGATCGCGCTTGCGCAGATCCGCCAGTGGCCCGATCCGGTGCTGAGGTTGCGCGCCAACGACGTGGAGACCTTCGACGACGATCTGCGGCGGCTCGCGGAGCGAATGACCATGCTGATGCTGGAGGCAAACGGCGTCGGGCTCGCCGCCAACCAGGCGGGCGTCCTCCGCCGGATCTTCGTCTTTCGAATTGCGGACCGCGACGAGCCGCTGGCCGCCGTCAATCCGCGAATCGTCGAACCGAGCGACGAGCGGGAGCTGTGACGACGAGGGCTGCCTCTCGCTTCAGCGGGTGCTCGTCCCGGTCGAGCGCAGCATCTCGCTCGTACTCGAGGCGCAGGATCTCGACGGCGAGCCGCTGCGGCTCGAGCTCGCCGGGCTTGACGCGCGGGTCGCCCAGCACGAGCTCGACCACCTCGACGGCGTGCTGATTCTCGACCGCACGACTCCGGAGGCGCGGCGCGAGGCGATGGCGGTGCTGCGCCCGCAACCTGTCCTCGGGTGAGATTCGGCTTCGCCGCGACCGCTCCGTTCGGTGTGGATGTGCTCGAACGGCTGTCGGCGAATCACGAGATCGCGTTCGTGCTCACGCAGCCGGACGCTCCGGCCGGTCGAGGCAGGGGGCTGCGTCCGAGCCCCGCAAAGCTGACGGCCCTGAAACTCGGCATCCCGGTCGTCGAGAACATGGAAGAGCCGCTCGATGCGGAGACGATCGTGCTCGTCGCCTACGGGCGGCTGATCCCGCCGGCGCTGCTCGAGCGGCATCTGTGGCTGAACGTGCACCCGTCGCTCCTCCCGCGCTGGCGGGGCGCGGCACCGGTCGAGCGGGCGATCATGGCCGGGGACGAGGAGGCAGGAGTGACGATCATCAAGCTGGTCGAGGCGCTCGACGCCGGACCGGTCGCCGCGCAGCGCGCATTCCCGGTCGAGCCCGAAGACGACGCCGGGTCGGTCTACGCGCGGGCGGCCGAGGTCGGAGCGGAGCTGCTCGAGCAGGTGCTGCCCGCACCGGAGTTCACGCCTCAGCCGAGGAAGGCGTCACCTACGCCGAGAAGCTGACCCCGGCCGATCGCGACCTCGACTGGTCGCGCCCACCCGAGGAGCTGCTCCGCCGCGTGCGCGCACTCTCGCCGCACATCGGCGCCAGAGCGCAGCTCGAGGGGCGACCGGTAATCGTCTGGAAGGCTCGAATCGAGGACGGCCGGCTCGTCCCGGTCGAGGTTCAGCCGCCAGGCGGGCGCCGGATGGGCTACGACGAGTGGCTGCGGGGCCTGCGATAAGTCCGGCACGGCGGGCGGCCTTCGAGGTCGTCCTCCGCGTGTTCGAGGAGGGTGCCTACGCCGATCGCGCCTTCGCGACCGCCGCAGCTGGGCTCGATGCCCGCGACCGCGCGCTCGCCCAGCAGATCGCGTACGGCACGGTGCAGCGTGTGCGCGCGCTCGATCACGGGATCGAGGAGCTCGGCCGCCGCCCGGTCCGCAAGCTCGACCCGCCGGTGCGCGCGGCCCTGCGTCTGGGCGGCTACCAGCTCGCCTATCTCGACGGCGTCGCCGTCCACGCGGCGGTCAACGAGTCGGTCGAGCTCGTGCGGGCGGCGCGCCTGGAGCGCGCGGTCCCGTTCACGAACGCGGTCATGCGGCGGCTGGCGGAGGGGTTGCGCGAACTACTCGAGGCGCTTCCCGAGGGCCCACTGAAGCACTCCTATCCCGACTGGATCCACGACCTGTGGCGCCGAGACTGGGGCGAGGACGAGGCGCTCCAGCTGATGCGGTCGCAGAACCAAGCACCGGAGACGGTCGTGCGGCTCGTCCGCGGCGAGATCGACGGCGAGGCGACAGAGATTCCGCGTGCCTACCGCGTCGCGCGGGTCGACGAGCAGGCGCTCGCCGAGGGGCGGATCTGGCCGCAGAGCCGCGGGTCGCAGCTCGCCGGGCTGGCCGTGGGCGCCCGCGACGGCGAGCGCGTGCTCGACCTCTGCGCCGCCCCGGGCGGGAAGGCGACGCAGCTCGCGGGCGAGGTGGTCGCGGTCGAGCGGCACGAGGGCCGGGCGAGGGAGCTGGAGGAGAACGCGCGGCGCCTCGGGGCGGCGAACGTGCGAGTCGTCAATGCCGACGCGCTCGAGCTCCCGCCCGATCTGACGGGCTTCGATCGCGCGCTCGTGGACGCGCCGTGCTCCGGTCTCGGTGTGCTCGACTCGCGGCCAGACCTGCGCTGGCGCTCAAAGCCGCTACCCGAGCTCCAGCTCGCGCTCGTGCGCGCCGCCGCCGAGCGCGTGAAGCCGGGCGGAACCGTCCTCTACTCGGTCTGCACGCTGAACGCGGACGAGAACGAGGCGATCGTCGACGCGGCCGGGCTCGACGTGGACGATCTGGGAGCCGAATGGCCGCAGTTTCGCCACCCGAAGCGTCCCGAGTTCCTGCTGACGACCCCGCACCGCCACGGCACCTCGGGGTTCTTCATCGCCCGGCTGCGCGTGTGAACCAGTGTCTGACACCGCGGTGTCAGACACTGCCCCGACTTGCATCGCACCCTAAGATCACCCGATGAGCTGGGATCGGTGGATTCGCACGGTCGAGGTGGAGCCGTCGCTGTACGCGGCGGACTTCGCCCGTCTCGGCGATCAGATCGAGACTCTGCTCCGCACCGGCGCGCGCGTCTTCCACTTCGACATCGGCGACGGTCATTTCGTCGAGCCGGTCACGATCGGGCCGGTCGTGCTCGACTCGATCTCGCCGCTCATCCACAGGGAGGGCGGCGCGCTCGACTGCCACCTGATGGTGGACGAGCCGGAGCACCACTTCGGTGCCCTCCAGAGCGCCGGTGCCGACAGCGTCACCTTTCACTTCGAGGCGGTGGAAGATCCGCCCGCGCTGGCGGCGAAGGCGCGCGAGCGCGGTTTCCAGGTCGGTCTCGCGTTCAAGCCCGAGACGAGCGTCGAGGAGGTCGTCCAGGTTGCGGACAGCTTCGACCTCGTTCTCTGCATGAGCATCCACCCCGGCTACTCCGGGCAGGAGTTCATGCCCGATGCGCTCGGCCGGATCCGCAAGCTTCGTGCGCTCCTCCCGGAGCAGGTGCACGTCCAGGTCGACGGCGGGATCACGAACGACAACATCCGCAGCGTGTACGACGCGGGCGCCGACCTGATCGTCTGCGGGACGGCGATCTTCGGGATGGAGGACCTGCCGCGCGCGTACCGGCGGCTCGTCCAGCTCTTGGCATGAACTATCTCGAGCGTGCGCTCGCGCTCGCCGAGCGCGGGCGGGCGACGACGCGCCCGAACCCCGTCGTCGGCGCGGTCGTCGTCTCCGGCGGCGAGATCGTGGGCGAGGGCTGGCACGAGCGCAAGGGCGGCGCCCACGCGGAGGTGGTCGCGCTCGAGGCAGCCGGCGAGCGGGCGCGCGACGCGACCCTGTACGTGACGATGGAGCCCTGCGCCCACCACGGTGCGACCCCGCCCTGCACCGAGAGCGTCCTCCGCGCAGGCGTTGCGAAGGTCGTCGCCGGCTCGCTCGACCCGAATCCGGAGGCGGGCGGCGGCCTCGAGCTGCTTCGAACGCACGGGATCGACGTCGAGCACGCGGACTCGTTCGAGGCGCGGGCCCAGAACGACGCCTGGCGGACGTGGGTCTCGCGGGGCCGGCCCTTCGTCACGCTGAAGCTCGCCGTCACTCTCGACGGGCGGGTGACGGTGCCGGGCTCGCGCTGGGTCTCGGGCGAGGAGAGCCGCCGGCTGGTGCACGAGCTGCGTGCTTCGTCGGACGCCGTCGCCGTCGGAATGGGCACGGTGCGCGCCGACCGACCCGCGGCTGACCGCGCGCGGGGCCGATGGGCTCCGGCAGCCTCGGCGCCTGGCGTTCGGCGACGGTGCGCTGCCCGACGGCTCGGAGCTGGAGCACCTCGCGGGACCGCTCGAGGAGGAGCTGCTCCGGCTCGGGGGCGAGGGGGTCCAGTCTCTGCTGCTCGAGGGCGGCCCCACGCTCGCGACCGCGTTTCTGGAGCTGGAGCTCGTGGACAAGCTGCTCCTGTTCGTTGCTCCCATGATCGCCGGAGCCGGGCCTCTACTCCTGGGCGATCTCTCCAGGCCGCATTCGTTGCACCGTCTTGCGAGCCGGGCCGTCGGAGACGATGTGCTCCTCACCGCCTATGTCCATGAGCCCTGAAGACCGCATCGTCACCCTGCTCTCGCGGTGGCTCGCGCGTCACCTCGACAACGTCCGGCTGCTGGAGCAGATCGAGGCCGCCGGCCGCGAAGGGCTTTCCGAGGCGCAGACCGAGGCGCTTGACGAGCTCTCCGCCGAACTGGCGCGGGCCGGTCGGGCCGAGCGCGGCGACGTGGAGATGGTCGTCCGCGAGACGCTCGAGGCGCTCGCAGTCGGCTGACGGCTCTAGCCTTAGCGGCATGTTCACGGGTCTGGTGCGCGAGGTCGGGCGCGTGGTCTCGTTCGAGGGCGGCCGGCTGCGCGTCGAGTCGCAGCTCGCCGCGGCGATCGGCGACTCCGTCGCGATCGACGGCGTGTGCCTGACCGTCGTCGACGGAGACCGCCGCACGCTCGCCTTCGACGCCGTCCCCGAGACGCTCGCGCGGACGACGCTCGGGCGGCTCGAGCCCGGGGCCGCCGTGAACCTCGAGCCCGCTCTTCGCGCGGGCGAGGCGCTCGGCGGCCATTACGTTCAGGGGCACGTCGACGGGGTCGGAACCGTGCGCTCGGTCGATCCGGAAGGAGAAGGCAGGCGCGTGTGGATCGACGCCCCCGCCGACGCGCTCCGCTACTGCGTCGAGAAGGGCTCGATCGCCGTCGACGGCGTCTCCCTGACCGTGGCGGGCCTCGACGAACGGGGCTTCGCGGTCGCGCTCGTCCCTCATACGCTCGCCGAGACGACGCTCGGCTTCCTGGCGCCCGGCGCGGAGGTCAACCTCGAGGCGGATGTGCTCGCCAAGTACGTGGAGAGGCTCGCGGGGCTACGATCTGGGCATGGCGACGACGGCTGAGCCGCGCATCTTCGCGACGATCGAGGAAGCCCTCGACGAGATCCGCGCCGGCCGTTTCGTGGTCGTCGTCGACGCGCCCGACCGCGAGAACGAAGGCGATCTGACGATCGCCGCCGAGTTCGCCACCGCCGAGGCGGTCAACTTCATGGCCACCCACGGGCGCGGCGTGGTCTGCCTGTGCCTGACCGAGCAGCGCTGCGACGAGCTGAACCTTCGCGCGCTCGCGTCGAGCAGCGAGTCTCGCCACGGCACCGCCTACACGACCCCGATCGACGCCCGCGAGGGGATCTCGACCGGCGTGTCTGCCGCCGACCGCGCGCACACGATCGCGGTCGCGATCGACCCGGCTTCCGGCCCGCACGACCTGATCGAGGGCGGCCACATCCTCCCGCTGCGCGCGCGCGCCGGCGGCGTGCTCCAGCGCGCCGGGCAGACCGAGGCTGCGGTCGACCTCGCGCGTCTCGCCGGGCTGCGGCCGGCCGGCGTCGTCTGCGAGATCATGAACGAGGACGGGACGATGGCCCGAGTGCCCGATCTCGTCGAGTACTGCGCGCGCCACGGGCTGAAGATGATCACCGTCGCCGACCTGATCGACTACCGGCGCCGCCACGAGAAGCTCGTCGAGCGGGCAAACACGATCCGGATGCCGACCGCCTACGGCGAGTTCACGGCGATCGCGTTCCGCGAGACGTTGACCGGCAAGCACCACGTCGCGCTGGTCAAGGGCGATGTCGAGGGCCGGGAGAACGTCCTCGTGCGCGTCCATTCCGAATGTCTCACCGGCGATGTGTTCCACTCCCTGCGCTGCGACTGCGGGGAGCAGCTCGAGCTGGCGCTCGCGCGGATCGGCTCCGAGGACCGCGGCGTGCTGCTGTACATGGCGCAGGAGGGGCGCGGGATCGGCCTGCTGAACAAGCTGCGCGCGTACGAGCTCCAGGAGCAGGGCCGGGACACGGTGGAGGCGAACCTCGAGCTCGGCTTCCCGGCCGACTCGCGCGACTACGGGATCGGCTACCAGATCCTCGCCGACCTCGGCCTCTCGACGATCCGCCTGCTGACGAACAACCCGCGGAAGATGGAGAGCGCGGTCGCCTACGGCCTGACCGTGGTCGAGGAGGTGCCGATCGAAGTGCCGCCGAACGTCGAGAACCTGCGCTACCTCCAGGCGAAACGTGAGAAGCTCGGGCACCGGCTCCACCACCAGGATCTCAAGTTCGAGCCGGGAGACGAATGAGGGCCATCTTGCTGCGCAAGATGGTCGGGGAGGGGCTGATGAGCGAGCGCCCCGACGAGCCTCAGGACTGGCCGCTGCGCGACTGGTCGCAACGGCTGCGGCCGCCGCGCCGCGGGCGCTCTTCCGCGTTCGCAGCCGAGGAGGCCGAGCCGGTCGAGCCCGAACAGCAGGTACCCGAGCAGCCCGGGCCCGAGGCGGAGATGCTCGACGAGGAAGCGCCTGCTGCCGCTCCCCCGGAAGAATCCGAGGAACTGTCCGTGGACGAGGAGCCTGTCGAGCTTGCCCCACTGCCCGCGGCCGGAGAGCACGCCGAGGGCGAGTTCCGCGTCCCGGACGGCTACGCGGTGCTCGAGGGCGCCCCCAACGGCCGCCGCCGGTCGGTCGCGATCGTGGTCAGCCGCTTCAACGGCGAGATCACGAACCGCCTACTCGACGCCGCGCTCGCCGAGCTCGACGAGGCGGGCGTCGCCCGCGACGCCGTGCTCGTGATGCCCGTGCCCGGCGCGTTCGAGCTTCCGATCGCTGCGATGGCGCTGGCGAAGACCCGCCGCTACTCGTGCGTGATCGCGCTGGGCTGCGTGATCCGCGGCGAAACCCCGCATTTCGACTTCGTTGCCGGCGAGGCGGCGAGCGGCCTCCAGCTCGCCGGGATCGAGACGGGCGTGCCGGTCTCGTTCGGGCTGCTCACCTGCGAGACGGCCGAGCAGGCCGAGGCTCGTGTCGATCGGGGCGCGACCGTCGCTCGGACGGCCCTCGAGATGGCCGACGCGTTTGCTCAGCTGCGGGCAAACGCCGCCGCGCGCTAGATCGCTACACTCTCTGGCCGCATGTCCAAGATCTGCTCCGTCTGCGGAAAGAAGCCCTCCTTCGGCAACCACCGAAGCCACTCGATGGTGGCGACCAAGCGCCGCTTCAACCCGAATCTCCAGCGTGTTCGCATCCTCGTGAACGGCGCTCCCCAGCGCGTCTACGTGTGCACGCGCTGTCTCAAGGGCGGCAAAGTCCAGAAGGCCTAGACTCCGCGAGTGCCGACTCGCGTGATCCTGATCGAAGACAACGACGTCTTCCGTCAGGCGCTCGAGATGCTGCTCGAGCTGCGCGGCGAGATCGAGATCGTCGCCTCCGAGCCCGACGGCACCCGTGTCGTCGAGATCTGCAAGGAGCACTCTCCCGACGTGGCGCTCGTCGACTACCGCCTGCCGGAGCTCGACGGCGTGCAGGTCGCGCGCCTCGTGCGCGAGCGCTGCCCCGACGTGGCCGTGGTCGCGTTGACCGCGGCGGCCGAGGAGCGGGAAATCGAGGCGATGCTCGAAGCCGGCGCGGTCGCCTGCGTGCGCAAGGACGAGCCGCTGGACGCGATCGTCGCCGCTGTCCGCGCGGCCGCGGGTTCCTCGCCCTAGTCGTCGTTTTCGCCGCCGCCGCCATGCTCGACGGTTGTGACCACGGGCGGCGGAAGGCTCGCGCCCGGTTGGACGACCGCGAGCGGGCTGAGCTTGCCGACCGGGTCGTTGCGGGGCTGCGCGTAGCCGAGCAGCGCGAGATTGAGCAGGATCGCGGCGGTGGCCGCCGCGGCGAGCGCGGCGGCACCGAGCGCGATCCTCAACGGCTTGCCGGTGGGCACGGCTCGAGGCTAGACGACACGGTCGCCGCCTCGCCTCGTCGAACGCGGCGATTGCTCCGAACGGGCAGCACTCGGCGCCGAGCTCGTGAGCACGCGCCAGACGGTCAGCGAGACGACGGCGGCGATCGAGCTTGCGTACAGCCCGAACGCCCACGTATCGGTGCCCGCGGCGATTCCGTGGACGGTGGCGGCGCCGAAGACCGCGAAGGTGAGGTAGTGCAGCCGGCGCCAGTTCCGCACGCCGATCCGGCGGCGGAGCGAGAAGGACACGTAGATCAGCAGCATCAGCTCGGCGGCCAGGATGCCGATGCCCGGTGGCGAGGGGCCGGTAGGGGCTGAGCCCGGGGACGAGCAGCGCCGCCACCGAGATCCGCACGGTCGAGTCGAGCACGAGCGTCACGCCGTGCAACGCGATCGCCCCGAGCGCGAGCAGCGACAGGAACTTGTGCAGGTCGGTGGCCGCGGCCGCCTTCACCCGTGCCCCGAGCGGCCTCGACTTCACGGTCAGGCCTGCCAGCACCGACGCGGTCAGGAGCGCGTACGCGGTCAGCCCGGTGGCCCGTGCGAGGAGCCAGAAGGTCGGATCGGTCTTCATTCGAGCCCACCGGTGACCACGGTGCGGCCGTCCGCGGTGACGAGCACGGCCGGCCCTTCCACGGGCGCGCCCAGGAAGATCGCCTTGGCGAGCACCTCTGCCTCGACCGCAGTCGGGGCAACGGCAGTCACCCGGAGCAGATCGCCGGCGGCCGGCGCGCCCGTTGTCGGATCGATCAGATGATGGGCCTCTTCGCCGCCGCGTCGCCAGCGGCGGCGATCGCGCCCGGAGGTGGCCAGTGCGCCGTCCTCCAGGCCGAGCGTGATCTCGCCGTCCGCGGTCTCGACGCCCACCGGCCAGAGCCGTCCGCTGCCGGCAAGGTCGCCGCCGGCGTTGACGAGGCAGGGCCCGGCTCGCTCGAGGATCGCCCGGGCGCGGTCGACGGCGTATCCCTTGGCGATCCCGCCGAGATCGAGCCGGAAGCCGGGCTCCAGCTCGATCCGGCCGCCGTCGATGCGGACGCCGCCGCCACAGGGCCGTGGGCTCTCCCACCTCGCCGTCCGGGAGGACCTCGTCGAACGTGCGGTCGTAGCCGGCTGCGACGAGGGCGTCGTGGACGGTCGGGTCGAAGCGGCCGCCGGTGCGATCGCGTGCCTCCAGGGCGAGCCTGGTCACGGCGACGAGATCGTCGCCGGCGTCGAGCACGCCGAGGCGGTTGAGCGCCGAGAGCTCGGAGTCGGGGCGGAAGCGAGAGAGCAGCGCCTCCAGCCGCTCGAACTCCTGCTCTGCCCCGGCGAGGGCGAGCTCGCTCTCGGCGCTCGGCTCGGCATCCAGCAGCAGCTCGACCTGGGTGCCCATTGCGGGGAACGAATGCCGCTGCATCACGAGGTCCTCGTGATCGTCAGCGGCGGCAGCGTGACGATCCGGACCGAGGGTGCCGCGGCGGCGGAGGCGGTCGGAGCAGTGGGGGCCGGCTGCCGTACGGACGCGAGCGCGGCTGTGCGCGCGTTCGTGGCCTGGACCGTCGCGATCGTCCGCTTCCTCGCGGCGAGGTTCGCCCGGTACACGGCCCAGCGCTTGTCGACGATCCGCTTGACGGCGAGCGCTTCGGCACGGAGCCGTTGCTCGCGGGCCTGGAGCGCCGCCAGTCTCGGATCCTGAGCCGTCGTCTTCTGCGTGCGCCACGGATGCGCGGCGATCGCGGCCCAGGCGACGAAGAAGACGAGGACGGTGGCGGCCAGGGCGTAGAGGCGGGCGGTGTGGTTAGTCATCGAACCCGCCTCCGCCGTTCTCGTGCTGAGAGCCGCCCTCGGCCTCGTGCTCGGACTCGTGCCCTCCCGCGCGCGGAACGTGGCGGACGATCGGCGCGGGCCTGACGTAGACGACCCGCTGGGGCGGTGCGGCCGCGGCTGCGGGTGCGGGTGCGGCTGCGATCGGGGAGCCCGCGGCCGCCGAGGTCGCCTTCGGCACTGGCGGCAGCTTCGGAGGACGCTCTGCCAGCGCCTTCCTGAGCGCGGCCTCCGTGCGGTCGAGAGCCTTCGTCCGTTGCGTGATCAGGGCAGCCGGCGAGGTCGGCGTGGTCGTGGCCGACTGGCCGAGGTGCGCGGTCTTCGTCGCCGCAACGGTCCCGGCGATCGCGGCGGCTCCGATCGCGAGTGAGATGAGGAGTGCGTGCTTCTTGTTCACCGTGGCCTCCGTTCGATTGACTGCACTGACGGTACGACGGGCGCGGTTACGGGTGGGACAGCCGAATGCCAGGCTTTGCCGGCGATCGGTAAAGGTTCGGAAAAGCCCCGATGCCGCTCGATCAAGCCGGTGCGATCATGGGATCCGTGAAGGTCCTGATCGTCGAGGACGAGGACGCGATCGCCGAGCCGCTCGCGGAGGGCCTGCGCCGGGAGGGGTTCGAGGTCGACCGCGCAGCGACCGGCCAGGAGGCACTCGACGCGGCCGAGCCGGACATCGTGCTGCTCGACCTGCGGCTGCCCGACATCGACGGGCTCGAGGTCTGCCGCCGCATTCGCGAACGCTCGCGGGTTCCCGTGATCGTCGTCACCGCCCGCGGCGAGGAAGTCGACCGCGTCGTCGGGCTCGAGCTCGGAGCCGACGACTACGTCGTCAAGCCATACTCGATCCGCGAGCTCGTCGCCCGGATCCGCGCGGTGATGCGCAGGCTCGAGCCGCCTGCGCCGGACGGGCCGATGCGCGTGAACGGGCTCGAGGTCGACTCGCGGGCGCGGCGCGCCTCTCTGGACGGCGAGGATCTCGCGCTGACGCCACGGGAGTTCGACCTGCTCGCGCTGTTGATCTCCGAGCCCGGAGCGGCGTTCAGCCGCAGCCGCATCTTCGAGCAGGTCTGGGAGACGCGCTGGTTCGGCTCGCCGAAGACGATCGACGTACACGTCGCCGCCCTGCGCCGGAAGCTCGCCGACCCCGGTTGGATCGAGACCGTGCGCGGAGTGGGCTTTCGCCTTCGCGGCTGATGTCACGCCGCCTGCTGCTCAGCTACCTGAGCCTGACCCTGCTCGTGCTCGCCGTGCTCGAGGTGCCGCTCGGGGTCACCTACGGCCGTAACGAGCGGCGGGACCTCGAGTCGAAGGTCGAGCGGGACGCGGTCAGCGTCGCCTCGCTCTCCGAGGGGGTGCTCGAGCACACCGGCGAGTCGTCGCGGGCGGGGCTTCAGGCGATCGCGGCCCGCTACGGGTCCGACACGGGCGGGCGCGTCGTCGTCGTCGATCGGCGCGGAATCGCGATCGCCGATTCCAAGCCGATCCCGGGCGACACGAGCTTCGCCAGCCGGCCTGAGATCGCCGCCGCGCTTGCCGGCCGGGTCGCTTCCGGGGTCAGGCACTCGAACACGCTCGGCACCAACTTGCTCTACGTCGCCGTTCCGATCGCATCGGCGGGGACGATCCTCGGGGCCGCGCGGATCACCTATCCGACCTCGGCGGTGGACCGCCGCGTCCGCCGCTACTGGCTGACGCTCGCGGCGATCGCCGGAATCGTCCTCGGCGGTGTGTCCCTGCTCGGGCTCTGGGTCGCCCGCGGCGTGACCGGGCCGCTGCGCCGCCTCGGCGAGGCGGCCGTCGCGGTCGGCGCCGGCCGGCTCGACGTCCGTGCCCCGGAGGACGGCCCCGAGGAGGTGCGGCGGCTCGCCCGCGAGTTCAACGAGACGGCGGCAAAGCTCGAGGCGTTACTCGCCTCGCAGCAGGCATTCGTCGCCGACGCCTCGCACGAGCTGCGGACGCCTCTGACCGCGCTACGGCTCCGACTCGAGAACATGCAGGCAGAGGAGGCGGCGCCCGCGCTGGCAGAGGCCGACCGCCTCGGGAGGCTCGTCGAGGGGCTGCTCTCGCTCGCGCGGGCCGACGCGGGCGCGGCGACGTCCGAGCCCGTCGACGTCGATCTCGTTGTCGCCGACCGGCTCTCCCATTGGGACGGCGTGACATACGAGGGCGAGCGAGGGCTGCGCGTACGGAGCTCGCCGGAGCGCCTGGGCCAGATCCTCGACAACCTTGTTGCGAATGCGACCGCCGTCTCGGATACCGTCACCGTCTCGGCCCGGCGTGCCGAAGGCTGGGTCGAGCTCCACGTCGTCGACGACGGGCCGGGCCTCTCCGAGGACGACCGCGCACGCGCCTTCGATCGCTTCTGGCGCGGTCGCTCGCCGAAGCCCGGCTCCGGCCTCGGGCTGGCGATCGTCCGTCGTCTTGCGACCGCCGACGGCGGCGATGCCGAGCTGCGCGCGGCTCCGGGGGGCGGTGTGGATGCGGTCGTTCGGCTCCGGCCGGCCTGAGGCCAAGGCTCGCCGGACCGCTGCCTATACTCGGATCGAGGTGACGCGCCCGACGGGCTTTGCATGCGTGGACCGACCCGAGGTCTGGGCGCGCCTGCGCAGCGAGCCGAGGCCGGAGCGCCTCGAGGCGCTCGCTCGACTCGCTTCCCGGAGTCGGCTCGCGGATCGCCGCCCGGCTCGCCAGGCTCGGCCTGCGCACCGTTCGCGACCTGCTCGAGCACCGGCCTCGCGCCTACCAGCGGTCGGTCGGCGAGTGCCGGATCGTCGATCTGTTCGGCGAGGCCGAAGCGGTGATCGTCGGCGAGGTTCGCAATGTCTCGCTGCGGAGGACTCGCGGCCGGCTGACCGTCCTGAAGGCGACGGTGGCCGACGAGAGCGGCTCGATCCCGGCGGTCTGGTTCAACCAGGCGTGGCTCGCGGACAAGCTCCAGCCGGGAACGAGGGTGCGGCTGCGCGGCAACCTTCGCCGGAACGAGTTCGCCGTCCGTTCGTACGACCTGAACGGCGCAGCGTCCACGGCGGACCTCGCGCCGATCTACCCCGCGGGCGAGGAGATCACCCCGCCGCGGATGCGGGCGCTGGTCACGGCCGCACTGTCGTGCGCCCGTGACGACCAGGATTTCCTGCCGGCGACCCTCAGAGCCGGAGAGCGGCTGCCGCTTCGCGCCGACGCCCTCTGTGCGCTCCATCGCCCGCGGACGCTCGGAGAGGCCGAGACCGGCCGGAGGCGGCTCGCCTTCGACGAGCTGCTGCTGCTTCAGCTCGGCCTGGCCCGCCGGAACCGCGAGCGCGAGCAGGAGGTGGCGCCGGCGCTCGGCGAGCCCGGAGAGCTGCTCGAGCGGTATCGCGAGGCGCTCCCGTTCGCGCTCACCCCGTACCAGGAGCAGGCGATCGACGAGCTCGACCGCGATCTTGCCCGTGCGGTGCCGATGCAGCGCCTCCTTCAGGGCGATGTCGGCTCCGGCAAGACGGTGGTGGCGCTCTACGCGCTGCTGCGTGCGGTCGAGCAGGGCTACCAGGGCGCGTTGATGGCGCCGACCGAGACGCTCGCCGAGCAGCACTTCCTGACCGTCGAGGGCCTCTGCGACGGGCTCGGTGTCACCTGCGGCCTGCTGACGAGCTCGGCCGGCAAGCGTGCGCGCGACGCGGCGCGGGGCGCGCAGATCCTGATCGGGACGCACGCGCTCATCCAGGAGGGCGTGGAGCTCGACCGGCTGGCTGTGGCGGTGGTGGACGAGCAGCACCGCTTCGGCGTCGAGCAGCGGCGCGCCCTCGGCGGGCTTGGAAGGTCGAGTCGCCGGCCGCACGTCCTGCACATGACGGCGACGCCGATCCCGCGCACGCTCGCCCTGACGGTGTACGGCGATCTGGCCGTCAGCGAGATCGCGAGGCCGCCCGCGTCGCGCAAGCCTGTGATCACGCGCTGGATTCCCGAGCAGCGCGCTCCCGAGGCCTACCGGCGGCTGACGCGGCTGCTCCGCGAGGGTCGGCAGGCCTACGTCGTCTGCCCGCTGATCGAGGAGTCGGAGACCTCGCGCGCCCGCGCGGCCGAGCAGGAGACCGAGCGGCTTCGCCGCGCCGAGTTGAAGGGGTTCCGCGTCGCCTGTCTGCACGGAAAGCTGAAGCCGGCAGACCGGCGCGACCTGATGGCGAAGTTCAAGGCGCGCGAGCTGGACGTGCTCGTCGCGACCACGGTGATCGAGGTGGGCGTCGACGTTCCGAACGCGACGGTGATGATCGTTCAGGAGGCCGATCGGTTTGGGCTGGCCCAGCTCCACCAGCTGCGCGGGCGCGTGGGCCGTGGCGCCGAACAGTCGTTCTGCCTGCTCGTGTCGCGCCCGAAGCAGGAGCTGACCGAGAGCGCCGCGCGCCGTCTGGAGGCGCTGGTCGAGACGACCGACGGATTCGAGCTGGCGGAGATCGACCTGGAGCTGCGCGGAGAGGGGCAGCTGCTCGGCACGCGGCAGTCCGGGCTCTCGGATCTCCGCTTCACGAAGCTGCGCGTCGACCGGCCGCTGCTCGAGCGGGCGCGGGCCGCGGCCCAGAGCCTGATCGACGAGCACGGCCCGCTCGACGACGCGCTCGCCGAGCTCTTCCCGGACGAGGGCCTCGCCGCCTGACCCGGACCGATTGTTAAAGGGTCTGACCCCCTCAGCATCCGAACCGCTCTCCTCGATCGCGGGACTCGCTCGATTTGCAGCGATTTCCCGTCGCGGGACTGTGAAGGGGTCTGACCCCTTCACAGTCCTTCCGCATAGCCTTCGGCACATACGGATCATCGCCGGCACCCACCGAGGAACGAGGATCTTCGCGCCCAAGGGCACGGAGACGCGCCCGACATCGGACCGCGTGCGCGAGGCGGCCTTCAACCTCATCGGGCCGGTGGACGGTGCGGCTGTGCTCGACCTCTTCGCGGGCTCCGGCGCGCTGGGCCTCGAGGCGCTCTCCCGCGGCGCCGCAACGGCTGTGTTCGTCGAGGCCGACCGCGACGCGTGCCGGGCGATCGAGCGCAACCTCGCCAAGCTCCGCGCCACCGGCGCCGCCGTGCTCTGCCGCGACGCCCTCCGGGTGCTCTCGACCGAGCGCAGCACCTACGACCTGATCCTCTGCGACCCGCCGTACGAGTTCGCCGGCGACTCGAAGATCGCGCCTCACCTCACCCGGCTCCTCGCCCCGGACGGCCTGCTCGTCTACGAGACCGGCGCGAAGCGCGAGCCCGTCCTCGAAGGCCTGGACGTACGCACCTCGCGCACGTACGGCTCCGCACGCCTTACCCTGTTCGAGCATGAGCCGTAGACTCGACGGAGGCGACCACCGGCGTAGGCTTGACGGAGCCGGACATGAGCGCAGATGCCGGCTCGGCCGACGCCGAAGCGGGAGGAGAGCGGAGGTGCCGGCTTTGCCGGCGCCGGAGCGGATGCATTGATCACCAGCCATCTGCCCCGGCACGTACGACCCGGTGACGTTCGGACACGTCGACGTGATCAAGCGCGCGGCCGCGATCTTCGACCGCGTCGTCGTCGGCGTCGTTCGCGGGCCGCACCACAAGCTGCCGATGTTCTCGCTCGAGGAGCGGGTCGGCTTCTTGCGCGAGGCCCTCAACGGCGTCCCGAACGTCGAGGTGGACGTCTTCGCCGAGCTCGTCGTCGACTTCGCCCGCCGCTGGGAGGCAAAGGCGATCGTCAAGGGGCTGCGGGTGACTTCGGACTTCGAGTGGGAGTTCCAGATGAACCAACTCAACCGCCACCTTGCGCCCGAGATCGAGACCGTGTACGTGATGGCCAGCCCGCTCTATTCGTTCATCTCGTCGAGCGGCGTGAAGGAGATTGCCGAGTATGGGGGAAACGTAGATGAGCTCGTCCCGCCGGCAGTTGCAGCACGCTTCAGGGACATGTTTCCGGAAGGGCGGGGCGGCGCCCCTACGAGCCCGCAGGAGTAGACTGGGAGACAGATGGACGTTCTGGTTCTGATCGACAAACTCGACGACCTCGTGCACAACGCGAAGGCTGTGCCGCTGACCGACCAGGTTCGGATCGACCGCGAGGAGATCTACGACATCCTCGATCAGATGCGAGCGACGATTCCGGAGGAGATCAAACAGGCTCGCTGGATCGTCAAGGAGCGGCAGGAGATGCTGGCCGAGGCGAAGCGCGAGTGCGACCGGATCCTGGGAGAGTCACGGGAGCAGGCGGCGCGCGAGGCGTCTCAGACGGAGATCGTCAAGCTGGCCGAGCGCCAGGCGCAGGAGATCATCGACGAGGCGCGCCGGTCGGCACGCGAGACGCGTCTCGAGATGGAGGACTGGGCGGACGGCATCCTCTCGACGCTCGAGGTCAACCTGGACAAGTTCCTGACCGCGGTCAAGCGGGGCCGGGAGCGGCTTCACGAGCGGTCGCAGGAAACCGTTGTCGCCGGCGTCGCCGGCAACAGCGACGAGCCGTACTGAGTTAGCCGCGCGGCTAGGCGGCCAGCCGGAATGCTCCGCGAGCGGGACTACCAGGCTGCGACGAGGATCGAGGCCGTCCGCGGTCTCGACTTCGGGCCGGTCCCGAGCGTGATCGTCCAGGTCGAGCCGGAGCGCTCGGGGCTGCCGGCGAGGAACGTCGTCTTGTCGCAGCCGTAGTTCACGCGCCGGCCCCGGAAGGCGAAGGTTGCGCCGGTCAGGAACGTGCAGACCTTGCCGCTCGCGAGCTTGACCGCCCAAGGGTTACCCTGGCCGGCGTTGCCGCGGTTGCCGAGACTCTTCGGCAGCGACTTCGAGAGCGCCAGCCTGACCACGCGCGTCCCGAACGGCGAGCCGTCCTCCGGACATGCAACCCACACGGGCACCTTCGGGTCGGAGAAGCAGGGATCCGCGATCGCGTTCTCGAACTGGCATCGCCACGCGTCTCGGCGCGGGTCGGCGACCGACCCCGAGAAGCAGTGACCCTTCGCCGTCCGCACGACCTTCAGCCGGGGAGACAGCTTCCCGTTCGTGAAGGGGCGGTAGACCGTGATGCGGGTTGTCTGCGTCGTGGCGCCGGCGACGGCGGCGATGACGAGCAGTGCGGCCGAAAAGAGGAGAGCGCGGCGCACGCCTCCAGTCTACGCAGCGGCCGCGTCGAGCCCGGCGTCCGCCGCGGTGAGCTGACGGGCCAGCTCGACGAACGCCTCGGCTGCGCGAGTCCGCCGGCGGTCGCGATGCCAGGCGATCCCGATCAGGCGCGGGGGAACGCGGTCGCCGAGGTCGATCGCCGTGATCGCCCTGTCCTCCTCGTCGACGGTCAGGCGCGGCACGATCGCGATTCCCACCCCGGCCGCGACGAGGCCCTGGACGGTGCCGTTGTCGTCGGAGCGGAAGACGATGTGCGGGTCGCGCCCGGCGTGGCGCAGACGCTCCTCGACCCGCTGCGTCGTGCGGCAGGTGCGGTAGCTGATCAGCGGATGCTCGACCAGCTCGCGCAGGCTGGGGGCACGATCGCGAGCGGCAAGCGGCGAGTCTGCCGGAACGACCGCGACGTAGGGGTCGCGGAAGAGGGCGACGGTCTCGTACGGCCCCGGGTCGAGCGGGAGGACGACGAAGCTGAGGTCGAGCTCGCCGCGCTCGACGAGCTGAACCAGGTGCCGGTCGTCCGCCGACTCCTGGAGCGTGACGTCGACCTGCGGCCATTGGGCGGCGAACTCGCGCAAGAGCGTGGGCAGAACCCTCGCGCCAACGCTCTGGTAGGTGCCGATGCGCAGCGGCCCGGCGTCGCCGGCGTCGAGCGCGGCGAGATCGGCCTGCGCGGCCTGGAGCCGCGCGGCGATCGCGTCCGCGTGGCGCAGCAGCACGACGCCCGCCTCGGTCAGCGAGACGGCGCTTCGGCCCTCCCGGCCGGTCGATCAGGCGATTGGCCGACGATGCGCTCGAGCGTCGCGATCTGCTGGCTGATCGCCGACTGCGTGTACCCGAGGCTTGTCGGCGGCGCGGCCGAAGCTGCCCTCCTCGGCGATCGCCTTCAGGGCGATCATGTGCCGAAGCTCGAGTCCCAGCCAGCGATCAGGTTCCATAATGGTATTCACAGATTACAGGAGTTGTGCTAATCGAACAGGGCGGGCACTCTGTGTCCATGGAAATGATCGTCCTCCTCACGCTTCTGCTCCTCGCCGGCGTTGTCTCAGTCATGGGGCCCGAGCTCCACGACCACGACGACACCGACCGGCGGGGCTGGTGGCCCGGGCGCGCACGGTAGGGCTCGGGCTGTGAGCCCGGGTGTTCCGCGGGCGCGCATCTGGGTCGCGCTCGCGGTCGTCTACGTCGTCTGGGGCTCCACGTATCTCGGCATCGACCTGGCGGTGCGGACGATTCCGCCGTTCCTGATGGCGGCCGTCCGCTTCCTGGTCGCGGGCAGCCTCCTGTACGCGTGGGCGATCCGCCGCGGGGACCGGCGTAGGCTCGACGGAGCCGGCAATGAGCGCAGGGGCCGGCTTGGCCGGCGCCGGAGCGGGAACCGGAGCGACCGTCCGACCGCCCGCCACTGGCTTTCCGCCTTCCTGATCGCCGCGCCGATGCTTGTTGTCGGCAACGCGGCGGTCGGCTGGGCCGAGCAGACGCTCGACACGGGGACCGCGTCACTGATCATCGCCTCCGTACCGCTGTGGATGGCGCTCCTCGACCGGGTCTTCTACGCGCAGCGGCTGGCGCGCGCGGTCGTCCTCGGGCTCGTGATCGGGTTCGCGGGCGTCGGGCTCCTCGTCGCGCCCGGCGGCGCCGGAGGAGCCGGGAGCCGCGCTGCATTCGTCCTCGTCTTCAGCTCGCTGGCCTGGGCGATCGGCTCGCTCTACTCACGCCGGGCTCTCCTGCCACGCCGGCCCCTGGTCGCTGCGGCGATGCAGATGCTCGCCGGCGGCCTGATGCTGACGATCGTCGCCGGGGCGAGCGGCGAGTTCGGTCGCGTCCACCTGGGGCAGATCTCCGGCGAATCCTGGTTCGGTCTCGCCTACCTCGTCGTCGCCGGGTCGCTGCTCGGCTTCACCGCCTACATGTGGCTGCTGCGAGCGGCGCCTACCTCGCTGGTCGGCACCTACGCCTACGTCAACCCGGTCGTGGCGGTGCTGCTCGGCACCGTTCTGCTCGGCGAGGGGCTGAGCTGGCGGACACTCGTCGGGGGCGGGATCATCGTCGCCTCGGTCGCACTGATCGTGCGGGCGCCGAAGGCGAGCGTGCACGCAGCCGCCGAGCCCCGGCCCGCGGCCGTCGGCCGTGCGCGGTCGCTAGCCTCTCCTCCATGACTTTCTTCGACCTGCGGAACGTTCGCGTCAGGTCGGGCGAGGAGCATCGCGAGGCGGTCGAGATCGCGATCGCCCCCGTTCAGCTGGGCGGTGAGCGGTACGTCGCCGTTCCCGAGGAGATCCCGGCCGAGCTCGCGGTCACGCGCGCCTCGACCGGCTGGGTGTTCGCGCTCCGCTTCTCGGTGCGCCTGCACGGTGCCTGCATGCGCTGCCTCGCCGACGCCGTGCTCGACGAGACTCTCAGCCTGCGCGAATACCAGGCGACCAGCCCGGACTCCGACGAGCTGACGACCCCCTACCTCGCCGACGAGCGGCTCGATCTCTCGGCCTGGGCTCGCGACTCGTTGATCCTCGCCCTGCCCGACAAGATCCTCTGCCGCCCGGACTGCGCGGGCCTCTGCTCTGTCTGCGGGAAGGATCTGAACCTGGAGCCGCACTCGCACGATGACGTTCAACCAGATCCGCGCTGGGCTGCCCTGTCGGACCTCAGAGACAGGCTGAGTTAGGGCCGCGCCGCTATACTCGGCGGCCGCATGGCCGTCCCGAAGAAGAAGACCTCGAAGTCCCGTCGCGACAAGCGCCGTGCCCAGCACGGCATCGAATCGCCGCGCGTGAACGTCTGTCCGACGTGCGGGCAGCTGAAGCGGCCGCATCGCGTGTGCCCGAATTGCAAGACGTACAAGGGCCGCGACGTCGAGCCTCTCCGCACCTCGGTTCCGTAGCCTTGGCCGTCCGGGTTGCCGTCGACGCCATGGGCGGAGACCGCGGCCCGGAGGAGGTCGTCTCCGGTGCCGGTGAGGCCGCCTCCGACGGGATCGTCCCGATCCTCTACGGCCCCGCGTCGCTGGAGACCGGGGGGCTCGGGCACGTCGTCGCCGAACAGGTGATCGCGATGGACGAGAAGCCGGCCGAGGCCGTGCGGAGCAAACCGGAAAGCTCCCTCGTCACCGCGTGCCGCGCAATCGCGGAAGGGAACGCCGACGCGGTCGTTTCCGCGGGCAACACGGGTGCGATGCTGGCGGCCGGGCTCCTGGAGATCAGGAGGCTGCCCGGCGTGATGCGACCCGCGATCGCAGTGCCGATTCCCGCCAGGGACGGTCCGTCCGTTCTGCTCGACTGCGGCGCGAACGCCGACGCGCGGCCCGAGCACCTGCTCCAGTTCGCGCACATGGGGGCGATCTTCGCGGAGGAGATCCTCGGCCTTCCGAGCCCGGAGGTGAGGCTGCTGTCGATCGGGGAGGAGCCGGAGAAGGGAAACCAGCTGACCCTCGAGACGCACCGGCTGCTCGCGGAGAGCACGCTCAACTTCGCCGGGAACGCCGAGGCCCGCGATCTGCTGGCCAAGGCGGCCGACGTCGTGGTCACGGACGGTTTCACCGGCAACGTCGCGCTGAAGGCGCTCGAGGGGACGATCCGGACCGTGATCCAGGGGCTCCGCGACGAGATCACCGCAACCACCCTCGGCAAGCTTGGCGGGCTGCTCATCCGCCCCGCCTCGCGCCGGCTCCGGCACCGGCTCGACCCCGACACGTACGGGGGCGCCTACCTGCTGGGGCTCCGCGGCCTGGCTGTGATCGCCCACGGAAACTCCTCCCAGACGGCGATTGCGAACGCGATCCGCCTCGCCGCCCGTGGAGTCGAGCACGACATCATCGCGCGCCTTGCAGCGCGGTTGCCCGAACGAGCGGAATCCGCGCCCTGAAAGCTTTTCGCTCGCCGGAAGCAGCGCAATGCCACCGGGCCGGTCGCCGTGTATGATCGGCGCGCTCAAACCCCGACCAGTAAGCGAGGTGTCATGGCAGCGTCGAGAGAAGAGGTCTTCGAACAGGTGAAAGCGGTGCTCGTCGAGCAGCTCGGCATCGACGAGGATCAGATCACCGAGACGGCTTCGTTCCAGGATGACCTCGACGCCGACTCCCTCGATCTCGTCGAGTTGATCATGGAGCTCGAGGATCAGTTCGGAGTCAAGATTTCGGACGAGGACGCCCAAACGATCACGACCGTCGGGCAGGCTGTCGACTACGTCTCCACGCACCAGTAGAGCGACCAGGCGGGCGTCAGGCCCGCGCGCTCTGCGTAAGCTGATCGACGCGCTTCCCGCCGCGAGCCTGGAGCACGTCTTCACCCACACCTCGTGGGCGGCCGATCGCGCCGCCTCGTACGAGCGCCTGGAGTTCCTCGGCGACAGCGTGCTCGAGCTCGCCGTCGCCCGTACGCTGTACGAGCGCTATCCCGAGTTCCCGGAGGGCCGTCTGGCCAAGATTCGCTCGCACGCCGTCTCGCGGGAGAGCTGCGCGAAGGTCGCGCGCGAACTCGACCTCGGCCCGCTGCTGGCCGAGCGAGGCGGGGCGCTCCCTGCGGATGAGCTCGATCGTCTCGTCGGCAACCGCAACGTGCTCGCGGCTGTGCTCGAGGCGGCCCTGGCGGCGGCGTTCCTCCAGTGGGGCTTCGAGCGGGTCGAGCGTGCAGTCGTCGCCGCGTTCTCGGAGCAGATCGACTACGCCGCCACTCAGCATGTGGACTACAAGACCGAGCTCCAGGAGACGGTCGCCCGTCTCCGGCGGCAGGTGACGTACACCGTGCTCGAGACGGAGGGGCCTGCCCACGAACGGCGCTTCACCTGCGCCGCGCTCATCGACGGCGAGCAGGCGGGATCCGGGACCGGCCAGACGAAGAAGGATGCCGAACAGGAGGCCGCGCGGGAAGCGCTCGCCTCGCTCGATCAGCAGGGTGACCGCGACAAGTAGGAGGAGCAAGGTCCTCCGACGCGGTTGGCATGCTCTCGCTCGCATGCACCTGCGCGCGATCAGGATCCGCGGCTTCCGGCGCGGGGGAACCCATGGTTCCCCCGCGCTCCCCTTCCTCTTCTCGCCGGCGCGGAAATGCATCTGAGATCGATCAGGATCCGAGGGTTCAAGTCCTTTCCCGATCAGGTTGAGGTCAGGCTCGAGCCCGGAGTGGCGGTCGTCGTCGGGCCGAACGGGTCCGGCAAGTCGAACATCGCCGACGCGCTGATCTGGGCGGCCGGGTCGCTCGCCCCGAGCGAGCTGCGCGCGGAGAAACCCGACGACGTGCTCTTCGCCGGATCGGCCTCGCGGCCGGCCGCCGACCACTGCGAGGTCGAGCTCCTGTTCGACAACGAGGACGGCGCGCTGACCGAGCTCGACTACTCGGAGGTCTCGATCATGCGGCGCCTGCACCGGGGCGGTGAAGGGCAGTACCTCGTCAACGGCGCACACGTTCGGCGCACCGATGTCGTCGAGCTGCTCTCCGACGTCGGCCTCGGCTCGGCGATGGGCTCGATCGTCTCGCAGGGACGGGTCGAGGCGATTCTGGCCAGCAAGCCGGAGGAGCGCCGCGAGCTCGTCGAGGACGCCGCCGGGCTCGGGAAGTACAAGCGGCGCAGGCACCGCGCGGAGCTCAAGCTCGCGCGCGTCGCGACGCAGGTCGAACGGGCCCGCGACGTCGAGGCGGAGGTGGCGAAACGCCTGCGACCGCTCGCGCTCCAGGCGACGGCCGCGGAACGGGCGGAGAAGCTCGGCGCCGAGATTTCCGCGCTACGCGCCGGGATCGCAACGCTCGACCTCGAGTCGGTCGGCACGCAGCTTCGAGCGGCCGAGGAGAGACGGCTCGCGTTCGCCGAGGAGCGGCGCGTGGCAGAGGCGGCGCTCGAGGCGCTCCTCGCCGAGCGCGGCCGGGCCGAGGATGCGCTCGCGGCTGCCGCCGGGGGTCGGGAGGGGTCGGTGGGAACGCTCTACCGGCTGCGCAGCGCAGCCGAGCGGCTCGACCTGCGCCGGGAAGCGGCCCAGGCCCTCCTCGAGCGCCTCAGGGAGGCGCCGCCCGCGATCGACGCCGGGTTGCTCGAGCAGGCAAGGCTGGCCGAGGCGCGCGCGTCTGCCCTGGAGCGGGCGATTGCGGAGCGGGAAGGGCTCCCGCCCGCAGCCCGCGCGCTCGCCGAGGAAGGGGCATCGCTTGCGCTCTCGCTGGTCGAGGTCGAGGCCGGCCAGGAGCGCGCGGTCGCGGCCGCGATCGGCGCGGCGCTCGTCGCCCGGTCGGCGGAGGACGGGCTGACGCTGCTGGAACAGGCGCGGGCGCGGGGGCTCGGCAACCTGACAGTGCTCATCCGGCCGGGCGAGGTCGAGCCGCTCGACGGGGTCGAGGTTGTCCCCTCGGAGCGCCTCCTTGCCGCGACGGGTCCGGCGGTCACGCTCGAGGGCCATTTCTACGATCCCGAGCGCGGTGTGCTCGCGTTCACCGGCGACACCGCCGAGGCCGTCCTGCTCGAGCTCGAAGCAAGACGGCGGCGCCTGCTCGACGAGGCTGCGGCACTGAGCGAGCAGGCTTCACGGGCGACGCCGCGACTGCCCGACCCCGCGCTCGTCGCTGCCGGCGCATCCCTGGTCGAGGTGCTGAGCGCTGCGGTGCGCACCGCCCAGCGTCTCCAGGCACCTCTGCTCGAGGAGTCCGACCGGGGAGCCGTCCGCGCGAGCGAGCTCGCTGCGGAGCTGCGCGCTCTCGGCGGCCGCGAGGTCGAGCTCCGGCGCGCACTGTCCGATGCGGCGGAGCGCGTCTCCGGAGTCGACGTCGAGAACGCGCGGCTCGAGGCGGAGCGGGCCGAAGCGGAGCGTCGCCTCGAGCAGGCTTCTTCGGCGGAGCCGGCCGAAGGGACGCGCGACGAGCTGGTGGAGAAGCTCGACCGGCTGGAGCGCCGCCGCGATCAGCTCGGCGGCGTCAACCCGTTCGCGAAGGAGGAGTACGCGCGCGAGAAGGAGCGGCTGACCGAGCTGCGCACGCAGCGCGAGGATCTCGAGCGCTCCCTCGACGAGCTGCGCAAGCTCCGCGACGAGCTGACCGAAACGGTCGACCGCCGGTTCGCGGAGACCTTCGACGCCGTGCAGCGGAACTTCGCCGAGGTCGCCTCGACGCTCTTCCCGGGGGGCCACGGCCGCCTGCGGCTGACGGAGCCCGAGGAGTCCGACTCCGATTCCGATTCCGGACGAGCCCGGAATCGAGGTCGAGCTTTCACCGGCGGGGAAGCGGATCACGAGGCTGTCGCTGCTCTCCGGCGGCGAGAAGGCGCTCGGGGCGATCTCGTTTCTGTTCGCGCTCTTTCTTGCCCGGCCTTGCCCGTTCTACCTGCTCGACGAGGTCGAGGCCGCGCTCGACGACGCGAACATCGGCCGGTTCTGCGCGCTGCTCCGCCGGTTCGCCGACCGCGCGCAGTTCATCGTCGTCACGCACCAGAAGCGGACGATGGAGGCTGCGGACTCGCTCTACGGCGTCACGATGGGCGCCGACGGTGTCTCTCAGGTCGTCTCGCGCCGTTTGCCGCGCGAGGATGCGCTTGCCGCATCGGCCGCCTGACAGTTGTAGGGTCGCGCGGTGGCGACGTATGTGTTGGTGCACGGCGCGTGGCACGGCAGCTGGGAGTGGGCGCAGCTGACCCCGCTGCTGGAGGAGGCGGGGCACCAGGTGATCGCGGTCGATCTCCCTCGCGGCACGCTGGAAGAAAACGCCGCAGCGGTGCGCGACGCGGTCGAGCGCGCGGACGAGCCGGTGATCCTCCTCGGCCACAGCGCGGGCGGCATGTGGGTGACGCAGGCAGCCGAGCTTGTCCCCGAGCAGGTCGCGACGCTCGTGTACGTGGCTGCGTTCCTGCCGAGGGACGGCCAGGCGCTCACAGACCTGGCCGCCGACGACATCGTTCAGCAGAACCTGGTTTTCGACGAGCAGCGCGGCACCGTTCTCGTCGCCGCGGGCGTCCACCGGGAGGCGTTTTACGGCGAGTGCAGCGACGAGGTTGCCGCCGCCGCCTCGGCGCGTCACGTCCCAGAGAACCGAGCTGCGTTCACGGCCCCCGTGCGGATCAGCGAGGAGCGAGCCGGCTCTGTCCCCCGCGTCTACGTCGAGTGCCTGCGCGACAACGCGATCGTGATCGAGCGCCAGCGCGCGATGCAAGCGGCCAGGCCGTGCGAGCGAGTGCTGACGATCGATACCGACCACTGTCCTTCACTGTCGCGGCCGCGCGAGCTCGGCGATCACCTCCTGAGCCTGGCACCCTAGGCGTGTCTCGCAGCTGGGGAGAGCTGCTCGGGGACGCGGACGCATCTCCCGAACCTGAGGCCGAGCGGGCCGGCCTCGTGGCGCGACTGCGCGACTCGCTGTCCAAGTCGCGCCGCGCGTTGGTTCAGCAGCTCGCCGTCGCCGCCTTCGATCCCGCCGACGACGCAGCGTGGGAGCGGCTGGAAGAAGCGTTGATCGGCGCCGACGTCGGCGTGCCCGCCACCGCAGAGCTCATGCGGAGGCTGGAGGCTCGAGGTGGTTTGACGAGTCTCGAGGAGCCGCTCGTCGGGGAGGTGGCTGCGCTGCTCGGTGAGGCCGGGACGCTGAACGTCTCCGCTCGCCCCGCGGTCGTTCTCGTCGTCGGTGTGAACGGCACGGGCAAGACGACGACGATCGGCAAGCTCGCGGCGAAGCTCGCCGAACACGGCCGCTCGGTGCTGCTCGCCGCCGCCGACACCTTTCGCGCCGCGGCGGAGGAGCAGCTCGAGGTGTGGGCGAAGCGCGCCGGCTCCGATTTCGTCGGCTCGGCGCGCGGCGGGGACCCTGCCGCGGTCGCCTACGACGCGATCGAGGCGGCGATCTCCCGCGGGCGGGACGTCGTGGTCGTCGACACCGCGGGCCGGCTGCACACGCAGTCGAACCTGATGGACGAGCTGGCCAAAGTCCGCCGCGTGATCGCCGGCCGGATCGACGGCGCCCCGCACGAGACCCTGCTCGTCGTCGACGCGACCACGGGCCGGAACGGGCTCGAGCAGGCACGCATCTTCCGCGAAGCCGTCGGGGTGACCGGGGTCGTGTTGACGAAGCTCGACGGCTCGGCCAAGGGCGGGATCGCGGTCGCGATCGCCCACGAGCTCGGCCTGCCGGTGAAGCTCGTGGGCGTGGGGGAGAAGCTGGACGACCTGCGCCCGTTCGACCCGGACGATTTCGCGCGAGCGCTCGTCTCCGGGTAGCGGGGCGCGACTGGTCGCCAACGGAGAGAGGTTGTAGGCTCGATCCTTCCTCGAGTGAAGGGAGCAACAGGTGTCGGTCGTGAAGATCATCGAACTGGTCGGAACCTCCAAGAAGAGCTCGGACGACGCCGTCCAGTCGGGCCTCGCCGAGGCCCGCAAGACGCTCCGCAACATCAAGGCGGTCGACGTCGTCTCGGTCGGGCTGCGCGGCGACAACCTCGACGAGTGGCGGGCGCACATGCGCATCGGCATCCTCGTCGAGAGCGTGGACTGAGCTAGCCCCTGGCCGGGAAAGGCCCGCCAGTACACTGGTGGGTCGTGTTCGACGCTCTTTCCGGCAAGCTCCAGGACGCCCTCGGGGATCTCCGCGGCCGCGGCCGCCTGGACGAGGAGTCGGTCTCGAAGGCCATGCGCGAGATCCGTCTCGCGCTGCTCGAGGCCGACGTCAACCTCCAGGTGATCAAGCAGTTCGTCGCGCGCGTGAAGGAGCGGGCCGTCGGCGAGGACGTGACGAAGAGCATCACGCCCGGCCAGCAGGTGGTGAAGATCGTTCACGAGGAGCTGACCGCGGTGATGGGCGGCGGCGACTCGCGGCTCGCCTTCGCCGGGCGTGGGCCGACGGTGATCCTGCTCGCGGGTCTCCAAGGCTCGGGCAAGACGACCGCCGCCGCGAAGCTTGCGATGATGTTGCGCAAGGAGGGCAAGTCGCCGGCGCTCGTCGCCGCCGACCTCCAGCGTCCCGCGGCGATCGACCAGCTCGACCAGCTGGGCCGCCAGATCCAGGTGCCCGTCTACAGGGGGAACGGCGACGCTGTCGCCGTTTCCCTAGCCGGCGTCGAGTGGGCGACGTCGCAGGGTTGCGACGTCGCAATCGTCGATACCGCCGGGCGGCACCAGGTCGACGAGGCTCTGATGGACGAGCTAGTGCGGATTCACCGCAAGGTGAAGCCGCACAACGTCTTGCTCGTCCTCGATGCGATGACGGGTCAGGAGGCTGTGAGCGTCGCCGAGGCGTTCCAGGAGCGGATCGCGTTCGACGGGATCGTGCTGACGAAGCTGGACGGCGATGCCCGCGGTGGGGCTGCGCTGTCGGTGCGTGCTGCCACCGGCCGGCCGATCAAGCTGGCCTCGACCGGCGAGAAGCTCGACCAGCTCGAGTGGTTCCACCCAGACCGGATGGCCTCTCGGATCCTCGGCATGGGCGATGTGCTCACCCTGGTCGAGAAGGCGGAGGCGGCTGTCGAGGCCGACGAGCAGGCGGAGATGGAGCGGCGCCTGCGCGCCGGCGAGTTCACCTTCGACGACTTCCTGGCGAGCTACAAGATGCTCCGCAGGATGGGGCCGCTGAAGGGCGTGCTCTCGATGATGCCCGGCATCGGCAAGGAGCTCCAGGGTCTGGATGTCGACGAGGGCAGGCTGGCGCGCGTCGAGGCGATCGTGCTTTCGATGACGCCGCGCGAACGGAGCCTCCCGCACGTGATCGACGGCTCCCGCCGGCAGCGCATCGCGCGCGGCAGCGGCACGTCCGTGCAGGAGGTCTCGCAGCTCCTGAATGCACGCAAGCAGATGCAGAAGCTGATCAAGCAGATGGGGAAGGGCAAGGTTCCCGCGCTTTCCGGCTTGGCCGGAAAGCGCTAGAGAGGAGAGAGATGGCAGTACGGATGAGGTTGACCCGCGTCGGGTCGAAGAAGAATCCGATCTACCGGGTCGTGGTCGCGGACGCCCGCTCGCCGCGCGACGGGAAGTTCATCGAGATCGTCGGGCGCTACAACCCGCAGCATGATCCCTCGCTGATCGAGTTCGACGAGTCGAAGGTCAAGGACTGGCTGTCGAAGGGCGCGCAGCCCTCCGACGCGGTCTCGCGGCTGCTGAAGGCGAAGAACATCGGGTGACTGCGAGCGCCGATCTTGTCGAGTATCTGGTGCGCCGGCTGGTCGAGAGCCCCGACGCGGTCAGTGTCGAGGAGGTCGAGGATGACGGCGACCTGATCATCCGTCTGCGGGTTGCCTCCGCCGATCTCGGGCGCGTGATCGGCCGCGGCGGCCGGATCGTCCGCGCGCTCCGCACGCTTGTACGAGCGGGCAGCGCTCACGGCGATCGCCGAGTGCTGCTCGAGATCGTTGAGTAGAGGGAAGACCTGGTGCAAGTCGGCCGGGTCGGCCGGCCGCACGGTCTCGACGGTTCGTTCGTCGTCGAGCGGCCGAGCGAGAACGAGCTGCTCTTCGAGCCCGGAGCGCAGCTGTATGCGGCAGGTGAGCAGGTGACCGTCGCGGGCCGCAAGCGGTCGGGCGGGCGGCTCGTGCTGAAAGTCGATCGTCCGGTCGCACGCGGTGCGGAACTGGCCGTACCACGCGCGGAGCTGCCCGAGCCGGAGCCGGAGCGCTACTACGTCTTCGAGCTGCTTGGGCTCGACGTGGTCGAGGAGGGCGGCAGGCGACTAGGCGCGGTCCGCGAGGTCGCTCCTGCCGTAGCGAACGACGTGCTCGAGCTCGACTCCGGGCTCGTGCTGCCGATGCATGAGGCATGTGTTCGCGAGATCGACATCGAGGCGCGCAGGATCGTCGTCGCCCGAGGATTCGCCGACGGGTAACCTCAAACGCCGTTGCAGATCGACATCTTTACGCTGGTTCCGCACGCGTTCGGCTGGTTCACCGAGCAGCGTCCGCTTGCGGCTGTGCTCGGAGGCGAGCTCGACTTGCGCCTCTTCGGCTACCGCGACACGACGCCGCTGCCCGGCGGGCAGGTGGACGACTCGCCGTACGGAGGCGGACCGGGGATGGTTCTGCGGGTTGACGTCGTCGCCGCCGCTCTCGACGCGGTCTACGGCGGCGTCCCCGACCACCGCGTCGTCGCGCTCACGCCACAGGGCCGCCAACTCGACCAGCCCGTGATCGAGGAGCTGGCAGGCGAGGAGCGGCTGACGCTTCTGTCCGCGCGCTTCGAAGGATTCGACGAGCGGATCCTCACGCATCTGTGCTCCGATGCAATCTCGATCGGGCCCTACGTGCTCTCCGGCGGCGAGCTGCCTGCGATGGTGCTCGTCGACTCGATTGCCCGCCTGCTGCCTGGCGCGCTCAGCGAGGGCTCGACCGACCGTGAGACGTTCTCTCGCGACCTGGGAGGCGGGGCCGAGTACCCGCACTACACGCGCCCGCCGGACTTCCGAGGCTGGGGCGTGCCCGAGGTGCTGCTCTCGGGTGACCACGGCCGCATCGAAGCATGGCGCCTGGAGCAGAGCCGAGTTCGGAGCGCACGGTGACGGATCTCTACACCGTGCTCGGCGTCACACCCGAGGTCTCCGAGGAGGAGATCCGCGACGCGTACCATCGCCGGCTCCGCTTCGACGACATCGAGACCGAGGCGGGCAACGCCCGCGCGCGCGAGCTCCGCGAAGCCTATGAGGTGTTGTCCGATCCCGAGCGGCGCCGCAGCTACGACGCCTCTCGCAGCTACGACGCCTCTCGCAGTGGCGTCTACGGCGACGGTTTCTCGGTCAACCAGGCTGCTGCAGAGAAGCGCCACCGCCTGAATCCCGTCGCCCGCGCCACGCGTGGCCTTCCTCGCGGCTGGCGGATCACGATCGACTGGCTGGTGACGATCGTCGGCGCGATCGCGATCGTGCTCGCGATCAAGGCGTGGGTGATCAACCCGTACCGGATCCCCTCCTCCTCGATGGAGCCGACGCTGCACTGCGCGCGGCCGGGGAGCGGTTGCGAGGCCCGCTTCTCCGACCGGGTGCTGGCGAATCGGTTCATCTACCACTTCCGCAAGCCGGCGCGGGGCGACATCATCGTGTTCAAGACGCCGCCGCTGGCGAAGGAGCGCTGCGGCGCGGGCGGCACCTTCGTCAAGCGCCTGATCGCGCTCCCGGGTGAGACCTGGCAGGAGAAGAACGGCTTCATCTACATCAACGGCAAGAAGCTGATCGAGCCGTACGTGAAGGATCCGCGCCGCGACACCGGCACGTCGTACCCGCCGCGGAAGATCCCGCCGGGGATGTACTTCATGATGGGCGACAACCGGACGCAGTCGTGCGACTCACGCGAGTGGGGCCCGGTGCCCCGGGGGAACCTGATCGGCGAGGTGTTCGCGGTCTACTGGCCGCCGAACCGCATCGGCTTTAGATAGCGAGAGAACCCATGGTTCTCCCCGCTGGCCCTCTCCTTCGCTCGCTCGCTTCGCTCGCATCGGTTGCTGTACCTCAGTAGCGTCGGCGGCCGCGCCCGCCATGTCGGTCGCGGCGGCGGGATGGAATGATCCTCGTATGGCCTCTCTGTCTCTTGACCACTGCGTGATCGCGGTTTCCGACTGGGAGCGTTCCAACCGCTTCTATCGCGATGTGCTCGGGGCCGAGCTGGTCGAGCTTGACAAGGGCCGCTACGCGTACCGCTTCGGCGCGCAGCAGCTGAACGTGCACGGGCCGGGGAGTGAGCCGTTTCCGCGCGCCGCCGACCCGGTTCGGCCCGGGAACAGCGACCTCTGCTTCGTGTGGGAGGGCCCGATCGCCGGCGCGGTCGAGCACCTACGCAGCGCACGAGGTCGAGATCGAGCTCGGGCCGATCGGGAGGCTCGGCGCAGGCGGGCCCCGGCACGAGCGTGTACTTCCGAGACCCGGACGGAAGCCTGCTCGAGTTGATCTCGTACGCCGAGTGACGCTCGTCGCAGACGTGGTGTTCTGGTCGGTAGTGCTCGGATGGGAGCTCGTGGAGTGGCGCCAGCAGCGGCAGGAGACGCGTACCGACGCCGATCTCGATCGCGACCGGGGGAGCGGCCGGCTGGTCAACGTGACGGGCTACCTTGCGATCGGGGCCGCGATCGGGCTTTCCGTGTTCGACGTCGCGCGACTCCCGGGCAGCCGCTGGCTCTGGTACGGCGTCGGCTTCGGGCTCTTGCTTGCCGGGATCGCCTTTCGCCAGTGGTCGATCCGCGTGCTCGGACGCCACTTCCGCAGGCGGGTGACGATCCAGCCCGGCCACGTGGTCGTCCGTCGCGGCCCGTACCGGGTGCTGCGCCACCCGGCGTACGCGGGCTCGCTCGTCGCCCTCGCCGGGATCGGGCTCGCGCTCGGGAGCTGGCTCTCGCTCGCCGCGTGCGTCCTCCCGGTTGCTCGTCGGGCTCGTCCACCGGATCCGCATCGAGGAGGCCGCGCTCGAGGCCGAGCTCGGCGATACGTACCGCGAGTACGAACGCGACACCAGCCGGCTCGTACCCGGCATCTGGTGAGCATCCGCTAGCATTGTCCGTCGGCCTCCGGGCCCTCTTCCTATGAGCAAGACGATCGAGCTCCTCGAGCAGCGTCAGCTGCGCAAAGACCGGCCCCGCTTCAAGGCGGGCGACACGGTGCGCGTCCACTTCCAGGTGATCGAGGGGCAGCGCCGCCGGATCCAGGTGTTCGAGGGGATCGTGATCAAGCGGCAGGGCGCCGGTGTTCGCGAGACCTTCACCGTCCGCAAGCAGTCGTTCGGCGTCGGCGTCGAGCGCACCTTCCCGCTGCACTCGCCGAAGATCGAGAAGATCGAGGTGATGCAGATCGGTGACGTGAACCGCGCGAAGCTCTACTACTTGCGCGACAAGGTGGGGAAGAAGGCGCGCGTCCGGGCTGTTCAGCGAAGGGACAAGCTAAGCTCGGTCGATGTCGCCGAAGAGGCCGTCGACGAGCTCGAGGAGCCTGCCGAAGCCGTCGATGAGCCCGCCGTCGAGTCCGTCGATGCCGAGCCTGCCGCCGAAGCTGAAGTCGAAGCGGACGCGGCCGCTGAGCCCGAAGCAGAAGAAGAGCCCGGGCAAGAGGCTTCTTAGCTTCGATCGCGGACTCGGCGCCCGGTTCGTTGCCGGGGCCGACGAGGCGGGTCGCGGCTCGCTGGCGGGGCCGCTTGTCGTCGCCGGTGTCCTGCTCGACTACATCCGCCTGCGCGATCACCGGGTGCGTCCGCTCGCACTCCTGAACGACTCGAAGCAGCTCTCGCCGGAGCGCCGTGAGGAGCTCTTCCGCTCGATCGTCGGCTGCGCGGAGCGGATCGCCGTGCACGTGATCTCCCACGGCGAGATCGACCGCGTCGGGCTCCACCGCTGCAATCTCGCCGGGCTGCGGTCTGTGCTCTGGGAGCTCTCTCCGCCCGCGGAGGCGTGCCTGGTCGACGGTTTCCGGCTCGGACCGGCGGCGCCGACCCACACCGCCGTCGTCGACGGCGACGAGCGGAGTGCGGCGATCGCAGCCGCCTCGGTCGTCGCCAAAGTGACACGCGACCGGCTGATGCGGCGCATGGACGCCCTCTTCCCGCACTACGGGTTCTCCTCGCACGTCGGCTACATCACGCCGGCGCACTCGCGGGTCGTGCGCGAGCGCGGACCGTGCGAGCTCCACCGGCGCTCGTTCCAGGCGCTCTGCTATGCGGACGCCGCGGACGTCCGCATATAGAAGCGGGCGGGCGGCCGAGCGCCGCGCGCGGCGCTGGTATCGGCTGCGCGGCTACCGGGTGCTCGACGCCAACGCTTGGGCGGGCGGCTACGAGCTGGATCTGGTGCTCCGCCGGGGCCGACGGCTCGTCTTCTGCGAGGTGAAGGCCAAGTCGGGTGCCGGATACGGCGACCCGCTGGAAATGGTCGGGCCGGAGAAGGTGCGCCGCCTGACGCTGGCCGCGGAGACGTGGCTTGCAGCCCATCCCGACTGTGCGTCGCTCGAGGTGCGGCTGGAGGCGATCGGCTTCGCATCGGGGCGGCCGATCCGGGTCGGTCTGATATGACGGTCCGAAGGCAGCCAATATGACCAAGATCCTCATCGCGCTCGTCGTCACGCTCGTCTCGGCGTGCGCGCTGAACGTCGGCTACCTGATCGAGCACAGCGTCGCGTCGAAGCTCCCGCCTCTGTCGTTGGGGGCTCCCATCCGGTCGCTCCGACTGCTCCTGCGGCGGCGCTGGCTGATGGGCTTCGCAATCGAGGTATCCGGGTGGCTGCTCTACGTCCTGGCACTCGCCCTGGCGCCCCTCTCCCTCGTGCAGGCGACAGCCGCCGGGGGAATCGGCATCCTCGCCGTCATGGTGAGTCGCTACACGCGGGAGCCGCTCATGCCGATCGAGCAGGCCGGGTCGGTCGTTGCAGTGGTCGGGCTCGCGATCCTCGGCCTCTCCCTCGCGGGGGCCTCGGACCGGGGAACGGAAGGGTCTTCGGTGGCCGTCGGTCTCTGGCTCGTCGCGTCCCTGGTCGCGACCGGGCTGGCGCTCCGGGTGGGGCCGCGGCTGATCGGCGCGGGCTCGTCCTTCGGGATCGCCACGGGCATCCTGTTCGCTGCCGGCGATGTGGCGACGAAGACGACGGTCGCGGGCGGGCAGCATGTGGTGTTCGTTCCGGCGCTGATCGGTTGCTACGCGCTCGGCACGCTCGTGCTCCAGACCGGGTTCCAGCACGCGAACCCGCTCGTCACCGCCGGGATGGCGACGCTGCTGACGAACGCGCTTCCGATCGCGGCCGGAATGACGATCTTCGCGGAGCCGCTCCCTTCGGGAACGCTCGGCGTGCTGCGGATCACGGCGTTCGCGCTCGTCGTTCTCGGGGCGGTCGCCCTGGCGCGTCACCAGCGCGGGAGCGCGGCGATCGACGTGCCACCGGGCGAGACGCCGGAGCTCCTCGAGGCTCGCTGAGATCGAGGTCGGCCCAGGTCGAGCCCGTTTTGGTACGGTTGATGGAGCCGAGGGGCACTATCCCCGAACGGGCGTCCTCGTCAGAACGGTCGCAAGACCCGGGTACGCCGGCCAGCCGCGAAATTGGCGGGAGAAACCTTCGGCTGTTCGTGCAACTAGCGTGCAGCCGAAAGGAGTGCCATGAACGTCAACAGAGCAAGCTTCAGCACCAAAGCCCGTACCTGGCTCCTGCTCGCCGGCCTCACCGCCCTGTTCATCGGGGTCGGCGCGGCGATCGGTGGGGCGGCGCTGTGGTTCTTCGTCATCTTCTCCGTGGTCATGAACTTCGCCGCCTATTGGTGGTCGGCCAAGTTCGCGATCGCCTCGGCGCGGGCGAAGGAGGTTTCCGAGTCCGAGGCGCCCGAGATCCACCAGATCGTCGGCGAACTCGCGCAGCTCTACGACGTGCCGAAGCCTCGCGTCTACATGATCCCGTCCGAGCAGCCGAACGCGTTCGCGACCGGGCGCAATCCCGAGCACGCAGCCGTCGCGGTCACGCAGGGCCTGCTCCAGTACCTGCCCCGGGATCAGGTTCGCGGGGTGCTCGCCCACGAGTTCGCGCACATCAAGAACCGCGACATCCTCGTCTCGTCGATTGCGGCGATGATCGCGGGCGCGATCTCCGCGGTCGGCAACATCTTCTTCTTCATGGCGATGTTCGGCGGGAACAACCGGGACAACCCGCTCGGCGCATTCGGCGCGCTCGCGACGATCATCATCGCTCCGCTCGCCGCGACTCTGCTCCAGCTCGGCGTCTCGCGCCAGCGCGAATACCTCGCCGACGCCACCGCGGCGCGCATGCTCGGCACCGGCGAACCGCTCGCCGAGGCGCTGGAGACGCTCGAGCGCGGCCGGAAAGCCCTGCCGATGCAGGTCAACCCGGCGACCTCGTCGCTCTACATCGTCAACCCGCTGAAGGCGGTCGGCGTCGCGAACCTGTTCTCGACCCATCCGCCGATGGAAGAGCGGATCGCGCGGTTGCGCGAGTACGACCGCTCCCGCGGGCTCGCGTAACGCTTCGCCCGCTTCACGGGGGAAACGGCCGGTTTCCCCCGCGTGCCCCCTTCCCCAAACCCCTTGCGCACCCCAGCGGTGTTGGGGTGCCGCGCCCGCCATGTCGGTCGCGGCGGCGACGCGATGTGTGGGCGAGCTGGACGCGGCTAGGTGGCTCGGGCACGGCAGATGAGGACGTCCTCGAAGAACTCGCCCGCTCGTCTTCCGGTCCGCCGATTCACATGACGCGTGATCCGCTCTTCGAGCTCGAGGCCTGACCGTTCGAGGATCTCGGGGTACAGGCCCTTCGAGTCGTTGACGACGATGATGATCGGCGCGCCCGGCGTCAGCTGGCGGGCGCCGTTCTCGAGGACGGCGCTCATGTTCGTCGACGTAGTCGCGCAGCGCAGTCCGGGACTGCCCCTTTGCGGCTGCGCCGATCTCGAGGGTGCTGCGATCCTCGAGGCCGAGGAGCTCATAGGCGTAGCGATGCTGCTCGTGGTAGTCGATCAGCCCGGGGTACGGGGGTGACGTGATCATCCCGGTTGCACTGAGCAGGCAGGGCGAGCGTGCGAGCATCGCCGTGGATCACCGTCACGTCTCGGTTCTTCCTCAGCTCGGCGAACGCTCGCAGGCGCCGGTGCGTATCCACGGTGTAGCGACGCAGGAACTTGGCCGCTTCGCCGACCGGCCGGCAGGTCCGCTTGTGCTTGTGGCAGTAGTAGGGCTCGTGGACGGGCGTCTTCGGAAAGTCGAGGTCGAAGTGGGTCGTCAGGCGCGCCGATCGCGCAGCCCGCGAGAGGATCAGCTGGGCGACCTGGCCTGCCGATGGGTCGAGCCGAGCCGTCGCGGCTCGATAGGAGAGCAGCTCGTCGAGAGCCGCCGGCGCGTACCAGCGCTCGAGCCAGTCGGTCGCTCGTTCCTTCGCCGGGTTTGACCGGCGAGCCTCCTCGAGCGCTCCTTTGAGGCTGAGCTCGAGGGCCGGAAGCGAGTACTTCGCCGTCTTCACCCGGGAGAGCAGGCAGTTGAAAGCCGAGATGTCGCAGCCGATCGCGTGAGCGCCGAACACGTTCGCCTCGACGAGGGTCGTCCCGGATCCGACGAAGGGGTCGTAGATCCGGTCACCGGGAGCGAAATAGCGCCTCAGAAAGATCTCGACGAGCTGCGGGACGAACTTGCCGAGATAGGGGTGCAACGCGTGAACGTGCTTCGTCCGCTCGACCTGCGGCAGCTCCGCCTCCGACCACGAGAGCTCGAGGTCGATGCCGGCGTACAGGGCTTCCTGAGTGCGGTGAGGCACGGACGACGAGTGTAGG
>CAVXTD010000028.1:0-10779 GCA_963764565.1 uncultured Actinomycetes bacterium
AACCGATCCCGAATCGGCTCGCCCCGAGCTCCTGCAACCGATCACCCGGGGCTCTTGTTTCGGCGACCCGCCGTCTGCCGTTCGAGGGAGAGAGTTTGAGCCCGCCTCGCGGCGGGCTCAAACGGGTGAAACGGGCTTGCGCCCGCGAGCAGTTCACAACCGGTTCTATTGTACGACTCGTGGCGCGGAGGGCGCCGGACTCGAACCGGAACCGACTCTCGTCGGTCGAGCAAGTTGTGAACTGCTCATCCCACCTCGGGATCTCACCCTCCGCCGCCGCTTCAACCGTAGGCGTGCACGCCCGGCCGAACAGCTGCCGGGCTGGAATTGGGACAAATTCGGAGCAGGTGGGTCGCATTGGCTCCGCAACGCCCTCCTCGACGGCGCCGAAGAAGGCGACGAGCGCTGGCTGGCGGCGCAGCTCCTGGACTACCACCGCCGCGAGGCTCGGCTTCGATACCGGAGTGCCGTGAGCGGTCGACGTCGCTGGGCGTCGGGATTCGCTGGCTCGCGGTCGACCACGATGGGAACCGGGTCGAGCGCGTCCGAGGCGCTCATTTTTCCGGTGACCGGGACGAGCTCGATCGGACCGAGAGCAGGACGGCCGGCTGACACTCCAGGCGACGAGGGGTTGAACCGGCCGGCGGGGACGGGCGAGAGGAGCGCCAGGTACGCCGCGCGGGTGACCTCGATCGTCTCGCCGCCGCGCACGCGGCGGATCGCCTCGGTCAGGTTGTCTCGGCGGCCGAATGCCCATTGGTCCACATGTGACCACACAGTAGCTCGGCCGGCAACGGCGCGTAGGAAACGGCAAGTTTCCAGGGACAATCGTCGCCTGCGCCTCGAACGTGGACAGCTCCAGCTTTCACCGTCCGATCTGGCGGACTACTCGGTTGTCCTGACCTGACGCGACTCGCGGGCGGGGTGGCGCGGGCGTATCTCGACAGCTCGCCGCGGTTGACATCGAAGGTCGTGCCAGAAGGGCGACTGCACGAGGTCGAATAGATCCGCGGCTCCGCGACGAGGGTCGGCAGGTTCGTCGAACCTGCGGCAAGCCGGCCTCTCGGCGAGGAATTCGCCGAGCTGCTCTGACCGTACGCAGCGAGCGAGTACGCCAGAGGCGTCCCGCGGACTTAACGGTCCGGGAGCGAGTCTGAGAAAGACGGAGCGGGAGGGATTCGAACCCCCGGGTCCGAGTGAACGGACCGGCTGCTTTCAAGGCAGCTGCAATCGACCAGACTCTGCCACCGCTCCGAGCTTGTCGGCGTCACACAGAGTGACAGACCGTCGCCCTGAATGGCACTGCTTGATCAGGTACTCCGAGTCTGCTCCGTCGAGCACGAAGAGCCAGTCGTATGAGTCCTCCTCCGTGCGCTTGACGACATAACCGGTCGAGTTGGAGTGAATCCTTCGAAGATCGACCTGCCGACGCGGGTCGTTGGCGAACTTGCACTGAACCCGCGCCAACTCTTGGCCGTTGTCCACGATGAGGTCATATGCCGCCGACTCGGTCAACGGGATCGATACGTCGTATCCCATTGCCGTGAACCTCGCAATCGCGCGAGACGTCGCGATGTCCCCCTTTCGCTGGGTGGTGCGCATACGAACACGATAGCGGTTTGGGCAACCGCTGAGCGGAGGCAGCTCGAAGACCGTTGCCCGACGCGATGTTGAAAGACCGTCTCGCCGACCCGTGACGGTCTGCCCATCGGACAATCGAGGCGCGCTGCGAAGCCAAGAGTTCCGTCCGCTCTGCGGGCGCTTCACCACCGTCGCAGGCACCCCGCCGCGACGAGACTAGCGCCTACGCGGGCTGATCCGGGGGCGGCGAAGGTGCGGCTGCCTGTGCCGCCTCGCGCGCCTTGAGCTCCTGCTTCAGCTCGTCCACCTGATGGCGCGCACGGCGCCGGGAGAAGCGCAGGTACTCCCAGAGGACGAGCGCGGCCACCGCGACGATCGCGCCGGCCAGGGACGAGGCGCGGAAGTCCGGTGCGTCGACGTCGAGCGTCCGCTGGCCCGCATGTGCCCCCTTGCCGCTGCCGAGGACGATCCCGAGGGTGAGCAGGTTCGGCAGCGCGAGCACGATGGCGACGCCGATCCAGATCAGCCACGTCTTGAACGCGCGCCGCTTCCTGAACGCCCAGCGGAGGACCACGACCGGGAGGCCTGTGAACACGAACCCGTAGAAGAGGCCGAGTGCGATGCCGACTCCGATGCGGCCGCCGACCTGGGCCCCGATGCGATGCGACCACCAGCGTGGCAGGAACGCAGCTCCGAGGAGGCCGGCGACGATGAGGAGGACGATCAGCCCGATCGTCCAGAGGGCGCGCTTGACCAGCGCCTCGCGGCTGGCGCCGGCGCTCGAGGGCGAGGGGGTCGGGGTTGCTCACCGGCCGAGTATCGCAGCGTCCGGCGCGCCGAACTCCGTCAGCACCGCCGGTACCGCGACCGAGCCGTCCTCCTGCTGGAAGTTCTCCATGATCGCGATCAGGCTGCGCGCGGTCACGGCCGTCCCGTTCAGCGTGTGCACGAGGTCGACGCCGCGCTCGCCGCGGTAGCGCACCTCGAGGCGGCGCGCCTGGAAGTCGGTCGTGTTCGACGTCGAGGTGATCTCCCGGTAGCGCTGCTGGCCGGGCATCCACGCCTCGATGTCGTACTTCTTCACGGCCGAGGCGCCGAGATCGCCCGCGGCGACGTTGACCACCCGGTACGGGAAGCCGAGCTCGGCGACGAGCTCCTCCTCGACCGAGAGCAGGAACTCGTGCTCGGCGGCCGAGTCCTCGGGGCGCACGAACGAGAACATCTCCACCTTGTCGAACTGGTGGACGCGGAACATCCCGCGCGTGTCCTTGCCGGCTGCTCCCGCCTCCCGGCGGAAGCACGTCGAGTAGCCGGCATAGCGGAGGGGCAGATCGGCCTCGTCGAGGATCTCCCCCATGTGCAGCGCGGCCAGGGCGACCTCGGACGTTCCCGTCAGGTACAGGTCGTCGCGCTCGACGTGGTAGATGTTGACGTCGTCCGTCGGCAGGAAGCCGGTGCCGTACATCGCCGGCTCGCGGACGAGCACGGGCGGAAGCACGGGGACGAACCCTCTCGCCACGAGGCGGTCGAGGGCGAAGCGGTACAGCGCGAGCTCGAGCAGCGCGCCGTCGCCGAGCCGGTAGGCAAACCGCGCCCCCGACGTGCGGGCGCCGCGCTCCATGTCGAGCCAGCCGAGCCGCGCCCCGAGCTCGTCGGCCTCGAGCGGGTCGAAGCCGAAGTCGCGCGGCTCGCCGACGCGGCGGAGCTCCTCGGCATCCTCGTCCGTCCAGCCGTCTGGCGCCGAGGGATCAGGCGGGTTCGGAACCCGGTCGTGCAGCTCCTTCAGCTTCGCCTCGGCGGCGCCGAGCTCGGCATCGAGCGCCTGGAGGTCGGTCTTCAGCGTCTTCGCCTCCTCGATCTGCTCCGGCGTCGAGGGCTTGCCGAGCTTCTTCTGGCGGGCGCGCGTCTCGTCGCGCCGCGCCGTTACGCCGCGCCACGCGGTGTCGGCCTCGAGCAGCGTGTCGAAGAGCTCCTCGGCGCCTTTCCGGGCCAGCGCAGCGCGGAAGCTGTCGGGATCGTGGCGCGCCGCCTTGAGATCGATCACGCCACGGAGTGTACGGAGCGGCGCTGCTACCGACCGAGCAGCCCGAAGCTCAGGCGCTGGAGCCGGCGGCGGCGCCGCTCCTCGCGAGCCTCCCACTCGGCTCGACGGCGATCAAGATAGGCGACCATCTCTAGCCGCTCCCGCTCCCACTGCTCGAACTCTTCAGCCGTCGCCCCATACTTGCTCTTCTTCATCGTCCTCTCCGACTGCTCGCAGGACTCGATTTAGCTTAGCGTCCATCCCCATGATCCAGGTCATGAGGACCTGGAAGTCGTTCTCCGGGAGCATGCGAATTCGGCGCCACCACACGGCCGAATCATGCGGCACGAATCGCCACGCAACAAGATGCCCTAACGGGCCAGGTACGCCTCGATCACCTGCGCCACGCCCTCCTGATCCACGGGCGGACAGACGAAGTCGGCGAGCGCCAGCACCCGGTCGTGGGCGTTCGCGACCGCAACCCCGTAGCCGGCCCACTCGAGCAGCTCGACGTCGTTCTCGCCGTCTCCGAACGAGACCGTCTCTTTCGCCGTGACCCCGAGACGTGCGGCGAGGAATTCGAGCCCGGATCCCTTGGTCACCTCCGGAGCGGCGAACTCGAGGAAGTACGGGAGCGACTTGGAGATGAAGAGGCGACTGCCGAAGTGCTCGCGCATCCTCAGCTGGAGCCGGTCGAGCTCGGCCGGGTCACCGACTGCGACCAGCTTCGTCGGCGGCTTCGTCAGCCACGAGAGCAGATCGCCGACCTCGTGCACCTGGAGGTTCTGGAACGAGGCGTACGACTCGGACCCCGGCGTGCTCGCGGCCACGTACAGCTCGTCGTCGACGTAGCAGTTGAGCGGGAAGCCCTCGGCCTGCACCGCCGCGATCGCCTCTCGCGCCGGAGCGAGCGGGATCGGCACGTGGCGGAGGAACTCGCCGGTGGTCGGGTCGGCGACGACCGCGCCCTGGTAGCAGACGACCGGGTCGATGATCCCCGCCACCTGCGCATACGGGCGCACCGACCGGAACATCCGGCCCGTGACGATGGTCACGTGAATCCCAGCCGCCAGCGCCGCGGCGATCGCTGCGCGCGTCCGCGGCCGGAGCTCGGCGTCCTCGCCGATCAGGGTGCGGTCGAGGTCGCAGGCGAAGAGCCGGACGCCGCTCGGGAAGTCGGGCGGGAGGATCAGCCCTGCGTGGCCTGGACGACGTAGGCGGCGACGTCGGCGATCTGCTGAGCGGAAAGCTGGCCGCTGAACGACGGCATCACGCCCTTGCCGTTCGTCACCCGATCGACGACGCGGTCGGCCGGCGGCTTCGCCTGATCGAGGTTCGGCCCGACCGCGCCCGTAGCGCCGGCGTCCTTGAGGGTGTGGCAGCTCGTGCAGCCGGCGGAGGTAAAGACCTGCTTGCCGGCGGTCGGGTCGCCCTTCACCTCGGCGGTCGTCGGCACCGTTCCCACGACCGTCTCCGGCGCGGGGGACACCGTCTTGCCGCCGCAACCGGCGAGGAGGAGGCCGAAGGCAACGACGATCAGGACTCGGCGGCGCACCGGCGCGAGTCTACTCAACGAGCGCAGGAGCGCGCCGCGTGCCCGGTCAGGGCGGCCAGGGCCCGCCCCGCGTCCGGCGCAAACGCGAGACGGACGAGCCCGGCACGCGGGAGCGAGAGCCGGATCATTCCGTCGGGCCCACGCACCGCGCAGCCCACCGACGGGGTCAGATACCGGGAGAAGCGAACGGCGAGCCGGTACGTGCCCGGGCGGAAGACGCGCAGGACGATGCGTGACTCGCTCATCGTCAGCACACGCCCCCGGCCGGGGCCTGTGATCATGGAGGTCGGCCGGGGAACCTCGAACACCGTCAGCTGCGCCGTCCGGAAGACGGGCCCGAAGCGGCGACCGCGGGCCGCCGACGAGCGCCGCCTCGCCTCTCGCGCTGTAGTCGGGAGCCGCCTTCGTCAGCACCACGTAGCGAACGCCGAGGTCACGCAGCCAGCGGACATACGCCTTCGTGCCGAGGTCGTCGTAGAGCACCTCGTTCTGGGGGAAATCGTCCTGGCGGAACCATCCCCGCGCCAGCGGGATGCCCGCCTGCGGCAGATAGAACGCGGCCCAGTGGCCTGCGGTGTCCACGGCCTCGACCCGGTAGGACGGCGTCAGGTGCGCGCGAAGGAACGAGATCGCGGGTGCCCAGTAGGTCGCACTGAGCGGCGGGGTCGTCCTCGCCCCGGACGTAGCTGACAGCGAGCGGGGTCAGGTTCCACGAGATCGCGAGCGCAAGCACGACGAGGGCCGGCAGGCGCGGCCGCCACTCGCGCAGCGAGAGCACGAGCACGGCGAGCGGGATCGCCGCGTAGCGAAGTCGGGCGATGTTCTCTCCGACGGCAGACGAGACGAAGAAGAACGCTAGGCAGGCGATGCCGTAGACCGGGAACACGTAGCGGAGAGTGCGCGCCCGCTCGACGCGCCACGTCAGGATCGTCGCGAGAGCGCAGAACACGCAGGCCGCGGCCAGTTCGGCGGCCGAAAACGGATAGCGGCCGCTCGTGGGGAAGATGCGCCAGACGAGCGCCTCGAGGACGGTGACCGCGAGCAGGCCGGCGCCGGCGGCCACCTGGAGCCAGCGCTCGGCGCGCCGCCCGATCGCGAGCCCGACCACGATCACGAAGAGCAGCAGGAAGGCGACCGGGCTCGCCGCGGCCGCCAGGCCCGCACAGGCGGCGAACCGCCACGGCCGTCGCGCCTGGAGCGCCCACAGCGCAAGCAGCGCCAGCGCGGCGCCGAGCGCGAAGGGGAACGCTGCCGAGAGCACGATGCCCGCCCAGACGACCGCGAACGTCCGGCTCGACCACCGTGCGCTGGGCCCCCATTCCTTCCAGACGAGCACCGCGAACGCGAGCGTGGCGAGTCCGACCGTCGCGACTGCGAGCGGGCGGATCCCGACGGCCGCGGCCAGGGGGTAGTAGAGGAGGCTGTAGGTGACGAAGCTGTAGCGGCCCGCGTACCAGAGGTTGTTCCAGAGCGCAAAGCCGTGGTCGAGAAACACGGCCCGCTGGTACATGTGGGCGGCAAGGTCGGTGCCGGGCGGACCGGCCCACGCGAGGAGGGCCGCGAAGCTCGCCGCGACTCCGGTCGAGAAGCTCGCCTCACGTGCGAGGGGCGATGCGAGGCGCATCGCGCCAGACGCTATCCGCACGGCCCTCGGTTCTGCACCGGTTCCCGCACCCGCTCGTACGCCCAGAGGACGGCGTAGGAGAGCGCGCCGGCCGAGGCGACGTCGCCGGGGCTGTCGTTGACGAGCAGCGAAACCGCGATCCCGGCCAGCAGCGCGTCGCCGGCGGGGAAGCGCGGCCGCCGGGTCGCCATGACGGCGAGCGCGACGATCGAGACCGTGAAGACGATCGCCTGCATGCGGCTCGACGCGATGCCGGATGCCGAGATGTGCACGCGGTGCGCGAGCTCCCCGGCCAGCGAGATCGGCCCTCGCCGGAATGCATGCGTGACGTGGCTGGAGCCGCCGGTCGCAGCGTCGAGTCCGACCGCGGCGGCGACGGCCGCGGCTCCGACGACGACCGCCAGGACAGCGCGGCGGAGCGTGAAGCTCACCCGGTACATCCGCGCCGCGAGCACCCCGAAGGCGGCGAGCAGCACGACGATCCCGCCGCCGTCGGCGCCGGCCCTGCTCCAGCCCACGGTGACGAGCGCCAGGGCGAGCACCGCGGGAAGCCAGCGCCGCCCGAGCAGGGCGGCCGCCTCGAGCGACACGGTCAGCAGCACGGTCTCGACCAGGTTGCCGGCACCGTAGAAGCGGCCGCCGCCGTCCGGCCGTGCCCCGATCGCCGCGAGCGAGTTCACCTCGGTCCATCCGGTGAAGACGAGGAGATAGACGGCCAGGACGGAGAGCAGCGCGTACGGGAGCAGCCTCCGTGGCATGGCGATCAGCAGGGCAGCCACCGACGGTGATCGCGGCGAGAGCGGGAACGACCACGGCCGGGCGGGTGACCGCCAGCGCCGAAAGCAGGAGCGATCCGGCGAGGACGGCCGGCGCAGCGAGCACGCCGGCGCGGCCGAGGTAGGGGGAGCGTGAGCCGAACGCGAGCAGCGCACCGCCAAGCACCGAGACGACGAGAATCAGCGTCGCTCCCAGCCGGGCTCCGTGCGTGTCGGTCATGCGCCGGTCGAGCCGTTGGAGGTGGGCGACGGCTTCGTCGTCTGCACGCGAGCGGATCGCCGGGCGGTCGCCGCGGGCAAGAGCGCGCGCGGTGGGGGCGACGTCGGCAATCGAGACGAGGCCGGCGGATGCGCGTCGAGCCGGAGACGAGGATCCCGCGGTAGCCACCGCCGACGATCGCCAGCGGGTAGCGGCGGGTGTTTGCGTGCCGCCCGGGCGGCGGGAGCGAGAGGTAGATCGTGACCGCTGCGGGCCGGCTCGAGAGGCCGATCAGCGGACGGCCGCCGGGAATGCCGCCGAGACTCGACGGCTCCACCTTGCCCCGGACGAGCGAGGCGAGCGCGGCGCGGCGGGTGATCGTCTCGCCCGAGCCGGGCACGAAGAGACCCACGGCGCCACGCTGTGCGTACGCCGCCGGGTCGAACGGCGGGACGACGACGACCGCGGTCGGTTGGGCCCGCGCGGGTGCGGCGAGCGCGGCGCCGATGACGACTGCGACGAGCCCTTTCCTCAAGGGCTCGATTCTGACTAGTTCGCGGTGCGGACCGCAGCGAAACGCAGGTGCGCTTCCCACGCACCTGCCAGCACGACCACGGCGGCTCCGGCAAGCACGAGCAGCGCCTGCGCTGCCAGGCCGAACGCGATCGCCTCCCCCGCGGGAACGCCTGCGACCGCGAGCACGGCGGCACCGGCGCCGGCCTGCGTGGCCGCCCCGGCGGGCCCCAGCGGAAGCACGGCGGCGCCGGCGGAGGCCGAGAGGAAGAGCAGCGCCAGCGGGAACGAGTGGCCGACCCCGAGGGTGCCGAGCAGGATGTACAGCGCCAGCGCCCGCACCAGCCAGGAGCAGGAGACGATCGCCCAGGCGCGGGTGCTCTCACGGGGCGATGCGGAATGGCCGCCGAGCCAGCGAACGAGCCGGAACCGCTCCAGCCGGGCGCTCCGGGCGGCGCGCGGAAGCGCCAGCACGAGTGCCGCCGCAGCGATACCCGCCGCTCCCACGACCGCCAACCCCACCTGCACGAGCGTCGAGACGTTCGTCATCCCCGCCGCGACCGAGGCAAACGGGGTCAGGGCCGCGCTGTCGATCAGGCCGACGACGACGAGCGAGAGGACGAGCGCGCCGAGCCCCGAGCGCGACTTGAATCTGCGGGCGACGGCGATGCGGACGACGTCGTCGAACCGTCCGGGCAGCGCGATCCCGGTCACCGACGCCGCTGCGTTCGCGGCTGCGAGCGCATGCGAGCCTGGCCGCTCCCCGCGGGCGAGCAGCCTTCGCCAGCCGACGCCCTTGAGCGCGAATGCGAGCAGGAACAGCACGCCGGCGGCGGCGACGAGCCAGGAGTTCGCCCCGGCCAGCGGCCAGCCCTGGGTCGCGTAGTGCCGAACGGTGACCACCGAAACGGCCGTTGCGCCGAGGCTGAGGACGAGCGTGACCACAATCCGGGTTCGCCGTGATCGGAGAGCACGGGCGATGACTGCCAGGGCGGAAGAGGTGCGCATCGGGTGTTGACCCGAACGCTGCGACACCCGAGCCTTTACGCATTGTGCCCGAATCCCCGTCCGGCCGCCGGTCTACCGTGGCCGCGTGCCCGCTCGGCCCTCGCTGCCCTCGTTCCGGCTCGCCGAGCGGCCGAACTTCCTCACCGTCGGCACCGTCCGGCTGCTGCTCCTCTGCGGGGTGATCGTCGCGATCGGGATGATCCCCGGCCGGCTGAGCCCGCACTCGGCGGGCTGGGTTGCGCTGGCCGGCCTGCTGGGCATCCCGGCGGCGATCGGCGTGCCGTTCCTCGCCTCCGTCCGGTCGCTTGCCGGACGTCTGCCGCTGGCGACGGCAGCGCTGCGCGCGGTCAACCACCTCGGCCTGGTCGGGCTCGGAACTGCGTTTTTCCTCTTCTGGACGTTCGTCTATCTCTCGCTCTGGTGGCGTCACCCGGCCGACGCGTTCACGGGCCTCGGCTCGTCGCCGCGCTTCGCTGACTTCTTCTACTACGCGGTCTCGACGGCGTTCATCTCTCCGCCGGGCGACATCCTCGGCCACTCGCGCGGAGTGCGCAGCGCGACGATGATCGAGATGCTGACCGGCTTCGCGCTGCTCGCCGTCTACCTGTCGAGCTTCGTCGACTGGCGGCGCAGCGACACGCCCACATCGGAATAATCACGACGTGCTGGTCGAGCGGAGCATGCACCCGGGATATCTCTCGAACGCGTACGCGGTCGCCGACGAGGAGGGAGGGACGGCCGTCTTCGTCGACAGCGGCGCGCCGCTCGAACCGCTGCTCGCCGCCGTCGAGCGGTGGGGCGCCCGTCCGCGGGCGGTGCTGCGGACGCACGCACACCACGATCACGTCGAGCACGAAGACGATCTGCGCGAACGGTTCGGGATCGAGGTGGTGACCGGCGCGCTCGAGGCCGGCGGGCTCCGGATCGAGGCTTTGCCCACGCCGGGCCATAGCGACGACGGCCTCTCGTTCGTGGTCAACGGCGAGGTCTGCTTCTCGGGCGACACGCTGTTCAAGGACGCGGTCGGCGGCACCCGCGACGACTTCGAGGGCGTGCGCCGGTCGGTGATGGACGTCTTGATGACGCTTCCGGCCGAGACGCGCGTCCTGCCGGGCCACACCGACGAGACGACGATCGGCCGCGAGTGGGAGCACAACCCGTTCGTACGCGTGTGGCGCGGCGAGCAGCCCGAGGGAGTCGAGCCGTGCCGGGTCGGCGGCGAGCCGGCGACGCTCGTCGTCTGGTCGCCCGACTACGACGGCAAGGGCAAGGCGTGGATTCGCTTCGCCGACGGTCGCGACGCAATCGTCGGCGGCTCGCGCGTCGAGCGCGGCTAGCCGGGCAGGTGCAACTGCTCGGCGTAGCGCCGGTCGGCGGCCGACTCGCGCACGGCGAGCGTGAACAGGGTCAGCCAGGCGGCCATTGCCGCGATCGCGATCGTGCCCCAGATCCAGGCAGCTTCGATCCCGACCGTCGAGATCAGTACCACGACCATCAGCG
>CAVXTD010000029.1:0-72672 GCA_963764565.1 uncultured Actinomycetes bacterium
TCGTGGGCGATCCGCTACCCAGGATCTGCTGATCGCCCAAAGTGCCATTCAGGGGCGTCTGCCTTGCGTAGGACCTCGTACCAACCGCCACAGCGGTTACGAACCGTCGCAAGGCTCGGCGCACCACGCCGGACGCCCTCGCATATTCCTCGTAGTCGCGGGCCGTCGGGATTCGGCCGAGAGTTCGGGCTAGGCTCCGGACGGCATCGATGCAGTGCGCGGCCTCAAACACCCGTCCACCGCAAGCTCTCCCACGGCACCCGCACCCCAGACGGCGAACGCTTCGTCGAGCGCGCCCTCTCCGCCTCCGCCACCTGCCGCCTCCAACACCGCAGCCTCTACGCCTACCTCACCCAGCTCCTCACCGCCCACACGCGGCGACCCGCTCCCCACACTCACCTGAAACCAGGGGAGTGAACGGTTACCGTAACGAGCTCATTTGCAGGGACTTCTTGGGGCGGAAATTGTCAAAAGAAGGCATGGGCAAGCCTGATGATTAGTACGTGACGACGCGGTACACCTGGAACACCTCGGCGTACTCGCGGTTCACGTTGATCCCGTGCGTGCGGGCGACGTTCCAGATGTACTCGGGGTCGGCGTAGCGGCGGTGCTGCTGCGAGGCGTACTTCGCCAGCGCGGCCGCCTTCCGCTCGATGTGCCGCTTCTCCAGCGCCGAGTACCACTGGTAGGCGAAGTCGAAGTTGTTCCAGGGGATCTCGTAGCCGAGGATCGTCGTCCGCTTGAAGGCGCGCAGGCCCTCGGCCGCGATCACCTGGTGGTCCTGGTGGATGTCGTGCAGGCTCGGCTGGAAGACGGCGTCCGGCTGCCACTCCTCCCACAGGGCGATGAGCAGCTCGAGGATGTCCTGCCGCCGGTCGGGGAACGTCCGCACCTCGAAGTCGTGCACGGTCAGCTGCGACTCGGGGATGCCGAGCTCGGCGGTCGCCTCCCGAACCTCGCGTGCGAGCGTGTCGCCGGCGAAGCCGTCCGGGAGCGACTTGGTCGCGATCGAGAAGGCGACGTAGCGCACCTCGGCGCCCGCGTCGACGAGGCGCGCCATCGTTCCGCCGCAGCCGAACTCGCCGTCGTCGGTGTGGGGGGCGAGGACGAGCACGCGCTTCCAGGTCTCGATCATGCTCACGTCATAGCAACCTTTGCCTGCGGCTCGGACGGCTCGGCCGCGGAGGCGGGGACCGGGGCGGCCCAGCGGCGCACGGGCAGGCGCGAGCAGAGCGCGGTCAGCCCGAGCAGGCCCCAGAACACCGGGTCCTCGAAGAGCGCGTTGTAGAACAGGCTGTGCACGCCGATCGCGGCCAGACCGGCGGCGATCACCAGGCAGGCGCGGCCCTTGAACGACCCGGCGGCGCGCCTGAGCGTGACGAAGAGCGCCGCGCCGACCAGCCAGGCGAGCAAGCGCCAGGCCCGGCAGCCCGGTCTCGGCGGCGACGGTGACCGCGGTGTTGTGCGAGGCGGCCTTCTTCGGCTCGCGCCCCTTGAGTCCGACCCGGTCGGCGTAGGCGCGCTTGAAGCCGCCGATCCCGACTCCTTCGATCGGATGGGCGAGCGCGATCCTGATCCCGTTCGTGACGAGCTTTGCGCGGCCGCTCGAGGCCTTGTTCAGCCCCGAGCCGGACTCGCGCAGCAGCGAGTGGCGGATGTGCGGCGTTCCGAGCGCGACGGCGAGGATCACGGCGGACACGATGCCGAGAGCGAGCGCCGCGCGCCAGCGCCAGGTGAACGCGGCGACGACCGCGGTGCCGACGATCAGCGCGGCGAAGCTCGACTGCGAGAAGGAGAACAGCAGTCCGACCCAGATCGCCGGCGATCGCCGCAGCCGCCGCGTAGGCCGCTCGGCGATCGCGGTCGTACAGCGCCATCACGAGCGCAGCGAGGATCGCGACGGCGAGAAACCGGCCGTACACCGACGGGTCGTAGAACACGGAGTTGACGCGGTAGAACGGCGCGTAGGCGTTGCCGACGATCACCTTCGGGTTCCAGAAGACGTCGCGCGTCGCGTACTGGTAGACGCCGATCGCGGCGAAGGCGATCGCCATCAGCACGAGCTGCGCGTAGAGGAAGGTCAGCCAGCGGCGGTTCCACGCGAGCCGGGCGAGGGACAACGGCCAGCAGCCCGAACGGGAGCCAGAAGAAGAGGAGCGAAACGGCCCCCTCGTGCAGGTCCTTGCTCCAGGCGAGGCTGAGGCCGCTCCAGGCGACGAGCCCGGCGACGGGGCAGGCCGAGCGGGCCGAGCTCCCGCGAGCGCCGGTCTCCCAGGGCCAGCTCCCAGGCGAGCAGGACCGCGGCGCCGCCGACCACCGCGTACAGGGGCACGAGCAGGTTCGAGTCGGTCGAGCCGACGTGAACGGGGATGCGGGCGGGCGCGCAGGCAAGCGCCGAGACGGCGACGAGCCACGGCCAGCGGCGAAACAGCGCCTGCGATCCCGACCGCGCCGAGGGCGCCGACAACCGCGGCGGCCGCGTAGACCTTCGTGTGCCCGGAAGGCGCCAGGTACGCGGCGAGGAGCGCGCAGCCGACCGCCCAGGCGGCGAGCCCGGCGAGGCGCAGGTCTCTGCGCGGGGCGACGAAGACGAGCGCGAGGCCGGCGGCGGCGACGGGGCCGCCCGCCCGCGCGAGCTCGGCGGTCACCTCGGCTCCACGATCAGGACGGCGCGAGCGCTGTGCGTGCCGACCGAGACGACGAGCGGCAGCCGGCCGGGAGTTGCCGGGGCTCGCAGGACGAGGAGGCCGGGCTGCGCCGTTCCGCTTCGAGCCCCGAGCCGCCAGCGCGCCGAGCCGTCGGCCGACACGCGAACGCCGAAGCGCGTTCCGGCCTTCGCGCGAATCGTCGTCCGCGCGAGCTCGACGAACCGGAGGCGCACCTTGACGGCCTTCGTCGGCGCCGAGACGTTGCCCGCCGTGTCCTGGGCGGCGAGCTGGAGCGAGTAGACCCCCGGCCGGGCGCGGCACTCCTTTCAGCTTCCCGTTCCAGTCGACCACTCCGGTCGGGAGCTGTCGGCGGGTGAAGACGATCCGCTTCCCGTTCACGAGCAGGATCGCGTGAGCGCGCTCGGAGAGCGTGTACCGGATCGAGGACACGGTCGGCGTGCGCCCGTCGCCGTCCGGGGAGAAGACGAGCGGCGTCGCCGACTTGATCGTCACGCGCGGCGCGGTCGTGTCGACCCGCATCTCGTTCGGCAGGTCGATCGTGCGGTGCTGGCCGGTCAGGTGGACGCGCGGCTTGTAGACCCCCTGCGGGACGAAGCGGCCCTGGTCGTCGCGGCCGTTCCAGGTGTACTTGACCGTCCCGCGGCGCAGGCGCCTGCCGGGGACGAGCGTCCTGACGACCTTCCCGTCGCCGTTGACGATCTCGAGCCGTACCCGGTCGGGCTTCCGCAGCCTGAACTGGATTCCCGCAACTCGCGTGGCGCAGTCGCAGGCGGGTGAGAACACCTTGTCGATCCGCGGCGCGAGGATCGGGCTCGGCTCGATCTTCAGCCCCTGCGTGACCGCGAAGGCGGCCGCCGTCCCACCCAGCAGCACGACGACGAGCAGGGTCGAGAGCAACCGGGGCAAGGCCCCGCGAGTTTAGTCCGGTGCGCTCAACAGCCCGGCCGCAACGCGCTCGTCCCGGCGCGCCACGCCAGCGCCTCTGCTCGCGCACGAGCAGCGCGCCGACCAGCACCGCCGAGACGCACAGCCCGGCAAGGAGGTACACGTTCGGGACGTTCACGAGCTTCAGCCCGCTGATCGCGAGCACGTTCGCGAGCGTCAGGCGGAGGATCGCCTCCGGGAGCCGCACCGAGTAGTGGCTGCCGATCAGCACTCCGGGGACCGACCCGATCAGGAGCCAGGCGACCGCGTGCATGTCGACGTTGCCGGCGACGATGTGGCCGAAGCCGGCGACGTAGAGCAGCGCGGCCGCGTGCAGGATGTCGGTGCCGACGACCTTGTGCGCCCTCAGCGGAAAGACGAAGAGCATCGTCAGCCCGAAGAACGTCCCGCTCCCGACGGAGGTCAGGCCGACGATGAAGCCGCCGACGAGGCCGATCGCGATCGCGGCGAGCCGGTCACGCGAGACCATGTCGAAGTGGTCGCCTCGCCGATCACCTTCTTCTTCAGGAGGCTCTTGGCGACCAGCCCGCAGGCCCCGAACAGCAGCGCCCCTCCGAGGAGGTAGTTCATCAGGTGCTGATGGCCCTTCAGGTGCGTCCCGAGCGCGACGCCGCCGATCGACGCCGGTGCGCTGCCCAGCAGCATCCAGCCGGAGAGCTGCGCGTGCACCGTGCCGAGCTGACGGTGCCGGATCGCCCCGACCGTCTTGAAGATCGCGCCGTGCAGGATGTCCGTCCCCACCGCCAGCGTCGGCTTGAAGCCGAAGACGATCACCAGGATCGGCGTCATCAGCGAGCCGCCGCCCATCCCGGTCATGCCGACCAGAGACGCCGATCAGCAGGCCGGTGAGGACGAGACTGCCAGTCCACGTGACGGACTACTGCCTTCGGTACGCCGTCGATCAGAGGACCTCGGCCACCTCGGGCCGCGAGAACTCGACCGGGGGAAGCTCGCCGCGCGGCGAGCATCTCCCGCACCTTCGTCCCGGAGAGAAAGACGTGCGCGTCGCCCTCGTGGGGACAGGTCTTCGCGCTCGCCATCGACCCGCAAACCTTGCACCAGAACGAGTGCTCGAAGAACATCGGCTCGATGTCGAGCTCGTGCGGCTCGAACTCGTCGAAGATCAGCTGCGCGTCGTAGGTGCCGTAGTAGCTGCCGACGCCGGCGTGGTCGCGGCCGACGATGAAGTGCGAGCAGCCGTAGTTCTTGCGGCAGATCGCGTGCCAGATCGCCTCGCGCGGGACCGGCGTAGCGCATCGCCGCCGGGAAGGCCGAGACGACGACGCGGTCGGCCGGGTAGTAGCCGTCGACGAGCACGCGGTAGCACTCGACGCGTGTCGCGGCCGGCACGTCGTCCGACTTCGTGTCGCCGACGAGCGGGTGGATCAGCAGCCCGTCAACCGTCTCGAGCGCGACCTTGGTCAGGTACTCGTGCGCGCGGTGGATCGGGTTGCGCGTCTGGAAGCCGACGACGCGCTTCCAGCCGCGCTCGGCGAACGCGGCCCGCGTGTCGGCCGGGTCCATCGCCAGCTCGGGGAACGTCGGCGGCATGCGGTCGAAGACGGTGACGCGACCGGAGAGGTACAGCGGATGCTGCTCGTAGAGCCGGGCGACGCCCGGGATGCTCGGTGTCGGTCGTCCGGTAGCACTGCTCCGCCTCTCGCTCCTTGTCGTACTCGTAGGTCTCGCTCGACCTCGAGCACGGCCAGCAGGCGGCCGGACTCGTCGGCGAGCGCGACGCGGTCGCCCTGCGGGGCCGCCTCGACGGCGAGGCAGACCGGCAGCGACCACGGCAGGCCGCTCGCCAGGTGCATGTCCTCGACGACGCGGTCGTAGTCGTCGCGGCCCATGAAGCCCTCGAGCGGCGAGAGCGCACCGGTCGCGATCATCTCCAGGTCGGAGACCTCGCGCGAGGTCAGCGTCACTCGTTCGAGGCGAGTCGACGCCATCGGGCCGCTCGCCCAGACGGTCGACGAGCGTACCCGCCGTGCGGGTCGGATCAGCCGTTCGGCGGGGTCACGCGGTTCACCTGAGTCGGCACGAGGCCGAGCTCCTCGAGCTTGGCGACGATCACCGCCGCCGACTCCTCCGGCTCCTGGCCCTCGGTGTCGACGACGATCTCGGCGTCGAGCGGCTCCTCGTACGGGTCGTCGACGCCGGTGAAGCCCTTGATCTCGCCGGCGAACGCCTTGGCGTACAGGCCGTTCACGTCGCGGCGGGCGCACTCGTCCACCGAGGCGTTCACGTAGACCTCGACGAAGGGGCCGAACTCCTCGACCATCTCCCGCGCCTTTGCACGCGTCTCCCGGTAGGGCGAGATCGCAGCGGCGATCACGGCGCCGCCCTGGCGGGTGAGCCGCGACGCGACCCAGCCGATCCGCTCGATGTTGGTGTCGCGGTCCTCCTTCGAGAAGCCGAGGCCCTTCGAGAGGCGCGTGCGGACGGTGTCGCCGTCCAGGTACTCGACGACGAGCCCGCGCCGGTCGAGCTCCGGCCCGACCAGGTGCGCGATCGTCGACTTGCCCGATCCGGACAGCCCGGTGAACCAGAGCGTGAAGCCCCCCGGGCGGACGCGGTCGGACTCGGGATGGTCGTGCGCGTGGATGTGGCTGCCAATCTGCTGCGCAGAATGGTTAGGTGACTGGTCATTCAGTTCCTCCTTTCGGTTTCTAGCCTTCGATTCGGAGCGGCAGCGTCCGAATGAATGCCGCACTCGAGCTTGTCGGAGCCCGCCCAGCGGCCTGCGCGCTCCTCCTCCTCGGCGGTCGTCGGCCGCGTGCAGGGGATGCACCCGATCGAACGGTAGCCGGCCTCGTGCAGCGGGTTGTAGGGGATCTCGTTGGCCTCGGATATAGGCCCAGACGCGCTTCTCGTCCCAGTCGGCGAGCGGGTGCAGCTTCCAGACCCCGTAGCGTTCCGACCACTGGAGCTTCGGCGTGTTCGCCCGGCTTGGCGACTGGTCGCGGCGGATGCCCGACGTCCAGGCGGAATACGGCTCGAGCGCCTCGATCAGCGGCTCGACCTTGCGGATGTGGCAGCAGCGGTCGGGATCGAGCTCCCACAGATTCGGGCGCTCCCGCCTGTGCTGCTCCGCGACCGTGATCACCTCCGGCTGGATCAGGTTCAGGCCGTAGCGCTCGACCAGCCGGTCGCGCGTCTCGTAGCTCTCGCGGAAGAAGAGCTGGGTGTCGAGCTCGATCACGTCGATCGGCAGGCCGAGCTCGGAGACCATGTGGACGAGCACCGACGACTGCTTCTGCCACGAGCAGGTCAGGCACAGCCCGTCGCCGAACTGCTCGTACGCCCAGACGAGCAGATCCTCGGCCGCGATCGTGTCGCTAGGAAGCTGCAGGCTCGGCGTCGCCAAGCAAGATCTCCTTGAGGGTGTCGCCGCGGAGGCCGAGACGCAGCGTCTCGAGCGGGATCACCTCGTCCGGGGGGATGTTCCCGAGGTTGACGTCGGCGCCGAAGTGCCTGACGAACCAGGCCTGGGACGACTTCGTCGGCGCCTCCCAGACGATGTCGTGGAAGTCGATCTCGTGGGCGATCTCGTCGATCAGGCCGGTGCGCATGTCGCCGTCCTTGCGGAAGATCCCCGCGGAGCCGCCCTCGCGCCCCTCGGTGATCACCTTCCAGGCGCCCGCGTCCTTCTCTTCCTTCAGCCACTGCACCCACTGGTAGGGCGCGAAGACGACGTCCGAGTCCTTCGAGCCCACCTCGGAGAGGACGGTGAAGTCCTGCGCGAACTCGGCGATCAGCTCGAGCTTGCGCTCGCGCGGGATCTCGACCGTGCCGTCGGAGATCTCGACGTGGGTCAGCCCCAGCTCGGTCAGCCAGCGCTTGTAGTCGTCGAGCCGATCCTTGACGTAGACGACCTCGAAGAACGTGCCGCCCATCACCACGGGCTTGTCCTTCAGCACCTCGAGCTTGCGCTCGAGGTTGCCGGTCACGTACGAGGTGCCCCAGCCGAGCTTGACGATGTCGATGTGCTCGCCGGCGGTCTCGAGGATGTCTTCCCACGCGCGCGGGCCGAGGCCCTTGTCGAGCACGTGGGTGAGGCCGCCGTCGCGCGCGATGCCGAGGTCAAAGTCGTTAGAGGCGGGCATAGAGCTCCTTCAGCTTCTCCTGGGCGGCGGTCTGGACGTCGTGGTAGAGCGAGTTGCCGTGGGCGTCGATCCCGACCGTGAGCGGGCCGAAGTCCTTGACGCGGAACTTCCAGAGGCACTCGGGCATCAGCTCCTCCCAGGCCACCTCCTCGATCTCCTCGATCTGGGTGGTCTCGAGCGCGGCGGCGCCGCCGACGATCGCGAAGTAGACCATTCCGTGCTTGCGCATGGGCTCGATCGCCTCGTCGGGGAAGCCGCCCTTGCCGCAGATCGCGCGGACGCCGTACTGCGCGCCGAGCGGCTCGGTGAACCGAACCATTCGAGCCGAGGTCGTCGTGCCGATGCAGACCTTCTCGTAGCGGCCGGGCCCCAGCTTGCGCACTCCGGGGGCGGTGTGGAGGAGGAACGCGCCGGTCAGATCCATCGGCGGCTCGACGCCCTGGTCGAAGATCCGGATCTGCGTGCGGTCGCGGATGCCGATGATGTGGCCCTGGACGACGACCTCGTCACCGGCGCGGAGCCTCAGGATCTGCTGCGGGTCGGTGATCGGGAAGGTGACCTCGTGCGTGGCCACTACGCCGCTCCCCCAGTGTCTGACGCTGAAACGAATGTGTGCCGCTCCTTCAACAGGTGCACCTCAGGCCTCCCGGTCGTAGTCGATCGAGCCGTCCGCGCCGATGTGGGCCGAGGCGCGCCGCGCCGCCCAGCACTGGTAGTTGACCGCGACCGGGTTGAGGGTCATGTGCGTATCCGCGTGCTCGATGTGGCAGTTGAGGACGGTGACGTCGCCGCCGAGGCCCATCGGGCCGATGCCGGTCTCGTTCAGGAGCCCGAACAGCTCCTCCTCGAGCTGCGCCACGTGCGGATCGGCGTTGCGCGTGCCGATCGGCCGCGCGATCGCCTCCTTCGCGAGGTACATCGCGTAGTCGGCCGAGCCGCCGATGCCGACGCCGACGATCCCCGGCGGGCACGGCTTGCCGCCCGCGCCGACGATCGACTCGAGCACGAACTGCTTGATCCCCTTCACGCCGTCCGCGGGAACGCACATCTTCAGAAAGCTCATGTTCTCGGAGCCGGAGCCCTTCGGGACGCACTTGACGTCGAGGCCGTCCCAGTCGGCGATGAACTCCCAGTGCACGATCGGGAGCCGGTGGCCGATGTTCGGCCCGGTGTTCTCGCGGGTGATCGTGTGCACGGCGTTCGAGCGCAGCGGGTGCTCGACAGTCGCCCGCGCGGTGCCCGCCTTCAGCGCCTCGTAGATGCGCGCGGGGTGGAGCGGGAAGCCCTCGCCGACGCGGCAGCTGTAGACGGCGATGCCGGTGTCCTGGCAGACGAGGTTCTTCTCGCCGTCGGCGACCTGGACGTTCTTGAGGATGGTCTGGAGAACGCGCTGCCCCGGGACCGAGGTCTCCCGCCGGGCGGCGTCGGCGAGCGCGTCGCGGAGATCCTGGGGGATGTCCTTCAGCGCCCAGACGTACAGGTGCGCGGCCGCGTCCTCGACGGCGCCGTAGAGGTCGGTCTCGATTGCGGTGGTCAGCTCAGGCTCCTTTCGGCTGCGGCCTTCCCGGCGCGGCGTCCGAAGACACACACATTCCAGCAGCGAGTTCCCCATCATCCGGTTGCGGCCGTGCGTGCCGCCGGCGATCTCGCCGCACGCAAACAGACCCTCGAGCGTCGTCTCCGAGTCGGTGTCGATCACAAGGCCGCCGTTCTGGTAATGAAGGACAGGGTAGGTGTAGATCGGCTCGGCCAAGGGGTCGATTCCGGCCGCCCGGTATCTCCGCAGCATGTACGGGAGCGAGACCTCCGCATCGGCCTCGGGGATCCGCGTCGTGTCGAGCAGGACGGCCGGGCGGCCGTCGGGTGTCTCGACGCCGTTGCCCTTCTCCACCTCGTCGACGATCGCCTGCGAGACGGCGTCGCGCGGGCCGAGTGAGTCGGTGAACTCCTCACCGTGCGCGTTCAGCAGCACGGCGCCGTACGCGCGGGTCGTCTCCGGGATCGAGTACCCCTGCATGTTCGGCGGCCACGCGCCGCCGTTCGGGTGGTACTGGAGCGCGTCGAGGTCGCGGGCTTCGGCGCCGAGGTCGATCGCCAGCTGCGTCACCTCGCCGGTCGCGCCCGGGTGGTTGGTCGAGAGCTCGCCGCGCTCTTCGGCGACGCGGTAGCATCGCCCGCCCGCAGCCAGCACCACGGCGCCCGCCTCGACCACGTGCTCGCCGACGCGCGCGCGCCAGCCGTTCTCGACCGGCTCGAGGCTCGCCAGCGGGCTCTTCGCGAACGTCGCGCCGCCGCCGGCCTCCCAGGCCTCGCGCAGCCCCGTGGTGATCGCATGGCCGGTCCGGTCGCCGACCTGGAGCAGACGCTTGCGGCTCGCGCCGCCGCAGCGGGCCAGCCGGTAGCCGCCGTTGTCGCGGGTGAACTGGACGCCGAGCTCCTCGAGCCAGTGGATTGCGCTCTGTGCGTCGCCCGTGAGCACCTCGACGAGCTTCATGTCCGCGGTCTCGTGCGAGCTCTTCCAGACGTCCTCGGCGTGCAGCGCGGGCGAATCGTCGTCGCCGAAGGATGCCTGGATGCCGCCCTGGGCCTTGGCCGAGTTGCACGACTGGAGTGAGCCCTTCGTCGCCAGGGCGACCCGGGCGCCGGCTCGTTCGGCTGAGACGGCTGCGGCGAGCCCGGAGGCGCCGCTGCCGATCACGAGCACGTCGAACGCAAGCGGCGCGGCCACCGCGCGAGCATAGCAGAACTAATGTCTCGAATTAGATAAGAAAATAGATCGACGCGGCCAGCCCGGCGAGGAAGCAGTAGACCGCGAACGGCGTCAGCCGGTTCGTGTGGAAGAAGCGCATCAGGAATCGCACCGCGAGGTACGCGGTCGCCGCCGAGCAGATCGCGCCGACGAGGGTCTGTCCGCGCACGCCGTTGCCGGTGCTGCCGAACAGATCTGGAAGCTTGAGTGCTGCGGCGGCACCGATGATCGGCGTTGCGAGCAGGAACGCGAATCGAGCCGCGTCCTCGTTCGAGAGACCGGCCAGCAGGCCGCCGCCCATCGTCGCACCCGAGCGTGAGAAGCCCGGGATGAGTGCCAGCGCCTGCACCGAGCCGACGCCGAACGAGCTTCTCCAGCCGACGCGCTCGGCGATCCGATCGTCGGGATCGCCCTTCTCCTGCGCGGGCGCCCGCCGCCGCAGCAACTCGGCGCCGTAGAGGAGAAAACCGTTCAACAGCAGGAACAACGAAGCCGACTGGGCGGAGGTGAAGACGGAGCGGAGCTTGTGCTCGAGCAGCAGCCCGAGGATCCCTGCGGGGATCGTTCCGACGACGAGCAGCCAGGCGAGCTTCGCGTCCTTGTCGTCCGGCGCGATCTGCCGGTCGCGCAAGCTGCGCCCGAAGCCCTTCACGATCCGCACCCAGTCCCGCCAGAAGAATCCGAGCAGGACAAGTGCGGTCGCGAAGTGGGTGCCGACCAGGAAGGTGATGAAGAAGTTGTCGTTCTGCTTGATGTTCCAGCCGAGCAGCTTCGCGACGATCACGCTGTGCCCGAGGCTCGAGATCGGGAACAGCTCCGAGAAGCCCTGGAGGAGGCCCAGGACGATCGCCTGCCAGTAGGAGATCACGCGCTGCGCGACGTGCGCGGGCCGGACTGGAACCAGGCGAAGGCGAGAACGGCGAGCCCGACGACGAGCGCGGCGACCCCGTGCTTGACGTGGTGGTGCGCGGAGCCCTTGGCGTGGCCGGGGAAGAAGCCGGGCAGGGAGTGGGCCGGCTCGATCCAGTAGATCGCGGCGACGACGATCAGCGCGACGCCGATCACGACGGCGGCGGCGGTCAGCAAACGGTTGTTCGGCATCGGTTGACTCCTCCTCGGTTGGCCCGCCGCGCGGACGATACCTAGACCGGCTACCAGATCGACCGGTACAGCCCGGCGACCTCGGCCGCGCTCGCGGGGCGCGGGTTCGCCTGGGCGCCCGGGCGCGAGGCGGCTGCGGCACCGAGGTCGTCCAGGTCGGCCTCCGGGATGCCGAAGTCGCGCAGCCGATCGAAGCCGGCGAGCCGCGCGAGCTCCTCGACCCGCTCGACCGGGACGGCGGTCATCGCCTGCGGGGCGACCCCGGCGTTGAAGCGCATCGCGGGCGGCAGGCAGATCGCGTTCATCGCGCCGTGCGGCAGTCCGTAGCGGCCGCCGGCGGCCTGGGCCATGGCGTGCGCGAGGTAGAGGCCGTGCTTCGCCAGCGCCTGCCCGGCGTCGCTCGCGGCCTCGAGCAGGCCTCGTCTCGCCTCCAGGTCGCGGCCGTTCTCGAGCACACGCGGCAGCCACCGGTCGATCCCGGCCGCGCCTCGGCGCGCCTCCTCCAGCTCACCGGGGTAGAGCGCCTCGACGCAGTGGGCGAGCGCGTTCAGCGCCGTTCCCCCGCTCTCGGCGCGCGGCAGGTCGAACGTGAGCTCGGCGTCGTAGACGATGCCGGCAGGGCGCGCGCCCGACCCGCCGCCGACCTGCCGCCGATCGGGCGAGCGCACGCCGAAGAATCCCGTCCACTCCGCCCCCGAGTACGTGGTCGGAACGGAGACGAGCGGAAGGCTCGACGCGGCGGACGCCGCCTTGGCGGTGTCGATCGCGCTCCCGCCGCCGACCGCGAGAATCCCGTCGACGTCGGGCGGAACGACGATCCGGTCCGACGGGATCTCCGACCAGCGTGAGGCGGCCGGGATCGCGAGCGCGTCCCAGCGCGGGCCGGCGACGAGCAGCGGCCGATCGACGCCCACGTCCGAGAGGACGCCGGGAAGCTCTTCGAGGCCCCAGCGGACTAGCACGGGGAAACCCATGGTTCCCCCGTGTCCCCCCTCCTTCCCCGCATCGACCTTAGAACCGACGGAAGCCTCTCGCCGGGCAAAGCCCGGCTCCGGCGGCCGACGGCAACGACAGGCCGATCAAGGAGCAACGCCACGGTCCGGGCGGAAGGCTAACTCAGCCGCTCCCGCGCAAATGCGACGAAGGCCTGCGCCGCGCTCGAGCCTGCGCGACCTGCGGCGCGGACGATCGAGATCTCGCGGGCGAGATCGAGCCCGCGGACGCGCGCCTCGGCGAGCGTGCCCGCGGCGAGCTCGCTCTCGACAGCCCGGCGGGAGATGAAGGCGACCCCGAAGCCGCCCTGGACGGCGCTCCGCACCGACTCCTGGAGCCCGAGCTCGAGCGGCACCTCGAGGTCGCGCAGCTTGCGCCCGCTCTTGCGCAGCTCGTCCTCGACCATCTGGCGGACGCCCGCGCCCTGCTGCATCAGGATCAGCGGCCCCTCCCGAAGCCGGTCGAGCTCGACGGTGCGGCCGGCGAACGGATGGCCCGGCGGGCAGGCGAGGATCACCTCGTCGCGGAAGAACGGCTCGAAGGCGACCGAGCGGTGGCGGCGGGCGGCGCCGACGATCCCGAGCTCGAGCCGCCGGTCGGCGACGAGCTCGACGACCGACTGGGTGTCGGAGACGTTCAGTTCGACGCGCAGATCGGGGTTGTCGCGCTGGAATTCGCAGAGCAGGAGCGGCAGCACGATCGCTGCCGGCCCGGTCGACGCCCCGATCTCGAACGTCCCGTGGAGCGGCGCGTCGGCTTCGGTGAGCTCGTCGAGCAGCTGCTCCTCGAGTACCAGCATGCGCTGAGCTCCGCGATAGAGGCGGAGCCCTGCCTCGGTCGGCTCGACGCGCCGCCCGGAGCGGTCGAGCAGCTGCTGCCCGAGCCGCTGCTCGAGCGCGCGCACTTGCTGGCTGACAGCAGGCTGCGTCACGCCGAGCCTCGCCGCAGCGTCGGAGAAGCTCCGGCGCTCGACGACCTCGCAGAACGCTGCCAGCTGGCGTGTATCCATATAAGGCGATCTTATATCGTGACATTTTTGTCGCGATCACGGCCTTCTGAGGTACCTACACTTCGAGCGATGCCCGAATCTCTGCAAGAGGCAATCGAGGCGGAGAGGCAACTCGCCGCACACTTGCCCGACTTCGTGGGGGAGTGGGTCGCGGTTCGCCATCACCAAGTCGTCGCGCATGCTGAGACGCCGGCCCAGCTCTTGGAGACTGTCGACCGGGACGAGGTCGCGGTTTTCCAGGTGCGCACGGAGCCGGACGCTGTCTGGATCCTCTAGACAGCTGCGGCTTCGCGTGTCCGCGGCCTTCAACGCTCACCTCCCGATCGCCTTGCTCGGACGGCACGATTTCTTCGGTCAGTTCCGGCGAGTGTCGTTCGACGAGCGCGGCGAGCGCTTCGAGCTGGACCCGCATCGATGGGAGGAATGAACCCGATGCGCGTCTGGGTCGACCTGACCAACTCGCCTCACGTGCTCGTCTTCCGGCCGCTGATCCGGCTGCTGCGGGAGCGCGGCGCCGAGGTGGAGGTGACTGCGCGCGAGTACGCGCAGACGATGCAGTTGCTCGAGCTGCACGGGATCGACGCCGAGCCGATCGGGCATCACGGGGGACGCTCGTCGTTCGGCAAGGCTCGCGTCGAGCTGTCACGTCTCGGTCTGCTTCGCCGCTGGGCGCGCGGGAGGCATTTCGACCTCGCGCTCGCCCACGGCTCGCACGATCTGACCCTGACCGCGCGGTCGCTCGGGATCCCGAGCGCGACCACCTTCGACTACGAGTTCGCCTGGCTCCAGCACCAGCTCGGCTGCCGCGCGGCGCGGCGGGTCGTCGTCCCGGAGGCGATCCCGGCCGAGCGGCTCGCCCGCTACGGCGCGAAGCCGCCGAAGCTTCGCCGCTATCCCGGCCTGAAGGAGGAGTACTACCTCTCCGACTTCGAGCCCGACCCGGCCGTGCCGGGGCAACTCGGGGTCGACCCGTCGCGCCGGCTCGTCGTCGTCCGGACGCCGCCGGAGGTCTCGCTCTACCACCGCCACGGCAACCCGCTCTTCCTCGACGTGCTCGACCGGCTCGGCCGCGACGAGCGCGTCCACGCCGTCGTCCTCCCGCGCACCGACGAGCAGCGCGAGCGGATTCGCGCGCTTGGGCTCCCGTCGCTGCTCGTTCCCGACGCCGCCGTGGACGCGCAGAGCCTGATCGCTGCCGCCGCTGCGGTCGTCTCCGCCGGCGGGACGATGAATCGGGAAGCGGTCGCACTCGGCGTCCCCGTGTTCACGACGTTCGCCGGCCGGCTCGGAGCGGTCGACGAGGACCTGATCCGGACCGGCCGCCTGCGACGGCTCCGAGCCGCGTCGGATCTCGACCTCCAGGCAGTGTCTGACACTCCTGGCGGAGTGTCAGACACTCGGGTGCGCCGCGACCCGAACGTCCTGCTCGACCTACTGCTCGGCGAGCACCGCTAGAACCGCCTCGCCGTAGCGCTCGAGCTTCGCCGGGCCGACGCCTGGGATTGAGGCCAGCTCGGCGAGGCTCCGCGGCCGCCGTCCTGCGATCTCCTCGAGCGTCGCGTTGTTGAAGACGATGTACGCCGGCACGTCGTCACTGCGCGCCCGCTGTAGCCGCCACGCCTTCAGCGACTCGAACCCCTCAGGCGCCTCCGCGCGCGGCGGCTCTTTCGTGCCCAGCTCGGCCAGGAACCGGCTCGGCTTCTTCACCCACGTGATTGCCAGTCCCCGCTTTGCCCGCGTCATACCGACGTAGAACAGCCGCCGCTCCTCGCCGACATCCACCGCCGTCTTCGCGAGCTTCGAGGGCAGCTCCTTCTCCTCCAGCCGCGGCAGCAGGACGAGCTCGAACTCCAGCCCCTTGGCGCCGTGATACGTGATCAGGTGCACACCCCGCTGCGCCTCGCCGCCTTGGCCGAAGCGGCGCTCGAGCTCGCCGCGGAAGTCGGCGCCGGTTCCGCCGATCTCCCCGGCGAGCCGCACGAGGCGGGACAGGTCGTTCTGCCGCGTCTGCTCCCGCTCGCCGAGCTTGTCCGGCGGGTCGGGCAGCCAGCCTTGCTCGCGGGCGATTTGCGCTACCTGGTCGGCCGCCTCCGCGAACGGGTCGAGCAGCTTCAGCAGCCGCCTTGCGGCGTCGCGCGTCAGGAAAGCAGCGCCCTGCGACGCGATGCCCGCCTCGTGCAGCACCTCCTCGAAGTCGGCGAGCCGCGCGTGCGTCCGGCAGAGCAAGGCGATCTCCTCGAGCGGACAGCCGGCGGCGCGGATCCGCTCGACGAGGTACGCCGCCTCGGCCTCCGGCGTCGGGAACGGCCGCACCTCGGGCTCGGGCCCGTCCGGTAGCACCGCTCGCAGCACCTTCTCCGCGCCGCCGAGCTTCGGGACGAGCCGGTTCGCCAGCTCGAGCACCTGCGGGGTCGAGCGGTAGTTCTCCTCCAGCCTGATCACCGCCGCGTGCGGAAACCGAGCCGCCACGCCGAGCAGGTACTCCGGAGTCGCGCCCGTGAAGCCGTAGATCGACTGGTAGTCGTCACCGACCACGCACAGCTCGTCGCGGCCGCCGAGCCAGCAGTCGAGCAGCGTCTGCTGGAGCAGGTTGACGTCCTGGTACTCGTCGACCGTGAAGGCGACATAGCGCTCGCGGAACTCGGCAGCCGCGTGCTCGTCGGCGAACAGCTCGATCGTCCGCTCGAGCAGATCCTCGAAGTCCATCGCCCCCTGCTCACGCTTGCGCGCCTCGTAGCGCTCGTACACGCGCACCATCAGGTCGGGCGGGATCGGCGGGGCGTGGCCGTCGAGCGCCGACACATAGCGCTGCGGGATGATCCGCCGGTTGCGAGCCCACTCGATCTCGGTCGCAAGGTCGCCGGCGGGGCGGAACTTGAACGGCGCCGGCAGCGAGTTCGCGATCTGTCTGAGCATCAGCGCCTTGGAGGCGAGGATCTTCCCGACCGCCTCCGGCCTGAAGTAGCGGAGCTGGGCCAGCGCCGCCGAGTGAAAGGTGCTCGCGCGGATGCCCGTGACACCGAGCGTCTCCAGCCGGCCGCGCATCGCGCCGGCGGCCTTGTCGGTGAACGTGACCGCAAGGATCTGCGAGGGCCGGAAGGAACCCGAGGCGACCTGGTTCGCGATCCTGCGCGTGATCGTCGTCGTCTTTCCCGACCCCGCGCCCGCGAGGATGCACACGGGCCCGCGGACGGCCTCGACCGCCCGGCGCTGCTCGGCGTTCAGCTCCATGACCCCACCCGCCCATCCTAGGGACGGGACCGACCGGCGCCTGTTACGAGACTGTCTCGGTTTGCGCGCTGCCCACGCGCTGCGGCTCCTTCATCATCGCCGCGAGCTTGGAGACGAGCTCGAGCGTCTCGCCTGCCGCGACGAGGTGCTCCAACTCGGTCAGCTCGTCCTCGAGCCAGGCCGCGTCGATGGACGGCCGGGTGACGGCGTGGATCTTCGGGTGCGGCGTCGAGCCGACGGTCTCGCCCTTGCCCCACAGCTCCTCGTGCAGCTTCTCGCCCGGCCGGACCCCGATGAACTCGATCGCGATGTCGCGGTCGGGCTCCTTGCCGGACAGCCGGATCATGTTCCGCGCCAGATCGACGATCGACACCGGCTCGCCCATGTCGAGCACGAACACGTGGCCGGACTGCCCGATCGATCCTGCCTGCACGATCAGCGAGACCGCCTCCGGGATCGTCATGAAGAAGCGAGTCATCTCCGGATGGGTGACCCCCACCGGCCCGCCGCGCTCGATCTGACGGCGGAAGATCGGAATCACACTGCCGGAGGAGCCGAGCACGTTGCCGAACCGCACGGCCACGAAGCGAGTAGCGACATCGGTACGCGCGCCGTAGGCCTCGACGATCCACTCGCAGAGCGCCTTCGACTGGCCCATCACCGTCTTCGGGTTGACCGCCTTGTCCGTGGAGACGAGCACGAAGCGCTCGACGCCGAACTCGACGGCGACCTCAGCGATCACCTTCGTCGCCAGTGTGTTGTTGCGCACCGACTCGAGCGGGTTCGCCTCCATCAGCGGCACATGCTTGTAGGCGGCGGCGTGGAAGACGACGCTCGGCGTGTAGCGCTCGAAGACGCGCCGCATCCGCGCCCGGTTGCCTGCGTCGGCGAGCACGGGCACGCTCGGCGCGAAGCCTCGCTCGGACACGAGCTCGCGCTCGATCTCGAACAACGGCGTTTCCCCCTGGTCGACGAGGATCAGCCGCCTGCAGCCGATGTGTGCGATCTGGCGGCAGAGCTCCGAGCCGATCGAGCCGCCGGCGCCCGTGACGAGCACCGTCTCGTCGGCCAGATACGACGCGATCGCCTCGAAGTCGACCTCGACCGGCTCGCGGCCCAGCACGTCCTCGACCTGAACCGGGCGAATCTGCCCGGCGAGATCGAGATCGCCCGAGATCAGCTCGTAGATGCCGGGGAGCGTCTTCACCGTCACCCCAGCCTTCTGTGCGATGTCGACCACGCGCTGGCGCACCTCGCCGGAGGCGGATGGAATTGCGATCAGCACCTCGTCGGGGCGGTTCTCGCCCAGGATCCTCGGCAGGTCCGACGTCGTTCCGAGCACGCGGACGTTGTGGAGCCGGAGATTCTTCTTCCGCGGGTCGTCGTCGACGAGCCCGATCGGTGTGTAGCCGAGCGAGTGGCTCTTCAGCATCTCCTTGACCATCAGCTGAGCGGCGTCGCCGGCCCCGACGACGATCACCTCCTTGCCGCGCGCGACCAGGCCGCGGGGGCTCGGCCGCTCCATCAGCGTGCGCGCGAGCATTCGTGCCCCGGCGACGAACGCCAGGAGGAGCAGCCAGTCCATGATCGCCACCGAGCGGGGTAGGCGGACCTGCTGCACCGGGGAGGCGAAGTAGACGACGACGCTCGAGATCAGGCAGGCGACGGTAACGCCGCGCGCGGCTCCCCACATGTCCCGAGTCGAGACGTACCGCCACCAGCGGTTGTAGAAGCCGAAGACGACGAAGGTGACGAGCTGGATGAGGATGACGATCCAGATCGTCCGCGTGAACAGGGTGTGGTAGTAGGGCGGGACGCCCTGGTCGAAGCGCAGGCGGAACGCGAGGTACCAGGCGGCCGCGACCAGGCCGGCGTCGACGACGAGCTGCCAGAGGCGGTGCCTGTTGATCGGCAGAGGGATCACCGCGCGGCCCCCACCGCAGAGGCCTCCCTGATCGCCGTCACGATCCGTTCCTGCGTCGCTGCGTCGATCCCGGCCCACATCGGCAGTGCAAGGTTCTCACGCGACGCGCGCTCCGTCTCGGGGAGCGAACCCGCCTCGTACCCGAGGAAGCGGAGCGCCGGCTGGAGATGCAGAGGCGTTACGTAGTAGGCGGCGGAGGCGATCCCCGCATCGGTCAGCGCGGCAGCCAGGCGGTCGCGCTCGGGCGTGCGCACCGAGTACATGTGGTAGACGTGCCCCGGCTCGTCCGCCGGCAACTCGCACACGTCGCCGAGCCCGAGCTCCTCGTATCGTGCCGCAGCCTCGCGCCGTGCGCGGTTCCAACCGTCGAGCTCGGGCAGGAAGACGCGCAACGCCGCTGCCTGGAGCTCGTCGAGGCGCGAGTTGTAGCCGATCAGCTGGAAGTCGACTTTGTCACGCGAGCCGTGGAAGCGGAGCATGCGCACGCGTTCGGCCAGCTCCGGGTCGGTCGCCGCGACCAGCCCCCCGTCGCCGAGGCCGAACAGGTTCTTGGTCGGGAAGAAGCTGAAGGTCGAGGCGACGCCCGTGGTTGCGACCCCCGCGGCCCCGAACGCCTGCGCTGCGTCCTCGATCACAGGCAGGCCCAAACCTGCGAGCTCGGCGAGCGGAGCCGGCCTTCCGAACAGGTGCACCGGCATGATCGCCTTCGTCCGCGCAGTGATCCGTGCCGCCACGTCGCTCGGATCGAGATTCAGCGTCGCCGGCTCGATGTCGGCGAACACCGGTGTCGCACCGCGCTGGACGATCGCCTCCGCGGTTGCGTAGAAGGTGAACGCGGGGCAGACCACCTCGTCCCCAGGCCCGATCCCCATCGCGTCGAGTACGAGCACGAGGGCGTCGGTGCCGTTGCCGACTCCCACAGCGACGGGCACGCCGAGGTAGGCGGCCGCCTCCTCCTCGAAGGCCGTGACGTTGGGGCCGAGGATGAAGCGTCCGGAGTCGAGCACCTCGGCGAAGCGCTCCTTCAGCTTTGGGATCAGCGGCGTGTACTGCGCCTTGACGTCAACGAGGGGGGTCGTCACTGCGGGGCGGTTCTGGCGGAGCGTCGGTGGAGCAGGAACCAGGCCGCGGCGATCACCACAGCGGCGACCACAGCGTAGTCCACCCAGCGGAAATCCTCGTGTACTCGCCGGTAACCGGTTCCGACACCCCAGCCTGCGCCTGCGAACGCGAAGGCCCAGATTGCCGAGCCGGCGAGCGTCAGCAGCGTGTAGCGGCCGAGCGGAGAGCGGAACACCCCCGCGGGGATCGAGATGAACGAGCGGACGACCGGTGTCACCCGCCCGAGGAAGACGGCCCAGTCGCCGCGGCGCACGAACCAGGCCTCGGCACGTGCGAGCTTGTCGGGCGAGAGGTGAAGCAGTCGCCCGTGCCGCTCGAGCAGCGGGCGGCCTCCATAGACGCCGATCCCCCAGCCCAGAATCGACCCGATCAGATACCCGATCGTGCCTGCCAGCGAGACGGCCACGTACCCCCAGGCTGCGCTGTCGATACGGCTCCCGAACAGGACGACGTGACCGCCGGTGAGCGCTCCGGCCGCGAGCGCGCCCCCGTAGATCATCACCAGCTCGCTCGCTGCCGGGAACACCGCGTCGATCAGCATCAGCGCGAAGACGGCGTACAGGCCGTGGTTGCCGACAAACGAGGTGACGCTGTGCGTGACCGAGGCGACGGGCACCGGGCGAGTCTATTTGGCCGGCTTCGCCGGCGGCGGGGGTGGCGGCGTCTTCGCGGCCACGCGCTGAACCGAGAACGTGGTGCCGAGCGTCACCGAGCCGAGCTCGTTCGTCGCGGTGACCGCAGCCGTGTAGCGGCCCGGGTAGACGAGCGCGCCCGAGTCGGTCACTCCGTCCCAGCTCACCTCGAGATCGCCTGCCGCCGCCTGCTGCCTCGGCAGTGTCCGCAGCAGTCCGCCCGACGTCGTCTCGATCCTCGGTGCAACGGTCGCCGCGCGAGTGAGCTTGAAGGTCGCCACCGCCCGGGGCTGCGCGCGCGGGACGGCGAGCACCGGCCCGACGGGCGTGGCGAAGCCGAGCGTGTCGTTCAGCTGAAACGTGCGCTCGGCCGACGACTGCACTCCCGCGTCGTCCGTCGCGCTGACGGTCCAGCGCCACGTGCCCTCGGCCTCGGGTGTCCCGTCCGGCTTCAGCCCGACGAAGTCGAGCGGGTACGTCCCCGGCGCGGCGGGACCGACGAAGGAGAAGCGCGCAAGGCCGTCGGGTCCGATCAGGCTCGCGTTCACGTTCGACTGGCGGACGAGCTTGTAGGCCAGGTGCTCTTTCTCGGCGACCCCGTCGCCGTTCGGCGAGAGCACCGGCTCGGTCGGCGCGGGGACGTAGACGCCGCCGTACGAGACGACGAGTGCGTCGGCGATCGCGCGTTCGGGCCCGGCCGGCCGGCTAAGCAGGCGTCCGTCGAAGGCCATTGCCGCCGACCGGCCGCCGTCGAGGCCGGCTGCGGTCACCGCGCCGAGCTTGACCATCAGGAGCGCGAGCTCGAAATTGGTCGCTCCGGCGCTGTAGCCGGGCTGTGAGCCGTCGACGGTGACGAGCAGGAAACGGCCGTCGGCGAGCTGCCCGATCGCGCTGCGCGCGGTCCGCGGGAGAAGCTGGTCGCCGGTGAACTGCTCGTTCGAGCGGAAGACGGCCTTGCCGTTGCGTACCAAGACGGGGCCGCCGCCGAGAGCGTCGACGACGCTCGCCCAGGCGGGCTTGAGGATCAGCCGGATCTTCACGAGCCCTCCGGGCGGCGCCTCGGTCTGTAGTCGCACACCTGCCGTTCCGCGTGCGACGAGCACTGCACCGCCGGCGGGGATGACCGTGCCGCCGTTTGCCGTAACACCGCTGACGGTCGCGGACAGCTCGACGTTCGGTGCCGTGGCCGGGAACGCGGCGAATGTGACCTCGACGGCGCCTGGGGCGGACGGCGTCGCTGCACCCCACGCCGGCGTGAACAGGGACACGCCGTTCGGCCCGGCGGGCCCGTTCACGTCGTTGAGCGTGCGCCGCGGTCCCGACCCCTGCCAGGTGGCGAGCATCGCCACGCGTGCGACGTTCAGCGCGCCGGTCGAGTCGATCCCGATGCTCGAGCGGCCGGCCAGCGGCGGCTGGTCGAGCGCGCCGTTTCGAATCAGGACGCCGCTCGGCGCCCCGTTCGTCGAGAACAAGTCGCCGTTGATCCCCGCGACCGTGGCGCCCGCGGAGTAGCGCTGCTCGATCGCGGTCAGGCGCTCGGTGCCGAGCATCGACTCGTTCGAGAGCGCCGGCTTCAGCTGCCAGAGCCCGCCGGGTCGCGGGACGGTGAGCACGTTGGCGACGACCGGCCCGCGGGTCGTGAACTCCAGCTTGCGCTCGTAGGTGAGGCCGGGGATCAGCTCCTGGGTCTGCGCAGGCGCAGGCCCGACCAGGACCAACGCGAGTGATGAGACGATGACGGCACGGCGGAGCACGACCCTCAACCCAGGTTAGCCAGCCGCCGCGGGGTTCCTGCCGCCGATCGAGCCCCGGCCCCACCAGCCATGACCCGGTGCCAGGCACGGAGACATGACCGGCTGGGCCAGGACGGTTACCGCCTGCAGGGCGTTTGCCGTTTTCGACATGTCCAGGTGCCAGGCACCGGACATGTCAATACCCGACGTGGCGGAAGAAGTCTTGCTCGGGCAGATCCGCCGGCTGCGGGGCTCAGACCGGGGCGACGGCGAGCGCCGGCGGGCGCTCCGCTCGTCGGTACTCGACCGTGTACCCGAGCCGGCGCGGAACCTCGAGCAGGCGCTCCAGGTCGAGGTCGATCGTCGCGCCCGCCTTCTGCGTGACCTCGTCCTCGATCGGCAGGTCGAAGTCGTCGGCGCCGTAGTCGAGCGCGCGGAACGCAGCCTCGTTCTGGGTCAGGACGGAGGTGCGGACGTGCTTGACGTTGTCGAGGAAGATCCGGCTGAGCGCGATGTGCCGCCGATACTCCTCCGATGAGATCTCCTCGCCGCCGAGATCCGTGCCGTGCGGCTTGTACGTCCAGCAGAGGAAGGAGAACAGGCCCTCGTGGCCGTCGGCGAGGCACGCGTCCTGGAAGTCGCGCGTCCGCCGGAGGTGCTCGAGCCGCTCGTCCAGCGTCTCGTCGAAGCCGATCACCATCGTCGCGGTCGTGCGCATCCCGCTCTCGACGATCGCGCGCTGTGCCTCGAAGTAGTCGGCGACCGTGTACTTCCATTTGGCGTGCCGCGCGCGGAAATCCTCGGTCAGGATCTCGCTGCCGCCGCCGGTGATCCAGTAGACGCCGGCGTCCCGAAGGCGCGCGGCCGCGTCGGCGTAGGAGAGCCCGGCCCGGTCGGCGAGGAAGACGAACTCGGCGACCGTCAGCGCGTAGAACTCGACGCGCCCGCCGTAGCGCTCGCGGACGGCCTTGAAGAGATCGCAGTAGTAGTCGAGCGGCAGCTTCGGGTTGAAGCCACCGTTGAACCCGACAAGGTCACCGCCGACTTCGACCAGCTCGTCGATCTTCGCGAACACGTCGTCACGGGAGAGGACGTAGCCGCCCTCTTGGTTGGGGAGCACGTAGAAGGCGCAGTAGTCGCACTGAGCGACGCAGACGTTCGTGTAGTTGACGATTCGCATGACCATGTAGGTGGCGTGGTCGGGCCGGTGCCAGCGCGCGCGGGCGGCCTGTGCGAGCTCCCGTAGCTCCTCGTCGGAGGCGTTCAGCCAGAGATCGCGCGCGTCTTCGACGGAAATCCGCGTCACGCCGGCACCGCCTCGGCCTCGAGCACGTCCATGAACGAGGAGACCGAAAAGACCGCGTTGCCCGCGCCCGGCTTGCCGTACCCCGGCGGCGGCTGGAGGCCGTGGCGCTCGAGCGCGGCGCGGTACGCCTCGAGCAGCCGGACGTGGTACTCGAGCGGTGCGCCCTCGGGGTTGTCGCGGCCGAGCGGCGTCGCCGGCTCGGGGCACCAGGTCGTAAAGCGCGGCGTGATCCCGCGGCTCATGAAGAAGTCGAGCCCTTCGACCGTGCTCGCGATTGCCTCGCCCACCGTCCGGAACCCGTACGGCTTCGCCAACTCGATCCCCGCGACGAAGTTCGGGATCACGTAGCGCGGCCCGAAGACCTCGGCCGCGTCGAGGATCCGCCGGTGCCACTCCTCGCGGCCGACGTACCGCTCCTTGCCCGGGCAGATCAGTGAGAACAGGCGTGCGTCCCAGACCTCGTAGTTCGGGTGGTAGATCGTGATCCCGTAGTCGCGGTAGCGCTCGACCTCGGTGCGCGGCAGCGCCTGCGCGACGACCTTGCCGATCCACCGGCCGGGGAAGCGCTCCTCGATTGCCTGGGCGTAGCGGCCGTAGAAGTCGGCCTCGGCAAGGCCGTCGACCTTCGACGTCACCGAGCCGCCGGTGAGCGTGTACGCGTGGCTCGCGTGCTCGGTGTCGTGCTCGTCGATGATCGCCAGCGCCTCGAGCACGTCCTCGACCGGCTTGATCCCGGTGTACGGCCTGCCCGCCTGCTTGTGCGCCCGCCAGTTGTGGTTGATGTCGCAGAACCGGCACTCCTCCTTGGCTCCGAAGTACTGACAGAGCCGCAACACGGTGAGGTAGATCAGGTAGCCCCACTGGATCGTCGGCGCCGTCTCCATCACGGTCTTGCCGTTCCCGAGTGTCTGCCGGTAGTAGGGGGGCATCGGCGGGAACTCGACGTCCGCGACCGGACTGCCGTCCAGCGTCAGCCGCCGAGCCGACGACGCGCTAGGGCGATGCGGGGTTCACGCGCACCGAGACGATCGTCCGGCGCAGGCCGTACGGCCCGCCGGTGAGCGCGATCTCCTCCGGCGGCCGCCGCGTCGCCGCGTCGCCGAGCTCCGCCGAGCGGCTGCTGGTCGAACGAGAAGATGAAGTACGACTTCGGCTTGATCGTCGCCGTCGAGGTTGTCGCTCAGCGCAGAGCTCTCGAACGCGACCCCGGTTCGCAGCAGGTCCTCCTTCAGCACCGCCTCCGGCGGAACCTGCGGGAAGCGCGCGATCAGGGACTCGACAAGCTCTGTCCGGCTCATACGTTGACCGCCTCGTGCACGAAGCGGAGCTCCGGCACCTCGGCGAGCTCGCCGACGTCTCGCGCCATTTCGAGAAAGGTGAAGAGCCCGGCGCGCTCGCGGGGGCCGAAGCGGTAGCGCAGCTTCTCGAAGTAGCGGGCGAGGAAGCCGGCCGGATAGCCGTAGAGCGTGCTCGCTTCGAAGGCGAGCTGTTCGGGCTCGGCGCGGGCTCGCCGAACGGAGGCGACGAGCGCGTCCTCGAGCTCGGCCATCCCTGGGACGACGGGCTCGGGAGCGGCGAAGACCGCGAAGACCATCGGCAGACCCGTGCGCTCGAGCCACAGCCGTCCGAGGTCGTAGTGGGGGGTCGGGTCCTCGAACGCGCTGCTCAACGCCGCGTCGCCGATCAGCAGGGTCGCATCCGCCTCCTCGCCGAGCGGCACGTGCTCGGCTTCCGGAATCAGCACCTTCGTCAGCACGACGGAGGTCGCACTCTCGGGCGTGACGGCAACGCGCCGTACCTGCTCGAGCGGCACGTGCGAGACGAGCTGGATCGAGTCGACCGCCCCCTCCGAGCCGACGCAGAGCCGCGGCAGGATCCGCAGCCGCTCGGCGTTCCGGGCCCACGCGATCGACGAGATCGGGGCGAGGTCGAGCTCTCCGCCGACAAGCCGGGCGTTCAGGTCGGTGGGCACGCCGGTGACCTCCTCGACCGCGTGGTCGAGCCGGTAGAAGACCGGCGCCATGTTCACGTACGAGATGCGCCCTAGGCGGATCGCGCCCACCTCAAGACTCCCGGTGCACCACGAGATGGGTCAGCGTCTCGAGCTCCTCGCGGTGCAGCTCGCCGTTCAGGGAGGCGCGCGCCCGCCGCGCGTAGTCGAGCGCGACCTCGCGGGAACGGTCGAGCGCACCGGTCGCGGCGACCCGGACGAGCGCGCCCTCATGGCGGGCCTCCGGCGAGCGCGCGGCGCACGACCTCGTCCTCGCGCGCGGCGAGGATCAGGGGAAGAGTCGGCGTCCCCTCGCGCAGGTCGACGCCGGCGATCTTGCCCGTCTCGACCGTCTCGCCGGCGCAGTCGAGGATGTCGTCGGTGATCTGGAAGGCGATCCCGAGCGCGAGCCCGAACGCGCCGAGGTGCTCGCCTTCCGCGCCGCCGCCGAGCCGGCACGCGGCCTCGAACAGCTTGCCGGTCTTCAGGCCGCAGCGCTCGAGGTATGCCTCGACCGTCGTGTTCGGATCGTGCGCCTGCCGCCGCTGCATCGCCTCTCCTCGGGCGAGGCAGAGGGCGGCGTCGGCGAGCAGCGAGACGGCGCGCGCGTCGCCGGTGGCAGCAGAGCTCGGCGAAGGCGCGGGCGAACAGATAGTCGCCGGTCGCCCGGGCGGCCTCCGGCCCGTACGCCGACCACGCCGACGCCCGGCCGCGCCGGAACTCCGCACCGTCGATCAGGTCGTCGTGGACGAGCGTCGCCATGTGCACGAGCTCGACGGCAACACCCGCCGCGACCGACGGGGACTCGTCAGGCGGCGTGGCGAAGAAGACGAGCAGCGGCCGCAGGCGCTTGCCGCCCGCGTTGAGCGCGTCGCGGGACACGGAGGCGACCAGGCCGCCGTGCGAGGCGACCGTCTCCTCGAGGCGCTCCTCGAGCTCCTCGAGGTAGAGGTCGAGGCCGGGCGTCTCGCGGATCGTGGCGAGCGCGCTCATCGTCCGCCCGTCCCGTGTGCAGCGCGACGATCCCGCCGGCGAAGCGTGCGGTGCCGCGACGTCGGCGAAGCCCGGCGTCGCGCATCAGCCGGCGAGCTCGTCCGGCCCGGGGAAGCGGCGGACGCTCGCCGGCAGGTACGAGTAGGCGGCGCCGCCCTTGAGCAGCCTGCCGAGCAGCGGCACGACGCGGTCGAACCAGACGCGGTAGAACGGCGCGAGCGGGCCGCGCGGCGTGGTGATCTCGAGGATCCCGACGCGCCCGCCCGCGACGAGCACGCGGCGCAGCTCGGCCAGCGCCCGCTCGAGGTCGGCGACGTTGCGGACGCCGAAGCCGACCGTCGCCGCCTCGAACGACCCGTCCGGGAACGGCAGCGCGAGCAGGTCGCCCTCGAGCCACTCGATCGATCGGATCTTCCGCCGGGCGCGCTCGAGCATCGCGGCGGAGAAGTCCAGACCGGTGACTCGGCCGCCCGCCCGCTCGCCGGCGACGGCGAGGTCGCCCGTGCCGCAGCAGGCGTCGAGCACGCGGTCGCCCGGCCGGACGACCGCCTGGGCCGCGATCCGCCGCCAGCGCAGGTCGAGGCCCGCCGTCATCACGCGGTTCATCACGTCGTAGACCGGGGCGATCCGGTCGAACATCGTCCGCACCTCGTTCGCCGGCAGGGTGCCCGCGGTCATGACTGCCCCCACCGCTCGGATCAGCGCGTTGTCGAGCCCGAGCTGGTCGAGCGCGCGCGCGGCGACGAAGTCGACGAGGTCGTCCACGGACTCGGCGCCGTGGTAGAAGCCCGGCGCCAGGAAGAGGATCGTCGCGCCCGGCCTGCGCAGCGTGAGCATGTTCTGGAGGTGGATCGCCGAGAGCGGCGTCTCCCGCGGCATCACGACGAGCTTCCGCCCCTCCTTGAGCGCGACGCTGGCCGCGCGGTGGATCAGGTTCGACATCGCACCCGAGGCGATCGTCCCGAGCGTTCCCATCGAGCACGGGCAGATCAGATATGCGTCGACCTTCGCCGAGCCGCTCGCGTACGGGGCGCGCCAGTCGCTCGGGTCGTAGACGGTCACCGGCCCCCGCGCGCGTGCTCGACGAAGCGCGCGAGCGTCTCGTCGCGCGAGAGCCGCGCGTTGCCGTACAGCTCGGTGGCGAGGACCTCGATCCCGGCGGTGGACGCGAGACGCCGACCTCGCAGTCCGCCTCCGTCAGCGCTTCGAGGATGCGGGCTGCGTACGGGGCGCCGGAGGCGCCGGTTACGCCGAGAAAGATGTGCATGCGCACGCAACGCTAGCGGGCAAGCGTCGCTGCGCAAGCCCGCCGGCGCGCCTGGGGCGGCGCGCAGCCTGCACTACCGCTCGCCCTTCGATGCCTCGAGGAAGATCGCGATCTTCCGGAGGTTGTCCTCGCCCAGCGAGGCGAAGGACGGCATCGGCGAGCCGGGGTGACCGACCGCGGGTCCTTCAGGTGGCTTGATCTGGAAGTCGATGCCGCGGCCCTTCTTGCCCTCCTCGCTCAGGTCGGGCGCGCCGAGGTTGGACGAGCCGGTGCCGAGATAGGTGTGGCAGGTCAGGCAGCCCGACTGGGCGAACAGCTTCGCGCCCGGGCACCGCGTTCGCCGGCAGGTTCTCCTTCTTCACCCACTCCGGCACCGCACCGAGCGTCTCGCTCGCGAGCGCCTCCTTCGCGGTCGCCCCCTTGTAGGTGAGCGTGCCCATCGCGATCACCGTCAGGATCGTGATCACGACCGCGACCGGCCGGCGGGACAGCCGCCGCTCGCGCCGCACGTCCACGAACGGCAGCGCGAGCATCAGCACCATGATGATCGTCGGGATCCCGACCGTCCCCAGGATCACCGAGTCGGGCCACTTGAAGATCCGGAGCAGGTAGAAGAGGAAGTAGAAGTACCAGTCGGGCCGCGGCACGAAGCTCGTCGTCCCCGGGTCGGCCTGGTCGGAGTAGAGCGGGCCGAGCCAGCCGGCGCCGGTGCCCGTGTGGTCGCCCGGCGTCGTCCATTTCCAGATCACCGCCAGCGCGACGATCACGACGACGACGACGAGGCTCATCACCGTGTCGTGGAACATCGCGTACGGGTAGAACGGCTTCCCGCGCTTCTGGACGTCCTCCTTGTACCTCGCGTGCTGCGCGCGGCGCGCCTGCAGGCTCGGGCTCGGCTTGTGATCACGGCTCCGGCCTCGCGCGCGCGGTCGGGGAGACGAGCCCGGCCCTTGCCGGCGGGGGCGGCTCCTCCTCGACGTGCTCGGCGCCGGCCGCCTCCTTCGACCACGGCGGCGAGCGTGACGCCGAGCCGGATCACGAGGTACAGGTGCAGCCCGATCAGCGCGAAGATCGCGCCGGGCGCGACCAGCATGTGCAGCGAGTAGAAGCGGGCGAGCGTGTCGGGCCCGATCGCCGGGCCGCCCTGGAGGATCTGCCCGAGCAGCGTGCCGACGAACGGCCCGTTCGCGGTGATGTTCATGCCGACGACGGTCGCCCAGTAGGCGGTCTGGTCGTACGGCAGCAGGTAGCCCGTGAAGCCCTCGAACATGCCGAGGATCAGCAGGATCACGCCGACGATCCAGTTCAGCTCGCGCGGGTACTTGTAGGCGCCGTACAGGAACACCCGCGCCATGTGGAAGAAGAGCAGGATGATGAAGACGCTGGCGCCCCAGCGGTGCATCCCGCGCACGAGCCAGCCGAAGTCGACGTCGTTCGTGATGTGCTGGATCGAGCTGTACGCCTCGTTCGGCGACGGCTTGTAGAACATCGCCAGGATCACGCCGGTGATCGCCTGGACGAGGAAGGCGGTCAGGGTCGCCGAGCCGAGCGTGTGCGCCCAGCCGGTGTCGCCCGGCACCTTGCGGAAGAGGAAGTACTTGATCCCGCCGACGAGGCCCGAGCGCTCCTCGAGCCAGTCGAGCGGGTAGAGGGCCATCCCCTCGATCTGCTTGCGGCGGGCGGACTTGGGCATCAGCGGCACCTAGACGCGGAGCTCCGGGATCGGCCAGAGCCAGAACTCCGGGCCGCCGACGTGCTGGCCGGGGTTGTGCAGCGGGTACTTCTTGATCCGCGCGTCCTTGCCGGTGCCCCTGACGTAGTCGACGCTGTACGCGCTGCCGAGGATCAGCCGGCCGTTCTTGATCGAGTACGAGTAGCGGTCGAGCCCGCGGACGGGCGGGCCGGCGGTGCGGTTGCCCTCGGTGTCGTACTGGCCGCCGTGGCAGGGGCAGCCGAAGCCGGCCGGCTGGGCGGGCGTCAGCTTCAGCAGTCTCGTTCCCCGCCTTGTCGGTGACGAGGCGCGTCGGCTTGGCGTCGACCGGGCCGTTCGGCTGCACCGGGCAGCCGAGGTGCGCGCAGCGGTTCGAGAGGATCGTGAAGCTCGGCTTGCCGCCGAGCAGGCCGTTGTAGCGGATGTACGCGGTGCGGCGCGAGACCTCGCCCGCCTTCGGGTCCTCGACGAACGTCGTGATCACGAACTTGCCCTCCGGGAAGTCCGACAGGAGGCCGAGGTCGACGTCGTGGAACTTCTGGCCCTCGAGCGCCGAGGCGACGAGCAGGCCGACGGGCGGGACGGTGACGACGCCGCCGATCAGCGCGCCGAGGCCGAGCGTCGCGCCCTCGAGGAACTTGCTGCGCGGGTAGGTCTCGCCCGCGATCGCGGCGGACTCGGACGCGGGCTTCGACGCGGCGCCGCCGCACGCGTCGGCGGCGGGGGCGGCTCGGCATGGCGCATGCCCGCCGAGAGGTCGCGCACCCAGAGGAAGCCGAAGAGCGCGGCGATCGCGCCGCCGATCGCGACACGACCAGCGGTTGACGATCAGGCCGACGAGCATGCACGCGACGCCGACGGCGAAGCCGACCGGCCAGATGGTCGGAGGCGGCAGGTGCGGCTTATCGGTGCCCTGGCTGGGCTCCAACTTCGTGACGCCTCCTTCTCGCTTTCCGACGGGATTCAAACGGTCGCTCGTGCGCCGTGTCAACGACGTATCACTTGACGCAACGCGGCCAGACTATGACGCATCCGATCGGCTGGTGCTCGACAGTCCGTACTCGGCCCAGCGGGCGTCGACGAGCGATCGGATCTCGGGCTCATCTCGATCTCGGGCGGCCACTCGCGCGCGCCCTCCTCCGGGAGCTTGTGCGTGGCGTCGATGCCGAGCTTGCCGCCGACGAACTGCGTCCCGGGCGCGTGGTCGAGGTGGTCGAGCGGCCCTTCGCTGAGCAGGACGTCGCGCTTCGGGTCGACGTTCGCGCTGACGCGGAAGAAGACCTCGTCGTAGTCGTGGACGTCCACCCACTCGTCGACGACGACCACGCACTTCGTCAGGCTGAGCAGGCCGAGACCCCAGACGGCGTGCATGATCTTCTGTGCCTGGCCGGGGAAGGTCTTGCGGATCGAGACGATCGCGCAGTTGTGGAACGCGCCGGCGACCGGCAGGTCGTAGTCGACGATCTCCGGCACGGACATCCGCACGGCCGGCAGGAAGATCCGCTCGGTCGCCTTGCCGAGCCAGGCGTCCTCGGCCGGCGGCTTGCCGACGACGATCGACGGATAGATCGCGTCGCGCCGCATCGTCATCGCCGTGACGTGGAAGACGGGAAACGGCTCGGGCGGCGAGTAGTAGCCGGTGTGGTCGCCGAACGGGCCCTCGATCCCCTCGTCGCCCGTCTCGACGTAGCCCTCGAGCACGATCTCGGCGTTGGCGGGCACCTCGAGGTCGACCGTCTTCGCCTTGACGAGCTCGACGGCTCGCCGCGCAGGAAGCCGGCGAGCATCAGCTCGTCGATGTGCTTCGGCAAGGGCGCTGACGCCGTGTAGGCCGTCACCGGGTCGAGCCCGAGCGCGACAGCGACGTCGAGCCGGCCGTCGGCGGCGAGGTAGTCCATCCGCCCGTCCTTGTGGATCTGCCAGTGCATGAAGGTCGAGCGCCGGTCGATCTTCTGCATCCGGTACATGCCGACGTTGCGTCCGCCGGTGCGCGGGTCGTGCGTGATCACGGCCGGCAGGGTGATGAACGGCGCCGCGTCGCCCGGCCAGCAGGTCTGGATCGGGAGCGCGTCGAGGTCGACGTCGTCGCCGGTGAGCACGATCTCCTGGCAGGGGCCGCTGCGCACCGACTTCGGCCGCGAGTCGGCGATCGACTTCAGCTTCAGCAGCCCCTTCGCCTTCTCGACCAGGCCCTGGGGCGGCTGCATCTCGAGCACGTCGGCGAGCTTCTGACCGACGTCGTCGAGCCGCTCGACGCCGAAGGCGAGGCACATGCGCCGCTCGGTGCCGAACTGGTTGATCAGCAGCGGGTGCTCGATGCCCTTCGGGTGCTCGAACAGCAGCGCCGGCCCGCCGGCTTTGACGGTGCGGTCGACGATCTCGGTGATCTCGAGGTGCGGGTCGACCTCGGCGGCGACCCGGACGAGCTCGCCCTCGCGCTCGAGCAGCGCGATCCAGTCGCGGAGGTCGGCCGGCGGCGCCACGCGCGCAGTCTAGGACACGGCGATTTAGGACCTTGATAGTCACTCGTGTTCAGACTATTATGGATATCTATGACTATTGCTTCGATCAGCGAGACCAAGGCAAAGCTGAGCGCACTGCTCGACCTGGTCAGCGCGGGCGAGACGGTGACCATCACGGACCGGGGCAAGCCGGTGGCGCAGATCGTCCCGGCTGCGGAGACAGACGACGACGAAGGACGGTTGGCCCGGCTGGAGCGCGCGGGCCTCATCCGACGCCCGAAGCGGAAACTCGATGTGGAGGCGTTTCTGACACGACCAAAGGCCGACGTCGGCGGTGGCGTTGTGGACCTGCTGATCGAGGAACGCCGGAGCGGCCGATGAGGTTCTGGGACAGCTCCGCGCTCGTCCCGCTCGTCACTCGGGAGGCAACATCTTCCCACGCCGAGGAGTTGCTCGCCGGCGATCCGATGGTTGCGACCTGGTGGGCGACAGCGGTCGAGTGCGTCTCCGCGATCGTCAGGAAAGCGAGCGACCGGCTCGCGACCGAGAGCGCCGTGCATGACCTCCTGGAGTTTGCCGCGGCCTGGACCGAAGTCCCACCGAGCGAACACCTCCGCGAGCGGCGATCGGTGCGTTCGCGTCCATGACCTGCGCGCCGCCGATGCCTTCCAGCTCGCGGCCGCGATCGTCGCGTCCGAGAACCGGCCGGAGACGCTCGAATCGTCACCCTCGACGAGCGGCTCGCACAGGCTGCGCGCCGCGAGGGCTTTCGCGTGCTGCCGGCCTGACCCGGCTCAGGCCGGCGCGAGCGCGTACTCGACCGCCTCGGCGAACGAGAGCCTCGCACCCTCGGCGCGGGCCGCTCGAACTCGGCGCCGGCGACCGAGCCAGGTGCGAGGCGAACGCCTCGCGGTCGACCGCTCCCACTCCCTCCCGACTGGGCCTGCGTTCCTCCGCCTCGACCGCCCCCCAGAGCCTCCCGGCGCGAACGGCGTCGCCTCGTCCGGCGGCCTCCCAGCGAGCAATGCGAGGCAGAGCACGGATGCGGTCCGGTCGGCGAGCTGCCACTCGAGCTCGAGGGCCCTCCCGGGCCGGCGCTCGGCATCGTCGAGGTCGCCGGTCATCGAGCGAGTGTCGGCGAGCGTCGATGCTGCTTGCCGGCCTCCCACCACGTGAAGCCGACCTCCCGGGCCAGCTCGATGTTCTCCTCGATCAGCTGGCGGCCGAGCTGCGGATCGCCGCGCAGGAGCTCGATCGCGCGAGGTTCCCCGACGCCTCGCACTCGCCCACTTCTTGCCCAGCCGGCGGAAGCCGGCCAGGCTCTCCTCCAGCAACGCCCGTGCACGATCGATCTCGCCGATGCCGAGGCACGACGTGCCGAGCGCGGAAGAGCATCGTCATCTCCCCGGCCTCGTCCCCGGCCGCGCGATAGAGCTCCAGCGCCTGCCTCGGCCCGAATCGCCCGTTCCGGAGTCGCCGGACATGTAGCGCGCCCCTCCGAGACAGCGAAGAGCCCGCGCCCGACCACCGCCGGCGCATCGCGGCCGCGCGGTCGAGCAGCGCCTCGAAACGGCGCACGCCCTCGAAGGGGTTCTGCATCACCCAGAACTGCTCCAGGTCGGCGGCGATGCGAAGCCGAGCTCGGGATCGTTGTCGAGCGCCCAGTCGAGGACCGCGCGAAGGTTCTCCAGCTCGGCGCAGCACGAGCTCGTCGGGCGGGCGGCCCCGTCGGTCGCCTCCATGCAGAGGTTCGCCGACTCGGCCAGCCGCGAGGAAGAACTCCGCATGGCGACGCGTACGCGTCGCGCGTCGGGCGAGGCTCGAGCCGCTCGACCGCGAACTCGCGGATCGTCTCGAGCATCCAGAAGCGGTCGTCCGTCCGGCGGAGGAGGCTCTTCTCGACGAGCGACTGGATCGTGTCGAGGTCGGCGTCGCAGACCGCCTCGGCGGCCTCGAGCGTGCAGCCGCCCGCGAAGACGCCGAGCCGCGCGAAGAGCTCGCTGCTCCTCGGGCGAGAGCAGGTCGTGTGACCACTCGATCGTCGCGCGCAGCGTCTGCTGCCGGTCGTCGGCGTCGCGGCCGCCCTTGAAGGTCGAGCCGCTCGCCGAGCCGGTCGAGGATCTGCTCGGGGGTGAGCGCCTTCGTGCGCGCGGCGGCGAGCTCGAGCGCGAGCGGCATGTTGTCGAGGCGGCGGCAGAGCTCCTCGACCGCCGGACTCGCGGCAAGTCCGGAGCGCAGGCAGAAGAGCTCGACCGCGTCCGGGTCGGCGAGCGGCAGCACCGCGTACTCGACCTCGCCGCGGACGCGGAGCAGCTCGCGGGAGGTGACGAGCAGAGGTTCGGGCAGGCCTCGACAGCCGGCGAGCCGGCGCGCGTCGACACCTGCTCGAGGTTGTCGAGCAGCAGCAGCAGCTCCCGCTCGCCGATGTGCGCGGCCAGGTCGCCCTGCGCGCCGAGCGTCTGCGCGACCGTCGGGACGACCGCGCTCGCGTCGTGGACGGTCGCGAGGCCGACCCAGAAGACGCCGTCCGGAACTCGCGGACGAGCTCCGACGCCGCCTCGATCGCCAGGCGCGTCTTCCCCGAGCCGCCCGGGCCGGTCAGCGTCACAGCCGCGCGCCGTCGCGGAGCAGCGCCGCGACCTCGGTCGACCTCGCGCTCGCGCCCGACGAAGCTCGACGCCGGCCGCGGCAGGTTCGTGTTCGAGATCGTCTTCAGCGGCGGGAACGGCTCGTCGCCGAGCTGGAAGATCCAGACCGGCTCGTCGAAGTCCTTCAGCCGGTGCTCGCCCAGATCGTGCACGCCGCCGTCGACGCAGCTCCGCGCGTCGCCTGCGAGAGCAGCACCTGCCCGCCGTGCCCGGACGCGGCGATCCGCGCGCCCGAGATTGACGTCCTCGCCGACGTAGCCCTCGTCCGTCAGGTGCGGCGTCCCCGTGTGCAGCCCATCCGCACCCGGACCGGTCCCGCTGCGAGCGCCGCCTGCGCCTCGACCGCCGCCGCGACCGCACCCGCCGCGCTCGCGAACGCGACGAAGAACGCGTCACCCTGCGTGTCCACCTCCACCCCGCCGTGCGCGCGCGAACGCCTCGCGCACCACCCGCCGGTGCTCCGCCAGCGCATCCGCATAGCCCGTCCGGCCCAGCTCGTGCAGCAGCCGCGTCGATCCCTCGATGTCCGTGAACAGGAGCGTGACGGTGCCGGCCGGCAGGACGCGCATCGCGCAATCATGCGTCCGGTGCGCGTCTATGTCACGGGGTCGAGCGGGTTCATCGGCGGGCACGTCGCCCGCGAGCTCCGCGAGCGCGGCGACGACGTCCGCGACGGCTGGGTCGACGTCCTCGATGCCGAGCGTCTGCGCCGCGCAGTCGCCGGGTGCGAGGCCGTCTGCCACGTCGCCGCCCTGTACAGCTTCACCGTCGCGGCCCACGAGCTGGAGCTCGTCAACGTCGCAGGGCACGCGGAACGTGATCGAAGCCTGCCGCGCAGAAGGCGTGGGACGGCTCGTCGCCACGAGCTCGTGCGCGACCTGCGGGCCGGTGCCGGGCCGGCAGGCGACCGAGGACGACTCGCCGCCTGCGTGGGAGCTCACCGTCCCCTACAAGCGCACGAAGCTGGAGGCTGAGCGGCTCGTGCTCGCGGCCGGCGGTGTCTGCGTCAACCCGACAACCCCGGTGGGGGACGGCGACCGTGCGCCGACGCCGACGGGAGCGATGATCCGGGGCGTTGCGACGGGCCGCTACCGCGCGTACCCGCGGATCGGCGTCAACGTCGTCGACGTGCGCGACGTCGCCCGCGGCCACGTGCTCGCGCTCGAGCACGGCCGCCCGGCGAGCGCTACCTGCTGGGCGGGGTCGACCTGACGCTGCGCGAGCTGTTCGCCGCCGTCGCAGACCTCGCCGGGCGGCCACGCCCGCGCATCGCCGTTCCCTATGCGGCGATCCGGGCCGGCGCGGCGCTCGGGCTCGTGAACCGAAATGAGGCGATTCTGGCGCGGACGCCGGCGTACTTCTCGTCGGCGAAGGCAGAGCGGGAGCTGGGGTACCGGCCGGGCCCGGTCGAGCCGGCGCTGAGGCGGGCCGTGGACGACGCTCGGTCAGGCTGAGCGGCCGGCCGCGAGGTTGCGAGCCGCGCACCCACGACGGCATCGGCTGCGCGGGCGCTCGGCGGGCTCGCGGTGACCGCGTCGAGGAAAGCCTCGCGATTGAGCGCGAAGAGGCTCGACTCGTCGGAGAAAATATGCGAGGGCGGAGAGTGAGGGCACGGGCACAGAGGCGCGCTTGGGCGGGCGAGCGTGAGGTTGAGTGCTTGCTAGGAGAGGCTTGGAGCGGGCTGATGGGAATCTATAGTGGAACTTCTTTGCGCGGGACGGTGTGGAACTTTTGGCGCTGGGACGGTGTGGAACTTTTGGCGCTGGGACGGTGTGGAACTTTTGGCGCTGGGACGGTGTGGAACTTTTGGCGCTGGGACGGTGTGGAACTTTTGGCGGGGGCTTGGTGATACGGATGATGCGATAAGGTGGGGCGGGGGGCGGTGGATGCGAGCAGGCGGCGATGGCGACGGAGGCTGGTGGTGAGGGCGATGCTTATCGTTTGCTTTGTGGATGGATTATGGACGAAGGCTAGGAGGCGCGAGCGTATGTGTTGTGCGAGCTGTACTGTAGCGCGAAGTACGCTGGGGCGTGGAATGGCGGCTGCTCGCGGACTGTCGGAGGAGGTACGCGAGGTTTGCGCTTGCGCGCGCGCGCTTGAAGGGGGAGGTGTTAGGCTGATGCGATCGATATCGTGCGAAGGGTGGTGCGATGGGTGATGACGCGCTGGGCGACACGCACATCGCGTGCGCGGAGGGGGACAGCTTCGGCGAGATGGCTCTGGTAGCGGCGCGCGCGCGCGCACGGTGCAGCGCTGAGGAAGCGGAGACGTTTGCCTCTATAGCGGGACTTAGCGCTTGCGGGCGAGCACGCGAGCGTGAACGAGGCACGATCGTGTTTTGGCGGCGGAGGTGGCGGCAGAACGAGCGGCTGCTGAAGCCTCTACGCTCTGTGAGAAGCGCGTTGCGACGCTGCTGAGCTGCTGAGACGTATCGCGACGCGACGGCGAGATCGCTGAAGGAAGTGCTTGCGGAGATGGCGGCACACGCGCGCGACGCTGAACAGGTCTGCGCGCGAACAGGAGCGCGGCACGCTCGACTCCGGCGGGGGAGAACGATCCTCCTCGACGAGGAGATCGCCCGCCGCGCCAGGTGACGCCGAGGGTTACGGCTGGACCACCGCGGCTTGGCGCTGCTCTCCCGACAGAATTCGAAATGACAGGTTCTTGTCGGCGCTCGGATGATTGGAGATAGTGCGCCGGTGAGGGCACTGCCGCGCGGCACGGTCACGCTTCTCTTTACGGACATCGAGGGTTCGACGCGGCTCCTGCACGAGCTGGGACGCGACCGATACGTGCAAGCCCTCGAGCATCACCGCCGATTGCTGCGCGCTTCCTTCAGCCACAACGGCGGAGTCGAGGTCGAGGCCCAGGGGGACAGCTTCTTCTTTGCGTTCCCCTACGCGCGGGACGCGGTCGCGGCAGCAGCCGATGCCCAGCGGGTCCTCGCCGCCCAGGAGTGGGAGGGGTCGGCGGTCCGCGTTCGGATGGGAATCCATACCGGCGAGCCCGCCATCTCGGACGGCCTCTACGCCGGGCTCGACGTCCACCGCGCGGCTCGCGTGATGAGCGTCGCTCACGGCGGGCAAGTCGTTCTCTCTGGCCGAACGACCGACTTCGTCGTGGGTGAGCTGCCCGAGGGGCTTTCGGTGAGACGACTCGGAACGTTCCTGCTGAAGGACTTCAACCGCGGTGAACCACTCACGCAGCTGGTTATCGAAGGCCTTCCGTCCACGTTCCCGAAGCTCCGTGCCGAACGTCAGGCGTCGGAGCTGACCAGGCTCCTACCGAGACCGGTGCGCCGGCATCCGTGGATCGCAGCGACCGTGGCTGCTCTAGCGGCCGTCGGCGTCGTTCTCCCTCTCACGCTGCTCGGACCAGCCCCGGTTCGGCTCGAGGCGAACGCGCTTGCGGAGCTCGACGCACGCAGCGGGCACGTGCTCGGCGTCGTCCCAGTGGGAGACACACCCTCGGCGATCACGTCGTCGCCATCAGACGGCGCATTGTGGGTCGCGAACGCGGGAGAGGCGACCATCTCCCGCGTCGACAGCAAGAAGGCCCGCGTTGTGCGCACGATCCCGATGCCGGGCACGCCGCTTGGAGTGGTCAGGGGAGGCGACTCCGTCTGGGTCGTGAACAGCGACCTCGCGGCCGCTCACTCGACCCTCAGCCGGATCGACCTGCACTACCACCGCGTCACGGCCACGATCTCGCTGCCCTCGACGATCCTGATCGGATCGGGTGCCGGCGTCACGTGGGACGGCCGCAACGTCTGGGCCGTCACGCAGGCCGGCAGCGCCTACCGCGTCAGCGCCGCGACGAACCGGATCACTGCGGCAGTGCCCGTTGGCGAAGACCCGACCTCGATCGTCGCCGCAGGGGAGGCGGTCTGGGTCGCGAACCGGGGTGACGCGAGCGTTAGCCGCATCGAGCCGCCCGGGACGGTCACCGGAACGGTCCCGGTCGGTTCGAGCCCGGACGCGATCGCTGAGGGAGCAGGGTCGATCTGGGTCGCCGACGCCGGCGAGGACACGGTACGCCGCATCGACTCCCGGACAGCCTCCGTCGTGACGACGATCAAGGTCGGCAGGGCGCCGAACGCGATCGCCGCGTCGTCGAAGGACGTCTGGGTGGCAAATGGCAGCGACCACACCGTGATGCGCATCGATCCGAAGACGAACCGGGTCACCACGACCGTCGACCTTGGCTATCCGCCCGCAGCGCTCGCCATTGCCGGGGGACGCGTGTGGGTTGTGCTTCAGGAGGCTCCGAAGCCGTCCGGCGGCGGTCGCGGTGGCACCGCGCGGGCGGTCGCCTTCGAACCCGGCGCTATCGACTCGGTCGATCCGCCGCTTGCCTACACGATCGTCACCTGGCAGATCGAGTACGCGACGTGCGCGAAACTCCTCAACTACCCTGATGCCCCGGCGCCCACGGGGTACCGCCTCCGACCGGAGATTGCTCAGGCAATGCCTGACGTCTCGCAGGACGGGCGCACGTACACCTTCACCATTCGGCCGGGATTCCGCTTCAGCCCACCCTCGAATCAGCAAGTCAACGCGCGATCCTTCAAGTACTCGATCGAGCGCGCGCTCAACCCGAAGACGAAATCGTTCGCTGCGAACTTCGTCTCCGACCTCGTCGGGCTTGACGCGTTTCGGGCCGGCCGCGCAACTCACATCGCGGGGATCGTCGCTCGAGGCAACAAGCTGATCGTTCGATTGACACAGCCAGCGGGTGATCTGCCGGCACGCCTCGCGATGCCGTTCTTCTGCCCGGTCCCGATCGGAACGCCGATCGACTTCAAAGGCCTGGTCGGCGTCCCCTCAGCGGGCCCGTACTACGTCGCGCGCGCCGTCCCGGGAAAGGATCTGCTCCTGAAGCGGAACCCGAATTACGGCGGCACGCGACCGCAGCGGCTCGCGGCGATCGACATCACGTTCATGCCCACTGAGAACGCTGCACTGCGTGCGGTGGAGCGCGGCCGCGCTGACCTCGTGCTGGGAACGATTCGCACGCCCATCCCCGAGCGCTACCGACCACGGTTCTTCCGCGACCCGACGCCGGTCGCGCACTACCTTGCGCTCAACACGAGTCGGCCGCTCTTCTCCGACGTCCGAGTCCGACGGGCGGTCGCAGCCGCGGTTGACCGAGCCGCGATCGCCGCCTTCGACCCGAATCTTCAGCCGTCGGAGTCGCTCCTGCCGCCCGGTTTCCCCGGCGAAGACCCACGGAGCGCGTTCGGCATTCACGGCGATCTCGACGCTGCCCGCAAGCTCGTCGGGCACAGAAAGGCGAGAGCCGTCTTCATGACGTGCAACAAGCCGTTCTGTCTGCAGGAGGCTGCGGCTGTCGCCCACGCGCTCAAACCGCTGGGAATCGACGTCGTCGTACAGGCCCTCCCCGTCGACGTGCTGTTCGCGAAGACGACGGCGCGCGGCGCGGCGTTCGACATCACCGACACGGGGTGGGCGATGGACTACGTCGACCCGGGCGACTTCCTCGTCCCGATCGCACAGGCGAGCGGGATCAAGAGCGCCCAGAGCACGAATGTCGCCTACTTCCACGACCCGGCGATCGAACTTGAGCTGTCGCAGGCGCTCAAGGCAAGAGGAGCGGAGCGGGAGCGCGCGTTCGAGCGGATCGAATGGGATCTCCGCACGAGGCTCGTCCCATACGTCGCGTACGCGGCGGAAACGCGCGGAAACCTCTTCTCCGTGCGCCTCGGCTGCCATGTCGCCAATCCGGTCTACTACGGGGCGGATCTCGCTGCGCTCTGCATTCGGAGCTAGCGTCTCATCGCGAAGAGTGGGCGTGCGCCCGCCCACTTGGCATCTTCGCTACAAAGGTGGACGATCGGCGCTTCCCGCGCGGTCACAAGTGGAAGCTCGGCTGGCTCGATCCGGCTGAGATTTACTGGCCACGGACGGATCGGCTTACCGTGTCCGAGTGACCCGGAAGTGAGAAGGCTCAGCGAGCGGCGATGCAAGGTTCGAGCTCGGCGTGCGGCCCTTCGGCGGGTTAAGGTTCGGGACATGTGGGATGTCCTTAAATGGTAGAACGACGCGCTGAGCGTCGCTTGGTGGGCGTCGGTCGCCTTCGCGGATCTTGGCGATCATCGCGGCCTGGAGCCGGGCCGCCCACAAGCAGCGCGGAGCGCCCCGAAGGCTGGTGCGCTGACGACGAGCCGCAGCTTCAAGGCCAACGTGCGATAGGCTCGCTCAGCTCCGACGGAAGGAGCCTGCGTCGAGCCTGGACGCGGCGGAGGAGCGCAGCCGGTGCGTGTCTACCTCACGGGAGCAAGCGGCTTCGTCGGCGGGCACGTCGCCCGTGAGTTGCGCGAGCGCGGCGCGGATGTCCGCGACGGCTGGGTCGACGTCCTCGACGTCGATCGCTTGCGCCGAGCCGTTTCCGGCTGCGAGGCCGTCGTCCACGTCGCGGCGCTCTACAGCTTCACCGCTGCGGCCCGCGAGCTCGAGCTGGTCAACGTGCAGGGCACGCGGAACGTCATCGAGGCGTGCCGTGCCGAAGGCGTGTCCCGCCTCGTGGCGACGAGCTCGTGCGCGACCTGCGGTCCCGTCCCCGGCCGGCAGGCGACCGAAGACGACTCGCCGCCCGCGTGGGAGCTGGCCGTCCCCTACAAGCGCACGAAGCTGGAGGCCGAGCGGCTCGTGCTCGCGGCGGGCGGTGTCTGCGTCAACCCGACAACCCCGGTGGGGGACGGCGACCGTGCGCCGACGCCGACGGGAGCGATGATCCGGGGCGTTGCGACGGGCCGCTACCGCGCGTACCCCCGGATCGGCGTCAACGTCGTCGACGTGCGCGACGTCGCCCGCGGCCACGTGCTCGCGCTCGAGCACGGCCGACCCGGCGAGCGCTACCTGATCGGCGGGGTCGACTTGACGCTGCGCGAGCTGTTCGCCGCCGTCGCAGACCTCGCCGGGCGGCCACGCCCGCGCATCGCGGTGCCCTATGCGGCGATCCGGGCCGGCGCGGCGCTCGGGCTCGTGAACCGAAACGAGGCGATTCTGGCGAGGACGCCGGCGTACTTCTCGTCGGCGAAGGCAGAGCAGGAGCTGGGGTATCGGCCGGGCCCGGTCGAGCCGGCGCTGAAGCGTGCCGTGGACGAAGTCCGATCAGGCTGAGCGCGCCGGCCGCGAGGTTGCGAGCCGCGCACCCACGACCGCATCGGCCGCGCGGGCGCTCGGCGGGCTCGCGGTGACCGCGTCGAGGAAAGCTTCGCGACTGAGCGCGTACAGGCTCGACGCGTCGCGGGCTGTGACCGACGCGGTGCGGGGCACGTTGCGGAGGAGCGCGATCTCTCCGAAGGAGTCTCCGGGGCCGAGCGACCCGGCCGGGCTTCCGTCCACGGTCACTTCCAGCTTCCCCGAGCCGATGACGTAGAACCGGTCGCCACGGTCGCCCTGGCGAACCACCTCCGTCCCCGCCGGAGCGCTGAGCAGCTCGAGCTGCGCCGCGAGTCGCTCGAGCGCGGGTCCCGGCAGCGGCGCGAAGATCGGGTTCCGGGCAAGCAGCTCCACCTCGGGGGGCGCCTCCGAGTGGGCGTCGATCGTCACGAGCTGTCGCCAGGTCAGTGCAGCAACCGCCGGCAGGAAGGCGCCGGTCGCGACGAGCGACCACCGGATCCCGACGGCGTCGATCAGGACCGGGGCGAGCGCGGCGCCCAGCCCGATCGTTGCGACGAGGAGCATCTCGAGTACGCCGAACACCCGACCGATTACCTCGGGCGGGGCGGTGCGCTGGAGCAGGGTCAGCCCGGCGACGTCGACGAGCGTGTTGCCGAGGCCGAGCACGGCGAGCGCCACGAGCGCCACCCACGCGTGCGGCCAGATTCCGATCGCCATGAGCGGCGCGCCCCAGAGGATGATCCCGGCACCGAAGTCCGACGCCAGGCGCTTGCGGCCGATGAGCGCGAAGGCCGCAAGGGTACCCACGACCCCGCCGACACCCGAGGCCGCGTTCAGCAGGCCGACGGACGACTCCCCGCGATGGAGCAGGTCGAGCGCTGTGACGACGACGAGGACGCCCAGCGCGCCGGCGACGAGGGTCTGCGCAGAGTAGAGGCCGACGACGACACGCAGTTTCCGATCGCCTCCGATCGCCTCGAACCCGGCGACCGCCTCGCGCAGGAAGCTGCCGCGGGGAGTCTCGGGCCCTTCTTCCCGATGCTTCGCCGGCGGGCGGATGAGCGTGACGAGCGCGGCTCCCCAGACGAACGCGGCGGCCGTGACCAGCATCACGCCGCCCGGGCTCCAGAAGGCGAGCAGTGCGCCGCCGATCGCCGGGCCGGCGAAGCTGCCGACGCTCTCGATCGTGCTGCGGACGACGTTCGCGGCCGTCAACTCCTCGGGTGTTCGCGCCAGGTCCGGGAGAAGCGCGGACTCGGCCGGGAGAAACGCCGTGCCGAGAATCGCCGCGAGCCCGGCCAGGCCGTAGACGAGCCATTCGGAGCCGCCGGCGAGCGCGACGGCCCCGGCCGCTCCGATCGAGCCCGCCCGGCCGAGGTTCGTGACAACGAGGAAAGGGACGCGGGGGAGCCGGTCGGCCAGGGTCGAGGTGAACGGCGCCGAGATCGCCGCCGGGACCGCGCGGACGAGAGTGACGATACCGACCGCTTTCGCGCCCCCCGCCTCGTACGCGTAGACAGCGAGCGCGACGCTGTAGGCCCAGAGACCCATGACCGAGCCCATGCCCGCGAGCTGGATCCGCCGCAGGTTCGGGTTGCCGAAGTTGCCCCGAAAGGCGGTGAGCGATTCGCCCAGCCGCTCGCGCGCGCCGTTCACCCGACGAGGATCGCAGCGTTTGTTTTCAATTTGAAGAGGATCGTGGGAAGATTCCGTCCGGGTGTACCGTCTAGTACGACGAACCGCGATTTGCGGTTAACGGCTCTCAAGGAGGATCACCGTGTCGGACGAGCTCGACAAGCAGGCACTTCCGCAGGACGAGGACGGAGGCGACGACGTCGAGGCGCACAAGAGCTCCGTCGGCAAGACCTCGGTCGGCAAGACCTCCGTCGGCGAGACCGACGAGGGCGACGACGTCGAGGCGCACAAGAACTCCATCGGCAAGAGCTCCATCGGCAAGGCGAGTATCGGCTAGCCGCGCTCCAGAATCGGTTCGAACCGAACGAGCCCGGCCAGGCCGGGCTCGTTCTCGTTTCAGGACCGCTTCAGCACGGCGGCAAGCGCCTCGAGCAGCCTCTGCGCCTCGGGCTGGGCCTCTTCGTCCATCGCCGACAGGGCGGTTGCAACCCGGGCGACCACGCTCAGGCGGTCGTCGCGTGTGAGTGCTGCCTCCGCCTCGCGGGCCCGCCGGAGCAAGTCGAGCGCGATCGCAGCCTGCGACGCGAAGAGGCCGAGCAGCTCCATCTCCGCGAGCGTGAACCGCGACTGCCGGTCGAGCACCTCGAGCACGCCGAGCGCCCGCTCGTCGTGGAGGAGCGGCACGGCCATCAGCCCCTGCGGCACGTAGCCGGTGTCCTCGGCGACGTCCTTGGCGAAGCGCGGGTCGCGCTGCGACGTCCTCGATCACGAGCGGCGTGCGGGTCGCGAGCACCCAGCCGGCGACGCCGGTGCCCGCCGGGAAGCGCTTGCCGATCAGGTTCTCCTCGCCCTCGCCGACCACTGCCTCGAAGACGAGCTCGTTCGTCGCCTCGTCGAGGAGTAGGACCGACGACGCCTTGGCGGCGAAGATCGCGCGTGCGACCTCGACGACGGAGCGGAGCAGCTCGCGGAAGCGTTCCTCGGAGCCGAGCGCCGCGGCGGCGACCGCCGCGCGAAGATCCCGCTCCGGCGCCGGCAACGCCCGCCCCTCCGCTCCTTGGTCGCCTCCGTCGAGCCTACGGCGTCGGTCGGTCATCTCGTTCCTCCCACGTTCGACGAGGTCAGGTGCAGGACGCTCTTCAGCTGGAACGGTGTCAGCTCGGGGTGCTTCGAGAGGATCGAGCGCGCAGATCGCGCTGACGTGCGGCGTGGCGAAGCTGTTCCCAGAGGCGTTGAGGGTCTCGCCGCCCATCCACCCAACCTCGACGTCGACGCCCTTGGCGAAGAACTCGACCGGCGGGTTCGGGTTGTAGTAGAGGGCCATCGGGTCCTCCTCCTCGTGGCTGCCGACCGAGATCACCGACGAGAAGCGCCACGGGTAGCTCTCGACGGGCATGTTGTGAGCGGAGGCGACGAGCACCGTCCGCTGGAAGTAGGCCGAGTCCGCCAGCTCGTGGAGGACCGATGCGTAGTCCTTCTTCGTCGTCGAGAGACTCATGTTGACGACGTCGAAGCCCTGCTCGACCGCGTGGCGAAGGCCGGCGAGCAGGATCTTGCCGCTGCCCGTATAGCCGGGGCCGAGCACGCGGACGCTGTGGATCTCGGCATCGGGGGCGAGCGATCGGACGATTCCGGCGCATGCCGTGCCGTGCCCGCAGACGTCGCCCTCCGTGTCGTCGGAGAAGACGGGCTCGCCTTCGTCGCCTTTGGAGACGGCGACGGCACTCTCGACGCGGCCGACGAGCGGGTGGGAGGCGTCGACGCCGCTGTCGAGGATGCAGACGCGACTCCCTTGCCGGTCGCACCGCCCCAGGCCCACTCACGCGTGACCTCCGCGGGCCAGGGGCTGTTGAGCGCGATCCGCTCCTCCGCGCCGGCCGGCAGGCTCCAGGCGGGAAGCTCACTCACGACCACACCCCCTCGAGTTCCGCAAGGCGACTCACGGTGCCTCCGGGTCGGGCAACTCTCCCAGCGCGGTCGAACCGACCACGTCGCAGAACAGCACGGTGTGTCGCGATTGGCCTCGCGCAGCGCGCGCATGTCGAGATCTCGGACTGCGCAGCCGGGCACGGGCACTTGGGTCGCGCACGTCGCGTCGCCCTCCAACTCACGATGGTTCTCAGCATGAGCCCGACGTGCACACCCCAACCGTACCACGGTGTTGGTGTTTACCCTAACGCCAGACGCCTAGTGCGCTTCGAGGCGCGTGCGAAGCTCGGCGACGATCGGCGACGCCGGCTCGACGCCCTCGGCCGCCAGGGCCGACTCGAGGTCGGCGAGCAGAGCCCGCCGGTACTCGAGGTCGGCCTCGGCCCGGGACACGATCGTGTCGACGATGCGTCTCGAACGAGGCAACAGCTGGGCAGCCTCTACCCACCCCTGCGGAGCCGGAGGAAGCAGCCGGAGGAGCTCACCGATGCGCTCTTCGTCGTATCCCGTGATTCGCTTCATCGATCTCCAGACGGCTCAGACGGCTCGTTTCTTCCCTCGAGCTGTGCCCTGAGCTTGGTCAGGCAGCGCGAGATGCGGCTGGCGATCGTCCCAGGCGGAATGAGCAAGGCGTCGCCGATCGTGTGGTAGCTCTCGTCTCTGGCGAAGAACCGGTCGAGCAGCTCGTGGCAGGGGTCGCCGAGCGCGACGAGAGCGTCGTGGACGTCCCATGCCCCCTCGATCTCGCTCAGGCTGTCGTCTGTGCCTTCCTGTTCGACGTCACCGGTCGTTTCGCGCGTGCCGGCGCTCAGCCGGTCGAGGCACACCCGCCTCGTCAGCTGTGCGATCCATGGCCGGACCGACTCGTCGTTGCGGAGCGTGTCCAGGCGGTCGTAGACACGCAGGAACACCTCCTGGAAGACGTCCTCGGCGTCGGGCTGCGGCAGGCGGTATCCCTGCACCGCGATCGCGTAGACGTACCGGGAGAAGCGCTCGACCAGCTCGTTCCACGCCTGCTCCTCACCCGCGCGGCAGCGGGCGACGAGCTGCGCGTCCTCCGATTGTGCGGGCATCTCCCGCCTGATCAAATCACGGTCCGGCGTCGACGGCACGCCGCGCCGACTCGGCGGCGGTCTCCGCCAGCGATCTCGCCCTCCCGAGGCGCGGATCCGACGCAATCACGGTCAGATTCGCCCGGACGAGTGCCCCGGCCGCGCGGGCGACCCCTTCCGCGAGAACGGCGGCAGATGCCGCGTCGCATCTGAACGTGCCGTCGCCGTGCTCGGCCGTCCGCGAGGCGAGGAGGGCGACGTCGGCCGCCGCCTCACACAGCTCGAGCAGGACGTCGACGGCGCGCGCGAGCGGCAGGTCGATCCCGGCGTTCGCCTCCAGCGCCGCCAGCGCCTCCTCGAAGGCATCAGCATCGAGGCGGGCGAGCTCGGCACAGCGCGCCTCGAGCTTGCGCGCCTGGGCGACAACGCCGGCCGCGTCCGGCCAGGAGCCGACCGAGCGCTTCGCCGCCTTGGCCACCAGCGACGCCGCCAGCGCGCCCGTTACGGCGGCGGCCGAGCCCGCTCCGGGCGCTCGCTCGCCTGCCAGCCGCTCGCAGAGCTCGCCGACGCTCAACTCGAGATAGGCCGTCGGGTCCGGTGGGCCGCTCGCGGGGATCGTCCTCCCTCCGGGGTGCGGGCGCTAGTGCTTGCGGAGCTTGCGCGAGAGCGTGCCGAGCCCGATCACCGCGAGGAACACAAGCCCGGTGATCAGCATGCCGGTGATGACGTCGCGACCTTCCTTCGCCGCGTCGGCGAGCAGCGTAAGCACGGCGCGAGTCTAACCGACTCTGCGGCGGTGGAGTGCAAGCGCGTGCTCGACCGCGTCGCCACCGGCCTCCTCCTCGGCGATCGCGCAAAGGAGGTCGGGTTCGTGCGTCTCGGACAGGGGGCCGTGGCCGAGGCGCGCCGCGCTTGCCGCCCAGGCCTCGCCGTCGCCGGGATGGCCCTCAGCCCGGAGCTGGGCGCACAGCGAGATCAGCGCCGCCAGGTCGGCGACGGCTTCCACGCTCGCCCTCGCGGCGATATGCACGAGCCCGTGTGCATACAGGTAGTCGCCGAGCAGCAGCGAGGTGTGCCGCTCGGCCGGCGCGAAGAGCCGCGGCCGGCCGTAGTGGAGCAGGTAGCCCTCGTAGATCGTCTCCAGGCCGAGCGCATACTGCGCTTGGCCCAGGGGAGAGAAGACGGCCTCGAGCTGACGCTCGTCGCCGGGCATGAGCGCCTCCGCCCATAACGGGCTCTCCCGGGTCGCCTCGTCCGCGATGACCGACCAGAGATCAGTTGTCGAAGAACTCTGCAACCGCTCCGACAGTCTTCTCGATCTCAACGTCGCCATGCGCTGCCGAGACGAACATCGCCTCGAACTGCGACGGCGCCACATAGATCCCGTGCGCCAGCAGATGGCGGAAGAGCTCCCCGTAGCGATCGGTGTTGCAGGCCTGAGCGTCTTCGAATCGGCGCACCGGCTCGCCGCGCATGAACAGGGTCAGCATCGCCCCGACGCGCTGCACGCGGCCGTACGGCGTCAGCCCCTTCTCCAACCGGGCCGCAATCTCTTCGAGCCGCTCGTAGACCGACGGCCCGCGCAGGCGCCGCAGGACGGCGAGCCCGGCGGCGGTAGCGAGCGGGTTCCCGGAGAGCGTGCCCGCCTGGTAGACGTCGCCCACCGGCGCGAGCCGCTCCATCAGCTCGGCCCGGCCGCCGAAGGCGGCGAGCGGGAGGCCGCCGCCGACGATCTTCCCGAGCACCGTCAGATCGGGGAGGACGCCGAAGCGCTCCTGAGCGCCGCCGCGAGCGACGCGAAAGCCGGTGATCACCTCGTCGAAGACGAGCAGCGCGCCGGACGCGTCGCAGAGCGAGCGGAGTCCCTCCAGGAAACCCGGGCTCGGGTGGGACGACGCCCATGTTTCCCGCCACCGGCTCGACGATCACGCAGGCGAGCCCCTCGCCCCAGCGGGCGACGGCGTCTGCCGCCGCGTCGAGGTCGTTGTAGGGGCAGACGATCGTGTCCGCCGCGGCACCCGTGGGCACGCCCGGCGACGACGGGATCCCGAGCGTCATCAGGCCCGAGCCGGCGCTTGCGAGCAGGGCGTCGGCGTGACCGTGGTAGCAGCCGGCGAACTTGAGAATCCGGTCCCGGTGGGTCGCGGCTCTCGCGAGCCGCAGCGCCGACATTGCCGCTTCGGTGCCGGACGAGACGAGGCGCACCATCTCGACCGAGGGAACCGCGTCGACGATCTCGGCCGCCAGCTCCACCTCGGCCTCCGTCGGGGCACCGAACGACGTTCCGTGCTGCGCCGCCTCGACGACTGCCGCGACCGTCTCCGGGTCGGCGTGGCCGAAGATCAGCGGGCCCCACGACATCACCCAATCGACATACCGGCGCCCGTCCACGCCCTCGATCTCCGCGCCCGACCCCCGGCGCATGAAGACCGGCTCGTCGAGGCCGACGGAGCGCATCGCGCGAACGGGCGAGTTGACGCCGCCCGGGATCAGCTCGAGCGCCCGCCGGTACAGAGCAGAGCCGTTGCTCTTCAAAGCCACGCGGCGAGGTCTTTCGTCCAGTACGAGACGATCATGTCCGCGCCGGCCCGCTTGATCGCGGTCAGCGACTCGAGCGCCGCCTGCCGCTCGTCGAGCCAGCCCTCGCGCGGCGGCGGCCTTGACCATCGCGTACTCGCCCGAGACGTTGTAGGCGGCGACGGGAAGGTCGAAGCGCTCGCGGGCGGCGCGGATCACGTCGAGGTACGGCAGCGCCGGCTTGACCATGATCACGTCGGCGCCTTCGGCGATGTCCTGCTCGCACTCGCGCAACGCTTCGCGGACGTTCGCGGCGTCCATCTGGTAGCCGCGCCGGTCGCCGAACGACGGCGCCGAGTCGGCCGCCTCGCGGAACGGGCCGTAGAAGGCCGACGCGTACTTCGCCGAGTACGCGACGATCGGCGTGTCCGGCAACGCCTCGCGGATCGCGCCCACGCGCCCGTCCATCATGTCGCTCGGGCAGACGGCGTCGGCGCCGGCGTCGACGTGGCTGACCGCGGTCCGGGCGAGGAGCTCGAGGGTCGCGTCGTTGTCCACCTCGCCGGCCTCCGCGATCACGCCGCAGTGGCCGTGTGAGGTGTACTCGCAGAGACAGACATCGGTCAGCAGGACGAGCTCCGGAAACCGCGGGCGCAGAGCGCGAAGCGCGCGCTGCACGACGCCGTCGTCGTCCCAGGCCCCGGAGCCGACGTCGTCCTTCTCGTCCGGGATCCCGAAGAGGATCACAGCCGCTACCCCGCCACGGACGAGCCGATCGACCTCCTCGCCCACCTCCTCGACCGACCAGCGGCCCATCGCGGGCAAGGGATCGTTCGGCACCGTCTGCGGCCCGACGAAGAGCGGCATGACGAAGTCGGCGAGATCGAGGCGGGTCTCACGGACGAGCGAGCGCAGCGCACCGGTTCGGCGCAGCCGCCGCAACCGGGTGACCGGGAAGCTACTCACAGCGAAAGGTTAGACGGCGAGGCGCCGTGCCGAGAGGCGGGCGAGCGCACCGAACGCCGCGCCGAGCCCGACGAGCCACGCGGCTTCCCGGCCGACCACGCTCCAGGGCGACCCGTCGTAGAGCGCGGATGCGAAGAACCGCGCCGCATGGGCGAACGGGAACGCGTCGCTGATCCAGGCGGCGGCGGGGACGATCTCGCGTGGCACCAGCCCGAGGAAGACGACCGGCAGGACGACGAGGATGCCGACCAGCGACGCCGTTCGCGACTCGCGCGCGAGTGCGCCGACGAGCGCGCCGACCGCGCCCACCGCTGCGCCGGCGAGGGCGACCCCGGCGAGCACGAGCGGCAACCGCTGCCAGGGCTGTCCACCGGAGACGTCGCCGACCTCGACCGCGATCCCGAATCCGATCAGGATCGCCAGCCCGAGGCCGAGCGCAACCGTCACGGCCAGCGCCACCTTCGCCGCGACCAGCTGACCGAGGCCGACGAGGCCGCGAACCAGGCGCCCGATCGCGTTCTCGTCTCGCTCGGCAGCCAGCGCCCCGGCTGCCAGCAGCAGACCGAGGAAGCAGATCGTGATCGCGAGCCCGTAGGCCTGTACCTGCGCCGAGAGCGCCGAGGTCCGACCGCGTCCGGTCTCCTCGTCCAGGACGATCGGTGCGGCGGTCGCGCGGATCGCGTTGTCGGTGAGCGCGAGGGCGAGCCGCGCGTCGTGGACGAAGTCGACGATCTGCGTCCGCTCCGACGAGGGCGGCAGTCGCCCGAGGAGGCGCGCGGTCCCGTCGAGCCCGATGATCGAGAAGTCGCGCCCGAGCACGCGTCCCTTGCCGCCGTGCAGCAGCAGGTCGACGTACTGGATGTCGGCCTCGATGAACGCCTTCTGGAGCCGCAGGTTGAGGTTGTAGACGAGAGCCTGCATCTGCTGGCGCACGCGCGGCGTGATCCCGCCCGTCCCGGTCGCGAGCGTCAGGTGCGGGCTTTCCACCAGCCCCTGGAGCTGGGCGATGAATCCCTCCGGGATCGTCACGACCGCGGCCACCCGGCCGGTCTTCAGCTGCTGCTCCGCCTGTCCTTGGGACATCCGGACGATCTCGACGTTCTTGGCCACGTCGTCGATCAGCCCGTCCACGTCGAAGCTCGCTCCCGCGACGACGACACGGTGCGGGATCCCGCCGAGGTCGACCAGTGCGACCCGCGGCTTCGCGTTTGCGTACGCGGCCGTCAGGCCGATCAGGAGCGCGATTACGAGCGGGTAGGCGATCAGCACGCCGAGCAAGACGGGCGAACGGCGCAGAACGAGCAGGTCCTTCCTGAGTACCAGGAACGACGGCCTCATGCCAACGCGCCCGCGGCTTCGGACCGGAGATACTCGGCGACGGGGCCGTCGAAGACGACGCTGCCGTCGATCAACATCGCCACGCGGTCGGCGATTCGCTCGAGCTCCTCGACGTTCTGAGTCACCAGCACGACCGCACCGCCGTCGTCTCTGACACCCCGCGCGGTTTCCCAGAGCCGGCGGCGCTGGCGCGGGTCGAGCGCGGCGGTCGGCTCGTCCAGGAGCAGGACCTGCGGGTCGCTGAGCAGCGAGATCGCGAGGTCGAGCCGCTGGCGGTTGCCGACGGAGAGGGTCGAGGCCGGCCGGCCGTCGTCCGGCAGTTCGAGCCGCGCGAGGACGGCCGATGGGTCGCCCGCTCGTTCGAGGCGGGCGAACAGCTCAAGGTTCTGGCGCGCCGAGAGCCGTCCGTAATGGGCGGGCCGCTGCGGCATCCAGCCGACCCGGACCCCGGATCCCCGCTCGACAGTGCCGGTGCTCGGCGTCAGCGCGCCGGCCAGGATCGCCAGCAGCGTCGACTTGCCGGCGCCGTTCGGGCCGACGAGGGCGAGCACCTCGCCCGGTCGGGCCTCGGCGTCCGTCAACTGGAGCGCAACGTGGTCGCCGAAGCGGCGGGAAACCCCGCGGGCGGCGAGGAGCGGCGTGCCGGTCAAGCTTTCCGCTGCGACCCGCGCCCGGGCTCCACAACCACCGGCTCGACGACGGTCGGCGGCTCTGGCTCGATCTCGACCTCGACGGGGATCGGACCTGCCACCCGCCCACGGCTCGAGTGAGACCCGTTCGGAGAAGAACTCGTAGATCGCCCGAGCGGCTGCGAGGAGCGGCAGCGCAATCAGGATTCCGGCAAGCCCGTAGATCTCGCCGCCCGCGAGCAGGCCGAAGATCACGAGCAGCGGGTGCAGCCTCAGCGCGCTTCCCATCACCTTCGGGACGACGACGTGCCCTTCGATCTGGTGGATGACCAGGAAGAGGATCGCCACCCAGAGCAGGGAGATCGGGTGGACGACCACCGCATAGATCCCGGCTGGAATCGCGCCGAGCCAGGGGCCGAGGTAGGGGATCAGCTCGGTCACGGCGACCCAGGCACCGAAGAGCAGCGCGTACTTGTCGGCACCCGGCACCCACCCGAGCACCCCGAGCAGCCACATCCCCATGCCCGCGCTGGCGCCGATGATCAGCGAGACGAGAAACTGCCCCTTCACGTATCCGGCGACGGCGCGCTCCATCCGCACGAGCAGCGGCTCTGACCCGGGATGGGGCGGGAATCGCCTGTCGATCGCTCTCGCCAGCTTGGAGAAGTCGAGCAGCATGTAGATCGAGGCGACGATCACGACAATGAGCGCGAACAGCAGCTTTCCGATCGAGATCGCCGCGCCCTCGACGAAGTTGACCGCGCGGTTCGTGTACTTGCCGACGTCCTTCTCGCGGATCTGGCGGACCCAGCGGTGCCCTCGCTGCTGGATGTCGATCGATCCGAGCCCGTGGCCGTTCAGCCAGCGCTGAAGGCGATCGACGTCACGGTCGGCATCGGTCTGGTCGGTCCGTCCATGGGGCTGCGTAAAGTAGGTGTCGAACCGGTTTGCAGCCGTTTTCGTCTGATCGACGACGACGGTGGCGAGAGCCCAGATGCTGACGATCAGCGCCGCGGCGAAACTCAGGTACACGATCGCGACCGACACGCCGCGACGGATCCGGAACCTTCCGACTCTGAGCGTTCCGATCGCTTTCACGAGCGGGTCGAGCAGCAACGCGAGCAGGCTCGCGACGAGAAACAGGAAGACGACGTGAAAGACGTGACCCGCGACGACCCACGCCAGGAGCAGCAGCAGCGGAAGGCCGACCAGCTGCATCCAGCGCGGGATCTGGATCTTCGGCGCCGCGCCGGGGGCCATCGCGCCAATCGTACAGCGCGCGGCGTACGACCTCGGCCGGCTGTCTGGGACTGGTCGACTCGATATCGACGGCTCGCTCGCCCTGGACCGTCACGAGCTCTGGCTCGATTCCGGCTCGCAATCCGGGTCTCCTCTGTCACAAAGTCGGTTGAAAGGTCGAGGAACCTCGGCTACGGTGGCCGAGATGCATCGCGCAACCGCCTACCGGCGGCCACAGCGACGTCCATCGCCGGCAGTCCGCCACGCCAGGCGCCGAGCGTTGCTGATGCTCTTCGGCCTTGGGCTGCTCGTCGTCCTGCTCTTCGCTGCCTTCCGGCCAGGCACGACGCCGGTCGTCGGCACCGGCGTGCCCGCCAGCGCCTCGCGGCTGCTGCCGGCGGGCCCGCCGCAACCACTCGTGATTGCGGTGCAGGGTTCCCTGCGTATCCAGCTGCCGGTGAACCAGCGGAACGTGACTGCGATCGGCTATCACGGCGCCGGCGAGGACGTGCTGCCCCTGTCGCCGCTCGGACGGCAGGGTAATGAAGGGCTCATCTCGCGTGTCTTTCACCGCATCTTCGGAGGCGGCGGGGGCGGCGTCACCTACTACCAGCTCGCAGGCGGCTCGGGTCCCTCGACCGGCTCGCTGAACGTCGGCGCGGTGCCGGGCACCGACGTCTACGCGCCCGTGGACGGCACCGTGGTCGGCCTGCGCGGGTACATCCTCGACGGCAAGACCTACGGCTCGATGATCGAGATCCAGCCGACGGGCGACCCGTCGGTTGTCGTCGCGGTCACCCACATCCAGGCCGACCCGGCGCTGACCGTCGGTTCTCCGATCGCAGCCGGCACCTCGAAGATCGGCGCCGTCCTCGACTTCTCCGGCGTCGAGCGTCTTGCGCTCGCCCGCTACACGCAGGACGCGGGCAACCACGTGGCGATCTCGGTGCGCCCGTCGGCGACGATCCCGCTTCGCTAGATCCCGTTCCGGCAGCGGCAAGGCCGCCGGCCTCCACTCCTTCGGCCGCTCCGTCGAGCCATACGCCGCGGAAGCCGTCCGGCGGCGGCAAAGCCCGGCTTCGGCGGCGACTGGCGGCGGCAAAGCCGCCGCCTCCACTTCACCTCGGCACGAGTTCCGTGGACCAGAAGCGGCTAGCGGCCCGCGAATCTACGGCGGCGCACTAGGCTTACCCGACCCGTGCGCATCCTCTTCCTCGCCGACGTCTTCGGCTCGGCCGGACGCCGTGCCGTCGAGGAGCGGCTGCCGTCGCTTGCGGACGGAGCTCGGCGCGGGCTTCTGCATCGTCAACGGCGAGAACGCCGCCGACGGCCGGGGTCTGACCCCGAAGCTGGCCGACAAGCTGCTCGGCTCGGGCGCCGACGTGGTCACGCTGGGCAACCACGTCTGGGCGCGCGACGAGATCGTCCCCTACCTGGCCGGATCGGATCGGGTGATCCGGCCCGGCAACGTCGCGACCGGCTCGCCCGGCAGGGCGATCGCAGTCGCCGCGGCCGACGACGGCACGCCGGTTGCCGTGGTCAACCTGATGGGCTGGCTCTTTCTCGACGTCCCACTCGGGCCGTTCGAGGTCGTCGATGGCCTGGTCGAGGAGGCGCGGCGGCAGGCGCGCGTGATCGTGGTCGACTTCCACGCCGAGGCGACCAGCGAGAAGGTCGCGATGGCCCGGTGGCTCGACGGCCGGGTGACCGCGGTGATCGGGACGCACACGCACGTACAGACGAGCGACGCGCGCGTTCAGCCGGGTGGCACCGCCGCGATCACGGATGCGGGGATGACCGGCCCGCACGACTCGGTGATCGGGGTGGAGGCGGACCTGGCGATCCGGCGGATGCGCACCGGGATGCCCGTGCGGTTCCGGCCGGCGGAGAGCGGCGTCCGGATCGAGGGTGTCGTCGTCGACTGCGGCGAGGACGGGCGCGCCACGGCTATCGAGGCGTTGCGCGTGCCCTCGGCTGACCGTTCGGACTGCCGGCCGAGCCGCGTCCAGGGACAGTCCCTGAAACACCGTCCACAGGCGGGATGTCGCTTGCGCGTCGAAACGGCGTGCCGGGCGGGAAGTGAAACGTTCCTGCACAGGGCGACGATCGCGACGATTCGGCTCGACAGAGCGTTTGCGACCCGACTAAGGTCCGAAAGGGCCGTGGCCGAGGGACTGTCCCTGAGACGCGTCCGTTCGGGCCAGAGAGCCGCGAGCAGGGACGAGCACGAGGTCGCGCGCCAGCACGAGCCACGAGGGCAGCGCCGGAAGTGCAGCACGAGCCCCAGTAGCGGAACGGGAACCAGAGCTGTGTGAGGACGAGCGCGGCGGCGAGCAGGCTCGATCGCGGCCAGGCCGCGCCGGCCGCGGACGAGGGGCACGAGCGGGATCAGCCAGATCAGAAACTGCGGCGAGAGGACCTTGCCGAACGCAACGAACGCGCAGACGGCGGCTGCGGCTGCGCGAACGAGCCGCTCCCGTTCGGCCGGGCCGCGCGCGAACCAGACCCAGATCGCAGCGACGGCAAGAAGCTGGATCACCGTCTGGAGCGCTGCCAGCGCATCCGGGCCGGCGCCGGCGAGGTTCTGCGAGCCGTGGCTGGAGCGCATCGTCACTCCGACGCCGGCGACCTGGTGGGCGACGAGCAGGAAGCCGGCGCCGAGAGTCTCGATCTGGAGCGGCCGGCTCGTCTGGCGTGTGAGCGAGTCCCACACGCCGTGCGGCGCCAGCGCGACGAACGGCAGGAACACCGCGAGCGCGGCGGCGGCGAAGATCCCGAGCGCGATCAGCGCCTCGCGGCGGCCGGCGCGGCGCCAGATCCAGACCGCCGCCAGCGGGACGAGCACCGCGGGGTAGAGCTTGGCCGCGAACGCCAGCCCGAGCACTCCGGCTCCGATCCGGTGCCGTCCTGCGACCAGCGCAGCCAGCGCCCCCGCCGTCAGCGCGGCCGGCCAGAGGTCGAAGCGCGAGAGGATGACCGAGCCGAGCAGGAGCGGCGCCAGCGCGGCGAAGCCGAGCGCCGTACCGAGCCGCACCGGGCCCGCCTCGAGCCCGATCAGCACCGAGAGCATGAAGGCGAGCATCAGCGCGCCGCAGACGAGCATCGCCGCCTCGAAGCCGTCGCGATAGCGAGCGAGATCGCCGTCGTTCGAGCGGAGAAGCGAGGGGATCGCGAAGGCGGGCAGCGCTCCGGGCGGGTACTCGAGCCCGAAGTCGCGGTACGGCACCTGCCCGTTCGAGATCGCGTCCCCGTAGCGCTGGTAGATCGGCGTGTCGACGATCTGGCTGTGCCGGTAGAAGCCCCGATGCAGGCCGACCCAAGCCGCGACGAACACGAGCGATCGCGAGGCCGCAGGCGACGACCGCCCGCCGCGGCTCAGCCGACCAGTGCCGGCTCGCCGGTCTCGCGATCATCGGGCTCCTTGACCCTCTCGGTGACTTCCGGCGCGGCGCGCCAACACGGCGTAGGCGACGAAGGCGAAGAACCACGGTAGGTAGAGATAGAACCAGTGCGTCAGCACCAGCTCGAAGCCGATCAGGAGCGCGCCGGTCAGCGCCGCCAGCTGGAGCGGCGACTTGCGGCGCGGGAAGAATGTGGCTGCGACCGCACCGACGAGGAGGGCGGCCTGGAGCGCCCTCTGGAGCCACTCGAGATCGGGCAGGCCGGCGTGGTACTGCCGCCAGTCCCAGAGCGAGAACGGTGAGTGGCGGTTGACCTGCGTCGGAATCGTGCGATCCCAGAAGACGCGTGCGGCGTGGAGCGGGTTCGGCTCGAGCAGGAGGATCCAGAAGCACGCGAGCGCCGCGAGCGCGAAGCCGCCGGCGAAGTAGAGGGCCGTCCTCCGGCTGCGCCGAAACTCCGGGTAGGTCGCCCACATCGGCGCGACGAGCAGCGCGCCGAACTTCGTCCAGCCCGCGAGCGAGGCGAACACGCCGCGCGCCCACGGTGAGGTCGCGAGCCAGAAGCCCCAGATCAGGAACGCGGGCATGATCGCGTCGTTCGTGTTCGAGTTCGAGACGTACTGCGTGAAGGGGTAGGCCGCCCAGGCGAAGGCCAGCGTCGCTCCGAGCCGGTTGCCGCCGAAGCGTCGCCCCGCCAGGCCGAGGCCGACGATGCAGAGCAGGTCGAACGCGATCGCCGTGAAGTGCGAAGCGGGGAGGTCGTCCCACTTCCCCGTCCAGCCGAAGAACGCGTAGCCGGGCAAGTAGGTGAGGTACGCGGCAGGTCCGTACGTGTCGCCGTTCGGGTTCGCCGACTCGCAGCGGCCGTTCGCCTGGATTCGCTCGCGGATCTCGCCGTCGCGATCGGCCGACCCGCACGGCTTCCTCGAGTCCTCGACGGGAAAGTTCCCGTACGGCGACTGGCCGTGTGCGATCCGCTCCGCACCGATGACGCCCGCGTAGCCGACGTCGATCACGTTCGAGTCGCGCACGTTGAGCCCGACTTTGAAGCCCCCGAGGAACACGGTTGCGGCCGCGAGCACCCAGACGGGCCACAGCGGTCGCGAGGCCGGCGGCGGCCGGTCGCGCACCCCGATCCAGATCGTGCGCCCGAGCAGGTACGCGAGGCCCGGGTAGACGAGCGGCACGCTGACGAAGATGCGCCCGTGGTTGAAGTACCAGAGCGACACGGAGAACGAGAGGAGCGCGATCAGGTCCAGGTTGCGCAGGCTGAAGGGGCGCCGGAGGTCGGCGAGGCCCGCCAGGAACACCGCGCAGAGGGTGAGCCAGACGGTGAGGCTGTTGATCTTCTTGCCGCCGAACGCGCCCGCGCCGCCGCGCGCCATCCTCCAGGCGACCTGCGGGCCCGTCCAGGCTTCCGTCACGACGGCGCCGAGGTCGTCGATCCGCCCGGCAGCGATCTCACCCGCCGGTCCCGACCACACCTTCACGTCCCAGACGCGGTACGTCTCGTCGTAGGTCGCCTGGGTGACGAGGCTCTTCTTCGGGTATCGGCGAACCCAGTCGCGCACCTTCGGTTCGGCGAGAAAGATCTTCACGGCCTTCGCTTCGGTCAGGTTCTGCTTCGGAGCGATGGGGGCGAACGGCGCCTGCACGAGCCGGCCCTGCTCGTCATAGACCGGCGCCGTCGGCGTCGCGGCACCGGCGGCCGGCGCGGCCAAGAGGAGAACGAGCACCGCGGCGGCTGCAACAGCCCCGCGCACGATTAGCGCCTGAACGACCAGAGCTTGTTCGCGCTGAAGCTGAACGGTGTGACGAGGACGATTGCGATCGCCTGGCCGACGATCTTGCCGAGGCCGAGCTCGACGAGCACCTTCAGCAGGCCGAGATTGAGGCCGAGGGCGGCGACCGAGACCGCCAGAAAGCGGAGGCCCTGGTAGTAGAGATGGCCGCGGTGGTTTCGGAACGTCCAGTGCCGGTTCCAGAAGTAGTTGCTCGAGACTGCGACCACGAACGAGCAGGCCGCCGCGGGCAGGTAGTGCAGCCCCAGGCCCTTCAGCAGTCCGACGTAGACGGCGAGATTGATGGCGTAGCCGCTGCCGCCGACGACCGAGAACTTGACCAGCTCGATCCAGTTCTGCGGACGGCGCAATGCCTTCCCGGCGCGCGTGGCTGCGATCCCCGCTGCCGTCGACCGCGCCACGCAGCGAGCGTACCCGAACCCTGGAACGGTCGGCTCGTCAGCGGAGCGTGAACCCTTGCTCGCCCACGAGCGGGACGAACCGGCACGGCACCGAGCGGAGCACCGCGGGCCCCTCCGGGCTTCGCACGATCAGCTGGAGCTCCTGCGCTTCCAGGCCCCCGATGGGCACGACGAGCCGGCCGCCCGGCTCGAGCTGCTCGTAGACCGCCTGCGGCATCAGCGGGGCGGCGGCGGCGACGGCGATTCCGGCAAACGGGGCGTGCTCCGGCAACCCGAGTGTCCCATCGCCCACGTACACCTGGACGCGCTCGTAGCCGGCTCGGGCGAGGGCCTCACGGGCCGACCGGGCGAGCGTGGCGAGTCGCTCGATCGTGAGCACCTCCCCGGCGAGCTCGGCGAGCACGGCTGCCTGGTAGCCGGAGCCCGTACCGATATCGAGCACGCGCTCTCCGCCTCGGAGCGCGAGCGCCTCGCAGATTCGGGCGACCATGTACGGCTGCGAGATCGTCTGGCCCTCGCCGATCGGGAGCGCCGCATCGTCGTAGGCTCGGTCGCGGAGCTCCTCCGCGACGAACTGCTCGCGCGGGACGCGCTCCATCGCCGCGAGCACCCGCTCGTCGGCGATCCCTCGGGCACGCAGCTGGTCATCCACCATCCGCCGCCGGGAGGCGGCGAGGAGCTCAGAGGACACCGGAGAGCGTGCGCATGTACTCCGGAGGCTCGACACCGAAGTGCGCGAGAACGGTCGGGGCGATTTCCGTGATGCTCGCCGGCAGCGCGTCGAGCCCGACCGCGAGCATCGGCACCTCCGAGTCGCCGGCCACCAGCGATCCGTGACTACCCCCGCCGGCGTGATGGCGGCCGCCGAGATCGGTGAACTCGAAGCCCGCAGCGGCCGAGACGAGCACGTCTCCGGCATTCGGGTTGTTCAGCGCGGCCCACGCACGCGTAGGGCCGTCCGGATGGTCGAGCACCGCCGGATCGCCGTCGATCCGCCAGCCGCCGCCGTCCGGCCGGAAGCGGAGCTCCTCCCCGGCGCGACGGGCCACCGCATCGCCGCCCTCGAGGAACAGCGCCACGTCAACGGCCGCACGTCCGTCGAGGCGTTCCGCGAGCGAGCGCACCGACTCCGCGCACGGCGGCAGGCGGTAGACGTGCCCGGCCCGGTTCGAGGCACAAACGGCGACGTCCGCGAAGCCGAGTCCGCCGCGACGGAAGAGTGTGAGATCCGCATACGCGGCCTCGAGTGGAACGGCGCGGTCGACGGGGGTCTGGCCGTGGTCGGAGCAGAGCAGGACGTCGTAGCGATCGAGGAAATCGTCGGGGCCACCCGCCGCCTCGAGCAGCGCCGCAACCGCCCGGTCCGCGTCGGCGAGCTTGGCGGCGGCGCCCTCCGGCCCGAGCGCATGGGAGGCGTAGTCGTAATCGGAGAGGTAGTAGAGGAAGAAGTCGAAGCCGTCGCGCGTGACGAGCCAGCGGCCGACCGCGGCCGCGTAGTCGTCGATCGTCCCCGCCGCGCGCCGGCGCACCGAGAGCGGCGCCCCGGTCGGGTCCGACTCGAAGAGGTTGTAGAAGAAGAACCGTTTCGGCCCGTGGGCCGTGCGCGTTATGCCCGGTAGCGTCGTCCGATGCTTCGTCCGCCCGCGGTAGCACGTGAAGTTGACGGCGGCGGTGACCAGGCCGGCGTCGTCGAGCGCCTCGAAGACCGTCACGGCCTCCGCACCGAGGTGGCGCCCATTCATGTTGAAGATCGTGTCGATGATCGAGCGGCGGGTGCCCGCGGCGACCAGCGCGCCCAGCGACGAGCCGTACTCGACCAGCCTCCGCTCGGTCCGGTCGAACCAGACGAGGTGCGGGATCCGATGCACGTCGGGGTGGGCGCCGGTGGCGATCGACGAGGCGCACACGGGCGTGAGCGAGGGGAAGGTCGAGACCGCGCGGCGGTAGCTGCCGTTCGCGGCGAGGAACGCGAGCGCCGGCGTATCCCCGCGCTCGACGGCGCGCTCGAAGACCGCCGGGGTCAGCCCGTCGATGACGACCAGGACGAGCTGTCTCGAGCCCATTCAGTCTCGGGCAAGGATGCGCAGCCCGGCGTAGCGCTTGCCGGAGCGCCGTCGCAGGCGGAGCGCAACCGCCGGGGCGAGCGCGGCCTCCACGTAGCCGAGGCCCGGCACGAGCCCGAGTGCGGCGACCAGAAACCCGGCGAGTGCGACGAGCGCCACGACTCCCGTCCGCGTCCCGCCGCCCCGAAGCGCCCCGGCGACCACCGGCACCGAGGAGACGGCTCCGAGCAGTCCGCCGCCGCCGCCCCCGGCAGCTTCGGCCCAGCCGCCGACGAGCTGACCGATGCCGATCCCGGCCGCAACTCCCAGTGCGGCTGCGAGGCCTGCTGCCGGCACAGGTCTCCCCTGTGGCAGCAGCGATCCGAGCGCGATGCCCGCGCCGGTTCCCAGGCCGGCGGCGAGCCCGATCCAGTACCAGGAGCTCACTCTTCCGACGAGTCTAGAGGTCGAGCTTCTCGATCCGGCGGATGACGGCCAGGCCGAACTCTGCCGCCCGGGCGCCGTCGACGACCCGGTGATCGAAGGTGACGGCGATCGTGCCCATCCGGCGGACGACGACCTCGCCGTTGCAAGCGACCGGGCGCGGTGCGATGCGCCCGACGCCGAGAATCGCCACCTCGGGGTGGTTGACGATCGGCGTGTGGAAGAGGCCCGCGAGCTTGCCGGCGCTCGTCACGGTGAAGGTCGAGCCTCGGAGCTCCTCGGGCTTGAGCTCGCCCGAACGCGCGGCCCCGGCCAGGCGATCGACGTCCGCGGCGAGCTCGTCGACCGTGCGTTTGTCGCAGGCGCGGACGACCGGGACGACGAGACCCTGATCCGTCTGAACGGCGACGCCGAGGTCGTAACGCTCGAGGTAGACGATCTCGTCGCCCTCGAGCCGGGCGTTCAGCTCGGGGAACTCCTTCAGCGAGAGGGCGCACGCCTTCAGCACGGTCGGGATCAGGCGCCCGAGCTCGACCTGCTCGAAGTCGCACTCCTCGACCCAGGTCACGGGCGGCACCTCACGGTGCGCGCGGGCCATGTGCTCGGCGATCAGCCGGCGCACGCCGCGCAACGACTCGCGCCGTCCTTCCTGGACAGCGTCCGAGACGTAAGGGGTCTGACCCCTTCCATCTCCCGCCGCGGCGCGGACATCGCCCTCGGTGACCTGGCCGTTCGGGCCCGTGCCGGCGACCTCCTCGAGAGAAACCCCGAGCTCTTGGGCGATTCGCCGAACGAGCGGCGTCGCGCGGACGCGTCCCCCGATTGTTAAGGGGTCTGACCCCTTCACGGTTTCGGCCTCGACCCGGGCGGGCCTGTCTTCGCCGATCACGACCAGCACCGTTCCGACAGGGACGACCTCGCCCTCGGCGACCAGGATCTGCGCGACCTTGCCGGCGGCGGGCGACGGAATCTCGACGGTCGTCTTGTCGGTCTGGATCTCGACAAGCGGATCGTCCTCTGCGATCTCCTGGCCCTCGGCGACAAGCCAGCGGGCGATCTCGCCCTCGGTCAGGCCCTCGCCGAGATCGGGGAGCTTGAACTCGTACGTCATGCCTAGAACTCGTCCAGCAGACGGCGCGCCGCGACGGTCACTCGCTCGACCGAGGGCAGGTACGCGTCCTCGAGCTGCCAGAACGGGTACGGGACGTCGTAGCCGGTGACGCGCAGCACCGGCCCGCGCAGGTCGAGGATCGCCTTCTCCGCGATCACCGCCGCCAGCTCGGCGCCGAAGCCCGCCACTCGGGGAGCCTCTTGCACGATCACGACCCTCCCCGTCTTCCCGACCGAGGCGAGCAGCGTCTGTTCGTCGAGGGGCTTCAGCGTCCGGACGTCGAGCACCTCGACCGACGCCTCGAGTGCCTCCGCCGCCCGCTCTGCGACCCGAACCATCGCCCCGTAGGCGACTACCGTGAGATCGCTGCCCTCCCGCGCGACCCGCATCCGTCCGAGCCGCACGACGTGCTCGCCCTCGGGCACCTCGCCGCGCGCCGTCCGGTAGACGAGCTTCGGCTCGAAGATGACCACCGGGTCCGGGTCGCGAATCGCCGCCGCCAGCAGGCCCTTCGCGTCGGCCGGCGTCGACGGGATCGCGACCTTCACCCCCGGCGTGTGCACGTAGTAGGCCTCGGGCGAGTCGTCGTGCATCTCGGGTGCCCGCACACCTCCGCCGTAGGGCATCCGGACGACGAGCGGGAACTCCATCTCCCCGTTCGTTCGCCAGTGGTAGCGCCCGACGTGGTTGATCAGCTGGTCGAGGCACGGGTAGCTGAACGCGTCGTACTGCATCTCGCAGACCGGGCGCCACCCGGCCATGCACAGGCCGATCGCGGTGCCGAGGATCCCCGCCTCGGCGAGCGGCGTATCGACGCAGCGGTTCGGCCCGAAGCGATCCAAGAGGCCGGCGGTGGCGCGGAACACGCCACCGGCGCGGCCGACGTCCTCCCCCATCACCATCACGTCGTCGTCGCGGGCAAGCTCGACATGCAGGCAGTCGTTGACCGCCTCGAGCAGCGTGAGCTCAGCCATCGAGGATCCTTCGCAGCTCGGCGAGGTCATCGGCCAGACCGGGCGGCGGCTCGACGTAGGCGTGCTCGAAGAGGAGACCCGGATCGGCCGCAGCCTCGGCCTCGGCCTCGGCGATCGCGGTCCGCATCACGTCGGCCGCGTCGGCCTTCATCCGGTCGGCCGTCTCGTCACCGAGGATGCCCAGCCGCCGCAGATACCCCTCGTACCGCCCGACGCACTCGCGTCTTCTCTCCTCTTCGACTCGCTCCTGGTCGACGTAGGCGCTCGGATCGTCTGCGGTCCCGTGCGGCGCGACCCGGTACGTGACCGCCTCGATCATCGTCGGACCGTCCCCGGTGCGCGCCCGGGTGACGGCGTCGCGCGTCGCCTCGTACACGGCCAGCACGTCGCCCCCGTCCACGCGAACGCCCGGCATCCCGTAGCCGATCGCCTTGTCGGCCAGGGTCGGCGCGGCGGTCTGTGCCGAGAGCGGGGTCGAGATCGCCCACTGGTTGTTGTTGCAGAAGAGGATCACGGGCGCGCGCATGACGCCGGCGAAGTTTGCGCCCTCGTGGAAGGCGCCCTCGGAGGTGGCGCCGTCGCCGAAGTAGACGATCGCGCTCGTCCGTGCGCCGCGCAGCTTCTTTCCCCACGCGAGACCGACCGCGTGCGGGACGTGCGTCGCGATCGGAACGCAGATCGAGGCCACGTTGTAGTCGAGCGGGTTCCACCAGCCGCTCGGATGCCCGCGCCACCAGGAGAGGACGGTGGAGGGCGGCATTCCGCGCAGGAGCCCGATCGCCGACTCGCGGTAGCTCGGGAAGATCCAGTCCTCACGGTCGAGCGCGTACGCGGATCCGACCTGCATCGCCTCGTGGTTGAAGAACATCGCATAGGTGCCGATGCGACCCTGCCGGTGGTAGACGACCGAGCGCTCGTCGTAGGTGCGGAGCAGGACGAGCTGCCGGTAGAGCTCGAGCAAGTCGCTTTCGTCGAGGCCGTCGACCTCGCTGTCGAGGACGGTCTCCCCGTCCCCGATCACACGGTGGAGGCCTCTCTCGGCGGGGACGACCTCGGCCATCGGCGGCGATGGTACCGCTCAGGCAACCAGGACCGACACCGCGTCCCTCTCGGCCTCGAAGAGGGCGTCCGTGACGTCACCCAGGTCCTCGCCGTCGGCCTCCAGCGGCAGCGGCTCGTCGCACGTCACGCGCACCCGGTCGACGTCGTGTGCCGCGAGCACACCAGGCGCTCCGGCGAGGCCCCGCCCGGCCGCGATCCGCGCGACGTAGCGGGCCGAGGCGAGCGCTCCGGCCCGCTCGGGCGCGACGACGTCGAGGCCGAGCTCGAACCGCGCCGCCGGCGAGAACCGCAGCGCCCTGGGGCCCGCGTAGGTGAAGACCGCGTCGTTCGAGACGAAGAGCAGCGCGGCCCGTCCGAGACCCTCGACGTCGAGACGCGGCTCGTAGCCACGCAGCAGCCGCCGCGCGACCGCCCGCGCGTAGGCCAGGTCGCCGGGGCGCCGCCCGTCGCGTCGCCGCTTGTGCGTCTCGAGCTCGCGGACGGTCTCCGAGTCGACGCCGATCCCCGCCGAGAATGCGAACCGCCGGCCGTTCACCCGGCCGAGCGAGATCCGGCGCTCGCGCACTGCCTCCGCCGGGTCGCGCGGGACACCGAGCGCGCGGGCGAGGACGTTCGTGTAGCCGCCGTGGGCGATCCCGAGCGGCTTTCCCGTCGGGGAGGCCGTTCAGAACCTCGTTGACGACGCCGTCGCCGCCGAAGACGAAGACGACCTCGCCCTGCGCGTGCCGGGCCAGCTCGGTCGCGTGTCCCTGCCGCTCGGTCAGCAGCGTCTCGACCGAGCGGATCTTGCTCTCGAGCACGCGCACGCCGCTCTCTGTCACGCGGCTCGCGAACGGGTTGACGATCAGCGTCACCGGCCCCACGGGCCGAGCATGTCATGAACTACGCGGGTGTCGAGTAGCCGCGCATGCCGTCGACGAGCAGCGCGAAGAAGCGGTCGGCGAGCTCGTCCGTGTCGCGGCCGGCCTTCAGCCACGTGTACGCCCAGTTCGCGGCCGAGAGCAGGAGCAGCGCGGCAGCGGCGTCGTCGAGGTCGGAGCGAAGCGCGCCGAGGTCGCGCCCTTCGCGGATCAGCTCGCGGATGCGCTCCTCGTAGCGGCGCCGCTCGGCGACGATCTCGTCTCGCCGGTCGCCTTCGAGGTACCGCCACTCCTGGACGAAGACGGTCGCGACGTCGAGCTGCTCCGCGACGACCCGCAGGTGGCCGCGAAGGGCGAGGCGGATCTTCTCCGTCGTCGGCGCCTCCTCGGGGATCGCGTCGAGCGCCGCATGGAAGGCGGTCGCACCCTCGCGCATCGTCTCGTAGAGGAGATCCTCCTTCGACGCGATGTGCGAGTACAGGGAGCCCTTCTGGACGCCGAGCGCTCCGGCGAGATCGCCGATCGAGGTGCCGTGGTAGCCCTTCTGGGCGAAGAGCCGTGCGGCCTCGCGGGTCAGCTCTGAGCGGCGGGTGGACATGCTACGGTCCGGACACTAACGATCGTTCGGCAGGAGGGCGCCGTGAACGAGCAGGAGTTCCTCGAGTACGTGCAGGCAGGCGGTCAGGTCGAGGTGGACGACTGGATGCCGGACGAGTACCGGGCCAGGCTGATCAAGTTCATCGAGATGCACGGCAACTCCGAGCTGATGGGCGTGCTGCCCGAGCGCGAGTGGATCCTGCGCGCGCCGACGCTCCAGCGGAAGCTCGCACTGACGGCGAAGGTGCAGGACGAGGTCGGCCACTCGCAGCTGATCTACCGCGTCGTCGAGGACCTCGGCAAGCCGCGCGAGCAGTGCCTCGCCGACCTGATCTCCGGCAAGGCGAAGTTCCACAACGTCTTCCACTATCCGACGAAGACCTGGGGCGACGTCGGCGTGATCGCCTGGCTGGTGGACGCGGCCGCGATCATCAGCCAGAAGGCGCTGCTCAAGTGCTCGTACGCGCCGTACGCGCGGATCATGAAGAAGATCTGCTGGGAGGAGTCGTTCCACATCCTCCACGGCCGCGACGTGATCCTGACGCTGATGAACGGCACCGACGGGCAGCGCGGGCTCGTCCAGGAGGCGCTCGACCGCTGGTGGGGCCCGCTGATGCAGTTCCACGGCAACCCGATCCCGGCCGAAGACGACCCGGTGGTGCAGTGGCGGATCAAGACGCAGGGCAACGAGGAGGCGCGCCAGCAGTTCCTCGACGGCTACGTGCCGCAGATCTGGGAGCTGGGCCTGACCGTTCCCGATCCGAAGCTGCGCAAGGCGCGACGACGGGGTCTGGGACGTACACCGAGCCCGACTGGGACGAGCTCAAGTCGGTCGTGACCGGCCACGGGCCGAAGACGGCCGAGCGGCTCGAGTTCCGTCGGGTCTCCCGCGAGGAGACGGCCTGGGTGCGGCGCGCGCTCGGCGAAGCCGACCGCGCGTTAGTGGCGTGATCTACGAGGTTTTCCGGCAGGAGCGCAAGGGAGTCGCGTTCGAGCATGCGGGCTCGGTTGTCGCCCCGGACGGCGGCTTCGCTCGGATCTACGCACACGAGCAGTACGGCCGCCGCGGCGAATCGGCGGCCCTGTGGGTCGTCCCGCGCGACGCGATCCTCGAGGACGAGGACTTCGTCGACGAGCTGAACCGCAACTACCACCGGGTGGACGGCTACTCCCTGAAGGCGAAGCTGAAGGAGGCGCGTGAGCGAGCGGGAACTCCTACTTCGAGATCGCTGACGACGAGCTCGTCCTCGGGTGGCGCGACTCGGAGTGGACGGGGATCGCGCCGGTGCTGGAGGAGGACGTCGCCTTCTCGTCGATCGCGCAGAACGAGATCGGCCATGCGCGCGCGCTCTACCAACTCCTGTCGGATTCCCGCTCCGGCGCCGGCGAAGCCGCCACCTCCGCTCCTGCCCGTGCTCCGTCGAGCCTACGCACGTACGACCCGGACGCGCTCGCCTTCGACCGGGCTCCGGACGAGTACCGCTGCTCGCAGCTCGTCGAGCTGCGCTTCGTGCCCGACTGGGCGCGAACGATCGCGCGTCGCGTGCTGTACGAGGCCGCCGACGAGCTGCGGCTCGCCCGCCTGATGCACTCGACCGACGCGGCAGTCGCCGGCCTGGCGGCGAAGATCGACCGCGAGGAGGCCTACCACCGGATGCACGCCGAGATGTGGCGCGAGCGGCTGACGGACGAGCCGCGCTTCCGTGAAGCGCTCGACGAGCTCTGGCCGTACGCAGTGGCCATGGCCGAACCGGACGACCGCGAAGCTCTCGCGCGCATGTTCGAGCGGAAAATCCCAAGTAACACTGTGTTACTTGAGAAGGAGCGGGGAGCCCACGCCGACGGCTGGCCGGAGCTGTGGGAGGAGATGACGATGGTGCGCCGCTCGGTGCCGGGGGCGGCATGGTGAGTGCGGAGGCGGTCTGGTCGGCGCTCGCCGAGGTCGAGGATCCGGAGATCCCCGTGATCTCGCTCGTCGACCTCGGGGTGATCCGCGACGTGAAGATCGCGGACGGCCGGGTCCACGTCGAGTTCACGCCGACGTTCCTCGGCTGCCCGGCACTCGAGGTGATGCGCGACCAGATGGCGGCGAAGATCGAAGAGCTCGGCGCGGAGGCGGACGTCGAGGTGGTGATGGACGACTCGTGGTCGACCGACCGGATCACGCCCGAGGGCCGCGAGAAGCTCCGCGCAGCCGGCTTCGCGCCGCCGGCCCCGCGCGAGGCGACCGCGCCGAAGCTCGTCCAGCTGCCAGAGCGCGGTCTTCCGCTGCCCGTACTGCGGCTCGACCGAGACGAAGCTGGAGAACATCTTCGGCCCGACCCCGTGCCGCTCGATCCGCTACTGCTCGAGCTGCCGCCAGCCGTTCGAGCAGTTCAAGACGATCTAACCGGCTCGTGCCGGCGCACTGAGCCGGAGCAGAAAGGCCGCGTGAGATCCTCGCCGCCCAGTCGTTGGGAAACGCTGCCGGTGCTCGCGATCGAGTTGCTGATGGGCGTCGGCGCGATCTACGTTGACCGCTTGTCGAGCGACGGGGTCGTCGATTCTTGCTTCCAGCTCCGACTCATCTGACGCTCAGGCGCCGCGCCGCGGCGTACGCGTACGGGTGGTTGAAGAGATCGAGCGCATCGTCCTCGGGATCGATGAGAAGCTCGAAGTGGTCGCCCGTGGCCTCGTCCTCGACGGCGACTGCGGCGCGACCTGTTCGCTTGCTCCAGAAGAGCGCGACCTCGGTGGTGCCGCTCCGGCGTAGATCGAGCATCTTGGGGGAGTGATCGAAGGTGAGATGCGTGGTCATCGTCTGTCCTCCTTGCTCCGTCGATTGCTTCCCCGTTCTACTGCGCGGACGGTTACGAGATGGTCAGCCGCAGGCGAGGATTCGGGACGGAAAGGTCCAGGAAACGTGCAGCCGGAAACCGAAGGTGCCGGATCAGGCGGAGGGGCACACGCCGCGCTTGTACGCGGCGTAGTCCGCCGGCTGGAGCACCCAGCGCCACTTCCCGGCGACGAGTACGGCGTGCAGGGTTGCCGTGGTGATTCCGTCGTCGGAGGTGACCTGAAGGCTGACGGCTGTCGAGTCCACCGATTTCCCCGCCACGTCGATCGTCTCCTCGTACGTCTCGAGCACTTTGAACTTCCGCAGGCGGAAGCCCTCGTTCTGCTCGCATTCGATGAAGCGCGCCCGCGTCACCACTGCCTGCTCCGCCGGGTGGAGCTCGTCCCAGAGCCGCCCCGTCTGGCCGCGGGAGAACTGTGTCGTCACCTGCCGGACGAAATCCGCCGCCGATCCGCTCGCGCTGCTCCCGCCGCCGCCACATCCCGCGGCGAGCACCGCTACGGCCACGATCGCCAGGGCGGAAAGGGCTTTCTGGCCGGTCCTGCGCCTCATGCTCCGGCCGCCTGGAGCTGAGTCCGCCTGGCAAGCGGAAGGTATCCGAGCACGAGAGGCTCCCCCTCGTCGGGGACGAGCACGGCGCCCACATCCGGTCGGGCCTCGACGTACGCGCCGGCCTCGTCGATCGCAGTGACTGCCAGCGCGGTCGCGGTGGACTCGGCGCGAACGGCGTCGGGCGCGATGACGGTCACGGCCAGCGGCCCACGCCGGGCGGGAGCGCCGGTCGCGGGATCGATCAGATGATGGAGCGATCGCCCGGGCCCGAATCGACGGCTGTCGCGGCCCGACGTGGCCACGCCCCCGGCTTCGAGCTCGAGCATTCCCAGTGTCGCTCCCGGCTTGCGCGGGTCGGCGATCGCCAGTCGCCAGGGGCCGCCCTCCGGTGTCGCGCCCCAGACTGCGATGTCTCCTCCCAGGTCGACGAGCGCGCCCGGCAGAGCGGGCCAGGCCTCACGCATCGCCTCGAGGGCTCTGACCGCGCCAAACCCCTTGCCGATCCCGCCGAGGTCGACGGCTGCCCCGTCCGCGATCCGCGCGCGACGGCAAACGCGATCGAGCTCGATCTCCGCGCCCGCACGCCAATGGGCTCGCCGGCGGCCGACCGTGGCTCAGCTCTTCGAACGATCGGTCGTAGCCTGCCGCGACGAGTGCCGGGAGGATGGTCGGGTCGAACCTGCCGCCGGTCTCGCGGCGCGCGCGCACGGCGAGGTCGAGCGCTGCCCACAGGCGTTCGCCGATCGCAGTCCACCTTCCGCCGGCAGCGTTGAGGCGGGACAGCTCGCTGGTCGGATCGAACCGCGAGAGGGCCTGCTCGCAGGCGACGATCTCGGCGCGGCCTGCGGCCAGAGCCGAACGGGCGCGCGCGGCGTCGAGCAGACCCGTGGTCACGCCGAGCGCACAATGGGTGCCCATCGCGGGGAAGCTCTCCTGGTGCAACCGCGCGCCGTTCACACCGCCACCGGGGGCGCGGCCGTCGGCGCGGGCGGAGGGGAGGCAGTTGCGCTCGACCGGACGGCAGCGGGGCGAGCGCGGCCGGGGAAGGGTGCGCGGCATCAGGATCCGGGCGAACGTCAACCAAAGCATCGGCCCGCCCGCGAGGACCGCAACGACCAGTCCCATGCCGCCGCGAACGTCCGTGCCGACCGTCAACGCGTGGCCGAGGCCGAGGACGAACCCGGCAAAGCTTGCGTAATGGAGGAGCCGCCAGTATCGCTGTCCGATCCGGCGGCGAACCCGGAAGGAGATCGCGAGCGTCAGCATCAGCCAGCCGGTGACGACCCCGGCGGCGACGGCCAGGGGTCGCCACGGTGCGGTGCCGGGGACGAGGACGGCCAAGAATCCGAAATGCAGAGTCGGGTCGAGGAGCAGTGCGGCCGCGTGCAGGACCAGCATGCCGAGACCCGTCCAGATCAGCGTCTGGTGCCAGCCGAGGAGAACCTTCTGGTGTTTCGGGGCGAGCAGCTTCGTCGCCATCGCCAGCCCCAGCCATACGGAGAGCGTGAGCAGGCCGAACGCGATCAGTCCGGCCGCGCGGGCGATCAGCCATGCGACCGGCACCCCTGCGCTGACGGCGGCGATCACCCGGCGGGGACCGGCGACGTGCGGGTCGTCGCGTGCGCCGTTCCTGTGCTCGCGGCCGGGAGGAGAACCAGCTGTCGCGTTCCGTTCTTGCCCTTGACCACGACGGCCGACGGGCCCTGCTGCGGCGCTCCCGCCGGTTGCTGGCGAGTCCAGGCCAGCACGGCGACGACGGCGAAGAGCGCCCAGACGGAGATGAGCGTCGCCCAGATGCCGCGCATCAGTCGCCCGGCTCCACCCGTTGCGGCCGCACCGGGTTGACGGTCTGGTTGACGATCTGGTCGACGGTCGGGGTAGATGCCGGCGGTGAGCTCGGCGCGCGGGTCAGGCCGGCGATCGCGACGCCGGCGGTCATGATCGTGCCGGCGAGCGCTGCGGCCAGCGCAAACAGCTGGCGGCGGCTCGGCGCCGGCCTGGGAGGGACTTCGGTGCTCGCCTGAGGCTTCACGCAGCCGTTCTCCTTCTCGACGCCGAGAGCATGCTCGGCCTCCGCGCGGCGGACATCGTGGAGCGCACTGATTCCCATCGGTGGTTTCTCCGCGCGCTCGCCCCGGGCGTCCGAGGCGCCCTCGACCACATTTGCCAAACCCTTTCCGTTCCAGGGAATTCCCTTTCCTTCCCCTTGCCCGCGCCTGGAACGGCCGCGTCTACGGTCGGGACATCAACCCGGAAAGGAGCAGACCATGTACCAGATCGTCATCGACCGTTCGCTCTGTAGCGGCTTCGGCGTGTGCGCCGAGCTCGCTCCCGACGTGATCGAGCTCGGCACGGACGGAATCGCGTCCCTTCGGGTCGGCTCGAGCGCCGACCCGAAGGTCGTGGAAGCCGCCGGAGCGTGCCCGATGGGCGCGATCACCGTCTTCGAGCAGGAAGCGGCGTGAGCCACGCGGCCCGGCGCTCGCGACGGTCCGGCATGAACGTGCTGATCGTCGGTGGAGGGCTCGCCGGCTCGCGCTGCGGCGAGACCCTCCGCGCCGAGGGCTTCTCGGGACGCATCGTCCTCGCGGGCGAGGAGCCGGTCGCGCCCTACGAGCGACCGGCTCTGTCCAAGGAGCTGCTGGCCGGGAGCCGTGAGCCGGAAAGCCTCGCACTACGCGCCGCCGATTCCTGGGAGGAGAAGGGCATCGAGCTCCTGCTCGGGACCTGCATCCGGCGAATCGACGGGCGCACGGGCGTCACCGAAGACGGACGTGTCATCCCCTGGGACGCGCTGGTGATCGCCACCGGCGCAACGCCCAGGAAGCTCGATTCGGGTGGCCGGTATCACCAGCTGCGGACGCTCGCCGACGCGGCTCGGCTCCGCGAGCAGCTGCAGCCTGCCGCGCGGCTGACGATCGTCGGATCCGGGCTGATCGGCACCGAGGTCGCCTCGACCGCCCGGCAGCTCGGCGTCGACGTCACTCTCGTCGGCGATCGACCGCTCGAGCGGTCGTTCGGACCCGAGGTGGGCGAGCTCCTCGCAGCCCGTCACCGAGAACACGGCGTCGAGCTTGCTCCCCGAGGCTCGAAGCCGGCGGGCGTCGTCCTGGCCGCGGTCGGTGCCCGGCCCGCGACCGATTGGCTACGCGGTGCCGTCCCGCTTCGCCCCGATGGCAGCGTGATCGCGGATGCCTGCGGACGCACGCCGGTGGCCGGGATCTACGCCTGCGGCGACGTGACGGGCACCGGGCACTGGACTGCCGCTGCCGGCCAGGCCGCCGCCGTCGCGAGGGCGATCGCCGGCACCGAGCGGCCCTACGAGGACGTTCCGTACTTCTGGTCCGACCAGCTCGGCCTCCGCCTCCAGTACGTCGGCGACGGCCGCCGCGCCGCCAGGCGTCGAACTGGACGGGGAGCTCGAATCGCTGCGGGCGCGCTACCTCGACCGGCGGGGCCGGCTGGTCGCCGCCCTGCTGGTCAATCGCCCACAGGAGGTCGGCGAGCTCCGGCGCGAGCTTGCCGCCGGGGGGCTGGCGGCCGTCCCCG
>CAVXTD010000030.1:0-25461 GCA_963764565.1 uncultured Actinomycetes bacterium
CCGGCTCGAGCTCGCGGACGCGCAGCACGTTGACGAGCTTGTGCATCTGCTTCTCGATCTGCTCGAGCGGCTGGAGCTCGCAGTTGACCCTGAGCGTGATGCACGAGACGTCGTGACGCTCGGTCGGGCCGACCGCCAGGCTCTCGATGTTGTAGCCGCGCCGGGCGAACATCTGGCAGACGCGGACCAGTGCGCCCGGCTTGTCCTCGACAAGCACGGAGAGCGTGTGGATCACAGCGCCCTCACCGCCTCGGCCTGCGGATCGCCGTACTCGAGCATGTCCAGCGCGGCGGCGCCCGCCGGGATCATCGGGAAGCACTGCTCGACCGGGTCGACTCTGGCGTCGACGACGGCGGTTCCACCGCAGGCCAGCGCCTCCGCGAGTGCGGGCTCGAGCTCGTCCTCGGAGGAGACGGTGAAGCCCCTGGCCCCGTACGCCTGCGCGAGCAGCGCGTAGTCGGGGACCTGGTGGGTGAGGTGGACATGGGAGTGCCGCTCGTCGAAGAACATGCTCTGCCATTGCTGAACCATCCCGAGATAGCCGTTGTTGACGATCACGGTCACGATCGGGAGATCTTCGAGCACGGAAGTGGCGAGCTCCTGGTTCGTCATCTGGAAGCAGCCGTCTCCGTCCACGCAGACGACGGTGGCGTCGGGGCGCGCCGCCTTGGCGCCGACCGCGGCAGGGACGCCGTAGCCCATCGTCCCGAGCCGCCCGAGGTGATGAAGGTGCGCGGCCGGTCGCAGAGCAGGTACTGCATCGCCCACATCTGGTGCTGGCCGACGCCGGTCGTCCAGATCATGTCGTCGCGCTCGGCGGTCAGCTCCTGAAGCGTCTCCAGCACCTTCTGCGGCTTGAGCATTTCGCCGGTGCCGTACCGAAGCGGAAACTCGGTGCGCCAGTCGTCGAGCTGGTGCAGCCACGGCTGGGTGTCGGCGACCGGACCGGCCTCGCGCAGCTTCGCCAGCTCGCCGGTCAGGTCGGCGAGCACCTGCTTCAGCGGCCCGACGACCGGGACGTCCGCGCGGCGGAGCTTGCCGATCTCGGCCGCGTCGATGTCGAGGTGGACGACGGTCGCGCCGGGGGCGAAGGCGGAGAGCTTGCCGGTGACGCGGTCGTCGAAGCGGGCGCCGACCGAGACGAGCAGGTCGCAGGTGTTCATCGCCAGGTTCGACCACTTCGGCCCGTGCATCCCCGGCCAGCCGAAGTGCAGCTCGTGCGTCTCCGGGAACGCGCTCTTCGCCATCAGCGTCGTCACGACCGGCAGCCGGCCGGCCTCCGCCAGCTCCCGCAGCTCCGCGCACGCGTCCGCGTTCAGCGTTCCGCCGCCGACGTAGAGGACGGGCCGCTCGGCGGCGGCGATCTGCCTGGCCGCCTCGGCGATCTGGCGCGCGTGGCCGCGGGTCGGGGGCTTCCAGCCGGGCAGGTCGACCTCGTCGGGGTAGGGGAAGTCGATCTCCGCCTCCTGGATGTCGCGCGGGATGTCCACGAGCACCGGCCCGCAGCGGCCGGTGCGGGCGATGTGGAAAGCCGCCTTCATCACGTGCGGGATCTCCTCGACGCTCTGGACCAGCCAGGAATGCTTGACGATCGGCGTGGTCACGCCCGTGATGTCGCACTCCTGGAAGGCGTCGGTGCCGATCAGGTGGCTCCGCACCTGCCCCGTGACGCAGACGAGCGGCGTCGAGTCCATCCAGGCGTCCGCGATCGGGGTGACGAGGTTCGTCGCGCCGGGGCCGGAGGTGGCGAACGCGACGCCCGGTCCGGCCGGAGGCGCGCGCGTAGCCCTCGGCCATGTGGCCGGCGCCTTGCTCGTGGCGCGCAAGCACGTGCCGGAGGGTCGTTCCGCGGGCGAGCGCGTCGTAGATCGGCAGGATCGCTCCGCCCGGGATTCCGAAGGCGACGTCGACGCCCTCCGCCTCCAGGGCGCGGAGGACCGCATCCGAGCCGAGCATGCGGTTGCTCATGTCCTCGCAGCTCCCGGGAAGAACTCGACGTCCGTCCGTGCAGCGGGCATCAGGTCGAGGACGGCGTCCATGAAGTCCCGGGTCGTCGAGGCGACGCCCGCGCCGGCGAGGTCGGCGGTGCGGATGCCGGCCGCGAGCGCGTGCGAGACCGCCCGTTCGAGCGTCCGCGCGGCTGCGCGCTGGCCAAGGCCCTCGCTGAGCATCAGCGCCGCGGCCAGGAGGATCCCGCTCGGGTTCGCGACGCCCTGGCCGGCGATCTCGGGGGCGGAGCCGTGCGTGGGCCCGAAGACGCCGGGACCCGTCTGCGACAGCCGTCCCGAAGCGACGATCCGCGTTCCGTGGTGCTCGGCCGCGGCCATGTCGGAAATGGCCTCCGCGTAGGGCTCCTGCGTGACGAGGACGCAGAACTGATCCTGCCCGGCGGCGAGCATCTTCACCGCCGCGCCGACCGAGAGCCGCTCGACATCGACGCCGGGCTGGAAGTCTTCCTCCGCGTCGACGAGCGCGTCCCACGCGGCGCCCTGCCCGACCGCCGCGACGCGGCCGCGGCGAGACCGAGCGAGGTCGAATGCGCGCCGGACGACGAACGGCTCGATGTCGTCGACGAGTGGACTGACGATCGCGATGTCGCCGTCGGGCATCCGTACCCGCTGGACGCGCCAGGTCAGGTCGAGCTCGGCCTTCACGCCCTCCAGCGCCGGCTCTCGCGTCAGGGCGACGAGGACGGCGTCGGCGCGGCGGCAGGCGGCGCGCGTGTGGGCAGGCAGCGGATGTCCATGGCGGGCGAGCGCTTCGCCGGCGAACGGCGGGTGGAGCTCGTCGATGCCGAAGCCGTGCAGCCGGCCGGCGGCGGTGAGCGCGCGACTGGCCTCCGCGATCAGCTCGGGGCCGATCCCGTCTCCGGCGAGGCAGGCGACCGTGTAATGCTCGCTCATCGAACCGGCACCTGCTCGACGACGTCGAAAAGGGTCACGGCTGGGCGCGACGGCTCGCCGTCACGGAGAGTGGTGTCGAAGATCGTGATCCTGCGGTGGGACAACTCGTTTCCTCCTCGTCGTCGTGCGTCCGTCCGGAGACGTACCGGTGGTGTTCTCGGTCGACGTATGCGCTGCCTAGCGCGTGTTCGAAAACTCCCCCTAGCGGGGGAGAATCGAGAGGACGAGGACGGCGACGAGCGCAGCCCGCGCGAGGCCGGCGGTGGAGTGGGTGTTGAAGTCGTCGCTCATCACTTCAGGCACATGAGTGTTGCCAGCGGCGGCCCGTCTGTCAAGTTCGGCGCGTCTCGTCGGCCCGCGCCGGCGCCCGGCGAGGGGTCGAGCGCATTGAACGTTGCGGCACGGCCGCCGCTGCTTTACTCTTTGAAGCGAGTTGCTCAGTGAGCGCGCAAAGCCGAAGCTCGTCGCGGCCCTCGAGGTCGCCTTTGTTGTGCGCCCGCCATCGCGCTAGCCGGCTCCCCCACCCCCTCGCCCCGCCGGACTAGCGCACACCACACCGGCGAGGGGTCGAGAGCATGAGGCCGCGTCCGACCGAGCGGGTCGGCCTGTACGACCCTGAGCTTCGAGCACGACGCCTGCGGCGTCACCTTCGTCGCGCGTCTGAACGGCGTGCCGACGCACGAGACGGTCGTGCGCGGGCTGACCGCGCTCGGGAACCTGGAGCACCGCGGCGCGGCGGGCGCGGATGCGCAAGACCGGCGACGGCGCCGGGATCCTGCTCCAGATGCCGGATCGGTTCATCCGCTCGCTCGTCGGCGACGAGCTGCCCCCAGCGGGTCAGTACGGCATCGGTGTCTGCTTCTTCCCACAGGACGACGCCCGCAGGCTCGAGCTCGAGGAGCTCCTGGTCGAGACCGTCGAGGCCGAGGGCCAGCGAGTCCTCGCCTGGCGGGACGTCCCGGTCGACGACCGCCACGTCGGGGTGAGCGCCAACGTGCACGCCCCGCGTATCCGACAGCTCGTCGTCGGGGCTTCGTCGGAGCTCGCGGCCGACCAGGACGCGTTCGAGCGGAAGCTGTACGTGATCAGGCGCGTTGCGGAGCTTGCAGCCGGCCCTGACCTCGCGCTCCCGAGCTTCTCCTCGCGCACGCTCGTCTACAAGGGGATGCTGACCGCACCGCAGCTCCCGGGATACTTCCCCGATCTCCGGGACGAGCGGATCGAGGCGGCGCTCGCGCTCGTCCACTCCCGCTTCTCGACGAACACGTTCCCGAGCTGGGAGCTCGCGCACCCCTACCGGCTGATCGCGCACAACGGCGAGATCAACACGCTGCGCGGCAACGTCAACTGGATGCGGGCGCGCGAGTCGCAGCTCGCCTCCGATCTCTTCGGAGACGACCTCGCCAAGGTCCTGCCCGTCGTCCGTCCCGGCGGATCCGACACGGCGAACTTCGACAACGTGCTCGAGCTGCTCGTGCTGGCCGGGCGCTCGCTGCCGCACGCGATGATGATGATGATCCCGGAGGCCTACCAGGGCCGGGACGATCTGCCCGACGAGCTGAAGGGCTTCTACGCCTACCACCAGTGCCTGATGGAGGCCTGGGACGGGCCGGCGGCGATCGCCTTCACGGACGGGCGCATGATCGGCGCGACCCTCGACCGCAACGGCCTGCGGCCCGGGCGCTGGCTCGAGACCAAGGACGGGTGGGTCGTGCTCGCCTCGGAGACGGGCGTGCTCGACGTGCCGCCGGAGAACATCCTGCGCAAGGGTCGCCTCCAGCCGGGCAAGCTCTTTCTCGTCGATCTCGACCGCGGCCGGATCGTCGAGGACGACGAGATCAAGCGGGAGATCGCCACCCGCAGGCCCTACGCGGAGTGGTACGAGCAGGAGGTCGTGCACTCCTCCGACCTTCCCGATCGAGAGCCGCAGGAGCAGCCGTCCGAGTCGCTGCGCAACCGGCAGCTCGCCTTCGGCTACTCGCAGGAGGACATGAAGGTGATCCTCGCGCCACTTGCCCGCAACGCCGAGGAGGCGGTCGGCTCGATGGGCAACGACTCGCCGCTGGCCGTCCTGTCCGATCGCAAGCCCCTCCTCTACTCGTACTTCAAGCAGCTCTTCGCCCAGGTGACGAACCCGCCCGTGGACTCGATCCGCGAGGCGGTCGTGATGAGCGTGCAGGCGAGCGTCGGCTCGGAGCGGAACCTGCTCGACGAGACGCCCGAGCATGCGCGGCAGCTGGTGATCGACAATCCGATCCTGCTCGACTCCGAGCTCGAGCGCCTGCGGCAGGTCGACTCGGCGATCTTCAAGTCGGCCACGCTCGACATCACCTGGCCGGTCGAGGACGGCGCCGCCGGGATGGAGCCGGCACTCGAGCGCGTCTGCCGGGAGGCGGACGCGGCGCTCGCCGACGGCGTCAACATCCTGATCCTCTCCGACCGCGCGGTCGGGCCGGAGCGCGTGCACATCCCGTCGGCGCTCGCCGTCGGGGCCGTCCACCACCACCTCGTCCGCGAAGGGACGCGCCTCCAGGCCGGCCTGATCGTCGAGTCCGGCGAGGCGCGCAGCGTGCACAGCGTCGCCGTGCTGGTCGGCTACGGCGCCGCGGCCGTCAATCCGTACCTGATGCTCGAGACGCTCGCCGAGCTGGTCGACGGGCGGCGAGCTGCCGACATGAGCGGGGAGGAGGCGCAGCGCCGTGCGGTGAAGGGGATCGCCAAGGGCCTCCTGAAGACGATGTCGAAGATGGGCATCTCGACGATCCCGTCGTACTGCGGCGCGCAGATCTTCGAGATCGCTCGGGCTGGCGCCCGACCTCGTCGAGCGTCACTTCACCGGCACGCCGTCGCGTATCGGCGGGATCGGGATCGAGACGATCGCCGAAGAGACGCTCGCCAGGCACGCCCGCGCCTATCCCGGCTCGCCGGACGAGCTGCTGCCGGTCGTCGGCCTCTTCGCGTGGCGCCGGGACGGCGAGCACCACCAGTGGAACCCGGAGACGATCGCGCTCCTGCAGCACGCTGTCCGCGACGGGGGCTTCGAGACCTACGAGCAGTACGCCGACACCGTCAACGACGACAGCGCGCGCCGGCGCACGATCCGCGGGCTGCTCTCGTTTCGGTACGCGGAGGACGGGGGCATCCCGCTCGAGGACGTCGAGCCTGCGAAGGAGATCGTCAAGCGGTTCGTCACTGGAGCGATGTCGCTCGGCTCGCTGTCGCGCGAGGCGCACGAGACGCTCGCGATCGCGATGAACCGCCTCGGCGGGCGATCGAACACCGGCGAGGGCGGGGAGGACCCGGCGCGCTACATCCCGGGCCCGAACGGCGACTCGCGCCGCTCGTCGATCAAGCAGGTCGCCTCGGGCCGCTTCGGCGTGAACATCAACTACCTGACGAACGCCGACGAGCTCCAGATCAAGATGGCCCAGGGCGCCAAGCCCGGCGAGGGCGGGCAGCTGCCCGGCCACAAGGTCGACGGCTACATCGCAAGCGTCCGCCTGACCACCCCCGGCGTCGGCCTGATCTCGCCCCCGCCGCATCACGACATCTACTCGATCGAGGACCTGAAGCAGCTGATCTACGACCTGCGCTGCGCGAACCCCGAGGCCCGGATCTCGGTGAAGCTCGTCGCCGAGGTCGGGGTCGGAACAGTCGCCGCCGGCGTCGCGAAGGCCAACGCCGACCACGTCCTGATCTCCGGGCACGACGGCGGCACCGGCGCATCGCCGCTCTCCTCGATCCTCTTCGCCGGGATTCCCTGGGAGATCGGTCTCGCCGAGACGCAGCAGACGCTCGTGCTCAACGACCTGCGCTCGCGGATCTGGGTGCAGACCGACGGGCAGCTGAAGACCGGGCGCGACGTCGTCGTCGCCGCGCTGCTCGGCGCCGACGAGATGGGCTTCGCCACCGCGCCGCTGATCGCGACCGGCTGCATCATGATGCGCGCCTGCCACCTGAACACCTGTCCCGTGGGGGTGGCGACGCAGGACCCTGAGCTGCGCAAGCGCTTCAAGGGCCAGCCCGAGCACGTGGTCAACTTCTTCTTCTACGTCGCCGAGGAGGCGCGCCGGATCATGGCCCGGCTCGGCATCGCCCGGTTCGAGGACCTGGTCGGCCGCGTCGACCTGCTCGAGGCCGACGAGGCGATGGAGCACTGGCGCTCGCGCGGGATCGACCTCTCCAACATCCTGCGCATGCCGGAAGCGGCCGAGGGCGCCCCGCTGCGCCGCACCCACGCGCAGGTCTCACCGCTTCCGGGGGCGCTCGGCTGGGACCTGATCGAGCTGGCCGCTGCGGCACTCGAGGACGGCACGCCGGTGACCGGTGAGCTCGAGATCCGCAACGTCAACCGGGCGGTCGGGGGCCTGCTCTCGCACCACGTCACCAAGCGGCACGGAGCGGCAGGTCTCCCGCCGGGCACGATCCGGTTCGCCTTCAACGGGTCGGCTGGGCAGTCGTTTGGCGCCTGGCTCGCGCCGGGGATCGAGTTGACGCTCTTCGGCGATGCGAACGATTACGCCGGCAAGGGCCTCTCCGGAGGGGTGATCGCGGTCCGGCCGCCGCTCGCGGCGACCTTTGCTGCGGAGGAGAACGTGATCGTCGGCAACACCGTTCTCTACGGAGCCGTTGCGGGAGAGGCGTACTTCCGCGGCCGGGCGGGCGAGCGCTTCGCCGTCCGCAACTCTGGGGCGAATGCGGTCGTCGAGGGCGTCGGCGACCACGGGTGCGAGTACATGACCGGTGGGCGCGTGGTCGTGCTCGGAACGACCGGGCGGAACTTCGCCGCAGGGATGAGCGGCGGGATCGCCTACGTGCTGGACGCCGACGGGACGTTCGCGACGCGCTGCAACACCGAGCTCGTCGAGCTCGAGCCCGCTCGAGGAGTCGGATGCCGAGACGATCCGGTTGCTCGTCGAGAGCCATCTGGCCCGTACCGGCTCGCCGGTTGCCGCGAAGGTGCTGGAGGAGTGGGAGCTGCACCTGCCGCTGTTCGCGAAGGTCATGCCCCGCGACTACAAGCGCGCTCTCGCCGAGCTGGAGAGCCAGAACGGGAACGTCTCCTCGGGCGACGACCACCCGATCTCGAGTGGCGGCGAGGGCTTCCTCACCACTGAGTCGGAGAGTGCGCGGGCGGCCGTCTGATGGGCGAGCTGCGCGCGTTTCTCAAGTACGACCGCCGAGACGCGCCCGAGCGCGATCCGCGCGAACGGGTCGGCGACTACCGCGAGTTCGTCGGCACGCTTCCGCTTGTCGAGCTCCGCGATCAGGGAGCGCGGTGCATGGAGTGTGGCGTCCCTTTTTGCCAGAGCGGGTGCCCGCTCGGGAACTTGATCCCCGACTGGAACGACCTCGTCTACCGCGACCGGTTCCGGGAGGCGATCGACCAGCTCCACCGGACGAACAACTTCCCCGAGTTCACCGGCCGCTTGTGCCCGGCGCCGTGTGAGGCCGCCTGCGTCCTCGAGATCCAGGAGGGGAACGCGGTGTCGATCAAGCAGGTCGAGGTCGCGATCGTCAATCGCGCGTGGGACGAAGGCTGGATCGAGCCCCGTCCTCCGGCGGCGCGCACGGGCCGGACGGTCGCAGTGGTCGGTGCCGGCCCAGCGGGTCTCGCCTGCGCGCAGCAGCTGAATCGGGCCGGTCACTCGGTGACCGTGTTCGAGCGCGACGAGGCGGGCGGAGGGCTCGTGCGGTTCGGCGTGCCGGACTTCAAGATCGAGAAATGGATCGTCGAGCGGCGCCTCGACCAGCTGGCCGCCGAGGGTATTGCCTTCCGCTACGGCGTCGACGTCGGCGTCGATCTCGACGCGGGCGAGCTGCGTGAGCAGTTCGACGCCGTCGTCGTCGCCACCGGCTCGCGCGTACCCCGGGACCTGCCGGTTCCCGGCCGCGAAGCTCGATGGGGTGCATTTCGCGATGGAGTACCTCTACCAGCGCAACCGCTTCGTCGCCCGCGAGCTCGGGCCTTTGCCGGATGGGGCTCCGCCGCCGCCCGGCCGAGCCGATCAGCGCCGCCGGCAAGCACGTGATCGTGATCGGCGGCGGCGACACGGGTGCGGACTGCGTGGGCAACGCGCACCGGGAGGGTGCGGCGTCGGTCACGCAGATCGAGCTCGTCGGCGAGCCGCCGCCGCACCGGCCCGACGACGTCACGCCGTGGCCGCGCTGGCCGATGAAGCTCCGCACCTCCTATGCGCTGAAGGAGGGCGGCGAGCGCGACTTCGCGATCTCGACGACCGAGCTGAGCGGCCGGAACGGTCACGTCGAGCGGATCCACTGGGCGCAGAACACGGGCGTTCCCCCGTTCGAGCCGATCGCGGGCACGGAGGAGGCGCGGCCGGCCGAGCTCGTGCTGCTGGCGATGGGCTTCCTCTCGCCGGAGCCGGGCCTGCTCGATCAGCTCGGCGTCGAGCGCGATGCCCGCGGAAATGCCGACGCTCCGTCCTATGCGACGTCAGCGGACGGCGTGTTCGCTGCGGGCGATGCCCGCCGGGGCCAGTCGCTGATCGTGTGGGCGATCAACGAGGGCCGCCAGTGCGCGGCCGCGGTCGACCGCTGGCTCGCCGGTCGCTGACGAACAGTTCCCGGATCAGCGTGTGCCGAGACCGTGCCGATCAGCAAAGGCGGCTCTCGGCCAGTCGCGGGCAAAGCCCGCTTCAACGGCGAAGCCCGCCTTGGCGGCGGGCTTCGCTTTCTCGTTTGAGTGTGGTTCCCTCCGGTCGGGCCGGTCGGGCGCCCACAAGCTGGTGCAGGTGTGAGTGGGCTGGTTTGCGCTCGATTCAGTGAACCGGCATCGCCAGTGGGTTCAGGCGCAGCTTCGGCACGAATTGGCGTGCCCCTGGGAGGACGGCCAGGGCGACCAGGCTGGCGACGCCTGCGAGGAGCCCGGCTGCAATGAACGCGTGTGAGATTCCCGAGGCTGCCTGTGGGCCGGCGAGTACGCCGGTGCCGGCCGCGATCGTCGAGAAGATCGCGATGCCGATCGTGCCGCCGATCTCGTGGCCGGTGGCGTTGAGGCCCGAGATCATTCCTGACTCCTCTTCGCGAGCGCCGGTGAGGATCGCGATCGGGACGGAGACGACGGCGACGCCGAGACCGGCTCCCGCGACGAGCATCCCCGGCAGCACGTCACTGACGTAGCTGCCGGTCGCGCCGACATGCGCGAGGAGTGTCATGCCGCCCGCCGTGACGACGAACGCACCAGTGAGCGGCCCACGCACGCCGTGGCGGCTGACGATGTGACCGGCCGCGTGCGCGCCGATCCCTGCTGCGACGGCGAGGGGGATGAAGGCGAGGCCGGTGGTGAGCGGCCCCATGCCGAGGACGTTCTGGAGGTAGAGCGAGCTGAGCAGGAAGAGGCCGAAGATAGAACCGGCTGCCACGAGCATGAGGAAGAGGCCGCCGCCGACGGCACGATCCGCCAGCCGCTCGATGCGCAGGAGCGGGGCACTGGCACGGCGCTCGAGGGCAGCGAAGGCAGAGAGGCCTCCGAGCCCGCCGAGACCAAAGAGCAGGGTCTGGAGCGAAGTCCAGCCGGAGGTCCCACCCTGCGTGATCGCGAAGACGATGGCGCCGAGACTGATTGTCGCGAGCACGGCTCCACGGAGGTCGAGCCCGCGCCAGCGCGGCTTCTGCGGATCGGCGGGCACGATCTTCACGGCGGCGATCGCGAGTGCCGCTGCGACCGGCAGATTGACGTAGAAGATCATCCGCCAATCGCCGAACTCGGTGAGGACACCGCCGACGAGCACTCCGAGCGCGGCGCCCGCGCCTCCGACTGCTCCCCAGGCCGCGAGGGCCTTTGCCCGCTGGCCCCCCTGGAACGCCGACATGATGATCGAAAGCGCTGCAGGAGAGAGCATCGCTGCACCAAGACCCTGACCTGCGCGGGCTGCGAAAAGGACAGCCGCTGTGCCCGCCATCGCCGACGCGAACGACGACACGGTGAAGACGCCGAGGCCGGTCAGGAACATCCGACGACGCCCGAGCAGATCTGCGGCCCGGCCACCGAAGAGGAGCAGGCTTCCGAAGATGAGCGAGTAGCTGGTGATGGTCCAGCTGATGTCCGAGCCTGTGAGCTGAAGGTCTTTCGCGAGGCTTGGCAGCGCGATATTCACGGCCGTGATGTCGAGAATGACCATCAGCTGGGCGATGAGCAGGACGAACAGGAGAACGCCACGGCTCTTGCCGGCGGGCGACTCTGAGCCGCTTGGTCGATGCTTGTGGTGCCGACCTGGGGCCGCCGCGGGTGTCGCAGTAGCGGTCTTCTTTCCGTGATGCATGGCCGTCGCCTTTCGTAGGACGGACAGCAATGTGTGGCTCCGTGCGTTCATTTCCGGCTCCTTCCGAGAGGGCTTCGGGTACGAGTTCAGGCTCGCACTCCGACGGTCGGCCGGAAATGAGGCTCGCTCGCGGCTTCGGTGTGGCTGCCCACACCGTTGCCGCGAGGTCTGCGCTAGCTCGTCAACCGACGGGGAAGCGTCGCTCGCAGGACGGTTCCGCCCCCGGAAGGACTCTTCAGGTCGAGGTGACCACCGAGGGCCTCGATGCGGTCGACGAGCCCTAGCAGCCCCGTGCCGCTGGCAAGGTTCGCGCCGCCGCTTCCGTTGTCGCTGATCTCGACGGCGACCGCTTCGGCGCTCGTCGATAGCTCGATGCGCGCCGCGGAGGCGCCGGCGTGCTTGGCGGCGTTGGTGAGACTTTCGGCGACGACGAAGTAGAGTGCGGCTTCAACTGCTTCGCTCAGTCGGTGCGAAGGCACGCCGGAGATCTCGACCGGGAACGGTGCCCGGTTAGCGAGTGAGCGCAGGGCGGGTGTGAGCCCACGCTCGGTGAGGATTGCCGGGTGGAGGCCACGGGCGAGCTCGCGCAGCTCCGCAAGTGCGAGCTTGAGTTCCTCACCGACTTCGGCGAGCAGTGTCTCCGCGGCCGAGGGGTCGTCACGCAGGCACTCCTGCGCCATCCGTAGGTTGATAGAGAGCGTGACGAGGCGCTGTTGGGCGCCGTCGTGCAGGTTGCGCTCGAGCCGTCGTCGCTCGGCGATGCTTGCTTCGACGATGCGCGCGCGTGACGCGGTGAGTTGGTCGTGTGCCTCGGCGCTCTCGAGCGCGAGTGCGACGAGCTCCGCGAAGCCACGCAGGCGCTGCTCTGCATCAGAGGCGAGTGGGTCGCCGGCGGACAGGACGAACAATGCGCCCCAGGTGCGGCCGCCAGCGACAATCGGTGCTGCGACGACTGATCGGTAGCCGGCCTCGCGCATCATCCGCGCGGCCTCTCCGGGCACGTCGGTGTAGTCGTCGATCCGGCCGCCCTCAAAGGCGAGTTTGGCTGTTGGCCCGTCCGGGTCGGTGTACGGGACGAGAGTGCCGACCTCGAAGCCGCCGACCTCATCCCGATTCCATCGCCCGACGACTACGGCCGTCTCGTCGTCGAATCGCACTGTCGCCGACGACTCGGTCCCGAGCAGTCGGCCTGCTTCCTCGGCAACCGAGCGAAAAACCTGTTTCGGGTCAGGCGAGGAGGCAACCAGCGTGGCGACACGGCGAAGTGCAGCTTGTTCGTCGGCGAGGCGACTCGCCGTGCTGCTCATGTCGGTGCTCCGACTCCAGCCACGTCGATCACGCTAGCGGGTCGATGAAAGAGTCGGGCCAGCCACACTGCGAGGTGCACGCTTCGCTGGCACGATCGGTCGATGCGCCGTCGCGTCCTGATCATCGATGACAACCGCGACTTCCGGAGAGTCGCGCGTCAGTTGCTCGAGCGCCATGGATTCGTAGTGGTCGCCGAGGCCGAAACCGGCGTCAGCGGCATCGAACAGGCGAAAGAGCACCGTCCCGACCTCGTTCTCCTCGATGTACAACTGCCGGACATCGACGGATTCGAGGTCGCTGAGCGGCTCTCAGCTCTTGACGTATCTGTTGACGTAATCCTTACGTCAAGCCTCGACGTGACCGATTTCGGGGCCCTTGTGGCGCGCAGTCCGGCGCTCGGCTTCGTTGCGAAGGCTGAGCTTTCCGCATCGGCGATCGAGGCACTGCTCTCACCGATGCGCTGATCGGGGTGTTGTTTGCCCCGGTTGCGTTTGTCGGCGACACTCCTTCCGTCGGCGTCGAATCCCCTGAGCAGGAGCAACGCGAAGCGGCGCGCATCCGCGTCGTCCTCGCCGACGACTCGGTGCTCTTGCGCGAGGGCATCGCCGGCCTGCTCGACAAGGCTGGATTCGAGATCGTCGGACAGAGCGGCACGGCGGAGGATCTGCTGCTGAAGGTCCGCTCATACAAGCCCGACATCGCAATCGTGGACATCAAGATGCCGCCGACCCAGACAGACGAGGGGCTCCGCGCCGCGAAGGAGATCCGGGAGAAATACACCGACACTTCTGTGCTCGTGCTCTCGCAGTACGTCGAGGAGGGCTACGCGCTCGAGCTGTTGCAAGAGAGCGCGGAAGGGGTCGGCTATCTCCTGAAAGACAGGGTGTACGACCTGGCCGACTTCGTCGCCTCGGTCAAGCGGGTCGCTGAGGGCGGCTCCGCGCTCGATCCCAGCGTTGTCTCGCAACTCGTGGGCCGGCGGCGCCGTGACGATCCCATCGACACGTTGAGCGCCCGCGAGCGCGAGGTGCTCGAGCTGATGGCGGAAGGGCTCTCGAACTCGGCGATCGCTGCCCGCGTGTTCCTGACCGACCGCGGCGTCGAGAAGCACGTGACGAGCATCTTCCAGAAGTTGCACCTACCGGTCGCCGCCGATACCCACCGGCGTGTCCTGGCGGTCGTCGCCTTCCTGCAGTCGTAGCCCGAGCCTCTCGCGTCGGCGGTGTGGTCAGCCCCACCAAAGCCGCGAGCGTCCCTCAGTTCGTGCGCGGCCGGGGGGTGCTGCGAGCGTAAGTCGACATCCCAAGACCGACTGCCTCACCAGGCGGTTGGCAGGTCAGCCCGCTACCCGGTGATGGCGAACGTGTCCGCCGACTTGTTCTCGCCGATGCTCTTGACCCCGAATCGTGAACGAGACATGCGGTTCTCCCTTCATGCGTCATGGGTATCCGAGGCGCGGGTGCACTTCCGGATGAGCGGTGCGGAACGGTCTGGTGATCAGCGAACCCGTGTCCAGTCGCCCGCCCAGACGAAGCCGCGGATCCCGCACGGGTCGGCTCCCCCCTTCGGCGTCAGCGTCAACGTGTCGCCGGCTACCGACCAGGTGTAGTCGCCGGGTGGGCCGTCCGCCCAGCAGAACCACCCGGTCTCTGCCTGATAGTGGAAGGTGTCGAACGTCACGGCTCCGTAGGTGCGGAGGCTCGTCGGGCCGGCGGAGTAGTCGGAGTCGAAGATCCACCCTTCGCCCGTGTTGTCGCTCGCGGGCCGGTGGAACGAGCCCGGGAAGCGAATCTGGATCCAGCGCTTCTCGACGACCATCGTGTAGGTGCCGGGCGGCGTGAAGGTGTCGGTGGGATTCCCGGGAGTGCCGGCGGCGGGTGCGCCGCTCGTGTCCGGGATGCTGCGTTGCCAGGTGCCGGCGAGCGCAGCCGGCGGCGCGGGCGCGGGCAGGACGCGCGCGACGACCGTGTCTTCCGACTTGCGCCCGTCGTAGTCGATCACGCGGGCCGTGAAGCGGTGGCGGCCGGGCGTCAGCCAGCTCGTGACGAGGTACCCCTTGTGCTGGCCGTTCTCGTCGTCACCGAAGGTATACGGAGCGTGCTGCTCGATCCAGCGGGGCTTGCCGCCGTCGATCAGGAAGTCGACCTCCTTCACTTTCGTCGCGGCGAGCCTTGGAAAGGCCAGCCACCGGATGCGTTGCGGCAAGACGGTCTTGCCGTCGAGCGTCGAGGTGACTTTGAACGGCGGCTTCGCGGAGACCGCGACTCCGGCCGGAAGGCCGACGAGCGCGACCGCCGCGATGACCACGAATCGTGTGACTACAGCCATGAGAGCTGCCTCCTGACGTGGGGTGAAGGGACGCCCGATGCTGCTCCGCGGCTGTTGCAGGGGTGTGGCAATCCGGTTGCAGACATGCTTATCTCGATCCTTGGAATTCGCGATCCTCGGCCCGGTGGAAGCGCGGCTCGAAGGCTTGCCGCTTGCCATGGGAGGGCCCAAGCAGCGTGCGCTGCTCGCCTGCCTCTTGCTCCACGCCAACGAGGTCGTCTCGCGCGACCACTTGCTCGACGCGCTGTGGGGTGAGCGGCCGCCGCCCACCGCGTCGCGCTCGCTGGACAGCTACGTCTCCCGTCTGAGAGCGCAACTCGGCGCAGACCGGGTTGTCCGACGGCCGCCGGGCCAGATGCTCGTCGTCGCCCCGGGTGAGCTCGACCTCGACCGCTTCCATGTCCTCGTCGACGACGCACGAGCGCGTGGCGTGGTCGGCGACACCGAGGGAGCGCGGCGCAGCTTGCGCGAGGCTCTCGCGCTCTGGCGCGGGCCCGCGCTCGCCGACCTTCTCTACGAGCCGATCGGACGCGAGGCGGGACGGCTGGAGGAGGAGCGGCTCGCCGCGATCGAGGATCGCCTGGACGCGGACCTCGCAAGCGGCCTCGGGGCAGAGCTGGTTCCCGAGCTCGAGCGACTCGTCCGTGAGCATCCGCTCCGCGAGCGGCTGCTCGGCCAGTTGATGCTCGCCCTCTATCGGGCCGGGCGGCAGTCGGAGGCCCTCCACGCCTTCTCCGCGGCGCGGCAGCGGCTTGCTGCTGAGCTCGGCCTCGAGCCGGGCTCCCGGCTGCGTGAGCTGGAGCGACAGATTCTGCAGCACGACTCGGGCCTTAGCCCTGCGCCCTTCGCCGCCCGGATCTCGAGATGGCGTCCACGACGCGTAGCCGCAGTCGCCGTCGTGATGCTCGCACTTGCCGCGGGCGCCGCGACCGTCCTCGCCACCCGCGGGAGTGATCGTCCTACGGGCTCCGCCAATGAAGGCGCCAGTAATCTGCTCTCGCTCGACGCAGCGTCCGGAGCGGTTGCGCACGCCGACGAGCTCCGGGGCCCTCCTGCTGCGATCGTCGGAGGCGAAGGCGCGATCTGGATCGCCGACGCGAGCAATCGCCAGGTTCTGCGCGTCGATCCAGCCTCGCGACGGGTCGTCGACCGGATTCCGGTGCAAGGACAGCCGGTCGGCCTCGCCGCCGGCCGCGGTGCGGTCTGGGTGGCCAGCACGCTCACCGGAACGATCTCGAAGATCGACGCCGGCACCGACACGATCACGCAGACGGTTCGCCTCGGCGGAGCCGACGCTTCCGCCGTCGCTTCCGGGGCCGGCGGGCTGTGGGTCGCCGACGCGACCGATCACGCGCTCGTCAGGATCGACCGGGCCACCGGCGAGGCGGTGCAGACGGTCAGTCTCGATCTTCGCCCGACGGCGCTCGTCGTCGGATCGGAGACCCTCTGGGTCGCCGATCACGATACGGGGCGGCTGTCCGCGATCGATGCCGGATCGGGCGAGACGGTTGCGACCCTGCAGGTCGGCGGAGGGCCGGTCGCGCTTGCGCTCGGCGAGGGGGCGATCTGGGTGGCAAACAGCTTGGATGCCTCGGTGTCGAGGGTCGATCCGGCAACGGGCGCGGTCGTCGCGACGATTCCGGTCGGAAGCGGTCCGTCCGGCATCGCAATCGCGCATGGCTCCGTGTGGGTCACGAACCAGTATGCGGGAACGGTCTCCCGGATCGACGCGCGCTCGAACCGCGTCACGGCCACGATCAAGACCGCCGGACAGCCGACTGCGGTGGCGGCGGCCGCCGGGTCGATCTGGGTCGGGTCCGGCCCAACCGCGGCCACGCACCGCGGCGGGACACTCGTGATCGCGACCACGAACCGCTTCGCATCGATCGATCCTGCGTTCCAGAACCTCGCCGGGCCGAACGCTGTTCGGAAAGCTGGCGTACGACACGCTCGTCACCTTGCAGGCATCCGCCGGCGCGCCCGGATTGTGGCTCGTCCCGGACCTGGCCGTGGCCCTACCGTCGCCGACGAACGGTGGAACCACGTACGCGTTCCGTCTCAGGCGCGGGATTCGCTATTCGGACGGCAGCAGGCTCCACGCGAGTGACTTCCGTCGCGCGATCGAACGTCTCTACCGCGTCGGGTCGCAGGGTGCGGAAAACTTCTCGGGCGTCCTCGGCAGCGGGCAGTGCCGCCGCCGTCCGGCGCGATGCAAGCTTTCGAGGGGGATCCGTACCGATGATGCTGCCGGGACGGTTGTCTTCCAACTGGCGTCCCCAGATCCCGATTTCCTCTACAAGCTGACGCCCTACTCCTACGCTGCGCCTGTTCCCGCCGGCACGCCCACCCGTGATGTCGGGTCGAGGGCAGTGCCGGGAACGGGGCCGTACCGGATCCTTCCCTGGCACGGCGGCGAGATCCGGTTCGAACGGAACCACTTCTTCCGCGAGTGGTCCCACGCCGCACAACCGGATGGAAATCCCGATGCGATCGTCTGGCGTTTCTTCTCGTCGTTCGAGGCCGAGGCGCAGGCCGTCAAGCAGGGAAGCGCCGATTGGATCTTCGGCCTGCTCTCGCCGGAGCGGCTACGCCGGCTCCAGCTCGAATTGCCCGGGCAGCTACACGAGAACCCGACGTTCTACGTCGACTTCATCCCGCTCAACACGCACGCGCCGCCCTTCGACGACATTCGCGTGCGGCGGGCACTCAACCTGGCGATCGATCGGGGAAAGATCGTTCGGATGTACGGCGGGCCGGCCGCTGCGACGGCAACGTGCCAGCCTCTCCCCCCGGGCCTGCTCGGGTACCGGCGCTACTGCCCGTACACGCTGCGTCCTCACGCCGACGGGGCCTGGCGCGCTCCCGACCTACCGCGAGCCAGACAGCTTGTGACCGATTCGGGGACGAAGGGGCAACTCATCGACGTCTGGGGCGCCACGGACGTACTCGGGGTGCCTCGTCAACTCCCGGCGTACGTGGCGTCCGTATTGCGCTCGCTCGGCTACCGGACGAGGCTTCATGTCGTTCCTCTCGCGAGTATCAGCTACTCGATGCGCCAGGATTTCCAGCTGTCGGTTGACGGGGACTGGGGCCCGGACTATCCAGCGTCCTCCGCGTTTCTCCCACCGTTCTTCGGCTGTCACGGCGGCTACAGCAACGGCTACGTCTGCGACCCCGAGGTCGATCGAAAGATGCGACAGGCGGCCGCGCTGCAGGCACGGGACCCTCGACGAGCTGCCGCGCTCTGGACGGAGATCGATCACATCCTCGTCGACCGCGCGTACTGGGTCCCGACGGTCAACGCACACCCGCCCGAGTTCGTCTCGAAGCGGCTCCGCAACTTCCAGTACAACCCGATCTGGGACTTCATCGCCGATCAGGCATGGCTGCGCTGACGACTCTGTGTCGGGAGCGCTCTCGATGGTGAACGAGATCTCCGCCGGCAGACCGACTTGCCACGCTCGCGACCGCTGACGCCTGGGTCCGGCCGAACGTAGTTGCATAGATGCACTATTTCTGCATAATACGCAGATGGTCTCGACAGCGATCATCGGTGCAGCCGGGTTCTCCGGTCAGGAGACGCTCGACCGCGTGCTCGCGCATCCGGAGCTCGAGCTCGTTGCGCTCGGCTCGGACTCGTTCGCCGGGGAGCCGGCGAGCGCGCTCGATCCGCGGCTCGGCCGCAACGGCCACGGCACCCTCCCCTCATTCGTACCGAACGCCGAGGCGCTCGCCTCCGGCGCAGAGCTGATCTTCTGCTGCCTCGGCCACAAAGAGGCGGCTTCGCTCGAGCCTCCCGTGGACTCGGTCGTCATCGACCTCTCCGGCGCACACCGGCTCGCCGACCCCGCCGCCTACGCCTCCTGGTACGGCTTCGCCCACCCCGGCGGCAACGAGGGCTGGTGCTACGCGCTGCCGGAGCTCGCGCCCCCGACCGGCAGGCTTGTTGCAAACCCCGGCTGTTATGCGACCGCCGCCCTGCTCGCGCTCGGCCCGCTCGCCGGCGCGATCGACTCCGGAAGCGTGGTCGTCGACGCGAAGTCGGGCGTCTCCGGTGCCGGCCGCTCGCTGAAGGCGAGCTCACACGCCGCAGCGGTGCTCGACAACGTGTCCCCGTACCGCGTCGGCACGCATCAGCATCAGCCCGAGATCGAGCAGCTGCTCGGTTTCCCCGTTTGCTTCGTTCCCCACCTGGTGCCCCTGCGCCGCGGGCTCGTGGCCACCTGTTACGTCAACGCGACCGAGGATCTTCGTTCGCTGCTGGAGGCCGCGTACGCCTCCTCGCACGTTGTCTCGGTTCTGCCCGAGGACGCTGTTCCCGACCTCGCCCGGCTCCAGGGCACCGACACCGCCGAGGTCGGTCTGTATGCAGACCGCGCAACCGGCCGCTCGATCGTGATCTGCGCGCTCGACAACCTCGGCAAGGGTGCAGCCGGCCAGGCCGTGCAGAACGCGAACCTTGCGCTCGGCCTCGACGAGACAGCCGGCCTGCGGCTCTCCGGAGTTCTGGTCTAGTGGCCCACCCGGCGGCATCCAGCGGCGCCTCGGCGGCTGCAAAGCGGCGTCATTCGGCGTCCTCAGTCGCACCCGTATCTACTGATACGGGTGCTCCCTGCGTCCTTGCCCGGCTTGCTTTTCGCGCGCGAGGCATCCACCAATGCCACCGGGCGGGCCACTGATGGCCGTGGCTGTCGCCCGCACCGAGATCGCAACCGGCGCAGTCACGGCCGCGAAGGGCTTTGCCGCCGGCGCGGTGCATGCGGGGATCCGCCGGTCGAAGCTCGACCTCGCTGTCATCCGCTCGACCGTTCCGGCCGTCGGCGCCGGGATGTTCACCGCCAACCAGGTTCAGGCCGCGCCCGTGCTCGTCTCGAAGGCCCACCTCGCGCAGGCCCAGCCGCAGGCGATCGTGATCAACTCGGGCGTCGCCAACGCGGCGACCGGGAAGCAGGGTGAGCTTGACGCGCTCTCGACCGCGGCCGAGACGGCCCGTCTACTCGGCATCGACGCAGAACAGGTCGTCGTCCTGTCCACCGGCGTGATCGGCGCCAAGCTGCCGATGGATCGGCTGCTCGCCGGGCTCAACGACATCGAGCTTTCGCCCGAGGGCGGCGCCGAGGCCGCCGAGGCGATCCTGACCACCGACACGTCGGCGAAGGAGGCCGTCGCCTCACGCCGCGGGTTCACTGTCGGTGGAATGGCGAAGGGCGCCGGCATGATCCACCCGCGGCTGGCGACGATGCTGGCCGTCGTCACGACCGACTATCCGCTCGGCGCAGACGACGTACGCGGTTTCCTCAAGCGGGCCGTGAACGAGAGCTTCAACCGGATCTCGGTCGACGGCGAGTGCTCGACCAATGACGCAGTGATTCTGCTTGCAAACGGCGCGAGCGGGGTCGAGCGGACGCCGGCTACCGACCGTGAATTCGCCGCCGCGCTCTCCGAGGTCTGCGCCGATCTCTCGCGGCAGATCGTCGAGGACGGCGAGGGCGCAACGATGGTGCTCGAGATCGAGGTCTCTGGCGCTGCCACACCCGGGGAAGCGAACGCGATCGCGCAGCGCATCGCCACCTCCCCGCTCGTCAAGACGGCGGCGTTCGGACGCGACCCGAACTGGGGGCGCATCCTCTCCGCTGCGGGCTCAGCGTTCTGCGCCGGTGGCTTCGCGCAGGTGGACGTCGACCGGCTCACGCTGCGGATGAACGGTGTGCCCGTCTTCAGCCGGGGCGAGCCGACCGGAGCGGAGGTGTCGCTCGAGGGCGCCGTCTGCAAGATCGAGCTCGATCTCGGGCTCGGCACGTCGAGCGCGGGCTACCTCGCCTCCGACCTCACCTACGAATACGTGCGGATCAACGCGGAGTACACGACGTGATCGTGCTCAAGTGCGGAGGCGCAGTCGCCGGGTCGTCGGTCGAGGAGATCCTCGCCGCGGCTGCGCACGACGACGTTGTGGTCGTTCACGGCGGCGGGCCCCAGATCTCGGCCGCGCTCGAGGCGAAAGGACTCGACGTCGCCTTCTACCGCGGCCGCCGGATCACCTGCGAGGCCGCGATCGGCGTTGTCCGCGAGACGCTGCTGGCCGTCAACGCTCAGCTCTGCGCTGCGATCGGCCCGCGAGCGATCGGGCTGGCCGGCGACGAAATCGGGCTCCTCGCTCTTCGCGTCCCCGAGCTCGGACTCGTCGGCGACCCGCTTCCAAGCCGTCCCCAGGCGATCCTCGACGCGCTTGCAGCCGGGTTCATCCCGGTTGTCTCGCCGCTTGCCGAGGGGCCGCTGAACGTGAATGCCGACGAGGCTGCGGCGGGGCTCGCCGTCGGCCTCGGCGCCGATCGCCTTACGTTCCTGACCGACGTCCCCGGTGTGCTGCACGACGGCGTGCTCGCGTCCATCCAGGCCGACCACGCCGACCGGCTGCTCGACGACGGGACGTTCGAGGGCGGCATCGTCCCGAAGCTGAGGGCGGCGGTCCAGGCGGCGCGCGGCGGCGTGCACACTGAAATCGGCAAGACGCTGGTGACCGCGTGAGCGTGCAGACCCGCATGCCCGTGCTCCCGACGTACGGTCGCGCCGACGTCACCTTCGTCGAGGGCGAGGGCGCATGGCTGACCGCCTCGGACGGCCGCCGCTTCCTCGACTTCGCCGCCGGGATCGCGGTCGTCGGCCTCGGACACTGCCACCCGGCGCCGGTCGCCGCCGCGCAGGCGCAGCTCGAGCGCCTCTGGCACGTCTCCAACCTGTACTGGACGGAGCCGATGGCGGCGCTCGCGCGGCTGCTCTCCGAGCGGTTCGGCGGCGCCGAGGCGTTCTTCTGCAACTCCGGCGCGGAAGCGATCGAGGCGGCGATCAAGTATGCGCGCAAAGCGACCGGAAAGCCCGGGATCGTGGCGCTCGAAGGCTCGTTCCACGGCCGCACGTTCGGCGCTCTGTCGGTCACCGGGCAGCCCGCAAAGCGCCGGGCATTCGAGCCGCTCGTCCCCGGCGTCACGTTTGCGCAGCTGAACGACATTGCCTCGCTCGAGGCCGTAGTGGGCTCTGACACCGGCCTGATTTTGCTCGAGCCGGTTCAGGGCGAGGGCGGCGTGAATCCCGCCAGTCCGGACTTTCTCGCCGCCGCCGCGAAGCTCGCGGCCGAGAACGGAGCGCTTCTCTGCTTCGACGAGGTGCAGACCGGCGTCGGTCGCACTGGCACGTTCTTCGCCTTCGAGCAGCTCGGCGTTCGGCCACACCTCGTCACGCTGGCCAAGGGCCTCGCGAACGGGCTGCCGATCGGCGCCCTGCTCGCCGCCGACGATGCGCCCCGCGGATTCGTTCCCGGCGATCATGCATCGACCTTCGGCGGCAATCCCGTCGTGTGCGCAGCCGCCTGCGCCGTGGTCGAGGCCGTCGACGAGGAGCTGCTCGCGAACGTCCGGGAGCGCGAGCGCGCAGCTGGCGGACGCCCTGCCTGTGCGTGGCGCCGGCCTGCTGCTCGGGCTCGACCTCGACCGCTCCGCGGCATCGGTCGTCGGGGCGTGCCTCGACGCGGGATTGCTCGTTACTTCTGCCGGAGACAAGACCCTGCGTCTCTCGCCCCCGCTGGTCGTGACCGCCGACGAGGTCGCGCAGGCGATCTCCATTCTCCAGGAGGTTCTTGCATGACCGCGCATCGCCGTGAGCGCCAGGGCGCGATCCTGCGCCTGATCCGTGAGCGTCAGATCTCGACCCAGTCGGAGCTCGCCGACGCGCTGCGCGAAGCCGGCCACGAGGTCGTCCAGACCACCGTCTCCCGCGACATCTCGGAGCTTGGGCTGGTCAAGGTGCGCGCGGCGAACGGCCGCCTGGCCTACGCGCACGCCGGCGCGGCCGACCTCGACCGCCTGCGAGAGCTCGAGTCCGCGTTCCGGCGCTGGGCGATGTCGATCGAATCGAACGACCAGCTCGTCGTCGTCTTCACGCCGCGCGGCTTCGCCGCCGCGCTCGCGGAGGCGATCGACGAGTCCCACCACCCCCACGTCCTCGCCACGGTGGCGGGCGACAACACGATCCTCGTCGTGCCGGCCGCGGGCGTCAGCGCCGCGAGCCTGCGCGAGGAGCTGAGCAGACACCTCTTGGAAGGAGCAGCATGAGCCGTAGGCTTGACGGAGGCGACCAAAGAGCGGAGGTGCCGGCTTTGCCGGCGCTGGAGCGGGAATCCCGCACAGCGGTTCTCGCCTATTCGGGCGGGCTCGACACGACCTGCATCATCGCCTGGCTGAAGGAGGACTACGGCTACGACGAAGTGATCGCCGTGCTCTGCGACGTCGGGCAGGAGTTCGACCTCGAGCAGGCCCAGACGCGCGGGTACGCGGCAGGCGCCGACGACGTCGCGCTCATCGACCGTCGCGAGGCGTTCGCGGCCGAGCAGGTCGCCAAGGCGCTGAAGACGAACGCGCTCTACGAGGGCAAGTACCCGCTCGTCTCCGCGCTCTCGCGGCCCGTGATCGCCCAGGCCGTCGCCGAGCTCGCATTGGAGCTTGGGCGCCGAGGCCGCCGTGCACGGCTGCACGGGCAAGGGCAACGACCAGCTCCGGTTCGAGCTAGCGTTCCGCGCCAACTACCCCGGCGTGCGGGTGATCGCGCCGCTGCGCGACAAGGTCTGGACACGCGACGAGGAGATCGCCTACGCGCTCGAGCGCGGGATCCCGATCACGGTCACCGCCGGCTCGCCGTTCTCGGTCGACGAGAACCTGTTCGGTCGCTCGATCGAGGCCGGGATCCTCGAGGATCCCTGGGAGGCGCCGCCCGAGGAGGCGTTCCGGCTGACTGCCGACCCGGACAGTGCACCGATTCCGCAGGAGGTCGTGATCGGCTTCGAAGCCGGGCTGCCGATCTCGCTCGACGGCGAGGAGCTGCCGCTGCACGACCTGATCTCCGTGCTCAACCAGCAGGCGGGCGCGTTCGGGATCGGCCGGATCGACATGATCGAGAACCGCGCGATCGGGATCAAGAGCCGCGAGCTGTACGAGGCGCCGGCGGCGATGACGCTGATCGCCGCCCATCGCGCGCTCGAGGACCTGGTGCTGACGAAGGCCGAGCTCGAGACCAAGCGCTGGGTCGAGGACCGCTGGGCCCGCACCGTCTACGACGGCCTCTGGTTCTCGCCCGTGCGCGAGGCGCTGGACGCGTTCGTCGACGCGACCCAAGGGCTCGTCACCGGTGAGGTGCGGGTCGAGCTGCGGTCGGCTACGGCGGTCGTCAACGGGCGGCGCTCCGAGCATGCGTTGTACGCCGAGACGCTTGCGTCGTACGCGACCGGGGAGACATTCCCGCACGAGGCTGCGGAAGGGTTCATCCGGCTCGCATCGCTCGAGGCGGAGCTGGCGGCGGCTAGGGCTCGGAAGGTCGCGGTCGGATGACCCTCTGGGCCGGCCGGGTCGAGGTTCGCCTCGCCCCGGAGGTCTGGGCCTTCCTTCGCGCTCACGACGCGGAGTTGCTGCCGTACGACTGCGAGGGCACGCGTCTGCACGCCGCGAGGCTCCACGTGTCGGGGCTCCTCACCGATCAGGAGCACGCCGAGGTCGTCACCGCGCTGACAGCTATCGCTCAGGGCGGCCATGCCGATCTGAGCGACTCGGAGGACGTGCACTCGGCGATCGAGCGCTCGCTCGGCGAAGTGGGGCGGAAGATCCACGCAGGTCGCTCGCGCAACGACCAGGTTGTGGCGGCGATGCGCCTGTACGTCGAGGACGCGTGCGCCGAGGCACTGGAGGCGATCGGCGCGTTCGCGCTGGGCCTGCTCGACGTCGCCGAAGCCGAGGCGGAGACGGTCATGCCCGGGTACACGCACCTCCAGCGCGCCCAGCCGGTGACGCTCGGCCACCACCTGCTCGCGTGGGTGGAGATGCTCGACCGCGACCGCGCACGGTTTCGCTTCGCCGCGACGCAGGCGGCGGAGAGTCCGCTGGGCGCGGGAGCCCTCGCCGGATCGACGCTGCCGGTGCCGAGCCCTCCCGGTGCGATGCGCAACTCCCTCGACGCGGTCGCCGACCGCGACTTCGCGCTCGACTACCTCTACGCCGGCGACGGTGCTGTTCGTCCACCTGTCGCGGATCGGCGAGGAGATTGTCCTCTGGTCGTCGTCCGAATTCGGTTTCGCTCGGCTGCCGGAGTCGGCGGCGACGGGCTCGTCGATGATGCCGCAGAAGCTGAACCCCGACGTCGCGGAGCTGTCGCGCGGCAAGGCGGGCACGGCAATCGGCCGGCTGACCGGCCTGCTCGCGACGGTCAAGGGCCTGCCGCTCGCGTACAACCGCGACCTCCAGGAGGACAAGCGCCCGGTCTTCGACGCACGCCGCGACGTGCGGGAGGCGCTCGGCTGCGCTGGCGGCGCTCGTCGGCGGGCTCGACTTCGACCGGGACCGCCTCGCCGCCGCCGCGTCCGATCCACTGCTCCTCGCGACCGACGCCGCGGAAGCGCTCGTCGCCGAGGGTGTTCCGTTCCGCGACGCCCACGAGCGAGTGGCGGGGTCGGTGCGGGAAGGGAACGTTCGACCCCGACACGACCGCGGCGGAGAGCGTCGCGGTGCGGCTCGGGGACGTGCGGGCCGCGATCGCCGAGGCACGGTCGCGCTTCGTGCCAACTCTGTGACATCTTCATCGCGCGCGAGCAGGACCGCCCG
>CAVXTD010000031.1:0-59303 GCA_963764565.1 uncultured Actinomycetes bacterium
GCGGCGAAGGTCTGGGTGGCAGAATCACGATGCCGATGAGGCGGCTGCTCAAGCTCGGGGTGCTCGCGTGGGTCGTGCGCTGGGCCGCGCTCGAGGTGGCATCGCACTTGGCGCGTGTCAGGGCGCGCGGGCGGTTCGACGCTGGCAGGGGTCGCGCGCGCGGATAGGACCGTTCTAGTGGCCGCGGATCCGCGTCGGATCGAGCCGCAGCGGCACGGAGTAGTCGGCGGCGAAGCTCGCCGGCGTCCAGCTGTTGCGCGCGATCAGACCGGCGTACTTCTCGACGTAGTCCGGCACGGCGTCGGCCGGCGGGTCGTCCGAGACCCGCGCCTGCCCTTGGAGGACGACGATGTCACCGCCCTGGCCGTTGCCGTCGAGGTTGAGCGAGACATTGGGGTTGGCCGCGATGTTCCGCAGCTTCGGCGTGTCCGGTTTCGAGTAGACGAGGACGCTCGTGCCGTCCCAGAGGAACCAAACCGGGACCGGCTGGGGCGCGCCACGGGGCGAGACGGTCGTCAGCCAGCCGAGGAGATCCTCGCGCAGCCGCCGCGTGGCGCGCTGCCCGAATTCGGTCGTCTCGTCCAGCACGATCGGAGCCTATCCGCGGCACAATGCCTGCGTGGGGATCCTGGAGCAGATCGATGCGCACATCCGGCGGCACGACCTGATCCCGCCGGGCTGCGAGGTCACCTGCCTCGTCTCCGGCGGCGCCGACTCGACCTGCCTCTGGCACGCACTGCGCGCGCTCGGCTACCGCGTCTCGGCGGTGCACGTGAACCACGGGCTCCGCGGAGAGGAGTCGGAGGCAGACGCGGCGTTCTGCCGCGAAGCATTCGGCGCCGAGGTCGTCGCTGCGCCCCCAGGGAGCACCGAGGGGGAGCTCCGCGAGCTCCGGTACGCGCTCACCGAGACTCACCCGCTGCGCGCCACGGGGCACACTGCCTCCGACCAGGTCGAGACGATCCTCTACCGTCTCGCAGCGAGCGGCTCGACGCGGGGGATCAAGGTGCGCCGAGAGGACGGCGTCGTCCGGCCACTCCTCACCGTCCGGCGTGACGAGACCGAGGCGTACTGCCGGGCGACCGGACTCGAGTTCCGCCGCGACTCCTCGAACCCCGACACGCTCCGCGGCCTGATCCGCGAGGAGATCCTCCCCTTGCTCCGCCGTCTCCACCCTGCCGCCGAGGCGAACCTGCTCCGCCTCGCCGGCGAGCGACCGCGCCTGCCGCGGGGATTCGAGGACACGCTGCTCGAGCTGCTCTCGCAGCCGCGACGGCTCGAAGTCGGCGCGACCTGGGCAGCGGGCATCAGAGCGGTGCGCGAGTACGGCACGCTCTCGCTCGAGCAGGGCCCCGTCCGCTGGGGGCCCTGGATGATCGAAAGCGACCTCCCCGGCCTCGAGGTGCGCGGCACGCCGTCCCGGCGACCGGCTCGCCGGCCGCCGGAAGAAGCTCCAGGACGTCTTCGTCGACGCGAAGGTGCCTCGAGCCGCCCGTGACGGCTGGCCGGTGGTCGTTCGCGACGACGAGGTTGTCGCCGTGCCCGGGATCGTGGAGGATGGCGGAGTCAGGGTGACGCGAACATGATGGAGACCGAGTTGGAGCGGGCCGTCGGCGAGGTGCTGATCGACGCCGACGCGCTGCGTGCCCGCGTCGCCGAGCTCGGCGAGGAGATCTCGGCCGCCTACGAGCACCGCGACCTGCTGCTGATCGGCGTCCTCAAGGGCGCCGTCTTCTTCATGGCCGACCTGATGCGCCATCTGACCGTGCCGTGCGAGGTCGACTTCATGGCGATCTCGAGCTACGGCGCCCAAACCGACTCGTCGGGCGTTGTCCGGATCCTCAAGGACCTCGACATCAACATCCAGGGCCGCAACGTCCTCGTCGTCGAGGACATCATCGACTCGGGGCTGACCCTCTCCTACCTGATGCGGACACTCGAGTCGCGCGAGCCCGCATCGCTCGAGGTCTGTGCGCTGCTGACCAAGCCCGAGCGCCGCGAGATCGACGTCCGCGTGCAGTGGACCGGCTTCGAGATCCCGAACCGGTTCGTGATCGGCTACGGGCTCGACTTCGCCGAGCGGTACCGGAATCTCCCCTACGTGGGGGTCTTGACCGAGGACTTGATTCCCGAAGGCGTATAGGACTCGGCGGGGGCGGAAATATGACCCCTCCTTGCTACCCTGGGCCTTGGATAACCCGTGAATCGCTTCTTCCGTAGCGCGCTCTTCCCCCTGATCGTGATCGTCCTGCTCGTGTACCTGGCGAGCCAGACGCTGATCCCGAAGTCGAAGGCGCCCGCCAAGAAAACCTACTCGGAGCTGATCGCGCTCGTCCAGACGCAGCCGCGCACGATCGACGAGGTCGTCTTCAACCCGAGCAAGCGCCAGGTGATCGCGACGCTACGCGACCCGGACGCGACGAAGATCAAGGTCAATTACCCGAGCGACCAGTCGCAGATCGCGTTCCAGGCCCTGCTCGAGAAGAAGGGGGTCACGTTCGACTCGAAGGGGACGGGGTCGTCCCCGTGGTGGTCGATCCTGACGACGCTGCTGCCGTTCCTGCTTCTGTTCGGCTTCTGGATCTTCATCATGAACTCGATGCAGGGCGGCGGCTCGAAGGTGATGAGCTTCGGCAAGAGCCGCGCCAAGCGGATGGCGCCCGACTCTCCCAAGATCGGCTTCAAGGACGTCGCCGGCGTCGACGAGGCGGTCGAGGAGCTCCAGGAGATCAAGGAGTTCCTCGAGAACCCGAAGAAGTTCCAGGCGCTCGGCGCGCGCATCCCGAAGGGCGTTCTGCTCTACGGGCCGCCCGGCACCGGCAAGACGCTGCTCGCGCGCGCGGTCGCCGGCGAGGCCGGGGTGCCGTTCTTCTCGATCTCGGGCTCCGACTTCGTCGAGATGTTCGTCGGCGTCGGCGCCTCCCGGGTGCGCGACCTGTTCGAGCAGGCAAAGCAGGCGGCGCCGTGCATCGTCTTCATGGACGAGATCGACGCCGTCGGCCGTCACCGCGGCGCCGGCCTGGGCGGCGGCCACGACGAACGCGAGCAGACGCTGAACCAGCTCCTCGTCGAGATGGACGGGTTCGAGCTGAAGGACAACATCATCCTGATCGCGGCCACGAACCGGCCCGACATTCTCGACCCGGCGCTGCTGCGCCCCGGCCGCTTCGACCGCCAGATCGTCGTCGACCGGCCGGATCGCAACGGCCGTCGCAAGATCCTCGAGGTGCACGCGAAGGGCAAGCCGCTCGCCTCCGAGGTCGATCTGGACACGCTCGCCGCCGGAACGCCCGGCTTCACCGGCGCCGACCTCGCCAACCTCGTCAACGAGGCGGCGCTGCTCGCCGCGCGCCGGGGCAAGAAGGTCGTCGAGCAGGAGGAGCTCGAAGAGGGGATCATGCGCGTCATCGCCGGCCCGGAGAAGCGGACGCGCCTCTTCTCGGAGGAGGAGCGCAAGATCACCGCCTACCACGAGATGGGGCACGCGCTCGTCGGTCACTACCTGGAGCACACCGACGAGGTGCACAAGATCTCGATCATCAGCCGCGGCCAGGCGCTCGGCTACACGATCTCGCTGCCGCGCGAGGACCGCTACCTGACGACGAAGTCGGCGCTGATGGACCAGCTGGCGATGACGCTCGGCGGCCGCGCGGCCGAGGAGCTCGTCTTCCACGAGGTGACGACCGGAGCCGCCAACGACCTCGAGAAGGTGACCTCGACCGCGAAGCAGATGATCATGCGCTTCGGGATGAGCGAGAAGCTCGGCCCGCGCGTACTCGGTCGCAATCACGACATGCCCTTCCTCGGGCGCGAGATGGGCAACGAGCCCGACTACTCCGAGGAGATCGCCCGCGAGATCGACGACGAGATCCGCCGGGTGATCGAGGAGGCGCACGCGAAGGCCCAGCAGGTGCTCCGCGACCACATGGAGGAGCTGCACAAGCTGTCGGCGATCCTGATCGAGCGCGAGACGATCGACAAGGATCAGTTCGAGCGCCTGCTCGCCGGCGAGGCCGCAGACGACGTCTTCCGCGAGGAGACGCCGCCGGCGGCAGTTGCGCCTCCGCCCGAGCCGGCGAAGCGCCCGCGCCCGCAGCCGAAGCCCTTCCCGCTGCCGGGAGCGACGATGCAACCACCGCCGCCCGAGCCCTCGAAGGGCTAGCAGCCGGGCACTGGACAGCGTCCGTCCGACCTGAGACCCTCAGGCGAAAACGCATTGCGTCCATAGGGGGTGAGGGGTGAACACCATGGCAGGGAGGGTGATCGCGGGCGTCGGCGTCGTGCTCGCGTTCGTCGCGATCTGGATCGACGCCGTCCCCGGCTCGAGCTACTGGGACTTCGACGGCACTGTTGCGGCCTTCGGGATCGCCCTCGCCGCGATCGCCGCGCTGCTCCTGGTGGCCGGGTCTGCGGGGAAGGCGGGCAACGGCGCGCTGTTCGCGGCCGGGGCCGTCCTGCTCGGCTTCTGGGCGTGGTTCCCGGCAGCGACTGCGTTCAGCGACTGGGATCAGACGAGGGCCGGGATGTGGCTTGCGTTCGCCGGCGGGGCCCTGATTGCGATCGGAGCGGCGGTCTCGTTCGTGGTGGCCGGCGGCGCGAGCAGCACGCCGGCCGGCCCCTCGCCTGCGGCGCTGGCAGCCGGGCTGGGAATCGCGCTCGTCTTTCCCGGGATCTTCATCGACGCCAGCGAGGGTCAGAGCTACTGGGACGGCCCGCTCGGGCACTCGCTCGGGATCCTGATGCTGATCCTCGCGGTCGCAGCGGCTCTCGCGTGGGCGGCGACGTTCGCGGGTGCGGGCACGCGAGGACTCGACGCCGCGGTCACGCTCGTGCTCCTCGGCCTCGTCGCGTTCGTGCCCGTCGGAGCCGCGTTCGGCGACTTCGGCAGCCTCGACGCCGGTGCGTGGATCGCGTTCGCGGGCGGCATTCTCGCGGCGGGCGGGACCTGGGCGGCACGCGGCACCGAGATCCCACGCGCGGCCGCCGCGGCGACCTAGGAAGACCTCGGGCGGACGGCCTCGGCCGCCCGCCCGACGCATCTGCTACGCGGCGCCTTTGCTCTTCCAGAAGCGGTTCAGCGCGCCCTGGACCTTCGCGACCCAGACGAAGTAGCCGATCAGCGGTAGAAGCATCCAGAACCCGGTCTTACCGGTCACCGGCGGCTCCTGCCCGTCGCGGGAGTAGAGCTTTCCGACCTCTGATGGTGCGACGAAGACGAGCACGATTCCGGCGACCATCCCGATCACGAGCCAGAGCACGCCGCCCAGGCCCTCACCGGAGTAGCGCTTCAGTTCGTCACCGGTCTTGAAGTACCAGTAGAGAAGGTAAATCCCCAAGGTGAGCAGGCCGATGATCGCCACGAACGCGACTCCGCGCGGCTGGCCGAGGGGCTTGCCTGCGGGTGCTGCCGCAGCTGTCTCAGTCATTCAACGACTCCTTCCGTGTCCTCTTGGAGGCTGATTGCCCGCGCCCAGTGTGGCAGCGTCCCCGGCCGGAGTCCGCCGCCCGCGCGCGTACTGCGTCCCGTGCCACCAAGAAAACGCGCAAACTGCGTCGGCGGATGGACGTGCGGCCACCGATCGAGCAGCGCTTCCCCCGCCCCTCGGTGATGGGCGTCGTCAACGTCACACCCGACTCGTTCTCGGACGGCGGTGTCAACTACCTACCCGGCGATGCCATCGCCTCCGCGCGAAGGCTGCTCGAGGAAGGTGCGGCGATCGTGGACGTCGGCGGCGAGTCGACGCGGCCGGGCTCGGAGGGAGTCACACTCGACGAGGAGCTCCGCCGCGTCGTGCCCGTGCTCGAAGCCCTCGCCGGCAAGCCGGTCTCGATCGACACCGCCAAAGCGGAGGTCGCGCGGAGGGCGATCGCGCTCGGGGCGGAGCTCGTCAACGACGTGACCGCCCTGCGCGCCGACCCAGATCTAGCCGGGGTGGTGGCCGACTCGGGCGCTTACCTCTGCCTGATGCACATGCAGGGCTCGCCCAGGACGATGCAGCGCGACCCGCACTACGACGACGTCGCGTCCGACGTCGCACGTTTCCTCGAGGAGCGGCTGGCCTTCGCCGTCCGAGCCGGGATCGCCGAGGAGCGCGTCTGCCTCGACCCGGGTATCGGCTTCGGCAAGACCGCCGAGCACAACCTCGAGCTGGTGCGCAGGCTCGACGTCCTCCTCGCGCTCGGCCGTCCCGTTGTCGTCGGCTTCTCGCGCAAGAGCTCGCTCGGGCGGCTGCTCGGCGACCCCGAGGCGACGACCGGCTCGACGGCAGCCAGCATCGGCGCCGCCGTGGCGGCCTACGAGCGCGGCGCGACGATCCTGCGTGTCCACGACGTGCGCGAGACGGTCGACGCCCTGACCGTCGCCGGGGCGATGCTGTGATCCTCGAGCTGTACGGGCTCGAGGTGTTCGGCCGGCACGGGGTGCTCGACGAGGAGCGGCGGGAGGGCCAGCCGTTTCTGTTCGACATCGAGCTCGAGGTGACCGAGCCTGCAACCGATCGTGTCGAGGAGGCCGTCGACTACCGCGACGTGGCCGCCTGCGTCCGCGACGTTTCCGACGCGAAGCGCCGCGACCTGATCGAGACGCTGGCCGCAGCGGTGGCCGACGAGCTGGTCGCGCGCTTCCCGGTCGCCCGTGCTCGGGTGCGCGTGCGTAAGCCGCGGCCGGCGGGGATTCCCGCCGAGTGGTCGGCCGCGACCGCCGAGCGCTCCGGGTCAGGCTGAGACCGGTTTCGGTCGATACAGGCCGAAGCCGTCATGGAGTTCGTCGTCCTCGACTCGATCGAGCCGATCGCCCCCGAGTGGGACGATCTGGCAACGCGTGCCGGAGCAACCCCGTTCTTGCGCCCCGGCTGGTTCCAGGCCTGGTGGAATGCGTTCGGGCGCGGCCGGCTCGAGATTGCGACCGTCCGCTCCGACGGCCGTCTCGTCGCCGTTGCCCCCCTCTACCGGCACATGGGCTCGGTACGGGCGGTCGCGAACGTGCACAGCCCCCACTTCGGGCCGCTCGCCGAGGACGCTGTTGCCGAACGGGCGCTCGTCGACGGGCTGTTCGATTCACGTCCGGCCCACACCTCGCTCTGCTACCTGGACGCTGCTTCGCCCGCAACGGGGGAGATCGCGCGCGCGGCGGGGGCCCACGGGCGGCAGCTTCTCACGGTGACGATTCAGCGCTCGCCGTACGTGGGGACCGACGGGGACTGGAGCGCCTTCGAGCGTCATCTCTCCGGGAAGTTCGTCGCCGACCTGCGCCGCCGCCGCCGAGCGCTCGGGCACGTTGGTGAGGTCGCGGTCGAGGTCGCAGACGGCGCGGAGAACCTGCGTGACCTGCTGACCCAGGCGTTTCGTGTCGAGCCCTCGGGCTGGAAGTCGCAGCGGGGGACGGCGATCGTCTCGAAGCCGCAGACGCAGCGGTTCTACAGCGAGCTCGCCGACTGGGCGGCGCCGCGGGGATTGCTCAGGCTCGCGTTCCTGCGCCTCGACAACCGGCCGATCGCGTTCCAGTACGCCCTGGAAGACGATCGCTCATGGTATTTCCTCAAAGGGGGCGTCGACCCCGAGGCGAAGCGGTTTGCGCCGGGGAAGCTGCTCGTGCACGCGATGCTCGAGCGGGCATTCTCGAACGGGCTGCGCTCGTTCGAGTTTCTCGGCGCCGACGAGCCCTGGAAGAACGACTGGCGCCCGGCTCACCGCGAGCTGCTGCTCCAGCACTCCTTTCCGCGGACGCCGGCCGGCCTCGCCTGGAACTCGGCGATCGTGGCCTGGCGGTTGGTGGGACTGCCGCTCGCGAGGCGAACGCTGGCGTTGAGGCGATGAGCCGGACAGTGGTTCCTGCGCTGGCACCGCTGCCGGTGTCCGTGTGGATGCGGCGCCCGGCGCGGGAGTTGCCGTTCCCGCTGGGGGAGCCGGGCTGCCGGTTGTTCGCGCGTGCGCGCCATGCCCTCTACCAGGCGCTCTCGGATCTCGTCGAGCCGGGTGGCGAGATCCTCGCCCCCGCCTTCCACCACGGTTCCGAGATCGAGGCGTTCGAGCGGGCCGGGCTGGCGTGCCGCTTCTACGAGGCGACCGACACCCTCGCGCCGGACGAGGCCGAGCTCTCCCGACTGCTGACGCCGCGGACGCGCGCCCTGCACCTCGTGCACTACCTCGGCTTCCCCCAGGACGCGGCTCACTGGCGACGCTGGTGCGACGAGCGCGGACTGCTGCTCGTCGAGGACGCCGCGCAGGGCTGGCTCTCCACGGTGGGCGGACGCCCGTTGGGCACGTTCGGCGACGTCTCGGTGTTCTGCCTCTACAAGACCTTCGGCCTGCCCGACGGGGCCGCGCTCGTCACGCGGACACCGACGCACGGGGCGCTCCGACGCCGTGCGGTCGGGCTCGGCGGGCTCGGGATGGAGCACGCGCTGTGGCTGGCGACCCGGACGCGGAGCGTCGCGTGGCTTGCCGACCGGCGTGCGCCTCGCGTCGGCACGCTCGAGCACACCGTCGGCCTCGGCGACCCGCGCGGCCCGTCGGCGGCGACCCGTGCGGCCCTGCCGCGGATCGTCGATCCGGGTGTCGCGGCAGTGCGGCGGGCGAACTACCGCCGCTATCTGGAGCTGATTCCGGATCTGGTCGCCGAGCCCTTCGTGAATCTCCCGGACGACACCAGCCCCTTCGTCCTGCCGGCGGTCGTGCCCGAGAAGCAGGAGACGCTGCGCGGGCTCGTTGCGCGGCGGGTGCGCCCGCTGAACTTCTGGACGCTGCCGCACCCGTCGCTGCCGCCCGAGCGGTTTCCGAGGGCGCGGGAGCTGCGCGCGACCGTGATCGGTCTGCCGGTGCACCAGGAGCTGCGACCCGGCGACGTCGATCGAGTCTGCGACGATCTGCGGGTTACCCTGGCCGGGTGACGCGCGCCTATGTCGGCCTCGGAGCCAACCTCGGCGACCGTGCAGCGATGCTGCGAGCCGCGCTCGAGCAGCTCGCTGCCGAGCCGGGTGTCGAGATCGTCGCCGTCTCCGGCTTCCGCGACACGGAACCGGTCGGGATCCGTGACCAGCCTCGCTTCCTGAACGGTGCCGCGGCTATCGAGACGAGCCTGCCGCCTCGCGAGCTCCTCGACCGCCTGCTCGCGGTCGAGCGCCGTCTCGGCCGTACCCGTCACGGCCCGCGCTTCGGGCCGCGAACGATCGACCTCGACCTGCTGCTGTACGGGGACGAGCAGTTCGCGGAACCCGGCCTCGAGCTCCCGCACCCACGTCTGCACGAGCGCCTGTTCGTGCTGGAGCCGCTCGCCGAGCTCGACCCCGGGCTCGTCGTGCCGGGGCGCGGCAGGGTGGCCGAAATCATCGCCGGGCTACAATCTCCCTGATGTCGCACCTCGACGACCTCGACGAGTACGAGGCTGACCTCGAGCTCCAGCTGAAGAAGGAGTACGCAGCGGTCTTCCCGCTGTTTCGCTACTGCGTGCTCACGCCCGACACGACCTACCTCTGCAACAAGGTCGACCTCGAGCCCCGGATCCAGCCGACCTACCCGCTCTTCGAGGTCGAGATGGAGGACGTCTGGGTCTGGGACAAGAACCGGCCGATCAGGATGATCCCGAGGACGCGGATCTTCACCTCGGGCGACGTCACCGTCGAGGAGTTGCGCGGGGAGGGTGAGGAGCCCAAGCTGACCGCCGAGGCGCTCGCCGAGCGGATCGGCGAGACGCTCGGCTCCGACGACGAAGGCGCGTAGGTCCCGAGGGAGCGCTCGGGGATGCTGCTCGCCGTCGACGTCGGCAACACGCAAACCGTCTTCGGGCTCTTCGACGGGCCTGAGCTCGCCGAGCATTGGCGGATCGCGACCGAGGCGCAACGCACCGGCGACGAGCTGGGCGCGCTCGTCACCCGCTTCCTCGACCTCGCGCGTGTCCACGGGATCTGCCTTTCTTCGACGGTGCCGCAACTCGTTCGCGAGTACGAGGCGTTCGCCGAGCGCTACGCGGAAGCGCCGCTGCTCGTGCTCGGGCCGGGCGTGCGTACCGGAATCCCCATCCGGCACGACTCGCCACACGAGATCGGCCCCGACCGCCTCGCCAATGCAGTGGCCGCCAAGGATCGCTACGGCGCACCGTGCATCGTCGTCGACTTCGGCACCTCCACGAACTTCGACGTCGTCTCCCCCGCAGGCGAGTACGTCGGCGGCGTGCTCGCGCCCGGAGTCGAGATCTCGATGGACGCGCTCTTCTCGCGGGCCGCGCGGCTGATCAAGGTCGACTTCGTCGACCCGCCGGCACCGATCGGTACCTCGACGGCGACGGCGCTCCAGTCGGGGCTCGTCTACGGGTTCGCAGGGCAGGTGGACGGCATCGCCGGGCGGATCCGCGAGCAGCTCGGGGTCGAGGCACAGGTGGTCGCGACGGGCGGTCTCGCCGATCTGATCGCGCCGCACTCGCGCACGATCGGGCGGGTCGATCCGTATCTGACGCTTGAGGGCCTCCGGCTCGTCTGGGAACGGAACCTCCCCGAGGGCTCGGCCTAGAAGAACAGGTTGCTAGCCGCCGCCGTAGATCGAGATCGGCAGATCCAGGAGCACGTCGTCCGCCTCCGGCTGCTCGGCCTCGAGCCGCTCGAGCACCTCGGCCGCAGCGGGCGCCGCGACCAGTAGGCGCTCGATCACCTCGTCGGTCGACTCGAGCACCACGAGCTCGTTCTTGAACGGTCGTGGAAAGCGGCCCCGGCCCAGGTACCAGCCGTAGAACTTCTTCAGGAAGCCGGAGGCGCGGCGCTCGCCCATCTCGCGGACGGTCTCGCGTACGAACAGGATCAGCTCGGCCGCCACCTCTTCGCGCGTGGGCTCGGCGCTGTCGCCGTCGACGATCTCCCGGAGCGCCCAGGGATTGCCTTGAGCGCCGCGGCCGACCATCACTGCGGCCGCACCGGTCGTGGCGAGCACGGCGTGCGCGCGGGCGCGCGACGTGATGTCGCCGCAGGCGATCACGGGGACGTCCACGAGCTCGACGAGATCGGCGGTGAGCGAGTGGTCCGCGGTGCCGGTGTACATCTGCCTCGCCGAGCGTGGATGGAGGGTGAGTGTCGCGGCGCCGGCGTCCACGAGGCGGGGGCCGAGCTCGAGGCACGCGCGAGAGCCGTCCTCCAGCCCGCGGCGCATCTTCACCGAAACCGGCACGTCCACTGCGTCGGCGACGGCGGCGACGATGCGGGCCGCCTGCTCCGGGTCGTCCAGGAGGGTGGCGCCCGCTCCGGTCTTGGTCACCTTCCTGACCGGGCAGCCGAAGTTGATGTCGACGATGTCTGCTCCCGCGTGCTCGACCATCCGCGCCGCCTCGGCCATCAGGGTCGGCTCGGCACCGAAGATCTGGACCGCGAGCGGATGTTCGTCGGAGGCGATACGCAGATAGCCGAGCGTGCGTTCGTTGCCGTGGTGCAGTCCTGCGCAGCTGACCATCTCGGAGCAGACGAGCCCGGCCCCGAAGCGGCGACCCTGGCGGCGGAACGCCTGCACGCTGACGCCGGCCATCGGGGCGAGCACGACCCTGGTCGGCACCTCCACGTGACCGATCCACCAGGAAGAACGGAGATCAATAGTCAAAATGCAGGGAAAATCGTAGCCGCGAGACCATCTTGCGCATCAGCCGCGAGGCCGGTACCATTCCGGCCCGCGACGGCGCCGTGTGCGCCGCGCGTTCTTTTCGGAGGTATGTACGGTGGCCAAGGAAGTCATCCTCACACGTGAGGGCTACGAGAAGCTGAAGCAGGAGATCGAGTTCCTCTCGACGGAGAAACGTCGTGAGGTCGCCGATCGCATCCGTACCGCGCGCGAGTTCGGCGACATTGCCGAGAACTCGGAGTACGACGACGCGAAGAACGAGCAGGCGCTCGTCGAGCACCGCATCGCGCTCCTCGAGGAGCGGCTGCTGTCCGCACGCGTGATCGAGAAGAAGGACATCGCGAAAGACGTCGTCTCGGTCGGCTCGAAGGTCAGGCTGAGGGACATGGCGGCGAACAAGACGTTCGAGTACCGGATCGTCGGCTCGGCCGAGGCGAACCCGGCCGAGCAGAAGCTCTCGAACGAGTCGCCGGTCGGGAAGGCGATCATCGGCAAGAAGAAAGGCGAGGTCGTCGAGGTCGCGGCCCCTCGCGGCGCCCTCAAGTTCAAGATCCTCGAAATCAAGCGGCCTGAGCCGATAGAAAGTCGGCGCTTCGCGCCACGACTTTCTGCGGAGGAAGCCACTCGGGATAGAGCTGCGTCGAGGCTGCGGCGGGCCAAGCCCGCCTTCGCCTAGAGGCTGCTCCTCTCAGGCCATCAGGGCAGCCAGAGCACCTGGTTTGCGAGCGCGTCCTCGGACGGGTGGGCGCGGAGAACCCGGTCGAGCGCTCGTACGAGCTGCGCCGATGCCGGCTTTCCGCGCGGGAGCGAGCGTTCGCTTGCAGCAGAAGACCGGCATGTCCTCGACCCGTGCTGACGAGCGCGGTCGCAGAGGAGCGACGGATGATCCGCGAATGTTCTTCGTGACGATCGCCCGGCGTTCACTCGTCGCGCGGCGAGCACGACATGGTCCGCCTGCCGCGAGGTCGACCCGCTCCAGGACCGCGACGACGTCATGGTCGCGACGGCGCAGCTGCACCGCGATGGCCGACGAATACATCTCGTCCAGCAGCAGCTTCAAGCGAGCAGCTGCTGCTGCCGGCGCCAGCGCGCTTCTTCACGCTCGGCGAACGCGTTCTCCTGGGCGACCACTCGTCGATCTCGTCCTGGTAGTCGGCGTAGTAGGCGAGACAGGCCTCAATCCAGTGCGTGGGGTCGGCCGAGGTACTCGGCCGCGTCCTTGACCGAGTTGTCGTTCTGGCGGATCGTCTCGATCACCTGCCAGACGTCCAAACGCGATCCGACGAGCGCCGGGCGACGCCCGCCGGTTCCCTCACGAAGTCGGATGAGCGGGTGCAAGTCCAACGCGGATGCCCTCCTCGATGTAGCGCTCGACCAGCTCGGTCTGCGTGGCACCGAGCTCGCGGGCACGCTCCTTCAGTGCTTCCGCCGTCTCCGGTCGGACGCGGAACGCCAGTGGCCGCCTGGCGTTTTGGACGTGTCTCTTGTTGCCATACGGTGTAAGACAAGCTTAGCACGGCCCGCGGCTCAGGCTCTAGACTTCCGGCCAGATGAGCCGAGCTGCCCAAAGCGTTTCCCCGACCGCGTCCGACATCGGCCGACGACGAGCCAACCCGAGCTCGCTGAGCGGCAAGAACCCGCGACGAGGTGGATGGGGACGACTCGGAAGGTGGCCGGCCGAGTAATGGCCATTCGCGATCTCGGGAAGGTGGTCTTCCTCGACCTCGTCGATCGGAGTGGGCGGATTCAGGTTTCTTGCGTTGCGCCGGAGGCAGTCTCGGTCGCCAACGGCCTCCACCTCGGCGACATTGTCGGCGTGGCCGGTGCTCCCGGGAGAACGCGGCGTGGTGAACCCTCCATGCTCGTTGTCGAACTCACACTCCTCGGGAAGATCCGGCGGCCGCTGCCGGACACCTTTCACGGCGTCACCGACACCGAGGTGCGCTACCGGCAGCGATACCTCGATCTGCTGGTCAATGAAGAGTCTCGCGCCGACTTCATCCTCCGCGCGCGGATCGTCACCGAGCTCCGGCGCTACCTCGACTCGCAGGGCTTCGTCGAGGTCGAGACGCCGATCCTCCAGCCGCGGTACGGCGGTGCGTTCGCCGAGCCTTTCGTCACCCACTCCAAGGAGCTCGGTCGCGACATGTACCTGAGGATCGCTACGGAGCTCTATCTGAAGCGTCTGATCGTGGGCGGCCTGGAGAAGGTGTACGAGCTCGGCAAGGACTTCCGCAACGAGAGCGTCTCCTACAAGCATCAGCCCGAATTCACGATGCTTGAGTGGTACGAGGCATTTGCCGATTACAGGGACACGATGTCCCGCATCGAGGAATGCGTCCGGACGGTCGCCCACGAGAGCCTTGGCACGACGAGGGTCTCGTTCCGCGGCCATGAGATCGACTTCGGCTCGGACTGGCACCGCGTGCCCTTCGTCGAGACGCTCGAGCAGCGCGAGTTGTGGACGCGCGACGAAGGCGAGCTGCGCGCGTGGCTGACCGAGCGCGGAGTCGACACCAGGCAGGACAAGAGCTGGGCGCAGCTCGTCGACCATGCGTTCTCGCACTTCGTCGAGCCCGAGCTGATCGAGCCGACGATCGTCCACGACTACCCCGTCGAGCTGTCGCCGTTCGCGCGCGCGACCGACGGCGATCCGAGCATCACCGAGCGGTTCGAGTACTTCGTGGGCGGTATGGAGCTCGGCAACGCGTTCTCCGAGATCAACGATCCGGACACGCAGGCCGAGCGCTTCGCCGAACAGGCGAAGCTCGTGGGTGGAGAGCAGGGGGACCTGGACTACGTCGAGGCACTGGCGTACGGGATGCCGCCGACCGGCGGCCTGGGTCTGGGCATCGATCGGCTGGCGATGGTCCTCACGGGCCGGGACACCATCCGCGACGTCATCCTCTTCCCCGCCCTCAGGGAGCGCTAGCCCTTCCGCTGCGCGGAACGGCTGACGGAGCTGCCATGAACGAGCAGAAGATCGGCACGATCCTGTGGCGGGGCAAATGGCTCGTGGCGACCAGCCTCGTTGTTTGCGTCGTCTTCGCGGTGTTCATCACGAAGACCTCGGCCAAGGTCTACTCGGCCAGCGCGATCATCCAGGTGAACGCGCCGAGCCAGTCGACCACCGACACCTTCCAGAACCAGCAGGCGAGCCAGGGCCTCGCCAAGACCTACGCGACCCTGATCACCGACCGCAGCTTCCTGGAGAAGATCCGCGACCGCATCGCCGGCGGGCACTACACGGTCGGCCAGCTGAAGTCCCGCATCGGCGCGGGCGCCGTCCAGGACACGACACTCGTCAAGATCACGGTCGAGGAAGCCTCGCCCGAAGCGGCGGCGTCGCTCGCTGCCGACGTTGCCCGCGCCTTCCTCCAGGTCGTCCGCCAGGACGCGGTCGCGCGGAACTCGAACCAGGCGCGAGAGATCCAGAGCCAGATCACGAAGATCGGCGACCAGATCGACCGCCTCGCGAACAGCGGCGGCAACAGCGAGAAGCTCCGCTCGTACCGCCTCGCGCAGGCGGCGCTCACCGACCAGCTCGGCTCGATCGTCGGGGACTCGGCCCGCCAGAGCGGCAGCGTCAGCCTCTCCGCCCCGCCGACCGCCTCCTCGACGCCGATCCGTCCACAGCCGGTGTTGAACATCGCGGCCGGCGTGATGCTCGGCCTGCTGCTCGGAATGATCCTCGCCTGGCTCCGGAGCCGTCTCGATCGCGCCCTCCGGTCGTCGGACGAGGCCGAAGAGCTGCTCGCCGCGCCGGTGCTGGCGACGATCCCCCTGCGCAAGCGCTACTCGCTCGGGGACGGAGTCCTCTCCGAGGCCTACGACGTGCTGCGCGCGAACCTGGCGTTCCTTTCGCTCGACCAGGCGATGCGCGTCGTCACGGTCACGAGCTTCAACCCCGGGGAAGGGAAGACGTCGGCGGTAGAAGGACTCGCTTATGCGGCCGTTCGCGGCGGGAATGAGCGTGTTGCTGATCGACGGCGACGTACGCACGAACACCCTCTCGGCGCAGTTCGGCGCGCGCGGGCGTCCGGGTCTGACGAGCGCGATCGTCGGCACCGCCGAGCTCGACGAGGCTGTGCTCGAGATCGTGCCGGGGCTCTCGCTGCTGCCTGCGGGGCCGACTCCGCCCAACCCGCCGAGCCTTCTCTCCAGCGGCCGCATGCGCGAGCTGATGGCCGAGCTGCGCGAGCAGCACAACCTGATCATCGTCGACTCCCCGCCGGTCGCGCACCTCGCCGACGCGTCGATCCTCGCGTCGATCTCGGACGGGATCGTCCTCGTCGCGCGTGTCGGAGTGACCAACCGGGCCGACCTCCCCTCCGCCGCCGCCAACCTTCGACACAGCCCCACGCCCATCGTCGGGACGATCGTGTTCAGCACGCAGGTGATCGACGAGGCCTACTACCCGACGCGGACCGAGGGCCGCCGCGGCGTGATGGAGCTCATCGATTGACGCCATCTTGCTCCGCAAGCTGGTTAGGGCCGACATGGAAGAGCGCATCGAAATCAGACTGACTGACCATCTCCCGACCAACGGCAGGGAAATGGCATGACCGCCCGCGTACGGATCGCCCTGGGCGGGGCGGCCCTGATCGGGCCGCTCGTCGCGTTCCCGACGCTGCTCAGGCCAAAGGTCGCGATCGCTCTCTGCCTGTGCGTCGTCGTCGCGTTCCTGGCCTCGCGGTCGGTCGCGTATCCGATCGCACTCTGGGGGCTACCCGGCATCGCGGTAGCGGTGGCCGGGACGAACCCGTTCCCGAAGAGCTCGATCGAGCTGTTTCTCGTCGGCTGGCTCGTGCTCGCGATCCTGCTGACGCTGGTGCGCGAGGAGAACGCGCTGCCGCTTCGGCTGCTCGTCTCCGGACCCGTCCTGATGACGCTCGGTCTTGCGATCGTCATGGTCGCTCGCCTCGGCGCGTCCGCCGACCCCGCCTACGGCAGCTACAAGCTCCAGCTCTTCCTCGCCGAGAACGTCAGCTACCTGATTGCCGGCATCCTGATCGCGCGGAGCCGCCGCAGCACGAACCTGTGGGCCGGAATCCTGCTTGCCACCGTTGCGGCCGGCGCGCTCGTCCTGCTCAAGAGCCTGATCACCGGCGGCGCGCAGGAGGTGTTCCCCGGCCGCCTCGCCCTGTACGCGCAGGCCGACCCGATCTCGCTCGCCCGCGGCGCCGCCACCGGACTTCTGCTCGCGATCTTCGTACTGCTCGTCACCCGTTCGTCCTGGCAGCGCACCGCTGCGCTGGCGCTGATCCCGCTGCTCGGAATCTCGTTCATCGGTGCCGGATCCCGCGGCCCGGTGGTCGGACTGGTCGCCGGCCTGTTCGTCCTCTTCGCGCTCACGCTCGGCGACCGGCTCAGCCGCCGGCGGCTCGTGCTGATCGGCATTGCCGTGCTCGTGTCGGCGATCCTGATCCCGCAGCTCGTTCCCGGGCAGAACGTCTCCCGGTCGCTCTCGGTTCTCGTCGGCGGCGGCGGGACGGACGTCGGCGGCGGAGACGTCTCGAACGGCCGGACGGCGCTCTGGGGCGATGCCTGGCGTGCCTTCGGCGATCATCCCTTCACCGGCATCGGCACCGGGTCGTTCGCTCACACCAACCCGGTCGGCATCTACCCGCACAACGCGTTCCTCGAAGCGGCGGCGGAGCTCGGCTTCCCGGGTCTGTTGCTCTTCGGCGGCCTCGTCGCGCTCGCGTTCGTCCACGTCGGCCGCGCCTGGCGACGGTCCACGGGCGAGGATCGTACGCACGCGGCGCTCGTGGGCGGCTACCTCGCTGCCGCCGTCGTCAACGCACAGTTCTCCGGCGACCTTCCCAGGAACACCGCCGTTTGGCTCGGCGCCGGGCTCGCGCTCGGCCTCGTTCAGCGCATCGTTCCGCATCCGCACGAGCAGGAGCCGCTGTACCGGCTCCGCACCCGCTGGCGCCAGCGCGGGAGCGACGCTCCCGAGCAGATCGTTCCGCGCCGTCTTCCCTCCGTTCCGCCGCAGGAGCCGGCTCCGGTGCAGGCCGCCGGCGGCGGAGTGATCAGCTCGCCGGCGCCGGGCAGCATGCTCCGCGGTGACGTCGTCGTCACCTGCCGGCCGGGCGCCGCCGGCCGGATGGTCGGCTCGGTTGTGATCGAGTGCGCCGCCGAGGGCCGCGAATGGGTCGAGGTCGGGGAGGCGACCGCCGAACAGGACTTCGAGCTGCTCGGCGACGCTGTTGCGGGCGCGCAGGGCGGCTCGCGTCCGCTGATCGAGGTTCGGCCTGCGAAGCGGGTCGGCTGGGGCGTACGCGGCTCGCGCGCGGCGAGCTGGGACACGTGCGGGTTCGAGGACGGCGAGTACAGGCTGCGCTCGGTGACGACCGATGTCGCCGGTCGCTGTGCGGTCGGACCGGAGATCGGCGTCACCGTCGACAACACGCCGCCCTCGATCCACCTCGACGTTCCGCGGCAAGGGGCCGTCCTCATGGGCGGCGTCGATGTCGCAGCACACGCGCGCGACGACGGCTCTGGACTCGCGCTCGTCCGCTTCGAGTTTTCCGCGGGTGACGGCACGTGGACCGAGGCCGGCACTGCTGCGGACGCTCCCTTCCGGACGAGCTGGAACACGGGCGTACTCGACGACGGGAGCTACCTCCTGCGCGCGGTCGCACTCGACCGAGCCGGCAACAGGGCGGTCTCGAAGCCGATCCCCGTTCGCGTCGAGCGGGTTGCCCCCATGGTCACGCTCGGCGACCCAGGGAAGCGGCTGTCCGGCACGGTCGGGCTGCGGGCGTCCGTGCACGACCAGGCGAGGTCTGCGCGCCTCGAGTTCCAGATCGCCGTCGCCGACTCGTTCGCCTGGCAGACGCTCGGCGCGGTCGCTCGGCCGCCGTTCGAGCTTGCGCTCGACACGTCACGGTTCGAGGACGGCAGTTACGACCTGCGGGCGCTTGCCCATGACCGTTCGGGCGGTATCGATGCCTCCCGGATCGTCCGGCGTCGGCGGATCGACAACACCGTCCCCGGCGTGTCCGTGCTCGGCGATCGGCCGGCGACTGCGGAAGTGCCGCCGAAGGCGCCGGTCGAGGCGGCGACGAGCTCGCCCCCGATGGAGGCCGACGTCGAGGCAACCACCCTCTGGCAGCTCGAGCAGCTGCTCGAGCAGCGCGGCCACGGGCTCGAAGGCCGTGAGGAGCTCGAGGTACTGCTCTACACGCTGCGGTCATATGCCGAGCTGGACGGCACGTTTCCCGAGCCGTTCTGGCCGCTCCTGCGGGACTCCTTCAGAGACCTCCTCGTCGAAGCTGGCCGATGACTGCGACCACCGTCGAGACGATCACGACGCTCGCAGACTTCGACGCGTTGGCCGGTGAGTGGGATGCGCTCGTCGAGGCCATGCCCAGGCCGTCGCCGTTCCTGCTGCACGCCTGGCTGCGCTCGCTCTGGCCGCTCTGCGACGAACCGAGAGTCTCGATCGCGAGAGCGGGTGGGGCGCTCGTCGGAGCGTTGCCGCTCACGGTGCAGCGCAGGCGAGGCCTGCGGCTGGCGGAGTTCATCGGCGGTCGCGACGCGCACCTGGCGGACATCCTCCTCGCCCCGGGCTCCGACTCGAACACGCCGGCGGAGCTCGTGGTCGAGGCACGGCGAGCTGACTTCGACTTCGCCGACATCTTCGGCCTGCCCGGCGGGAGCGTCCTCGCAGGCGCCTCGGCCGAGCTCAGGCTGCTCGAGCGGATCGAGGCGCCTGTGCTCGACCTTCGCGGCGACTGGGAATCGGTCTACGCCAAGAAGGCGTCCGGGAAGACCCGCCAGACGCACCGTCGCAAGCTTCGGCGCCTCGGCGAGCTCGGCAGGCTCGAATTCTCCCTCGCGACCGCACCGGACGACGTGACGGCCGCGCTCGAGGAGACCTTCCGGATCCACGCACTCCGCTGGGAAGGAAGGCCCGACGGCTCTGGACTGTGGCGGCCCGAGGTTCGCGATGCCCAGCGCGCCGCCTACCGGCAGCTCGCCCCGTCCGCCCGTGTCCTGGCGCTCTCGCTGGACGGGCGCGCGATCGCCTACAACTGCGTCATCGTCGTCGGCAACCGGCTCTACTCCCACCGGCTCGGGTTCGACCCGGAGTACGCCCAGTGGTCGCCCGGACTGCTGTGCACGCTCGAGCTCTGCGAGCGGGCAGGGGCCGAGGGGATCGACCGGATCGAGTTCCTCGGCGGAGGCGAGGACTACAAGCTCCAGCTGTCGGATCGGCTCGAGCCGCTCTTCGAGGGCTTTGGATTCGCACAGACGCTCCGTGGCCGGGGCGCCGTGGCCGCTCGGCTCGGAACCGTGCAGGCGCGCAAGCGGCTCAAGCGGCTGCGCTGGGCCCACCGGATCTACCTCGACGGCCTCGCTCCGATGCGACGGGCGGCAACACGGCTGCGCGGCCGCAACGCCGTGGCCTAATGCCGGCGCCTCCTGCGGAGGGCGATCGCGGTGTCGTAGGCGGCACCGTACGAGACGACCATCGTCTCCAGGGAGCAGTGCTGCTCGACGAACTCGCGCCCGGCGGAGGTCAGGCGCTCGGCGAGCCCCGGCTCGTCGAGTACGCGTGCGAGCGCAGCGGCGAGGCCGTCCGCGTCGCCCGGCCGGACGAGCAGACCGGTGCGGCCGTCGGCAATGACATCCGATACGCCTCCGGCGGAGGTTGCCACGACTGGAGTTCCGAGCCAGAGGGCCTCCAGGACGACGAGCGGCAGCGCCTCCCAGTCGGAGCTGAGCACGAAGACATCGGCCGCCGCGATCACGTCGGGAACGTCCTGCCGCATCCCGGTCAAGACGATGTCGTCGCCGAGGCCGGCGGCGGCCGCACGGGCCCGAAGACTCTCTTCGAGCTCGCCGTAGCCGACGACGAGCGCTTTCAGCGGCCGCCTCAGGCGGGCGAGGGCGTCGACCAGAAGGGCCTGGTTCTTCTGGTCGACGTAGCGGCCGACGTTGACGATCAGCGGCACGCCGTCGGCGACTCCGAACTCGCCGCGGAGCTCCGCGGCAGAGCGCCGGGCGACGGGGTCGACGGCGTTGAAGATCGTCGCCGTCCGTTCGGCCGGCAGGCCGCGCTCGACCAGCGATCGGGTGACGCCCGGCCCGACGCCGACCACGAGATCGGAGTAGCGGCCGAGCGCCCGTTTCGCCCGCGCGACTCTGGCGTCGGCGACGCCGTGGTAGGTGGTCACGATCGCCAGCTCGGGCATGCGCGCCAGCCGCCGGGCGAGCCACGCGGCGGCACTTGCCCCAGGATTGTGTGCGTGGACGACGTGCGGCCGCTCGCGGCGCAGGATCCGGGCGAGCGAGATCGCCGAGCGGACGATCGGGCGCGGGCGCGGCCAGGGGCGCGGGACGATCTCCAGGCTGATCCCCGCCGCCCGAAGGCGCTCCGAGTACGGCTCGCCGCCGGACGAGGCGACGACCAGGCGCCCGACTCTCTCTTGGAGGGCGAGCGCGAGGTTCACGGCGACGAGTTCGGCGCCGCCGTGCCAGAGCGAGGGCACGAACTGCACGATCCGGAGCCGGGCAAGGCCGGATGGCGGGGCGTCCATCGGCTGAGTTATACGGAGAGCCGATGAGAATCGCGTCGCTCTGCTACTGGCAGCCGGCCGCCGGCGACGGAGTCGCGAACAAGGTGGAGGCCCAGGCACGCCTGTGGCGCGAGGCCGGGCATGACGTCGAGCTCGCCTGGATCCGGCCGGGGCGGAGGCTCGAAGACACCCGGCGGGCCGTCGAGGTGATCGATCGATTCCGGCCAGGCCTTCTCTACCTCCGCTACGACCTCTTCCTGCCGCGGGTCTGGCGGCTCCTCGGCCGCCGTCCGACCGTCGTCGAGGTGAACACGGACTCGCGCGCCGAGGCGCTGCTGCGCGGGTGGAGGGCGCGGGTCTACAACGGCCTCAACGAGCGGCTCGTGTTCGGGCGTGCCGCCGGTGTCGTTGCCGTCACCGGAGAGCTGGCAGCGCGGTTCCGGGAGCCGGTCGCCGTTGTCGCGAACGGCGCCGATCCGGACGCGGTGCCGCGGTTGCCGGCTCCCGCAAACGAGCGGCCGCGCGCGGTCTTCGCCGGCTCGCCGTCGATGGCCTGGCACGGCGTCGACCGGCTGATCGAGCTCGCCCGCGCCTTGCCCGAGGTCGACTTCGATCTCGTCGGCCCGCGAACCGGCCGCTCCTCCGGCGAACGTCACCACCCACGGGACTCTCGCCGGCGAGGCGTACTGGGCGGTCTTGGCCGGAGCGGACCTCGCATTCGGCAGTCTCGCGATGGAGCGGGCCGGGCTGCGTGAGGGCTGCCCGCTGAAGGTGCGCGAATATCTGCTCGCCGGGCTGCCGACGGTGATCGGCTACGAGGACACCGACTTCCCCGGCGAGCTGCCCTGGTACCTGGGGCACTACGACGGGCCCGAGCAGGTACGCGCGTTCGCGGCGCAGGTTCGCGGCCGTCGAGCGCCGCGCGACGAGCTGGAGCCGCTGCTCTCCTGGCACGCGAAGGAGACTGCGCGCCTCGCCTTCCTCGAGCACGTCTTGTCGGCTACCCGCGTTTCCTGATCGAGACGGCGGTGAACTGGTGGAGCTCGTCGGGGCCGACCCTGACGGGCGGGTGGAGCCGTTCGCCGAACGTCCAGAGCTCGCCGGTGAAGACGCGGAAGTACTCCTGCTCCTCGATCTCGCCGCCGCTTTCCTCCAGCCACCCGTCGAGCTCGGCTCGGCAGAACATCCGGCAGATGTAGCGCGCGTCCTGTCCGTACCCGGCGCCGGGCAGCACGTAGACGTTGGGAACCGGCTGATCCTCCTTGTAGGCGAACGTCAGCACGAGGTGCCCGCCGGGCTTGACGAGCCGGAAGAGGTTCCGCACCGCCGGCCGATCGTCCTCGATCGTGGTCAGCACGCCGAGACAGGTGACCATGTCGAACTCTCGATCGAGTCGCGTGCTCGTGATGTCGTCGGGGATCACGTGGTAGTGGCGGTTGAACATCGAGCCCCAGTAGCTCCGCATCTCGTCCGTTGCGGTCACTCGCACCCCGGTGCTCGCGACCAGGTGCGGCCACGAGCTCAGCCCCGAGCCGACGTCGATCAGCTCGGCCGGCGCATGCCTGGCCACGGCTCGCAGCGCGAACTCGAACTGGAAGAGGTACTCGCCGACTCGGGCGACGGGCGGCCGGCGTTGCTCGCGGCGCAGCAGGGGCGTCAGATAGAGGCGGGCTCCCGCTTCGTAGGCACGGCGCGCATCGCGTTTCAGTCGCGACAGCATCGTCGCCAGACTCTAGATGGAGGTGCGGCGGGGGCTTGCCAAACGGCTAGTTCCCGCCTACGACGAGTAGGTGGGCGCACAGCAGGGGCAACCGTCGGCGTCGTCCGGCCGCGGCCGCGTGCTCGCCCGGGCGGTCGGCCTGAACGTGGCCGGCCAGGGCGGCGGCTTCGCGATCGCGTTCTTCTCGTCGATTCTGCTTGCGCGCACGCTCGGGCCGTCCGATCGCGGGTTGCTCGCGATCATGGTCGTGGTCTCGACCGTGGCGCTCGCACTCTCCGGAGCGGGCCTCCAGGTGGCCGTTCAGTACTTCGCCGGACGGCGCGAGATCTCGCAGCGCGCACTGCTCGGGAACAGCCTCGCCTTCAGCGGCCTGCTCGCAGTGGTCTTCGTCCCTCTGTTCTTCCTGCTGCGCGGGCCGCTGTCCGAAGCGGTCGCCCACGGGCGGGGCGGGCTCGTGTGGGTGCTGGCCGCCGTGCTCGTTCCGCTCACCTTCCTCGACTTCACGACCGCCGGACAGCTCTGCGGACGCCTCGAGTTCGGGTTCTGGAATCTGCTGCTCATCACCGCACGACTCGCGTCGCTGGTCTCCGTGGTCGTGCTGGTCGTCGCGCTCGGGCTGGGCGTGGCCGGAGGGCTGCTGGCGACGGCCGCGAGCTCGGTCGTCGTCATCTGCGTCGCCACCGCTCGGCTGCTCCGAGAGGGTCGGCCAAGGATCGACCTTGGCCTCTTCCGCGCATCGGTCCGCTACGGGGCCAAGGCGCAGATCGGCTCCTTCTTCCAATTCCTCAACTTCCGGCTCGACCTTCTCGTCCTCAGCCTCTTCGTCTCGCTCGCCGACGTCGGTCACTACGCGGTTGCCCAGACGCTCGCCGAGCTCGCCAGCTACCTCGGGATCGCCTTCCAGATCAGCGTGCTGCCGATCCTCGCCGGCTCCGATGGCGCGGAGCACGATGCCGAGACCTCGACCGCGGCGGTGCGCCACCACGGGCTGCTCGCCTTCGTCTTGATGCTGGCGAACGCGATCTTCGCTCCGCTCGTCCTGCTCTTCGGCTACGGGGCTGCGTTCCGCCCCGCGCTGATCCCGCTGTTCATCCTGCTCCCCGGCATGTGGTTCATGGGCACGGGCTCGCTGGTCGTCGGCGACCTGCGCGGCCGCGGACGGCCGGGCCTCGCCTCTGCAGTGAAGGGCAGCGCGGCGCTGGTGACGATCGGCCTCGACCTCGCGCTCATTCCTCCGTTCGGGATCGTCGGTGCCGCGGTCGCCTCGTCGCTCGCCTACACCTTCTTCGGTGTCGCCTCGCTGATTGTGCTCGGACGGATCAGCGGGATCTCGGTGCGGCGGCTGGTGCTGCCGACCCGCGGGGACCTTGCCCTCTACCCGCGGGCGGCACGGACGCTGGCGGCGCGCCTGCGGCGCTCAGCGGGCAACGAGCTGCCCGAAGGTGATCGCCTCGACGTCGTACGACCCCGCTCAGCCACTCGTGGTAGGCGAGTAGAGCCTCCAGCTCGCGCTCCCCGACCGCCTTCGGGTGGCAGCTGAACGAGAAGTCGACGTCTTGCCCGACGCGCCGCAGGTAGCGCGAGGTGATCGCGCGCAGGCGCCGCGGGTCCGGCCCGAGCTCGAGCGGGTCGAGCCTGAAGAGGCGCGAGGCGAGCGTCGGCCCCTGCGCCGAGGCGGCCTGGATCGTCCGGCCGCGAGGCGGCCGGAAGGGCGGGCGGTTGAGCCGACGCCGCGCCGCGTCGATCGGGCCGAAGCGAGCGGAGGCGATCGGCACTTCGTACAACCCGTGCAGCAGGCCGCTCCGCTCCGGCCAGCCGCGGAAGTCGATCTGGTTGACCTCGTTGCGCAGGACGAGGCCCGGCACGACGCTCGAGTCGACCTCGTAGCCCGTCTCTCGCAGCGCGGCGAAGACGCGCTCGTGGCCCGGCTGGAGCCCGTAGTTGCCGGCCCGGAAGGCGATGCACGAGTAGGCGGGCTCGACCGGTCGCAGCAACTCGTTCAGATACGCGGCGGCGCGGGCCAGGAGCGGCGCCGGATCGTCGAGGGCGCCGACGAGGAAGGTCTCGAGCGGCGCCCGCCAGCGCCCGTTCTCCCGCCGAGCGTGCGGCCAGTGCGGGTGGAGGTGGGCCTGGACGTCGTGACCGCGCCGCAGCGCCTCGCGAAGCTGCTCCTCGACGGCCGCGGGGAACTCGTCGTCGCCCTCCTCGCGGTAGCGCCAGAGGCAGGCGACGTCGCAGAACAGCGTGATCGGCACGCCGGCCGCCTCGCAGGCGTCGAGCAGCGCCGCCGTCGGCTCGAACCAGCACCTCGGTCTCGGGCAGGAAGTTCTCGCCGAGGTAGAGCTCGTAGTCCGCCGAGTAGAGGATCCGTGTCAGGTCAGCTCCCCAGCGCCGCCCGCAGGAGCCGCCGCTGGCGGCCAGTGACGAGCCAGTGGTTGTGCCAGAGCACGGTGAAGTTCGCCGCCGACCCGCCGGCACTGCTCGCGCAGCCGGTCGATCAGCGCCGTCAGCTCGTCCTCGGGCAGGCCGAGCCGGTCGAGCGTGGGGGTGTCCATCAGCACGAGCGGGCGCTCGCGCAGCCGCAGCTCGCGGCGGGCCCGCAGGTCGAAGACCGGATACTCGTAGCAGGCGCCGGTTCTGAAGCCGGGCCGGTTCGTGAAGGTGAGCGTTGAGTCGTACGCGAGCCCGGCCTGCTCCCACGCCGCCCACGTCGCCGGCTCCCAGCGCAGAAAGTGCTGCCTGCCGCCCCACCGGTCCTGGACGATGCCCTCCTCGCGGCAGACCTCGACCAGCCGGTCGAACTCGCGGTGCGTTCGCGACGGGATCCTGGAACGCCGCGTAGCTGGCGTGGAAGCCGATCTCGTGTCCGCGCCGGTGGATGCGGCGCAGCAGCTCGCGGATCCGCGGCTCCTCGAGCGAGTACGGCGCGTCCTCGGCGATGAAGTAGAAGGCGCCGCGCAGCCCGCGCCGCTCGCTCTCGTCCATCAGCAGGTCGAACGTGTCGAACGGGTCGTGCGGAAGGGCCGCCCGAAGCTGGCCGTGCCGCAGTGCCGAGAGCCGCTGGCGGAGCGTCGAGTACGGAGTGTCGACGTCGTGGCTGGGGACGATCCGGAACGATCGCTGCCGCCGCTCCAGGCGCGGTGCGATCCCGCGCAGCTTCCGCCAGAGCTCCTCAGCGTAGTCGTTGACGAGCGGGCGGTCGATCAGGCCCGCACGGACGGCGAGTGCAGCCTCGGCCGGGAATCTGCCGTGCTCGTCGCGGTCCGGCAGGACCGCCTCCTCGTAGCGGGTCAGGAGGTAGAAGGCGTTGCCGAAGAGATCGTCGCCGTACAGCGCCCCGTCGGAGGGTAGCGAGGCTGCGGTCAGGTAGTCCCGCTCGTGGACCTGGAAGAAGATGTCGGGCACGGTGATCGTGCCGCCGTTGCAGCGCAGCTCCCATTCCGAGACCGGGCCGTCGCCGACCTCGATCTCGAGGCCGAGGAACTCGCCGAGCAGCACGCGGGCTGCGTAGGCCCGTTCGGGTGCGTAGCCCGGGGGGTGGACGACCTGGACAGCGCTCGTCACCGTGCGGTCGTTCCTGTCTGGCCGGTGAAGACCGAGCAGGCCAAGTGCGGTGACGAGCGCTTAGGCATGCTGGGGAGGAATCGTGACCGAGCAGGCGGACCTCGCACCGGGACCAGCGCTCCTCTATCCGCTGAAGGCAGCCCATACGCGGCTGCGCTCGCTTGCCTGGCGAGCCCGCGGCGGCGTCGCCCCGGCCGAGCCCGGCTTCCGGATTCTCTTCTACCACCGGGTTTCGGACGATCGCGACGAGCTTGCGGTCACGCCCGAATCGCTTCCGTGAGCAGATGCAGCTCCTCGCCGCAGAGGGCTACCGCGGTGTGGACGTGCTCACCGCGCTCGACGCCGCGCCGGGCGCGGTCGGCCTCGCCTTCGACGACGGCTATCTCGACGTCGCCGAGAACGCCCTGCCGGAGCTCGAGCGGCACGGCTTCACTGCCACTGTGTTCCTCGCGACCGGCGTCACCGACGGGCGCGTTCCGCTCGGCTGGTACGGCACGCAGCCGCCGCTCCTCTCGTGGGACGACATCGCGCGGCTCGACGGCGGCGCGCTCCGGTTCGAGGCGCACACGATTACGCACCCGAACCTGCTCGTGGTCGACGACGAGCGGGCACGGGAGGAGATCGTCGGGTCGAAGCGCGAGCTGGAGGAGCGGCTCGGCCGGGACGTCACCGCGTTCTGCTACCCGGCCGGCCTGTTCGGCACAAGGGAGATCGCGCTCGTCGCCGAGGCCGGGTATCGGGCGGCCTTCACCTGCGAGCCGGGCTTGAACACGCGGCTGACGGGCCTCCTCCGCCTGCACCGAATCCAGGTCGATGCACGCGACTCGCTGCTCGACTTTCGGGCGAAGCTCGGCGGAGGCTTCGATCAGCCCTCGCGCCTGCGGGGCGCATGGCGTCGAGCCCGCTACGGCGCGAGCAGCCGGTCGTAGAGCGCGAGATGGGCAGCTCGAAACCGCGGCACGTCGAAGAGGAGCTCGGCACGCCTCCGCCCGGCGGCACCCTGGCGCCGCCGTAGCGCTGCATCGGCGAGCAGGCGCCGCAGCGCGTCCGCCAGCGCATCGGCGTCCCCGGCCGGCACGAGCAGACCCGTTTCGCCGTCGACGACGATCTCGGGCACGCCTCCGACCGCGGTCGCCACCACCGGCAGTCCCGCCGCCATCGCCTCGAGCACAGAGATCGGCATCCCCTCGGACCGGCTCGAGAGGACGAAGACGTCGGCACGGGCAAGCACGTCGGGCACGTCGTCACGTTCGCCGGCGAGCTCGACGCTCGGAATGCCGGTGAGGAAGGGCCGCTGCGGGCCTTCGCCGACCACTGTGGCGCGGAACGACCCCGGCTCGAGTGCCCGCAGCGCGGCTCCGAGCGTCCAGCAGTCCTTGGGCAAGACGAGCCGGCCGACGCTGACGATCGCAGGCGTCCCTCCGTTCCGGTTCGCCACCGAGATCGCGCCGACATCGACCGCGTTCGGAATCACGACCGCGCGGCCGTTCAGCCACGGGGCCTTGGCACGGTCGCCCTCGGAGACACAGATCGTCCAGGCGAGCGGGCTGAGCAACCGTTCGAGCGTTCGGAAGGCCGTCGCGGCCGCTCCGGCGTGCGGCGAGAACGACCAGCCGTGCACGGTGAACACACGCGCGGGCACGCGCGCCAGGAACGCAGCGATGCGACCGAGCAGGCCGACCTTCGAGCTGTTCAGGTGGACGATGTCGGGTCGCTCGCGGCGAAACAGCCGTACCAGCTCGACGAGCCCGGCCAGGTCACGCAGCCCGATCGGGCGGCGCACGTTGCGGAGCGGGACGAACCTGGCGCCTGCGCGGTTGGCGGCCGACTCGAGCGGGCCGGTTCCGTGCGCGGCGACAACGACGTCGTAGTGCTCGGTGAGCGCCGGCAGGAGATGCGCGACGTACGACTGCGCCCCGCCGGTCTCGGCGAGCGTGATGGCGATCAGCAGGCGTTTTCGGGTCACCGCCTCATGTATCGGCGCTGCGGCCCCCGAATCTGAGCCGGAAAGGAGCCGACTGGCCCGGCGAGTACTATCGCGCTCCAGGATGCGAGCACGCCCGACCGATCCTCGCCAGCAGCGGATCGCACGTCAGATCGAGGTTGTGCTCGCCCAGGAAGACGCGCTGGACAAGCGTCGTGGCGCGTTGCGCGAGCGCGAGGACGCGCTCGGCCGCCGTGAACGCGACTTCGAGCAGTGCCGGCGCGCAGCACGAGCTGGCCTGGCGCGAGCGGACGGCGGAACTGGAGGCGCGCGAACGCGCGGTCGCCGACCGCGAGGCGATGCTGGTCAAGCGTGCGATCGCGATCGAACAAGTCGTACGGAACGGGGCCCCGGCGATGCGGCGGGTTGTGGCCAACGGCGGGGGCGTGCGCGAAACCGTGTCCGCGCCCGGCGGTCGCTGGAACCTGGACCGGATACAGCGGCTCGTCGAGGAGCATGCCGATGCCGATCCCGGCCGGCTCGAGGAGTGGCGCTACTACCTGCTCTACCTGCGCGAGTTCGCGGAGCCCGGCGGCGCGCTGCCGCGGTCGTTCGACTCGCTCGTCTCGGATGCGTTCGGAGACCTACTGGCCCCGACCCGCGGGGCTGCGCTGGACTAGACGGCCGCCAGATCCGCCTTCGTGAAGGCGATGACGTCGGTGAGGATCTCGTCGAGGGAATACTCGGGGACCCAGCCGATCGCGGCGTTGATCTTTTCGATCGCCGGCACCCGGTGGAGCATGTCGTCGATGCCCAGGCCGTAGACCTGCTCGTAGGGCACGTAGACAAGCTCAGAGGCCGAGCCGGTCAGCTCGAGGACGCGCCGGGCGAGCTCGAGCACGGAGATCCAGTTGCGCGAGCCGACGTTGTAGATCTCCCCCGAGGTTGCCGGGGAGTCCATCAGTTCAGTCAGCGCGCGGATCGTGTCCCGGACGTGGCAGAAGGTGCGCGTGTGGCTGCCGTCACCGTGGACCTCGAGCGGGCGACCCGCGACCGCCGCCTGGACGAAGCGGGCGACAACCATGCCGTACTGGCCGCTCTGCCGCGGGCCGACCGTGTTGAAGAGGCGTGCGGTGACGAAATCCAGGTTGCGCTCCTGCCGGTAGGCGAGCGCAAGGTACTCGTCCATTGCCTTGGAGTCGGCGTACAGCCAGCGCTTCTGCGTCGTCGGCCCGTAGACGCGGCGGGCGTCCTCGCTGAGCGGCTCGGCCGTGCGGTGGTCGCCGTACACCTCGGAGGTGGAGGCGACGAGCACGCGTTTGCCGAACCGCGCGCAGTGGTCGAGCACGATCTCCGAGCCCTCCAGGTTCGTGACGATCGTATGCACGGGACGCTCGACGATCAGCCGGGGGCCGACAGCTGCGGCGAGGTGATACACGACATCGCACTTGTTGACGAGCTCGTTGACGACCGCGGGCTTCAGCACCGAGTCGACAACCAGGTGAAAGTCGTCGCGTGCCTTCAGCTGCTCGACGTTCCGCATCGAGCCGGTTGAGAGGTCGTCGAGCGCGTAGACATCCCAGCCGTCCTCGAGCAGGCGCTCGCAGAGATGGGAGCCGATGAACCCCGCGCCGCCCGTGACAAGCGCCCTGCCCTTCACGGGCACCAACCCTACAGACGCCCGCGGCCGCCTCGCCTCCTTCTCTTCAGGTCTAGGCCGGGAATGACGAAAGACACCTCGAGTGAGCCACTACGAGGCCTCTTCCGGCCCGGGCACCAGCCTGCCCCGGGCGCGCGGGCACGTTGCCGAGTCCGCCGGGCTGCGCGTGTCCGCGCTGGGCCGCACAGTCCCGCTCGCGCTTCTGATCCTCGCCGGGGTTGCGGGGCTGGCGTGGCGAGACCACGGCAGTCCGAACCCTCGTGACTGGCTGAAATACGGAGTGCTGGCCGCCCTCGTCGTCTCCGGAATCTTCCTCTCCGGGCGCGCGTCGAGGCCGAGCCGGCCGGCGCTGATCGCGCTCGGAGCCCTCGGCGGCACCGCGATCCTCGCCACGATCTCGATCACCTTCACGCCGGTACCGAATCTCGCCCGCGACGAGGCGCTGCTCACGCTCTTCTACGGCGCCGTCTTCGCAGTCCCCGCTCTGGTTCTGCGGAGGCGCCGGGACCGGATCTACGCCGTCGGCGCGATCGTGGCGGGCAGCGCGAGCCTCGCCGTGTGCGCCGCGCTGGCGCTCGTCCTGCGGGCACACCCTGAGACGCTGTTCTACGGCGGTCGCCTGAACTTTCCCATCACGTACCCGAACGCGCAGGCGGCGGCGATGCTGATCGGCTACTGGCCGGCCGTGGCTCTCGCCGCCAGGCGCTCCGGGTCTGTCTGGCTTCGAGCCCTCGCGTTGGGCGCAGCCACCGCGACGCTGTGCGGCTGGATGCTCAGCCAGAGCAAGGGCGGCGCGGTCGGCCTGATCGTCTCGGCGCTCGTCATCTTCGCCGTCTCGAGTCACCGACTCCGCCTCCTCGTTCCGCTTGCGATCACGGTCGCCCTGGCCGGGGCGGGAACGGTGCCGCTGACCGCCCCGTTCAGGGCGACGACGACCCCGGCGCTGCGCTCGGCGATCCACCACGGCGGCGCAGTGCTCCTGTTGCTGACGATCGCCGGCACTGCCGCCGGCCTCGCGTACGCGTTCCTCGACCGGCGAACCGACCTCTCCCCGGCTGCGCGAAGGATCTCCGGGCAGGTTGCCCTTGTCTGCACGGTCCTCGCGCTCGTGGGCGTCCCCCTGTTCTTCTTCGCCACGGTCGAGGGGCCCGGCTCCTTCGTCTCGCACCAATGGCATGCCTTGAAGCACCAGCCCGCGACCGAAACGTCGGGAACGCACCTGCTCACGCTCGGCTCGAACCGCTACGACTTCTGGCGCGTCGCGCTCCAGGAGTTCGGCAGGCATCCGCTGATCGGGATCGGCTCCCGCGGATTCGGCCCTGCGTATCTTCAGGACGGGAGGAGCCAGGAGACGCCCGCGCGGGCTCACTCCCTGCCGCTGGACGCATTGTCGGAGACCGGCATCCTCGGCTTCGCGTTGCTGCTGCTGATCTTCGTTCCTCCGATCGCGGCGGTTGCGCGGCGTGCGCGCGGGGAACTGACCGCCGCAGGCGTGCTCGCCGGAGGCGTCTACTTCGTCGCGCACGCCTGTGTCGACTGGATCTGGACGATCCCGGCCGTCGGCCTGCTGGCGATGCTCCTGCTCTCGATCGGCGCGTCGTCGGCTGCACCGGCGGAGCCGCGCGTCTTCGCGCGGAGGGCGTCGTTCCTTGCCGCCGGGGCGGCAGTCGGCCTCGCCCTGATCGCCTTCGTTCCCCCATGGCTCGCTTCCGGCTACATCCGGCGCGCCGATCGCGGCGGTGCCGAGGCGGCGAGGGACATCGTCTGGGCGAAGCGCCTCGATCCCCTCGCGATCGAGCCGTACGTCGTGCAGGCGAGATGGTCCGGCAGTGCCCAGGCCGCGCTCGTGCCTCTGCGTCAAGCCGTCGAGCTTCAGCCCAGTTCGGTCGCGGCCCGCTACCTGTACGGGATCAACCTGATCAAGGCGGGCCGCCCCCGCGCTGCGTACGACCAGCTCGCCGAGGCCGACCGCCTCAGCCCGCGCGACCCGTACGTGAACGCGGCGCTGAAGCGGCTGCCGCTCACGAGCCCGCCGCGCTGAGCGCCGGTTCTGCGCACCGGCGGGCCGATGAAGATCCCTCGATCGAGGGATCGACCAGAGGGTGGACAAACGACCCTGCCTGCATAACGTGAGGTGAGGGGGAGAGCTGATGAAGTCTTCGGACACCACGAATCGCGCACTCTCGGCTCTCGGCTGGGGGCGAGTCAAGAACGTCCTGGCGATCGGCGGCGGGGCGCTCCTGTTTGCGTTCGCGGGGACGCCGGTTGCGCTGGCCGGAGGCGGACCGCCGCCACCGCCGAAAGTCGTCTCGATTCAGAAGCAGGTCGCTGTCTCGAGCGCGATCAGCTACGGGTACGGGAACGCGATCGTGCAGGTGACGCAGAACCAGGACAACCAGCAGATCTTCACGCCGCCGAAGAAGCAGCAGCAGCAGCAGTCCGGCGGCTGCCGGAAGGATTGCGGCGTGCTGCCCTTCACCGGAGCGCAGCTCGCGGTGTTCGCGATCATCGGCGTTGCCCTCCTGCTCGGCGGCGCGTTGCTCCGCGTGACGAGCAGGCGCAGCGCTCAGAGCTTCGCGGGCGAAGCGGGAGCCGTGAGCGCCGGTGCGGCGGGCGGCTCGGATCCGCTCGAGATTCGCACGCGGCTGGCGCAGGAAGCGGCACGGCTCGGCGGCCTCACGAACGGCGCCCGTAGCCGCTCGAGCCAGGACTTCCGGACTTCGTCGCAGTAGCGCAACACGGCTTTCAGGGTTGAACGAGACGGCGGCGGCTCGGGCGGAGCCGCCGCCGTTGTCTTCGCCTACCGCGCGGTCCCCGGCGCCCTCTCCTTGGCGCCCACCCCTCGATGCTATGAGCTCGCGCGGCCGGCTCTTGACTCTCGGCCCGTTCCGACTTTGATGAGGGGTAGGGAAAGCTGCTCTCAGGCCGGGTTCCGGGCCTGAGCAGGAGAAAGCGGGAGAGGCACTTGAGCCTACAGCTGCATGAGACGATCGACTCTGCCCAGCTCGTCCGGCGCCCGGATGTCGTTGCGCAGCTTCCATTGTTCAGGGCCACGGGCGCGCAGCGCGTCGCACTCGCCGGGCGTCTCGGCCTGATCTTTCTTCCCGCTCTGACCTTCTCGCTCGGCCAGCTCCAGTCGGTCGCGCTGGCGGCCGCCGCAGCCGCCGCGATCACGGTGGTCTGGTTTGCAGCGATGCAGGCCGTGCTGGCGACGAGCCGGCCCGCGCGGGCGGCCCTCGGCCAGGCAGGGGCGACCGCAGTTGCGTCGCTGACGGGTGCGGTTGCCATGTCGGCGTTCGCGCTCTGGGTTCCGTGGCTCCTGATCCGGCCGGTGACTGTCGTCCAGACCGCCGTTGCCGTGTTCGTGCTCCAGCTCGCTTGGGAGCGGCTCGTGCGCGCCAGCGCAGCGGAGCGGCGCCGTGTGCTGGTCGTCGGCGCACGCGACGGCGGCGAGGAGCTCCTCCAGGAGCTGTGGCTCGACGGTGACCGCCGCTACGAGGTGGTCGGCGTCGTCGACGACGAGCACGAGGGCGGCTCGGTGGCCGGCGTCCAGGTGCTCGGTGGCCTTTGCGATCTCACCTCCGTGGTCGAGGCACAGCGGCCGGACCTGGTCGTGCTCGCGGTCTCGCGGAACCGGCTGGACGCGTTCACGTCGCTCCTCGACGCGGCGGGCTCCCGCTTCGAAGTGCTCGGGCTCCCAGAGTTCCACGAGCAGGCGTTTGGCCGCGTTCCGGTTCGGTACCTGAACGCGGCCTGGTTCATGAGCGTTCTGCACTACTACCGGCGGCCATACGGGCGCTTCGCGAAGCGCGCCTTCGACGTCGTCGCAGCCGCTTGCTGCCTGGCGGCGACCGCCCTGCTCTTTCCGCTGATCGTGCTGCTCGTACGCCGCACTCCAGGTCCGGCGATCTTCCGGCAGGAGCGGCTCGGCGAGAGCGGGCGCGCGTTCACGATCTACAAGTTCCGAACGATGCGCGCCGACGCCGAGGAGGGCCGGCCGACGTGGGCCGAGGAACGCGACCCGCGGGCGACCGGCATCGGACGGTTCCTGCGGCGGACCCGCCTCGACGAGCTGCCCCAGCTCTGGAATGTGCTCAAGGGCGACATGTCGGTCGTCGGCCCCCGGCCCGAGCGGCCCGAGTTCCTGGAGGCCCTCCAGGAGACGGTGCCCTTCTGGACACGCCGCCACCTGGTCAAGCCCGGCATCACCGGCTGGGCGCAGGTGAAGCGCGGGTACACGGCCGACCTGGAAGGCACCTCCGAAAAGCTGTCGTACGACCTCTGGTACCTCCGGCATCGCAGCCTGATCGTCGACCTGGCGATCTGCGCGCGAACCTTCACGACGCTGATCTCGGGCGCCGGCTCGCGGTGAGGCGCCGCGTCGCAGTGCTCGGCCTCCTCGCAGGTGGCCTCGGCCTGCTCGCAACTCTGGACGCAGCCGTTGCAGCGGGCCCGGCCGTCGGACTCTCCGTGGCCGCCGCCGTGCTCTTCCGATCGGCCGTCTAAAGGGGCGGCGAGCGGGCTCAGGAGGGGCCTCCGGTACAATCACCTCAGCCATGTTCGAGCGCTTCACCGAGAGAGCCCGCCAGGTCGTCGTCCTCGCCCAGGACGAGGCCCGCGCGCTCAAGCACAACTACATCGGCACCGAGCACATCCTGCTCGGCTTGCTCCGTGAGGAGGAGGGCCTGGCTGCCCGCGTGCTCGAGTCGCTCGACATCACCGTCGAGGAGGTGCGGGCTCAGGTCGCGCGCATCGTCGGCCAGGGCGACGAGGTGACAACGGGCCAGATTCCGTTCACCCCGCGCGCCAAGAAGGTGCTCGAGCTCGCGCTGCGCGAGGCGCTCTCCCTCGGCCACAACTACATCGGCACCGAGCACATCCTGCTCGGGCTCGTCCGCGAGAACGAGGGAGTCGCAGCGCGGATCCTGCTCGACTTCGACGCCGACGCGGAGAAGATCCGCAACGAGATCATCCGGATGCTCTCCGGCCCCGGACGCAGGCAACAGGGCGGCTCGGCCGGCGCTGCCGAGAAGTCGAAGAGCTCGAAGCTCTTGGACCAGTTCGGCCGCAACTTCACGAAGCTGGCCGCGGAGGGGAAGCTCGATCCCGTCGTCGGCCGGCAGACCGAGATCGAGCGGATCATGCAGATCCTCTCACGCCGGCAGAAGAACAACCCGGTGCTGATCGGCGAGCCCGGCGTCGGCAAGACGGCGATCGTCGAGGGGCTTGCGCAACGGATCGCCGGGAACCAGGTTCCCGAGCTGCTGAAGGGCAAGCAGATCTACAGCCTCGACCTGGCCGCGCTCGTGGCGGGCTCGAAATACCGCGGCGAGTTCGAGGAGCGGCTGAAGAAGGTGATGAAGGAGATCCAGCAGCGGGGCGACATCATCCTGTTCATCGACGAGCTCCACAACCTCGTCGGCGCCGGTGCCGCCGAGGGCGCGATCGACGCGGCCTCGATCCTGAAGCCGGCGCTCGCCCGCGGTGAGCTTCAGACGATCGGCGCGACCACGCTGGACGAGTACCGCAAGTACCTCGAGCGCGACGCCGCCCTCGAGCGCCGCTTCCAGCAGGTGCGCGTCGACGAGCCGTCGGTCGACGACTCCGTCCAGATCCTGCGAGGCCTTCGCGACCGCTACGAGGCGCACCACCGCTGCAAGATCACCGACGAAGCGCTCTACGCCGCCGCCGCGCTCGCCGACCGCTACATCCAGGACCGGCACCTTCCCGACAAGGCGATCGACCTGATCGACGAGGCCGCGTCGCGCATGCGGATCAAGACGATGACCGCGCCGCCGCGCTATCGCGAGCTCGAGGAGGAGATCGAGAAGGTCCGCAAGGACAAGGAAGGCGCGATCGAGGCGCAGGAATTCGAGAAGGCCGCGAGCCTCCGCGACAAAGAGCGGAAGCTCACCCAGAAGAAGCGCGAGCTCGAGGAGAGCTGGCGCGAGACCGAGGGCGGCGAGGAGCAGCCGGAGATCGGCGAGGAGGAGATCGCCGAGATCGTCTCGATGTGGACGGGGATCCCAGTGTTCAAGCTGACCGAGGCGGAGACCCAGAAGCTGATCCGCATGGAGGACGAGCTACACAAGCGCGTGGTCGGCCAGCACGAGGCGATCGTCGCCGTCTCCAAGTCGATCCGCCGCGCCCGCGCCGGGATCAAGGACCCGAAGCGCCCGACCGGCTCGTTCATCTTCCTCGGCCCCTCGGGCGTAGGGAAGACGGAGCTCGCGCGCACGCTCGCCGAGTTCCTCTTCGGCGACGAGGACGCCCTGATCCAGGTGGACATGTCCGAGTACATGGAGAAGCACTCGGTCTCCCGGCTCGTCGGCTCGCCGCCCGGCTACATCGGCTACGACGAGGGCGGTCAGCTGACCGAGGCCGTGCGCCGCAAGCCGTACTCGGTCGTCCTCCTCGACGAGATCGAGAAGGCGCACCCTGACGTCTTCAACATCCTGCTCCAGATCCTCGAGGACGGGAAGCTGACCGACGCGCAGGGGCGCAAGGTCGACTTCCGGAACACGATCGTGATCATGACGTCGAACATCGGCGCCGCCGCGATCTCGAAGAACCAGACGCTCGGCTTCTCCTTCGGCGACGAGAGCGGGCTCTCCTACGACGACATGAAAGAGCGCGTCATGGGCGAGCTGAAGAAGGTCTTCCGTCCCGAGCTGCTCAACCGCATCGACGAGGTGATCGTCTTCCACAAGCTGGCAAAGGACGAGATCAAGACGATCGTCGATCTGATGCTGAAGCGCCTGCGCGAGCAGATGACGCTCCACGAGGCCTCGATCGAGTTGACCGACGACGCGAAGGAGATGCTGGTCGAGAAGGGCTACGACCCGGCGATGGGCGCCCGACCGCTGCGCCGCGCGATCCAGCGCCACATCGAGGATCCGCTCGCCGACTTCGTGCTCGGCGCCGAGCTCACTCCTGGCGCGACGATCATGATCGACCGCAAGGGCGAGGAAGAGGTCGAGATCACGATCATCCCGGGCGAGCCGCGCGAGCCTGCGAAGGTCGCGGTGCCGGCGGGCGCGGACGAGCCTGAAGGCTCGGCGGACGAGCCCGGCGAACCCGTCTCCGAGGACTAGCTCGAAGGCGTCTGCGGCTCCGCAGGCGTTTTCGGCTCCGAGGATGTCTCCGCCGGCGGGCTCGGCGTCGGCGCGACCACGGCCGTCTTTGCTGCCTTCACCTCATGGGTTTTGCGGAGCTCGGTCCAGGCTCCGTACGTGAGCGCCCCGGCGAGCACGAAGCCGACGTAGGCCGGCCAGGCCGAGTGATCGTCGTCGATGTTCTTGATCACGGCGAAGACGAAGATGGCCGGAGCAAGGATCATCGCGATCAGCCGGTGCGGAAGTCTGAGGCTGACCTCGACGATCTCCGCCTGCGCAATTGCGTTCAGGAAGAAGGCGACCGCCATCAGCCCGAGGACGATGCCTACGAAGCCGTGCCACGCATTGCGCGAGTACGTGAGGCCTCCGACGTCGATCGACTGCCAGCCCAGCAGCGTGTCGACGAGCATGAGTAACCCGCCGCCGACGAGGATCAGCAGTTCCGGCGGATGCTTGAGTTTCATCGGTCCTCCGTTGCGGCGACTCCGGTCAACCGGACTCTATCGCGGTCCGGCGGCCAGGTCGGGCGGTCGCGAATCCGGCACGAACGCGGCACAGAGCGCGTCCTGTTCGCTGCCTAGACTGGCCCCATGGCCAAGGCTGCGGCGTCGATCTTCTCCTGCCCGGAATGTGGCTACTCGTCGGGGCGCTGGTTCGGCAAGTGTCCCGGCTGTGGTGAGTTCGGCACGCTCGTCGAGGAGGCGAAACCCGGCTCGCCGGCCACGGCCGCGCGGCCCGCCCGCTGCTTCGCCTCGTCGACGTCGAGGCGGACGAGGCCGAGCGGATCCCGACCGGCGTGCCCGAGCTCGACCGGGTGCTCGGCGGCGGACTCGTTCCCGCCTCGCTCGTCCTCGTCGGCGGTGAGCCCGGGGTCGGCAAGTCGACGCTCCTGCTGATGGCGCTTGAGGCGATGAGCGCCACGCGGCGCTCGCTTCTCGTCACCGGCGAGGAGTCGGTCGCCCAGGTCAGGCTTCGCGCGGAGCGGCTCGGCGGATGCGCGAATGTCGAGATCCTCGCCGAGACCGAGCTCGAAGCCGTCTGCGCCACCCTCGAGCGCGAGCGTCCGGACGTGTGTGTGATCGACTCGGTGCAGACGCTGTACGCGGCCGAGCTCGGCTCTGCGCCCGGATCGGTCGCGCAAGTGCGCGAGGCGGCGGCACGGCTGCTCCGCGTGGCGAAGGAGTCCGGTGTCGCCGTCTTCCTCGTCGGCCACGTGACGAAAGACGGCTCGGTCGCCGGCCCCCGCGTGCTCGAGCACCTCGTCGACTGCGTGCTCCAGTTCGAAGGCGACCGCTACCGCGCACACCGCATCCTGCGCGCAGCGAAGAACCGTTTCGGGTCGACGAACGAGATCGGCGTCTTCGAGATGACCGGCACCGGCCTCATCGGCGTCCCCGAGCCGTCCGAGCTGTTCGGCCGAAGCGAGGCGGGCGAGGTCGGCGCGGCCGTCGCGTGCGCGCTCGAGGGCACGCGGCCGATCCTGCTCGAGATCCAGGCGCTCGTCTCCCCAACCGACCTGGCGATGCCGCGCCGCGTCGCCACCGGCGTCGATCCCAAGCGCCTCGCGATGATCGTCGCCGTTCTCTCCCGGCACGCGAGGCTGGCGCTCGGCCAGGCGGACGTGTTCGTGAACGTGGCGGGCGGCGTACGCATCGACGAGCCCGGTGCCGATCTCGCCGTCGCGCTCGCAATCGCCTCGGCCGCACGAGGCGTGCCCGTTCGCGACGGCCTAGCGGCCTTCGGCGAGCTGGGGCTCACCGGCCGCCTCCGCGCCGCGACACAGGCCGAGCGCCGCATCGAGGAGTGCGCCAAGCTCGGCTTCGGGGCCGTGCTCGCGCCGAAGGGCACAACCGGCCGCTCCGGCTTCGCCGTCGTGGAGGCCGAGACCGTCGGTGAGGCGGTCGGCGCGGGCCTCGGAACGGCCCTGCCGGAGAGCGACTAGGCGCCTCTGTGCAGGGCTTTTTTGTAAACAGGCCGTAAAAAGCCCTGGAAACTTGGCCCTTTTCCGCCAAGTTCGCTATACTCCCTTCAGTCCGCCGGCGGCCGTGTGCACCGCCGGCGTCTTGGCGACTACAGGCTTCGATAGAGGGGAGTTCGGTTGTTCAAGGTCGGCGACAAAGTGGTGTATCCGCACCACGGGGCAGGCACCGTCGTGAAGAAGGAGCAGCGCGAGGTGCTCGGTCAGAAACGCGATTACCTCACGATCAAGATCCTTCACAACGACATGACCGTCAACGTTCCGTGCGAGAACGCGGAGGCGGTCGGGTTGCGCCGCGTGATCGACGCGGTGATGGTGGAGAAGGTGCTGAAGGCCCTCCAGGGCTCCGGCACGGTGATGCCGAAGAACTGGAACCGCCGCTTCAAGCACAACCGCGACAAGATGAAGACCGGCGACATCTTCGAGCTCGCCGAGGTCGTGCGCAACCTGTCGCTGCGCGACCACGAGAAAGGTCTCTCGACGGGCGAGAAGCAGATGTTCGTGAAGGCGAAGAAGATTCTCGCCAGCGAGCTGATGTACGCGAAGGCGATGGACGAGGACGAGGCCGGAGCCTGGCTCGACGAGGTTCTGTCGACGGTCGCGAACGGCAAGAAGAAGACGACGAAGGTCGCCGCGGGCGCGAGCGCGTAGGCGCTCCGCCCGGCCTCACGTGTCGGTCTGGGTCGTGCTCGCCGCCGCTGGTCGCGGCGAGCGGCTCGATGCGGACCGGCCCAAGGTGTTCGCTCCGCTTCGCGGGCGGCCGCTGCTCGCCGAGAGCCTGGAGCGGCTCGAGGCGTCCGGCTGGGTGGAGTCGATCGTCGTCGTCGCTCCGCCCGACTGGGAGGAACCGGTGATCCTGCTGGTCGAGGAGCTGGGCTGTGGCAAGGTCGTCGCCTCTGTCGCCGGCGGCGCGACTCGCGGCGAGTCGGTGCGGATCGGCGTGGGGGAGGTCGGCGACGAAGCCTCGGTGATCCTCGTCCACGACGCTGCGCGACCCCTCGTGGCGGATGGGGTGGTCGAGCGCCTGCTTGCCGCTCTGAACGAGGGGGCGGACGGCGCGGTGCCGGGTATACCGCTGGCGGACACCGTCAAGCGCGTGCGTGAGGGGTTCGTGGCGGAGACGCTGCCCCGCACCGAGCTCGTCGCCGTGCAGACCCCGCAGGCGTTCGTCGCCCAGGTGCTGCGCGATGCCGTCAACGGCGACGTCGACCTGGCGCCCGACTGCTCCTCGCTCGTCGAGGCGCGTGGGGGCCGGGTCGCAGTGGTCGAGGGCGACTCGAGGCTGCTGAAGGTGACGACCGCCGCCGACCTCGCCCTCGTCGAGAGCTGGCTCGGAGTCGGCAACTCGCCGTGATCGTCGACTACCACATGCACCTACGCGACGAGGAGGAGCGCATCAGCTTCTCGGTCGAGAGTGTCGAGCGGTTCGTCGAGACCGCCGTGGCGCGGGGCGTCCACGAGATCGGCTTCACCGAGCACGTCTACTACTTCTCGCAGACGCGTGCCGTCTGGGATCTTCCATATCAGACCGAGCGCTGCGTCTACGACCTGGACCGGTACGTCGATGCGGTCGTCGAGGCGAAGCGGCAGGGGCTGCCGGTCAAGCTTGGGCTCGAGGTCGACTATGTCGGCGGGAGGCAGGACGAGCTGGCAGCCTTCCTCGAGCCCTACCCATGGGACTACCTGCTCGGCTCGGTGCACTGGATCGACGGGCTGGCGGTCGACCAGGAGCCGGGCATCTGGGCCGCGGCGCCGGTCGAGGACGTCTGGCGGCGCTACTTCGCCGCCCTCGCCGAACTCGTCGCCTCCGGGCACGTGGACGTCCTTGCCCACCCCGACCTGGCGAAGATCTTCGGCCGGCGCCCCGAGCGGATCGAGTACCCGGAACTCGACGGCATCGGACTCGAGATCTCGACCGCCGGCCTCCACAAGCCGGTCGGTGAGCTGTATCCCGACCTCGCCATGCTCGAGCTGCGCCCACCGATCACGCTCGCGTCCGATGCGCACGCCCCGCAGAACGTCGGGCGCGACTTCGACCAGGCGCTCGAGCTCGCACGTGCGGCAGGCTACGAGACCGTGACCGTTTTCGAGGGCCGCCGGGGACGCCAGGAGCCGCTCGGATGAGCGTGCTCGTTCTTGCTCGCGCCGGCGCCGAATTGGCACGCATCCGTAACAGACACGCGCGAGTTTCCGCGGTAGCCTCGACGGCGGGAGGCGGGTGGTTATCCCACATCCCCTCCCCGGGTGGGGTCATGGAAGAAGATCGCCGCCCCAGAGGGGCGGGCCCGTGACCGAGATTCAAGTCGGCGAGATGCGGATCGGGCTGGGCATTGATGCCCATGCTCTCGAAGAGGGCGTGCCGCTCGTCCTCGGGGGAGTGAGCGTGGACAGCCCGCGCGGGCTCGCGGGACACTCGGACGGCGATGTTATTGCCCATGCCCTGATCGACGCGATCCTCGGCGCGGCCAACCTCGGTGACATCGGCTCGCTCTTCCCCTCTGACCCGCGCACGCCGCAGGGGATCTCCTCGCTCGCGCTCCTCGAGCAGGCCTACGCGCGCGCCCGCGCAGCCGGCTGGGAGCTCGTCAACGCCGACTGCATCTTCATCGGCGAGCAGCCGCGCCTCGAGCCGCTTCGCGACGCGATGCGCGTTGCGCTCGCAGCTGCGCTCGCCGTCGAGCCCGACCGTGTCTCGGTTCGAGCGACGACGACGGACAGGCTGGGGTTCACCGGCCGCGGCGAGGGGCTTGCCGCGCAGGCCGTCGCGTTGCTTCGTCGGGCCTAGTCAGCACCGCCCGCATCGAGTCCTCGAGCCGGTCGAGCGCCAGGTCGAGCTCGCGCGGCGAGTAGTCGAGCCGCTCGTGCACGCGCGCCACCGAGCCCTGGAGCGCCGGGAACGCGGCGACGACATTCTTGTCGCCCAGCTTCGTCACCTCCAGCAGCGAGGATCGCCCGTCCTCAGGGTTCGGTCGCCTCCGGATCTGGCGCCGCGCCTCCAGGCGCCGCAGGTATGAGGACAGCGTGGTCGGCGGCATGCCGAGCAGAGCCGACCAGCCGGGTCGGCGTGATCGGCTGGTACGCGCGGATCGCGCTCTGCACGGCGAAGTCGTTCGGGTTCAGCTTCAGCGTCGACCATCGCCCGTCCCAGCAGGTCATCGGCGAGTTGGCCGAGAATGAAGAGCCGGAACAGAACATTCCGGCCGCGGGTCGCCGGAGCGCTCATAAGTGCGATCTCGTAGTATAATGTTGCGAGATCGCACTACTTTGGAGGTTCTTGTGCCCAGGAACATTGCTCTACTGCTCATTCTGACCGCAACGGTGGCGGGCATCGCCTCCGCAGCGATCTCTCTCCGACCCGCACGGGTCGTCGCACGGATCACGACGGGTAAGGGGCCGTGCTCCGAGAACGGCGGACTGGGTTACCTTTGGGTGAGCAACGCCGGCGACGCCTCCATCGCACGAATCGACCCGTCTACGAACAAGGTGACCGGTCGGGTCAAGGTTGGCAAAGGGCCGTGCGGCATCGCGATCAGCGATGACGCGCTCTGGATCGACGGCTACGGAACCAACACGCTCGAGCGCGTCGATCCGGCCACCCTGCAAGTCGTCGCTCGCATCCCGATCGGGCCGAGCTTCTGGGACGTCGCATATGGTGCCGATGCGGTCTGGGCAACCAGCGAGTTCGACGGCACCGTAAGCCGCGTCGATCCTGCGACGAACGAGATCCTCGCGACGATCAAGGTCGGCACGGCTCCGCGTCAGGTGCGGTACGGAGCCGGTGCGATCTGGGTCGGCGAGAACAACGGGAAAAGCATCTATCGTGTCGATCCGACTACGAACAAGGCAAGGGCGGTAGCGGTTGGCATGCTCTCACCCGACTCGATCGCGGTCAGCGACACCGCCATCTGGGTGACATCGAGTTCCACCAACGTCGCCGTGCGCCTGAACCCGAAGACCATGAGGGTCGTGGCCCGCGTCAAGATCGGGTTCGGCGGTAGCAACGCAGCGTTCGCCGCCGACGGCAGCGTCTTCGTTCCGAACATCGGAGATGGGACCGTCAGCCGTATCGACCCGGCCCGGAACCGCGTCGTCGCGACGTTCAAGGTCGGCCCGAAGCCCTTCCCGGCGGCAACCGCGTTCGGCGACGTCTGGGTGCCCCTCTCCGGCGGGAGGCAGGTGGTGCGCTTCCACGTCGGCTGATCGGCCAGAATCGGCGCGTGGCCGTCGAGCTTCGCCCCTCGAGCACGATCCCTCTCGGCGAGTTGGCGGCGCTCTTTACCGCCTGCTACGAGGGGTACTCCGTCCCCTTCCAGGTCGACGAGCCGACGCTCGCGTACATGGTGGACGTCTTCGACCTCGACCTCGACCGCTCGCTGGTCGCGTTCGAAGAAGCGGCGCCGGTCGGCCTCGCCAACGTCGGTCTCCGGGGCGTGCGCACCTGGCTCGGCGGCGTCGGCGTCGTCCGGGCGAGGCGCCGGGCGGGGCTCGGCGAGCGGCTGACGCGCTCGCTCCTCGACCGCGCCCGTGAGGCCGGTGCGACCGAAATGGTGCTCGAGGTGATTGTCGAGAACACGGCCGCGATCGCGCTGTACGAGAAGCTCGGCTTCGCCGTCACCCGGGAGCTGGAGGTGATCTCGCTCGCCGCCGACGCGACGGGCGGCACTGCCGAGGACGTTCCGGTCGGCGTCGCCCAGGCTCTGATCGCCGCGCGCCGTGACGGCCCCGAGCCCTGGCAGCGCGACGACCGGATCGTCGAGAACCTCCTTCGGCGCGAGCCCCCGCCGCAAGCGCTCGCCTTGGGTGATGCCGCCGCGATCTTTCGCGCCGACAGTGGTCGGGTCAACCTGATTCAGGCGGCGGGCGGCGACGGGGCTTTGCGTTCGCTCGTCGCTGCAATCCGGGTCAGGGGCCAGGTGACGGCGCTCAACTATCCCGCGGGGGGCGCGGTCTCGGCCGTGCTCGCCGAGGCCGGCGGCAAGGTCACTCTGCGTCAACTCGAGATGGCCGCCGAGCTCTAGTCGAGTGCATATCCATTCGCGAGCATCGAGTCGGCGCGGGCCATGAAGCTGTCCCACTCGGGAACGTCCCAGCCGAGCGAATCGGCAAGCCTCGTGATCATGTTGAACAGCGCGGCGACGTGGATCGCATCCACCATCGCCGAGTCGGAGACGCCCGCGGCGCGCACCGCGTCGGCGTCGTTGCGGGAGAGTTCGCCGGGGCGAAGCGTCAGCTTCTCGATGAAGCCGAGCATCGCGCGCAGCCGCTCGTCGATCGGTGCGGAGCGCCAGTCGGCTTCGACCGCCTCCCAGACTCCCTCGCCGAGCGCGAACGACGCGACCGCGCCGTGGGCGCGGGTTCAGAAGGGGCACTGGTTGAGCGAGGAGACGAACCCCGCGAACAGCTCGCGCTCGCCGTCCGACCAGTCGGACGGGCCGCGCATCGCTCTGTCGAGCGCGTCGGAGAAGGGCCGCCCGAAGATCTCGGGCCGGTAGTAGAGCGTCTTCAGCACACCGACCGGCTCCGCGCCGCGGGCCTGCCGAATGTGATCGAGCACGGCCGCCTCCGCGGGAGCGTGCCCCGTGTCGACGACACCGAGCCTCACCGCATCGCTCCAAGTCCGGCCTCCAGGCGCTCGAGGCCCGCGGCGACGGCTGCCGAAACCGTCAGCTCGAAGATCTCGTCCTCGGCATGACCTTTGGCCTTCAGCTCGTCGACGTCGTGGTCGGTGACCTTGTACGCGGCGCTACGCACCTTGTCGAGGTAGGCGGCGAAGTCGACCGGCGCGGGACGGTCCGGCCGCGCGGCGTTGCGAAGCTGTGCGATCAGGTCATCGTAGCGGGTCAAATCGGCAGCCTCACGGACGCATCCTCTACGACGACGAGCCCATCCGCCACCAGCGCCTGTACCGCCTCGGCATCGAGCGCGGAGGCCGGCTGCGGCTCGGCCGCGACGAGGCGTAGAACGCGTGAGCGGCGCTGCCGGAACGAGCCCTCGAACGGGGACTGCTTTCGCGCCGGTTCGTACCGCGACCCCGCCGAAGGGCAGTCGGCCGCAAGGGGGCAGACAACGCAGCGCGGCACCCGTGCCAGGCAGACAGTCGCGCCCAGGTCGAAGAGCGCCTGCGCTGCCTCGGGTCCGAACTCGCCCCCGGAGCGCTCGAGCACGCGCCCGACGTTCACGTCCACGGGCAGCACCGGCCGGCCGAAGGCGAAGTTCCCGAGGGCGGCCCCCGTGTACGGCCCGACCCCCGGCAGCTCCGTCAGGTCGTCCGGCCAGCCGCGCTCGGCGACTACACGCGCCGCACGGTGCAGGTTGAGCGCCCGGCGGTTGTACCCGAGGCCCTGCCAGGCCCGGATCACGTCGGCCTGCGGGGCGGAGGCGAGCGCCTCGGCGGTCGGCCAGCGCTCGAGCCACTCCAGGTAGCGCGGAACGACGCGCGCGACCTGGGTCTGCTGGAGCATGACCTCCGAGACGAGGATCGCGTACGGGTCGCGTGTGCGCCGCCACGGCAGATCGCGGCCGTGCTCGGCGAACCAGGAGAGCAGGCCTCGCTGCATGCCGTCGGATCCGCTCGGTACGCCGGGAGCGCGGGTCAGCTTGCTTCGTGAGCCTCGATGAACGCGAGCACCCGCCGCCAGGCGTCTTCGGAGTCCTGTGCGAACTCGCCGTATCGGCGGTCGAAAAAGCTGTGCGGGGCACCGTCGTAGGTGACGATCTCGTGCTCGACCCTCGCTGCGCTCAGTGCCTCGCCGAAAGCCGCGTTCTGCTCGGCGGTGATGTTCTCGTCGACGCCCGCTTGGAGGGCGAGGATCGGCGCGGTCATCTCGGCGGCTCGGCTGATCGGGCCGACCCAGCTGTCGCGGTCGAGCAGGCTTCCGTAAAAGCCGACCGAGCCGGCGAGGCCGTGTCCGCCGGCGGCCGACAGCCAGGAGTTGCGCCCACCGAAGCAGAAGCCGACGGTGAAGATCGCGCTCGCGCCGTTCGCGCGGAGGTGTGCGACGGCGGCGGCCACGTCGGACTGGATCCCTTCCGGCGTCGTCTGCGCGACGTGATCCATGTACGGAAACTCGTCGTCGCGCTTGCTCACCCCGGCAGTGCGCCCGAAGTAGTCGAACGCGACTGCGGCGATCCCGCGCTCGGCGAAGCGCAGCGCCAGCTCCTCGTAGAAGCGGTACAGGCCGCGGACGTCGGGGAGGACGACGACGCCGTTCGCGGCCGGCTCGTCCGGCATCGCGGCGAAAGCGGCGAAGCGGTTCCCGTCGGCGGCCTCGAGCACGATGTCCTCGTGGGCGACGGCGGCCCCCGAGATCGGAGGGATCGGCGGCAGCGAGTCGAGCTCGAAGCACATGCTTACCTAAGCCTAACCTTCGTCACTTGGTTACCGGAACGGTGCCTCATCGACACCACCTCGGCAGCTACCTTCGAAGCATGAATAAGCAATACCTCATCCTGATCGAGCAGCTCGTGCGCGAGGGACGGTCCGAGCACGAGATCGAGCGGATCGTCCGGCGTCTGGTCGACGAAGACCGCCGCGCCGAACGCAGGCGCGCCGCTTAGTAGTTGCGGTCGAGCTCTTCGCGCAGCCGCGCGACCTCTTCTTCGAGTCTGGTCACCCGCTCTTCCAGGGACTGCCCTCCGGGCTGTCTCTGCTCTTGCGACTCCTGGGCCGGCGAGGGGCCTTCTCCGAGCAGATGCGCGTAGCGCTCCTCCTTCTGCCCGGGCCTGCGCTCCTGCCGCTCGACCAGGTCGCGATCGGCCAGCCGGGCGAGCGACTCCTCGACCTCGCCGGGGCCGAACGCGTGCAGCCGTTCGGTGCGCTGCTTCAGCTCGCCCGGCGTCTGCGGCCCGCGCAGCATCAGCACGGCGAGGACGGCGAGCTCCGGGTCATCGAGTGAGAGCGTTTCGTCGAGCAGGTGCCGGTACTTGGCCGCGCGGCTCCCGCGCCCGCTGGCGAGCCGCACCCAGCGCTTGAAGGAGAGCCGCTCGAGCGCCTGGCGGATCGCGGCCTCTTCGTAGTCGACGACCGGGTCGCGACTCGTCGACTGGTTGCAGGCAAGACGCAGAGCGTTCAGCGAGAGCGGGTAGGCATCGGGCGTCGTCCGCTGCTTCTCGATCAGGCAGCCGAGAACGCGGATCTCGACAGGGTCGGCGTCCATGCAGAGAGCTTAGAACGAGACGGGGCCTCCTTCACGCCGGGCTCGCGGCGTCCGGTGCGCTAGAGACATTGGAGGACGAGGCAAAGGCAGCCGGCCAGGGCGTCGCCGTCACGGGCCCGCAGCTATGCAGGCTTGCGCCTGCCTGCGAGTTCGGCACCGATGCGCTCGATATGAGCCTGGAGCTCGCTTAGCCTGGCGTCGCGCGCCTTGCGCCAAGCGCGGTACTGCTCAGGAGTCCATCTCTTCTTCGTCATCGTCCTCATCATCGTAGCCTTGGAGGATGGCAAGGATCTCACGCGTGTCGGTCACGATGTCCGAGAGCGTTCCCATGATCGTGAACACCTCGCCGCGGTAGATCCCGTGATCCTCATCCACAGCGAAAGGATGCGGGCACGCTCTCTTTGGCGCAAGATGGCCAAATGAAACGCGTCCGCTTCGCACCCAGCCCGACCGGGACGTTGCACATCGGCAACGCGCTCTCCGCCGTCGCCAACCGCGGCTTCGGCGACTGGCTGCTGTTGCGGATCGACGACACCGATCCGGCGCGGAACGTTCCAGGCGGGGAGGAGGCGATCCTCGCCGACCTCAGCTGGCTCGGGGTCGTGTGGGACAAGGGGCCCGTGCGGCAGAGCGAGCGCGGCGAGCGCTATCGCGAGGCCGCCAAGCAGCTCGGCACCGACCGTTTCGAGGGCACGACCCTCGTCCGCGAGGACGGCACCGCCACCTACCAGCTCGCGACCGTGGTGGACGACATCGACTTCGGCATCACCCACGTCGTGCGGGGCAACGACCACCGTCCGAACGAGCCGCTCCACCGGAGGCTGCACGAGGCGCTCGGGACGGCGCCGCCCGAGTACGTCCACCACGGCCTGATCCTCGGCGCCGACGGCAAGAAGCTGTCCAAGCGCGCCGAAGGGGCGACGGTGGCGTCGCTGAGAGACGCCGGCATCCCGGCCGAGGCGGTTCGCGCCTACCTCGAGGAGCTCGGGCTGCCGAAGCACGACGTCCACCTCGACCTCGCCCGGATCCGGCGGCTCGCGATCGAGGCGATCGAGGCGATGACCGACGCCGAGCTCGCGGCGCGCGCGGGCGCCGACCCGCAGTACGCGCCGGTGATGCGCGGCGCGCGCGACCTCGTCGAGGCCCGCGAGTACGCCGGGCAGGTCGCCGTGCCGGTGCCCGTCCCTGCCTCGGATCCCGAGACGCTGGTCCGGTTCAAGGAGCTGGCAGGTCTTCCGGCCAGGGATCTCGTCCGCGAACTGCGCGCCGCCGGCGGAAACCTGAAGGCGCTCCGCCTCGCCCTTACCGGCCGCGACAGAGGCCCGGAGCTCTCCGCGATACTGGCCGCACTGCCCAAGGAGGAAGCACTGCGCCGTGTCGATCAGGCTCTACAGCACGCTCAGCCGTAAGCTCGAGGAGCTCCCGGAGCCCCCGGGACCGATCCGCATGTACGTCTGCGGCTCGACCGTCTACCAGCGCGTGCACGTCGGCAACTCGCGGCCGTTCGTGCTCGCGATGTGGCTGCGCCGCTGGCTCCGCCGGCGCGGCTACGAGGTCACGCTCGTCCACAACATCACCGACGTGGACGACAAGGTCTACGAAGAGGCGGCCAAGCTCGGCAAGGGAAGCCGCGAGCTGGCGCAGGAGGCGACCGAGTGGTTCCTCGAGGACACGAGCGACCTCGGCCTCGGCCGGCCCGACGTCGAGCCCCGCGCGAGCGAGACGATCCCGGAGATCATCGCCTTCATCCAGGCGCTGATCGACCGCGGCCTCGCGTACGTCGCGCAGGGCGACGTCTACTTCCGCGTCGCGCGCTACACCGACTACGGCCAGCTCTCCGGCGCCAAACTCGAGGACATGGTCGCCCAGGAGCCGAGCGAGCGGAAGGAGGACCAGCGCGACTTCGCGCTCTGGAAGGCGCAGAAGCCGCATGAGGACGCCGGCTGGGACTCGCCCTGGGGGCCCGGCCGCCCCGGTTGGCACATCGAGTGCTCGGCGATGGCGGAGAAGCACCTCGGGCCCGAGTTCGAGATCCACGGCGGCGGGCTCGACCTCCGCTTCCCCCACCACGAGAACGAGCTCGCCCAGTCGCGCTCGCTCGGCTACCCGTTCGCGCGCGTCTGGCTGCACAACGGGATGCTCGAGCTCGGCGCCGAGAAGATGTCCAAGTCCCTCGGGAACGTCGTCACGCTGCGGAACGTGCTCGACGTCTGGGGCCGCGAGGTGCTGCTTCTCTTCCTGATGAGCGGGCACTGGCGCAAGCCGGTCGACTTCACCGACGAGGCGCTTGAGAGCGCACGCACGCAGCTCGCCGGATTCCGCGAGGCGCTTGCCCTACCCGAGCGCGAGGCGCCCGACGAGTGGGAGCGGATCGAGGCCGCGCTGGAGGACGACTTCAACACGCCCGAGGCGCTCGCGGTGCTGCACGGGTGGGCGGGGAGGGGCGCGCGCGGGCTGCTGGCGCGGGGACTCGACCTCTTCGGGATCGACACGGAGTGGCAGGTTCCGCCCGATATCGAGAAGCTGCGGCTCGAGCGCGAGCGGGCGCGGGCCGAGAAGGACTGGGCGGTGGCTGACGCGGCGCGCGGAGCGACGGGGGCGGCCGGCTGGGCGGTGACCGACCACCCCGGCGGAACCGCCGTCTGGAAACGGCCGTGACCGCCGAGCTGGTCTACGGGCGGCGTGCCGTGCGCGAGGCGCTGCGCGGGCGGCGCGAGGTGCTCGAGCTGCTCGCCACCGAGCGGGCGGCGCGCGAAGCGTGGGAGCGGAAGCCCAAGGTCGTCCCCGACAAGGTGCTGACCGAGCTCGCCGGGACGCGCGACCACCAGGGCGTCGTCGCACGCGTCGAGCCGTACCGATACGCGGACGCATTCGAGCTCGCAGCCGGCGAGCCGTTGCTGGTGTGTCTCGACCAGGTGACCGATCCGCGGAACCTCGGCGCCGTGATCCGGAGCGCCGACGGAGCGGGCGCGACCGGCGTCGTCGTCCCCGCGCACAACTCGGCGCGGGTGACCGCCGCCGTCTGCCGGGCGTCCGCGGGCGCGGTCGAGCATCTTACCCGTCGCCGTCGTCCCCAACCTGTCCCGCTACCTCAACGAGGTGAAGGGGCCGCGACTCTGGGTGTACGCGGCCGACGCGGCCGGGACGCCGATGGCTGAGGCCGATCTCGCCGGCGGGCTCGCGCTCGTCTTCGGTGCTGAAGGGAAGGGGTTGCGGCCGCTCGTGCGCCGCTCGTGCGATGCGGCCGTGTCGATCCCACTCGCCGGCGAAGTCGAGTCGCTGAACGTCAGCGTCGCAGCGGCGGTACTGCTCTACGAGGCGCGGCGGCAGCGCGGTGTCTAGCTTTCGTGCGTCGAGAACACCACGGAGCGAGTCGGCGGAGCCGGGCTCTGCCCGGCGGGAGCCCACGACGCAGCTGTACAACGAGAGCCGTCAAGGAGGGGGCTCGCGGGGGAACCATGGGTTCCCCGCGCTGGGCTCCGTGTCTGACACCACGCTGTATCTGTTCGACGGCTACAACCTCCTGCACGCGGGCGACTACGCCGATGTTCGCGAGCTCGTCGACCGCCTCGCCAGCTTCGTCGCCCAGGAGGGCGCGCGCGGGGTGGTCGTCTTCGACGGCGTCGGCGAGGATCTCGAGCGCGGGCCGCTGCAGGTGCGCTACGCGCCGCACGCGGACACGTTGATCGAGCGTCTGGCGGCCGAGCATCGAGGTCGGGAGAACGTCTGCCTCGTCTCGTCAGACGTGGCCGTGCAGGGAACGTCGGGGCACGAGGTGCGAAAGCTGTCCTCGCGCACCTTCCTGCGCGACCTGAGCTCCACCCAGCACGTCGAGCGGGCGCCTCTTCGACTTTCCGAGCGGCTGGACGAGGAGACACGGGCGCGTCTGGAGCGGCTCCGCCGGGGACAAGAAAACTAGCGAGCGGAAAAATTGCAAAACCCCTTGTAACTTTTGCAAGAGGGTGCTATCTTCCGCCTCAACCTGAGGGTGAGGCTTACTAGAGTTCACCGCTCATCTGCCCCGAAATCCAGGAGATCTCAATGTCCGCTCGCCCAGCCACCGCAGTACGGACGCAGCAGAAGTCTCAACGTGAACTCGAGGATTTGCAGTTGCTGATGCGGCTCAAGAACGGCGACGATCGCGCTCGTGACGTGCTGATCCAGCGCTATACCGGGTTCGTCCGGATGAAGGCGAGCTCCTACTTCATCGCCGGCGGAGAGCCGGAGGACCTGATCCAGGAAGGACTGATCGGGCTCTGCAAGGCGATGCGCGACTTTCGGGCCGACAAGGAGACGTCGTTTCGCAGCTTTGCCGAGCTGTGCGTGACCCGGCAGATCATCACGGCGATCAAGACGGCGACGCGCTTCAAGCACGCGCCGCTGAACACCTATGTGTCGTTCAGCCAGACGCCGGCGGGGCAGGATCAGGACTCTGACTGCACCCTTGGCGACGCGCTGCCCGGGTCGCACGTGAACGACCCGGCCGTGGCGGTGATCTCGACGGACGAGCTGAAGAGCCTCGTCTTCTGCCTGGGCAGCGGATTGTCACCGCTCGAGGCGGACGCGCTGCGCATGTACCTCGAGGGCTCGTCGTACGAGGAGATGGCCGAGATCCTGGAGTGCGACACGAAGGCGATCGACAACGCCCTTCAGCGGGTCAAGCGGAAGATCGTCCAGCACCAGCAATCGCGCGAAGTCCTGGCGTGATCAAGTTCAGTGTCTGACACCCGCTGCGCGGGGTCAGACACTGCCTCCGGGCGGCGTACCATGCAGACCAAGCCGGAGTAGCTCAGCTGGTAGAGCAGCTGATTTGTAATCAGCAGGCCGTGGGTTCGAGTCCCTCCTCCGGCTCTACGCAGATGCGAGCGCCTGCTCGAGGTCGGCCCACAGCTCGTCGGCGTCCTCGAGGCCGACCGAGAGCCGCAGCAGGCTCTTCGGGACTCGGTCGCCCTCCCACCGGTGGCGCGACTCCATGCTCGACTCGACCCCGCCGAGGCTCGTCGCGTTTCTGATCACCCGCGTCGCGGTCTCGACGGCGAGGGCCTCGCCGCGGACGTCGAACGACATCAGCCCGCCGAAGCCCGGGTAGCGGACGGTCTCGACCGCGGGATGCCGGTCGAGCCGGGCCGCCAGGTCGCGCGCGGTCACGGTCTGACGCTCGACCCGGATGCGCAGCGTCTTCAGGCCGCGCGAAACGAGCGCGGCCACGTCGGCCGTGCAGGTCGGCCCCGTCCGCTGCCGGAAGCGCCAAAGCCGCTCGTGTGCCTCACGGTCGCGGGAGACGATCGCACCGGCGAGCGCGTCGGAGTGGCCGGTGAGGTACTTGGTCGCGCTGTGTAGCACGAAGTCGGCTCCGTGCTCGAGCGGCCGCAGGTGAACGGGCGTGGCCGCGGTCGAGTCGACGACGACCGGCGCCGGATACGCCGCGGCGGCCTCGAAATCGGGCATCGTCAGGAACGGGTTCGACGGCGCCTCCAGCCAGACCAGGTCGACCCCGTCCGGCGGTGGGCCGGTCTGGTCGAACTCGACGTGCTCGAGCCCCCAGCGGCCCAGCTCGTCCATGATCACGCCGGTCCCGAAATAGGCACCCGCCGCCAGCGCGACCGCCTGCCCGGGCTCGAGCAGCGCCAGCAGAAGCGCGGTTGCGGCTGCCGAGCCGGACGCGAACAACAATGCCTGACCCTCCGGCGCGCCCTCGAGCGCGGCCAGCTGCCGCTCGGCCTCGACACCGGTCGGGTGTGCGTAGCGCGAGTAGAGGAACTCGCCCGGCTCGCCGTCGACGTAGGGCCAGACGCTCGAGCGGTCGACGCTCATTCAGCGAGGCTACCGGCGGGCTGCAGGCCGCAGGTCCGCCAGCTTCCCCATCCGCGCGAGCGCGGGGAAGACCTTGATCGATGTGAGTGCGATCCCGATCGTCGCGATCCCGCCCGCGACCACCGTCGTCACGGCGCCGAACAAGGCCGCGACAGCGCCTGACTCGAAGGCACCGAGCTCGTTCGACGCGGAGACGAAGACCATCTCGACGGCGCCCACGCGGCCGCGCAGCTCGTTCGGGGTGACGAGGGCGACGGTGGTCGAGCGGATGTTGACGCTGAACATGTCGACGAACCCGGCGACGGCGAGCGCGACGAGCGTCAGCGGCAGCCACTCCGACGCGCCCCAGGCGACGTGCATCGCGCCGAAGAGGACGACGACGGCGATCAGCGTCGGCCCCGCCGCCCGCCGGAGCGGTCGCCGCGCGATGATCAGCGCTGCGGCGAACGCGCCGACGGCGGGCGCGGCGCGAAGGACGCCCAGCCCGACTGGCCCGACGTCGAGGATGTCGCGCGCGAAGATCGGCAGCAGCGCGACGCCACCTCCGAACAGCACCGCGAAGAGGTCGAGCGTGATTGCGCCGAGGAGCATCTTCGTGCGCCACACGAAGCGGAGGCCGCTGACGAGGGCGGCGACGCCGACGGGCTCGTCCTCTCCGCGTGCCCGGCGCGGGACGCGGAGCGCCGCCATCGCCCCGCCGGCGACGGCGAACAGAAAGGCGGCCAGCACGTACACGGCCTCCGGGCGCCAGGCGAACAGGAGACCGCCGACCGCCGGCCCGGTGATCACCGCGGTCGTGCTCGCGACCGAGCGCAGCGCGACCGCGCCGGGCACGAGGTCGACCGGGACGATCTCCGGGGTCAGCGCCTGGCTCGCCGGCCACCCGATCGCGCTGGCGACGCCGGTCGCCGCAGCGAGCACGAAGTACGGCCAGACGACGCCTGCGTCGATGACGGTGACCGCGAGCAGCATCCCGGCGACGCAGACCATGATCGCGAGGGACGTGGCCGCGATCAGCCGGCGCGGCATCCGGTCGGCGAGGTGTCCCGCAGGCAGCGCGAGCAGCGGCAGCGGAACGAACTCGGCGAGCCCGATCAGGCCGAGATCGAGCGGGTTGCGATGGATCGCGTACACCTGCCACCCGACGGCGACCGCGATCATGTTCTCGGCGAAGCGCATCGACAGGATCGCCGACCACAGGAATGCAAAGTCGCGGTGTTGGAGGGCGGGTGGAAGGCGCTGCCGCACCGAGCGAACCTAACAACGGCTCGCCGTTAGGCTCCGCATATGCCGGACCGCGCCGACACGACCGAGCAGAAGCTCGCGCGCATGCAGGCGCTCCGCGAGGAGACCCTGCACCAGGCAAGCGAGAAGTCCGTCGCTCGTCAGCATGACCAGGGCAAGCTGCTCGCGCGCGAGCGCCTCGAGAAGCTGCTCGACCCCGGCTCGTTCGTCGAGCTCGACCGCTACGTCCGCCACCGCGAGGCCGAGTTCGGGATGCGCGAGCACCGGCCGTGGGGCGACGCGGTCGTCACCGGCTACGGCACCGTCTTCGGCCGGAAGGTCTTCGTCTTCTCCCAGGACTTCACGATCTTCGGTGGCTCGCTGTCCGAGGTGTTCGCCGAGAAGATCTGCAAGGTGATGGACCTGGCGGTGAAGTTCGGCTGCCCGGTGATCGGGATCAACGACTCCGGCGGCGCGCGCATCCAGGAGGGCGTCGTCTCGCTCGCCGGGTACGCCGAGATCTTCTGGCGCAACGTGCAGTCGTCCGGAGTCATCCCGCAGATCTCGCTCGTGATGGGGCCGTGCGCGGGCGGTGCCGTCTACTCGCCCGCGATCACCGACTTCGTCTTCATGGTCGAGGGCAGCTCGTACATGTTCATCACCGGCCCCGACGTCGTGCACACGGTGACCGGCGAGGAGGTGACGTTCGAGGACCTCGGCGGCGCCGCGACGCACGCGTCGAAGTCGGGGGTCGCGCAATTCACCTCGCCCGACGAGGAGGCCTGCCTCGAGGACGCGCGCTACCTGATCTCGTTCCTGCCGCAGAACAACCTCGAGCAGCCGCCGTTCTCGGAGCCCTCCGACCCGCGCGACCGCGAGGCCCCCGAGCTCGACACGCTGATCCCCGACGAGCCGACGAAGCCGTACGACATCAAGGAGGTCGTCCGGCACGTGGTCGACGGCGGTGAGTTTCTCGAGGTGCACGAGCGCTGGGCCGAGAACATCGTCTGCGGCTTCGCGCGGCTCGGCGGCCATCCCGTCGGAATCGTCGGCAACCAGCCGCGGGCGCTCGCCGGCGTGCTCGACATCGACGCGTCGAACAAGGCGGCGCGTTTCGTCCGGACCTGCGACGCGTTCAACGTGCCCCTGGTGACGTTCGTGGACGTACCGGGGTTCCTCCCCGGGACGGCGCAGGAGTGGGGCGGGATCATCCGTCACGGCGCCAAGCTCCTCTACGCGTTCGCGGAGGCGACCGTGCCGAAGCTGACCGTGATCACCAGAAAGGCGTACGGCGGAGCCTACGACGTGATGAACTCCAAGCACATCCGCGCCGACTTCAACTTCGCGTGGCCGACCGCCGAGGTGGCGGTGATGGGCCCCGAGGGCGCGGTCAACATCATCTTCCGCAAGGAGCTCGACGGAGACGGCGCCGCCGAGCGGCGGGCGGAGCTGATCGCCGACTACAAGGAGCGGTTCGCCAACCCGTACACGGCGGCCGAGCGAGGGTACGTCGACGACGTGATCGAGCCGCGGCGGACGCGGCCCGTGCTGATCGACGCGCTGGAGACGGCCCGGACGAAGCGCGAGCGCCGCCCGCCGCGCAAGCACGGCAACATCCCGCTCTGAGCTAAGAAGCGGTTTCAGAAGTCGCCGGGCCGATGGTGCCTTCCGTGAGGCGTGCCAGCCATCGCCCCTCGAAGCGGAAGCGCCTAACTGCTTCCTTCGTGGAGCAAGCAGCATTCTCGACCTGCGCTCCTCTGGTCGTCCGACGCAGCGAGTCGCTGAACTCGTCGCCTCCTTGAGGGGAGAGAAGTCTTGAGAACCGGAGGGCCGCGGGGCGCTGGACTATCGCTCAGATGAGCGGCCGCCAACCTATGGATAGGTAGTTACCCGCAACGTTTAGGTGGTGTTTTACGGGGGGGCGCGTCGCGGCTTCGGACGACTCATGTCGGGTGGCGACATCGGTTCGTCCCCTGCATTCTGCGAAAGATCTGGTTCCGCGGTCATCGGATTCGGCTCGGACCCAGCCGGGCCGTGCCGCGGTCGACAGGGCGGAGCGGCTGGCGCGCAGCGGCACCTGGGAGTGGGATCTCGAGTCCGACGAGCTGATGTGGTCGGAGAACATGTACCGCTTGCTCGGTGTCCGGCCGGGCGAGGTCACGCCGTCGTCGGAGTATGTGTTGTCGCGGATGCATTCCGCCGACCGGGACCGGGTTGCGCGGGAGCTGGACGCAGCGCGGCGGGACGGCCGGTTGCCGAACGTGACTTATCGGGTTGTGTGGCCCGATGGCGGCGTCCGGTGGCTGCGCTCGTTCTCCGAGCTTGCCGAGGAGAAGGATGGGCACCCCTTGCGCATGGTTGGCGCTGTGCAGGACGTCACCGAGCTTGTGGAGGCGCAGCGCGCGACGGCCGAATCCTTGACGCTCGTCGAGACGCTGCAGGAGAGCGCGCCGATCGGTTTTGCCTTCGTCGACCGTGAGCTGCGCGTCGTACGCATGAACAGCGTTCTTGCTGAGGTCAACGGCGCGCCGGTCGAGGAGCAGATCGGCCGGCCCGTCGCCGAGCTGGTTCCGGATATCTGGTCGCAGATGGAGGCCGTGTATCGGCGCGTGCTCGACACAGGCGAGCCAGTGGTCAACCTGGAGGTTGTTCGTGTGCGGGCGTTGACGCAGGATCGCCGGCACTGGCTGGCCAGCTATTACCCCGTGGTCGTCGACGACGAAGTCATCGGGGTCGGGGTGGTCGTGACGGACGTAACCGAGCGCGACCGAGGCCGAACACTTCCGCTCGACGATGATGGACACGATGGTCGAGGGCCTCTACGCGTTGGACGACGAAGGTCGTGTCGCGTTGATGAACGCCGCGGCAGAGCGGATCCTCGGCTGGACCGAGGACGAGCTGCGCGGCAAACCGATGCACGACATCATCCATTTCCAGTATGCGGACGGATCGCCTCATCCTGCGGAGGAATGCCCGCTGCTGCGGGTCCGCCAGCTGGGCAAGCCCACGCGGAGAAGCCACGAGGCATTCACGCGCAAGGACGGGACGATCTGTCCTGTTTCCTACTCGGCCGCGCCACTGCGCGACGGCTGGAAGATCAACGGGGTCGTCGTCGTCTTCCGCGACACCAGCGAGGAGCAGGCTGAGCAGCGAGCGGATCCATCGCGAGCTCGACACGCTTGCATGGGTCGGACGGATCAGGGACGCGCATCGATGAGGATCGGCTGACGCTGTACTCACAGCCGATCGTTCCTCTTGCCGGCGGACAGCCTAGTCAGGAGCTGTTGCTGCGGATGATCGGCACCAACGGGGAGGTCATCGCGCCCGGTAGCTTCCTGCCGGTCGCAGAGAAGTACGGGATGATCGCCGAGATCGACCACTGGGTGATCAGCCAAGCCGCCCGCCTCGCCGGGAGCGGTCAGAACGTCGAAGCCAACCTCTCCGCCGAGTCGATCAGCGACCTCAGCCTGCTGACCTTCATCGAACATGAGCTGCGCGACGCCGGCGCGGATCCGGCGAACCTCGTCTTCGAGATCACAGAAACCGCCCTCATGAAGGACATAGAAGCCGGAAAGGCTTTCATCACCGGGCTCACGGACATCGGCTGCCGCGTTGCCCTCGACGACTTCGGCACCGGGTTCGCCAGCTTTACGTACCTGAAGACCTTCAACCTCGCATATCTGAAGATCGACGTTGACTTCGTGCGGAACCTGCCCGCCGACACCTCCAACCAGCATCTCGTCAGAGCCATCGCACGGCTGGCCAAGGACTTCGGCTACGAGACGATCGCCGAGGGCGTCGAAGACGCTGAGACCCTGGCCATGCTCGTCGATTACGGCGTCGACTTCGCCCAGGGCTCCCACATCGGCCGCCCGTCGCCAACCACCTCTAAGGAAGCGTCGCCATCTCCGCGACGGCCAATCCTCTGATCGGCCGTCGGTACGCCCGTGGTCGTCGTCTTGCATGACTGCCACAATCCCGCGGTTGAGCAACACTCAGACCCACAGGCGCGAAGACAACTAAGCAGCAGCCAGGCCATGCAGAGTCGCGCTGGGGACGAAGGCAAGCGTCCGCAGGCGCGCGATCCGCTCCGGTGTTCCTTCCTGCATCTGCGGAGAGGAGTAGCGAGGCGAGCGGCGTTCAACGCTGGAGGCGTCGCCAGCAGATGAGTGCGCATCCGAGGCTCAGTAGCGCGCGGTGCATACTGGCGTCGCGTTCCCAGCGGATGCGTAGTCGGCGGAAGTTGTGCAACCAGGCAAACGTACGCTCCACAACCCACCGCACGCGTCCGAGTCCCGAGCCGTGCTCGGTGGTGCGCCGCGCGATCACTGGCTTCACGCCGCGGCGCCACAGTTCGCGGCGGTACTTGTCGTGGTCGTAGCCGCGGTCGGCGATCACCTGGTCGGGGTGCTGGCGAGGCCGGCCGCGTTTGCCCGCGATGGCGCCGATGCCATCGACGAGCGGGAGCAGTTGCGTCACGTCGTTGCGATTTCCGCCGGTCAGCTCGACGCCCAGTGGCAGTCCGTGAAGGTCCACGATCAAGTGATGTTTGGAGCCAGTGCGGGCGCGGTCAACTGGTGACGGGCCGGTCAGCGATCCTCCTCGTAGAGCACGGATGTGGCTGCCGTCGACCACTCCGACCGACCAGTCAAGCTGTCCGGTGGCGTTCAGCCGCCTCAGCAGTTCGCGGTGCAGCTGAGCCCATACGCCGGCCGCCTGCCAGTCGCGCAGCCGCCGCCACGCCGTGACGCCAGAGCAGCTGAGCTCATCTGGCACCAACCGCCACGGTACGCCGGTCAGCAGCACAAAGAGGATCGCAGTGAAAGCGGCGCGGTCGTCGATTCGAGGACGCCCGACCCGCCGAGCAGGGCGCTCAGGCAAGAGCGGTTCGAACACTGCCCAGAGTCCATCACCGACGAGCAGAGAGTGTGCCATGCGACCCAGCTTCGACGCTCGCGTGCTCCCGAGCAACACGGCGTCCCCGGTACGACATCAATGCCAATGCATGCGACCGACTTCTGAA
>CAVXTD010000032.1:0-58458 GCA_963764565.1 uncultured Actinomycetes bacterium
TAGCGCGTAGGATTGAGCTGATGGCCGTCACGGAGTCCAGACAGGCCGAGGGCGAACGCGTCGTCGCCGAGGACCGCGAGTACCTGATCCATTCGTGGTCGGTGCAGTCGGCGCTCAACCCGTTGTCCGTCGCCGGTGCGGAGGGCCGCTACTTCTGGGACTACAGCGGAAAGCGCTACCTCGATTTCGCGTCGCAGCTCGTCAACGTCTCGATCGGGCACCAGCATCCGCGGCTCGTCGCCGCGATCAAGGAGCAGGCCGACCGGCTCTGCACGATCGCGCCCGGGCTGGCGAACGACAAGCGCTCAGAGCTCGCACGCCTCGTCGCCGAGTCGATGCCGGGCGACCTGAACCGGACGTTCTTCACCAACGGCGGCGCGGAGGCGAACGAGAACGCGATCAAACTTGCACGCTGGGTGACCGGCCGCGACAAGGTGATTGCGCGCTACCGCTCGTACCACGGGGCGACGGCTGCGGCGGTCACGCTGACCGGCGACCCGCGGCGCTGGTTCGCCGAGCCCGGGATCCCCGGCGTTGTGCGCATGTTCGACCCGTACACCTACCGCTGCCCGGCCGGCCATCCCGACCCGTGCCCGGTCTGCACCGGCGCCCCGCACCTCGAGGAGATCCTCATGTACGAGGGCGCGCACACGGTCGCGGCGGTGATCCTCGAGACGGTGACGGGGACGAACGGCATCATCGTTCCGCCCGACGGCTATCTCCGCTCGATCCGCGAGGTCTGCGACCGGCACGGCATCCTGCTGATCCTCGACGAGGTGATGGCGGGCTGGGGTCGCACGGGGCGCTGGTTCGCCTGCGACCACTGGGACGTCGTCCCCGACATCATCACGACCGCGAAGGGGATCAATTCCGGCTACGTCCCGCTCGGCGCGATGACCGTGCGCGACCACGTCTACGACTCGATCAAGGACCGCTTTTTCGCCGGCGGGCTCACCTACAGCGGGCATCCGCTGGCGTGCGCGGCCGGGGTCGCGTCGATCGAGGCGTTCCGCGAGGAAGGCATCGTCGAGAACGCAGCGGCGATGGGCGAGTATCTGGCAACCGAGCTGCCAAAGCTCGCCGAGCGGCACCCGTCGGTCGGCGAGGTGCGCGGGCTCGGCCTCTTCTGGGGACTCGAGCTCGTCCGTAACCGCGAGACCCGCGAGCCGCTCGTCCCCTTCAACGCCGGTGGCGAAGCGGCCGAGCCGATCGTCCGGATCACGAAGGCGTGCCTCGAGCGCGGCCTCTACCCGTTCGCCCACTGGAACGTGCTGGCGATCACACCGCCGCTGACGATCACCCGCGCCGAGCTCGACGAGGGCCTCGAGATCTACGACGAGGTGCTCGCGATCGCAGACGAGTACGTCACCGGGTAGCCCGCTGAGGCGGCTCGCCCGCCCCTGGGTCGGAGTCGCGGGGATCACCGCCGGCTCGGCTGCGCTGCTCGCGCTGGGCACCGTCCGAGTGAAGGAGTGGGCGGTGATGACGGACGAGCTGCTCTACGCGAAGCTCGCCGGCCACATCGCGGACACCGGCTCTCCGCTGCCGGTGCTGCACGGAGAGCACGTCGGCTTCCTCGGCATCGTCTACCCGCTCGTGCTCGCGCCGTTTTACGGCACGCTCGACGCGGTCGGTGCCTTCGAGGCGGCCCATGTCGTCAACGCCGTGCTGTTCGCGAGCACTGCAATCCCGGTGTTCCTGCTCGGTCGCCGAATCGTGCCGACCGGCCACGCGCTCGCCGTCTCGCTGCTGGTGGTTGCGGTGCCGTGGGCAGTCAACAGCGCGTTCGTGATGTCGGAGCCGGCCGCCTACCCGGCCTTCGTGTGGGCCGTGCTTGCCTGCCACGTTGCGCTGAGCGAGCCCTCGCCGCGCCGTGACGCGGTCGCGATCGGTGGGCTGGCGCTGGCGTTCTTCACGCGGCCTCAGTTCCTCCTGCTGGCGGCGGTGCTGCCCCTCGCGGCGCTCGTCACCGCCGGCCCGCGGCGGGCACTCGTGCAGCACCGCGTACTCGCCGGCGCCTACGGGGTCGCGGTTGCGGTGGTCGTGCCGCTGGCGGCGCTCGGTCAGGCGCACCGGCTGCTCGGCGACTACGGGGTGACCGCGACCGAGGGCTCGCCTCTGCCCTCGACCGTCTGGAAGTCGGCGGCGCTCCATCTCGATGTGCTCGCGGTCGGCCTCGGCGTGCTGCCCTTCCTCCTCGGCGCCGGCTGGGCGTACTCGAGCCTGCGCCGCGGCTCGCAGCGCGATCGCGCGTTCGCAGCGCTGACCGCGGCGGCTCTGCCGTTGCTGGCGCTGGAGGCGGCGTCGTACGACGTGCGTTTCGGCGGAGCGGGTGTGATCAGAGATCGCTACCTCTTCTACCTCGTACCGCTGCTGCTGCTCGCAACGGCAACGTGTCTCACCGGGGACCGGCTGCCGTTGCGCGGGATCGTCGGGGCAACCGTCTTCTTCGCGGCGACGGTCGCCTTCGCCGATTTCGAGCCGGTCGCCGGACTCTGGGTCGACTCCCCGCAATCGGTCCTGAACGGGGTCATCCGCGACCAGTCGGCCGGCCTGCCCGCGGGCGTCTTCGTGTCGGTGTGCGGTGTCGTCATCGGGATGATCTGCCTTGCTCTTGCCTTGCTGCCGCGGCCGGCGGTCGTGGCCGTGGTGGCGCTCGCGATCTTCGCGTTCGGCGGCAGCACCGCGGGCTACGCGTTCGAGCGACTGCTGACGAGCCGCACGCCGAGCGGGCTCGACGTGACCGGGCAGCCGCGCGTCCGCGACTGGGTCGATCGCGCTTCCTCGGCCTCGGTCGCACTGCTCGCCTATCCCGTCTCGCGCGACTGGGGGCAGAGTGCAGAGCTCTGGTGGGACGTCGAGTTCTGGAACGACTCGGTCACGCGTGCGTTCGTGACCGCGGACGGCTCGTTCACGTACACGCCGTTCCCGAGCACGGCGCTGCACCTCGACGCGCACGGCCGGTTCGAGGGAACCGGTGAAGCGCCGGCGTACGTGCTCGCCTCGGAATCCGACTCGCGCTTCGGGCTGGCCGGCGCCCAGGCGGCGGCGAACACCGGCCTCGTGTTGCTGATCGCGGAGCGGCCGTACCGGGCCCTCTGGTCGACCCGCGGACTCGACCCCGACGGGTGGACGCGCCCGGGCAGACGCGCGACCGTCCGTGTCTACGCCGAGCCGGGCAAGGGCCGGCAGCGCGTGCGGGTGGCGGTTGCGCTCGACGCGCCTCCGGAGGCGCAGGCTTCTGTGCCGTACCGGCTGGGCGAGGCAACGGGCTCGGTCCCCCGGCGACACGGGTGACGGTCGAGACCGAGACGTGCCTGCCCGCGGAAGCTCACGCCGACCTCCCTCTGACCGCGTCCCGCTCGGCGACGATCGCCGGGCCACCACTCGGCCCCGAGGCGGGGCCGCTCCGGGACGTGGGCCTGGCCGTGTCCGGGGTTCAGGTCACGCCGACCGGTCAAGCCTGCTCGTAGGATTTGCGTGATGGCGCTCTATCACGACGGCAGCCGCCGCCTTCAGGACCGGTTCGACACGCGCCGGCTCGCCGATCGGATCGACGAGCGCCTCGTCCGGCCGACGATCGAACGACGACGACCGCTCCTTCATCGAAGGCTGCGACGTGCTCTTCATCGCAACGGCGGACGCCGACGGCCGTCCGCAGTGCTCGTACAAGGGCGGTGAGCCGGGCTTCGTCCGCGTCCTCGACGAACGGACGATTGCCTTCCCGGTCTACGACGGCAACGGGATGTACCTGACCGCCGGCAACGCGCTCGTCAACCCGCACGTCGGACTGCTGTTCATCGACTTCGAGCAGCGCCGGCGGCTGCGCCTGAACGGCGCTGCCTCCGTGGCCGACGACGACCCGCTGCTGTCCGGATACCCCGAGGCCCAGCTCGTCGTGCGGGTCGAGGCGACCGAGGTCTTTCCCAACTGCCCGCGCTACATCCACGAGTACCGGCTCGTGCAGCGCTCGCGGTTCGTGCCGCGCGAGGAGTGCAGAACACCCGTGCCCGGCTGGAAGACGCGCGACTGGGCGAAGGAAGTGCTCCGCGCCGACGACCCGGCGAACGATCCGGGCGCGGAAGTCGTCGAGCGGTAGATGCCGCAGGTCTTTGCGTCACGGCGCTTTCCGGACCGAGTCCGCGCCGAGCTCGAACGCTCCTTCGACCTCGACATCCACGACGACGAATGGCCGCCTGAACGGGAGGAGCTGCTGCGCCGCTCGGCCGGCAAGGACGGCCTGATGCTGATGCTCAGTGACCGCGTCGACGACGAATTGCTCGACGCCGCCGGGCCGCAGCTCCGGATCGTCGCCAGCTACTCGGTCGGGATCGACAACGTCGACCTCGAGGCGTGCCGGCGGCGCGGCGTGATCGTCTCGAACACGCCCGACGTCCTCACCGCGGCGACCGCGGAGCTGACGATCGCCCTGCTCCTCTCGCTCCTGCGCCGCGTCACGGAGGGCGACCGGATGATCCGTCGCGGCGAGCAGTGGATCTGGGCGCCGAACCTGATGCTAGGCCGAGGACTCGCTTCGCTCGTCCTCGGCCTAGTCGGGACGCGGCAGAATCGGCCGCGAGTCGAGCACGGTTGGCGCAGGCGCACGGCATGCAGGTGATGCACACGAGCCGGAGCGGCGGCTGTCCCGCTCGAGGAGTTGCTGGCGAACGCGGACGTCGTCTCTCTCCACCTGCCGCTCTCCGAGGAGACACGCCACCTGATCGACGCGGCCGCGCTCGCGAAGATGAAGCCCGGCGCCGTGCTCGTGAACACGAGCCGCGGCCCGATCGTCGACGAGGAGGCCCTCGTCTCGGCGCTCGTGGACGGTCGGATCGGCGGGGCGGCGCTCGACGTGTTCGAGCGCGAGCCGGAGGTGCACCGAGGTCTGATCGGCCTGGAGAACGTCGTGCTCGTCCCGCACCTCGGCTCGGCGACGAAGGAGACGCGCGAGGCGATGGGGATGCTCTGTGTGGAAGCCTTGCGCGCGGTGCTGATCGAGGGCCGCACGCCCGCAAACGCTGTGCCCGGAAAGGCCTAAGACACGGGTGGGCGGCGGTCGCGCCAGGGCCGCGCGGCCTCGAGCTGTGCCGAGATGCGGAACAACGTCGCCTCGTCTGCGGGCTTCCCGATCAGCTGGACGCCGATCGGGAGGCCGTCCTCGCTCCAGTACAGCGGCACCGAGACGGCGGGCTGGCCGGTGATGTTTGCGACCTGCGTGAAGGGGGTGAAGCGCCCGGCGTTGCGGAACTGCACCCAGGGATCGTCGTCGTCTAGCGCCCCGATCGGCACGGGCGGCACGGCGAGTGTCGGTGTCAGCAGGAGGTCGTAGTCGTCCCAGAACGCCACTACGCGCCGTGAGAACGTGCGCAGACCGACCGTGGACATCACGTAGTCGATCGCCGAGGTCTCCATCGCGGCCTCCGCCAGCGCCCGATTCATCGGCTCGAAGCTGGAGACGTCGTCGGGGTAGAGCGCCGGTGCGACCGACCACACGGTCTTGAACATGTTGAACAGCCGGGGATCGCTCCAAGCCGGGGTCGCCTCCTCGACCGAGTGGCCGAGCTCCGCGAGCAGCTCCGCGGCGTCCTTCGCCGCCGCGGCGCATGCGGGGTCGACGTCGGCTTCGTGCGGCGGCGACGTCGTCATCGCGATGCGCAGACGGCCGGGGTCGCGGCCGACCTCGTCCGCGAACGGCTGCTCCGGCGGGGGCGCCCAGTACGCGTCGCCCGTCTCGTACCCGGCCATCACGTCGAGCAGCGCGGCAGCGTCGAGCACCGTGCGCGTGAGCGGCCCGCTCGTCGACAGACCCTCGAGGCCGCCGTACGGCGCCGGCGAGACCCGCCCGCGAGACGGCTTGATCCCGAAGATCCCGCAGCACGATGCCGGGATGCGGATCGAGCCGCCGCCGTCGCTGCCGTGCGCCGCCGGCGCCATCCCGGCGGCGACCGCCGCGGCCGCGCCGCCACTCGAGCCTCCCGGCGTGCGCGTCGTGTCCCAGGGATTGCGGCAGGCGCCGTTGAGCTCCGACTCGGTTACGGCCGTCGAGCCGAGCTCAGGCGTGTTCGTCTTACCAAGCAGGATGAAGCCGGCCTCCTTCAGGCGGCGCACGACCGCGGCGTCGAAATCCGGGACGTAGTCGGCAAAGGCACGCGAGGAGAACGTCGTCCGCACTCCCGCCGTCTCGTTCAGATCCTTGACCGGCAATGGGACGCCGCGGAACGGGCCGTCTGGGAGGTCGCCTGCCGCTGCGGCACGGGCCTCGTCCGCGCAGACCGTCACGTACGCGTTCAGCTCGGGATCGATCCGCTCGATCCGCTCCAGGTACAGGTCGACGAGCTCGAGCGGCGCAACCTCACCGCTTCGGACGAGCGCCGCTTGCTCGGTTGCGCTCAGGAAGGGGTCGCTGCCCACTCGCTCCGTTCCTCGATCGTGACCGCGATCACCGGGCCGGCCGGCGGATGGGCGCGGTACTGGGCGTACTTGGCGGCGAGCAGCTCCATGGCGCGGGGATCGTCCACGATCCGGGCGGTCCCGCGCAGGCGAACCCACCACAACAGCGCCCAGTCTTCGTCGTAGTGGTCGATCACGACCTCGACCTGCGGGTTCGCCTCGATGTTCCGGAGCCGCTGGAGCCGGCGCGTGCGCTTCGGCTTCTCGTCGACGGCGGTGTAGAGCGTGTCGCCGTCGAGCGCGAAGCAGATCGGGACGACATGCGGCCGTCCGGCCGGGTCGACGGTCGCCAGATGCGCGACGCGTGCTGAGTCAGGCGATTGCAAGGCCGGGTCGGACGAGCGTCGCCGGGCGGCGCAGGCGCGTCGTGTCGACCGGCGGGTTGAGCGGCTCGGCGAGCGGCGGCGCGCCGAAAGACGCCGCGACGCGTTCCGGGTCGGGCGTCCCGTAGAGGGTCGTGCGCGGGCGCGGGGTCCGGCCGGCGGCCCGGATCGTCTCCTCCATCAGCTCGGGCGGCAGCTCCTGACCGTGGCTCGCGCCGGCGGCGCGCGAGATCGACTCGTTCATCAGCGTTCCGCCGAGGTCGTTGCAGCCGGCGTGCAGCGCCGCGGCCGCACCGTCGAGCCCGAGCTTCACCCACGAGGCCTGGATGTTCGTGATCCACGGGTGCAGCGCGAGCCGCGCGACTGCGTGGACGAGCAGCGCTTCGCGGAACGTCGGCCCGGAGCGCGCGATCCCCTTCAGGTAGATCGGCGCCTCCATGTGCACGAACGGCAGCGGCACGAGCTCGGTGAACCCGCCGGTTCGCTGCTGAAGCTCCCGGACGCGCAGCAGATGCCGGGCCCAGCTGCGGGGCGAGTCGACGTGCCCGAACATGATCGTCGCGGTCGAGCGCAGCCCGAGACGATGCGCAGTCTCGTGCACCTCGAGCCACTGGGCCGTGTTCACCTTGTCGGGACAGAGCACGCGCCGCACCTCGTCGTCGAGGATCTCCGCAGCGGTGCCCGGAAGGGAGGCGAGGCCGACGTCGCGGAGCCGGCTCAGGTACTCGTCGAGCGGCTCGCCGAGCGTCGCCGCGCCCTGCCACACCTCGAGCGCCGAGAACGCATGCACGTGCAGATCGGGCAGCTCGCGCTTGACCGCCTCGCAGACCTCGACGTAGTAGTCGCCGTCGAAGCCGGGGTGGATGCCGCCCTGGAGGCAGATCTCGACGGCGCCGCGGTCCCAGGCCTCGTGCGCGCGACGGACGATCTCCTCGGTCGGGACGACGTACGCGGGCCCGCGCAGGTTCTCGGCCAGCTTCCCTTTCGAGAATGCGCAGAAGCCGCACTTGAAGTAACAGACGTTCGTGTAGTTGACGTTGCGGGTGACGACGTACGAGACCTCGTCGCCGTTCACCTCGCGGCGCAGCCGGTCGGCGGCCGCGAAGACACGGTGCAACTCATCGCCGCGCGCCGAGAACAGGCGCACCAGCTCATCCTCGCCGAGCTCCTCCGCGGTGGCGACCGGAAGGGCGTCACGAGGCACGAACGGCGCCGGCGTCTGCGAGCCGGAGAACCAGCCGTCCTCGCGGGCGAGGCCGTCGGCGTCGGAGAGCCGAAGCGCCTGCGTCAGCATCTTCGGGGCCAGCCAGCGGCCGTTGACGAACTCGGGGTAGAGCGGCAGCCGGGGCGCAAGCGCCAGCCCGCTCGCTTCGGTCGCCGCCCGCAGCCGCTCGATCTCGGGCCACGGCGCCTCGGGGTTGACGTGGTCGACCGTCACCGGCGAGACGCCACCCCAGTCGTCGATTCCGGCGTCGAGCAGCCGCGGGAAGTCCTCGTAGCTGAGGTTCGGCGGCACTTGGACGTGGACGTCGGCGGGGAGGACGAGCCGAGCGACCGCCGCCGTCCAGAGCAGGTCGTCCAGCGACGGCTCCGGGTGCTGCGCCATCCTCGTGCCGGTCTTCGCCCGGAAGTTCTGGACGATCACCTCCTGGATGTGGCCGTACCGCTCGTGCATGCTGCTGATCGCCCCGAGCGCCTCGATCCGCTCCTCGCGGGTCTCGCCGATGCCGATCAGGATTCCGGTCGTGAAGGGAATTGCCAGCTCGCCGGCGAGACGGAGCGTCTCCAGCCGAGCCGGTGGGTGCTTGTCGGGCGAGCCGAAGTGCGGGCCCCCACGCGCGGAGAGCCGCTCGGAAGTCGTCTCCAGCATGATCCCCTGCGAGGCGGTGACCTCTCGCAGCGCAGCCAGCTCGTCGCGCGTCATCACGCCGGGGTTCGCGTGGGGGAGCAGGCCGGTCTCCTCGAGCACGACGGCGCACATGCGCACGAGGTACTCGATCGTCGTCTCGCAGCCGAGCGAGGCGAGCTCCTCGCGGGCGACTCGGTACCGGCGCTCGGGCTTGTCGCCCAGCGTGAAGAGCGCCTCGCGGCAGCCGGCCGCGGCGCCGGCGCGCGCGATCTCGAGCACCTCGTCCGGTGTCAGGTAGGCCCGCTCGCCGCGGCGTGGCGGCCGGGCGAAGGTGCAGTAGTGGCAGACATCCCGGCAGAGCTTCGTCAGCGGGATGAAGACCTTCGGCGAGTAGGTGACGACCGTGCCGCGGCGCAGGCCCCTGGCCTCGGAGAGAAGCTCCTCGAGGGGCCGGTCGAGCACCGGGTCAGCATACGCACCGGAGGTAGTCTCACGGAGTGGACGCCCATGTCCTTGTCCCGCTGAAGCCGCTCGACCAGGCCAAGAGCCGGCTAGCGAGGTGCGCTCGGTCCCGAGGAGCGGGCCGGGCTGATGCGCATGCTGCTCGAGCGCGTCGTCGGCACCATCCGCGAGGCAGGGGTCGAGCGGGTCACCGTGGTGACGTCCGAGTCGCTCGACGGGTACGAGGTGTGGCCCGACCGGGGCCTTCCCTGGAACGATGCGCTCTCGACCGCGATCGACGAGGTTGTGGCAGCGCCGCTGGTCGCCGTGATCTCGGCGGATCTGCCCCTGCTGCGCGCGGACGAGGTGGAGGAGCTGCTCGCGGCCACTCCGGCGCGAGGGATCGCGATCGCCCGCGCGCTCGACGGCGGCACGAACGCGGTCTCGATGCGGCCGCCGGGGATCGTTCGTACCCACTTCGGCGAGCAGGGCAGCGCGTCGGTCCACGCCGGGCTTGGCGTCGACCACGTCGTCCTCGACCTCCCCGGGCTTGCGTTCGACGTCGACACGCCGGCAGATCTCGCGAAGATGCAGGCGACATGCCGTTGAGACTCGGGTACAAGGCGTCGGCCGAGCAGTTCCCGCCGCGGGCCCTGCTCGACTTCGCGGTCTCGGCCGAGCGCCACGGCCTCGAGATCGTCGGGGTCTCCGACCACTTCCAGCCCTTCCGGCACACCGGCGGACACGGGCCGGCCGTCACTGCCGTGGCTGGGCGCCCTGGGCGAGCGCACCGACCGGGCGCTGCTCGGCACCAGCGTGCTGACGCCGACGATGCGCTACCACCCCTCGGTCGTCGCCCACGCCTTCGGCACGCTCGCCTGCCTCAATCCCGGGCGGATCTGGCTCGGGGTCGGCACCGGCGAGTCGCTGAACGAGACGCCCGCGACCGGCGCGGAGTGGCCGGGGGCGAAGGAGCGCCGCCTCCGTCTCGCGGAGGCGATCGAGCTGATGCGCCGACTCTGGACCGAGGAGCGCGTGACGTTCGACGGCGAGTACTACAAGACAATGAACGCGACCGTCTACGACCGCCCCGACGAGCCGGTGCCGATCTACATCGCGGCGTCGGGGCCGCTGGCCGCGAAGCTGGCCGGCCGGGTCGGCGACGGGTTCATCGTCACGAGCGGCAAGAACCCGGAGCTGTACGACGAGCTGAACGCGGCGATGGACGAGGGCGCGCGCGATGCCGGACGCAACCCGGCGGACATCGTGAAGATGATCGAGGTCAAGGTCTCGTACGACCACGACCTCGAGTACGCGCGCTCGGCCTGCGACTACTGGGCGCCGCTCGCGCTGACCCCCGAGCAGAAGCGCGACACGGAGGATCCGATGGAGCTGGAGCGGCTCGCGGACGAGAACCCCGGTATCGCGCAGCGCCGCTTCATCGTCTCGTCGACCCCGACGAGGTCGTCGAGCGGATCGGCGACTACGTCGCGCTCGGTTTCGACCACCTCGTCTTCCACGCGCCGGGCGAGGATCAGGAGCGGTTTCTGAACCAGTTCGCCGCGGACGTCGTGCCGAGGCTCAAAGCGCGTTTCTAGGCACGGGGGAAGCCCGGCTTCCCCCGTGAGCCCCCTCGCTCGCTCGCTTCGCTCGCATCGTGGCGGACCTCGGTCGCCGACTACTCGGCGTGAAGCGCACGGTCGAATGCTTCTCGCGCCGCCTTCCCGTAGACCGCGAAGACGACCCTGCGCACCGAGCGGCCGTCGTACGCGGCCGCCTCGGCGACCATGATCCGGGCGCACTCGTCGAGCGGGAAGCCGCCGACGCCCGTGCCGAGCGCCGGCAGCGCAACCGACTCCGCGCCGAGCTCGTCCGCGACTTGGAGCGTGCGGCACGTCGCGCTCCGGATCGCCTCGGCGCTCGTGACCAGGTCCTGTCCCATCACGGCCGCATGGATCACCCAGCGGGCCGGCAACCGGCCCGCTCCCGTCGCGACCGCGTCGCCGACGGCGATCGGTCCCTTCGCGACCGCCTCACGCTCGATCTCGTCGCCACCCGCCCGCTTGAGCGCCCCGGCAACTCCCGCGCCCATCCAGAGCCGGTCGTTGGCCGCGTTCGCAACCGCGTCGACCGCCAGCGCCGCGATGTCGCCCTCGACCACCTCGAGCTCCGGTTTCATCGTGGCCAGCCTACTCGGCAACCGATCCATCTCCGCCGCGCCCGACCTGGCGGGCGCGGCTCCCTACGGCCCTCGGAGAAAGACGTCCGACCCAGGCTGACCATCCGCCGGCTCCGCGAGCGCCCGACCAGCGCAAACGCACGCAAGGAGAGGGCACATGGGAGAACCAGGGGTTCTCCCATGAAGCGCCCACAGTTTCGAGCGTCAGCGAGAGACGTGAAGCGCGAGAGCTGGCCTGGTTGGCGATGCCTGCGAGCAGGCGCAGCTTGCGCTCGGGGAACGCCTCCGTCACAGCGACGGCGATGCACCCGATACGGCCGGACGGCAAGATCATCGGAGCGACGGCCAGGGGATCGTCGCCGGCCGGGACCATGTCCGCCGCTCCCGGCTCGAGCACGAACGGCTCTCCCCGCTCGAGCGCCAGTCGTGCGGTTCCGAATTCGACGACGCTGCCGATCGGGACGATCGGGACTGCTCCGTCGTCACGCCACGCGGCCTCGATCGAAAACGATCCGGGGCGACCCCGCTCGAGCCAGAGCCACGCTCGCGGCGAGCCGAGCATCAGACCGGCCAGCTCGACGATCCGGCGCTGGAGCTCCTGGGATCGCGTCGGTCCCCGCCAGCCGGCGTGAGAAGTCGAGCAGGGCGCTCGCCACCTCGGCGCTCTCCTGCTCCGATTGGAGGAGCGTGGACTTCTGGAGCGCGACAGAGGTCCGGTAGGAAAGGCCCTCGAGCAATCTCAGTCGTTCGTCGGTGAAGTGGGCGAGATCGTGGCCCGGCGCGCGTGCGACGATCCAGCCGCGCGTGCCGTAGCCGGGATGGAGCGGTGCGACTGCGGACGGCTCGAGCAAGACCCCCTGAGCCTCGGCTCCGAAGAGGCGCCGGATCTCGTCCCGGTCGACGAGGAACGGCGTCTTCCGCTTGTCGAGGAGCATTGCCCCCGCGGCCCGACCCACGCGCCACTTGAGGATCGGAGCGGATCGCGGATCGCCCGCATACCCGGCGGAGGCGAGGCAGCGGTAGTTGGCCGCGTGCTGATCCTCGATCCAGATCGAGACCTGCTCGACGGCCATCAGCCTCGCTACCGTCCGCACGGTCTCGTCGCCGATCTCCTCGATCGAGCGTGCCTCGGAGACTGCGTCTGCGAACTCGAGCCACGACTTCGCGTAGTCGGCCTCCCGCCGCATCGCGTCGTACAGCCGAGCGTTTTCGAGCGCGATCGACGCGTGGCCGGCGAGCACCTCCAGCAGACGGAGATCGTCCTCGTCGAACTGTCCGATGCCGAGCTTCGACAACACGATCACGCCGATCACGTCTTGGCCATACCGCAACGGCACGGCCGCCAATGATTCGTCCGGCAGGCCTTCGGTCGTCTGGAGACAGACCTCGCACTCCCGTGCGTTCGAGACGAGCATCGGCTTGCCCGTTTCGGCCACGTGCCCGGTCAGCCCTTCGCCGAGCTTCAGGGGCCAGGGCGAGTCCTCGTCTTCGAGGCTGCCACGGACGGTGATCGGATGAAGGTAGTCGCCCTCGACGAGGTAGACCCGGCAGCTGTGGTAGTCGATGAGCGCGCGGAGCTCGGTGACGATCGCCTCGCCGATCGCACCGACGTCGTTCAGGCGGTTCAAGCGCTGGGCCAGGCTCTGGAGCATCTTCAGATGCGCAATCGAGCGGATGCCCCGCCCCTCGTTGAGCTCATCGGGACGCTCGCTCTCGTCTTCTGCGAAGACGACGACGCGGTCCTTGCCCTGGGCCTTGGCCGTCATCATCGCCCCCTCGGCGCAGGCGATCAGCTCGCGAGCGTTCATCGCATGGTCGGGACCGAAGACAACGCCGATCGAGATGGTGATCTCACCCGCCGAGTCGACGGGGCTCTTCGCCAGGGTCCTCTTGAGACGCGAGGCTAGACCGAGAGCATCCGCGGACGTGCAGGACGGAAGGACGATCGCGAACTCGTCGCCGCCTACGCGGCAGACGGTGTCGGAGGCGCGCGCGGTCGAGCCAAGAACGTCGGCGAGCCGTTGAAGAATGTGGTCGCCCTCGCCGTGCCCGAACACGTCGTTGACCCGTTTGAAGTCGTCGATGTCGAGCATCATCAGAGCGACCGTGTCGTGCGCCCGCCCGGCGCGTTGCAGCTCCGCGCGCAGCCGCTCGTGGAAGTACCGGTGGTTGTAGAGGCCGGTCAGCGAGTCGGTGCTGGCGAGGTGCTCGAGGCGCGACCGGATCCGCGCGTTGTCGAGCGCAAGGGCGGCCGCGTCGCTGAACCAGCGCGCCAGCTCGAACTCGTCCTCGCCGAAGGCAGCATCCTCGCCGAGGCGATAGATGTTCAGCGCTCCCTTCAGCGAACCGCGGGCGATCAGTGGGACGCTGATCAGCGCCTCGGGATCGGGCGGGGTGCCGGGGACGAAGGCGACTCTGGGGTCGAGATGCGCGGCGTTCGCGAGCACCGGGCTGCGGTGTGCGACCGCCCAGCCCGTGATCCCCTGCCCGTAGACGACGCGGGTGGAGAGGGTCTCCTCCTCCCAGTCGCCACGGACGAGTACGGGCACGAGCTCACCGCGACGGTCGTCGGCTTCGTAGATGTGCAGGTTCTCGTAGGGAACCAGCTCGGCGAGGGCGTCGGCGATCCGGTCGAGGAGCGCCTCGGGGCTCTGCTCGGAGAGCACCTCGTGGAACGTCGCCGCCAGGCGCCGGTACGACTCGACGAGGCTCGCCAGGCGTGCGGTGCCGTCCTCCGGATCGGGGATCGGCTCGGGAACGAGTGCAGCGTTGACTGCCACGGTTGCTTTCCGTATCGGCACCGGGTTGCGTCTGGCTAAGCCGTTTTCGACCGGACGCGTCCCTCGATCGAGGGACGTGGCTTCCGCAGAGAGCTTCTCAGCGGAACAAGTCCAGCTCGGGCGGGAGGACGAGCTCCCTCGCAGAGCCTTCGCCGCGCACGTCGAGGCCGCGCACGATCGCGACCGGCACTCGCTCGGTCTTCCCCATCACGAGCTCGGCCGCGGCAGCGATCTCGTCTGCAACCGCGATCACTGTCGCGCTCAGCTCGTAGCCGGAGGGATCGCAGACGCCCTTCAGGTCGCGCAGCACTTCGATCCCGGCGGCGCCGATGGCGACGTTGGCGATCCCCATCCGCCAGGGCCGTCCGAACGTGTCGGTGACGACGACGCCCAGCGACCGCCCGGTCAACCGCTCGAGCCCGGCACGCAGCCGGGCTGCCGACGCGTCGGGATCCTCCGGCAGCAGCACGACCATGTCTGCGTCCGGCGCGTTCGAGGAATCGACGCCTGCCGATGCGCAGACGAAGCCGTGACGCGTCTCGGCGATCACGAGCGGCGGGCGGGTACGGACGAGCCTCGCCGACTCGCGCAGCACGATCTCGAGCCTGCGCGGGTCGCCCGTTCGCCCGGCGAGCTCACGTGCACTGCGCCGACGGTTCGACGTCCTCGAGCCGGACGACCCGTCCCTCTGCCTTCGAGACGATCTTGTGCGCGACGCAGACGACGTCCGCATCCTCCAGCCGGGCGGCGCCGGCGATCAGCTCGGCGAGATCGTCGCCCGCCCGGATCTCGGGGAGGCCCTCGAGGCCCAGCACCTCGAGCTTCACGTACGCGTGACCCCGCCGCGGGCGGCCTCGAGGACGGCTTCCGCCAGCATTCGCGTCGCCCGTTTGTCCTTCATCAGCGTCCGGGTGACCTGCGGGCGCACGCCGATCGCCTCGAGGGGCTCCGCCCCCGCCGCATCGGCTTGGTCGATGACGAGCGCGTCGAGCAGATCCGGGTAGCAGCGCGCCACGTGCACCGGCGAGGTTCCGCCGGCGAGGCGTTTCAGCATCGCGCCGGCCGGCCCCTTCACCGACTTCCCGGCGATCAACGGGCTGACTGCGACGACGGGGGTGCGCTTGCGCTGCACGGCGACTCGGATCGTTCGCACCGCGAGGATCGGCCAGATGCTGATGTAGGGGTTGCTGGGCGCGATCACGATGAGCGACGCCTGCTCGAGCGCCTCCAGCACTCCGGGCGCCGGCTTCGCGAACGCGGCGCCCTCGAAACGAAGGCCGTCCACCTTGTCCTTGTGGCGACGGCGGACGAACCACTCCTGAAGCGGAAAAGAGCCGGCCGGAGTCTCGACGATCGTGCGCAGGCGGTCGTCGGTCGCCGGGAGGAGACCCACCTCCAACCCGAACGCCTGTGCGATCCGGGCGGTGACGCTCGACAGCTTGTCGCCCGCGCGCAGCGCCTTGGTGCGCACGAGGTGCAGACCGAGGTCACGGTCGCCGAGCTGGAACCACGTCTCGTCGTCGCCGAGCTCCTTCGCCGTCTCGAGGGCGTTCCAGGTCTCGCGGCGCCGGCCCCAGCCGCGCTCACGGTCGTGGATGCCGGCGAGCGTGTAGAGGAGGCTGTCGAGGTCGGGAGAAACGTGTAGGCCGAGCACCTCGGTGTCGTCGCCGACGTTGCCGATCACGGTCACCTCGCCGGGTGGGACGAGGTCGACAAGGCCGCGCACGAAGCGTGCGCCGCCGACTCCGCCCGACAGGACGACTGTCCGCGCCATCGCGCGTTGACACTACCGCCAGTGGCCCGCCGGTAGATTCTGCGGGTGGACGCCGAGCGCTTCGCAGCGGAGCTGCCCGGGCTCTTCGACGACTTCCCCCGATCTGAGCACCCACGCGGGCGTCGCTTCGACGACGTGATCGCAGGCGTACACAACCTCGCGACCGAGAACGTGCTCGCGCTGCTCAATCTGGCGGCGAGCCTGCTCGCCCCCGGCGAGAGCTATGTCGAGGTCGGCTCGTACTACGGGGGAAGCCTGATCGGGGCGATGCGCGGGAACGAAGGCGACTTCGTCGCGATCGACCGCTTCTCGCTCGGCGCGACGGAGATGGCGGGGCGCACGCTGCCGGCCGCGAGCCGTGCAGGGCCTGGAGGAGAGCCTGCAGCGCTTCGGCGCCGCGGGCGCGACGATTCTCGAGGGGGACGCCTTCGAGGTGATCGAGGGCGGCGCTCTGGGCGACCGGCGCGTCGGCGTCTACTACTACGACGGGCCGCACGACTACGAATCGCAGCTGCGGGGCATGAAGGCGATCGAGCCGTGGCTGGCCGACGAGGCGCTGCTGATCGTGGACGACCACGAATGGGAGCAGGTCGGTCGCGCCACCCGCGACTACCTCGCCCAGCAGCCGCGGGCGAGAATGCTCGTCGAGATCGGTGGCTCGAGCAAAGGACAGCCGCAGTGGTGGGAGGGCGTCGCCGCTATCGGCTGGAATGCCTAGCGCTGCCGGCCGGGGCCGGACATCGTCCACTCGGTCAGGTCGTACCAGTGCGAGCTGCGCAGGGCCTCGGCGACGCGCGGGTCGGTGTGACGCGCGAAGTACACGTGCCGGTCGAGGTCGCAGCAGATCTCGACCTCGTCCAGGTTGAGGCCGGGAATCTGCATCAGCGCCTCGGTGGGGATCTGCGCGGCGCGAACCGTGTAGTGCTTGAACTGGAGGTCGGGTGCGATCTCCATCAGCTCAGGCCAATCGGGGCAGGTCTGGTAACTCATGTTGCTCCTATCCTCTCCTCCAGCGACCAGGAGCCGTCTAGCAGGACGGGCCCGCGCACCGGCTCCGTCGGGTAGACGACGAAGCGGATCGCGTCGTCGAGCCAATGGTAGAGCTTCCGGCCGGTCGCGTCGCCGAGCTCGAAGCGAATTCGGAACCGACCGTCGGCGAACGGCGGGCGCTCGACCCCGAAGCGCAGCACGCGCTCGCCCGGGCCGTTCTCCCAGCCGAGCGCAGCCGTGTCCTGCGCCGTCGCTGCCATGAGCATCCCGGCCTCGTCGCGAAGCTCGAGCGAGATGCGCGGCGGCGGAAGCGCCTCGTGCGCGGCGATCCTCAGCTCTACCGTCAGGGGCTCGCCGGAGGCGAGCTGCTGACGGTCTTCGCCCTCCGGGCCGATCAGGCGCGCTTCGACGATGCGCATCTCCCCGCTTCCGTACTCGCGCAGGCCGGCTGCGCTCTCGGCCGGGTCGCGCTCGTCGGCGAGCAGCTTGTGGTACCTGGCGATCGCCTCCTGGGTCGAGCCGTCGAGCTCGACCTGCCCGGCGCGAAGCAAGACCGCGCGCTGGCAGAGTCGCTCGACCGACGACGCGTCGTGGGAAACGAAGACGATCGTCCCGCCGCGCTGCTTGAACTCGAAGATCTTGGCGAAGCACTTGCGCTGAAACTCCTCGTCGCCGACCGCGAAGACCTCGTCGAGGAGCAGCGTGTCGGCCTCGATGTGCGCGGCGACCGCAAAGCCGAGTCGCATGTACATGCCCGACGAGTACGTTCGCACCGGCAGGTCGATGAACCGCTCGAGCTCTGCGAACGAGACGATCTCGTCCATGTGCGCGCGGATCTGTGCGCGCTTCAGGCCGTGGATCGAGCCGTTCAGGTACACGTTCTCGCGGCCGGTGAAGTCGGGATGGAAACCGGCTCCGAGCTCGAGTAGCGCGGCGACCCGCCCGCCGGCGCCGACCAGGCCGGTGGTCGGCTTGACGATCCCTGCGATGAGCCGCAGGAGCGTCGTCTTGCCCGAGCCGTTGCGGCCGATCAGCCCGACGGCGTCGCCGGGCTCGACCGCCAGCGACACGTCCTCGAGCGCCCAGACGTCGGTCACGCTGCCTCGCCCGTGGCCGAGCAGGAGCTCCTTCAGGGTGCGCACCTGCTGAGGGTTGACCCGGAAGCGCCGGCCGGCGTGCTCGACGCGGATCTCGCCGGGTCTCACGCCGTCGAGGGTACCGCGAGCACTCGTCGCGCGATTCCCGCCAGGACGCGGATGAACGCGGGGTCCGCGTTCGGCATCTCGATCCGAGCCAGGCGCATGCCCAGCTCGCGCGCCTTGTCGACGGCCTCGGTGTCGAGGTCCCAGCGGATCTCGAGGTGGTCGGCGACGAACCCGACCGGGCAGACGAGCACGTCGGTCGTCCCGCCGGCGTGCAGCGACTCGAGGTGGTCGAGGATGTCCGGCTGGAGCCACGGCTCTCCGGTTGCGGACTCGGACTGGTACGAGAACGACCAGTCACCAAGCGCGGCGCGCTGCGCGACGAGGCGGGAGGTCTCCAGCAGCTGATCCTGGTACGGGTCTCCCTCGTCGATGATCCGCGCCGGCAGCGAGTGGGCGGTGAAGACGACGTGCGCGGCCGTTCCGCGCACCCGGTCGGCGAGCAGCTCGATCAGTCCCGGCTCGGTGTGCCAGCTCTCGACGAAGACGAGCTCGGCCCGGTCGGCGAGCGCTTCCTCGAGCTGGGAGCGGTAGCCGGCGATCGAGAGCTGCGAGTAGTGCGGCGCGAGCACGAGGCCGAGCACACGTTCGGCTCCGCCTGCGAGTGCGGCTTCGGCCGCATCGGCGATCCGGGGTGTCCAGTGCTTCATGCCGGTGTGGACGGGCACGCTGAGCTCGCCCTCGAGCGCTGCCCGTGTCTGCTCCGTAATCTCGTTCAGCGGGTTCGACTCTTCGATTCCGAGCCGCCGGTAGCGCTCGGTGAGGTCCGCGAGCAGCTCGGACCGGATCGGCCGCCCGCCGCGGATGTCCGCGTAGTAGGCAGGCACGTCGTCGATCCGCTCGGGCGACCCGTAGGCCATCAGCACGACTGCGTCGCTCACGTCACACCTCCGAAGCAGTGTCTGACACCGGGGGTGGTCCCGAAGTGACGGGGCCTCACGCGATCGCCTTCGCCGTGCGGTCGTGGACGAGCTCGACCAGGCGCGACAGGTTCGCCGGATCCGTCGCCGGGAGCACGCCGTGGCCGAGGTTGAAGACGTGGCCGGAGCGACCATCGGCGCGCGCGAGCACGTCGAGCGCACCGGCCTCGATGCGATCCCACGGGCCGAGCAGGACGGCGGGGTCGAGGTTGCCTTGAACGGCTCGGTCATGCCCCACCGCGGTCCAGCCAAGGTCGAGCGGCACGCGCCAGTCGAGGCCGATCCCGTCGCCGCCGGCGGCCGTCATCGACGCGAGCAGGTGCGCCGTTCCCGTGCCGAAATGGATTGTCGGCACGTCGACGGCCGCGAGTACCCGGGCCGAGTACGGTGCGACGAACTCCTCGTAGTCGGGAACGCCGAGCACGCCGACCCACGAGTCGAACAGCTGAATTGCGTCGGCGCCGGCCGCGGCCTTCGCCCGCACATAGGCGGCGAACGTCTCGGCCAGCCGGTCCATCAGCGCGTGCCAGACGGCCGGCTCCCGGTACATCAGCTGCTTGACGCGGACGAAGTCCCGGCTCGGCTTCCCCTCGACGAGATAGCCGGCGACTGTGAACGGCCCGCCGCAGAAGCCGACGAGGGCTTGCTCCGGTCCGAGCTCGCCCCGCACGATCCGCACGGCTTCGAGCACAGGCGCGAACGCCTCCTCGGGGTCGGGCACGCGTAGCCGCTCAACGTCGGCGGGGCTCGCCACCGGCGACGCGACAACGGGCCCGACGCCCTCGACCAGCTCGACCTCGACCCCCATCCCGAGAACCGGGGTCATGATGTCCGCGAAGAGCACGGCCGCGTCGACGCCGTGGCGGCGAACCGGCTGGAGCGTCACCTCGGCGCAGAGCTCGGGCGTGTGCGCAACCTCGAAGAAGCCGTGCCGCTCGCGGATCGCACGGTACTCAGGCAGCGAGCGCCCGGCCTGGCGCATGAACCACACCGGCGTGCGCTCGACCGACTGACGTCGCAGCGCGCGGACGAGGAGCGGCTCCGGCACGGCCGTACACTAGCCCGCACCATGCAGGCGGCTCCCGAACACGCCGTGCCCGCCGGGCCGCTCGCAGTACGCTGGCTCGCCTACGAGCTGGAGCCGGCGCAGGCGGGCGCGCTCGGATCGGCGCGCGTCGAGATCGAGAACGCGGGAGCCTCGTCCTGGCGGGAGCTCTCCGTCGCCTACCACTGGCTCGACGACCTGGGGAACGCGCTCGACTGGGACGGACTCCGGACGGCGATCGCGCCGCTTGCCCCCGGAGAGCGCACCGAAACCGATCTGGCGGTGCGAGGCATCATGCCGCCGGGCCGGTACCGGCTCGCCTTCGACGTGGTCCGCGAGCACCGCTACTGGCTGTCGGAGATCGGCAACGCGATGCTGGAGCTCGACGTCGAGGTCGGCCCGCGCGACGCGACCGCCGCCGCCGCGCACCTGCCACCGGAGGTCGAGCCGTCGCCGGACTGGCGCGACCTCGCCCGCAGGGCTCATGAGGAGGGCTACGCCGCCGTCGGAGGCTCGATCGACGCGGGGCGCGACCGGGCGTTTCGGGCCTACCGGCCGGGCGGCGGCCGCAACCCGTCGTTCACCGAGCCTCTCGTCTGCCCCTCGCTGCTTCCGCCGCTGGTGCCGAACTGCACGGTCGCGGGCCTGCCGGCGTGGCGGCCGGAGGGCGACGAGCCCTGGATCTACGACGCGGGGATCACAGCTCGACTGCGATCCGATCGTCGACGCGGTTGAACACCCAAGCGCCCGCCGCCAGCGCGAACGCCGCCGCGACGACGAGGTAGAGCACGTCGCTCCAGTGCGGCACCCGGCCGTAGAACAGCGGATCGCGCAGGGCGTAGATCGGCGGCGTCAGCGGGTTCCCCCAGCGCAGGATCTCGACGACGTAGTGGTAGCGCTTGAACCCGCCGGGCAGGTCCTCGAGCCGGTACAGGATCGGGGTCAGGAAGAACCAGGGCAGCAGGATCGCCGAGAGCAGATGCTCGACGTCGCGAAAGACAACGTTCGCGCACGCGACCGCCAGCGAGACGCCGGCGACGAACGCGATCAGGACCAGCGACAGCGGGATCGCCAGCAGGAACGTCTCGCGTGTCTCCGGGATCACGATCAGGTTCGCGACGACCAGCGCCGCCAGCATCGCGCCGTAGGTGACGAGCTGCGTCGCCACGACCGAGAACGGAACGAGCTGCCGCGGGAAGCGCACCTTGGTCACCAGCGGGCCGCTGGCGACGAGCGACCGCGATGCCGTCGTCAGCGACGTCGAGAAGAAGATCCAGACGGCGAGCCCGACCAGCAGGTAGAGCGCGTAGTGGGGAACCTGCGCGACCTTCCAGAGGAGGGAGAAGACGAGCACGTAGATCCCCATCAGAACGAGCGGGTTGACAAGCGACCACGCCACGCCGAGGACGGAGCCCTTGTAGCGCGTCTGGAGATCGCGCCGGAACAGGTTGGCGAACAGCTCGCGGTAGCGGTAGAGGTCGGCGTAGATCGACACGGTCGTCACCGATTGAACAGGAAGCCTCGGTGCTCCACCGGCGTCTGCGGCGCCGCGCCGACCGGAAAGGTCACAGGATCCTTCGTGGCGAAGAGGCTGACGCCCGAGTAGCCGTAACACGTCTGCGCGAACCAGGTGGCGGCCGAGCGGCCGACGAGCGGAAGGCGCCTGAGCTTCCCGCCGATCCGGCGTCCGACCAGGTCGCGGTCGCCCTCTGCGTGCTCGACGCGCCGCACGACGAGACCCGCGCGGGCGAACGCCCACAGGTAGGCGTAGAGCGTGTGCACGTGCTCGTTGATCCCGAAGCCTTTCTCCTCCGCCTGGTCGTCTACCTCCCCGCTCGCTCGGAGCGCCCGGGTGCCCTCGTTCAGGGCGGCAACCACTCCGCCGCGGCGCGTGACGCGCGCCAGCTCGGAGACCATCCGGCCGAGGTCGAGCGCGTGGTGGAGGGCCGCGACGCAGTAGACGAGGTCGAACGAGCGGTCCGCGAACGGGAGATGCTCCCCGTCTGCCTGAACTCGCCCGAACGGGCCGACCCGCTGCTCGTAGAAGGCGCCGCGCCCGAGCCCGATCTTCGAATCGACGAGGATGTCCGTGGCGACATACTCGACACCGCGAGGGACGAGATGCTGGGCGGCCCACGCCTTGGCCGCGCCGACCTCGAGCACGCGCATCCCTGGTCGCACGTACCGGTCGAGCAGGAGCGAGAACGAGTGCTCGTTCGCGCGCCACGTGTTGTCGTCCCAGCCGAGATCGCGGCAGAGGTACGGGAGGAGCGCGTCGACGGCGTCGTCCGGCTCGTACCAGCCCTGCGCCTTCGCCATCGCAGTCCAGCCGTCGATCTCGGCGCGCTTGGCCGCGATCCCCGGCAGCCGGTCGTCGAGCATGCGCGGGATGCCCTCCTCGACCGCATACGCGGCATCGCAGCCCCGGCAATGGAAGCCCGCCGACGTCTCGTCGAGCCCGCCGCGGCAGACGGGACAGCGGATGACGTCGAGTAGATCGATCACGCTATGGAGTATCTCCACACACCGCTCTAACAGGGCTCCGTTACGCTTGATCCCCGTGCCGCCCCTGCCGGTCAGATGAGCGCGGCCGCTGCTGCGGTCGCCTTGCCGGTCAGCGCGTTCGTGATCTGGGCGCTGCTCCGCTCGCCCGTCGCCCGCCGGCTGATCGCACATCCGACGGGAGAGCGCTGGAGCGAGCAGACGACTCCGACGTTCGGCGGCGTCGGCCTCTTCCTCGGGCTCGCGGCCGGGATCGCCGCTGCGATCGCTGCCGGCGGCGTTCACGCGCACGAGGAGTTGCTCGGCATTCTCGGGGGCGCGGCGCTTCTCTTCGTCGCGGGCCTGATCGACGACTTTCGCTCGCTGCCCGCGGTCGTCAAGCTTGCCGCCCAGTTCGGCGCCGCCGCGATCGTGCTGGCGACGGGCCTCTCCGTTCAGGTCGTCGGCAACGACGTGCTGGCGGCGGCGATCGGGCTGGTCTGGCTCGTCGGGATGACGAACGCGTTCAACCTGCTCGACAACATGGACGGCCTCGCCGGCACGCTGGCGCTGATCGGCGCGACGTTCTTCGCGATCGACGCCGTCACGGTCCACCAGGAGCGGCTGCTGCTCGTGCTCTCGCTCAGCCTCGGACTCGCCTGCCTCGGCTTCCTGCCGTTCAACTTCCGGCCGGGGAAGCCGGCGGCGGTCTTCATGGGCGACTCGGGCAGCCAGGTGCTCGGTTTCACACTCGGCGCGCTCGGCCTCGCGACCAGCTGGAAGGTGGCGGAGACGACGGTCGCGACGCTCCTGCTGCCGATCCTCGTCCTCGCCGTGCCGATCCTCGACACGGCGCTCGTCGCGACGATGCGACTGCTCGAGCGCCGGCCGATCCACCAGGGCGGCAAGGACCACACCTCCCATCGCCTCGTCCGCGGCGGGCTCTCGGAACAGCGAACCGTGGTACTGCTCGCGGCGATCGCCGGGGGGCTCGGCGCGACGAGCCTCGCCTACAGCGTGCTCGGCGACTACCGGATCACGCTCGTCGGCGTGCTGATCACGTTTGCACTGCTCGTCCAATTCGCGGGCTTCCTCGTCGATCTGGAGCGCGGCAAGGCCGACGGGAACGTGCCGGGCGGTTGGATGATCCGCACGATCGTCCTCCACCGCCGCCGGCTGCTCGAGGTGCTGATCGACTTCGCGCTCGTCTCGGCCGCGTTCTACGGGGCCTACGTGCTCGCCGTGAACGGGAACGGGACGCCGTACGAACGCCACGTCTTCACGGTCGCATTGCCCGTGGTGCTGGTCGTGCGCTACCTCGCGTTCATCGTGCTCGGGCTGTACCAGGGGATCTGGCGATTCGCCGGCTCGCGCGAAGCCGCTTCGATCGTGGTCGGCGTCGCCGTCTCGGAGGTGGTCGCGTTCGGGATCGTCGTCGGGACGACCCCGCTCGGCGACTTCCCGCTCACCGTGTTCGTGATCGACGCGCTGCTCTGCACGGTCCTGGTCGGTGCTTCCCGCTTCGGCGAGCGGGCGCTGTTCCGCCTCTCCTCGACGGTCAAGGATCGTGAGATCCGCCGGCGCACGCTCATCGTCGGCGCCGGCCGCTCGGGACGCAGCCTTCTGCGGGAGCTCCGCGAGACGCCCGGCGAGCACGTCCTCGGATTCGTCGACGACAACCCCAGCCTCCATCGCCGGCGGCTGCTCGGCGCCCAGGTCTTCGGCGGGTGGCTGGACATCGAGCGCATCCTCGCCGCCACGAGGCCCGACATCGTGCTCGTCACGATCCCGGACGCAGTGCCGGAGCACCTCGACGCGGTCGTCCGAGCCTGCGCCGCCGCCGGTGTTCCCTGCCGTTTCGTCCGTCGCGAGACCGACCTCGACCCGCTCGCCGTGCTGGGCGCCGCGCAGGAGTAATGCGCTTCGATCGCCTCTACCGGGCGATCCCGCTCGGGAGCGCCTTCCTCTGGCTCTGCGTGCTCTACGGCTGGCAGACACGCGGGCACGTCACGCCGTGGCTGTTCACCGACGAGTTGAAGCTCGCGCAGATCTCGCGCTCGATCGCCGAGACCGGTGTCCCCGGGCAGCGCGGCCACCACGCGGCGCTGGACACGCTCTACGCCTATGTGCTCGCCCCGTTCTGGCGGCTCGGCGACGTGGGCACGGGCTACGCGGCGGTCAAGTACGTGGGCGTGATCGTGATGACGTCGGCGATGTTTCCGGCGTACTTCCTTGCTCGGATGATCGTCTCGCGCCCCTGGGCGCTGTTCGCCGCCGTCGCCACGGTCGCTCACGCCCGCGCTTGCGTACGGATCGTTTCTGATCGAGGAGCCGGCGGCGTATCCGTGGTCGACGTTGTGCCTCTTCCTGATCGTGAAGGCGATCGCGACGAGGTCGCGCGGCTGGGTGCTCGGGGCTGCCGCGGCGACGATCGTCGCGCCGTTCGTGCGCGGGGAGCTCGGGGTCCTGCTCGCCGTGTACGTGCTCGCCGCCCTCTTCCTGCTCTGGTCGAGCGAGCCCGCCCGCCGCTGGCGCAGCTCCTGGTCGAAGGGGGACTGGGCGGGCGCGGTCGTGCTCGGGATCGGCGCGATCATCCTCTTCAGCGCCGTCGTCGGCGTCCCACTCGCAGACCTGGCTGATCGCGACCGGCTACTACCGGCACCGGATGATCGTGTACGGGTTGTGGGCCGCCGGTGCGTTCGCGATCGGGTTGGGGCTCCTCCCGGTCGTCGCGCTCGCCTCGCTCGTGCGCCCACGCGCGGAGGAGCGGACGCGGGAGTTGAAGGCCTTCGTCGCCGTGACCGCGGCGAGCCTGCTCGCCTTCGGCCTGTACACGGCGGCCAAGGCCTCCTTCATCTCGACGGTCTTCTCGACGCTGGTCGAGGAGCGCAACCTGATCTACCTGGCGCCGCTGCTGATGGTCGCGACCGCGCTCGCGCTCGAGCGAGGACGGCTTCGGCTCTGGGCGGTCGCCGGCACCGCCGGCTTCGTGCTCTACGTGATCCTGACGACGCCCTACCAGCTCGACCTGCGGCCGTACTCCGACGCGCTCGGGCTGGCGATCGTCCAGACCGCGAACCGCGACCTCGCCTTCGACGACGGAGACGTCAAGCTGCTCCTGGTCGTCGTTCTCATCGTGGCGGTGGGGTTGCTTCTGGCGCCGAGGGCGCTCGCGCGACGGCGGGTCGCAGCCGGAGCAACCGTGGCGCTCGCCGCGGGGCTCGTGCTGGCCTGGAACATCACGGGGCAGATCTCGGCGAGCAACGCGACGAACGGGTTCGCAAAGACTCTGCTCGGCAACTTCCCGAGTCCGCCGAACTGGCTCGACCGCGCAACGGGCGGGAAGCCGACGATCTATCTCGGCCAGCGGATTCCGGCGACTCCGCAAGGGGTTTGGCTGATGGAGTTCTGGAACCGATCGGTCCGCTACGTGTGGAGCCTCGACGGCACCGCGCCGGGCCCCGGGTACTTCCTCACGCCGGACGCCGGCCCGGACGGACGGTTGACCTCGCGCGCGTATCCCGAGGGCGCTCCTCCGGACGCGCAGTACATCGTCGCCGACGCGGGGATCGACGTCGTCGGCACGTTCGTCGAGCGACCGCAGATCCGCTACGTGATCACTCGAGATGCTTTCGGCTTCCCGATCCACCAGGTCGTCGTCCAGCCGGCGGCATGGCGGCTGCTACGCATCGACAGGCCACTGCGACTCCGGAGTACTCCGAGCGGGATCGAGCCCGACGGGTGGATCACGCCCCCGCTCGGCTCGGCACCCGGCACGCCCGCGTTCAGCGCGTATGACCAGTTCTCGACGCCGGGGGGGCGGCCGGGGTACGTCAGCGTCACCGTCTCGCGCGCGGGCTTCCGGGGGAAGGACAAGCCGGGCCAGGTGACGATCTCGGTCGGCCGTCTGATCCGCGGCCGGGACAAGCAGCCCGCGATGGGCCGGATCTCAACCGTGCGTCACTGGGTCGTGCGCAGCGGCGCGACGCGGGTCTTCCAGCTGCCCGTGACGCCGCCCGCTCGGGTCGAGGTTCGGATCTCACCGACGTTCTCGCCGTCCGACTACGGCGGCTCGGACCGGCGCCAGCTCGGCGCGCAGGTCTCCTATTCGTTCACCTCGAAGCCGCCACCAGGTAGGTGAACCGGTAGCGGAGCGCGAGCCGGGCGACCGGGCCGATTCGCTCCGCGGCCACGAGCGCCGACGAGAGCGGGCGGGGAAGCGCGACCGTCTGCGGCACGAAGAACGGGCGCAACGCGATCCGCTCGAAGCCCGCCGCGCGGAGGTCGGCGGCGACCTCCTCGAGCCGGTACTGGCGCGGGTTGAGGTCGAGCACGAGCTTGCGCTCGGTGTAGCCCGCCACGCGGCGGAAGAACGCGCGCCGGTCGCGCGCGTAGTAGACGGCGCGGAAGATCGACGTCGCGGTCACCGGCCGGTCGGGCTCGAAGTCGTTGAGGTCGGCGGAGACGAGCTCGCGGCCCTTGGTGCGGGCCTCCTCGACCATCTTCGGGTCGGCGTCGACGCCGAGGTAGTCGATCCCGGGGAGGAAGTCGGCAAGGCCGCCGTCGCCGCAGGCGAGGTCGCAGAGCCGGTCGCCCGGCTCGAGCCGAGGGCCGAGCGCGACGACGAGCTCGCCGCGGTGCCGGAGGTAGGCAACGGGGTCGGCGTACTCGCGGTCGGTCCAGGTCTTCACGGCCGGATGCTCTCCAGATAACGGCGCACCTCGGCCGGCGAGCGAAGGTGATGGACGTCCCCGTCGAGGCCGGCCAGGAGCTCGAGAACCTGCGGGCGGTCGTCGCGTGGGTACCGCCAGATCCAGCGCAGGAAGGCGACGTCGAAGCCTCTCGGCACATCCTGGCGGCAGGTCGGCGCGCGAGCGGCGGCGGAGGAGGCGCCACAGCACGCGCCGGAGGCACGTTCGGCGCGGCAGGTCAAGGAAGACGACGGTGTCCGCGCGTTCCAGGCGCTCGCTGCCACCCCGAGAGAGGAAGTTGCCGTCGAGGATCCAGCGCTCTCCCTCGACGGCGTCCGCCAGCGAGGCGCTGTGCCTCGCCGAGCGGCTTCGCAGTCCACTTCGGCCCCCAGAAGATCCTGTCGAGGTGCACGACGGGCAGGCCGGTTCGCCTGGACAGCTCCTGCGCGAGCCGAGTCTTGCCGGCGCCGCCCGGGCCGAGGACGACGACACGCCTTGCTCGTCACAGATTGCGTCAGGTCGGACCGGCTAGCCGTCATTGGTGTCAGATCATCAAGGACTCGACGACTCGTCGAGGAGCCGGAGAAACGCGGCAGGCGAGAAGACAGGAGCCTCGTTCGCAAGCGCGAGCAGGTGCGCGTCGCCCGAGACGAGGGCGGCTCGCTCGCTCTCTGCGAGCGCAAGGAGATAGTCGTCGCCCGGATCGCTGGACGAGACACCCGCCGGAACAGCCGGATCGTCGACCACTTCGGCTGCGCCTTCGAGCCAGGCGACCAGCCGCGCGGACTCGTCGGGGGCGATCCGTGTCCGGAGCTTCGGATACGCCAGCGCTCGGCGGAGCTCCTCGAGCAGGAGCGGCGAGACGACCAGCTCGAAGCGACCCTCCTGCCAGGCGCGTAGAGCCAGCGCGGGTGGGGCGTCCCGGGAGAGCAGTGCGGAGATGATGACGTTGGGGTCGAGGACCGCGCGCAAGCCGCTCAGCGCCGGCGTCGCCTGGTCGCGTGCTGAGCCTCGGCGGCGAGCTGCCCCGCTTCCTGCTCGGAAAGGCTGTTCCGTGCCCACAGGTTCTCGAGGACGTCGAGCCCGAGATCGCGGCGCAGGGCCTCTTCGATCACCTCGCTGTCGCCCTTGCCGCTGCGGGCCGCGCGCACCTTGACCGCGCGGAGCACCTGGTCGTCGATCGTCAACGTCGTTCGCACCTTCGCCACCGCCGCATCGTAGCATCATGATGCGCCGGCGCAGCTCACCGCGCGAACAGCCGCTCGGGATGCTTGCGGACGAAGCGCAGCACCGAGCGCCAGTGCCAGAGGGTCCGCCGCGTGAGGAGCGTCCGGTCGGTGAGCGCGTCCCAGCGGTGGCGGACGACCGCCTGCGGGACGTACCAGCGCTCCCAGCCCGCCTTCGCCGCGCGGTAGCAGAGGTCGATCTCCTCGCCGTACATCCGGAAGCCAGGGTCGTAGCCGCCGAGCTCGTCGAGCATCGTCCGGCGCAGGAGCAGCGAGCCGCCGAGCATCCAGTCGGCCTCGACCGGCTCGGTCGGGCGCTCGTCGAGGTGGTAGTGGGCGCGCTGGCGCTCGAGCGGCGGGAAGACCAGGCGGAGCGGCGTGCGCCGGACGAGCGTGCCGGCGACGGTGGGAAACCGCCGGCGCGAGAGCTGCCAGGAGCCGTCGGCCTCGACGAGGCGCGGGCCGGCGATCCCGCAGCGCGGGTGTGCGTCCATGAAGGCGACGAGCGTGGCGACCGACCCCGGCTCGGGCACGGCGTCGGGGTTGTTGACGAGCACGAGCTCGCCCGACGTCTCCGCGATCCCACGGTTCAGGTTGGCGGCGTAGCCGAGCGGCCTGGGGTTCTCGACGACGCGCGCGCCGTGCGCGTCCTCCGGTGCGCTGCCGGGAATGTTGGCGATGACGAGAATCTCGTCCACCTGTGGCGCGAGCGCGGGCAGCGACTCGGCGAGCTCGGCGCGGTGGCCGTGCGAGACGACGATCGCCGAGACCTTCATGTGAGCGCCCGGCGGTAGACGTCGAGCGTGCGACGTGCGGTCTCGTCCCAGCTGAAGAGGCTCGCGCGCTCGAGCCCGGCCGTGACCAGTCGCTCGCGGTCGGCGAGTGCCTCCCGGATCGCATCGGCCAGCCTGCCCGGCTCCGCATAGACGGCCGCCTCGCCCGCCACCTCCTGGAGCGCTGGGTCGGCATGGGCGACGACGGGCGTGCCGCACGCCATCGCCTCCAGCACGGGCAGACCGAAGCCCTCGTACCGCGAGGGCATCACCAGGCACGCCGCGCCGCGGTAGAGGTCGGCCAGCTCGGCCTTGCCGACGTAGCCGCGCAGATCGGCGCCACGGTGTGCGAGCTCGCGGGCGAGGGCGGGCTCCCGCTCGGGGCCGGCAACGACGAGCGGCAGGCCGAGGGCGGCGGCGGCGTCGGCCGCCGCGAGCGGATCCTTGCGTGCCTGGATCGCCCCGACGTAGAGCAGGTATTCGCCGGGACCGTTCCGTCCGGGGCCGAAGGCGGGGTCGACGCCGTGCGGGATGACGGTGATTCGTCCGGCGTCGATCCGGTACAGCTCGATCAGGTCTCGCTTCGTCCGCTCCGAGACCGCGATCACGCAGCGGGCCGAGCGCGCAGCCCTCGGAACGACGAGCCTGAAGATCGCACGGTCGCGGCGTCCCATGGACGTTGCCTCGTGCTCGAACGAGAGATCGTGGATCGTGACGACGGCGGGGGAGGGGCACGCGAGCGGCAGAGCGTGCTGGAAGTGCACGACGGCCGGCCGGAGGCGCCTCAGCGCCCGCGGGACGGAAAACGCCATCCGCAGCTCTTGAAAGCGCGCACGCAGCTCGACGGGCTCGACGCCGTCGGGGACGAGGTCGGGACGGCGCGTGAGGGCGGCGAAGCGAAACGCGCCCTCGCCCACCGCGGGCAGACGGCGGAGGAGATTCTCGACGTAGGTCTCGTCTCCGGTTCGCTGGCGGCCGAGCACATCCGCGTCGAGAACGACAAGCGGCGTCACGACGCTGCCTCCTCGTAGACCTGCCGGGTCTCGGCCGCGACTCGCTCCCACGTGAACCTCTTCGCTCGCTCGAGGCCGAGCGCAGCGAGCTCGGCGCGGCGCGAGACCGCCTCCTCGATCCCGGCCGCGATCGATGCGGGGTCGAGTGGATCGACGAGCACGGCCGCGTCGCCGGCGACCTCCTCGGTCGCGCCGCCCGCGCTCGTCACCACCGGCGTCCCGCAGGCCATCGCCTCGAGCACCGGGATGCCGAAGCCCTCGTAGAGCGACGGGTACACGAGGCAGCGGGCGCCGCGGTAGAGCTCCGCGAGCCGCTCGTCGGAGACGCGCCCGAGCCAACCGTCGACGTGCACGCCGCCCCAGCCCTGCGCTCCCACGACTCGCAACTCGACGGCCAGCCGCCGGGCAGCCTGCTGCGCGGCGGCGAGGTTCTTGCGCGGCTCGAGCGTCCCGACGGCGAGCACGTACTCGCCCTCCGCCGCCGGCCCTTCGGGCGCGAACGGCTCGCCGACCGCGTTCGGGATCACGGTGATCCGGTCCTCCGGCACGCCGAGCAGCTCGACCGCCTCGCGGCGCGTGAACTCGGAGACGGCGATCACGCGCCTCGCCGCCCGCGCCACCCGCGGAACGGCAAGGCGGCTGTAGCGCCGCGACCACTGGTTGAACATTCCCGGGTGACGCAGCACGGCGAGGTCGTGAACGGTTACTACCACGGGAACGGAGCAGCGAAAAGGCCCACGGAACGTCGGACAATGCAGCACCGACAGCACGTGCTTCCTCGCTTTGCGAGGAAGCACCAGCGGGTACCAGAGCGCGTCACGGACGAGCGTGGCCGGCCGGCCCGATCCGCCGAAGGCAAGCTGCTCGTACTCGTTGTGGGCGAGCAGGCCGCGGATGTACCGCGCGGTCCCGGCCTCGGTCTGGGCAAGCGGCGAGACGTCGATTCCGACTCGCATCACCAGCGCTCCACGAACGCCTCGAGCAGCACGCGGCCGGTCGAGTCCCAGCGAAAGCCGGCCGCGTGGGAGAGGCCACGGGTGACGAGCTCGTCGCGGCGCCGGAGCGCCTCCTCGATCGCTGCGCCGAATGCCTCGGCGCTGTCCGGCTCGGCGCGCACGGCGGCGTCGCCCGCCGCCTCGTCGAGCGACGGGTGCGCGGAGGCGACGACCGGGACGCCGCTCGCCATTGCCTCGACGATCGGCATCCCGAAGCCCTCGAAGCGCGACGGGTAGACGAAGACGGCGGCGCCTCTGTACAGCCGCGCCAGCTCGGCGTCGTCGACGTAGCCGAGGCGGATGACGTCGGGCCGGTCGAGCGCCGGCTGCGGGCCCCAGCCGGCAGCGCCGACGACCGCGAGCGCGTGCCCCTCGGGGAGCCGCGCGGCGAGGAGCGTCTCCAGGTTCTTGCGCGGCTCGAGCGTGGCGACCGTGAGCACGTACGGACGGCCGAGGTCGGCGCGCTCGCCGTCCGAGCCGAACCGCTCCCCGACGCCGGGGTGGGCGACGACGACCTTCTCCGGCGCGACCCCGAGCAGGTCGACCACGTCGCCCTTCGTGAACTCGGAGTTGACGAAGACGAGGTCGCACGTCCGGGCCGCGTTGCGGTACTTGGCGCCGTGCATCCGCCTCGTCCGGCCCTGCACCCAGTCGGGGAAACGGATCGGGACGAGGTCGTGGATCATCGTCGCGCGCAGCCCCGAGCGCTGCGGCGGATACATCCAGTCGGAGAAGTGAAGCGCGTCCAGAGGCCCGAGGAAGCGTTCGACCGGCGGCCACCCGAGCCTGCTCCACGCCTGGCGCCAGTGGTGGGCGAAGGGGAGGAAGCGCAATCGCGTCTCCACCGGAATGCCGGCCAAAGCCTCGGGGATCCGCTTCAGGCCCTGGGGGCTCGTCGGGGCAAAGGCGACCACCTCGTGCGCGTCGCCTGCCGCCTCGACGAGGGCGGCGAGCGAGCCGCGGATGTAGTTGCCGACCCCCGTCCGTGGATGGGAGAGCGGCGAGACGTCGAACGCGATGCGCACGGCTACTAGGGGCGGTAGGTGAAGCCGCTGAAGTGGATCCCGAGCACCCGCGGGTCGGGGTTCTGGCCCTTCGTGACCACGGCCGGGACGGCGGTCGGCGACACCCGGAAGGTCGCCACGCACGTGGTCCCGCGCGGCTGCAGCGGCACGGTCAGCGTGCGTGGCTCCGTCGGCGGCACGACCACCCGCGCCACCTCGCTGCCGCCGACGAACGCGACCACGGTGGTCGGCTTCGTGAACAGCGACGGATCGCTCTGGAGCGAGACGACGACTGAGCCGCCGCGACACGCGAGGCGCGTGTACGAGACGTTGGGCCCCGACCAGGTGTCCTGGGAGTAGAGCCCTTCGACGCGGGAGACCTGGCGGAGCGGTCCGTCGATGCGGACGAGGACGATTCCCTTGCGGGCGTCCTGCGCGACGAGCCGGCCCCCGACGTCGACGGTGCCGTCGGTCAGCACGTACGACGCGTGCACGACCTTCCCGTCCGGGCCGCGCATCAATCCGGTGCTGCGGTCGACCGCGAGCGGCTGCTCCGGCAGGTCGCCCTGGAGCGGAGCCGCCGTGTAGTAGAAGCGCCGCACGCTGCGGTTGAAGAACTCGTTCTCCCAGATCGAGTACTTGTCGGTGTTCCCCGACCAGATCAGGGAGACGTCGGCGTCGCGCCCGACGGCGCGGTCGACCCAGTCCGGGTGCGCCGCCGTGATCCCCTGGAAGAGATCGAGGATCGAGGCCTGCCGGTACTTGCCCTCGATCGGCTTCTGGGAGACGCCGAAGTACACGAGCACGAGCAGCGGAAGCACGAGCGCGTAGCGCCGCGGGACGAAGAGGAAGAGCGCGCACCCGGCCGCCGCGCCGCCCAGGACGATCCAGCGCAGGTTGCCGATCCCGACCCCGGAGCTCGCGAGCGACCAGAGCGGCAGGATCGCCGAGCGTGTCCGACACCGCGGGCAGCCCGATCAGCTTCGAGTAGGGCAGCACCGTCGGCAGGACGACCGCGGCCGCCGCTGCGACGCCGGCAGCGACCGGGGGCCGGGGACACCCGCGCTGCATCCAGAGCAGCAGCCCGATCAGGAAGAAGGGCGCGACGTAGAACATGTTGCGCTCCTCGACCCGCAGCGACTGCTCGGAGGCGAAGGCGGCGACCTCGAGCACGAGCCAGAACGAGAGCGAGACCGCGGCGGCGAGGAACGCACGCTCGGGTCGCGGCCGCCCGCGCATCGTCAACGCGAGCAGCGCGAGGGCCGCGAACGGCACGACGCCGACCGAGAGCACGAGCTCCTCCCAGTGGTAGAGCAGCCAGCGGGAGACCCCGCCCGCGGTGTAGCCGGCGTGCCCGGCGACCTCGTACGCGCCGAAGAGGCCGAAGAGCGACGCGCCGCGCCCGACCTGGATGACGACGAGGAGGAGCACGCCGCCCGCGGCGACGGCGTAGAAGCCGCGGAACTCGCGGAGCGCGCGCCGCCCCGAGACGAGGAACGGAGCCGTTACCAGGGCGGGCAGGATCGCGAGCGCCTGCGCCCGGGTCAGGTACGCGAGCACGGTCGCCGCGAGCAGGAGGCCGGTGCGGAGCGCGTCGGGCCGCTCGAGCCAGGCGACCGTAGCCAGTGCGGCGAGCAGGAACGCCGGGTAGAAGGCGTTCTCGGTCATCAGCATCCCGGCGAAGAGCAGCATCGGCAGCGACATCGACAGCACCGCGGCGGCGAGCGCGTACGGCTGGGAGAGCACACGGCGGGCGAGCAGGTACGCAGGCACCGCCGCGAGCGAGACGACGGCGGAGTTGATCGCCTTCGCCGCCGAGTAGGCCTCGGGGATCCGGTCGAAGAGCGCCCAGGCCGGGCTGATCAGAGCCGGGTAGACGAGGCCGTAGGACGCCGTCGACTCGCCGCGGAGCAGAAAGCGGCCGCCGTCGGCGAAGCTCTTCGCCAGCTCCGAGTAGATGAGCTCGTCGACCATGATCCAGGGCGCGACGATCCGCCGGGCGAGCGCGTAGCGGATCCCGGCCGAGACGACGACCAGCCCGGCGACCCAGGCCCAGGCCGGAACCGCCCTGACGAGCGCGCCGAGGGTCTTCGTGCGCCCGCGCTCCCGGGATCGCCCTAGTCGCCAAGGCCGACCTCGCGCAGCCGCGCCGCGAGCGCCGCCGCGTCGTCGACCCCCATCCCGACCTCGGCGCCGGCCGTCGCGACCTCCTCCACCACCTGAGCGACGACCGCCTCTCCTCCGGCGGCCTCCTCGAGCGCGGCGGTGTAGGCGTCGGCGACCCGGTCGACCCGGTGCTCCCGCTCGACGAGCTCGAGCGCGGCCCGGCTCATCGACGCGCGCACGGGCTCGTCGGCGAGCGTCTCGAGCGCGGCGGCGAGCGTCTCCACCTCGTGCTCGTCCACGGGCACCTTCACGGCCACCTCCGCGGGCAGCTCCGAGAACCAGCCGACGTCGCTGACGACGAGCGGCTTGCCCAGCGAGAGCGCGCGAATCGCGCTTCCCGAGGTCTCGCCCATCGTCGGCGAGCGGAGGCTGACGATCGCGTCGCAGGCCGACATCAGCGACCAGAGGCGGCGCTCGTCGACCCGATCCTCGCGGAGCACACCGTCGGGCAGCTCGAGCGAGCGGAGGCGCTGCGAGGCCGAGCCGACGAGCAGCAGCCGTGCACCGGGCAGGCGTTCGCGCACACGCTCGAAGCCCGCGAGCAGCTCGTGCACGCGCTTGCTCTCGTTCAGGTTCCCGAAGCAGCCGAAGAGCGGGCTGCCCTCGACCGCGGCCGGCTCGACGTCCGGCACGGGCCAGGCGGGATGCGGGATCCGCCGGATCGGCCCCTTGTAGCCGGCCTCGCGTACACGGTGCTCGACGTACTGCGAGTGGACGATCAGCCCGGTCGCGAGGCTGAGCACCTCACCCGCGAGCGGAAAGTCCTCCGGCCGCGTCTCCCAGAGCGGCGGGATCTTGTTGTCGAGCACCGCGTAGGCGAGCGAGCGGCCGACCAGCCCGTTCTCGCGCTCCATGGCAGCGAGGTAGCCGGCGGCGTCGCCGCGCGCGAACGTCAGCCCGACGACCAGGTGGTGGAGGACGTAGTCGTGCAGGACGACGAGCCCTCGCCGCCGGCGCAGCGCCTCGACGATCCAGGCGTGCGCCTCGGCGTCGTTGCCGACGTGGTAGAGGGCGATGTCCGCGACCGGGTCGCGCCGGAAGCGCCCTTGCTTGGCGACGACGACCTCGATCCGCTCGGACAGGGCGGGCAGGAGCAGGGCCGAGTAGTCGGCGACGCCCGAGCGGGACGGCGGCAGCGGCGAGTAGTAGGCGACTCTCATCCGCTCACGCGGCCCGGGCCGAGGTCGCCGCCTCCGCGAGCGCGGCCGCGTAGAGGTCCGCGACGCGGTCGAGTGAGTGCTCGGTCTCGGCCAGCCGCCGGGCCGCCTCCGCCATCGCCGGGTTCCCGCCCGCCGCCTCGAGCGCCGCCTCGAGCGCCTCGATCTCGCCCTCGCCGACGGGCACCTTGATCGCGACCTCGTCCGGCAGCTCGCGGAACCAGCCGACGTCGCTGACGACGAGCGGCTTGCCGAGCGAGAGCGCGCGGATCGCGGCGGCCGAGGTCTCGCCCATCGTCGGGAACCGCAGGCTGACGCACGCGTCGCAGGCGGACAGGAGCGCCCAGAGCCGCTCCTCGGGCACGTACTGCTCGCGCAGCACGCCCTCGGGCAGGTCGAGCTCGCCGAGACGGGGGGAGACGTCGCCGACGAGCAGCAGCCGGGCGGCCGGAACGCGCCGGTGGAGCCGCTCGAAGGCGGCGAGCAGCTGCGGCACCCGCTTGCTCTCGTTGATGTGCCCGAAGCAGCCGAGGAGCGGGCTCCCCTCGACGCGGGCCGGCTCGACCGCGACGGCCGGCCACGCCGGCATCGGGATCCGCCAGATCGGGCCCGCGTACCCCGCTGCCCGCGCGCGCTCCTCCGTGTAGCGGGAGTGGACGATCAGGCCGGTGGCGAGGTCGAGCACCTCGCCGGTGAGCGGGAACTCCTCCGCCCGCGTCTCCCACAGCGGCTTGATCCGCCCGTCCGCGACCGCATGGCCGAGCGACCGGCCGACGAGGCCGGCCTCGCGCTCGAGCGCGGCCAGGTACCCGTCGAGATCGCCGCGCGCGAGCGTGATCCCGGAGACGAGATGGTGGAGCACGAACTCGTGCAGCACGACCACTCCGGGCCGCCGGCGTAGGCACTCGACGATCCAGCCGTGCGCCTCGGGGTCGTTGCCGACGTGGTAGAGGGCGACGTCGGCCTTCGGCTCGCGGCGGAGCCGGCCGGGTCGGGCGACGGCGACCTCGAGGCGCTCGGCGAGCGCGGGGAGGAGCAGGGCCGAGTAGTCGGCGATCCCGGACCGCGACGGCGGCAGCGGGCTGTAGTACGACGACCTTCACGCCAACAGCCGCTCGATCGCGTGATCCCAGGTCACCTGCTCGGCGACGATCTTCCCGGCCTGCCCGAACGCGCGCACGTCGTCCGGATGATCACGGAGCCAGCGGAGCGCGTCGGCGACCGCCGGGGGGCGCGGCTCGCACACGAGCCCCGTCGTGCCGTCGACGACCACGGCGAGGGGGCCGCCGGCGTCCCGCGTCGTCACCACCGGCTTCTCCGACCGGAACGCCTCGTAGGGGACCATCCCGTAGTCCTCGTCCACCGGCGCGTAGAACACGGCGAGGCAGCGCGCGTAGAGGTCGGCGAGCTCGGCCTCGGAGACGCGGCCGACGAACCGGACGTTGCCGTCGGCGAGCGACTCGAGCCGCTCGCGGTCGGGCCCGTCGCCCGCGACGACGACGGGGATGCCGGCGAGCTCGCCCGCCGCGATCAGCAGGTCGACGCGCTTCGCGCGGTCGAGGCGGCCGACGGAGAGCACGAAGTCCTCGTATCCGTCGCAGCGGTAGGCCAGGTCCTGCGGCGGCGGCAGGACGACCTCGGCCTCGAGGCCGAGCGTGGCCTGGACCCGGTCGGCGACGTTCTGCGAGATCGCGCAGAGCCTCCGCGCCTCGCCGAGCGCGCGCCGGTCGACGCCGTGCACGGCGCGGCGGAGCGCCCGGTCGCGCGGCGACTCGTCGAACTGCCCCAGGTCGGTGCGGTCGAGGTCGTAGGCCTGGCGGAACTGGTGCACGAGCCAGACGACCTTGTTCGGGTGGCGGACGACATACGACGGGAACTTCGTCGCGATCACGAGGTCGATCGGCCGGCCGTCGGCCTCGTCCAGGTCGAGCAGCCGCCAGAGGAACGCCTGGGTCAGGACCCGCTCGCCCGGGTACCACTTGAACGGGACGGTGACGAGGTCGGCCTGGTGGTCGCGGGCCTGGAGCTCCTCCGTCAGCCGCTCGGCGAGGATCTCGGCCCCTCCGCGCGCGAACGGGACCTGCGGTGAGCAGACCGCGATCCTCAATCGTCATACGCGCGCGACGATCGCGTAGTCGAGCGGCGCGAACAGGATCTCGCGGATCCGCTCGTCGACGTCGTCGGCGTACTCGGGCGCGTTCAGGAACCGCGTCTCGACCTCGGCGAAGCCCGCCTGGCGGGCGAGCAGGGCCAGCGTCTCCGGGACGAGCGGCTGTGCGTGCGTGAGATCGGCGAAGTACGAGCGGAGCGCGAGCGGCGAGAGCGGGTTGATCGTCTCGGCGACGAGCAGGCCGCCGGGGCGGAGCTTCCGGGCCGCGAGCTCGAGCAGGCGAAAGAGCGCCGGGGGCGGCAGGTGCTCGACGACCTGGGAGGCGAAGATCCCGCCGAGCGAGCCGTCGGCGATGCGCGTCGAGGTGCGCAAGCGCGTCCTGCTGCTCGACGTCGAGGTCCTTCGCCGCGGGCGTAGGCGACCATGTCCGCGTCGGCGTCTACGCCGCGGGCCTCGACGCCGGCGTCGCGCAGCAGGCCGAGGAACTCGCCGCGGCCGCAGCCGACGTCGAGCACCGGCGCGGCCGCGCGGAAGTCGTCCACGTAGACGCGCTGCCGCTCGCGGACGTCGGCGACCGAGCCGCGCATCCGCGCCTCGAAGGCGAAGTAGTCGGGGACGGCCGCGGCCGCGGGCTGGGCGGCGACGGTCGCAGGCGCGGTCGGCCGGTCGCGGCGCTCGGCCCTGGTCAGGCGCTCGTCGAGCTCGACGAGCGAGCGGTTCGCCGCCTCGCGCGCCTTCGCGGCGCCGTCGAGCTCCTCGAGCAGGCCGTCGATCACCTTCAGCAGCGCGTCGTTGAACATCCGCTGCTCGGCCGCGAGCGGCTCGACGTACCAGCGCAGGAACGGCTGGATCAGCCGCTTGACCGGATACGCGACCAGCCCCTTGAGTCCGGGCCGGCGCTCGAGCGGCCGCTCGGCGGTCACCGCCCAGACGCGTTCGGCGCGGTGGCGGGCGGCAATCACGCGGCTGCGATCGCGCGTGAGGCCGTTTCCCCCGGCCAGCTCCTCGCGGAGGCGCTCGACGAGCGCGTTCACGTCCACCTCGGGCACGGAAATCCCTGCTCCCGCAGGGGTTTTCGAATCTGGCCCGGGCACCGGCTCATTCTACCGGGGCGTGGTTACCGCTCTGTAAGCTCGCCCGGTGGTCGGGATCTCGATGCTGACGCTCGTTCCCGGGATCGTCGGCGGCTCCGAGACCTACGCGCGGGAGCTTGCGCGTGCGCTGGCGCGGGTGGGTGAGCTCGAGTACCGCGCGTTCGTGCCGTCGATCGCGCCCGACGCGGGCGGCGGCGCTTCCGACGACGGTCGTCCGCGAGTACCGCGCCGAGCCGAACCGTGCCGGGCCGGGTCGCGGCGATGTCCCTCGCCGCGCTCGCCCCCGGAAGGCTCCGGCGCGCGCTGCGCCTCGCCGAGCTGGACGCGATCCACTTCCCGCTCAGCGTGATGCTCCCGCCGGTGGACGCGCCGCCCGCCGCGACGACCGTGCTCGACGTCCAGCACGAGGTCTTCCCGCAGTTCTTCTCGCGGGCGGAGCTCGCCTACCGCCGCCGCGTCTACGGCTGGACGGTGCGCCGCAGCCGCATCGTGATCACGATCAGCGAGCACGCGCGCGAGGCGCTCGTCGAGCGGCTCGGCCTTCGCGCCGGAGCGCGTGCGCGCGATCCATCTCGGGGTCGACCACGAGCGGTTCACGCCTGACGGCGGCGCCCGCGAGCCGTTCCTGCTCTATCCGGCCAACCGCTGGCGGCACAAGAACCACGAGCGGCTGTTCGAGGCGTTCGCCGAGGTGCGGCGCGAGCGGCCGGAGCTGCGGCTCGTCCTCACCGGCGCCGGGCCACGAGGGTCTGACCCTGCCTGAGGGCGTCGAGTCGCGCGGCCACGTCTCGCTCGACGAGCTGGTCGGCCTCTACCGGCGGGCGGCGGCGCTCGTCTACCCGAGCCTGTACGAGGGCTTCGGGATCCCGTGCGTGGAGGCGATGGCGTGCGGCTGCCCGGTCGCCTGCTCGCGCGTCGCGTCGCTGCCGGAGGTCTGCGGCGATGCCGCCGTCTACTTCGACCCGGAGTCGGCCGAGTCGATCGCGCAGGGGATCCGAGACGTGCTCGACCATCCGCCCGCGGGGGGCATCGAGCGGGCGGCGCAGTTCACGTGGGAGGCGTGCGCCAGGGCGCACGACGAGGTGTACCGCGCCTTGCGAGGCGGTACCGTCTGAGGCTAAACCTGCTTCTGCGATCAGCAGGTAGTCGGCAAGATCGAAGTACTCGGTCACGCCCGCGAGGTCGGTCGAGACTGCCTTCAACGGACTGGCCTCCACGACGTCGACAGTCGCCATCTTGTGCCCGCCTCGGTGTTCGATCACCATCTCGCGTCTGTGGGGAGGCCGGCGGAAGCAGGACGCGGCCGAGATGATCGAGCTTCTCACTGGAATCGGCCGGCTGATGCAGCAGATGGACGGTAGACTCGAGAAGATCGTCAAGCTCCTGGAGGGCGAGGAAGATGAGCCGGAAGATCAGCCCTGAGCTCCGTGAGGAGATCCGGCAGCTGAACGAAGAGGGCCGCAAGGCGCGGGCGTACATGCAGGAGGTCATCGATCGCGTCGAGGCACGCAAGCGCGCCGACCGGGAGCGTGCGGAGCGACGACGACGGCTACTTCGCCGCTTCCTTCCGTTCGGCAGGCCCTCGGGCGCATAGCGCCGGACGGGTCGAACGGCCCCGAAGCGCGCTCAGTGCCAGTGCATGCACAGACGCACTTGCGCGAATAGCGTTCGGTTGGATCTCTTCAGGTCGCTCAATCACGGCAATTGCTGGCACCAAGGATCAGCGTCTCGTCTGCCTGGTCATTTGCCGCCTGATCATGCTCAGTCAGACGAGCTCGAACGACCAGGTTGGCAATGCTCTCGGCATCGCGATCCCAAAGCATCACTTTGTACGGCTTCTGCTCGATCGAGGATGAACCGAAGAAAGATGTAGTTCCCGCCATGTTGACTGATTGACGCATCGAGCGTTGGTCCATATGCGAAAGACCTTGATGCGATACCAAAGCCAGAACTTCCGCAAGATGTAGAGACAGCGCTCTGAAGTGACCACAAGCGGCCCAGATGTCATGACGCCGCGGCCAGCAGAAGTGATGCGCCAAGACCTGCTCGCACTGGATGAAGGAGCGCCTGCACGCGGTCGAGGGACTTCCCGTAGCCAAAGGCCCAGCCAGGGCTTTGATCGCGCGCGGCGATAGCGCGAAGGTCAGGCGGAGGCTCGCTCTCTTGGACGATATGGGGCGGCGCGCCACCGGCCTCGCGCACGCAGACGCGGATGAGATCGACGACACGTTGCCGGTCGGATGTTTGACGACCAAGAAGAAATCCGACTTCACTCGACGAAACAAGCGCGATTCGAAAGACGAGAAAGTTCGGGCCGTACTTGACGACGTACATGTCCCGAATCGCAAAATAGGGCATGTCGTCGACTCGTAGCCGGCGCAACAGTGATTTCCCGACGAAGATACAGCGTTCGGACGTGACGGCTAGAACACCGAAGGTTGTTGATCGTTCAACACCCGCGAGCCGGGTGCAGATATACCGTCTCATCCGGCTCCAGGCGGGAAACAAGCTCGTCGAGACTGCGGGCAAAGCAGCTACCGGTTCCGTTCACGTGAGGCTGGCAGGCGGCCCGCAACTTATGGGTCATGGTCACAGCCAGGTCTTGCGTTCACGCATTCCCCTGGTTGCGGAACCGTCGCTCCCGAAAGCGTCGGATTGAGACCTCGGGCCTAGCTCTTGCGGATGTGCGGCTTGAGGAAGCGCAGCCACGCCTTCTTCAGCGACCGGTACTCGTCCGCGCAGCGCACGCGGCGCTCGGCCGGCAGCACCGACTTCAGGTACCCGTAGCGCTTCGTGTTGCTGCCGTAGACCCAGCAGGCGATCGAATAGGCGCGCTGCTTGTTCAGCCCGTGCTCGTCGGCGAAGTCGACCTCCGACAGCTTCCCCGTCCCGGCGAGGTAGTAGAAGAAGTCGGCGCCGGCGAGCGCGAACTCGCCCTGGTCGACGAACTCGGTCATGAAGATCGTCGAGAAGGCGTCGACGGCGTCCTCCTCGCGCCCGACGACCGGCAGGTCCCACTGGTCGATCAGCGCATGCCCGACCTCGTGGAAGAGCACGAAGTACTCGAGCTCGGCGAAGAGCTCGCCGAGGCGCGTCGGCGTGATCTTCGGGTACTCCTTCTGGAAGACCCGCAGCACGAGCGCCGAGAAGGGATGGTTGAGGATGATCGTGCGCGTGCCCGGGTCGTAGTACGGGCCGTCCTGCTCCTCCCTGCACCCGGATCGTGATGTTCCGCGGCAGGATCAGCGCCTTCGAGAGCTCGCCGAAGACCTTCGGCAGCTGGGCGGCCTGGAGCAGCTGGACGAGGATCTTCTCGTCGGCGTTCCGAGGCTGGGCAAAGACGACCTGGAACCTGCCCGCCTGGGGCGCGGCGGTCGACGACGCCGCGCCCGCCGCCAGCGCAACCGTCGCGAGAACCGCAACGACGAGCCGCTTCACGCCTCGACCTTAACCTCGCCACGCCGCAGGCGCTCGACGTCGGCATCGACGAGGAGCCGCACGAGGCCGTCGAACTCCAGGGTCGGGCTCCAGTCCAGCCGCTCGCGCGCCTTCGAGGAATCGCCGACGAGGTCGTGCAGCTCGGCCGAGCCGCGGCGCAGCGACTCGTCGATGTGCACCCACTCCTGCCAGTCGAGCCCGACGTGGCCGAAGGCGATCTCGACCAGCTCGCGGACGCTGTGCGGAACGCCCGTGGCGATCACGTAGTCGTCGGCCTCGTCCTGCCTGAGCATCAGCGCCATCGCCCGCACGTAGTCGCCCGCGTAGCCCCAGTCGCGGCGCGCGTCGAGGTCTCCGAGCCAGAGCTCGCCGGCGACGCCGAGCGCTGATCGAGGCCGCGGCGAGCGCGACCTTGCGGGTGACGAAGTCGGGCGGCCGCCGCGGCGACTCGTGGTTGTAGAGGATCCCCGAGCACGCGTAGAGGCCGTAGCGCTTCCGGTAGCTGCGCACGATCAGGTGGCCGTAGGCCTTGGCGACGCCGTACGGAGTGACCGGCGCGAGCGCCGTCTCCTCCGTCTGCGGCACCTCGCGAGGCTCGCCGAAGATCTCGCTCGACGACGCCTGGTAGAAGCGGATCTCCGGATCGACGAGGCGGATCGACTCGAGCAGCGCCGTCACGCCGACCGCCGCGAACTCCGCGGTCAGCACCGGCTGCTTCCAGGACATCGGCACGAACGACGGCGACGCGAGGTTGAAGACCTCGTGGGGCCGGGTCGTCTTCAGCGCGTCGACGAGCGAGAGCTCGTCGAGCAGGTCGGCCTGGATCAGCTCGATCCGGTCGCGGATCGCCTCGAGGTTCTCGAACTGCTCCGAGGTGGCGCGCCTGACCACGCCGAAGACCTCGTACCCGTCGGCGAGCAGCAACTCCGCGAGCAGCGAGCCGTCCTGACCTCCGATGCCCGTGACCAGCGCCCGGCGCGTATCCATCGCGAAGACGATAGCGTCCGCGCGTGTCGCTCACCGACGACCTGCGGGCCTCGCCGCCGAGCCTGCACGGGCACGCCGAGTTCTGGGGTCTCGCGTGGGAGGCGCTCGACTTCATCGAGCGCACCGCCCAAGCCCGGCATGGCGACGATCGAGACCGGCGCCGGCGCGAGCACGATCGTGTTCGCCGCCTCGGGCGCCGACCACGAGACCGTCACTCCCTCCCAGGAGGAGGCCGACCGGATCCGGGCCGAGTGCGAGCGGCGCGGGATCTCGACGCAGCGCGTCTCCTTCCGGATCGGCTCCTCCGCCGACGTCCTCCGCGCCTGGGAGCCGCGCCCCCTCGACCTCGCCCTCATCGACGGCGCGCACGCGTTTCCGTATCCGACCCTGGACTGGTGGTTCCTGGCGCCGCACCTGAAGATCGGCGGACTCCTGCTCCTCGACGACGCGTACATGCCTCCCGTCTCCGCTGTGCTCGACCACCTGCGCGGCTCGACCGCCTGGAGGATCGAGGCGCCCGTCAGCTTCCGCACGGCCGCGGCCCGGAAGCTCGCGGAGGAAGTCCCCGACCCCGAATGGAAGGGCGAGCGCATCGGTGGCCGCATGAACTTCCGCTACCTGCCGCCGGGGCGGCGGGCAGTGGCGGCGTTCCGGCAGCGTGCCTTCAGCACCAGCCTCGGGCTGAAGGCGGTCGAGCTGGCGCGCTCGGTGCAGCGGCGTTCCGGCGGTAGCGCGGGCTAACCTAGGGAGCCGATGGCCGCACGCGTGCCCGATCTCGCCTGGACGGAACAGGCGCTCGCCGACCTGACGGCGGAGTACGGAGACGTCTACGGTGGCCGGACGGTGCTCGTCACCGGCGCCGACGGCTTCATGGGCTCGCACCTGACCGACGCGCTCTGCCACCTGGGCGCCAACGTCCACGCCTTCGTCCGCGCGACCTCGAGCGGCGCCCTCAACAACATCTGGCACCTGCGCGGCAAGCTCAAGGTGCACTTCGCCGACCTGACCGACAAGACGTCGGTCGACTACCTGATGCGCGAGCTGAGGCAGGCGCCCGACCGGCCGTACGTCTTCCACCTCGGTGCGCAGGCGCACGTCGGCGAGTCGTGGCACCGGCCGTACGAGACGGTGATGGCGAACACGATCGGCACGCTCAACCTGCTCCAGTCGATCGTCGACACCGGGCTCGAGCTCGAGAAGTTCGATACTGCGGGCACCTCCGAGGAGTACGGCAACGTCCGCGAGTCGGTCGCCCACCACCACGACTTCGACGACGCGGGCAGCCTGATCCTCCACGAGCGCTCGCCGATCAACCCCAAGTCGATCTACGCGACCGCCAAGGTCGCCGCCGACTTCCTGACGATGAACTACCACGACGCCTTCGGCGTCCCCGGCGTGGTCACCCGGATGTTCAACAACTACGGGCCGCGCCAGAACCCGCGCTACGTCACCGGGACGATCATCACCCAGGCTCTCGAGCGATCGGAGATCGAGCTCGGCCAGCTCGACCCCATGCGCGACTTCTGCTTCTGCACCGACGGCGTCCGCGGCCACCTGACCGTCGCCGCGCAGGGCATCCCCGGCGACGTCTACGTCTACGGCCAGGGTGAGAACATCTCGATGGCCGACTGGTCCGACCTGATCATCCGCACCGGCGAGGAGCACGGCTTCTGGCCCGCCGGCCGCCATGTCGTCACGACGGAGGCGCGCTACCGGCCGGGCGCCAGCGAGGTGATGGCACTCCGCGTCGGCTACGAGAAGCTGAACCGGGAGACCGGCTGGAAGCCGAAGGTGAGCTGGGAGGAAGGCGTCCTCAGCACGATCCGCTGGTACGCCGAGCATCGCGACAGCTGGATCGGCCGCGTCGACTGGACAGCCGCTGAACAGTGCTGCGCACTTTCAGCGGTTAGAGAGATGAACATCCTCGTCACGGGTGGGGGCGGATTCCTCGGCAGCCATCTCGTCGACCGGCTGCGGGGTGCGGGCGGCGACCCGTTCGTCGCCCGGCGCGCCGCCTACGACCTGACGCGCTGGGACGACGCCGAGCGCCTCTTCGACGACGCCGAGCCCGACCTGATCTACCACCTCGCCGCCGAGGTCGGCGGGATCGGCGCGAACCGCGCGAACCCCGGCCGCTACTGGTACGCGAACCTGGTCATGGGCGCCAACGTGCTCGAGCTCGCCCGCCAGCACGGGGTCGCGAAGCTGGTCGTCGCGGGGACCGTCTGCTCGTACCCGAAGCACACGCCCGTCCCCTTCCGCGAGGACGAGCTCTGGAACGGCTACCCGGAGGAGACGAATGCGCCGTACGGCGTCGCCAAGAAGGCCGTACTCGTCGGCGCCCAGGCCTACCGCGAGCAGTACGGGACGAACGCGATCTTCCTGCTGCCGACCAACCTCTACGGGCCGCGCGACAACTTCGACCTCGCGACCTCGCACGTGATCCCGGCGCTGATCCGGAAGATGCTCGACTCGTCCGGAGGAGATCGTCCTCTGGGGAGACGGCTCGCCCAGCCGCGAGTTCCTCTACGTGGAGGACGCTGCCGATGCGCTCATCCTCGCCGCCGAGCGCTACGACGGCGCCGATCCGGTGAACGTCGGAACCGGCCAGGAGATCTCGATCCGCGACCTTGCCGAGCTGATCGCCGAGATGACGGACTTCACCGGGGAGATCCGCTGGGACGAGTCGATGCCGAACGGCCAGCCGCGGCGCAGCCTCGACGCGTCCCGGGCGAAGGAGCTGTTCGGCTTCGAGGCGACGACGCCGCTCCGCGAGGGGCTCGAACGGACGATCGCCTGGTACCGCACCGAGGCGCCCATGCATGCCGCTCGCTGAGCCGCTACGGGCGCTCTTCGCCCGCGTGCTCGGCAGCGCAACCGTGGCGCGTGCTCGGGCCGCTGCTGGCGATCCAGTGGCTCGCCCTCCTCGGGCTCGCGCTGAGCGTCCACCACAACGGGTGGCTGTACTACCAGGGCGGCGACCAGACCTACTACTGGACGAGCGCGCACCTGCTCTCCGACTGGACGCTTCCCGTCTCGCTCGTCGGCTACGCCTGGTCGTACCTGATCTCGCCGGTCGCGCTCTTCGCCGGGCCGAACCTCCTCTCCGGGCTGCCGGCGATCGTCGTCTTCAACACGCTCGTGCTGCTGCCCGTGGCGCTGCTCTGCGTGTACGGGATCGCCGCCCGGATCGGCGGCCGCGTGCTCGGCTACTGGGCGGCGACGCTCTGGATCGCGGTCCCGTATCTCGCGATCCCGCTCTTCGATCACCGCTACCACCAGAAGTACGTCGAGATCACGCTGCCGCAGCAGCTCGGCCTGACGATGCTCGGCGGACTTTCCGTCGATGGTCGGCCTGCTCGCGACCGCGTACCTGATCGTCCGCACCCTCGACACGCACGACTGGCGCGACGCGCTGCTCGCCGGCCTCGTCGGCGGCTTCACGATCGGGATCAAGCCGTCGAGCTCGCTCTTCTTCGGCGCCGCGATCCTCGCCCTGCTCGTCGCGCGGCACTGGCGCCAGACGGCGGTCTTTCTCGGCGCCCTGCTGCCCGGCCTGTTCGTGCTCGCGCTCTGGAAGCAGCGCGGGCTCGGCAACCTGCCCGCCTTCGCCGGCTACGGCGGCGGCTCCGGAACCGTGGCAGCGGTCGGCACCGACTTCGTCGCGTCGCTCTTCACCCCGTTCCACAAGTACGTGAACCTGGACTGGCACCAGCTGCACCAGAACATCGACGGAGTCAGGGAGTTCTTCTGGGCGGTGCGACCGCTCGAGTGGGTGCCGCTGGCCGGCGTGATCGCGATCGGGCGCAAGTCGTGGCCGAAGGCTCTCCTCGTCTTCGGCTGGTTCGCGACGTTCCTCGCTGATCAAGGGCACCTCCGAGGAGGCGAGCGTCGAGAACGCGAGCTTCTTCCGCCTCCTGATGCCGAGCTTTCCGGCCTTTCTGCTGCTGCTCGCCGCCGTGCCCCTGCTCGTCCCGGGGTTCTCGCTCACCCGGCGCCTGTTCGTGACGCGGGCGGTCGTCCGCCGCCCCGGGAATCGCCTGCTGGGCGTGGCCGGCGGCGCTGCTCGTCGTCCTGCCGCTGATCGTCGTTGCGGGAACGTCCGCGCAGAGCCGGCCGGTCGCGGTCACCTACCGCTTCCAGGACGTCTACGTCCCCGTGCAGAGCTCCTTCCACCTGCGGGTGGAGCCCTCCGGCGCGGGCGCGCGGCTCACCTGGGCCTCTCCCTACTCCGGAACGACGAGGGCCTTCTACACGGTGCTCCGCTCGCCGGCGGTGTATCCGGACCCGTCGGGCAACGGAGAGCGAAAGGTGATCGAGGGGGTCGCGTGCCGCGCGCGCATGCACGGCGCCTCGGTGCAGTGCGATCTCGTCATGGACCGCATCGGCACCAGCGTGTCGCCGCGCTGGACCGATCGCCCGCCGCGGGGGCGATGGAGCTACCGGGTCGGGCTCTCGGCGAACTGGCTGAACGACCGCGAGCTCGGCGACCTGCTGCTCGTGAGCACACCCGTGACCGTGACGAGCCGCTAGCCGGTGGCGTGGAGGCGTCCCGCTCGCTGGTCGTCGAGTGCCGCTCGTTCGTGGCCGAGGTCGCGAGGCGGCCGGTGACGCGCTCGTATCGGCTCGCCGTCGGCGTCGCCTGGCTGGGCTTCGTGTGGGCGAGCACGCACTGGTACAGCTGGCAGCGGACGATCGATCTGCTCTTCGGGTCGGACGTGCCCGAGTACGAGCGAGTTGCGCGGGCCGCTCCCGGACTGCCCACCGAGGCGCTCCCGTCGCAGCACGCCGACCGGTTCGTTCCCCACTACCTCGTCGGGCTGGCCTCGGACGCCCTCCACGTCGGCGACCGGCCGCTCTACTACGTCTTCGCGTTCGTGCTGCTCGCGGCGCTCGTCGTCCTGGTCGACCGGATCGTCGAGCCGCTCGGGCTGGGGCGGCTGGAGTACGCGCTGAGCATCGGCGCGCTGGTCGCGAACCCCTACGTGTTCCGGTTTCTGGCGATCGCTCCGGGCCGGCTCGCCGACTCGGTCTTCATGCTCGGCGGCGGTCTCGCCCTGCTCGGCCTCCTGCGGACGAGGGCCTGGCTGCTCGTCGGCGGTCTCGTGGTCGCAACGCTCGGCCGCAGCGAGGCGGTGTTTCCGCTCGTCGCGCTCGCTCCGATCGGCGTGGCGCTCTCGCCCGAGTGGCGGCGGCGGTCCCTGCGCCGTCGGCGTACCGCCGCGTTCGCGGCGTTCGCCGTCCCGCTCGCCGTCTACGGCCTCGTGCGGCTCGCCGACCACAGCTTCTCGTACCGGGACCATCCGGGTCTGTTCGGGCTGACGATCCTCGGCTCGCTCGAGTCGCTGCCGGGCTCGGGCGGCCGGCTCGGCCTCCACTTCGCCAGGACGTTCGTCGGGATCGCGGGCGCGACGGCCGTCATCGCCGGCGCGCTCGCAGCCAGGCGGATGGGCCGGTACGGCGCGCTTCCGTTCGCGTTCTGGGCGGCTCTCGCCGCCGGGATCGCCGTCTCGGGCGAGGCGATCCTGCTCAATCCGGCCTGGATCAACGGGAGCGAGCCGCTGCTGGCGGCGCTCGGCGTCGCGTTTCTGGCGGTCGCCGCCGCGGTTGCGCTCTCAAGCCTGGGCGGGGCGACGATACGACTCGCACCGGCGGCGGCCGCCGTGGCCGGGCTCGTGCTGACCTCGCTCAACCACCGCTACGCGGCGATCAGCCCGGTCTCCACCCCCGCCGCGTTCGCGGCGCTCGCCTCGGTCGGCGCGGCGATCACCGCCGTCGCGGTGGCCGTCGGCGCGCGCCGCTGATGAGCTAGTCCCGGCGTTCCCGAAGCCGCTGCTCGAGCAGCGCCAGCCGCTGCGCGAGAACGGTGTTCTGGTCGTGCAGCTTCGAGATCACGGTCGAGTAGTGGAGCAGAACGACGAGCACGAACAGCGCGCCGACGGCGAACAGCACGGCCGGCGGGTAGGTCTCGATCCCGACCCAGCCGGCGATCGTGTTCAGGCCGGAGCGCCAGAGGGAGAGCGCGAGCAACACGACCGCGGTCAGGAGCCACAGCAGCGCGTAGCGCTCGCGCAGGCGCCGGCTGCGGATCAGCTCGAGCACGACGAGGATGAGCACGACCGACGGCGGCCGCGGCGACGACCGATACGACCAGAGGCGTCATCTGATCTCCTCCAAGGGGGTGACGTTCTTGCGGAACAGCCCGATGAAGAGGGCGAGCAGCACCTTGACCATGTAGTAGACGGAGGCGAGCGCGCCGATCGACGAGCGGCCGGCGGCGCGCTCGCGCATCTGCACCGGCACCTCGGTCATCCGCAGCCGGTGCTTGTGCACCATCAGCGCGGCTTCGACCTCGGGGTAGTCGTGCGGGTAGTCGGCGGCGAAGAGGGCGATCGCGACGCGGTTGAGTGCCTGGAAGCCCGACGTCGGATCGGTGATCCGCCGCCGGGTGATCATCGAGAGCGTGGCGGCGAGGATCGAGATCCCGAAGCGGCGCGACCGCGACGAGCGGTACCCCCCGCCGCCCGCGAAGCGCGAGCCGACGACGATGTCGGCCTCGCCGGCGAGCAGCGGGCCGAGCAGGAGGCCGAGCTGGCCGGGATCGTGCTGGCCGTCGCCGTCCACGCGCACGGCGAGCTCGAAGCCGTGCTCGAACGCGTACCGAAAGCCGGTCTGCACGGCGCCGCCGATGCCGAGGTTGAACGGGAGCGCCACGACGGTCGCGCCGCGCTGGACCGCGGCGGTGACCGTCCGGTCGACCGAGCCGTCGTCCACGACCACGATCTCGAGGTCGGGGTCGAACGAGCGGATCTCGTCGATCACGCGAGGGATGCTCTCCTCCTCGTTGTAGGCCGGCACGATCGCGATCCGCCTCAGTCCGGCGAGCCGCGGATCGCGCGCTACGGGCGCCGCCTCGACGACCTCAGCCACGGACCGCCTCCGGAACCCCACCGCTCCGGCGCCGGCCGAGCCGGCACCTCCGCTCCCGGACGGCTCCGTCGAGCCTACGCCGCCCAGCCCGAGGAGATCGAGCACCCGGCGGGCGCGATGCAGGAAGGTGTGCTCATCCAGCGCGCGCTCCCGCGCGGCGCGGCCCATCTCCTCTGCGCGCGCGGGATCGTCGAGCAGCTCCACGTACGCGGCGGCGGCCTGCTCCGCGTCCTCGACGACGAGGAGCTCGCGCCCGGGCTCGAACCAGCGCTCGATCCCCTCGTGCGGGTTGGAGACGATCGTCGCACCCGCCATCGCCAGCTCGAATGGGCGCGACGTCGACGAGGCATGGACGGACGCGTGTGCGCGGCGGGTGACGTTGAGGTTGATCCGGGCGCGCGAGATCGCTCGGGAGAAGACGTTGAAGGGCACGTCGCCGACCAGCCGGGCGAGGCCGGTGTCGCCGCGGAAGTCGCGGCCGCCGATCGAGAAGTCCAGCTCGGGCAGCCGGCGGCTGGGCTCGCCGATCATCGCCTCGGTCCACTCCTGCCTGAACTTGTCGCCGTACCCGTAGAAGAAGACGTCCGTGGCCTTCTCGACCGGCAGCGGCTGAAAGAGCTGCGGGTCTGCGCCCCAGAAGACCGCCTCCGCGCGCCGGGCACCGAGCTCGCGCAGACGGCCCAGCCCGCCCTCGGAGTTCGAGATGACGAGGTCGTACTCGGACGGGTCCGCCCCGAAGTAGTAGTTGAACCCGGTGTCGTGTCCACCGAACTCGGGCAGGCTCATCGGTACGTCGCCGTCGTAGAAGACCATGGGTATCCCGAAGCGCTCGCGGAGGAGGGTCGGGATCCCGCGCAGGTGGCTCATCGGCACCGTGAACACGACGACCGCGTCCACGTCGCGCTCGCGCTCGATCAGGTCGACGAGGTGGCGGCGCCAGCGGGGCGTCACCCAGCGCCAGATCGCCTGCCGGACGAGCCGGTCGGTATCCCCGGGATCGCTCTCGGCGCGGCGGAGGTAGCGGTCGCCCTTCACCCGGGCGGCCAGGTCGCGTGCCCGGGCGAAGGCCTCGCCCTCGCGGTAGCACGGGTTCGGCGCCGTACGCCACCACGGCGACTCGACCGGGCGGCCGCGGTACGGCGTCACGATCAGGTCGCAGCCGGCCTCGTGCAGGCCCTTCCAGAGCTGCCACCAGGCGGGCGTGCAGCCGTAGCGGAAGTCGAGGTCGATCGCGGATGCGACCGCGAGGATCTTCGGGCCCGAACGCACGCCTCTCACAGCGCTTCCAGTATGGCCGTCAGGCTGGAAGGAGGGCCACGTCGTAGGCGGCGAAGCGACGGTCGCGGGTGACGATCGTCCAGCCGCTCGAGCTGTGCCTGCGCGATCAGCATCCGGTCGAACGGATCGCGGTGATGCGGCGGGAGCGCGCCGGCGCGAGCTGCATGATCGATCGTCACGGCGAGCGGGTCGAAGCGGTGACGAGCAATCTGTCTCGCGAGATCGCCCGGTGACCGCATCTTCCCGCTCGCGACCTTGATCGCCGGCTCCCAAACCGAGGCCGCGCTGACGGCGACAAACGTCCGCTCATCACTGATCGCGATTCGCGCCCCGTTCGACAGCCGTGTGGCGCCTTCGAGCCACCACACGAGCGCGTGCGGAGGGGGCTCAGTACGCACCTCGGCTCGCCATGACGGCCGGCAGCGTCTTCGCCAGGATCGAGATGTCGAGCCAGATCGACCAGTTCTCGAGGTAGTAGAAGTCGAGTCGCACGAGATCGTCGAAGGAGAGGTCGGAGCGGCCGGAGATCTGCCAGAGGCCGGTCATCCCCGGGAGTACGAGCGAGCGCTTGCGGTGCCAGTCCTCGAGCAGCGCCGCGTCTCTGAGCGGCAGCGGGCGCGGCCCGACGAGGCTCATCTCTCCCCGGAGGACGTTGAGGAGGTTCGGCAACTCGTCGATCGAGAGCCGGCGCAGCGCCGCCCCCACCCGCGTCACCCGCGGGTCGTCGCGGATCTTGAACAGCGCGCCGTCGGCCTCGTTCCGGCGCTCGAGCGCGACCTGCCGGTCGGCCGCGTCCACGTACATCGTGCGGAACTTGAACATCGCGAAGGTTTCCTCGCCGAGGCCGCTGCGCGGGTCGCGGTAGAAGACGGGGCCCTTCGAGCCGAGCTTGATCGCGGCCGCGATCGCGAGCCAGACCGGCAGCCCCGCCACCACAGCAAGCGCGCTCACGACCAGGTCGAACGTGCGCTTCACGGCCCAGTCCGTTCCGGCGAACACCGGCGGTCTCAGCTCGAAGAGGGGCAGCCCCTGGCCGGGCACGTACTGACCGCGCTGCACCAGGAGCTCGGTCGTCTTCGGGGCGATCCTCACCTTGACCCCGCTGCGATGCGCGTTCTCGACGATCTGGAGCAGCTCGCGCTCGCTGTAGTCCGAGTCGGTGACGATCAACTCGTCGGCGGGATGGCCGGCGAGAACGGCAGGCAGTCCCTCGACCTGACCGAGCCGTGGTAGCCCGACGCTTCCGTCCTCAGCTGCCGAGACGACCCCGAGGAACTCGTAGTCGATTCCGCCGCGGACCGCTCCGAGCGTCCGCAGCAGGTGCTCGAGGTGCTCGCCCTCGCCGACGACGATCGCCCGCCGCCGCACCCCGAGCGCGTGCAGCAGCTCACGGCTGACGGTCTCGTAGCTCGCGCGCAGGACGCCGTCCAGCACAGCGGTGATCGCAAAGGCGGTCGGGATCAAGCCGAAGGTGGTGAAGTCGTGCCCGGTGCCGAGACCGAACGAGAGCACGAGCAGCGCGACGATTACGAGCGAGGAGACAACCCGGCCGAATCCGGCCCGGCGCTCGCGCTCGGCGTAGAGACCGGCCTGCCAGAAGACGAGCACCGCGACGAGCGCGACGAACGGAAACCAGTTCCCCTCGGCGTCCCAGAGGACGCCCCAAAGGATCGGCGAGTGCCCGTAGTAGAGCTCCCGGATGGTGAGTGCGCCATACAGGCCGAAGGCGACGGCGACGAGATCGAGCGTCAGGAGGCACACGACGCTCCCGAGCCGGAAGGCGAGATGGCGGAGCGGCGCTGCGGTCAGCAGGTACGGCCGACTGCGCCGGATGTCGCCCGAGAGCGGCGCATGCTCCTTCGTGGCCACGAAGCCGTGCAGTTTACCGGCGTCTCTCGGGGGCGACCCCTGCCCAAGGCGACGAAACCGCGCTCAGCTCGAGCTCCCGGTCGGCGGTCAGCTCGTCGAGCCGCCGGGGGCGGCGGCGACGACCGAGCACCGCCAGCGCGGCCTCGAGCGCGAGCCGCCGCCGGCGGTCGAGCAGATCCGAGTCGTGGAAGTAGACGTGGACGTATGCCGGGAGCGGTCCGAGCGCCGATCGCGCCGCCATACCGAGCGAGTGCGTCGTCGGCAGCTCGAGCAGGCTCGTGCTGCCGGTTCGGAGCCGCGCGGGCTCGGCCAGCTCGATGCGCGCCGCCCCCGGCGGGAGGTAGCCCGGCCGGAAGGCCGTGGCCGTGCAGTCCGCGTAGCCCAACTCGGCGACCGCCGCCGCCAGACCCTCGTCCATGAACCAGCCTCCACCGCAGAAGAGTCGGGGTGCGAAGCCGTGCTCGCGGAGCCAGGCCGCCTCGCTGCGAACGCGCTCCGCCGGGTCGCCGCCGACCGGGCGAGCCTGCCCCGGACCGCCCCAATGCGTGTGGTGGCCGAGCGGCGCTCGCGCCGCGGCGAGGCGGGCACGGGCGATCCAGAGCGCCTCGCTCTCTCCGGCTGCCGCGTCGGGTGGCCGCATCAGGGCGGCGATCTCGAACCCGCCCGGGCGGCGCGCCTGCAGCCGTGAGAACAGCGCCCACGTCCGGTCGTCGAGCGGGCGCTCGACATGACACGAGGCGACGGCGTAGCGTTGCGCCACGCGCGAGATGCAATCACATCCCCCTGCACCGTCGGACGAGCTCCGCGAGGCCTACGAGCGGCGCGCCGAGCTCGAGTACCCGGCCCCGGCGCCACTCCCCGACCCCGCCCTCGACCGCAAGTTCCAGCGGGTCTGCGAGCTCGTCGCCGAGCAACTCCCGTGCGGACGCTATCTCGACGCCGGCTGCGGCGACGGCCGTTACCTGGCCGCGCTCGCCGAGCTGCCGGCGCGGCCGAAGCGAGTGGCGGCCACCGACATCTCGGAGCGGATCCTGGAAGTGGCACGCGCCGCGGCTTCGGCCGCCGGGATCGAGTTGGAGGCGGTGCGCGCCAACCTCGAGGCGCTGCCGTTCCCCGACGAGAGCTTCGACGTCGTTCTCTGCACGCAGGTGATCGAGCATCTGCTCGATCCCGAACGCGGTCTTGCCGAGCTCGCACGCGTGCTCGCTCCCGGCGGTCGGGCGATCGTCACGACCGACCATCGCGGGAACATCGTCACGAAGCTGCTCAACCTCCCGCGCACCGTCGGCGTCCGCATGTTTCGGCTGCGCAGGCGGAGCGTGCTGGTCGACTTCCCACACCGCGACTTCGATCGCGACGAAGTCACCCGGCTCGTGCGCGGCGCGGGTCTCGAGGTCGAGCTCAACGAGACCTTCCGGTTCTCGTTGCGCCGGCCGCTCGACTGGCCGCCGGCGGTGCGCGTCCTGAACTCGCTCGAACGCAGACTGCCCCCGCACGGCGTCGGGGACATCGTCGCGGTCGTCGCGCGCAGACCCACCATCTAGGCTCACGCGCATGTGCGGGATCTGCGGACTGCTCGCCCCGTCCGGCCGGCCGGACCCGGCACTCGCCGAGCGGATGAACGCCGCGCTCGTCCACCGCGGCCCAGACGAAGGCTCGGTCGACCCGTTCGGACGCTGCGTGCTCGGTCACCGCCGCCTCCAGGTGGTCGACCTCACCACAGGCAGCCAGCCGGTCGCGAACGAGGCCGGCGATGTGGTCGCCGTCTTCAACGGCGAGCTGTACAACTTCCCGGCGCTGCGCGAGCAGCTCGCGGCCGCGGGCCACGAGGTGCGCGGCTCCGGTGACACGCCGGTCATCCCCCACCTGTACGAGGAGCACGGGCCGGGGTTCGTCCACCACCTCTCCGGAATGTTCGCGCTCGCGCTCTGGGATGCGGGGCGAGAGCGGTTGGTGCTCGCCCGCGACCGCGTCGGCAAGAAGCCGCTCCTCTGGACGCGCCTTGACGACGGAACGCTCGCGTTCGCGTCGGAGCTGAAAGCGCTCCTCCGGCTGCCTGGGCTGCGGCGCGAGGTCGATCCGGCCGCGCTCGACGCGTACCTCGCCCTCCAGTACGTGCCGGGCGGGACCGCGCTTCGCGGTGTCGAGAAGCTGCCGCCGGGCCACGTGCTCGTCTCCGAGGGGCAGTCGATTCGAGTCGAGCGCTATTGGGAGCTCGAGCCGCGCGCGGAGGAGTTCTCCGAGGGCGAGTGGCTGGAGCGCGTTCGCGACACGGTGGGTGGGGCGGTTCGGCGGCGTCTCGTCGCCGACGTCCCGCTCGGCGCTCTCCTCTCCGGGGGGATCGACTCCAGCATCGTCGTTGCGGAGATGGCGAAGGCGGAAAGCACTGTCCGCACATTCACGGTCGGCTTCGGCGAAGAGCGCTACGACGAGCGTGCCTTCGCCCGCGCGGTCGCCGAGCGGTACGGCACCGATCACGAGGAGATCGTCGTCGAGCCCGACGTGACCGACCTGCTGCCTCGGGTCGCACAGGCCTTCGACGAGCCCCTCGGCGACGAGGCAGCGCTGCCGCAGTTCGTGGTCAGCGAGCTGGCCCGCCGGCGAGTGACCGTCGCGCTGACCGGCGACGGCGGCGACGAGGCCTTCGCGGGCTACGAGCGGTACGCCGCCTGCGGGCTCGCCGGTCGCATCGCCGTGCCGGGCGTGGGTGCTGCGGGGCGCGCTCTGCGCCGGCTGGGGCGGAGCGACCCGCGCTCGCGGGCGAACCGCGCGGGCCGCCTGCTCGAGGTCGCGGCGCTGCCGGCCGCGGCCAGGTATGGCGGCCTGATGGAGGTGTTTCCGGCGGCGCTGCGCAGCGAGTTGTGGGAGCCGGCGTTCGTCTCGGAGGCGATCCCCGCCTGGCGGCTGCTCGGCCCGGCCCCGGGTGACGGGATCGCCGGCCTCCAGCAGCTCGACATCGCGACCTACCTTCCGGGCGACCTGCTCCTGAAGGCCGACATCGCCTCGATGGCGCACTCGCTCGAGCTGCGCTCGCCGCTGCTCGACCACGAGGTGCTCGCGCTCGGCGTCTCGCTGCCCGACTCGCTGAAGCTGGACGGCCTACGCGGAAAGGTTGCGCTTCGGCGGGCCTTCGCGGACGCGCTGCCGCCCGAAGTCGCGGCGCGCGGTAAGACCGGGTTCGGCGTCCCGATCTCCCGCTGGTTTCGGGGCGAGCTGCGCGAGCTCGCCGCGGACACACTGCTCGGGGAGCGGGCGCGTTCGCGCGGGCAGCTCCGCCCGGCGACGGTCGAGCGGCTTCTGGCCGACCACGCCTCCGGTCGCGCCGACCACGGCCACCGGCTCTGGTGCCTGCTGATGCTCGAGCTCTGGCAGCGCATCCACGTCGACGCAAACGTGCCGGCCGCAGTCGCCGCATGACCCGGCGGGCCTGGCTCCTGGTCGCCCTCGTCGCGGCGGTCCCGCGTCTGGTCGTGCTCGCGGTCGAGCGCGGCGACATCCTCACCGCCTTCACCGAGAAGAGCGACGACATCGCGACGACGTTCGTCCACACGGGCACGTTCGGATTCATCCCCGGCGAGCCGACCGCGTGGACGCAACCGGTCTACGCGTTCTTCCTGATCCCGATCTACTGGATCTTCGGCCGCTCGTGGCTCGCGGTCGGACTCATCCAGACCGGGGTCGCGGTGCTGACGGCGCTGCTCGTCTACGAGATCGGGCGGCGCTTCGTCTCGCGGCGCGCGGGCGTCGTCGGGGCGATCGTGGCGACCCTGAACCCGTACCTCGTCTGGCACGACGTCCACGAGAATCGCGAGATCCTCGACCAGCTGCTCGCGGCGGCGATCGTGCTGCTGGTGCTGCTGATCGCGAGGCGACTGTCGCTCTTGGCGGCGGGCGCGCTCGGCGTCGTCCTCGGGATCGCGATCCTGGCGAACACGCGCCTGATCTTCCTGCCGCTCGTCGCCTGCGCGTTCTTCGTCGGCCGGAACCGTCGCACCTGGGTCGCCGCGGGCGTGACGCTCGTCGCCTGCGTGCTCGCGGTGACGCCGTGGATGGTGCGGAACAAGATCTCGGTCGGCTGCTTCACGATCACGACCGACACGCGCGCGCTCTGGAAGGCGAACAACCTGAACACCTACGGTGTACTCGCCCGCGGTGGGTGGATCGACGACGTGCCCCCCCTGCCGAACGAGCCCCCGACACCCGAGTTCGCGGGGGCCGTCTACAAGGCCTATGGGCGGGTCACGCACGTCGACGAGTGCGCGCGGATGAACGTGTACCGCCACCTCGTCTTCCAGTTCTGGCGCGAGCACCCGGGCGCGAAGGCGAAGCTGGCGGCGCAGGCGACGTGGATGCTCTGGAACCCGCGCGCGATCCAGACGCAGGGGCGGTCGGAGTCGGGCGGGTTCGTCGACAAGCTCCGCACCTGGGCGCAGCCGGCCTACTCGATCCCGCTCTTTCTGCTCGGGCTGGCCGGTGTGTTCTTCCTGCCGCGGCGCGTGATGTGGCTGGCGGTCGTGCTGCTCGGCTACCAGACCGTCGTCGCGTGGGGCTTCGCCGGGGCGACGCGATACCGGGTGCCGTGGGACTTCCTGATCGCGCTCTCGGCGGCTGCCGCGGTCTGGGCGCTCGTAGAGCGGCGGAGAAGGGCGTGAGGGTTGTGCACGTCCACCGGATCCGCGGATCGGCGGGTCCGAGCGTCATCTGCTGACGCTGCTGCCGGCGCTGGCCGAGCGCGGTGTCGACGTGACGTTCCTCGGACTGGACGATCCGGGGTGGGACGCGGAGCCGTTCTACCGCGAGCTCGGGGTCGAGGCGGTGCGGCTCTCGTGCGGGCGCGATCTCGATCCCGGGCTCGCATGGCGCGTGCGGCGCGAGCTGCGGCGGCTCCGGCCTGACGTCGTCCACACCCACCTGGCGCACGCGGACGTGTACGGCGCACTCGGCGCGGGCGCGGCGGCGCTCGTCTCGACGAAGCACAACGACGACCGCTTCAGGCTCGGGCCGTTCCGGTACGTCGAGCGCACGCTGACGCGGAAGGCGGCGCGGGTGATCGCGATCACGGCGGCACTGCGGCGGTTCTGCGTGGACGGCGTCGGCCTGCCGGCAGAGAAGGTCGAGGTCGTCCACTACGGGCTGGGCGCGCTGCCGGAGCCGTGGGGTGAGAGCGCGGAGGTGCCGCTGCCGGTGGGCGCGCGGGTGCTCCTCTGCGTCTCTCGGCTGGCCGAACAGAAGGGCGTGGACGTCGCCGTGCGGGCGCTGCGGGCGATTCGGGCGCGGCATCGCGACGCGGTGC
>CAVXTD010000033.1:0-20995 GCA_963764565.1 uncultured Actinomycetes bacterium
TCATCGACGCCGTTCGCAGCCCGATCGGGAAGCGGAACGGCACGCTTGCGTCCGTCCGGGCGGACGAGCTTGCCGCGCAGGTGCTGAACGGCCTCGTCTCGCGCCTCGACGTCGAGCCGGGCGCGATCGAGGACGTCCAGATGGGCTGCGTGACCCAGATCGGCGAGCAGGGGCTCAACGTCGGGCGCGTGGCCACGCTGATCGCGGGCTGGCCGGAGACGGTCGCCGCGACCACGGTCGACCGCCAGTGCGGCTCCTCGATGCAGGCGGCGATGAACGCCGCTTCGGCGATCCAGGCCGGGCCATCTCGACCTCGTCGTCGCAGCGGGCATCGAGAACATGTCGCGCGTCCCGATGGGCTCCAACCTGGGCGAGGCCGGCTGGTCGGGCTTCTCCGACAAGCTGCTCGACCAGTGGCAGATCGTTCCGCAGGGGATCTCGGCCGAGGTGATCGCCGAGGAGCGGGGCCTCGCGCGCGAGGCGCTCGATTTGTCATCGGCTGCGAGTTGCCCATCGCCGGGCGGTGGCTGCGCGACCGACGACGGGAGTTTCGAGAACGAGATCGCGCCGATCGAGGTTGGCGTTCGGGCGGCAGTGGGGTCGGCCTCTTTGCCGTCGACGAGACGCCGTGGTGCGACACCTCGCTCGACAAGCTCGCCGACTCTGCAGCCGGCCTTCAAGCTCGATGGCGTCGTCACCGCCGGGAACTCGAGCTCGATTGTCTATGGCTCCGCGGCGATGCTCCTCGCGGAGCGATGCAGCTGTTGAGCGCCCCTCGGGCTTGAGCCGGCGAGCTCTTCGTCTCCTTCGGGCTCCCTCGGCGTCGACCCGTACCCGACGCTCCACGGTTACCCGGAGGCGTGCGAGCGCGCGCTCGCCAAGGCGGGCCTGACCTGGGACGACATGGCCGTGATCGAGGTCAACGAGGCGTTTGCCTCCGTCGTGCTCCAGTTCGTCAAGGACACCGGGCTCGGCGAGCGCATGGACGACGTCAACCCCAACGGCGGCGGGATCTCGCTCGGCCATCCGCTCGGGGCGACCGGTGCGCGGATCACCGCGACGCTGCTGGGCGAGCTCGACCGCCGCGAGGCGCGCTACGGAATCGCGACGATGTGCATCGGCCAGGGCCAGGCGATCGCGGCGGTGATCGAGCGCCTCTGACGCTCGCTTCGCTCGCTTCACGTGGGATTTTTCCTCATTCGCCCCGCGGACCCCCTTCCCCCGCTCTGCCGGTCGAAGGCCTCTAAAAAAAAAAAAAAAAAAAAAAAAAAAAAAAAAAAAGCAACGCCCGCCGTGTCGGTCGCGGCTGCGGGGCGGAAGTACGATCGATTGCATGAGACTCGATCGATCGATGTGACGGGCGATCGCCCGCAAGACGTCGTTGCGCGCGGGTACGACGCCGGCGCCGACCGGTTCGCCGCCTGGCAGCGGGAGATCACCGACTCGAAACGGTTCGAGCGCCTCGATGAGCTGCTCGGGCTGCTGCCCGCCCGGCCCGACGTGCTCGAACTCGGATCGGGGGCGGGCGTCCGCTCGACCCGCATCCTCGCCGAGCGGACGAGCTTGGTCGGGATCGACATCTCCGCAGAGCAGGTGCGCCGGGCTCGTGAGCGGGTTCCCGACGCTCGTTTCGTCCATGCCGACTTCACGCAGGTCGAGCTCGAGCTCGTCCTCGTTCGACGCAGTCGTCGCGCTGTACGTCTTCAACCACGTTCCGCGCGAAGAGCTCTGCCCGCTGCTCGAACGGCATCGCCGCGTGGCTCCGCCCCGAGGGTCTTCTTGCTGGCGTCGTTCGGGGCCTCCGACCTCCCCGGCTGGTACGGGGAGGCTCTCGGCCGGGGCGGAGACGTTCTTCAGCGGCTAGGAGCCGGAGGTAACCCTACGTCTCGTTCACGAAGCGGGGCTCGAGCCGGTACGCAACGAGCTCGAGACGATCGCCGAGCCGGAGGGCCTCGCTACCTGTCTCTGGGTGTTCGCCCGAAAGCCGGAGTTGGGAGCATGCGTCGCGCGTAGAGGTGTCGTCAGACCCGCGTCGTACTCTGCTCCATGATCACGTGCGCCCTCTGCGTGCGGAACATGCTGCTCGGGGAGGCCTTCGGTCACTGGCGTGTGGACGGCGCCGGCAGCGAGCAGATCGTCTGCCGCCTCTGCGAAGCCGAGGCCGAGCAGACCGGCTGGGTGCGCCTCGACCAGTCGCCCCAACGGCGGACGACGGTCGGCTCGACCTGGCACGCCCGCAAAGTCGCCTAGCCAGCTTCCTAGGACGGATCGGGGCCGAACAGCCGCCGAAGCGTGTCGACGTCGCCAAGATCGGTGACGACCGGACCACGTCGCCTTCGGCGAGGGGCGTCGACCCGCGCGGGCGCACGGCGCGCTCTCCCCGCTTGATCGTCTCGACCCACGTGCGCTCCGAGAGGGGCAGTTCCTTGATCGTGTGACCCACGTGCGCGAGCCGGGCTGCACGACGAGCCGCGTCAGGCCATGCGGGTCGGCGATCCGCATCCGCACGCCGAGTCGCGGAGCGACGAATGGAATCGAAGAGCCCTGCACCACGACGGAGAAGAGGACGACGACGAAGACGATCCGTAGATCCGATCGGCGTGGTCGGCTCCCGCGATCACCGCGAATGCGGCGAGCAGGATCGGAACGGCGCCCTTCAGCCCGCCCCAGAGAACGAACAGTCGCTCGCCCATGTTCAGCCTGGTCGGAACGAGGAGCAGGCCGCAGGCGAGCGGCCGGGCGACGAACGCCAGGATCAGCGCGAGCAGGATCCCGTCCACCCAAACGAGACGCGTGTCGAGCCCGCCGAGATCGATCGTCAGACCGAGCGCGACGAAGACGACGATCTCGGCGAGGTTTGCCAGCGAGGTATGAAAGCGTTCGATCTCCCCCTTGTAGGGAGCGCGAGCCCCACCGACGAGGAGCCCGGCCACGAACACCGCAAGGAACCCGGAGCCGTGTGCAACCGAGGCGACACCGTAGATCGAGCCGGCGACAGCGAGGGTGCGGATCGGATAGAGCGCCTCGTTCGGCAAGGCGATGCGTCGCATCAGGGGCAGCAGTACGGCGGCGCCGGCGACGCCGATCGCGAGCCCGACCGACATCTCGACCGCGAACTCGCGCACGACGGTCCAGACGCTCGCGCCCTCATGCGTCGCGAACTCGAGCATTCCGATCATCAGCGCGATGCCGACGGGGTCGTTGGCGCCGGACTCGGCCTCGAGGATCGTTCCCGTCCGCCCGCCGATCTCCCGCTTGCCGAGCACCGAGAACATCACCGCCGGGTCGGTCGGCGCGAGGGCTGCTCCGAGGATCCCCGCCGTCGTCCAGCCGAAGTCGAAGAGGACATGTGCGGCGACCATCACCACGCCCGCCGTGGCGAATGTGCCGAGAACGCCCAGCACCGTGATCGGCAGCGCAGCACTGCGGAAGCGCCGCCAGCCGACGTGCATCCCGCCGTCGAACAGGATCACGATCAGCGCCACCACGGCGATCCGCTCGACATCGACGGTAGAGATCCGCGCCAGTCCGGGCCAGATGTCGGAGGCGGCGGCCGCGGCGACCAGGAACAGCGCCGGCGCCGGCACGGGGAAGACTTCCGTCAGCTTGTGGGCAGCGAGTGCGAGCGAGAACGCGCCCGCCGACGACGAGGACGATCAGACCGAAATCGGTGAGCTCGCTCATCGCGGTAGTCTCGCAGCCCGTGGAAACGTACTCCCGTTTCGCCGAGCTGCCGGTCGTGGTCGAGTCGTACGAGCTCGAGGGGCTCGAGCGGGCGGTCTCGAGCGACTTCGTTCGGCGGACCACCGTTATCCACCTGCACGGAGGCGACGAGGAAGGCGTGGGTGAGGATGTCACCTACGACGCGGAGGAGCAGGGGCGGTTCCAGGAGGCGGGACGCACGCTCGAGCTCGCGGGAACGCACACGCTCGCCTCGCTGTCGGAACGATTCGAGGGTCTCGAGGACTACCGGCGCTGGGGGTTCGAGAGCGCGGCGCTCGACCTCGCGCTCCGCCAGGGCGGTCTATCTCTGCACGGGGTACTCGACCGCGCTCCACGGCCTGTGACATTCGTGGTCTCCACAGCGCTCGGAGCCGAGGGCGCCGCGCGGCTGCGTCAGCTGCGCGCGCTGCACTCGGCGATGCGCTTCAAGCTCGACCCGACGAGCGAATGGGACGAAGCACTCGTCGCCGACCTCGCAGCACTCGACTGCGTCGACGTGGTCGACTTCAAGGAGGCGTACACCTGGCGTGAGGCCGGCAAGACGGCCGGCGTGGAGATCTACCGGCTCGTCGTCGACGCGCTTCCGGCCGCGCTGATCGAGGACCCCGGCGTCGAGGACGCCGAGAAGGCGGCGGTGCTCGAGCCACACCGCGAGCGAATCACGTGGGATGCCGTCATCCATTCGGTCGGCGACATCGACGCGCTGCCGTTCCCGCCCCGCGTGCTGAACTCCAAGCCGTCGAGGTTCGGTTCACTGCGGGAGCTCCTCGACTTCTATGACACGTGCGCGGAGCGGGGGATACGGCTGTACGGCGGCGGGCAGTTCGAGCTCGGGCCGGGCCGCGGCCAGATTCAGTACCTCGCCTCGCTCTTTCATCCCGAAGCCCCGAACGACGTCGCGCCCGGCGGCTACAACTTCGTTCCACCTCCGGCGGGGCTGCCGGGGAGCCCGTTGCCGGCAAGCCCCGAGCCGATCGGGTTTCGCTGGTTGCAGGCATAGCCGTACAGGCGTAGCGTTAAGGGTTCGTTGCCCAGATACATCCATCCGCGCCTGGACTCGAACGAGCGCTTCCGGGAACGGCGTCGGCAGTCGGTCCGCAGGCGGCGGCGCAGGCGCCTGGCGGCGGTGACTGTCCTGCTCGCGGTCGGGGCGGGCATCGGGCTCGGCGCAACGCAGATCCACGGCCGACACGCCGCCCAGGCCCCGGCTGCCGCGCGCGGCCCGATCCGGGTCGACAAGGGCGTGACGCAGCGCGCCTATCCGAGTGAGGTCAGAGGCGTCCACGTGACGATGGCGACTCGCCGGGCTCGAGGGCAAGATCGACGAGTACGTCGCGTTGAAGGCGTACGGGCTGAACACGATCGAGGTGGACGTGAAGGACGAGAACGGCAAGATCGGCTTCGTCTCGCCCAACCTGCCGAAGCTGGCCCGGACGATCGGCTCGGCGCAGCCGTTCTACGACGCCAGACGGTCGTCGAGAAGGTGCACGCGGCCGGCATGTACCTGATCGGCCGAGTGGTCGTCTACGAGGACCCGACCCTCTCGGCAGCGCGCCCGGACCTTGCGCTCCTCCACCCGGACGGGTCCCGCTGGCTGAACAACGGAGGACTCGGCTGGGTGAACCCGTACGACCGGCGCGTCTGGCAGTACGTCGTCGACGTCGGCGCGGCCGCTGCGAAGGCCGGGTTCGACGAGATCCAGTTCGACTACGTGCGCTTCCCCAGCGACGGCGACATCTCGCAGATCGTCTACCGGCACAAGCGGGCCGAGCCGAAGGGAACGACGATCGCGCGGTTCCTGCGCTACGCGGGGGCGCGGTTGCACCGCCTCGGCGCCCGCGTATCGGCGGATGTGTTCGGGCTCGCGGCGACTCACGATCTGGGAATCGGACAGGTGCCGAAGCGGATCGCCCCCTACCTCGACGCGATCTACCCGATGGTCTACCCGTCGCACTACTCCTCCGGCGAGTACGGGATCGACCAGCCCGAGGCCTATCCTGGCCGCACGGTCGCGCACTCGTTGCTGGATTTCCGACGGCAGTTGAAGGGCAAGCGGATGCTCTTGATCCCGTGGCTTCAGGACTTCTCGCTCGGTCGGGAGTACACCCTGATCGAGGTGACCGACCAGATCGCCGCCGCGCGACGCCAGCACGCCAGGGGCTTCATGCTCTGGAATCCCGAGGGGGTCTACACCCGGGATGCGCTCTCGCATTAGTGCCTGAGTCCGCCGGCCGGGACGTGGCCGTCGTCCTCTCGGGCGGCGGCATGAGCGGGATCATGCTGGAGCTGGGCTTTCTCCAGCGGCTGCGTGAGAGCGCTCTCTGGGAGCGGATCGGCGTCATCTTCGGCACGTCGGCGGGTGCTCTCGCCGGGAGCATGGCGGCGCTCGACCGCCTCGACGAGCTGGAGGCGTTCCTGTTGCGGCTTCGGCCCGAGGAGACGTTCCGGGCGCATCGGCTGTGGCGTCTACCGCTGCTCGGCACGCACGACTACGTCCTGCCGCGGACGATCGCCGAGCGACTCGGCGACCCGGTGGAGACCGCCCGCGCGCTCGCCGACTCGGAGTGCGAGCTCGTCGTCGTCGTCACCGATGTCACCGCCAGTCCGGACGAGAGCGTTGTCCGACCCACTGTTCGAGCGCGCCTACTCGTCCAGGACGACACCTCCGGAGGAAATGGCGCAGGCGGTGCTCGCCTCTGCTGCGATCAGTGCTCTCGTTCTCCCGATGGAGGTCGGTGACCGCATCGGCACCGACGGCGGCTGGGTACGCAACTATCCACTCGGCTACGCCTACGAGCGTGCGGACGTCAGGCTCATCGTCGGCTTCCGCTACGTCCCCCGCTACCCCGTGCTCGGGGCGGGGGCGCTGCACGCGGCGATCGCCCGGCTTCGCCGCTACTCACGGCTGCCCGCGGCCCGCACGCTCATCGCCGAGCTGGAGGAGGCCGTCGATCGTGAGGAGCGCGGTCTGCCCGCGCACATCGTCGACATCTTCTCGAGGCTGTCGCGGGTGGCGATCATCCGCAACACCCAGCTCGAAGAGGTCGTCGCCGACTGGCGCGAGCAGTCTGTTCGCGAGCTGCAATCGCTACGGGACGACGTGCGCGACCTCGTCGGAGACGGGGCCGGCCCGGAGCTGGCTGCGGCTGTCGAGGAACGCTTCGGCCGGGCGCAGTTTCCTTTCCGCCACGACCGCATCGTGCCGCGGATCACCGTCGAGGGCGCCGCGAACGGCCTCAGCCTCGAACCGGGCTTCCGCAACCCGAAGCCGTGGACGGACGAAGCCAAGCGCCGGCTGATCGAGCTGGGCTCGAGCTCCACCGCCGAAGCGCTGCGTAAGCACGGTTTCGGCTAGAGGCACCGGAACCCAGGATTCCCGTGCGCCCTCCCTCATCCGGCAGGATGCGCACGTGCTCCTCACGAGTCCTCCGGCACCGCCTCCAGCCCCCGCGCCGCTCGCGCTCGTTGCCCCGGCCGAGCGGGAGGTGTCGTTCGGCCGGGTCGCAGGCCGCCTGCCGCGCGGGCGCTGGGCGGTCGTCGTGCGGATCGGTACGCGGACGCTCGCCGTCCGGAACGTGGCCGGGGGCAGCTTCGACTTTGTCGTGTCTCTGCCACGGCGGGAGGTCACGGTCCGGGTGAGCGCCTACCGCGCTCGCGGGCGCACCCTGCGCTCGACGGTCGAGCACGTCTACGGACTGCCGCGCTCGGCCCGTCCTCAGCCGGTCGCGGGCGTGCGGTCAGGGTCGCTCGCCGCGACCGTCCTGAGGTTGGCCCGCTCGTTTCCGGGGACGAGCGGTGTCTACGTCGAGGATCTCGTCAGCGGTCGTGGGGCGGCGTGGAACGCCAGAGCACGGTTCCCCGCCGCGTCGACGCTGAAGCTGGCGATCGCGGTGGAGGCGCTGCGCTCCCACCCGGGCAAGCCCGAGCCCGGCTCGTACCTCGACACCCTCTTGCGACGCATGCTGATCGAGTCGGACAACGGCGCAGCGAACCAGGTCGAGTCGCTCTTCGGCGGGGGGCCGCGCGTCGACGATTTGCTCCGCGGGGTCGGTCTCGCCGATACGTGGATGGGCGGCGGCTACCTGCGCGAGACGGCCGGTTCGCACGAGCCGATTCCGGCGCGAGTCGAGAGCCAGCCGTCCTTCGGCTGCTGCAAGTACACGACGGCATTCGATCTCGCCCGTCTGCTCGCCTGGGTGCATCTGGCCGCCGGAGGCCGGGGGCCGCTGACCGCCCGATACGGTCGGGAGTTCACGCAGTCCGATGCCCGCTATCTGCTCTACCTCCTGGCACACGTGCCCGATCGCGCCAAGCTCGGCCGGTTCCTCGCCGGCGGCCCGTACGCGCTCTTGCACAAGGCCGGGTGGATCTCGAGCGCCCGGCATGACGCCGGCCTCGTCTACTGGCCCGGGGGCGTCTTCGTCGCCGTGGTCATGACCTGGGGGAGAGGGGTGGGCATCGGCTCGGATCTCCTCGCCGGACGGCTCGCGCGGGCAACCCTGACCGGGCTCCAACAGGCGAAGTAGCTACCGTGGGTGGCGTGAAGGCGCTGCTGATCGCGCTGTCCCTCGTTGCCCCGGCCGCCCCTCCGAAGCCCGAGATCGTCCTCAAGCCGATCCCCTTCGGCGCCGCGCGCAAGGCCGAGACGGCCGCCTACGCTCAGCGCCACTACGGCCTCGATACGTGGAAGCTCGTCCGGCCGCGCGTGATCGTCGAGCATTACACGGCGTCGAACAGCTTCTCGTCGGCGTATGCCACCTTTGCCTCCGATACGGCCGACTCCGAGCTGCACGAGCTCCCGGGCGTCTGCGCGCACTTCGTGATCGACACCGACGGGACGATCTACCAGCTTGTCTCGCTGACGACGATGTGCCGGCACACGGTCGGGCTCAACTACACCGCGATCGGGATCGAGCACGTGGGGACGAGCGACGGTCAGATCCTGGGGAATCCGCGGCAGATGCACGCATCCCTTCGGCTGACCGTCTGGCTGATGCACCGCTTCGGGATCGAGCTTCGGAATGTGATCGGCCACAACGAGAGCCTCACGAGCCCGTACCATCACGAGCGCTACGCCGCCTGGCGCTGCCAGACGCACGGTGACTGGACGCGCGCGGACATGAACGTCTACCGGGGCCGCCTGGCCGTTCTGGCCAGCCGCTACGGTGTTCCCCTCGGCCCGGCGGCGCGGCCCGTCGACCCGCACTGTTGAGACCGACCCCAAGATGCTCTTACACTCTCCTTACATTGCGGCTACACGAATCACAAGTCGGCGGCCGATACTGAAACTGGCGATGCGACGCTTGCTTCCGTTCCTGCTCGTCCTCGGCCTCGGGCTGCCTGCGGCCGCATGGGCCTTACAGAGCGCACCCGGTGACGGGACGCTGGTGGTCGACAACGGCCGTGGATCGGTCGTCGTGAAGGCGCGCGGCGGCATCATCGGGCGCTTCGACTCCGGCCGGCTAATCGTCGACGATCCTGTCGACGGGGACGGCACGGGTCCGATCGTCTACGGCGCGGAGCGGATCCGCGAGGTCAGCGCGACGCGCACGCTCTACATCGGTGAGGACGTGCGCTTCCGGATGATCGGCGGCCTCTACCGGTTGCAGATCCAGGCGGTCGGCATCGACATCAGCGCGGTCGGGCGCGGGACGGCGACGCTGGATGCCAGCGGATTCACCGACCAGCCGGGGCGGTACGCATTCGACGGCGCACCGTTCCAGCCGCTGCCGGGTGTTCTCACCCGGTACACGCTCGGGCAGTCCTTGCCCGTCTCGTCGACCAAGTGAGCGCCGGCGGAACGCAGACCGTGCTCGTCGTCGAGGACGAGAGCTCGATCGCTTCCTTTGTCGCCCTCTATCTCAAGAACGCCGGGTTCGCCGTCCGCACCGCGGCAACCGGGACCGAGGGGCTCGATCAGGTGGCCGCCGCGCAGCCGGCTCTGATCGTTCTCGATCTGATGCTGCCCGACATCGACGGGATCGAGGTCTGCCGTCGCATCCGCAAGACTTCCGACGTACCGATCCTGATGCTGACCGCGCGAGACGAGGACGTGGACAAGATCATCGGGCTCGAGGTCGGCGCGGACGACTATCTGACCAAGCCGTTCAACCCGCGCGAGTTGGTTGCCCGCGTGAAGTCGATTCTTCGTCGGGCGGCGCCCGAGCGGCGGCAGATGGAGAGCAAGCAGCTCGTTCACGGCGACCTTCTGATCGACGCAGGACGCAGGGAGGTGCGCGTGGGCGCGGAGGAGATTCAGCTCGCCCCGAAGGAGTTCGACCTGCTCTGGGAGCTCCTTGACCACCGCGGGCTCGTGCTCACGCGCGACCAGTTGCTCGAGCGCGTCTGGGGCTACACCTTCGCCGGCGACACGCGCACGGTCGACGTCCACATCCGCCAGCTCCGGCGGAAGCTGGGCGACGCATCGCCGATCGTGACCGTCTGGGGGGTCGGATACAAGGTCACGCCGGCGAAGGACGCCGCGGCCTAGGGTCATGCTCCAGTCGCTGCGCTTCCGTCTGCCGGCGTTCTTCCTGGCGGGCGTCGCGCTCGCCGGCATCGTCTCGACGGCGATCGCCGTCCAGCTGTTCCAGGCGCACATCCGCTCGCAGTCCGTGGCCCAGCTCAAGCGCGAGGCGCGCGGCCTGACTCAGCTCTACGCTCAGCAGGCGATCCGCTCGAGCGACGAAGGGCGATCGGCACCCGACTTCGCCGCCGCCGAGCTCGAGCAGGCGACGGGAGCAAGGCTCTACTACGTCGGTCTGCCGATCTTTCCCGGCCAGGACCCGGGGCTGCGGAAGCTCAAGCAGTCGGATGTCGACTGGGCCGCACTCCAGGACGGGAAGGTGATCACGCTGGAGTTCACTCCGGCAGGCGAGAACAAGACGTTTCTGGCGGTGGGCCAGCCGTTGCGTCTACCCGGAGGGGACAGCGTCTTCGGAGCGCTCGTCGTCGCCAAGCCGAAGACCGATCTCACCCAGGGTTGGTTCACGCTCGTCAAGCTCCTCTTCGTCGCGCTCGGAGTCGGCTTGATCGTCGCCGGGGCGCTCGCCTGGTACCTCTCGCGCCGGCTTGCACGGCCCGTGCTGGCGCTCTCGAAGGCTGCGGACAGCGTTGCCCGCGGCCAGTACGACGTTGCCGTCCCCCGCGTGCCCGGACGCGGTGAGGTCAGCCATCTCGCCGATCGGTTCCGCGAGATGGCCTCGCGTCTCGCCGAGGCAGAGGAGCAGGAGCGGAACTTCCTGATGTCGGTCTCGCACGAGCTGCGGACGCCGCTGACGGCGATCCGCGGCCACGTCGAGGCGCTGCGGGAAGGACTCGTCGACGATCCCGAGATGGAAGCCGAGTCGCTCGGAGTCGTGGCGGCCGAGGCCGAACGTCTGGAGCGCCTCGTCGGTGACGTCCTCGACCTCGCGAAGCTCGACGCGCACCGGTTCACGGTGCTGCGCGAGGAGGTCGACATGGGCCGCCTCGTCGAGCAGGTCTACGCTGCGTTCGGGGAGGAGGCCCGCCGCCGCGGAATCGACTACGTCTGCGACACCGACGGAGAGCCGATGATCGTGTCCGACGGCGACCGCGTCTTCCAGATCGTCTCGAACCTGCTCTCGAATGCCTTTCGCTGGACACCCGACGGCGGTCGCGTCGAACTCGCTCTGGGTGCCGCGAATGGCGCGGTCTCGGTCTCGGTGGCCGATACCGGGCCGGGGATCAAGCCGGCCGACCGGGAACGCATCTTCCGCCCCTTCTGGTCTCGTGACGGCGGCGGCACCGGCCTCGGGCTTGCAATCGCGCGTGAGCTCGCCGTCGCGCTCGGCGGGCGCATCGTCCTCGAGAGCGAGCTGGGGGAGGGCAGCCGATTCGATCTCAGGCTGCCCGCGACACCGCCGGCGTAGGAGCCATACGATCCGAGGATGGCCGTCGCCGTTCTCGACTCGCCGCGCGCCACCGCACGCGCGGCGCTCGCCGCCCTACGGCCGCGGCAGTGGACGAAGAATCTGCTCCTCTTCGGCGGGCTCGTCTTCGCGGCCGAGCTCGGTGACGGGAAGCGCTGGTTCGAGGCGATCGTCGCGTTCGCTGCCTACTGCGCCGCTTCGAGTGCGGCCTACCTCGCCAACGACGTACGCGACGTCTCGCACGACCGTTCCCACCCGGTCAAGCGCGCCAGGCCGGTGGCGAGCGGGGAGCTGTCAGCTCGAGCGGCCCTCTGGCTAGCCGGCGTGCTCGCCTGCCTGGCACTGGCCGCCGCCGTCCTACTCGGGCCGTGGTCGGCGGCACTGATGGGCGCCTTCCTCGCCCTTCAGGCCGCGTACTCGGGCCGGCTCAAGCACGTCGTGCTGATCGACGTGCTGGCGATCGCAGGGCTGTTCGTGATCCGTGCAAGCGCGGGCGCCGAAGCGGTAGACGTGCGGATCTCGCCTTGGCTCTTGATCTGCACCGGTCTGCTGGCGCTCTTCCTGGCGCTTGCGAAGCGACGGGCCGAGCTGGTGCTCGTCGGAGCGGATGAGACTCCGGGACGGCCCGTGCTCGAGGGCTACTCGCTCGCTCTCGTCGACCAGCTGGTGTCGGTCGTCGCCGCGTCGACCGTGATCGCCTATTCGCTGTACACGTTCAACGCGCGCGACTCGAAGGCGATGATGGCAACGGTGCCGTTCGTCGTCTACGGCGTCTTCCGCTACCTCCTGCTCCTGCATCGGCACGACCTGGGCGAAGAGCCGGAAAACGTGTTGTTGACCGACATGCCGCTGATGTTGACGATCGGCGCCTGGGCCGGAACATGCGCGGCGATCCTGGCCTGGTCCTGAACGTACGCTATTGAGAGAACTCGACGTGTGCTATTTCGCGGCCGCCGCCGAGGCGGCCGAGCTAGCTCCCCGTTCTCCACTACGACGAGGACTACGAGCGCATCGCCGCCGTCACCGGCCAGGCGACCGAGTGGCTCGCGCCAAAGGGATCGCTGCGGTGATTGGTGACGAGATGCCGGGCGTTTCGGGAAGCGGGCGCGTTCCCGGGAAGCGGCTAGGAGGCTTCGCCGATGCGGTAGACGGTCGCGCCGCGGGGAGTCAGGAGCGCCTCCTCGATGCGACGTAGGCGCTCGTCGACGGCGCGCCAGCCCCAGTCGATCAGGTCGACGACCAGGCTGAGGTCGTCGACTCGCGAGCTGCGCTCGGCGAGCAGCTCGGTCTCGATCCGTTCGAGCCGCCGGATCGTCTGGTTGGCGAGCCCCCGAACCTCTGCGAGCTGGCGCGACACAGGCCGTGCCTCGTCGCGGATCCCGTCCCGGACTGCCTCTCCGATCCGGACCGGCAGCGTCGTTTCGAGATCGGCGGCGGTCACGGCCAGAGCCTCGACCTGGGCACGGGCACGTTCGAGCGCCGCTTCGACGTCGGCCGGCCGCGACTTGCCCGCGGCCGCCTCTGCCAACCGTTCGCGAGCACGCTCGAGAGGCTCTTGATCCACGACCGCGACGATAGCGTGCCCGCCGGATGAAGTCGTCCGAGCTCGATTACGACCTGCCGCCCGAGCTGATCGCGCAGCGGCCGGCCGAACAGCGCGACGGGTCCCGACTGCTCGTCTACGGCCGTCGTGACGGGGCGGTGAGGCGCCGTCTCTTCGGCGATCTCCCGGATGAGATCGGCGAGGGAGTACTCACGGTCGTCAACGATTCGCGGGTCGTCCCGGCGCGGATCTCGATCGCGCAACCGAAGGGTGAAGTGCTCCTGCTCGAGCCTCTGGGCGACGGTCTCTGGGAGGCGCTGGCGCGGCCGACGAGGCGACTTCGGCCGGGCGGGCGTCACGGGCCCGTCGAGCTGGTGGAGCATCTCGGCGAGGGGCGCTGGCTGATTCGCCTGGACGGGGAGCCCGCCGGCGAGACGCCGCTTCCGCCCTACATCACCGAGCCGCTCGCCGACCCCGAGCGCTACCAGACGGTCTACTCACGCTCGCCCGGATCTGCGGCCGCACCGACGGCGGGGCTCCATTTCACACCCGAGCTTCTCGGTCGGCTCGACGTCGAGCGCGTGACGCTCCACGTCGGCCTCGACACGTTCCGCCCGGTCGCGGTCGACGAACTTTCCGAGCACCGGCTGCACGGCGAGCGCTACGAGGTCGCCGGGGAGGCGTGGGAGCGGATCCGCTCGGCCGAGCGTGTGCTCGCGGTCGGGACAACGACGGTTCGGGTGTTGGAGACGCTTGCGCGGGGCGGGCCGCTCGCCGGCCGCACCGACCTGTTGGTCATGCCCGGGTTCGAGTTCCTGCGCGTCGATGCGCTGCTGACGAACTTCCACCTGCCGCGCTCGACGCTGCTCGCGCTCGTGATGGCCTTCGCAGGCGTCGAGGAGACGCGCGAGCTCTACCGAGCCGCGATCGCGGAGCGGTACCGGTTCTACTCGTTCGGCGATGCGATGCTCGTCCTGTAGGGACATGTCCTGAGCATGTGTTAATGTGCTGCGCATGGGAATGATCCAGATCAGAAACGTGCCGCCCGAGCTCCATCGCAAGCTGAAGGTCCGTGCCGCGCAGAGCGGGATGTCACTGACCGACTACCTGCTTGCAGAGATCGAACAGATCGCGTCGCTTCCGACACCCGAGGAATTCAAGGCACGGCTCCACAGCCTTCCGCCGCTCGAGCTTGATGTCGCGCCGCACGAGATCGTTCGCTCCATGCGCGACGCTGCCGGTTGATCGTCCTCGACAGCTCTGCCGGCGTCGACTACCTGCTCGGAAAGGAACCCGAGGCGAGTTGGGTCGAGCGCCGGCTCGATGAGGCGGGCTGGCGTCTTCACGTTCCGCACGTCTTCGACGTCGAGGTCGTCAGCGCCGTCCGCCGCCTGGTGGTGTCGAGCAAGATGACCGTCGCCGACGGAACCGACCGCGCGCGGCGTGTGGCCGAGCTGCCTCTCCGCCGGTATCCGCACCCGCAGTTGCTCGATCGCGTATGGGAGCTCCACCCGACGGTCACCGTCGCCGACGCGTGCTTCGTTGCGCTCGCCGAGGCCTTGAACATTCCGCTTGTCACAACGGACCGGCGACTCGGTCGGGCGGTGGGCTTGCGCGTCCCGGTCATTGCTCCTTGAGCTTCACGGTCACCGCCACCGACGGCGCCGCCCGCGCAGGCATCCTCCGCACCGCACACGGCGACGTCCCGACGCCGGCTTTCATGCCGGTGGGGACGAAGGCGACGGTCAAGATCCTCCACCCCGACGAGGTGCGCCAGGCGGGGGGCCGCATCCTGCTCGGCAACACCTACCACCTGCACTTCCGCCCGGGCGCCGAGCTGATCGCCGAGCTCGGCGGCTTGCACACCTTCATGGGCTGGGACGGGCCGATCCTGACCGACTCGGGCGGGTTCCAGGTCTTCTCGCTGCGCGAGACGATCGCCGCCGTCGACGACGAGGGAGTGACGTTCCGCTCGGTCTACGACGGCACGGAGACACGCTTCACGCCGGAGCTCGTCGCCGGGATCCAGGCCCAGCTCGGCTCGGACGTGGCGATGTGCCTCGATGTCTGCCCGCCCTCCGGCGTCGAGCGGGCGGAGCTCGAAGAGGCGGTGCGGCTGACGACCGCTTGGGCGACGCGCCAGCGTGAGGTGCCGCGGGCACCCGGACAGCTCCTCTTCGGGATTGCGCAGGGCGGCTCCGACCGAGAGCTGCGCGAGCGCTCGATCGCCGAGATCGCCGCGCTGGGGTTCGACGGCAACGCCCTCGGGGGTCTCTCCGTCGGCGAGCCCCGCCCCGACCTGCTCGAGACGGTCGAATGGGCGGCTCCGCTGCTCCCGGCCGATCGCCCGCGCTACTTCATGGGGATCGGCGATCCAGCCGGGATCCTCGACGTGATCACGCGAGGGATCGACATGTTCGACTGCGTCCTCCCGACCCGGATGGGGCGGACCGGAACTGCGCTCACGTCACATGGACGTCTCAACCTCCACAATGCGAAGTTCGCCGCCGACCCGCTTCCGCTCGACACGCGCTGCGGCTGCCCCGCGTGTGCGCGATTTTCACGGGCCTACATCCGGCACCTCGTCAACCAGCAGGAGTTGCTCGGCCTTCGCCTCCTCAGCCTGCACAACATCCACTTCCTCTGCGACCTGACCGCGGGCGCAAGAGCTGCGATCGAGAGCGGGCGGCTGGCAGACTTCACCCTGGAGATGCTGAAGACGATGGACGAGCACACGTGAACAGCGCATTCTTCGCGCTCATCCTGTTGGTCCTCTTCCTGCTCTGGCTGATGCTCGTCCGGCCGCAGCGCCGTCGCCAGCAGGCGCAGCAGGCGATGATCGATCACCTGCGAATCGGCGACGAGGTGATCACCGCCGGGGGCTTCTTCGCGATCGTGCGGGAGATCTCGGATGACGAGGTCCAGGTCGAGCTCGGGCCGGGCACCGAGGCGCGGCTGTCCAAGCGCGCGATCGCCGCCGTGTTACCGCTGGAGGACGAAGACGAAGAGACCCGGGATGCCGCCGCCGCGGGCGCGGCGTCCGCCGAGCGCTAAGCTGACCGACCCAGCGTGCACCGCCGCCGCTCACATCTGATCCTTGTCGGCCTCATCGTGGCCGCGCTCGCCGGCGTGGCCCTGCTCGCCGTGCCCGGATCGCCCGCGCACAGGAAGACCCGCCTGGGGCTCGATCTCCAGGGCGGGCTCGAGGTGGTTCTTCAGGCCGTTCCTCCGAAGGGCCAGAAGGTGACCTCGCAGGGGCTCGACAACTCGCTTTCGATCATGCGCGACCGTGTCGACAAGCTCGGCGTCTCCGAGCCGGAGATCCGCAAGCAGGGCTCCGACCAGATCGTGATCGAGCTTCCGGGCGTCAAGGATCCGAAGCAGGCGTTCGACCTGATCGGCAAGACCGCGCAGCTCGAGCTGTACGACCTCCAGGCCGACCTGACCGGAGCGTCGGTCGCGACCCAGGGCTTCGTCCGCTTCCCCGTCGCCACGGCGAGCCTGTTCAACCTGCTCGCCGGTCAGCAGGCGAAGGCGAAGCTGGGCCAGCCGACCGCCTTCTACCTGTTCGGCAAGAACAAGAGGCTCCTCGCCGGGCCGGCGACGACCCGCGCGCGGCTCTTCAACTCGAAGAACCCGAAGATCCCGAAGGGCGGCAAGGTGTTTGCGGTTCCGGCCAGAGACGGTGGTGATCACCTGCACGCCGACGACCCAAAACCCCTGCCCCGGCAACGCCTCGGTCGGCCAGACCTACTACTACCTGTTCAAGTACGACCCGACGAACCCGGACGAGAACAAGCGCATCCCGGAGATGACGGGCGCCGACCTCAAGTCGTCCGGCACGCAGGCCGACTTCGACCAGTTCGGCCAGGCGATCGTCCGCCTGTCGTTCACCAGCAAGGGCAACAAGGCTTTCCAGCGGATCACTCGTGAGCTCTACCAGCGCGGGCGCCTCTACAAGCAGCCGCAGCAGTTCGCGATCGTGCTCGACCGCGACATCAAGTCCTGGCCCCAGATCGACTACACCGACGCGTCGCTCTCGAACGGGATCTCGGGCGGCGGCCAGATCACGAACATCGGCTCGTTCAACGAGGCGAAGCAGCTCGCGATCGTCCTCCAGACGGGCGCCCTGCCGTACCAGTTCACGCAGCTCGAGCAGACCCAGGTCTCGGCCACGCTCGGCAAGGACTCGCTGAACCAGGCGAAGACGGCGGCGCTGATCGGCCTCCTGATCGTCGCGCTCTTCCTGCTCCTCCTCTACCGCTTCCTCGGGCTCGTCGCCGTGATCGGCCTCGGCATCTACGCCGCGTTCCTCTACGGGGTGATCCTGCTGCTGAACGTGACGCTGACCCTTCCCGGCTTCGCGGGGATGATCCTGACGATCGGCGTCGCGGCAGACGCGAACGTGGTCGTCTTCGAACGCATCAAGGAAGAGGTGCGCGCCGGGAAGTCCGTGCGCGCCGCGATCAGCGCCGGCTACGCCAAGGGCTTCCACACGATCCTCGACGCGAACGTGGTCACGGCGATCACCGCGCTCGTCCTGTTCGCGGTCGCAACCGCGGGCGTGAAGGGCTTCGCGCTGATGCTCCTGATCGGGACGGTGATCTCGCTGGTCACCGCGGTCGCCGCGACCAGGGCGATGCTCGGCCTGCTGGCGGGCTTCCGCTGGTTCGACAACCCCGCGTTCATGGGCGCGAAGGGTCAGCAGCGCGGGCGCTGGCTCCAGATCGACTTCATGCGCCGCCGCTATCTCTGGTTCGCGATCTCCGGGGTCGTGATCGTCGTCAGCGCGATTTCGCTCGGCGTGCGCGGGCTCAACCTGGGCATCGACTTCAAGGGCGGCACGCAGGTCACGTTCAAGACCGATGCCTTCGTCGGGCTGCCGAAGGTGCGCGATCAGGCGGCCGCGATCGGGCGCAGCGACGCGGTCATCCAGGGCCGCGGTGCGTCGCGCGGCGAGTCGTACAAGCAGTTCCAGATCCGGACGAAGTCGCTGACGCCGGCCGACCAGGACAAGCTCTCGAACGACCTTCAGGAGCGGCTGGGTGCGAAGTCGATCGGGATCAAGAACGTCTCCTCGAGCTTCGGCCGCCAGATCGCGAAGCTGGCGATCCTCGCGACGATCGTCTCGCTCCTGCTGATCATCGTGTACATCGCGATCCGCTTCGACTTCAAGTTCGCCTTACCGGTGATCGTCGCGCTGATCCACGACATCGCGATCACCGTCGGGGTCTACTCGCTGAGCGGGAGCGAGGTGACGACCGCAACGGTCGCCGCTGTGCTGACCGTGCTCGGGTACTCGATCTACGACACGATCATCATCTTCGACCGCGTGCGCGAGAACATCCCGCTGATGCGGCGCTCGTCGATCGCCTCGATCGTCAACGTCTCGCTCTGGGAGACGATCCGCCGGTCGCTGGCGACGACGCTGATCACGCTGCTGCCGGTCACCTCGCTGCTCCTCTTCGGCGGCGACACGCTGAAGACGTTCGCACTCGCGCTGATCGTCGGGATCGCTTCGGGCGCGTACTCGTCGATCTTCATCGCCGCACCGCTCCTGACGATCTGGAAGGAGCGCGAGCCGGAGTACCGGCGGCGGATCGGCAGCGAAGAGCTCGAGCACGGCGTCGGCGGCCAGGCCCAGGCGGCGCTGGATCGAGCGGAGGCGGCGGCGGCCGCGGCGCCGGCCCCGGAGACGCCGTATCTGCCCGAGATCGAGCCCGCGCCGGTTGGTGACGGAGCCGTCTCGAAGTCGCAGGCGAAGCGCGAGCGGCGCCGCCAGCGGCGGAGCTCCCGCCCGCATGGCAGAGCCAGGTAAGCCCTCCGACGTGCTCGAGCGGCTCGCGTTGGCCGCGGTCGGCGCCGTCGCGCTGACGGCCGAGCGGCTCGACGAGCTCGCGGGCGATCTGAGCGAGCGCGGCGGCATGCGCCGAGACGAGGCGCGCCAGCTGCTCGAGGACGCGGCCACGCGCTGGCGCGGCGACGCGACCCGGCTGGGCGAGCGCGCAGGCGAGAGCCTGGCCGGCATCCTGCGGCAGCTCGGCGTGGTCATGCGGGAAGAGCACGAGGAACTCGAGCTCCGCGTCGCCCAGCTCGAGCACCGGCTGCGGCTCGTCGAGGGGCCCAGGGCGGTTTCCTAGGCCGGAAGGCCCTGGTCTTCCGGCCGTGCAACACTGAGCGCATGGCGCAGCCCGCGCAGCGCAACCTCGGGCGCATCTCCGAGATCGCCCAGGTCGCGGTGCGGCACGGCTTCGGGTACTTCCTCGAAACCCACAAGCTGACCGATCTGCTGCCGTGGCCGCGCTCGGCCAAGGTGGCATTCGAGGAGAGCGCACCGCGGACGGCCCGCGGGCAGCACCTGCGCGAGATGCTCGATGAGCTCGGGCCGACGTTCGTCAAGTTCGGCCAGCTGCTCTCGACGCGGCCGGACGTCGTTCCTCCGGACATCATCACGGAGCTCAGAGCGCTGCAGGACGACGTCACGCCGTTCCCGTTCGCCGAGGTGGAACGCGTAATCAGCGAGGAGCTGGAGCTGCCGGTGGAGAAGCTGTTCCTCGAGTTCGCCGAGACGCCGATCGCCGCCGCCTCGATCGGCCAGGTGCACAGCGCCGTGCTCCCAAACGGAAAGCGGGTCGCGGTCAAGGTGCAGCGTCCGGAGGCGCCGCGCCAGATCGAGGCCGATCTCGCGCTGCTCTACCAGGCCGCCCGCATCGCGAAGGATCGCGTGCGCGCGCTCGAGTTCATCAACGCGCGCGACCTCGTCGACGAGTTCGCCCGTTCGATCCGGCAGGAGCTCGACTACCGGCTCGAGGGTCGAACGCCCAGACCTTCCACCGGCACTTCGCCGGGCACCCGCATGTGCGCATCCCGCACGTCTACTGGAGCTACACGCGTCAGCGCGTGTTGACGCTCGAGCTGCTCGAGGGCCCGCAGCTCGCCGACCTCGAGCTCGATGGCTATTCGCTCGACGAGCGCCGCCGGCTCGCGTACCTGATGGCGGAGGCCTGGATGACGATGATCTTCCGTCACGGGTTCTTCCACGGCGACCCTCACCCGGCGAACATCCTCGTGCTCAGCGCCGACCAGATCGGCCTCGTCGACTTCGGGCAGGCTGGGAAGCTCTCCGACGACGACATGTCGAAGCTGACGGCGCTCTTCATCGACGCCGCGAAGGAGAACGTCGACGCCCTGGCCAAGCGGCTCGGCGACCTGGGCGTGCGCTACGAGCGCGCGCGTGAGGCGGAGCTGACCGCGGAAATTCGTGAGCTCTACTACAAGTACTACGGCGCGCGCCTCGCCGAGATCGACCCGATCCAGGTGATCCGCGAGGCTTTCTCGCTGATCTACTCGCAGAACCTGCGGCTGCCGACGCGATTCGTGCTGCTCGACAAGGCGATCGCCACGCTCGGCTCGGTCGGCGTCGAGTTGTATCCCGACTTCAACGTCTTCGAGGTCGCGAAGCCGTACGCGCGTGACCTGATGCTGCACCGCTACACCCCGCAGCGGATTCTCGGCCGCGCACGCAAGGAGACCCGCGCGGTCGCCGACGTGCTGCGGAACGCCCCGCACCAGGTGCACGACGTGCTCGAGCAGACGCGGCACGGCCAGCTCGAGATCGGCTTCGTGCACAAAGGCCTCGACGAGCTCGCGCACAAGCTCGACGTCGTCTTCAACCGGCTGGTGGTCGCGCTCGTCGTCGCCGGCGGTCTGATCGGGTCGAGCCTGATCGGGATCTTCGCCAAGAACGGGCCGCACGTTCTGGGCCTGCACGTGATCTCGCTGATCGGGTTCGCGCTCTCGGGTGTGCTCGGGGTCTGGTTGATGATCGGCGTGATCC
>CAVXTD010000034.1:0-28212 GCA_963764565.1 uncultured Actinomycetes bacterium
CTAGAGGCCGGGTCGGCGGGTCCGGCGGCGCGGTTGGCGCGCCGCCGAAAGTCCGAGCAGCGCGCCCGCGCAGAGAAGCGCGAGCCCCACCATCGGCGCCGGCCAGGGAAGGGCGAACAGCACGAGGCCGACCCCGGAGCAGACGGTCGCGCGCATGAACGGCATCGCGCCCGAGAGTTCCGCGCCTGCGACGCCACTCCTCCGTGTGTGCCCAGGCTCAGCGCCGGCGGCGGCGGCCGAAGACCAGACCGCCGAGGGTGAAGCCGAGCCCGAAGGTACCGATCGAGAAGGCCCCGATCGCGATCGCCTTCCGCCAGTTCGACATCTGCTGCCAGCGACCGAGCGCCTCCTGCTCCTCGGGGGTCAGCGGCTCGCCGCGACGCTGCTTGCGCAGCGCACCCCCCGCCCGCAAGCCGAGGTAGAGGTCCTCGACAATCTCGGCGGGCTCGTCCACCATGACACCGAGTTTATAGGGTGAGTCGGCCGTGCCCGCCCGGATTCTCCACGTCTCCGACCTGCATACCGGGCGCCCATGACGACCCGGACGCCGTGGGCGCACTCGCCGCCCTGACCGCCCGCCTGAAACCGGATCTGATCGTTGCAACCGGCGATCTCACCCACCGCGGCCGGCGCGACCAGCACGAGCGCGCGGCCGCCCTGCTCCGGGGGCTGGGTGCGCCGGTCGTGGCCGTGCCCGGGAACCACGACATCCCGCACACGTTCCCGGCGCGGTTCACGCGGCCGTGGGCCGAGTTCGAGCGGCAGTGGGAGGCAACCGCGCCGGTCTACGAATCGGACGCGCTCTGCGTGGTCGGCCTGAACTCGGTCAGGCCGTGGCGTCACCAGTCGGGCCGGGTGCCGGAGGCGCAGCTCGCGCGTGCGGCCCGCGTCTTCAGCGGCGCCGCCGAGGGAGCAGTGCGCGTCGCGCTCCTCCACCACCAGCTCACAGGTGCGCCGTGGCGTACGCGCAAGCGCCCCGTTGCCAGGCGGAGCCACGTGCTCGCCGCGCTCGTCGATGCCGGCGCGGAGCTGATCCTCTCCGGGCACATCCACCAGGGCACGGTCAGCGAGCGCCACGAGTTCGAGGTCTGGAACGCAGGGCAGCGCGGGGTCGTGCTCTCGGTCGCGCCCGGGCTCGGCCGGCCTCGTCCTCGGCGGCTGGGCGAGGCGCGCGGACTGCTGCTCTACGAGGCCGACCGGGCGGAGCTGCGCAGCCGCACGTACGTGTGGCGCGGCGGCGACTGGGGCCTGACGGCAGTGCGGGTCTATCCGCGCGGTACCGAGCCGCTCTCCGAGGTTTCGGCTTAGCCGGCCGGAACGAAGGGCACGAAGACCGGCTCCAGACCCGACGACTCCGGCCTGCCGCAGCCGCAGATCGCGAGCGATCCCGCCTCGAACGAGCGAAGGCCGAGCCGCTCGTCGATCGTCGCGTCGTTGATCGCCCCGGCGACGAACGCGCCGAGGCCGAGCTGCCTCGCAGACGAGGTAGAAGGTCTGGCTGAGGTGCCCGGCGTCGAGCAGGATCGCCGCGTACGCCTTGTCGTGCTCCCGGTACTTCCAGAAGCTCCGGTCGAATCGAGCGGCCATCACGAAGAGCACCGGAGCCGAGGCGAAGTACCACTGCCCGCCGAGGAACGCTCCGCCGAGCGCTTCGGCTTCGCCCGCCTCGAGGCGCTCGATCGGCTCGAGCCCGTGCCCCTCGCACGCTGTAGTGGTAGAGCCCCGGCTCGATCCCCTCGACCGCCCTGACGAGCGGGTACACCTCGATCGGGTGCAGCGACCCGCCGGAAGGGCTCGTCTTCTTGAGCACGACCAGGTCGTCGCCGATGCGAGCCGTCCCGTGACAGCCCCAGACGTAACGCAGCAGCGTCGAGAGCTCGATCGCGGTCAGCGATGCCTCTCGGTCGAAGCCACGTGCGGTGCGCCGGGCGGCGAGCAGCTCGAAGAGCGGCCCTTCGCCACCCGCCGCCGGCAGGGGAATCGACTCGCCGACGCTGTGGAAATGGGACGGAGGCGGACCGTGGCGCTCGACGAACGCGGGCGAGCCCGCGGCGAGAATGTCGGCCAGCTGCTCGGACGGCGCCTCCTCCGAGACGGCGACGTCGACATCCCGCCAGGCGGTCGTTGCCCGATGCAGCGCCGAATAGACGTGCCACGGCGTCGACGACATGCGCTCGTCGCATGCCCGTAGCGCGGCGAGCCGGTCGTCAGGTTCGTCGCTCAGGAGCAGGCCCTGCTCGGCCAGGCGGCGAAGCACCGCCTGGTCGCCCGCGTCCTCCTCACGCACCCACCGGTCGGACGGAACGGCGAGCAGCACCTCGAGCTCCGCTTCCTCGAGGGTCACCTCTTTCCCGGTCAGCACGGAGACGGCAACGTCCGCGCGCGCGGGCGCCAGCCTCGCACGTCCGCGCAGAAGCGCTGCGAGGTCGGGGGCCGGCTCCTCCTCGCAGCGGAGAAAGAGGTATCGCGTGCGCCGAACCGACGCCAGAGGTTACGACGGGTCGAAGAGCTGAACGTTGATCGGCATCGGCGGCGTGGGCCTCGGCTTCGGCTTCGGCGGCTTCGGCGGCGCCTCGTCGAGCCCGAGTGCGGCGAGTGCCGTCCTGGCGGGCAGAACGACGTCGTCGGGAACCAGGCCAGGCTCGTCGGCGACGCCGTACTCGGCCAAAGCGCCGCGGGGATCCTGAGCGACGCGAACCCGGAACGCATCGTCGTGAGCCAGTCTGGCGACGAACGAGCGTGTGGCGGTTGGCGACATCGATTCTCCTCTGCTCGGAAGCTAAGACCGTACTGCGGGTCGGACCACAGAGTCAAGCACCGCCCGAGCTCGAGCAGCGAGCACCGTACTGCCCTTGGCCTCAAACAGCTCGAGCGCCTGCGACGTTGCCACGGCAGCCTCGGGCCCGCGTCCGGCCAGGCGCAGAACCTCCGCGAGGTCGAGCAACGACTCGCCCCGGAGGTTGAGAAAATCGGTCTCCGCCGTCAGCGCGACTCCTTCACCCGCGAGCTGCTCGGCGCGGACCGTCTCGCCCCGTCCGGCCAGCACCCGTGCGAGCGCGCCGCGACAGACGACCTGCGTATAGACGTCGTCGCGAGAGCCGAGTCGCGTGCTGACCTCGGCGAACTCCTCGGCCTCGGCGGATCGGCCGGCAAGGACGAGGGTCCTGGCCAGGAACGCGGCCGTCGTCGAGAGCACGCCCGTCTCGCCGAGGGCCTCGAGCTCCGCGTAGCCGCGGCGCAGCTCACTCTCGGCGGCGGCCAGGTCACCGGCGAGCAGCTCGATCGGACCGGCGAAGTTTGCGAGCGCACCGAGCCACTGGCGCAGACCGAGCTGCTCGCCGATCGTGCGGCTCCGCTCGACGAGCTCTCGAGCTGCCACCGCGTTTCCTCTCATCGCCTCCAGGCTTCCGATCGCTGCGGCCGCCGTCATCTCGAGGCTCTGCACGCCGTCGCCGAGTGCGAGGAGATCGTGACACCGTTGGATTCCGTCCTCCGGTCGAGCCGGCCCGAAAACGGCCGCGCAGAGCAGCTGCGTGATGATCCACCAGCGCTCGCGGTAATCCCCTGCGTGTCGCATCTGCGCGAGGGCATGCTCGAAGGCATCCTCCATCGCCGCCGCCCGGCACAGGTACCAGTTCGCGTGCCCGAGGACATTGGAGACGCGCGCGAGACCGATCCGGTCGTCGTGTTCCACGAAGACTGCTTTCGCCTGCTCGGCGATACCGATCACGTCGTCGGCGACGATGTCGGGATCGGTGTACAGGCTGAGAAACGCCGACTCGACCGAGACCCGCGCCTGAAGGCGTGGATCGCCGATGGTTGCGGCCAGCTCGGCAGCCTCCACGAGCACCAGGCCGCCGGCAGCCGCGTCTCCGGAGTACCGGAGTGCCTTGCTCAGCTCCGGCAGCAGCTCGAGCCGGGCGACCGGATCGCCCTCGAGAAGCGCTACGGCCCTGCGCAGCAAGCCGGCTGCGGCGCGCATGTCACCCCGGACGAACGCGCGGTGCGCTGCCGAGGAGAGCCAGCCGGCTGCTTCGGCCCCAACCTTGCGGGCTTCGTCGCCGATCGGGCCGAGCTCGGCCCGGCTTCGATAGGCCTGTTCGAGATGGAAGCCGAGGATCTCCGCGTACTCCGCAACGCGGTTGCCCACGACCCGCTCGAGCCAGCGGGCGTAGGTCTGGTGCAGGTCGACGCGCAGCCTCTTCGGCAGGCCGCGGTAGGCGGCGTCGCGGATCAGGATGTGGCGGAATCGAAACGCCGTCTCCCCTGCCACTCCCGGTTCGGCGGCGCGCACGAGCTCCTTGGCCTCGAGGCCTTCGAGCGCCGCCCCGACGGCCTCCGGGTGCTCGGACAGCTCCTCGACCGCCCCGTGGTGAAAGACCTGCCCCTCGACTGCCCCACGCTCGGCAACCGCGCGCTCCACCTCTGGCAAGCGGTCGAGACGCGCTCCCAGCAGCGCCTCCAATGTCGGCGGCGCCTCCAGATCGGGAGTCTCGAGCAGCATCGCCAGCAACTCCTCGACGAAGAGCGGATTTCCGTCTGCAGACGCGACAGCGCGGCGGCGGGCCTCCGCGGGTAGATCGGAGCCGGCGAGAAGACTTTCGACCAGACGCTCCGCCTCCGCCGGACTGAGCGGGGCGAGCCGGAGCGCCTCCCAGTTCGGTCGCTGATCGAGGAGCTCCGGCCGACCCGATCCGAGCATGAGGATCGGGCCGACCGCAAACTTCGCCGCCCGCTCGACGAGATCGAGGAAGGCGGGCTCGGCCCAATGGAGATCCTCGAGGTGGACGACCAGCGGCCTCTCCCGCGCCAGCGTCTCGAACAGCCTGCGCGCGGCCCAGGCGATGTCGTCCGCAGACGCCGAGCCGGCGCCGAGGCCGACAGCCTGTGCGAGCGCGAGCGCCGCTTCCTGTCCCCGGTCTGCCTCTGCCAGGAGCGCGATCACGCTTTCCAGAGCCCGCTCGCGAATTGGTCTCCTGGACGCCGGCGGCCTGCTCGATGATCTCGCGCAGTGGCCAGTAGGTGATGCCCTCCCCGTACGAAAGGCAGCGACCACCGAGGATCGTCGCCTCTCCGGCGACCGAGGTCAGGAGCTCTGCGGCGAGCCGCGACTTTCCGACCCCGGGCTCACCGACCGCGACGATCAGCCGGCAACTCCCATCGGCCACTGCCTCGTCGAAGGTCTGCCGGAGCGTGGCAAGCTCCCCGTCGCGACCGATCATCGATACGTCGAGCCGCACGGCGACCGGTCGGGAATCTCCCCGGACGGCCACGAGCCTCACGGCACGCACGGCCTCCGACTTGCCCTTCGCCGGGATCGGTTCGACGAGCTCGACGTCAACCGCGTTGCGGACCAGGCGAAACGTCGTCTCGCCGATCAGGGTTTCGCCTGCACCGGCGTGCTGCTCGAGACGGGCGGCGACGTTCACCGCGTCACCGGTGACGATGCTCTGCCGCGCCGTTGCCTCGCCGGCGACGACGACTCCGGTGTTCAGTCCGATGCGCAATGCGATCCGGCAGCCGTGGCGAGCTTCGAGCTCCTGGTTCAGCGCGGCCATCCCCGCCTGAAGCTCTGACGCTGCCCGCACCGCCCGAACGGCGTCGTCCTCGTGGCCGACGGGCACGCCGAACACGGCCATCACGGCGTCGCCGATGAACTTCTCGACCGTGCCCCCGTGGCGCTCGATTACGAGCCGGGACTGCTCGAAGTAGCGAAGCATGATCTCGCGGACGGTCTCCGGGTCGACCCGCTCGGCCAGGGCGGTCGAGCCGACCACGTCGCAGAAGAGCAGGGTCGCGACCTTGCGCCGCTCGGGCGAGCGAGCCACGAGCGCCTCCCCACAGCCCGAGCAGAAGCGCGCGTCCTCCGCGTTCTCCCTGCCGCATGCCGGACAGGCGGCCATTGGGGACAAGGTACGCGAGAAGCTCGCTCCCGTCGCTACCTCTGAGCGGCTCGGTCAGCCGAAGCGTTGCAGCGCACGCTCCCGACGACGCGCAGCCTCGACCTCGCGGTCGCGCGGCGGCGCGCTCGTCACCAGGACGGCGAGCAGGCGCCGCGAGCTCTCGGCCACCTCGTCGACGGCGCGCGCGAACGCCGCCTCGTTCACCTTCGACGGCTTGGCCGTACCGCTGATCTTGCGCACGTACTGAAGCGCTGCGGCGCGCACCTCGTCCTCGGTCGCGGGCGGCTCGAAGTTGTGCAGGGTGCGAATGTTTCGACACATGGCTCCTCCCCAGCTGTCGATGGCTCGGCCGGTTTCGTGACGGTGGCGGGCGACCCGCCGGCCTATGGTGCCCGAAGGTCGAAGGGTAGAAGCCCCGAGGAGCACATCGTTGCGAAGCGGAGTCGTGGCGCTGCTTCGGAACCTCCGAACGACCTCGCCAACGGTAGTACGGTTCGGTCGAGGTGCTGGCGTTCTTCCTCCAGGCCGTGATCTCGCTCACGACCGTCGCCGGTGTGCCGGCCGCGGCGGCGACCGGCGATCCCGGTCGCGGCGCTCTCGTGTGGACGACGAACGCCTGCGGCTCCTGCCATGCGTTCGCGAAGGCCGGCTCGTCAGGCAAGGCAGGCTTGCTGGCGCCGAACCTCGACCGCTGGCTCGTCACCGACGCGCGCCGCCTCAAGCTCCCGGTCGACCTCTTCGCATACCGGCGAATCGCCTGGGGCGGGCGGGGGATGACCGCGTACGGCCCGAACCTGAGCACGCAGGAGATCGACGACCTCGTCTCGTTCGTGGTCGGAAAGCCGTTCACCGCTCCGCCGGGCGGCGCAGCACCGGTCCCGCCTCTGCCTGCACCTCCCCCACTCGTCACGGCTCGCCCGGCAACGGTTGCCCGCTGGGTGAAGCTCGAGCGTCTCCCCGCCCGGGCTGCGAAGGGGGCGGTTCGCTTCGCGAAGGTCGGCTGTCTCAGCTGCCATACCTACCTCGGCAGCGGCGTGCGTCGGCGGGGGGCGACCGACCTGAGCGGCATCGGTCGTACCGGGCGAAGCATCGCGACGTTCCGGAAATACGTTGCGAGCGGCAATGACCTGATGCCCACGTTCGCCGATCTGGGCACGACCGCCCTGAATGACATCGCCGCCTTCCTGGCGGCGTCGCGCGGCAGCCGCTGACCGCGGGCTCTCCCGAGATCGACGGCGGACGAGCCGGGACCGCGACGGGGTCAGACCGGTTCGGCGGCTGTCTGGCATCGTTTGAGCTGTGACGCATGGAGTCGTCGTCGCCCTCGCGGTGGCAGCCGTGGCCGCGCAGGTTCTTGTCGGGCTCTTCGCGGTCTCCGGGGTGCTTGCGCTGCTCGGTGTGGGCGCTCCGTTTCGGATCGTTCGGCGGCTGCTCTGGGGCTACGAGCTCTGGGCCGCGTTCCTGGTTGCGGCGGTCGCCACCGGCGGCAGTCTCTTCTACTCCGAGGTTGCGGGTTTCGTGCCCTGTGAGCTGTGCTGGTACCAGCGGATCTGCGCCTATCCGCTCTCGATTGTGCTGTTGCTGGCAGCGCTTGCCAACGATCATCGTGTCGCCCGCTACCTGCTCCCGCTCCCGGTCGCAGGCGCGGGGGTCGCGATCTATCACCTGCTGATCGAGCACGGTGTCCTCTCGCAGAGTCGCGCCTGCTTCCTGTCGGCGCCGGGCGGCTGCGCGACCAGGTGGACGGAGGAGTTCGGCTACCTGACCATCCCGGCCGTCGCGCTCAGCGGCTTCGCGCTGCTCTTCGCTCTCCTGCTGCTCTCCGTGTTCGGCGGGGACGAACAGCTACCGTGATCGTCGATGACGAGCGGTAGGAAGAGCCGCGCAGGCCGCCGGGTGCAGGTACCTCGGGCTCCGGCCGCGCGCCGGCGGCAGGCCTCACCGCGTGTCCTGATCGGCGCAGTCGTGCTCCTCGTCGCTATCGGTGCGGGTGTCGGCCTCGCAGTCGGGCTGAGCGGCGGCGGCTCATCGGTGCCGGCAACGGTGCCGTCGATCGGCACACTCGACAACGCGCTTCCTTTCGCCGGCGAGGTGGCAAAGACGCTGAAGGGGATCCCGCAGCAGGGCAACGTCCTCGGCCGGCCGAGTGCGCCCGTGACAGTCGTCGAGTACGTCGATCTCCAGTGCCCGTACTGCCGCGAGTTCGAAGCGAACGTGTTCCCCGACCTCGTCTCCAAGTACGTCCGCACCGGGAAGGTCAAGGTCGTCATGCGCGTGCTCGGCTTCATCGGATCGGACTCCCTGAGCGGCCGAAACGGCGCACTCGCCGCCTCGCTCCAAAACCACATGTTCGATTTCACTCAGTTGCTCTACTTCAACCAGGGCGCGGAGAACACCGGCTGGCTCAACGACGAGATCCAGCGCTCGGCCGCAGCCAGCATTCCCGGCCTCGACGTCAACCGGTTTCTCGCCGACCGCTCCGCCGCCGACATCTCCAGCCAGGCCCAGCGCTTCGACCAACTCGCCAAGACCGACGGCGTCACCTCGACACCAACGGTGCTCGTCGGCAAATCCGACACGACAGCCCAAACCGTCGCACTCACCTCTCCCAACGACGCAACAACACTCTTCAAGGCGATCGACCAGGCCCTGAAGTAGGTCTCGGTAGCCGGGACCAGCGCTGGACTGAGCTCAGGCCGTCACCGCGAGCAGCTCGCGGCGCAGTTCCTTGATCTCGTCCCGTAGCTTCGCGGCGTACTCGAAGCGCAGCTCCTCGGCGGCGGTGAACATCTCCTCCTCGAGCGTGATGATCAGCCGCTCGATCTCGTCCCGATTCATCCCCTCGACCTCGGCCTTGCCGCGACGGCGACGCGACGGCACGGTCGGCGAGTCGAGCATCAGGAACTCGGCGATGTCGGAGACGCCCTTGACGATCGACTCGGGCGTGATCCCGTGCTCCTCGTTGTAGGCGAGCTGGGTCGCGCGGCGGCGGTTTGTCTCCTCGAGCGCACCCTGGATCGCCTCGGTCAGCTTGTCGCCGTAGAGCAGCACTCGCCCGTTCACGTGTCGCGCGGCCCGCCCGATCGTCTGGATCAGCGCGGTCTTGCCGCGCAGGAAGCCCTCCTTGTCGGCGTCGAGGATCGCGACGAGCGACACCTCGGGCAGGTCGAGCCCCTCGCGCAGCAGATTGACTCCGACGAGGACGTCGTACTCGCCGAGGCGTAGGTCACGGATGATCCGGATCCGCTCGAGCGTGTCGATCTCCGAGTGGAGGTAGCGGGCCTTGACCCCGGCTTCGAGCAGGTAGTCGGTCAGGTCCTCGGCCATCTTCTTCGTCAGCGTCGTGACCAGGACGCGCTCGCCGGCCTCCTCGCGCCGGCGGATCTCGTTGAGCAGATCGTCGATCTGATTCTTCGTCGCGCGCACCTCGACCTCCGGGTCGACGAGGAACGTCGGCCGGATCAGCTGCTCGGCGACGACCGGCGAGTTGCGCAGCTCGAACGGACCGGGCGTCGCGGAGACGAAGACGAGCTGCTTGACCTTGTCGAGGAACTCGTCGAAGCGGAGCGGCCTGTTGTCGAGCGCCGAAGGCAGCCGGAAGCCGAAGTCGATCAGCGTCTGCTTCCGCGAGCGGTCGCCCTCGTACATCCCGCCGATCTGCGGAACGGTCTGGTGCGACTCGTCCACGAAGACGACGAAGTCGTCCGGGAAGTAGTCGAGCAGCGTGAACGGGTGCGAACCGCCGGGGCGCCCCTCCAGGTGGCGCGAGTAGTTCTCGATCCCCGAGCAGAAGCCGAGCTCCTTCATCATCTCGAGGTCGTATTCGGTGCGCTGGCGCAGGCGGTGCGCCTCCAGCAGCTTCCCCTGCGACTCGAACAGCCGGATCTGCTCGTCGAGCTCGTGGCGGATGTCGTCCACGGCGCGCTCGATCGACGGCGTCGAGGTGACGTACTCGGTCGCCGGCCAGATCACGAGGTTGTCGAGCCTCGCGTAGACCTCGCCGGTGAGCGGGTCGAAGTGCGAGATCGACTCGACTTCGTCGCCGAAGAACGAGATGCGGTACGCGGTCTCGGCGTTCGCCGGCTGCACCTCGAGCACGTCGCCCTTGACGCGGAAGCGCCCGCGCGCCAGGACGGTGTCGTTCCGGACGTACTGGCTCTCGATCAGCATCCGCAGCGCGTCGTCGCGGTCGATCGTCTCCCCCACGTTCAGGACCAGCACGCGCCCGCGCCACTCCTCGGGCGAGCCGAGGCCGTAGATGCACGAGACCGAGGCGACGACGACCACGTCCCGGCGGGAGAAGAGCGACGAGGTGGCGGCGAGCCGCAGCCGGGAGATGTCGTCGTTCCGGGACGAGTCCTTCTCGATGTAGAGATCGGCCTGCGGGACGTACGCCTCCGGCTGGTAGTAGTCGTAGTAGGAGACGAAGTACTCGACGGCGTTGTCGGGAAAGAACTCGCGGAACTCGTTGCAGAGCTGGGCGGCAAGCGTCTTGTTGTGCGCGATCACGAGCGCCGGGCGGCCGATCTTCTCGATGATCCAGGCCATCGTCGCGGTCTTGCCCGGTTCCCGTTGCGCCGAGCAGCGTCTGGTAGCGGTTGCCCGCCTCGATCGACGCGGCCAGGGTCTCGATCGCCTTCGGCTGGTCGCCGGTGGGCCGGTACGTGTCCGCCGTCTTGAACTCGGCCATTCCTCAAGGCTAGCTCGACTGGCCGCGCGCCGGCCCGCGGATGCCGATCTCGGGCCGACGATCAACGGCCGCGGTCTGCACGACGAACCTGCGCCGCTCACCTCTCGGGAGGCGTCCACCACACCGCCGCATCGAGCTTTGCGCTCTTACGGTCAGAGGGCGCCGGAGCGGCTCCGACCGCAACGATGTTGTCGGAGGCCGACGCGACGGCCCGCAATAGGTAGTTTCCCTGCCCGCCAAAGGACGGGCTGCTGACGGGAGTCCAGAACTCGCCCTCGAGCGACGTCCACATCGCGGCACTGGACGGCCCGTCGGGGCCACTGGGGTGGTCGGCGCCGACGGCCACGAAACCGAATGGCACCGACACCACCCCCCTCATCTGCTGGCCCCTCCCTCCACGCTGGCCACCGCTCTGCTCCTCGAACACGGGGCTCGGGACCCGCCGCCAGCTCCGGCCATCGTCGTCGGAGAGCCAGACGGCCGCCTCGTTGCTGTTACCGCTCGTGTCGCCACGACGGCCGACCGCCACCAGGCGCGACCCCGAGAAGACCACGTCGCGCAGCTCAAGCGTCGATTTCGCGTCCGCCGGGTCGGCGGGGATGCTGATCCGCGTCCATTTCGCGCCGTCGGTCGAGGTCCACACCGCGCCCGCCCCACGGTCGCGTCCCACGGCGACGAGGAGACCCGAAGGCGTCTCGGTCACCGCGTTCATCACCTGGTCGAAGTCGTTGCCGGTGCCGAGCGTGCCGCCATCGTTTGGCGCACGCGACCAGCGGAGGCCGTCCGGGGAGGTCCAGACGGCCGCGTCGAAGTGCAGGTCGGCATCGTTGAGGTCGTAGCCGACGGCGACGAAGCCCCCGCCGCCGCGCGCGACGACGTCGTACATCGTCTGACCGTGATGCCCACCCCCGCTCACACCGTCGCCGCACTCGGCCCCACAAACAGATCTCCACCGCCCGCCGACGAGCGTCCAGACCGTCGCGTTCTGATCGGAAGGCCTGGGGTCAAAGACCGGGCCGGCGGTCCCGACGGCCACCACCCTCGTTCCGGCGGCGGCGACGCCCCTGAACGCGCCCGGTGGCGCAACGCGATTCTCGCGCTTCCAGCTGCCCCCTCTGAACTCCCAGATCGCCCCGTAGCGCACACCGCTCCGTCCGCTCAGGCCGACGGCGACCGCGCTGTTCCCGCTCGGCAGGAAGACGGCGCCTAGCATCGCCTGGTCTCCGGCGCCCCCGAGAACCTTCGGATCGGGACCGTATCGCTTGACGTTCTGGACGAGCGCGAGCTGCCCCTCGAGGTTCCTCGTCTTCGAGCCGGGGCCGCGCGAAACCACGGCCAGGGTCACGAGGGCCGCCACTAGCAGCGGCAGAGCAACGCTCGCCGACGCGATCAGGCGGCGCCGTCTTCGAGTCGTCGCCGCGACGAAGTACGCGGCATTCGACGTCTGGACCGGCTCGATCAGGCGATCGTGCGTCAGCTCGTACCAGCGCGCTCCCGCGCGCCACTCGGCCCGGATCACACGACCGCGCTCGAGCTCGTCGATAGCGTCGTTCGAAAGCTCGACGGTGGAGGACGCCGCACGGTAGACGGTGCCGCGCGTCCCGCCCGGTGTGATCAGCTGCTCCGCTATCCACCGCCGCAGCCGCGCCTCGGGAACGCCCGAACGTGACGCAGCGTTCTGCACGGCCTCGGCATAGAGGTGGCGGAGCATGTCGTCGACGTCGCCGAAGGCACGCAGGTGCTCCTCTGTGATCTCCGTCGCGTCGGGTGGCAGACCCGCCCACAGTCGTTCGCACACGACCTGAAGCTGGACCGGCTCGACGAACTCGCCCGGCACCTTTGCGCTCGTGCCGTCGCCGCGATCGACCCGGAAGGTGAGCAGATCGTCGACGAGCTTCTCGGCGACGCCCGGGGCAAAGGAGCGCGCAGTCGGCTCGAGTGGAGCCGTGATCGCGCTGAGCGCCGCGTCCCGAGCGAGCCGGTCGAGGCGGTAGCGATGCCTGAGTCCCTCCGGAATGGCCCCGGCGTATCCCTCCAGTTGAGCGATGTAGTCCTCCCGAATCGCCAGCACGACTCGCAACAGCGGGTCGTCACGGAGCGCCTCCGTCAGCTGCTCCAGAAAGGGTTGGCGTTGGGGCCAGCGGTCGGGGTGTGCGGTGAAGAGCTCCTCGAACTGATCCAGGACGATTGCCCGCGGGTCGAGGAAACCCTCGGCATCGCGATTACGCGCCCGCGAGAACAGGAAGTCCTTGATCGTCGTCTCGGCCGGAACTGTCGCCCAGTTCGAGAGCACGCCGAACGCGTAGACGTTGGCGGCATCCGTTGGGGGCGCGGTGTCGAGCACCAGCGGACGGATCCGCGCGACAGGCAGGACATCGAAACCCTCCCCCTCGAGAGCCGGGATGAGCCCGGCGTTGAGCAGGGAGGTCTTGCCTGCCCCAGAGGGCGCGTAGAGCAGGACGATCCGGGAGGAGACGACCATCGAGAGCAGCTCGACCGTCTCGCGCTCGCGGCCTTTGAACGCCGGTGTTTCGGCGCGGTCGAACGGCCGCGGCCCGACGTAGGGATTCGCCATCTCGGCGCTCACGACCGCCGTGCCACCGGTCTTGCTCATGTCGCCAGCCAGCGCTCGTGGAGCTCGGCCATGAAGTCCTGCGCGGTCCCCCAGTAGACCCTCAGGCTCATCGCGCTGAAGTACTTGTCGAGGTAGTCCTTCGCCTCGTCGCTCGGCCGGAGCTGGACCGTGAGACTCAGCCGCCGAAGACTCTGCTCGGCTGCCATCACCAAGCCTCGATGGATCACCCGGAAGTCCCAGTCGGCGAGCGCGTAGCCGACGAAGAGCAGAGACGTCCCCGCCAGCGCCCTCCTGATCTGGTGCGGCAGCAGGCTCTCGTCTCGCGACACGCTGACCAGGAAGTCGAGATAGTCATCCTCGCTGAGGACGAGAGACTCGGCCAGATCGAGATAGCCGTGGAGGTGAAAGACGACCGGGCGCTCGGGGGTCGGCTCGGCGAGTGGGTCGAGCACCACACGCTCGGCCGCGAGCGCCGGGCTCCTGTTCCAGCGACAGATCTCGCGCGTCGGCTCTCGGCCCCGGTGCCGCAGTGCCCGGATCATGAAGTCGTCGTAGTTCGTGGTCAGGTACACGGGCAACGGCAACTCGGCGAGGACCGAGTGAGGCTCACCCTCTGCCTCGAAGTCCGGCGGCCCGAGACCCTGAAGGCGCAGGCAAATCTGGTCCTTGGCAAACATCGCGTCATCTCGGTGGACCCCGAGGAACTGCGCGACTCGGGCCAGATCCTGCCCGTCCTCCAGCGGGTAGCCGTACTCCTCGGCCCACTCCTCGGCGATCACCCTCCCCGTCGGCAGCGTGCCCGCGCTTGCCCCGGCGCCCAGGAACGGTGTGCACTTTCCGTTCTTGATCCGCCCGAGAAGAAGCTGCCAGTCCTCCTCTCTCAGGCTCACGTGTTCGAATCGGCCTTCTCTGCCCCGGACCGTTCGGCGTCCGACGATTCCTTGGGCGCAACATGGTCCTCACCTTTCGGACGCTCTGCGAACAGGTTCGACGCGACCTGTTTGAGCTTTTCGAGCGCCTGCTCGGAGAAGAGCCCGACGAGCACCGCGACTGCGGCGAAGCCGAACGGACTGGTCTGATCGGTCGAGGCGGACGGAGAGAAAAGCCCGGCCCGCAGGACGAGATAGAAGATCGTCCCGCCGAGCGCTCCGACGACTGGAAGCAGGAGATTGAACGGAATCCAGCTCCAGTGGAGGTCGCGATTGCCGACGTACCACGCGAACGACCTGATCGAGTGCACGAGACCTCCGAGCGCGCCCGCGAGCGCGACGACGACGAAGAACAGGAACTCGTGTGAGAGCGAAGGCCTCCAGCCGAAGTAGTTCAATCTCTGGACGGCGCCCTGCGACCCGGAAACCCCAGGCTTTTCGGTGATCGGCCAGAAGGCCCAAAGGCTGTAGAGAGCGAGGCCGGCAAGCAAGGTGACCGCCACTGTCATGAACGTGATCCACCAGCGTGAGACGAAGGCCTCGCCGGGCCCTTCCGGCTCCTGGTCCGCGCGGGGGGCGTCAGTCGCAGACTCGGCAGGGGTCATCTCCGTCGGGCGTCCCTGCGCAGAGAACCCGAGACTCGTCTCGAACATCTGCAGCGATCTCCGCGGAAAATAGCGACCGTCGGTCTTCCCTCCCGATTCTGCACAGCTTGCCGCGAAAGGTTGTGCAATATCTTACAAGCGCCAGTAGGTCATTCTGGCAATGCCTCAATGCGGTGTCAAGACGCCTGCAGGGCCGGCGATCTCCCAGGAGGCTTGTCGATTTCGATTCGAAACGGCATAGACTCGCTATGTGACCAGCCTCATGAGCACGCTCGCGTAGCCTTGTGGCCGGGTCGTCCTCCAAGAGCCCCGCACCTACGAGGGAGTCCCCACCACCGCCGACCGAGAGTGCGCACGCCGAGGTTCGGATCGGTCTCGTGCTGTACGGCGGCGTGTCGCTCGCGATCTACATCTACGGCGTCGTCCTCGAGTTCTGGCGGCTCGTCCGCGCGAGCCAGGGCGACGCCGCAAACGCCTATACGGCGCTCCTCGCGCAGGCGAATCTCTCGGCGACGGTCGACATCATCTCAGGCGCCTCGGCCGGCGGGATCAACGGCATTCTCCTCGGGAAAGCGCTCGCCACGGGAGGCGACCTTCGTGCCGTGCGCACGCTGTGGGTCGAAGGAGCAGGCATCGAGAAGCTGCTCCAGCCGCGATCGAACTCGGAGCCGGCGTCGCTTCTGCGCTCCGACTACTTCGAGACTCTGCTGCGGGAAGGTCTCGCTGAGATGGATCGACTTGGGAATCATGGCCCGCTCGTCGACGTTCTCGACCTGTTTGCTCCAGGCACGCGCGTACGGGCAGCGCTTTCCGAATTCAGGGATGACTTCGGGCAGACGCTCCAATCGAAGCAGTTCCGGAAGATCTTCCACCTGAAGTTCCGGCGCAAGGGCTACAACCCGCTGATGCCGGAGCTCGGCTACGACCAGGACGACTTCGGCGCCGGCCAGAACGAGACGCTGATCGAGGTCGCACGATCGACAAGCGCGTTCCCGGCCGCTTTCGAGCCGAAGAAGATCGCCAAGGAGGGCCGCAACGCCCGGCTGTTCGAGGACGGCGAGCCTGACCTCGCCTACTTCTCCGACGGGGGCATCCTCCACAACCACCCGTTCACAGAGGCGATCTCGACGATCTCGACACGAACAGCCGACCGGCCGGTGCGGCGCTGGCTGCTGAGCGTCGAGCCCGACCCGGAGCACTACACACCGTCACCACTCGATTCGGCAGCACCGGAAGTGCTCGAAGTCGTCTCGAAGGCTCTCTTCGGAATCCCGCGCTACGAGAGCATCATCGGCGACCTGGAGCGGCTTAAAGAACATCGGCATCGGGTCGCAGATGTCCGAGCCTTGCTCGCGCGGGTCGACCGGCTGGCGGCGGCCGACGCGGCCGACGTTGCAGCGATGACCGACGATGAGTTCGAAACCTTCCTCGACTCGCAAATGCTCTACCGCGCATGGACACCGCTGCGCGGTGAGCGGGCTGTCGATGCCCTGGCCGGCTGGATCGCCGACGCGGCCAACCTCGACCCTGACAGCACGGCGATCGTGCTGAACGCGATCGATCCGACCGAACCGCCGCCGCTCGAGGCCGACCCGACATTCGAGCTCCGCCGCATCTCCTACCTGCTCGGGCGCCTCGACGAGCTGATCGCTCGGCTTCCTGCTTCTGAGCGCAGCGGCCCGCAGGGGCTCTACCAGCAGCTATGGGGACAGTTCGATCGGATCCAGAACCTGATCTGGAACGTGTTCTCGGGCGACTCGCCGACGGCTGCCGGCATCGCAAGGCTGAGGGGCGCAAGCGCAGCGACGATCGGCGCCGTTCTCACCGAGATCCTGACGCCGCTGAGAGAGGCTCTGGCAAGCGAGCTCGGCGCAGTGCGTGCCTCGGTCGCGAGCATCGTCGACGAACTCGATCGGAGCTATCCCCGACCCGCCGAGATCCCGTTCGCAGTCGTCTTCGCTCGCTTTCGCTACTGGGACATGTTCCTGCTCCCGGTCGAGACGCTCGTCGGGCCCGCGCGTGACCCGGTCAGGTTCGTGCGGATCAGCCCCGCCGGTGCGACGTACATCCGGAAGCCGGTCGCGGACAAGGTCGCCGGAGACGCGCTCGGTCATTTCGGAGGGTTCCTGAAACGCGAATGGCGCCGGAGCGACATCCTCTGGGGGCGTCTCGACGCGGCGGAGACGATCGTCCGGCTGCTGTTCGAACAGAACGCACTGCAAACGGATGTGCTCGCGCCCAGTATCGAACTCGTGCAGCAGGAGATCGTTCGCGAGGAGATCCCCGACCACATCCCACCACCGGGGCAGCCATGGGACTACCGGACGTTCCTCGAGAACGATTGGCGAGTCGGCGCCGAGACGCTCGCCGACGTGCCGATGCAGGATCGCGCCGATCTCCTCGTGCGTGGCTCGGCGGTCCTCCGCAACATGCTCAGGCGTGTCGCCGAGACCGGCCCCTCGCTGCTTCGCAGGCCGTTTGCCTGGGTCGGGCGGGCACTCGGAGTCGCGCTCATGCTCCTGCACTGGCCCGTCACGGCGATCTGGGGCCGGGACAGCGCGGCCCGTCGCTTCGCCAGCCTGCTGATCCTCTTCATCGGCGGCTGGTCGCTCGTAACGACGCTACTGGTCGGCGTCTTCGGAGTCGTCCGTTCGACGAGCCGGCTCTGGATCTGGATCGGGATCGGCTACGCGATCTTCTTCCTCTGGAGCGCGTTGCTGGCACTCGCGCAGCGACTCCGCCGAACGAGCCCCTGAGGATTCAGCCCGTCGGTGAGGCTTCGAGGACGACGACCGGGATCTGCCTCGTCGTCTTTCGCTGGTAGTCGGCGTACGCGCCGTAGAGAGAGACCATCTGCGCCCAGAGCCGGTCCCGCTCCTCGCCCTCGGCGTCGCGGGCTCGGACGCGCCGGCGTTCGCGCCCGACCAGAACCTCGGCCTCTTGCCCCTGGAGATTGAGGTACCACGCGGGGTGCTTCGGCGCCCCGCCGACCGATGCGATCACGACCAGGTTGTCGCCGTCGCGACCGTAGAGAAGCGGCGTCGTCCGCGACTTCCCCGACTTCCGCCCCCGCACGGTGAGCAGCAGGACCGGTGCTTTGCCCATGTGGCCGAAGAGCTTTCCTCCGCTCAACCGGTAGAGGAAGCTGTGCAGGCCGCCGGCGGCGCGAAGCATGAACCGTCTCACAATCCCGTTCCCGCCCGCGCCCGCAGCGCCCGCTGGAGCCCAACCGCGGCGGGTCCCTGCTCGAGCGGCCGGCCGTCGATCTCGATCACCGGCATCACCTCGCGCACCGAGGACGACGTGAACGCCTCCTCGGCCCCGATCAGGTCGTCGAGTGGATACGCACCCTCGGCGGCCTTGTAGCCGGCATCCGGGGCGGCGTCGATCAGCGTCTCGCGCGTCACGCCCGCAAGGATGCCAAGATCGAGCGACGGCGTGTAGAGCGTCCGGTCTCGGCGCCACCAGACGTTCGTCACCGGGCCTTCCAGCACGACGCCGTCGTCCCGCACGAAGACCGCGTCGTCCGCCCCACGGCTGCGCGCCTCCGACCCGGCGGCCACGTTGACCGCATAGCTCGTCGACTTGACCCCGCCGAGCAACCATGGCGCATCGGCACGGACGCCGAGGAGCGAGATCAGCTTCACGCCGCGCGCCCGCCGTTCTTCGAGATCGGCCGGCAACTCGCTGACGAGCGCCAGCGAGACCGGCTCGCCGGCTCCCTCGCGTCCAGGCGTCAGGTACAGCCGCAGGACTGCATCGCGCTCGTCCGACGCACCGAGCGCCTGCTCGGCGAGCTCCTCGAAGCCGCCGGGCCACCCGATCCCCAGGCGTGCAGCAGAGGCCTCCATCCGCTCCAGGTGCGCCCGAACACGGAACGGCTTGCCGCCGTACACGCGAAGCGTCTCGAACGCGGCCCGCCCGCGCAGGAGCGCCTCGTCGTCGGCGAGCAGGACCGGCTCGTCGGCAGGGGACGATGCCGCGACCCGCAACGGCAACGGCCAGCAGCCGGCTCACCGGCAGACGAGCTCGCGCAGGGGAGCCCCGATCGCCTCGAGCAGCGGCCGCGCCTTGACCAGCGACTCCTCGATCTCGTCCATGGGCTCAGAGTCCCAGACGATCCCGCCGCCCACCCAGAGATGGACTCGTCCTGAGGCAACCGCAAACGTCCGGATTGTCAGCGCGAGATCGAGATCGCCGTTCGGGTGGATGCGGCCGAGCGCGCCCATCGAGGCGCCCCGGCCCACAGGCTCGAGCGCGGCGATCAGGTCGATCGCGGCGATCTTCGGCGCACCCGTCACCGAGCCACCGGGGAGCATCGCCTCGAGTATCTCGGTCAGCCCGACGTCGTCCCGCAGCCGGCCTTCGACACGGCTGGTCAGATGCCGGACGCCTGCCTGCGGGCTCTCGACCATCAGCTCGGGCCAGCAGACGCTCCCCGGCTCGCACACGCGGGACAGGTCGTTCCGTTCAAGATCGACGATCATCACGTGCTCGGCCGCGTCCTTTGCCGACAGGCCGAGCTCACCCTCGGCGCCGAGCGGTCGGGTTCCCTTGATCGGCATCGTCCACACACGGCTTCCCCGTCGCGAGAGGAGGAGCTCGGGTGACGCCGAGACGACAGCCCACCCGTCCCCGACCAGCGGACGCGGCTCGAGCGGGCTCAGCAGCGCGAGCGAACCTGCGAGCCCGGCCGGGTCGCCGCGGAAGGGAGCCGAGAGATGCTGCACGAGGTTGACCTGGTACACGTCGCCGGCCGCAATCGCGTCCTTGACGGACTCGATCGCGGCTCGATAGCCGTCGTTGCTCCAGCTCCGTTCCCAGTGACCGATCGTGAAGTCGCCGCCCTCCGGTGCCGGCTCAGCGGCAGCGCGGATCGACACTGCCGCCGGCGGAAGCCGGCACGGCTCGGGCGGATCCGATACACCCGTCCGGCGGCGCGATCGCGACAGTCCGTAGCCGAGATAGACGTCGGCGACCAGCCCTTCCCCGCCTCCCTCGAAGAAACCGTGTGCCCTCAGCGCGTGCTCGACATCCTCCAGGGAACCAAGCTCATCCATGGCTCTACGCTAACGTCTCGGCAGTGACGGGCGCCGTCTTCCTGCTCGCAGCGCTCGCACTCGCGCCCGCAGGCCCCGCGTCGATCGAGATCTCGACGAATGTGTTTGCGCCAGCGGCAAACCCGATGACGATCAACGGGCAGGTCGCCGGCGACGCCGAGCTCGGCGTTCGGCTCGCCGACGTCCGGGGCAGGCCGCTCGGCTGGATCGATCGCCCCGCCAAACGGCGGGAGCTGTTCGTCGTCTGGGACGGTGAGCTGACCGGCAAGGCTGTTCGGGGCGGCTACTACCGGGCCGAGCTCGTCGCCGACGGCGCGGTCGCCGCGACCGCAGCCTTCCGCCTCGACCGGACTCCGGCTCGCCTCGACCAGCTCCGGGTCTCGAACGGCAGCGTTCCCTTCGCCGGCGACGGACCGCTGCTCGCGACCCTGAGCCCGAACGGCGACGGCTTCCGCGACTACGCGCAGATCCGCTTCACGCTGAGCGAGCCGGCGCAGGTGAGGCTCGACGTCCAGCGGACGACGGCGGAGGCGTCGACCGTGTACACGCGAACCTGGCGGTTCCGAAAGGGCCCGCACGCGATCGGCTGGGTGCCGGCCTCGAACATCACTGCACGCACGTACGTGCTCTCGCTGACGACCGAGGACACCGCCGGCAACACCCTGACCTACGGATCGCCGGACGCCTTCGTCGGACGCCATCCCCGGGCGCCGGTCGTACGCGTCCAGGGGATCGACGCGACCTTCACGAAGCAGAGCCTCGCTCCGAACAGCCTGGGCACCCTCAAGATCGCGACCGACGCACCGAAGCTGGCGCTCCAGGTGTTCCGGACGGGGCCGGAGGACTTCGTCACCTACGCCGACTACCTGCTCGAGGGCGTGCCGGTGACCGAGCCCAAGACGATCGACTGGGGGCGCTGGCGCGACCAGCCGAACACGATCGACGTCCCGATCGGACGCTGGCCGTCGGGTCTGTACTTCGTCAAGCTCACCGCCGAGGACGAGACGGTCGGCTACGCACCATTCGTCGTCCGGCCGGCGGAGCTCGGAGCCGCGTCGCGCGTCGCCGTCGTCCTGCCGACCAACACCTGGCAGGCGTACAACTTCTGGGACGCAAACGGCGACGGCTGGGGCGACACGTGGTACGCCGGGCCCCCGCACCAGCAGGCCGCCCTGGACCGCCCGTACCTCCACCGTGGCGTTCCCCCGTTCTTCTATCGCTACGACCAGGGGTTCCTGCACTGGCTCTACTGGAACGGGAAGACGGTCGACTTCCTCGCCGAGTCGGATGTCGAGTTGCTCTCCGGCGACGAGCTGGCCAAGGCGTACGACCTCGTCATCTATCCCGGTCACAGCGAGTACGTGACGACGCGCGAGTACGACGCAATCCAGAGGTACCGCGACCTCGGCGGCAACCTGATGTTCCTCTCGGCGAACAACTTCTTCTGGCACGTTGCCGAGGAAGGTCCGGTGCTCACGCGCACGGCCCAGTGGCGGAACCTCGGGCGGCCGGAGGCGGCCCTGATCGGCGTCCAGTACCTCGCCAACGACCGCGGCGAGCACCAGAGCCCGTACGACGTGCTCCGGCCCGAGGCGGCTCCGTGGCTCTGGGCCGGCACGGGCCTTGAAGAAGGATCGACCTTCGGCGACCTGGTCGGCGGCTACGGGATCGAGATCGACCACACGACGCCGGAGTCGCCGCCGGGCACCCTCGTGCTGGCCGAGATCCCCGACCTGTTCGGGCCCGGCCTGTCCGCGCAGATGACCTACTACGAGACCACCGCAGGCGCGAAGGTCTTCGCCGCGGGCGCGCTCAACTTCGGCGGCTCTGCGCTCATGGAGCCGGTCTCGCGGATGCTCGAGAACCTCTGGATGCGGCTGTCAAAACCCTGAGGCGATCAAACATCTAGCCCGCACGGACGACGCGGATGTCGCCGCTCATCGTCACGGCCTTGAGCTCGACCAGCGGGCCGTCGCCCGGCACCTCGCTATCGCCTAGCTCGACCTCGGACGACGTTTCGCCGCTCAGCGAGCGGGCCTCGACGAAGAGACGCGAGCCGACCTTCACGCCGATCCGGCAGTCGCCCGACGCCGACTTGAGGTCTACGCGGCCCCGCCGGACGGTGTCGACCACCTGGTCGCCGGAAGCGGTGTTGATGCTCACCTCGGCGCCGGCCTCCTGCACGCGGACATCGCCCGAGGCCGACCGGACCGACACGCCGCCGCCGACGCGCCCGAGCTCGATGTCGCCCGAGGCGGTGTTCACATTGGCGCGGCCGCCGACCGAGCCGAGGCGAACGTCGCCGCTCGCGGAGCGCACCCGCGCGTCCTTCTCGATCTCTTCGATCTCGATGTCGCCGGATGCGGTGTTCGCCTCGAGCGTGCCGAGGCGGCCGGCGGCCCGTAGGTTCGCGGACGCGAGGTTGAGGTCGGCGTCGGCGCCCTGCGGAAGGTTGACCCGGATCTCGTACTCCTCCCGGCTGAAGCCGAAGCGCTTGCGATGCTCGACGATGATGTCCCGCCCGTGCTGCTCGACGCGAATCGCATCGAGGTTCCCGGATGAAGACTCCACCTCGACGACAGTCTCGGCGGTCTCGCCGGTCTCGATTTCGACGCGGCCCGACGGGATCGCGATCCGGAGCTTCGGGGGCTCGGAGGTGGTGAACTCGTGTCTCACTTCGACCGCCTCCGGCGGCGCGGCAGGCTCGCCTTCAGATGCTGGGGACACGGGTCGCGCCGGTCGACTCGCCATTCCTCGAAGTGACCGAACATTCCTGGCATGTACTTCATCGCTTCTCCTCTCAGCTCTGACCGAAGCCGGTCAGGCGGCTGCCGACCCGACTCGTGGTGGCGCCGCTCGACAGTCCGCGAGCAAGCGCCTTGACGATCCAGGTGTTGACGGACGCGCCCTCGCGCGACGCCGCGGCCTCGATCGAGACCTTCAGCGATTCGGGCAGGCGCAGGGTGATTCGGGCGGTAAGCCCGTCGTCGGTGGAGGCGGGCGCGGGCGCGTCCTCCCGCTCGACATAGACGAGCGACGGCTCCTGGCCGGCGAGGCGAACCTCGACGTGACCCGTGGGGAGCTGGGCGCTGACCTCGAGCGCGGCCTCGGACAGCACCTCGAGCAGCCGCAGGCCGATGCTCGAGCCGAGTGCCTGGCTCAGTCGCTCCGCGGCGGCGGCGACATGCTCGTCGCCGAGACTCGCCAGGGTGGCGAGTTCGTTGCGGAGTGCTTCTGCGTGTGGTTCGAGCTGCATTTCGATGTCATTGTGACATCATTTCTGGTGTCTGTCAAGTGTCACTCTTGAGTCGCAACGATGCGTAGATGCGCCGGTACGTCATTTTCAGGCTCTCGACGCGGTCGACGAACTCCCGGGTCTCCTCGAACTGGACGGGCAGGTGCCGCGCGCGCCAGGCATCGACGTTCGCCTGGCCCGCGTTGTAGGCAGCAAGTGCCGTCCGCTCCGAGCCGTACCGATCCAGAAGATGCCGGAGGTACCAGGCGCCGTAGCGGACGTTGATCTCGGGCACGTACAGGTCGGCAACTCGGAACTTCGAGCCGCCGGTCCTCTCCGCAATCCCCTTCGCGGTGTCGGGGAGGAGCTGCATCAGCCCGATCGCGCCGCGGTCCGAGCGTGCTTGCGCGTTGAACTTGCTCTCCTGGTAGATCACGGCGGCCAGCAGCGCCGGGTCGAGGCGGTAATTCCGCGCGTGCCCCAGCACGATCTCCTTGTAGCGGAGCGGATGCCAGAGGCGCGCGTACCACGCGGGCTGCGTGAGATGGATCACGCCGAACGTTCCCAGCAGCACCGCGATCGCCACGGCGGCGAGCACGAGTCTCCTGGGCAGGCCGATCACAGCGGCAAGCTGTCGAGCACCGCTCCGACGAACGTGTCGAGCTCGTCGAGGGTTCCGTCGTTCACGTAGGCGAAGTCTGCTCGAGCGATCTTCTCCTCGTCGGGGAGCAGGCGATCGGCGCGTGAGTCTCGGGCCGCGGGGTTACGGGTCGCGCGCAGCTCCTCCGGTGCGGTGATCACCACGACGGCGTCAAAGCGATCCGCGGCACCGGACTCGTACAGGAGCGGGATCTCGACGACGGCGACCGGCGCGTCGAGCCCCTCGAGCCAGGCCTCCTGCTCCGCTCGAACACGCGGATGCAGCAGCCCCTCGAGCCAGGCGAGCTCGTCTGGGTCGGCGAAGACGGTCTCCCCGATCCGCCGCCGGTTCGTAGTGCCGAAGCGGCCCTCGAGGGCCACGCGGACCTCGGGATCGTCGGCGATCAGCGCGTGGACGAGGTCGTCTGCGGACAGCGTCGGGACGCCGCGCTGGGCGAACGACCACAGCGCCTGGCTCTTGCCCGCTCCAATGCCGCCGGTGACGGCGACGGTGAGCGGCTTCATCGTGAGCGCCTAGGCGGCGCCGGTGGAGGGGTCGTCGCCCAACTCGGGCTCGACAGTGCGAGGCTCGTCCGCGAGCTCCTCCTCCATGCTCGCGGCCGGCTCGGGCGCGGGATCCCCTGAGGAGTCCTGGGCGAGCTCCTCGAGCAGCCCGGCCTCGGGAGCGAACGCGACCTCGGCAGCAGCAGGCGTCTCCGCGAAGACCTCCTCCGAGAGGTCGATCTGCGGCCGCAGCGGCTCCGCGCCCTCGGGCAGCGGCTGGGTCTGCTCGCCCTCCTCGATCCGCTTCAGCGAGAGCGAGAGGCGGCGTCGTTCGGCGTCGACCTCGATGATCTTGACGTTGACGAGGTCTCCCTGCGAGACGACTTCGCGCGGGTTTTCGACGTGATGCTGCGCGAGCTCGGAGATGTGCACGAGCCCCTCGACGCCGGGGAGGATCTCGACGAATGCGCCGAACGTGACCACCTTGGTCACGCGACCCTGCACGACGTCTCCCTCGCCGTAGCTGTCCAGCACCTGCTGCCAGGGATCGGACTGCGTCTGCTTCAGACCGAGTGAGATCCGCTGCCGATCGCGGTCGATGTCGAGGACCTTCACCTCGACGGTCTGGCCGATCTCGAGCACCTCGGATGGGTGGTTCACGTGGCTCCACGACAGCTCGGAGATGTGAATCAGCCCGTCCATGCCGTCGAGGTCGACGAAGGCCCCGAAGTCGACGATGTTCGAGATCTGGCCCTCGACGACGTCGCCGGGGGCGAGCCGGTCGAGGATCGCCTGGCGCATCTCCTTGCGCTCGTCCTCCAGCACCGCGCGGCGCGAGAGCACGACGTTGTTCCGGGACCGGTTCAACTCGATCACCTTGCAGCGCAACTCCTGGCCGAGGAACTCATCGAGGTCCTGGACGCGCCGGATGTCGACCAGCGAGGCCGGCAGGAAGCCGCGGACGCCGAGATCCAGGATCAGCCCACCCTTGACGACCTCGATCACCTTGCCGATCACGGGCTGGCCGCTCTCGCCCGCCTGCTCGATCGCCTTCCAGGCCAACTCGAAGCGAGCGCGCTTCTTGGAGAGGATCAGCCGCCCGTCGGCGTCTTCCTTCGTGAGCACGAGCGCGTCGATCTCGTCGCCGATCCCGACCTCGTCCGCCGGGTTGATCGAGCGGCGGATCGAAAGCTCCGAGACCGGGATGACGCCCTCGGACTTGTAGCCGATGTCGACCAGGACCTCGTCCTTGTCGACGCGGACGACCTTGCCGTGCACGACCTCGCCTTCGTTGATCGTGGGGAAGGTCGAGTCGTAGTCCGGGATCAACTCGCCGTCGGGACCTGTAGTCCAGACGCCGGGCTCGGTTGTGTCGATTGTCTCGTTTACCATCAGGAGCCGGTCAGTATACCGGCGTGTTCGCGACTTCCCAGTTAGACGGCTTCGAGGCGGCCCGGTTAGCTCCGATGTCTCACGCGTAGGGATCGTTCGGGCCGTCGTGGCAAATGTCGCAACGATGCGTAGATGCGCCGGTACGTCATTTTCAGGCTCTCGACGCGGTCGACGAACTCCCGGGTCTCCTCGAACTGGACGGGCAGGTGCCGCGCGCGCCAGCGCATCGACGTTCGCCTGGCCCGCGTTGTAGGCAGCAAGTGCCGTCCGCTCCGAGCCGTACCGATCCAGAAGATGCCGGAGGTACCAGGCGCCGTAGCGGACGTTGATCTCGGGCACGTACAGGTCGGCGACTCGGAACTTCGAGCCGCCGGTCCTCTCCGCAATCCCCTTCGCGGTGTCGGGGAGGAGCTGCATCAGCCCGATCGCGCCGCGGTCCGAGCGTGCTTGCGCGTTGAACTTGCTCTCCTGGTAGATCACGGCGGCCAGCAGCGCCGGGTCGAGGCGGTAATTCCGCGCGTGCCCCAGCACGATCTCCTTGTAGCGGAGCGGATGCCAGAGGCGCGCGTACCACGCGGGCTGCGTGAGATGGATCACGCCGAACGTTCCCAGCAGCACCGCGATCGCCACGGCGGCGAGGACGAGTCTCCTGGGCAGGCCGATCACAGCGGCAAGCTGTCGAGCACCGCTCCGACGAACGTGTCGAGCTCGTCGAGGGTTCCGTCGTTCACGTAGGCGAAGTCTGCTCGGGCGATCTTCTCCTCGTCGGGGAGCAGGCGATCGGCGCGTGAGTCTCGGGCCGCGGGGCTACGGGTCGCGCGCAGCTCCTCCGGTGCGGTGATCACCACGACGGCGTCAAAGCGATCCGCGGCGCCGGACTCGTACAGGAGCGGGATCTCGACGACGGCGACCGGCGCGTCGAGCCCCTCGAGCCAGGCCTCCTGCTCCGCTCGAACACGCGGATGCAGCAGCCCCTCGAGCCAGGCGAGCTCGTCTGGGTCGGCGAAGACGATCTCCCCGATCCGCCGCCGGTTCGTAGTGCCGAAGCGGCCCTCGAGGGCCGCGCGGACCTCGGGATCGTCGGCGATCAGCGCGTGGACGAGGTCGTCCGCGGACAGCGTCGGGACGCCGCGCTGGGCGAACGACCACAGCGCCTGGCTCTTGCCCGCTCCGATGCCGCCGGTGACGGCGACGGTGAGCGGCTTCATCGTGAGCGCCTAGGCGGCGCCGGTGGAGGGGTCGTCGCCCAACTCGGGCTCGACAGTGCGAGGCTCGTCCGCGAGCTCCTCCTCCATGCTCGCGGCCGGCTCGGGCGCGGGATCCCCTGAGGAGTCCTGGGCGAGCTCCTCGAGCAGCCCGGCCTCGGGAGCGAACGCGACCTCGGCGGCAGCAGGCGTCTCCGCGAAGACCTCCTCCGAGAGGTCGATCTGCGGCCGCAGCGGCTCCGCGCCCTCGGGCAGCGGCTGGGTCTGCTCGCCCTCCTCGATCCGCTTCAGCGAGAGCGAGAGGCGGCGTCGTTCGGCGTCGACCTCGATGATCTTGACGTTGACGAGGTCTCCCTGCGAGACGACTTCGCGCGGGTTTTCGACGTGATGCTGCGCGAGCTCGGAGATGTGCACGAGCCCCTCGACGCCGGGGAGGATCTCGACGAATGCGCCGAACGTGACCACCTTGGTCACGCGACCCTGCACGACGTCTCCCTCGCCGTAGCTGTCCAGCACCTGCTGCCAGGGATCGGACTGCGTCTGCTTCAGACCGAGTGAGATCCGCTGCCGATCGCGGTCGATGTCGAGGACCTTCACCTCGACGGTCTGGCCGATCTCGAGCACCTCGGATGGGTGGTTCACGTGGCTCCACGACAGCTCGGAGATGTGAATCAGCCCGTCCATGCCGTCGAGGTCGACGAAGGCCCCGAAGTCGACGATGTTCGAGATCTGGCCCTCGACGACGTCGCCGGGGGCGAGCCGGTCGAGGATCGCCTGGCGCATCTCCTTGCGCTCGTCCTCCAGCACCGCGCGGCGCGAGAGCACGACGTTGTTGCGGGACCGGTTCAACTCGATCACCTTGCAGCGCAGCTCCTGGCCGAGGAACTCATCGAGGTCCTGGACGCGCCGGATGTCGACCAGCGAGGCCGGCAGGAAGCCGCGGACGCCGAGATCCAGGATCAGCCCACCCTTGACGACCTCGATCACCTTGCCGATCACGGGCTGGCCGCTCTCGCCCGCCTGCTCGATCGCCTTCCAGGCCAACTCGAAGCGAGCGCGCTTCTTGGAGAGGATCAGCCGCCCGTCGGCGTCTTCCTTCGTGAGCACGAGCGCGTCGATCTCGTCGCCGATCCCGACCTCGTCCGCCGGGTTGATCGAGCGGCGGATCGAAAGCTCCGAGACCGGGATGACGCCCTCGGACTTGTAGCCGATGTCGACCAGGACCTCGTCCTTGTCGACGCGGACGACCTTGCCGTGCACGACCTCGCCTTCGTTGATCGTGGGGAAGGTCGAGTCGTAGTCCGGGATCAACTCGCCGTCGGGACCTGTAGTCCAGACGCCGGGCTCGGTTGTGTCGATTGTCTCGTTTACCATCAGGAGCCGGTCAGTATACCGGCGTGTTCGCGACTTCCCAGTTAGACGGCTTCGAGGCGGCCCGGTTAGCTCCGATGTCTCACGCGTAGGGATCGTTCGGC
>CAVXTD010000035.1:0-62239 GCA_963764565.1 uncultured Actinomycetes bacterium
ATATCAGCCGGACTCAGTGCCACGGCCGTCGATCCGGAAGACCTTGTCGATGATCTCGCGCACAGCCGAGAGCGGGTCGAGCTCGCGGCTCTGCACCTCGTCGAGCAGCCGGCGCAGCTCGGGGTCGTCTGCGACGGCCTGCTGAAGCAGCACCTTGGCCCGCGCGGAGGCGACCGCGAAGACCTCGCCGGCGAGATTTCGCCGCCGCCGCTCCTCCAGCAGACCCTCACGCTCGAGATGCGCCCGGTGCTCCTCGATCTTCTCCCAGAGCTCGGGAACGTTCTCGCCGCGGTGGGCCTCGGTGAGGACGATCGGCACCTTCCAGGCGCGTTCGCGGTCGAGCGAGAGCACGGAGCGCACCTCGCTCATCATCGTCTTCGCGGCCGGATGGTCCATCTTGTTGATCGCGATCACGTCGGGAATCTCCATGATCCCCGCCTTCAACGCCTGGACCGAGTCGCCGGAGCCCGGCATCAGCACGAGCACGACCGTGTCGGCGACACCGATCACCTGGATCTCGCTCTGCCCGGTGCCGACGGTCTCCAGGAAGACGACGTCCTTGCCGGCCGCGTCAAGCAGGAGCAGCACCTGGAGCGTCGCCTCGGCGAGCCCGCCTTCGTGCCCGCGCGTGCCCATCGAGCGGATGAAGACGCCCGGATCGAGAAAGTGGTCGGCGAGCCGGATCCGGTCGCCGAGCAGAGCGCCGTGCGAGAACGGGCTCGACGGATCGACCGAGACGACGCCGACCGTCCGCTCGAGCGCCCGCACATGTCGGATCAGCGCGGCGATCAGGCTCGACTTGCCGACCCCGGGCGGGCCGGTGACGCCGATCGCGTACGCGTTCCCCGTCTGCGGGTAGAGATCGCGGACGAGCTCGTACGCAGACGGATCGGCGCCCTCGACGAGGGTGATCGCGCGGGCGAGCGCCAGCCGGTCGCCCGCGCGAACGCCGGCCGTGAGGCTCTCGCGCGTCCACTCTCTTCGCCTGGCCATCAGATCCGCGGCCGGCTGGGGCACCGGCTCCTCGGTCCGGCGCAGCATCGCGTAGCCGGTCACGGCCGCCGACGGATGCGAGCGCGCCCGCGATCCCCCACATCCAGCGCGGTCCGATCGCGTCGACGAGCGGGCCGGCGACCGCCATGCCGACACCGAGCACCGCGAAGTTGGAGCCCATGATCAGCGTGAACGCGCGGCCGCGCACGTGATCGGGGGCACCGCGCTGGACGAGCAGCGAGTTGCACACGATCGCGGTCGCGTTTCCGACACCGCCGACGACGATGCACCAGACCGCGACCCAGACGTTGGGGGAGACGGCGGCAGCCACGTCGGCGAATGCCATCAGCCCGATCGCCACGCCGTAGACCGTCGTCATCGCCCGCCGCTCGAGCCACGAGGGAGCAAAGAGGGCACCGACGACCGCGCCGATCCCGCTCGCCGTCCACATCAGGCCGAACCCGAAGTCGCCCGCGTTGAACGCCTTCTTCGCCAGCACGACCTCCGAGACGTTGACGAAGGCGATCGCGAGCATCGCCAGGTTCCAGGAGACGAGCACGGCCATCAGCGTCCGCGAGCGGCGCACGACCGCGATCCCCTCGGCGACGTCACGCCAGTGCCCTCGCGTCTCGACCCGTCCCTGCTGCAACACGGTGCCGGAGATCCGGAGGATCAGGACGGCGGAGCCGAGGAAGCTGGCGGCGTTCAGCCAGTAGGCGACGTCCGGGCTCGAGGCGGCGACGAGCACCCCGCCGAGCAGCGTCCCGATCGTGATCGTCAGCTGGTCGGCGGTCCGCAGCAGCGAGTTCGCGCCCGCGAGCTTCTCGGCCGGGACGAGGTTCGGCAGGCCGGCATAGGCGGCGGGGCGGGCGAAGCCCGACGCGACCCCGGCGAGGAACGCGAGCGCGACGATCTGCCACGGCCGGACGGCGAAGGCGAGCAGGACGAAGGCGGCAAACCGGAGCAGGTCGGCGCCGAGGAGCAGCCGCTTGCGGGAGAGCCGGTCGACGAGGGGGCCGAGCGCAAGGCCGATCGCCACCGCCGGCAGGAAGTCGGCGATCAGGAGCGCGCTGACCCAAACACCGCGAGTGCGTCCGGTCCCAGACGTCGACGCTCAGCGCGATCACCGCGATCCACGTGCCGAGCCCGGAGACGAGCGTCGAGCCGAAGAGGAAGCGGAAGCTCGCCGACGCGCGCAAGACCTCCCGCTGGCGGGCGATGATCAGCGGCAGCGCCACTCGTGCCCCTTCACCCGGGCGACGTTAGCGGGTGGCGACGCTGCCGCGCACCCGCGCGAGCGCCTGCGCGAAGAACGCGTTCTCTTCGGACGTGCCGCAGGTGACGCGGATCGCGGTCGGCGCTCCGAAGCCGTGCAGCGGCCGGACGATCACACCCTCGCGGAGGAGCGCCTCGAACAGCGGCCGTGCGTCGGCGCCCGTGTCGGCGAACAGGAAGTTGGCGACCGCGGGGCCGGCGACATCGAAGCCGTGGCCGTCGAAGGCCCGCCCGAGCTCCACGATCCCCTCGGCGCTCGACCGCCGCCGCCGCTCGATCTCTTCGGGGCTGTCGAGGCTGGCGAGCGCGGCCTCCTGCGCCATGCTCGAGACGTCGAACGCCCGCTTGACCTTGTTCGCAGCGGTGACCACGCCGGGCGAGGCGACCATGTACCCGACGCGCAGCCCGGCGAGACCGTAGATCTTCGAGAACGTCCGCAGGACCGCCACCCGGCGGCCCGCCTTGAAGTACTCCTCGATCCCGTCCGGATACTCGGGATCGTCGACGTACTCGCGGTAGGCCTGGTCGATCACGGTCAGCACGTGACCGGGCACTGCGTCCAGGAACGCGTCGAGCTCCGCACGGGTGTTCATCGTGCCCGTCGGGTTGTTGGGGTGGCAGACGTAGACGATCTTGGTGCGGGGGCCGATCGCAGCCAGCATCGCGTCGAGGTCGTAGCGGTGATCGCGCAGCGGCACCTGCACGGGCGTCGCTCCGAGCTTGGCGGCGTCGATCACGTAGCTGGGGAACGAGGGCCAGCCGCAGACGATCTCGTCGCCGGGGCCGAGCGCGGCCTGCGAGAGGGAGTCGATGATCCCGTCGGCGCCGGCGCCGACTGCGACCTCCTCGTAGCGCACGCCGTGACGCTCGGCGAGTGCGGTGCGCAGACGCCACGCGCCGCCGTCGGGGTACCGGTTCAGCTCGCCGGCCGAGCGGGCGATCGCCTCGAGCGCCGCCGGAAACGGGCCGAAGGCCCCCTCGTTCGACGCGAGCTTGATGCAGCGCTCCAATCCGAGCTCGCGCTGCACCTCCTCGACCGGCTTCCCGGGCTCGTACGGCACGAGACCGCGAACGCTGGGCCGGAAGAAGCTGTCGGCGATCTCGGCGACGGAGGCGGGCACGGCGAGACTGTATCCGCGACGGCCACCGCATAGGCTTCCGGGGTGGCATCGATCGGCCTCTTCCCGCTCGAGCTCGTGCTGCTGCCGGGCGAGCGCGTGCCCCTGCACATCTTCGAGGATCGCTACAAGGAGCTGATCGGCGAGTGTCTCGCCGAGAGTCGCGAGTTCGGTCTGATCCTCGAGGACTCGGACGGATTGCGGCAGGTCGGCACCCTCACCGGGGTGGTCGAGCTGATCGACACGTTCGACGACGGGAGGCTGAACGTGCTCGTCGAGGGGCGGGGACGCTTCCGCGTCGTCGCGTTGACCGAGGGACGCTCGTTCCGGACCGCCGAGATCGAGGCGCACGAGGACGACGGCGATCTGCCCGCGGAGGATGAGGTCGAACAGGCTCTGGCGATCTTCCGCCGCCTCGTCACCGCCGCCGAGGCGGAGGAGGTCGAAGAGCCGCTCGTGACCTCGCCGCAGCTCTCCTTCGAGCTCGCGGCGCGGGTCGACTTCGGCCACGAGCTGAAGCAGGAGCTGCTCGAGCTGCGATCCGAGCGGGCCAGGCTCCAGCGCCTGGCCGAGCTGCTCGAGCAGGCGGCTGAAGCACTGGCCCGTGCCCGCGAGGTGCGCGAGCGCGCCTCGGGCAACGGCAGGGTGACGCCGCACCGCGAGTAGACGGCCGATCATCCTGTCCCTGCCTTGGACCCGCTCAGTCGCAGCCGGTCGCGACCGCGAGTGCCTCGCAGACCTCGTGCATCCGGTCGCCGCGGAGCACGCAGATCCGCTCGACGAGGAACTCCTTGGGGACGAGCGTGACGTTGTCGAGGCTGAGCACGCAATCGTCGGGCATCCCCTCTGCCCGCGTGAGGCGTACTTCGGTCGCTATGCCCTCGCACCGATCGCGTCGCAGGAACACAGATCAGGACATTCAGAACCGGCACGGCCGTCTCGCGTGTCAGGACCAGATGAGGTCGTCGCCCGGCACCCGGGTCGTCGACCCACCAGATCGTCGCCTCGGTTCACCAGGGCTCCGCGGCTAATGGATACGCATGGCTGCGGCCTCGGCCCAGGGGTCGTGGTCGGGCTGCGGAATCCGGGTGTACGCCTCGACGATCGCCGTGTCGATCGCGGCCTTGCGCTCGTCGTGGAGGAAGCTCTCGATCGCGCGGCGGATCAGCTCGGAGCGCGACGTACCGTCCCTGGCCGCCCGCTCATCGAGCAGCGCGATCAACTCGTCGGTGAGCTGCACGAGCGTCTGCTGTCTGGCCACGACCATATGGTGCCATATTAGTCGCGACCGAGGCACGAGTCTGTGCCGGCTCCGTCACGAAGGGGCGCAGAGCGTCAGCCGGCGCCGTAGCTTCTTCAGCGCGGCCCAATCGCCCTTGGCGGTCGCGACGTCGTCCTCGCTGACGAGCAGATACAGCCACGCGGCCTCGACCTGCGGGTCGTCGGAGACGAGTTGGCCCAGCGCTTCGCCGCGCTCTCCTTGCCCTTCACGTCGGCCGCCTCCATCTCCTTCTTCATCTTCGCCTCGACCAGCCAGTGCGTTCCGCCCGGTAGTCCGACGGCGGCACCCAGGTGTACCCGCCGTCCTCGTTCGAGAGCAGGCGGAGGTGCTTGTTCGTCCAGGTGAGCTCGAGCCGGCCGCTGGGGGAGATCAAGGCCGGCCGATTCTACCGCGGCCGGAAGCGACGATGTATGACGACACCATTCGATGTATACTCCGAACATGGGCAGGACACAGATCTATCTCGGGCCGGAGGAGCTCGATCTCCTCGACCATGCGGCCGCAGGAATCCGGCGCGTCGCGCTCCGAGCTGATCCGGCGCGCGATCCGCCGCCAGTACGCCAAGTACGCGACCCTGACGCCGGAGGAGCGCGTTGCCAGCTTGATGGCCGCCGCAGGAATCTGGAAGGACCGCAAGTTCACGGGCGAGGAATACGTGCGGGCGATCCGCTCGGGCGACATGAACACGAATCTGCGCAACCTCGAATCGAGATGAAGCTCGTCGACACGAACGTCTGCGATCGACGTCCTACGGCAGCACGCGCCGGCCGTCGAGTCGGTCAAGACGAGCCGCGGAGTCGGACGTGCTCGCCGCGAGCGAGATCACCCGCTTCGAGGTTCTCGTCGGTCTGCGACCGGACGAGGAGGAGGCAACCGAGGAATTCTTCTCGCTGCTCGAGTTGGTTCCGGTCAACGAGATCGTCGCGCGGCTGGCGGCAGCCCTCGCTCGGGAGTATCAGGCCGGCGCACAGCGGGGTCGAGGACGCCGACTACCTGATCGCCGCGACGGCGATCGGGCTCGACGCGGAGCTCGTCACGACCAACGTCCGCCACTTCCCGATGTTCGCAGGGGCTCGACCCAGCGTACTGATCTACGGGTGCGCCGCGGGCACCCAGTGCGGCCCGCCCCAGCTCAGGTCGTAGGGGTAGCTGTGGATCACGTGCGCCCAGACCGTCCACGCGATCCAGCGCGAGGTGCCGTAGAAGAACGCGGCGCGGTACAGGGCGAGGAGCGCGCCGCGCGGGACTGCTCGGTTCAGAAACGACCAGAAGCGGTCGGCGGGGAAGATCACGCCGTCGAAGTACGTGCGCGTCAGCACCCGCCAGCTGTACAGGCCGTAGACGAGGAAGACGGCGTCCCACATCGCCCCCAGCCCGCTGAAGTACGCGGCCGCGTCGGTAAAGCGGCCGGTCTGCCCCGCGTAGGCCCAGGCGTCGAGGTGGAAGTGCTGCGTCCAGGGAAAGAGCAGCATCGTCCCGACGGTGTCGCCCGTGTCGGTGAACGCGTGCGCCCACTGCCCGATCAGGAAGCTCACCCCCCACGTCTTGCTGCCGGCTCCCTTCCAGAGCAGGAGGCAGATGACGACGCCGTAGATCAGCGAATGCGTGAAGCCGACGCCGGGCCAGCCGCGGTGGAACTGGGCCGGATTGTGTGCCTTCAGGTCCCACGGGCCGATGTGGATCCCGTAGACGAACCACTTGCTCATCATGTCCGGCGAATAGGAGCCGAGCAGCAGCGGCACGAACGCGATCTTGAGCCGCATGTGCCGCTGGATCGCGTACGGCTCGAGGTCGTGCGCCGCCCAGCTCAGCAGCACTCGCCTCACGAGAACCGGCACGAGCCAGCCGGCGAGGACGACGTACGCGACCGCCGTCCAGTAGGAGAGCAGGAAGTCGACCGTGTAGAGCCCGATCCCGATGTAGACGCCGGCCGCGAGCAGCCAGCCGGCGAAGACGGCCAGGTCTCGCCGGGTCGGCCGCAGCGGCCCGTCACGACCGTCGTAGGTCAGACGTCGCAGTCGCACGACCTGATCCCGGCGACGATCCGCCTGCCGCAGTCGACGCACGACCGCTCGAGCTCACGACGGCGACGCCAGAGGCCCCCGAGCGCGAGCACGCCCGCGAAACGGCCGCACCGAGGACGGCGGCGAGATCGGGGTCGAGGTTCACAGCACAGCGAGTATCTCAGCCGTCGTCGACCTGGTAGGCCATCAGGATCGCGTCGACGTACTCGTTCCCACGGCGGTACTGGGCGTGCCGGAGCCCCTCGCGGACGAAGCCGAAGCGCTCGTACAGGCGGATCGCCGGCTCGTTGTGGGGGAAGACGTGAAGCTCGAGCTTGCGGACGCCGGACGCTCGTGCCCACGCAACCGCCTGCTCGAGCAGCGCCCACCCGACACCCTGCCGCCGCTCGGCCGCCGCGACCATCAACCCGAGGTCGGCAACGTGGTGGCTCGCCCCGTGCGGGTCGCGGGAGAGCGACAGCCGGCCCGAGATCCTGCCGGACGTCTCGGCGACGAAGACCGCCGCGTCCGGATGCCGCCTCACCGTCCGCAGGTAGCGCCGCTCGTCGGAGACGCCGCGCCAGCGGCTGTCGGAGATCAACCAGCCCTCGGGCTCTGAGCCGACCGCCTCTGCGAGCGCGACGAGCGCGGCGGCGTCGCCGGGCTGCGCCCGACGCACGCGAAACTGTTCGGGAGCCGGAGTCAATCGCGCCGTCCAGCCTCGGCCTCGACGACGATCCCGTGTCCCCCACGCCGGGGGTCGCCCGCCGCCGCGAGGGTGCCGCCGGCGCCGACCTCGACCGCGGACACGCCCCCGAAGTAGAGGTTGCGGCGCCGCCAGCGAACGACGTCGTATCCGCACTCTTCCAGCCGATCGACCTCGGCCGGCTCGGCGCCCCCCTCGCAGTGGACATGCGGCTCCTCGAAGTGAACCCGCGGGGCGGTGATCGCCTCCTCCACGCCGAGCTCGTGCTCGACGACGTTGACGACGCTCTGGAGAATCGCGCCGCGCAGACGAACCGAACCTGCGCTGCCGACGACGAGTCGAGGCCTCCCTCTCCGCAGGACGAACGACGGCGCCATCATGCTCGTCAGCCGCGCTCCGGGCACCGCCTCGCTGCCCGCAGGATTCAGGTCGTACTCGCCGAGCATGTTGTTCAGGTGGATCCCGGTTCCGGGGACGATCACGCCCGAGCCGGAGCCGGTCGACGTCGTCAGCGACGCGGCGTTTCCGGCCGCATCGACCACCGAGATGTGGGTCGTGCCGCGCTCTCCCGGCTCCTCGACCCCGGCGAGGCCCGCCCGCAGCCGCCGGAGCGCCGCGCGCAGGTTGTCGTCCGAGTACAGCCGCTTGGCCAGGCCGCCCCGATGCAGCTCGCTCGCAAACGCCCCGAGCCTGGCCCGCCCCTGCTCGCGCATCACCTCGACGAGAGCGGCCATCGCACGGGCGCTCCCGGCCGGCCCGCTCGGCCCGAGCGCGTCAAGGAGGCGCAGCCCGTATCCGATCAAGACACCGCCCGACGAGGGCGGCGGGTTCGAGACGAACTCGTGTCCCCGAAACCGGGCTCGTACCGGGCGGCGCCGGATCACCCGGTAGGCGGCGAGGTCCGCGACCGTGATCGTGCCCCCGGCCGCGCGCATGTGCCCGACGATCTGCCGGCCGAGGCTCCCACCGTAGATCGCGGCCGACCCCTTGCGAGCCAGCACCTCGAGAGTCGTGCCGAGATCGTCGAGAACCAGCGTGTCCCCGGCGGTGAGACGCGAGCGGCGGCCGTAGATGCGGCGCCCTTCGTCGGTGTGCCGGAGAATCAGGTCGAGGATGGCGTGCAGGTAGGCCTGCGCACGGGTCAGCTCGACCCCGTCGCGTACGAGCTCCAGAGCCGGCTCGATCAGCAGGCGCCACGGCAGCGTTCCGTACCCGCGGTGGGCGGCCTCGAGCCCCGCGGCCGCCCCGGGCACGGCGCAGGACGCGGCGCCGATCCGAAAGACCTGGGTCGACTCCCGGTCGAAGTCGATGTCGATCGCCTCCATCTCGGGAGCGGCGCCGGCCTCTGGCACCGAGGCTGGGCGTGGCGACGAAGAAGTCGAGCAGCCGGTCGCTCCGGTCGCTCGCACGGTGGACGAGCATGAAGCCGCCCGCCCCAGGCCCGGTCAGAGGGCTCTCGGCGACCCACGAGGCAAACGCGGCGGCGACGCACGCATCGACCGCGTTCCCGCCCTCGGCAAGCACGCGAGCGCCGGCCTCGGCCGTCAGCGGGTGGCCGGCTGCGATCGCTCCTCTCATTCGGCGGCGGAGAGCCGCCTCACGGTTCAAAGCCTTGAATCCAAAGCAGGTCGACCGGCCCGTCACCGACGACCTGGTAGGCGATGTTCACATCGGCGCTGCGCGCATAGCGCGTCTGCGGAACCTGCACGCGACGAAGTCTCGCCGATCGACACTGGCCACGCTGGAATCGAGCCCGGAGCTAGAGATCCCGCAGGAAGCTGGGCGGCTCGAGCCGGTCATCGGGCGCGGTGTCGTGCGGGTGCACGGCAAGCGGCCTCCGTGCACGGCGCTCCCCGCCGAGCCCGGTTGCGATCACCGTCACCCAGACCTGCCCGTCGAGCCGGTCGTCGATCGTCGCACCGAAGATCAGGTTCGTGTCGTCGACCGCACCCTGGCGCACGACCTCCGCGGCCTCGTTGACCTCGAAGAGCGAGAGGTCGTCGCCGCCCGCGATCGAGAGCAGGATCCCGCGGGCGCCGGTCAGCTCGGTGTCGATCAGCGGCGAGCGTAGCGCCCGCTCCGCCGCCTCTCGCGCCCGGTTCTCGCCGGTCGCGTACCCGATCCCCATCAGGGCGTTGCCGCCGTCCTGCATCACCGTGCGGACGTCGGCGAAGTCGAGGTTGATCAGGCCGGGCATCGTGATCAGGTCGCAGATGCCCTGAACACCCTGGCGGAGGACGTCGTCCGCGATCTTGAATGCGTCCAGCATCGCGGTGTTCTTCTCCAGGACCTCGAGCAATCGGTCGTTGGGGATCACGATCACCGTGTCGCAGGCCTCACGCAGGGTCTCGAGGCCGGCGTCGGCGGCGGCCTTGCGGCGCGTTCCCTCGAACCGAAACGGCGTCGTCACGATCCCGACGGCAAGCGCCCCCAGCTCTCGGGCGATCTTGGCGACGACGGGCGCGGCGCCCGAGCCGGTTCCGCCGCCCTCGCCGGCGGCGACAAAGACCATGTCCGAGCCGCGCAGAGTGCGCTTGATCTGGTCGTACGCCTCATCGGCGGCGGCGCGGCCGATCTCGGGATCGGCGCCCGAGCCGAGACCCTCGGTCAGCTCACGGCCGATGTGGATCTTGACCGGCGCGTCACTCATCTGGAGCTGCTGGATATCGGTGTTGACGGCGACGAACTCGACCCCCGTGATGCCGGCGTCGATCATCCGGTCGAGGGCGTTCAGCCCGGCGCCGCCGACGCCGACCACGCGAATCACGGCGAGGTAGGCGGCCGAGTCGGCGCGCGGCGCGCTGTACAGGCGCGGCGGCGGCTCGGGCAGCGGCTCGACCCAGCGCGCCGGGTGAAGATCAGCGGCCGGGGCGGGCGCGTCGTAGACGGGTGCGGCCTCGACCGGGCGCGGCGGCTCCACGGCGGGGGCCTCGAAGACCGGAGGGAACTCGGCAACCTGGGGGCGGATCGGGGTGCGCGGCTGCTCGATCGCCGGCGATTCGGCGCGGAGCATGGAGCGGCGTCGCCGCCGCTGCAGCGGGAGGCAGCTCAGGCTCGGGCTCGGGTCGGGGAGGAGCCGGTTGCTCCGGCGCGTCCTCGGCCTGTCGCTCGGGCGGCTCCGGCGTGCTCCCGGCCTGGCGCTGCGCCGCCTCGGTCGCGCGGAACAACTCGGCGAGCGGTCCCTCACGCATGCTTGCGCGTTTTCGCGCCATTGAGCACCTCCTTCGCCAGATCGCGATACGCCTCCGCCGCGCTCCCGGTCGGGTCGTACTTGAGCACCGACGTTCCCTTCACGGGCGCCTCGGCGTAGCGGATGGTCTTGCGGATACGAGTTCCGAACACAAGATCGCCGAAGTTCTCGGTCAGAATCTCCAGCGCCTCGCGCGAGTGCAGCGTCCGGCTGTCGTACATCGTCGCCAGGATCCCCTCGATCTGAACCTCTGGGTTCAAGTTCTCGCGGATCATGCTGAGGGTGTTCTCGAGCTGGACGAGGCCGCGCAGGGAGAGGTACTCGCACTGCACCGGGACGATCACACCGTTGGACGCAACCAGCGCGTTGATCGTCAGCAGGCCGAGCGACGGGGGCGTGTCGATGACGACGAAGTCGTAGCCCCCGCGCACCGAGGCGAGCGCCTTCTCGAGTGCGCGCTCGCGACCGATCATGCTGGACAGCGCCAGCTCGGCGCCGGCCAGGTCGATCGAGGCGACGGCGAGGTCGATCTCGCCCTTATGGATGATCTGCTCGATCGGCAGCTTGTGAACGAGCACGTCGTACATCGAGCGCTCGATCGTGTCCGGATTGAGCCCCTGGCTCATCGTCAGGTTGCCCTGCGGATCGAGGTCGATCGCGAGCACCTTCTTGCCCTTTTCCGCGAACGCGACCGCAAGGTTCAGCGTCGAGGTCGTTTTCGCAACGCCGCCTTTCTGGTTGGCGAACGCGATGACCCTGCCCACTGTCGCTCCTTTAGAGGTCGACGCCCGGCTGGCGGGGCGCTCGATGTGCTGTATGACTGCCATTGTGCCCGGCCGTCTTTCGGCTCAGGCTAGCAGAGTCCTGCTCGCGCCCTCCAGCATCCGCCGGCATCGTTCTGCGGCTTCCAGAGCCGGATCGGGCACGTCGTGCTCGAACCTGACCCAAGCTTCGACCTCGTGCAGGAGCGCCCGAAGCTCGCCCAGGAGGACGCCTGGAACCGCGTGATCGCGGTCGAGCGCTTCGATCCGTTCGAGACGGGCGAGAACCCTGCGCGCCTCCTCCATCCACCGAACGTAGCCGCAGGACGGTCACGCCGCCGTGCCGGAACCGTGCCGGATCGCCCGCGCCGAAAAGTACCCGGCCGGGCGAGCTCGGATCCCGAGCAACGCATCGTCCAGAGCGGTCAGAAGGCCTTCGCGGTCGTCGTGCAGGACGGTCTCGACGATCGCGCGGCGCACGAGGTCGACCGTGCCGCTGCCGGCCCGGTCTCCCCGCGCGAGCGCCCGCAGCTCGCGCGATCATGGTGGCGCGCTCCCTGCCCGCCTCGCCCAGGAGGACCGACGCGCGCATGGCGGCGGCCCACAGCCCGTCGACGCCGCCGAGCAGCGTGCCGACAGCTTCGCGCAGCCGTTCCGAGCGGAGCGGCTCCGACTCGAACAGCGCCAGCTCCCAGCGTTCCAGCGCCTCGCCGAGCTCCGCGTCGTCTTCGGACTCGCCCAAATGCTCGAGCAGCTCGCCTGCCAGCCGGCCGCGCCAGGGATCGAGCCTCGTCGGCTCGCCGGCCGGCTCGGTGGCGGCGATGCCGAGCATCGGCCGGATCCCGAACGGATGCCAGTCGAGCCGCTCGAAGACCACCGGCCCCGCGGCCGCCGGGGCCGCGGTGGCGAGCCGGAGCGCCGTGACCGCGTCGGCGAGCTCGCCGGGGGCATCCGGCGGCGTGATTTCGTCTCCGGGCAGCTCGCGCTCCAGCTCGAGCACGCACGTCCGCTCCGGCTCGAGGCCGAAACGGGCCGGCACGAGATCTCTCGCCTCGGGCCAGCGCGTGCTCAGCTCGTCGGGGCTCGACGCCCGGACGGCGATGCCCCGGCCGATCTCGATTGGCGCGCCGACCGAGAGCCCGACGAGCGGAGCGACCGCCGTGTACGAGCGGGTCGCCCCGTACAGCGAGCGCTCGAGCTCGCCGTAGACGCGGTTGAACGCCCCGTCCTCCCAGTCGAAGCCGCCGCAGGCCTCGGCGGTGCGGAAGAGCAGGGGCAAGAGGATCGCACGGTAGAGAGCCCGGCCCTCAGACGGCTCCGGCCCGGCGTGGGCGCGGGCGAAGATCGCCGCCGCCGGCTCGCGGCGAAGCTCGTCGATCGCGATCCGCGCGTCGTCGAGCTTGGCCAGCCAGAAGGCGCGTGCAAGCACGCGGTCGCGGACCAGCGGGCGATACTCGTAGAAGCCTGATGCGTGCTCCTCGACGACAAACGGGAGCTCGCCGGCGGCATCGGTTTCCCGACCGAGCTCGGCGAATGCCGCCAGGCAGAAGGCCCTGAGCGCGGCGTGGATGTGCGGGGCGCGAACGGCCACGTGTCCTTTCTAGCTGTCGGGCCGGATCACTCCTGGCAGCCCGGGCACCAGTAGGCGGTGCGATTGGCATCGCCCTGCCCGCCTGAGCGGACCCGTTCGCCGCAACGGGGACACGGACGACCGGCACGCCGGTAGACGCTGTTTCGACGGCGGAGGCCGTCGAGCGACGCCTGCATCAGCCTGCCGGAAGCCGTCAGCAGCGCGCGCAGCTCCTCGCCGGTCACGCCGCCGACCGGGCGCCATGGCGAGAGCCGGACGTCCCAGAGCGCCTCGGCCTTCCACTTGTTCCCGATCCCGGCGACGAGCCGCTGGTCGAGGAGCGCGTCGCCGAGCTCGCGCGAGCCGTCGCGGCGGAGGTTGGCGACCATCGCGTCGAGGTCGGGCGGGTCGGCGAGGATGTCCGGCCCGAGCCGGCCGATCGCGCGTGTGTGCAACTCGAGCACCGGGCCGTTCCAGAGCACCCCTTCGTGCGTCGCCCCGCGCAGGATCAGCCACGGACGGCCGGTGCGCGCCGAGCCGCGCGGGAACGAGCGTCCAGCGGCCTGACATTCGGAGGTGGCTGCGCAGGACGTAGCCCCCTGCGAAGGTGAGGAGCAGGTTCTTGCCGACCGCCTTGACCTCGACGAGCCTGCGCCCGTCGAGGCGTTCCGCGATCCCGCCCAGCTGGGCCCGCGGGTGCGGCGTCTCGACCTCCACCGCGCGCCGACGAGCGGCTGGAGCCGGCGAGCGGCGCGGTGGAGCGCGTCCCCCTCTGGCATCGGTCAGCAGGATAGGCGCGGTGAGGCTGTCCGCACGAGCCATGCGGCCACGTCCGGCACCGCCACGTCCGGTGCCAGGCACCAAGACATGGCCGAATCGAACCGAACCCGCCCCCTTGCAGGAATATCTGCCAGAACAGGACATGTCCCGGTGCCTGGCACCTGGACATGTCTCGAAAGGACGCGTCCCCTGGGTCGGGTGGGTGTGCCTGAGCGAGCCCGAGACGCGGGCTGCGTGCTACGGGCGGAGGACGGCGCGGCGCGGCCCGGCGACGAACCCGGCCTCGACGAGCAGCGGCAGGACATCGCTCTCGGCGACCGGCGACCCGTCGAATCGCTCGACCGCAAGCCGCTTCCGGGTGAAGCGCCGCGCGTGGTCGACGACCGCGCCGAGCGCCACTCGAAGCCACATCTCCTCCGGTTCGCGGAGCGGGACGAGCGAGCGGCCGCCGCGCTCGACGAAGAGTGCCGGCCGGCCGCCGAGCAGGACGACGTACGCTCCCGCGACGCGCGCCGCGCGTGCGCCTGCCCGTTTCGGCCACGGCAGTACGGAGCCGTACGGCTGAGCAGGATCGGCGGCGGCGAGGACAAGCGGCTCGGCCTCGTCCTCGTCGCGGGGCCGCAACTCGCGCACGCGCTCGACCGCGCCGCCGAGCGCGAACTGGGCGCCGCCCAGCCCCTCGACGAAGTAGCCGCGGCGGCAGAGGCCGAGCGTCTCGAGCGCCTTCAGCTCGCCGTAGACGGCTCCGTAGCCGCCCGGGAATGCCCTCACCGCGAACGCCGTCGCGGGTGACGATCCCCTGGCGCTCGAGAAGCAGCTCGGCGAGCGCGCGGCGGTCGGGCTCGCCGGCGAAGAGCCGCTCGGCGAGCGACCAGCGGCCCTGCGTCGCGGTGACGGCTGTTGCGCGGCTGCGCGAGAACCGCCGCGGCCGGCGCTCGGGCTTCGGAATCCCGTAGCGCCTGCCCGCGCGCAGCGGCTGCCAGGCGTCGTTCGTCACCTCGCCCGCCCAGACGAGATCCCAGAGAGCGGCGAGCGCCTCGCTGCTCTCGAGCCGGCTCGCCTCGAGGAGGTCGGGCCAGAACAGGGCCGCGCCTTGCGAAGGGCAGTGCGAATTCGCTCGTGCGACTCGCTATCGGCGTTTCGGAGCCGCCGGGGCGCGGCCGAAGAGCGGCGGCGTCCTCGCGGAAGAAGAGCGCGACCCGGTCGAGCCCGGCTCCCACCCAGACGACCTCGCCGGTCGCGCAGAGCTGGTCGAGGAGCTCGGGCCGGTACCCCTGGACTCGCCGCGGCAGGACATCGCTCTCCCAGAGAGCCGACCGGTAGCGCCAGCGCCTGGAGCGGCACCAGGGCTTCGCGCAGCGAAGCCCGACGATCGACCCCATGCCAGCTCGGCAGGAAGCGACCGAGCGTCGCCTGCTCGACCGGCTCGACCTCGCGGCGCAGCGCGGCCAGCGAGGCGCGCCGCAGCCGGCGCAGCACATCGGGGTCGCACCACTCGCGCTCGGTGCCGCCGGGGCGCAACTCGCCGCGGACGAGCAACTCCGCGCGCTCGAGCGCCCGCAGCTCGGGCTCGACGTCGCGGCCGAAGCGTTCGTTCGCCTCGCCGGTCGTGAACGGGCCGCGCGAACGGGCGAAGCGGGCGACGAGGGATGCCAGCGGCTCCTCGACGCTCTCGAGGAAGACGTCCGGGAGGCCCGAGGGCGGCATCGCCCCGAGCGCGTCGCGGTAGCGCCCGGCGTCCTCGGCCGCGATCAGCCGCTCCTCGCCGGCGACACGGACGCGGACGGCCCGTCGCTCGTGTATCAGCGATTCTGCAAGCATCTAGATCGTATTCAACTTTTCGCAAATCTCCACGTCTTCGTAGAAGATCATGCAGATCGTCCGGAGTACGTGGATCGCCGCGCAACTGAGCCTCGACGTCCTCGAGCGCACCCGGATCGATCAGGTCGCGCAGCTCCTCCTGACCGAGCAGCTCGCGGAGGAGGTCGCGGTCGAGCGACAGGGCCTGGGCCCGCCGCTCGGCGGGCGGCGTGTCGTCCTCGTACATGTAGGTGGCGACGTAGTCGAAGAGCAGCGACGCCGAGTACGGCGAAGCCGACGGAGTCTCGACGTCGACCACGTCGATCTGCCGCGTACGCAGACCCTGAAGCAGCCGCTTCAGCGCGGGCAGGTCGAAGACGTCCTGGAGGCACTCGCGGTAGGTCTCGAGAATGATCGGAAAGGCCGGGTACTTGCGTGCCACCTGGAGCAGCGACTGCGCCTTCAGCCGCTGCTGCCAGAGAGGCGTTCGCTCGCCCGGACGGCGGCGCGGGATCAGCAGCGCGCGGCCGGCGTTCTCGCGGAAGCGTGAGCCGAAGAGCGCGGTCTGCCCCACCTCCTGCACGACGAGGTCGTCGAGCTCGTCGGGGTCGACGAGCAACTCCTCGGTCGGCGGCGGCGAGTCGGCGTCTGGCAGGTGGAAGGCGATCCCGTCGTCCGACCAGATGAACTGTGCGTCGAGACCGAGGGCGTCGCGCAGCCGCGCGCCGACCGCCATCGCCCACGGCGCATGGACGCGCGCCCCGAACGGTGTCAGGATGCACACCCGCCAGTCGCCGATCTCGTCGCGGAAGCGCTCGACCACGACCGTGCGATCCGAGGGAACCACGCCGGTCGCGGCTTCCTGCTCCCGCAGGAAGCCTAGGAGGTTGGATGCGGCACGCTCGTCGAGCATGTGCCGGCGTTGCAGTCGTTCTAGCGCTTTCGGCTCCGAAAGCGCGGCGAGCTCGCGCGAGGCGCGGCCGATCTGCTCGCCGAGCTCGTACGGCCGGCCGATGCCCTCGCCCTTCCAGAACGGCACCGCCCCCGGCACGCCCGGAGCCGGCGAGACGAGCACGCGGTCGCGGGTGATCTCCTCGATCCGCCAGGTCGAGGCGCCGAGCAGGAACGTCTGCCCCGCGCGCGCCTCGTAGACCATCTCCTCGTCGAGCTCGCCGACCCGGCCACCGCCGTCGACGAGGTGGACGCCGAAGAGGCCGCGGTCGGGGATCGTGCCCGCGTTCGTGACCGCGAGCCGCCGCGCGCCGTCGCGCCCCCGGATCAACCCGGCGGTGCGGTCCCAGACGATTCGCGGCTTGAGCTCGGCGAACTCGTCGGAGGGGTAGCGGCCCGAGAGCATGTCGAGCACGTTCTCGAGCTGGACACGCGAGAGATCGGCGAACGGGTACGCGCCCCGCACGAGGTCGTGCAGGTCGGCGACCTCGATCTCCTCGTCGGCGCAGATCGCGACGATCTGTTGCGCGAGCACGTCGAGCGGGTTGCGGGGGATCACGGTCTCCTCGATCTCGCCCGCGAGCATCCGCTCGGCGACAACCGCCGACTCGAGCAGGTCGGCGCGGAACTTCGGAAAGATCCGCCCCTTCGAGACGGCACCGAGCTCGTGCCCGGCGCGGCCGATGCGCTGGAGGCCGCGCGCGACCGACTTCGGGCTCTCGACCTGGATGACGAGGTCGACGGCGCCCATGTCGATCCCCAGCTCGAGCGACGAGGTGGCGACGAGGCACGGGATCTCGCCGCGCTTGAGCAGCTCCTCGATCTCGACCCGCTGCTCGCGCGCGATCGAGCCGTGGTGCGCTCTGCGCGACCTCCTTCTCCGCGAGCTCGTTCAGACGCAGCGCCAGCCGCTCGGCGAGACGGCGGTTGTTGACGAAGACGATCGTCGAGCGGTGCTCCTCGACGAGCCGCAGGAGCTCGGGGTACATCGACGGCCAGATCGAGGTCGACGGCGTCCCCTCGCCGCCGGTGCCGAGCAACGGGTCGGTCGGCGCGCCGGCCCCTGGCTCGCGCATGTCTTCGACGGGAACGACGACTTGGAGGTCGAGCTCCTTCCGGCGGCCGGCGTCCACGATCCGGATCGGCCGTGCCCCGGACACGAACCGGCCGATCTCCTCGATCGGCCGCTGCGTCGCCGAGAGGCCGACGCGCTGGACCGGCTCGCCGACCAGCCGGTCGAGCCGCTCGACCGAGAGCGCGAGGTGCGCCCCGCGCTTCGTCCCGGCGACGGCGTGCACCTCGTCCAGGATCAGCGTCCGGACGGTCTTCAGCATCTCCCGCCCCTGCGAGGTGAGCAGCAGGAAGAGCGACTCCGGAGTGGTGATCAGGATGTCGGGCGGCCGGCGCAGCATCGCCGCGCGCTCCTTCTGCGGCGTGTCGCCGGTGCGCACCGCCACGGTCAGCTGCGACTGGAGCCCGGCGAGCGGGCCGCGCAGGTTGCGCTCGACGTCGTAGTTGAGCGCCTTGAGCGGCGAGACGTACAGCAGGCGCAGGCCCTCGCCCGGCGCAGCTGTCAGCCGGTCGATGCCGTACAGGAAGGCGGCGAGCGTCTTCCCCGACCCGGTCGGCGCCTGGATCAGCGTGTGCTCACCGGAGGCGATCGCCGGCCAGCCCTGCTCCTGAGCGGGTGTCGGCGCGTCGAACGCCTGCGCGAACCACTCGCGCGTCTGTTCACTGAAGAGGTCGAGAGCGCTGATCCCAGCAGGGTACTTCGTCGAAGCCACCCGAACAAGTGTTCGTTTCGATGGGCGCCCGCCGCGATAGGCTGACGCCGTGCGGACCGCCGAGTTCGGCTTCCCCGGCCCCCTCCGCGACAAGCTCGTCGCGGCGATCCTGCGCGGCGAGAAGACCTCGACCTCCGCTCTCGTCACCGACTTCGAGCGGGACGGGGACGAGCTGCCGCGCGTCGGCGAGCGCTTCCGGGTCGTCGACTCGAGCGAGGAGCCCGTCGCGGTGATCGAGACGACCGACGTGCGCGTGATCCGCGTAGACGAGGTCGACCTGGCGTTCGCGATCGACGAGGGCGAGGGGTTCGAGACCGTCGACGACTGGCGCGCCGCCCACGAGCGCTTCTGGCACTCCTACGCGGACGAGACCAGGGCCTACCTCGGTGACCCCGACTGGCAGGTGACGGACGAAACGATGATCGTCGCGGAGCGGTTCCGGCTTATCCCCGGCGGCGACGAGAGAGAGGAGACACCGTGACCGGAGTTCCGGACAGACTGCACTTCACCGGCGACGACGAAGCCGACGCGCTGCTCGCGCAAGAGCCGATGGCGCTGCTGATCGGCTTCGCGCTCGACCAGCAAGTGCCCGTGCCGACCGCGTTCACAGGCCCGCTGAAGCTGAAGCAGCGGATCGGCACGCTCGATCCCGGCCGGATCGCGAAGACCGATCCCGGGGAGCTCGAGTCGGCCTTCCGCGAGAAGCCGGCGATCCACCGCTTCCCTGGGAACATGGCCCGGCGCGTGCAGGATCTCGCCGCGTTCGTGGACGAGCGCTACGGCGGGAAGGCGGAGCGGCTCTGGGCGGAGGCCGGCGACGCGGACGAGCTCCGCCACCGCATCGAGGAGCTCCCGGGCTTCGGCGAGATGAAGGTCAAAGCGCTCGGCTCCGTGCTCGCCAAGCGCTTCGGCGTCGCCGCCGCGCAGGGGCTCGTGCCGAACCACCCCACGCTCGGCGACGTCGACTCGGCCGAGGCGCTCGCGCGCTACCAGGCCGCGAAGCGCGCGTACAAGGCCTCGCTGAAGAAGTGAGGCACCGCGTCCTCGCGTACGTCACGCGCGAGCGCGACGGGCGCAAGGAGTTGCTCGTCTTCGACCACGGACACCCCCGAGCTCGGGGACACAGGTGCCTGCCGGCCGGCTCGACCCTGGCGAGACGCTGGAGGAGGCCTGCTCCGCGAGCTGCTACGAGGAGGCCGGCATCGAACAGGCGCGTGATCCTCCGGGAGCTCGGCACCTGGAACACGGCGAAGTACGAGAACCACGCGTTCGAGGTACGCATCGAAGGGCGCCGAGCCTGCCGATACCTGGGAGCACGTGGTGCTGGGTGACGGTGACGACGCGGGGCTGGTCTTCCGCTACCGGTGGGAGCCGGTGCGGCCCGACCTGCAGCTGTTCAACGCGTCGATCCGACCCTGGCTCGAGCTGCTGAAGGCTCGCGGCGATCGCGGCTCCTGGCGCTCGCGCTCGGCGGCTGCGGCAGCGACCCGCCCGAAGCTCGCCGGCTGCCCGATGTTTCCGGCCGACAATCCGTGGAACGAGCGGGTGGACTCGCTCCCGGTCGCGGCGAACTCGGCCGCGATCATCGGCTCGATCGGCGAGGACACAGGCCTCCATCCCGACTTCGGATCCGGAACCTGGGACGGCGGCCCGATCGGGATCCCGTACAACGTCGTCACCACAAAGCAACGGAAGTCGCGCGTGTCGTTCGAGTACGCGGACGAGAGCGACAAGGGTCCGTATCCGATCCCGGCGCGCGTCAGGGTCGAGCACGGAAGCGATCGTCACGCGCTGATCGTCGACCGGGCCTCGTGCAGGCTCTACGAGCTCTACGCGCTGCGGAGGACGAACGCCGGCTGGCACGCCGGCTCGGGGGCGATCTGGAACCTCCGCTCGAACAAGCTACGACCGGCCGGCTGGACGTCGGCCGACGCCGCCGGGCTGCCGATCCTGCCGGGACTCGCCCGCTACGACGAGGTCGCCGCCGGGAGCATCGACCACGCCCTCCGCTTCACGGTCGAGCGGACGCGGCGCGCGTACGTCTACCCGGCTCGCCATTACGCGAGCTCGCTCACCGATCCAAGCCTGCCGCCGATGGGCCTACGCGTCCGGCTGCGGGCCGACTACCCGACGGCCGGCTTCCCACCGCAGGCCCGCATCGTCCTCGAGGCGCTGAAGCGCTACGGCATGGTCGTCGCCGACAACGGCTCCGACTGGTTCGTCAGCGGCGCCCCGGACCGGCGCTGGTCGAACGACGACCTGCACACGCTCGGCCGCGTCAAGGGGTCGGAGTTCGAGGTCGTCGACCCGCGCGCGATCCATTCGTGACCGCCACGATCACCTGAACGTATCGACGACCAGGAAGACGTTCAGGCCGCTGATCACGGCCGCGATCGTCCAGGCGAGCACGTTCGTCGTCCGGCCGTTGACGAGATCGCCCATCACGCTGCGCCTGCTCGTGAAGAGAACGAGCGGGACCAGCGCAAACGGGATCCCGAACGAGAGGACAACCTGGCTGAGAACCAGCGCGTGGGTCGGGTCGACGCCGATCAGCGCGACGACGAGAGCCGGAGCAGCCGTGATCGCGCGGCGGGCGAAGATCGGGATCCGCCGGCGGATGAACCCCTGCATGACGATCTGCCCCGCCATCGTCCCGACCGACGAGGACGAGAGCCCGGCGGCGAGCAGCGCGACGCCGAGCATGACGGCCGCCCACCTGCCGGGATCGATCTGGAGCCCGTGGTAGGCGTCTTCGATCGACTCGATGCTCGTGCCGAAGAAGTTGGCGGCGAAGATCGAGAGCATCGCCAGGTTGACGAGGCCGGCAATCGTCATCGCGATCAGGACGTCGATCCGCTCGAAACGCTGGATCTTCTTCAGCTCCTCCCCGGTGCGGCCCCGCACCCGGGACTGCGTGAGGGCTGAGTGGAGGTAGATCACGTGCGGCATGACCGTCGCGCCGACGATCCCGACGGCGATCAGGATCGCGCCCCCGGGGATCTCCGGCGAGAACAGGTGATCGGCGACCACGCTGGGATCCGGGGTCTTGACGATCAGCTCGAAGGCGAAGGCGATCACGATCACCCCGACGAAGCCGGCGATCACCGCCTCGAGCCGGCGGAAGCCGGAGGCCTGAAGGGCGAGGATCGCGAAGGCGGCGGCGACGGCGATCGCCGCTCCCCAGCCGAGGGGGATCCCGAAGAGCAGTGAGAGGCCGAGCGCGGCGCCGAGTACCTCGGCGAGGTCGGTCGCCATCGCGATCACCTCGGCCTGTACCCAGAGGCCGAACGAGACGCGCCTCGGGAGCTCGTCGCGGCAGACCTCGGCCAGGTTCCGCCCGGTGGCGATGCCGAGCTTGGCGGACAGCGTCTGCACGAGCATCGCCATCAGGTTCGAGGCGAGGACGGCCCAGAGGAGCAGATAGCCGTACTTGGCGCCGCCGGCGATGTCGGTTGCGAAGTTGCCCGGATCGAGATACGCAACCGAGGCGATGAAGGCCGGGCCGAGGAACGGCCAGAGGGCGCGCAGCCCGTGCCGCTCCCCGTCGAGCGCCTCCTGCGCAGCGCGGATCGTCGCCGCTTCGCCCGGCAGGGCGCGACCGGCGAGATCGGGTGCCGCTTCGAGCCGGCTCGGCGTCACGCGTCGACCTCGACGCGCATCGCGCGCGCCAGCTCGGCACGCACGGTGCGCGTCTTGGCGCCGCAGCGGATGCGAGCGGAGGGGTAAGCCTTCACGACCTCGACGACCTCGCCGGGCCGTATCCCCAGGCGGGCGAGCTCCTGGAGTAGCGCCGGATCGCTGTCGGAAACGCGCACGAACCTCCCCCTCGACCCTGCCGGAAGCCCCTCGAGCGGCGCCGTCGGCGGCTCGTCGATCGTGCCGTCGAGCGCCGGGATCGGATCGCCGTGGGGATCGTGGGTGGGGTCACCGAGCCTGGCCGCGATCCGCGCCTCGAGCCCCTCCGAGAGCACGTGCTCGAGCACCTCGGCCTCGGCGTGGACACGGTCCCATGGCAGGCCGAGCTCCTCGACGAGAAAGGTCTCGAGGAGCCGATGATGCCTGAGCACCTCGAGCGCGACGCGGCGCCCCTCGTCGGTCAGCCGGACACCCTTGTAGCGAGCGTGGCTGACGTAGCCGAGCGCAGCGAGCTTCTTGACCATCGCCGAGACCGCGGGCGCGCTGACGCCGAGCCGCTCCGCAAGCGCGGTCGTCGAAGCGACGCCGTGCCGGCTCTCGAGCGCGTAGATCGCCTTCGCGTAGTCCTCCACCGACGCGGACACTTCCATCGGCAGAAAGTTTAACTGAGCTTAAACCGGTTCGCGTCGAGAGCGAACGAACCGGCTACGCGCGCTGCTCCTTGACCATCTCGCGGGCGATCACGATCCGCTGGATCTCGTTCGTGCCCTCGTAGATCTGCGTGATCTTCGCGTCGCGCATCATGCGCTCGACCGGATACTCCTTGATGTAGCCGTAGCCGCCGAGGATCTGCACCGCCTCGGTCGTCACGTCCATCGCGACGTCCGAGCAGTACAACTTCGCCATCGCCGAGGCCTTCGTCAGCTCGTCGTCCGGCGCGCCACCGTCGACCATCTGCCCGAAGCGGTAGAGCAGCCCGCGGGCGGCTTCGCACGCGGTCTCCATGTCGGCCAGCTTCGCTGCGATCAGCTGATGCTGTGCGATCGGCCTGCCCATCGTCTCGCGCGTCTTCGCATAGTCGAGCGCGTAGTCGGTCGCGCCCTGGGCGATCCCGAGCGCCTGGGCGGCGACGCCCGGCCGCGAGCGATCGAGAATCCGCATCGCGATCCTGAAGCCGTCGCCCTCGGCGCCGAGCAGGTTCGCAGCGGGCACCCGGCAGTCGTCGAAGACGAGCTCGCCGGTCGTCGAGCCGCTGATCCCCAGCTTCGGCTCGAGGCGGGTGACCTCGAACCCCGGCGAGGGCGCCTCGACGACGAACGCGGAGATGCCGCTGTGGCCGCCGCTCGGATCGGTCTTCGCGAAGACGGTGTACAGGCTCGCGACGTCGGCGTTGGTGATGAAGCGCTTCGAGCCCGAGAGGACGTACTCGTCGCCGTCCCGGCGGGCGGTCGTCTGCATCGCGGCCGAGTCCGAGCCCGAGCCCGCCTCGGTCAGCGCGTACGCGCAGAGCCATTCGCCGGACGCCAGCTTGGGCAGGTAGCGCTGCTTCTGCTCCGGGGTGCCGGCGAGCTTGAGCCCGAGCGAGCCGAGCTCCTGAACGGCCAGCAGCAGACCGCTGGTGGCACAGACTTTCGAGACCTCCTCGATCGCGACGAGGGCCATCAGCGTCCCCGTGCCGGTCCCGCCCCACTCCTCGTCGAAGAGAAGACCGAACAGCCCGTGCTCGCGGAAGAGCTCGACGACATCCCACGGGAATTCGTGGCTTTCGTCGATCTCTGCGGCACGCGGCGCAACCCGGTCGCGAGCGAGGGAGCGGACGAGCTCGCGCAGCTCGCGCTGCTCGATGGTGAGCACGTCCCAGGGCACCGCATGAGTGTAGATCGATGCGCTCGCCTCTCATGTCGCGGTCGCCGCTCCCGCCGCACGGAGCGAGCGGGAGCGCGACCGTGACCGCCGCGAGGACGCGCTTTCCGGAATGCGGGTGGAACCCGCCTCACCTCTCGGTATACGCAGGCCCGGGGCGAAGTCAACCGCGTGGAGGGCACTAGAGTCCCGGACCGTGATCCTCGAGAACGGAGCGGTGCGGACGATGGACTCGTCGCTGCCCCTGGCCGGAGCGCTCGCGATTGCCGGCGACCGGGTGGTCGGAGGCGTTGGCACGCACGAGACCGCCTTGCCGAGCCATGACGTCGTCGACCTGGGTGGGCGCTGCGTGCTCCCGGGCTTCACCGACTCGCACGTCCACTTCGCGAGCTGGGCGCTCGCCCAGCGTCACGTTCGACTCGAGAGCGCCGCGTCGCTGGACGAGGCGCTCGAGCAGGTTCGCGCCGGCATCGCCCTGCTCCCCGCCGGACGCTGGCTGCGCGGCCAAGGCTGGCGCAGCGCCGAGTGGGGCGAGCAGCCGACGAAGGAGGCGCTGGACACCGTCACCGGCAACGTCCCGGCCGCACTCCTGGCCAGGGACTACCACTCGCTCTGGCTGAACTCGGCCGCTCTGGAGCGCGCGGACGGCGAGCTCTACGTCCCCGGCGGCGTCGTCGAGCTCGACGAGCACGGCCGGCCGACGGGCGTGCTCCGCGAAGAGTCGGCCTGGCGATTCAAGGAGCGCTACGTCGAGACGGGCGACGACGAATACCTGGAGGCGATGCGGGCCGGCCTGCGTGTGGCGGCCGAGCGCGGCGTCACGGCCATCCACGACAAGGACGGTTGGCTGCCGGCGATTCCGCGCCTCTGGCAGCGACTGCGCGACGAGGACCGGCTGAGCCTGCGCGTCTGGCAGTCGCTTCCACACGAGCGGCTTGACTGCTTGGCCGAGCTCGGCGTCACCGCGGGTCTCGGCGACGACCGGCTGCGACTCGGCTACCTGAAGGTGTTCATGGACGGCACGCTCGGCTCCGGAACGGCGCTGATGCTCGACGGCTCGGGGGTCGAGATCACGAGCCGCGGGGAGCTCGCCGAGATCGTGCGGCGGGCCGCCCGAGCAGGCTGGCCCGTGGCCGTGCACGCGATCGGCGATCGGGCGAACCGGAACGCTCTGGATGCGTTCGAGGAGACGCGGCCCGAGTGGGCGCCGCTCGGCCTGCGGCACCGCATCGAGCACGCACAGTGCCTCGCGCCCGAGGACATTCCCCGGTTCGCGGCGATCGGCGTCGCTGCGTCAGTGCAGTTCAGCCATGCCCCCTCCGACCGGGCACTCGCGGAGCGCTTCTGGCCCGGACGGCTCGAGGGCGCATACGCCTACCGGAGCCTGTGGGACGCGGGCACGCTCGTCGTCAACGGCTCCGACGCGCCGATCGAGGAGCTCGACCCGTGGGCGGGCGTGGTGGCGGGCACTCTCCGCGATTGGCGCCCCGAGCAGGCTCTAAACGTCGAGGAGGCGCTCGCGGCGAGCACGGTGACCCCGGCCTGGCTGACCGGCGACGAGTGGCGGCGCGGAAAGCTTCTCCCCGGCTACCTGGCCGACCTCGTCGTTCTCGACAGGGACCCGCTCGCGATTCCGGTGGAGGAGGTGCCGGAGGTGCAGATCGTCGCGACGATGGTCGGCGGCCGCTGGGCCCACAACCCGCCCCCGTGGTAGCGCTCGCGGAAATTCCGCCTCCGAGCGGACCGGCGATCGCCACCGGCACGCCGTAGACTCGGCGAGGCCGATGGCCCTGCTCGACCGCTTCCGCCGCGCTCGTCGCCCGCCGCGGCGTGTCCTTCCTCCCCCCGGTGTGATCCGGCGCGAACGCCGCCTCGTGCAGCAGGCGCGCGAAGACAAGCTCCGCCACCTCGGCGGCCTGATGCTCGAGATGTACCGGCGCGATCGCTTCCGCGAGGACCTGCTCGCCGAGCGCTGCAACGAGCTGCTCGGAATGGACGCCCGGATCCGGGAGTTGGACGAGATGCTCGCCGCCTCTCGGCGACGCATTCCTGCCGGCCGCTGTGAGTGCGGCGCCCCGCTCCCTTGGGGCTCGCACTTCTGCCCGAACTGCGGCCGCCCCGCCGGCGATCTTCCCGTACAGGCCTGCGCCGAGTGCGGGCACCCGCTTCCCGCCGATGCCCTCTTCTGCCCCAACTGCGGCGGGGAAGGGGGCGAGAGCGAGAAGCCGACCGATTCCGAGGCCCCCGCCGAGCCGAAGGAGGAGACCGGTGGCGGCGGCGCCTGACGCCTGCCCGGCCTGCGGCGAGGCCGTTGAACCAGGCCAGGAGTACTGCCTCACCTGCGGCGCGCCGATTTCGCCCGCGCGACGGATCAGCGCGCTCGGACGGGCGTGGCAGCGGCGGCTCGGCCGGTACCCCGGCGACTGGGTTTGGATCTCGTTCGGCCTGCTGCTCGTCGCCGCCGGCTCGGCCACGGCGGGAATCGTCACCGGACGCGGCGAAGGCACCAGGAGCGGCTCCGCGACGATCGTCGCCACGTCGCCCGTGGTGACCGCGCCGCCGGCCCCGCCCGCGCCCAAGCCACAACCGAAGCCACAGCAGAAGCCGCCGGCCAAGCCGGCGCCGCCGTCGACGCCCGCGCCGAACACACGCTTGACCACCTGGCCCGCCCGGAACGGATACACGGTCGTTCTTGCCTCGATTCCGGCTCGCTCGACGGGCCTCGCCGACGCGCAGGCAAAGGCCAGGGAGGCTCTCGACCGGGGCCTACGGGCGGTCGGCGTGCTCGACTCGAAGCGCTTTGCGAGCCTGCACCCCGGGTACTACGTCGTCTTCGCGGGAATCTACGACTCGCTCGAGGAGGCGCAGACCGCGGTCGGCAGGGCAGCGCCCAAGTTTCCGAACGCGTACGCCCGCCAGATCGCGCGCTGACGCTGTTGTCCTTGCTGGCAGCAGCGGGGCCGACTTTGTAACACGTCCCGGAAAGGAGTAGACTGGCGCCCGGATTCTGGAAGAATGCCCTTAACAGGGGCGTAACAAAGCTTTCCTGCGACTTAACAGGGGACCGGGATACTGACAATGGACGAGTTGAGTGCCCAGATTCGTAACTGCATGTATCAGTACTCGCGAGCGATCTACCGGTCGATCAAGGATCTGATCGACCCCTACGCCGACCACGACGCCAAGCTCGAATACCGCCGCGCCGTGCTCATGGCCTGCGAGGACACCATGGAGCGGCTCGCCAGCGATCCGCACTACTTCGCCAACCCGGACAAGGCGCTCTTCCAGGACATCCGGCGGTACTTTCCGATCACGCAGCAGGCGCAGGTGGCGTGGGCGGTCCAGGAGGGCGTGGGCGCCGCGGTCGCGTTCGTCGAGACCCAGATTGAGGCCGGCGCCTTCGACGGCGGGGTCGCACGCTGCCGGGCGACGACGCGCAAGGGCAAGCCGTGCCAGCGGACACCCCTGCCCGAACGCGATTACTGCCCGTCGCACCAGCACCTCGAGCGCTCGAAAGTCGCAGCCTGACGCCTCCGGCGTCAGGCTAGACAGCCGACGAGCAGCGAGCGGGTAAGCTCGCTGCGCGCATGTCGCATGACACGGACAAGCTGATCCGACAGCTCTCGCTGGTCGCGTTCCTGATGGCGGAGCGCCGCCCGCTGACGGCACGGGACGTGAAGGGGAACGTGGAGGGGTACTCGGAGATGTCGGACGAGGCGTTCGCCCGCCGCTTCTACTCGGATCGGGCGGAGCTTCGCGACCTGGGCGTTCCGCTCCAGTCGCAGCGCGACGAGTTCACGGGCGAGGAGCTCTACACCCTGCGTTCCGAACGCTACTTCCTGCCCGCCCTCGAGCTGACGGACGACGAGCTGGCCGCGCTTCAGACCTGCTTTTACCTCCTGGAAGGCAAGTTCGCCTATGCGGAGCCGCTCCGGCTGGCGCTCCAGAACCTCGCGCTCGGACGACCCTCGACGGCCGACGAGGCGCCGTCAGGCACGGCCGTTCGCGTGGAGATGCGCGACCCCGACTACTCGCCGGAGATGCCCGGGCGGCTCGCAAAGCTCGAGACCGCGATCTCGAAGCAGCGCACCGTCAAGTTCTCGTACCGTGCGATGACGAGCGGAAAGGCCGGCGAGCGCACTCTCAATCCGTACGGTCTGCTCCACGATCGCGGCGTCTGGTACGTCGTCGGCGACGACCTCGACCGCGGCGCGACCCGGACGTTCCGGGTCTCGAGGATTCGCGGCGACATCCGGTTCGCGACCCGCAGGGAGCGCGACTTCCGCGTCCCGCCGGAGTTCGACGTCGACGCCTTTCGCGGGCGCGCCTCCTGGCAGTTCGGCGACCAGGCCGGAGAAGCTCGAATCGAGGTTCGTCCCGAGACGGCCTGGTGGGTCGAGCGCGCGTTCGGCCGCAGCGGGCGCCTCGAGGACGGAGTCTTCGTCACCGGGTATGCGAGCCTGCCGATGCTCGCCTCGTGGATTCTGCGCCAGGACGGTCGCGCCGTGCCGGTCTCGCCGCCGGATCTCCGGCGCGAGGTGGCCGACAGCTTGCGCCGGGTTCGAGGGCGTCACGAGGGCGCGCCTTCGCGGCCGGCCCGCGAGGTTGCGCTCAGGGAGCCCGAACCGGTCGCCGAGCGCTCGTCCGGGCCGGTGACGCCGGAGCGATTCGGGCTGCTCCAGGCGCTCCTCGCCTACCTGCTCGCCGCCTGTGGCGACGAGAAGGAGGCGATCATCCCGGCGGGCGACATCGTCGAGCGCTTCCAGATTCCGGCCGAGGAGCTGGAGGAACACCTCTCGCTGCTCAACCTGGTCAACTTCGGCGGTGGCTGCTACGCCGTCTACGCCGAGCTGCGCGACGACGAGATCCACGTCGACAAGGAGCTGTTCGGGGACACCTTCCGCTCCGCTCCCAGGCTCACGCCGCTCGAGGCCCGGGCGATTCGTCTGGCACTCGAGTTCGTCGGGCCGCTGATCGCGGCGGAGGCGCACCGCCCGCTCGATCGCGTGCGCAAGAAGCTCGAGGACACGTTCGGCGAGTTCGAGCTCTCGCAGGCGCCCGAGCCGCGCTCGGGGGAGGTCGAGGAGGGCCTGATCGCGACGCTGACCGATGCGATCCGCCGGCGCCGCCTGGTCGAGATCGAGTATCTGAAGGAGGAGGACGGAACGCCGACGACGCATCTCGTCGAGCCGTACACGATCGAGCGCCGCCTGCCCCATTGGTACATCCACACCTGGGACCGGACGCGTGACGACGAGCGGAGCTTCCGGCTCGACCGGATGCGGAGCGCGACCCTGGTCGCCGAGGAGTTCGAGCCCCGAGACGGTTTCGAGCCCGGCGTCCTGAGCGGAGCGCTCGTCGCGCGCGTGCTCTATTCGCCGGCAGTCGCCCGCTGGGAGCTCGAGCGCGGCGCCAGGCCCCTCGCCGACGGCTCGGCGATCAACGAGCAGAAGATCGGCAGCGCCGAATGGCTCCTCGGCGAGCTGCTCCGGTACCGCGGCGAGGCGGAGCTTCTGGAGCCGCCCGAGCTGCGGCGTGAGATCGCAAAGCGCGCGCAGGCGCTCGCGCGTGAGCTCGGCGTCACCCGCCTCCGCGCGCCGGCTTCGGCCTAGGACAGCTTGGCGGCCGGGAGGTCGAGCGTGAAGGTCGCCCCCTGCCCGGGAGCCGAGCTGACGTCGAGCCGGCCTCCGTGCGCCTCGGCGATCGAGCGGGCGATAAACAGGCCCAGCCCCGATCCGGCCCGGCCGCTGCCGGGGTCGGCCCGCCCGAACTTCTCGAAGATCACGGCGTGCTGCTCAGGCGCGATGCCCGGGCCGCGATCCCGAACGGCGACGAACACGCGATCGCCCTCCGACCGCACGCCGACGTCCACCTCCTCTCCCGGCTTCGAGTACGTGACCGCGTTCTCGATCACGTTCGTCAGCAACTGCCTCAGGCGATCACGATCGCCGCGAACCAGCATGGCCGGATCGTCCTGAACGCGGGCGACGACCGCGACCTCGCTCTGTCCCAGGGCGAGCATCGCGACGGTGTCACGGACAACCTCGCCGAGGTCGACGCGCGAGAACGAGTACGGGAACGCGCCGGCCTCGATCTGCGACGTCTCGAGCACCTCCTCGACCAGTCGGGCGAGCCGGCCCGTCTCGTCGACGATCAGATCCAGGAGGGACGAACGCTGCTCTGCGGAGAGCTCGCTCCAGCGCTCCTGGAGCGTCCGGGCGGCGGCGGTCATCGCCGCCAGCGGGCTGCGCAACTCGTGTGAGACGACCGACACGCGCTCCGCTTCCGCCGCTCGCCCGCCGGTCGCCCCGCTGCCGCGCAGCCGGTGCCGTAGCCGGCCGGCGATCGTCATCCCCGGCTCGCGATCATGCTCAACGCCCACACCGCATGCTCGCGCAACAGCTCGTCGTCGCCGGTGCCGTAGGGCTCGGCGAGCGGGGCGGCGTCGGCCGTGCCGACGTTTCCGAGAGCGACGAGTGCGTTCCGCCGGAGGTAGCGATGGTCGTTGCGCGGTACATAGAGGCGGTCGTAGCGGTCGATCAGCTCGCGGTCGTCCGCACCGAGCCAGTCTGCGAGCGACACATGAGGCTCCGCCTCGGACGGGAGCTCGTCACCCGCGCGGCGCTTCTCGACGCCGCGGTTCCATGGGCAGACGTCCTGGCAGATGTCGCATCCGTAGACCATGCCGCCGAGCCGCTCGCGATACTCCTCGGGCATCGGCCCTTCGGCCTGCGTCCAGTACGAGAGGCAGCGTGTTGCGTCGAGCGTGCCGGGATCGTCGAGCGCCCCGGTCGGGCAGGCGTCGATGCAGAGGCGGCAGTCGCCGCAATCCAGGTCCGACACGGGCGACGATTCGATCTCGACGTCGGTGACCAGCGTCCCAAGCACGACCCACGAGCCGTAACGCTTCGTGATCAGCATCGTGTTCTTCCCGTAGAAGCCGAGGCCGGCGCGCACGGCGCCTTCACGGTCGACGTGCTGGTTGGCGTCGACGAGCACGCGGTACGTCCCGCCGAGCTGCCGGCCCAGCGCGTCGAGCTTGCCGCGCAGCTCCGCGTACGCATCGTGCCACGTGTACCGAGGCAGGCTCCCCTCGCCGGGTCCGCGGGGCGGCGCCGGAGCGTAGTAGCAGAGCGCCGCCGAGACAACCGTGCGGGCATCGGGGAGCAGGCTCTCCGGATGACAGGACACCTCCGGGCAGGCGATCGTGAAGCGCATGTCTGCGAACAGTCCACGCTCACGACGCTCTCGGATGTCGCGCTCCGTCCGTTCGTACGGCGCCGCCGGGGCCGCCCCGACGACGTCGATCCCGAGCTCCCGGGCGACGCGGCTCAGCTCGGCTGCCGTCACCCCGGCATTCTGACGCAGGACTTGGCCCCGAGCCGGCGCGCATAGCCGGTGGCCTTGCCCTCCGCGATCGCAAGCGCCACGTGCGGGTCGCCCTCCGGCGGTTTCGTGCCGGACGGGCGCGCGAGCTCTTCGGCGGCGGCGAGGGCATTCTTCTCCGCGGCGATCCAGCGCAGGTAGAGATCCACGGCCGCCGCCGGCGGGTGCAACGCGCGTAGGCGGGCCAGGCGACCGGCGCGGGTGACTGCTTGTGTGCAGATGCGGTTCGCCGCCGCGAGAAACGCCGACCTCGTCGACGGCTGCGCCTCGCGCTTTCCACCGCCGCAGGCGGTCAGCGCAAGGCACAGTCCGACCGTAAGGAGGGCGGACCTGAGCATCCCCCGACTATACGATCGCGGGATGAAGGCGATCGTCATTCACGAGGACGGCGGACCGGAGGTGCTCCGCTACGAGGACGTGGCCGATCCGGAGCCGGGTACGGGCGAGGTTCTCGTCCGGATGCGGGCTGCATCGCTGAACCACCTGGACGTCTGGATCCGGAAGGGGTTGCCGTCGGTTCCGAAGCCACGCATCCTCGGCGCCGACGGAGCGGGGATCGTCGAGTCGGTCGGGCCCGGTGTCGACGGCTTCGAGCCGGGTCAGCCCGTCGTGATCAATCCGGGGGTCGAGCACGGCGACGCGATCCACGTGATCGGCGAGCAGTCGGAGGGCGTCCACGCAGAGCTCGCCTCGATCCCGGCGACGAACGTCTATCCGCTTCGGGAAGGTGTCTCGTTCGAGGAGGCGGCGGCGTTTCCGCTCGTCTTCGAGACTGCCTACAGGATGCTCGTCACGCGCGCAGGGTTGCGAGCGGGCGAATGGGTGCTGATCTGGGGGATCGGCGGAGGCGTTGCGACCGCCGCGTTCCGGATCGCGCAAGCGCTCGGCGCCCACACGATCGTCACCTCGTCGAGCGATGACAAGCTCACCAGGGCGGAGGCGCTTGGAGCCGACGTCGGCGTAAACCACGAGGCCGGCGACGTCGTCGCAGCGGTCAAGGAGGCGACCGGCAAAGGGGCGGACGTGGTGATCGAGACCGTCGGGGACGCGACGTGGAAGCGGTCGCTCGACGCGGCACGGCCCGCCGGGCGGATCGTCGTCTGCGGCGCGACCTCAGGCCCGAACCCGCCCGCCGCGCTCCACCGTCTCTGGTGGAAGCAGCTCGACATCCTCGGCTCGAGCATGGGCAGGCGGGAGGATTTCGAGCGCGCCTACGACCTCGTCGCCGCGGGCGCGAAGCCGGTGATCGACTCGGTGTTCCCGCTGGCGGAGACGCGCAGCCGCGCACGAGCGCCTGGAGTCGGGCGAGCAGTTCGGCAAGATCGTCCTTGCCATTCCGGGCTGAAGCACCGCGACATGGCTAGGGCTTCGGCGCTAGCCGAAACCCAAGATGAACTTGGCGTCGTCGGACATCCGCTCGGGCGTCCACGGGGGATCCCACGTCAGCTCGATCTCCACGTCATCGACGCCCGGCACCGCGGCGGCGACGTTGTGGATGTCCTCCTGGATCATCGGACCGGCGGGACAGCCCATCGAGGTGAGGCTGTGGATCACCTTTACCTTGGCTCCCTCGATCTCCACGTCGTACAGAAGCCCCAGCTCGACGATGTCCATCCCGAGCTCCGGGTCCTCGACCTGGTGCAGGGCCTCCATCACTTCTTCCTTGGTCGGCATGTAGCCGAGTGTACCGAGACCCCGCCCGCCGAAGCCGGGCTTTGCCCGGCGGGAAGCACTCGGCCGGTCACGAGGCCGGCAAGGAGAGGCTCACGAGGGAACCAGGGGTTCCCCCGTGCTCCTAAAAACCGAGGAGTCGAACTTCTTCGCGCCGCTCGCGGGCGAAGAAGTGGATCCCGTCGACGAAGCGCACCCAGTTGCAGCGGGTGCACATCACGAGCGAGTGCGTCCGCGCGCTGTCGGCGAGGTAGCGGACCCCGCGCAGGAGATCGCCGTTCGACACGCCCGTGGCGGCGACGATGACCTCGCCGGAGACCAGGTCCTCCGTCGTGAAGACCTGCTCGACGTCCTCGATCCCGTGCTCGCGCGCCAGCTCGATCTCGCGCCGCGAGGTCGGCCAGAGCTGCGCCTGCAGGTCGCCGCCGAGGCAGCGGAGCGCGCCCGCGGTGAGCACGGCCTGCCGGGTCCCCCCGATCCCGATCGCCAGATGGTCGTTCGTGCCGCGGATCGATGCCGAGATCGCGGCGGTCACGGTGCCGTCCTGGATCAGCTTGATCCGGGCGCCCGCCGCCCGGATCTCCGCGATCAGGTCGTGATGGCGAGGCCGGTCGAGCACGATCGTCGTCACGTCGCCGACCGTGCGGCCGAACGCCTCTGCGATCGCCCGGATGTTGTCGCCGACCGGTCGCAGGAGGCCGATATGCCCACGGGCACGCGGGCCGACGGCGATCGTCCGCATGTACATGTCCGGGAGCCGGAGCAGCCGGCCGGGCTCTCCGACAACGATCATCGACATCGCGCCGTTCCCGCCGCGCGCGACGACACCGCGTCCTTCCAACGGATCGAGCGCAAGGTCGACTTCCACTCCCCCCGCTCCGACCGACCCGCCGAGCGCCGGCCCCGCCTCCATCTCGCCCACGCCGACCACGACGCGACCGTCGATCGGAAGCTGGGAGAGGGCGCCGTCCATGCCCGAGAAGGCTGCTTCCTCCGCGCTCTCCTGGTCGGCGCGGCCGAGCCAGCGGGCGCCTGCGAGAGCCGCCCGCTCGGTCGCCCGCAGGTACGTCTCGCACATGCACGGCGCGCCGTTCAAACCATCACGTGGAGCTCGGCCTTCGAGAGGACGAGCTCCATCACGGTGCCGATCGACTGATCGATGCTTCGGTTCTCGATCACGGGAACGCCCGACGCGACGGCCTGCCCGAGGATGTAGTGCTGGACGAGGCGGATGTCGTCAAGCGCGTCGAGATACTTCTGGACGGGTCGAAGCCCCTCGGAATGGACGTCTCGCACCCAGAAGTGCTTCTCGTGCGATTGCTCGTCTTCGATCGCGAGCACACAGTGCACCACCATCGCGCCTTCGACCGGCGGGAGCATCCCGGGAACGAGGTGGACGCCCTCCAGGACGAGCGACCAGCCCTCGTGGAGCGCACGGTCGATCAGGGCTCTGACACCGGTGAGGACGTTGCCCGCCTGCTCGACGAAGCCTTCGACCACACCGAGGCCGTGCTCGTCGCGAACCTCGAAGCTCGAGTAGTGGATCGACGGCATCACCTCCAGCGGAAGGAAGGCGCGCATCGTCTCGCGGACGAAGTCGGTGGAGCTGACCCGGGTGATCCCGAGCCTGTACGCAACCTCGGTTGCGACCGTCGACTTGCCTGTGCCGGTCGCCCCGCCGATCAGCAGGATGATCGGCAGGTCGAGCTCGCGGAGGGCGTCCTGGCCGCGCAGACGTCGAACGGCCTGCGCTCCCTCGTGCTCTCCGAGCACCTCCTGCGCGAGCTCGTCGAGCCGATCGAGATCGACCGACTCGGCGCCGCGCGCGACGAGATCCGCCTCGACGCGCAGCGCGAGCTCGTAGGCACGCACGGCCGGAACACCAGCCGCCATCAACGCCCGAGCCATCAGCCCCTTCGAGTACGGCAGCCCGTCGCCGCCGAGGGGCAGCGGGTCGGCATGGCGCGGCTCGGTCATCTTCGGGGATTCTCGCCGTCTTTCGCCGCCACCGCCAACTCCGCTAGTTCGAGCAAGGCGTCGTCGAGGCCCGGGGCGATCACCTCGTTGCCGGCAAGGACGACCTCCACCCCGCGCTCGGCTGCGGTCTCGGCGACGAGATCGATCGCCGCAGCCTTGACCTCGACGACGTACACCTCCGCATCGACGGTCTCCAGCTCGCGTCGCAGCAGCTCTCGAGCGGCGAGATTCTGCGACCGGAACACGACGCCGTCCAGGTGATCGACCGGAGCGGGGCCCGTGGTGAAGACGGCCGCGCGGCGGCCGGCGAGCGGCTCGGCAGGCTGGAGACGGAGGTCGAACCGAATCGCGCGACGGCCGAGCCCGGCCGCCTCGGCCGCCACTCCGTCGCTCATCGTCAGGACGAGATCGCTGACGAGCGCGCGATACGGGTTCAGCCCGCCGGAGAGATCGTGCGCGACCAGGATCCGCGCGTCGGCGGCGATCGGCGGGATCGCAGCGCCGCTGCCGTCGAAGACGACGACCTCGGGTTCGAGGGCAACGGCCAGCCGCGCCCCTTCGAGCACGTTCGAAGCAAAGGGCGCGCCGGCGAGCCCCCCGCCGCAGCGGCGGCAACCGACCGTCGGCACCCCGGCCAGAACCGCGGTCTCGAGGTGGTCGGAGGCCGCGTGCCGACCGGCTCGCGAGCGCGCCAGCAGGTCTGCGAGCGTCGGGGCGACCTCGACCACCTCGGGCACGGACGGCCCGCCGCGGCCCATCGAGACGACGACGACCGCGCGGTCGCGGGCGAGTAGACGCGCGAGGTGCCCGGACACCGCCGTCTTCCCCACCCGCTTGCCCGTCCCGATCACTGCAAGCGAGGCAAGCGGAAACGCCTCGAACTGCGGCGGATCGAAGCGGAAGTCGGCGCCCACGTACGGGAGGCCCGCTGCAAGCGCCCGGCTGGCGAGGAGCAGGCGCTCGCGTGGCCCTAGAACGGGCTCGTCCGAGAGGTCGACAACGACCTCCGCCCCGAACGCCGAGAGCGCGTGATCGAGGCTCTCCGCGAGCGGCACGCCGTAGTCGTCGCCCCCACGCAGCTTCTCCGTCCCGCCGACGAGCAGCGCGGCGACGAACGTGTAGGGAAGCTCGGCCAACGCGTCGCGGACGACGGGCGCGTGGTGCTCTCCGTCGACAACGGCGAGTGCGCGGGTCAGCCTCGCGACGAGAGCTCCCCCTCGATCCGCGCCGTGTATTTCTCGAACTCGAGCGTCTCGGTCGAGAACTGGATGATCCGCTCCTGCCCGTGGAACGGATACCGCCTCCACACGGAGACGTGAGCGCCCTCGATCTCGATCACGTTGTAGCACGGCCGGGTATTCCCCCTGAGGCGCAGCGACGAAACCGTCCCGGCGTTGAGGACGAACATGTTTTCGAGCCGCCACGCGTACGGCACGTGCTTGTGCCCGGAGAGCACAACCTGCACCCGAGCCCGCTGGAGGCACTCCAGCGCGTCGCCCGCGTCGTAGACAACGTTCCGCTCGCGTCCGGTTCCCGGCACCGGCAGCAGGTGGTGATGGAGGACGAAGATGCGGAGCTCGGACCCGTCCGCGAACTGCTCCTCGATCCATGGGTAGCGCCCGCGACCGATCTGCCCGTGGTCGAGGTCCGGCTCGGTCGAGTCGATCGCGACCACGGTGACGCCGCCCAGCCTGACCACGGAGCTGCGCTCGCCGAAGAACTCCTCGAAATGCACGTAGCCGACGTTGCGTGCGTCGTGATTCCCGGGGATGACGACGAGCGACTCGCAGGTGAGCCGGTTCAGGTACTCCCGGGCCTGAACGTACTCCGGCTTGAAGCCGAAGGTGGTCAGGTCGCCCGAGCAGACGACGAGATCCGGCTGCAGGTCGTTGATCTCGGAGATCGCCCGCTCCATCAGGTTGGGCACGAAGTACGGCCCGCCGCAGTGCAGGTCGGAGATGTGCGCGATCGTGAACCGGTCCGCGGCTGCCACAACGACAAGTCTAGGGTGTCCGGACCGGTCGGTATCCTGATCGCGTTGAAGTCGGACACCCCCGATTTCCAGGCATATCGCGGCTCCGAGGCCCCGCAGTTCGCAAACGAGGCCGAGTTGGAGTGCGCGAAGGTCCTCGACTACTACCGCGTCCCCTGGTTGTACGAGCCGCGCACGTTCGTGCTCGAGACCGACGAGGACGGGCGTGTCCTCGAAGCCTTCTCGCCCGACTTCTACTTGCCGGAGCAGGATCTCTACCTCGAGATCACGGTGATGAAGCAGTCGCTCGTCACACGCAAGAACCGCAAGCTGCGCAAGCTCAGGGAGCGGTACCCCGACGTGAACATCAAGCTCTTCTACAAGCGAGACATCGAGCGCCTGGGTCAGCGATACGGACTGAAGCTCGCCTCCTGACGCACGACGACCGCGTCGGCGACGTCTACCTCTCGGCCGCGGAGATCGCCACCAGGGTCGGGGAGCTCGGCGCCGAGATCGCCGAGGACTACGCCGGCCGCGCGCCGCTTCTCGTCGGGTCGTTGAAGGCCAGCGTCGTCTTCCTCGCCGATCTGTCCCGGGCGCTCCCGATCGTCCACAGCATCGACTTCGTCGAGCTCGCCGGGTACGGCTCGAACCAGACCGGCGGCAGCTCCGCGATCAAGTTCCTGAAGGATCTGGACACGGGCATCGAGGGCCGCGACGTGCTGATCGTCGAGGACGTCATCGACACGGGGTTGACGCTCCACTACCTCGTCCGTACGTTCCAGCTGCGCTCGCCGCGCTCGCTGGCCGCGGTCACGTTCCTGGATCGCCCCTACCGGCGTCTCGTCGAGGACATTCCGGTGCGGTACGTCGGCTTCACGGTCCCCGACGAGTTCTTCGTCGGCTACGGCTTCGACCTGGAGGAGCGCTACCGGAACCTCCCCGACCTGCACATCCTGCGCGGCGAGGCCTAGAGATATCCCAGTGGATCGACGGCCTGCCCGTCGATGCGCACCTCGAAGTGCAGATGCGGGCCGGTCGAGTGCCCGGTCGAGCCGACGTTGCCGATGATGTCGCCCTGACCGACCTGCTGGCCGACCGTGACGGTGATCTGGGACTGGTGTCCGTAGGCGGTCGCAAGCCCACCCCCGTGGTCGATCACCGTCAGGTTGCCATAGCCGCCCAGCCAGCCCGCGTAGATCACAGTTCCGGCGGCCGCCGCCGCGATCGGCGTTCCGTACGCAGCGCCGAGGTCGATGCCCTCGTGCATACGCCCCCAGCGCCATCCGAACGGGCTCGTCAGCGGCGCGTTCACCGGCCAGATCAGACCGGCCGCCGAGGCCGACCGCTGAACGGTCGAGGTCGACTGAAGCGACCGGATCTTCGCGGCGAGCTCGGCGCTCACCTGCTGGAGCGCGTCGATCTCCGTCGCATCCTCGCGCTCCTTCGCGGTCAGCGAATCGAGGCTCTGCTTCTTGCGGCTGCGCGCCTCGACCAGCTTGCCCCTGTTCGCGAGCAGCTCGTCGCGTAGCACGCGCACCTGGTGGACGCGCAGTGCGACGATCTTCGTCTGGGCCAGCACGCTCGCCCGCACCCTGGTCGTACCCGCCAAGGCAGCGGCGACTTCCGTCTTCGCGGCCCGGACCTCGTCGGCGATCTCCTTGTCTCGCTCGGCGGTCATATGCACGTAGTCGAGCCCGTCGACGAAGGCGGAGAAGCTTCGAGCCGTGAGCAGAAACGCAAGCTCGTCGGGCGGATCGGTCTGGTAGACGGCGACGAGTCGCGCCGCGAGCCTGCCCATGGCGGTGCGGTATTCGACTCTCAGAAAGGCGAGGCGGTCGCTCTGCGCCTGGAAGAGGGCGTTCAAGCGGTTCAGCTTCAGCTCGCGCAACTCCAGCTCGCGCTCGAGCGGCGCCAGCCGGGCGGAGACGTCGCCGGCCTGCCGCTCGAGGCCCTGAATCTGCCCCGAGACTTCGTCGATCTCCCGCTGAAGCGCCTCTTCGCGCAGCCTTCGCGGCCTGAACGTTGTCGCGCAGGCTTGCGATCCGTGAGTCGACCGACTGCTTCTTGTCGACGATGTCCGCCCCGGCGGGAGCGGCGGCGATCGCGAGTGCTGCAAGCAGCGCGACTATCCGCAGGCTGCGGGCCATCCGAGCGTGCACTTTCGGCAGCGACGGCGGCGACCCTCCCGCGCCGCGCGCGATCGGCGGTGGCTAGGACGGGTTCTCGGCCGGCCCGGATCCTCGATCGAGCGCGCGCAGCGCCTGTGCTGCTGCCGCGCGGAGCTCTCCGACGAGGGTGCGGTAGTCCTCGTCGGAGACCTTGCCGGTGCGATGGTCGAACTCGAGCTCCTTCAGCGCCGCGAGCGCACGGTCGCGCTCCTCCTCCAGCGCCAGTCGTCGCTGCTCCGCCTCACCGGGCTCGTTCAGCCGGTCTCCCTCTCCCAGCAGGAACGGGCGCGCGACGAACCAGACGGCAGCGACCGCCAGCAGCGCGCCGAGCGCGAGCGCGGCCGCGAGCACTACGCCCGGGGGACGAGCCGGCCGTACCGCACAGCGAGCCGTCGCTCCTCGCGGGCGTCCGGCCAGAGGGTGACGACCGAGCCGAGCAGGAAGACGACGCCGGCCAGCCAGATCAGATTGACGAGCGGGTTGATGATCGCCTTGAAGTCGATCGTCCCGTTTCGGTTCACCTGCTCGGTGATCAGGAAGAGATCCTCTCCGGTCAGCCAATCCGAGCGAATCGACACCTCGTTCGAGATCTGCTGCTCGACCGGGTAGTTGTTCTTCCCGGGGTGCATGACCGCGATCCGCTTGCCACCGCGGACGACGTCGATCGTCGCGCGGGTCTCGACCGCATTTTGGCTGTTGCGGCTCTGTAGCCCACGGTAGACGAGCGTGTAGTCGCGGATCTTCAGCGACTGCCCCGGCGCCAATCGCGCGCTGCGCGACGTGTCGTAGGCGCTCGAGCCGGCGATCCCGATCGCGAGCATGACGATCGCGGCATGGACGACGTAGCCGCCGTAGCGGCGACGGTTCCGGGCGACCAGCGACGAGAACGCTCGCGGCAGGGGCTCGCCGGAAAGGGCACGGCGGGCGAGCGTGCCGCGCGCGAACTCGAGCACGATCGTCGCCGCCACGAAGACCGAGAACGTGTACGCGATCAGGCCCGGGATCGACGAGCCCGCACCGGCCGCGACCAGCCCGCCTCCCGCGACAACCGCGGCGGCAAACGGCCAGAGAAATGTCTTGCCCAGCGAGCGAAGCGAGGCGCGACGCCACGCGACGAGCGGGCCGATCCCCATCAGCAACAGCAGCGGCAGCCCAAACGCGCGCAGGAAGAAGTCGAAGTACGGACGCCCGACGGTGACCGACTGACCGCGCACGGCCTCGGAGAGGATCGGGAAGGTGACACCCCAGAGGATGGTCAGGCAGAGCGCGACCAGGAGCAGGTTGTTGTAGAGAAACGTCGCCTCGCGCGAGACGAGCGACTCGAGCTTCGTCTTCGACCTGAGCAGCGGCAGCCGGCTGAGGAGCAGCACGACCGAGCCGGCGACGACGAAGCAGATGAAGCCCAGGAACCACGGACCGATCGAGCTCTCGGTGAACGAGTGAATCGAGTTGAGCACCCCCGAGCGGGTCAGGAAGGTGCCGAACAGCGAGAGCGTGAATGCCAGCGTGACGAGCAGCATGTTCCAGACCTTCAGCATCCCCTTCTTCTCCTGCACCATCACCGAGTGCAGGAATGCCGTGGACGCGAGCCAGGGCATCAGCGCCGCGTTCTCGACCGGATCCCACGCGAAGTAGCCGCCCCAGCCGACTTCCTCGTACGCCCACTTGGCGCCGAGCAGCTGGCCGATCCCGAGGAACATCCACGCCGCCAGCGTCCAGCGGCGCGTCGCGACGATCCAGCGCTCGTCCGTGCGGCGCGAAAGGAGCGCCCCCATTGCAAACGCGAACGGCACGGTCAGCCCGACGTAGCCGAGGTAGAGCAGCGGCGGATGCGCCTGCATGTACGGGCTCTGCAGGCTCGAGTTCAGGCCCAGCCCGTCGGCCGGCGCGAGGTGGGTTCGGAACGGGCTGGCCACGAACACGACGAGCATCGAGAAGAAAGCGGCGACGACACCAAGGATGGGCACCACCCAGGTCACGAGCTCCCGGCCGGCCTTGCGGTCGAGCAGGACGGCAGCGGCGCCGTAGCCGGTGAGCACGAGCAGCCAGAGCAGGAGCGAGCCCTCCTGCCCTCCCCAGAGAGCTGTCAGCTTGTACGCAAGCGGGAGGTCGTTGCTCGTGCGATCGGAAACGTAGGTGAACGAGAAATCGCTCGTCGCCAGCGCGACGAGCAGCACCCCGGTCGAGACGGCCGCCGCGACGAACGCTGCGACGAGCGCGTTCTGCGCCGAGACCGCGAGCCGCCTCCGGCGGGTGCTCGCCCCCCAGAAGCCGGCGACGACCGCGTACAGCGCGAGCCCGAAGCAGACGACGAGGGCTGCCCTACCGAGCTCGGGCATTCCGGTCCGCTCCTAGCTCGTCTTCGGCGTGTACTTCGAAGGGCACTTCGTCACGAGCGTGCCCGGCACGGCGACGAAGACACCGTTCGTGTACCGGCCCTCGACGACGATGTCGCGGCCGGGGCGGAAGAGATCGGGAACCGAGCCCTTGTAGACGACCGGCACTGTCGCGGTGCCCTTGACGTCGCGGAGGCGGAAGCGGAGGCCGGCGCCGTGAGCGTCTCCGCTGACCGGCTTCAGCACGCGGCCTGCGAGGGAGACCTTGCCCGCATGCCCGGCGAGCGAGCTGGGACGCAGCGAGGGGGTTCCGCCGCCGGCGATGGAGGAGTAGAGGAGGAAGACGGCGAGAACCGCTGCGACGGACAGCGCGATCACGAGCCGCGCCGGACTGCGCCTGCGGGCGACCTGCATCGCCGGAGGGACTTCCCGGGCCACGGGGCAATCTTAGCCCGTGCGGAAGGCGCGCTACGTCTCGACGGGCGCCGCGTTGCGGCGCTCGGGCACGCGATAGCCGTGCTCGACGCAGAGCGAGCCGGTTGCCTCCTCGGTCAGGGCGTCGCAGTAGCCCTTGCCGTAGGCGGCACGCAGAAACGCGCCGACGACCTCGAGGTTCCACTCGGCGATGTCGGCCGCCTCCCGCCAGAGATCGGCGAGCCGCACGTCGATGTCGAGCTCGAGCAGATCGATTCGGGTGGGTCGGCGTTGCACGTCGATCACGATAGAAACAGGGCCGGACAGCACCCCCGGGCCGCCGATAGGCTCCGGCAATGGGTGAGGTTCGGTTCGGCCCGGCCCGCGTCCCGTCCAGGGTGAGCCCGGAAGCAGCCGTCGATCTCCTCCTCGAACGTGGCTACAACGCCTGCGAGATCGACTTCGAAGGTGGCTTCTGGATGGACTACCCGTGGGCCGAGCGGTTCGGCGAGGCGGCTCGCGACGTCGGGATCGTTCTCTCAGTGCACGCGCCGCTCGCAGGCTTCCTCGGCCAGGTCGAGCGCGACAAGAAGCACCGCATGGCGGTTGGGATGCTCGACCACTCGGCCGGCGTCGCCGCTTCCTGCGGGGCTTCGCTCGTCGTCGTCCACCCGGGCTTCCTCCTCGGCCGAACGCGTGAGGACGCGCTGGGGGCTGTGATCGAGCAGCTCGGCGAGCTACGCGAGCGGCTCGAGGGGAAGGGTCGCGCGGTGCCGTTCGGGGTGGAGATGATGGGCAGAGTGCGCGAGCTGGGCACCTCCGAGGACGTATTCGCGATCGCCGCCCAGCTGCCTTGGGTTCGACCGGTGGTCGACTTCGCCCATCTGCACGCGGTCACGGACGGCGGCTTCACCGAGGTGGAGACGTTCGCGCAGGTGCTGTCTGCCGCCGACTCGATCCTCGAGCGCGGCGCGCCGTTTCACATCCATTTCAGCGACATCCAGTTCGCCAACCGAAACGAGACGAAGCACCTCCCCTACGGCGAGGGCACGCTCCGCGCCGAGCCCCTGGCGGAAGCGCTGAACCGCTTCGAGCGCCCGGCAACGGTGATCTCCGAGTCGCCGGACGAGGCGTCCAGTCAGACCATCCGCACAATCCTCACGACGATCGAGCCGACCGCCGCAGCGCCGTAGGGTAGGGGAACCATGGGTTCCCCTACGTCTAGGTGATCCGTTCGATCCTGCTGGCGAAGGCGGTGGCGAGTCCGACGGCGGGCGAGAGCTCGGTGAGCCGCTCGCGGTAGCCCGCAGCCTCCTCGTCGCGGCCGCGCTCCCGGAGGAACTCCTCGAGTCGCGACGTGATCCACACGTCGAGCCCCCGGAACCCCGTGTGCTCCACAAGCGCCTTCGCCTCGAGGAGCAGGGCCTCGGCTTCGTCGTCACGCCCTTGAGCGGCGCGGACGAGACCCAACGTCATCGTCGTGGTCGCGCGAGAGCTGAGGTCGTCGTCGCCGACCGTGCGCGTCGCCTCGAGGGCCACACGCTCCGCCTCGTCGAGCCGGCCCTTGCGGATCAGCACTTCCGCGAGCGCCCGCTGGCTCTCGCACAGCGCTCCTCGATCCTCCAACGGCTTCAGCAGCCGGATCGCCTCGCGCAGGAACCGCTCCTCCCCTCCCTGGTCGCCTTCCAGCTGGGCAGCCCACGCGAGCGAGTTCAGCGTTCGGCCGAGCATCCACGCATCCCCGGCTTCGCTGAAGAGCGTCAGCGACTCCTCGAGCAGGGGCTTCGCCTGTTCCGGCTCGCTGCGCTCGAGGTGGTAGCTGCCGGCGGAGTGGAGCGCCTGGGCGCGGGCGACGATACTGCCGCTCTCCTCGGCGAGATCGAGGGCACGCGAGATCAGCTCCGCGGCCTCCTCGAAGCGATGCTGCCGGCGGTAGACCTTCCAGAGATCGTTCAGGGCCTGAGCCTCGAGATCCTTCCGCCCGCGCTCCTGCGCGATCGCGAGGGCCTCTTCCGAGACCCTTTGCCCGGTATCGAAGTCGCCGACGAACCAGGCGATCTGCGAGCGAACGCCGAGCGCAGCGAAGCGCCCATCCTCCGGCAGCGCCTCCAATGCAGCGTCGATCAGCTGCGGTGGCCTTGGCGATGTCGGCCTCGCGGAGCAACGCGACCTCCGCGAGCGCCGTCAGCGCCTTCCCCTCAATGGTTGCCTCGCCGTCGGCCCTGGCCTCGATCAGCACGCGCTCCATCTCTCCCGAGACGACGGGAAGATCGCTCATCCGCCACGCCGCACGCGCGGCGTGATACCTGCGCTCGAGCGTCGGCTCGAGCTCGACGGAGCGAAGGAGCAGCTTGCGTGCCGAGCGGTTCGCCTCGCGCGCGAGGGCACGCTTGCCGGCATCCTCGAGCGCGGCGGCAGCCTCTCCGGCGAGCTCCGCCGGTGGGGCGCCGTCGAGCTCTTCGTGGAGCAGCGCTGCCTGGTCGAGGTGGTAGGCGCGGATCTCGAGCAACTCCTCGCCTGCACGCTCTCGCAGCCATTCTGCGAAGCGCGCATGGAGTTGCGCACGCTCGGCCTTGGCGAGACCGCCGTAGGCGACCTCGCGGATGAGCATGTGCTTGAAGCGGTAGGCTCGCTCACCGATGATCGTCGAGCGCGGCTCTCTGAGCACGAAGTCGCGCAGCAGCAGGTTGTCGAGCAGAACGTCCACGTCGAGGTCGGGTGCGACGTGCGAGAGCGCCGCCTGCCAGAAGATCCGTCCGATCACCGCTGCGCGGTGCAGCAGCGCCTTCTCGGACGGCGGGAGGCCGTCGATGCGGGCGGCGATCAGCGCCTGAAGCGTGTCCGGAATCCGCTCCGGAAGGTAGCCGCCCTCGGTCTCGGCCAGCATCCGGATCGTCTCCTCGACGAACAGCGGATTGCCCCCCGTCTTGTCCAGCAAGTCGCGCCGAGCCTCGGGCGAGAGGCCGTTACCGGGGAGAAGGGCATCGATGAGCGCATCGCTATCGCTCTCGCGCAGTGGGTCCAGCTCGATCGCGGCTGCGCGCGTCCGCCCACCGCCCCACCCCGGGCGGATGTCGATCAGCTCCGGACGGGCGAGACAGATGAGCAGCAGCGGGGCCTCGCGAACCCAGGTGACGAGGTGCTCGATCAGCTCGAGCAGCGGCTCCTCCGCCCAGTGGATGTCCTCGAAGACGAGGACGAGCGGCTGTACATCGGCAAGCTGGTCCGCCCAGCCGCGCGCGGCCCAGGCGATCTCCTGGCCGCTGCGCTCGCCCTCAACGGCTTCGAGGACGCCCGCGGCAAGCCCGAGCAGGTCGGCGACCGCCTCGTCCTCGCAGCACGAGCGCAGCTTCTCCATCGCCTCCTTGACCGGATCGTCGTCGGAGATGCCCGCGGCCGACTTGACCATCTCGGCGAGCGGCCAGTAGGTGATCCCCTCGCCGTAGGGCAGGCAGCGCCCGCTCAGCACCGTGGCGCCTTCGAGCGAGCCGATGAACTCGCGCGCGAGACGGCTCTTGCCCACTCCGGGCTCGCCGTAGATCGTCACGAGGTGGGCTCTGCGGTCTCGGGCGGAACGGGCGAAGGTGTTCCCCAAGAGGTCCAGCTCCGACTCGCGGCCGATCAGACGAGCGACCACGGCGGATGGAACGGGCTGGGCGCGGTCGGCAGCGCAGACGACTCGCCATGCTTGCAGCGGCTCGGCCCGGCCCCTGACCTCGATCGGGCCGAGACTCTCGACCTCGACCGATTCGAGCGCAAGCCGCCTGGCTGCCGGGCCGATCAGGATCTCGCCGGGGCCGGCGGCCTGCTGGAGCCGCGCAGCGAGATTGACCGCCTCCCCCGTTGCGAAGGTCGACTCGGTCGTGTCGACCACGACCTCGCCCGATTCGATCCCGATCCGCGCCTCAAGCCCGAGCCGCCCGACCGCGTCGAGAATGCCGAGCGCCGCCCGAACCGCCCGCTCCGCGTCGTCCTCGTGTGCCTGGGCGACACCGAAGGCAGCGAGCACCGCGTCGCCCGCGAACTTCTCGACGATGCCGCCGTGCGTCGTCACGCAGTGCGTCACCTGGTCGAAGAAGCGGGTGACGCGACGGCGGACGACCTCGGGATCCGTCGCGGAGACGAACGCGGTCGAGCCGACGAGGTCGACGAACAGCACGGTTGCGAGCTTCCGCTCCATCTCTCAAGTGTAGAAACGAACGACCGCGCGGATAGCATCCTGCGCATCTCCGCTCCGACACCGGCAAAGCCGGCGCCTCCGCTCGTGGTCGCCTCCGTCTAGCCTACGGCTCGTGCTCGATCCGAAGACATTCAAGGCCTATGACGTCCGCGGGCTCTACCCCGGCGAGCTTGACGAGCAGGGCTCCTACCTGATCGGGCGCGCGTACGTCGAGCAGTTCGAGCCGCGGGCGATCGCGGTCGGCCGCGATATGCGCCTCTCGTCGCCCTCGATGGCCGCGGCAGTGATCGAGGGAGCGGCGGACGCCGGTGCCGACGTTGTCGACATCGGAATGGTCGGGACCGAGATGGTCTACTTCGCCGTCGGCGAGCTGGGCCTGGACGGCGGAATCATGGTCACCGCGTCGCACAACCCGAAGGAGTACACGGGAATGAAGATCGTCCGCGGGGGCGCACTACCGGTCGGCGGCGACTCGGGCCTAGCGGAGATCCGCGAACGCGCGCTGCAGACTTCCTCCGGATCGATCCGCTCAGGATCGATCCGGACCCAGGACATCTGGCCCGGATACGTCGCACGCGTGCTCTCGTTCGTCGACGTCGGGTCGATGCGCCCGCTGCGCGTGGTGATCGACGCGGCGAACGGGATGGCCGGAACGATGCTCCCGCGGGTGCTGGACCGCCTGCCGCTGGAGGTCGTCCGCTGCTACTTCGAGCCCGACGGCAGCTTCCCGAACCACGAGCCGAACCCGCTGCTGCCCGAGAACCGCGAGTTCATCGTCCGGAAGACCATCGAGGAGGGCGCAGACTTCGGCGTCGCGTTCGACGGCGACGCCGACCGTTGCTTCTTCGTCGACGACACCGGCGAGTTCGTCCCCGGCGACTTCGCTACCGCGCTCCTCGCCGAGGGGGTACTCGAGAAGGAGCCGGGTGCGAAGGTGATCTACGACGTGCGCGCGAGCTGGGCGGTACCGGAGACGATCGAGCGGGCCGGCGGCACGGCTCTCGTCAACCGGGTCGGGCATGCGTTCATCAAGCACCGGATGCGCGAGGAGCAAGCGGCGTTCGCCGGTGAGGTGTCGGGGCACTACTACTTCCGCGACTTCTCCCAGGCCGACTCCGGGGTGATCCCGTTCCTGCTGATGGCCGAGCGCATCTCGAGGAGCGGCGCCAGGCTCTCCGAGCTGCTCGGCTCCTACCGCAGCCGCTACTTCATCACCGGCGAGCTGAACACGCCGGTCGCGGACGTCGCCGAGAAGCTCCGGGTGATCGAGGAGCGCTTCGGGCCCGAGGGCACCGTGTCGCACCTCGACGGCGTCTCCGTGGAATCCGGCGACTGGCACTTCAACGTCCGGCCGTCCAACACCGAGCCGCTGCTACGGCTCAACCTCGAGGCCCGCTCGCACGAGTTGATGGAGCGCAAGCGGAACGAGGTGCTCGCGGCGATCCACAGCTGACGACGCCGCGCGCCACTACCATTCGGCACGCAGGTGGCGAGATCGGCACGCAAGTGGGCGGTTCTGGCGACGGTCGCTCTTGTTCTGTGCGTTGCAGGCGGAGGACGAGCGGCAGGCACTGCCTTCTCGCTCTGGAGCGGCGACTGGTTGCTGAGCGTCGACGCCACCGACAGCCACGACTTCCAGGAGAACGTGAAGATCACGCAGGACGGTCCCCACGTTCGCGCCGACGCCGAGCACTTCTCGTTCGTGGCAACGACGACGGCCGGCGGGCGCGCCCTCGCCGGGACGTTCAAGCGCGCGAACAACGTCACCGGCTACCGGGGTGCCGGACGGATCGAAGCGCGGATGAAGCCGGGAAACTACGAGTACTTCAACGGGCGGCTGCTGACGACCGACGGCAAGGTGATCGGCACGTTCTCCGCGTTCGAACCTGTCCGGCACAAGCGCAGCGGGACGATTCGACTGTTTCCGAAGTGGAGTCGGCTCGATGCCCGGCCCGGCCAGTCGATCAAGCTGACAGCGACGATCAAGAACTCCGGCCCCGACTGGCTCGGTGCAGGCACTGCGAAGGTCTGGTTCTCCTTCCCGAAGCCGACCCTCTCGGACATCGCCGGGTTCACTCACATGCGCAGCTGCGACCGGCCCGTCGACGTCGGCAGCCAGACCAGGGTCGGCTGCCGCCCCCTTGCCCTTGGCCCGGGCGACAAGACCACCGTCAGCTTCCTGCTCCATATCCCCTCCTCGTTCCCGGGAGCGCGACTCGGCGTCGGCATGGACCCGACCGACTACAACTCGACCGACAAGTACAAGGTTCTCGGCCGGACGATCGTTGCGATCTACCGGTTCCCCGGCACGAACGGCGGCGGCACAACCACAACGCCCAAGCCGCCCCCCACACCCAAGCCGCCTCCCCTCCAGGGCGTGGATCCGACGAGCGCGACGTGCGTTCCCGGATCGTTCGCCATGCAGGGGCTCGCATCGGCGTTCACCGCCGCGTTCTCGCAGTTCTTCAGCACCGGTGGGTTCCGCTGCCTGTGGCGGACGAGCGACGGTGCCGAGGCGTTCGTCGTCTTCATCGAGTTGACCGGGAGCTGCACCGGCAGGGTCACGGGTGAGCCGCCGTACGACAGTGGCAAGCGCCGCGTCTCGGTCAGCGGTGGCACGCGGATCGGCGGAGCCCACGCGATCGGCGGCGACGACGCGATCCTCAAGCAGGTGCTGGCCAGGGCCGAGGCGCAGGGCGTCGGCGCCGCCTGCTGAGACGCGCGTACCATCCCGGCCGTGAGGCCGCCCTTCAAGTTCTCGGCAACGACCCGGGTCGGCTTCTCCGACACCGATGCGCAGGGCGTCGTCTACTACGGCCGCTACATGCCCTACTTCGACCTTGCGCGCGTCGAATACCACCGCCACCTCGACATGCTGCGCTCCGAAGCGCAGGACAGGCAGTTCGTGATGCGCGCGCTCTCGGTCGAGTACCACGCCCCAGCCCGCTTCGACGACCCGATCGAGGTCGACGTTCGGATCAGCCGTATCGGCACGTCGAGCGTCACCTACGAGTTCAAGGCGTACCTCGAAGGCGACGACCTGGCGGTGACCGCGAGGCAGACGCTCGTGCTGATCGAGGTCGCAACTCGCCGGCCCAGCTCCGTGCCGGATTGGTGGCGGGAGAAGATCCGGGCGTTCGAGGGCGACGACGTCGACACTCAGGCCTCGTCGACAGACGCGTGAGCCTCCTCGAACGACGGAGCGCGCCCATCTGCTCCCCCAGAGCAGATGGGCGCTGCTCTTCGTCGTCACCTCCCGCACAAACCCCGTACCTCTGTCGTAGGTGAGAGCACCCCTCGGCGATATCCCTCGATCGAGGTACCTCCGCCGCAGAGTTGAAGATCCCCCGAGTGAGGGAAGTCAACGAGCCGAATTGCAGGGGTTTTTGGTCGAGTCCCTCAAACGAGGGAGGGTGCGGGCCTCGTACGGTTCGGCCTTCACGCCTCGCTACGAAGCCGCCGGAGCGGGCGCAGCCTCGCTGAGGTCGGTCCGCTCGACCTCGCGGATCTCATAGACCTCGAGCATGTCGCCCTCTTTCACGTCGTTGAACCCATCGAGCAAGATGCCGCACTCGAAGCCCTCCTGGACGTCGCGCACGTCGTCCTTGAACCGCTTCAGCTGCGCGATCGACGTCTCGACGACGACGGCTCCGTCCCGCACGACGCGTGTCTTCGCGCCGCGGCGCACGACACCCTGGGTGACGTAGCAGCCGGCGATCGTGCCGAGGCGCGAGACGCGGAAGAGCGCGCGGACCTCGACCTCCCCGATCGTCTCCTCGTGGGTGACCGGGGCAAGCATGCCGACGAGCGCCTGCTGGATGTCGTCGGTCAACTGGTAGATGACCCGATAGGTGCGGATCTCGACACCTTCGCGCTCGGCGAGCTGCCGCGCCTCGGCGTTCGGCCGGACGCTGAAGCCGACGACCAGCGCGTCGGAGGCGGCGGCAAGATTGACGTCGTTGGCGGTGATTCCGCCGACGTCCTTGTGGATCACGTTCACGCCGACCTCGGAGTGGTCGATCTTCGAGAGCTCGTTCAGCGCCGCCTCGAGCGAGCCCTGTACGTCCGCCTTCAGCACGAGCCTGAGCTCCTGCAGAGCGCCGGCCTGCATCTCCGAGAACAGCGTCTCGAGGGAGACACCGCGCTTGGCCTGCCGCGCCCGCTGCTCGCGGCGCAAGCGCTCGGCACGGAGCTGGGCGAGGTGGCGGGCCTGCCGCTCGTTCTCGACAACACGTGCGAGATCGCCGGCAGGCGGCGGCTTGTCGAAGCCGATGATCTCGACGGGATCGCCGGGTCGGGCCTCTTTGATCTTCTCGCCGCGGTAGTTCTGGAGCGCGCGCACCTTGCCGTGCGCGTCGCCTGCGACAACGGCATCGCCGACCCGCAGCGTGCCGCGCTGAACGAGCACGGTTGCCACCGGGCCGCGACCGACATCCAGGCGCGATTCGATGATCGGGCCCGATGCCTCGGCCTTCGGGTTCGCCTCGAGCTCGAGCTCCGCGTCGGCGACCAGTAGGACCTTCTCGAGCAGGTCGTCGAGGTTCTTCTTCTCGCGTGCGGAGACATCCGAGAACTGGATCGTTCCGCCCCACTCCTCGGGCTGGAGGCCCTCCGCGGTCAGCTCGGTGCGTACCCGCTCCGTGTTCGCCTCCGGCAGGTCGACCTTGTTCACGGCGACGACGATCGGCATCTCGGCCGCGCGCGCGTGAGCGATCGACTCGCGCGTCTGGGGCATCACACCGTCGTTGGCAGCGACGACGAGGACGGCGATGTCGGCGACCTTCGCGCCGCGGGCACGGAGGGCGGTGAACGCCTCGTGACCCGGCGTGTCCAGGAAGGTGATCTTGCGCCCGTTGTGGGAGGTCTGGTACGCGCCGATGTGCTGCGTGATCCCGCCGGCCTCGGTCTCGACCACAGAGGCCTCGCGGATCGCGTCGAGGAGCGTCGTCTTGCCGTGGTCGACGTGGCCCATGATCGTCACGACCGGGGGCCGCGGAGCGAGATCCGCCGGATCGTCCTCGTAGGACTCCGGCTCGACCTCCTCCTCTCCTGAGTGCTTGATCGTGACCTCGCGCTCGACAGCGGTTCCGATCAGCTGAACGGCCTCGTCGGTCAAGGACTGCGTGATCTGCACCATCTCGCCGACGCCCATCATGATCTTGATGATCTCGGCGACCGGGATCCCGAGCGCCTGGGAGAGCTCGCGCACGGTGACTCCCGACGGGACGGTTACCGGCCCCGTGGGCGGAACGATCTCGCGTGGCTGCTTCGGCGGCCCCATGCCGCGCTGCTCGCGCGACCGCCGATCGTCGGGGCGCGGGCGCGCGGCGCCGGTGTCGATCACGACCCGCCGCTTGCGGCCGGAGATCCCGCCCTGGCGGGGCCGGATCGGGCGATTGGGCTTGTTCGGACCGTCAGCCATGGCGTTCAGTGTAGAGGGCGCTCAGCCCGGTTTCGACGCGCACCGGCCGCCGGAGCACCCGTGCGAACGCCCGGCTTGCGACCGCACGCTCGAAGCACGCGAGCCGTCTGCAGGTGTACACGCCTCGGCCCGGCTCCTTCGGGCCGTACGCGAGCGCTCCGTCCCTGGCGACGAAGCGCAGGAGCTCCGGCTGCGGCGCCCTGCGGCCACAGCCGGCGCAGGTACGGACGGGAGCCCGAGTCATTGTGCAGCGGGCTCTGCCTCCGAATCGGGGCCGGGGCCAGCCTGAAGTGCGGCACCGGCCGTCTCCTCCTGAACCTCTTCGCCATCGACCGTCTCGCCGGGAATCGGACTCGCTCTCGGCCGCGATCTCGACCTCCCCGGCCTCCTCGGTCGCCTCCGGCCTCGTCCGCGTCGTCGGCCTCGTCCTCGGCGACGCCCGGCTGGACGATCTGGTCGCCCAGATCCTCGCCGGCCGCCTCCCGCTTCGCGAGCTCCTGATGGGCGGAGACGCCACAGAAGCGCGAGCCCGGCAGGGCCGCGTTCGGGCAGCGTTTCCCGGTGGACAAGATCGCGACGCAGCGACCGGTGAAGTCGTCGCCCTCGGCACCCGAGAACGCGGCCTCGGCCTCGGCCTGGGCGAACTCGGTGTCGGACTGGATGTCGACCTTCCACCCGGTCAGGCGCGCCGCAAGGCGGGCGTTGAGCCCCTCCTTGCCGATCGCGAGCGCGAGTTGGTCGTCGGGAACGACGACCGTCGCCTCCTTGGTCTCGTCGTCGATGTAGACCTCGCGCACGCGTGCGGGCGAGAGCGCCTTGGCGACGAAGCGGGCCGGCTCGTTGTTCCACGGAATGATGTCGATCTTCTCGCCGCGAAGCTCGGAGACGACCATGCGCACGCGCGAGCCGCGCGGTCCGACACAGGCGCCGACCGGATCGACGCCCTGGGCGTGCGACTCGACCGCGATCTTCGAGCGGTACCCGGGCTCGCGCGCGACCGCGCGAATGTCGACGAGGCCGTCGGCGATCTCAGGTACCTCGAGCTCGAAGAGCGTCCGGATCAGCTCAGGGTCGCGGCGGGAAAGGATCACCTGGGGGCCCTTCGTCCCCGAGCGCACCTCGGTGATCACGGCTTTGATCCGGCTGCCCTGCTCGTAGCGCTCACCGTCGACCTGCTCCGAACGAGGCAGCAGCGCCTCGACCTTCCCGAGGTCGACGAGCACGTTGTTTCGGTCGCCGGCCTGCTGGACGATGCCGGTGACGACCTCGCTGACACGGTCGATGTACTCGTCGTACATCATCTCGCGCTCCGCCTCGCGGATCCGCTGGAGGATCACCTGCTTGGCCGTCTGCGCCGCGATCCGGCCGAAGTTCTCGGGCGTCACGTCTGCCCGGCGTACGAGCGCCGGATCGACGTCCGACCAGTCGATCTGGAGGTCGTCGTCGGAGACCAAGACGTGCGAGTGCTCGCCCGACTCCTGCTCTTGCTGCTCGAGCTCGGTGATCGTGCGCTCGCGTGCCTCCTCGATCAACCGCTCCTCGATGTCCTTGGGGAGCTCGATCGAGAAGACGCGGAAGTCGCCGCTCGTCGGGTCGAGCTCGACGGTGGCGTGCCGGGAGCTGCCTGGGGTCTTCTTGTAGGCCGCGAGCAGGGCGTCCTCGAGCGCGTGGATGAGGGTGTCCTCCTCGATTCCCTTCTCGCGCTCGATCGTCCTGACCGCTTCGATGATCTCTCTGCTCATCTCACTGTCCTTCGTCGACGAGGTTGCCCCGGACGATTGCCTCGAACGGGATAGTCACGCGCTCGCCGTCGGCGACGTCGAGCGATAGGGCGCTGTTGGCCGCGATGACGGTGCCGCGAAACCGCTTCCGGCCGTCGAGCTCTCGCTCCGTCCGCAGGGCGACCTTGCGGCCGACGACGTTGCGGAAGTGTGCGGGGGTGCGGAGCGGGCGCTCGATCCCCGGGGACGAGACGTCAACGGTGTAGCGGTCGAGGTAGCCGCGCAGGAGAGCGGTGACCCGGGCGCACAGCGCGTGATCGACACCCTTCGGGTGGTCGATGAAGACCGTGAACCGTTCCGGGCCGGAGAGCTCGACGGCGAGCACCTCCACGCCGGGAAGGCCCTGCGTGACGGTCTGGGATACCTCTCGAGTCAGCTGCCGCTCCTTGTCGTGAACCTGCGCCAAAACGCCTCCTACACAAGAAATGGGCGCCGCGCGCCCATTTCGCCAAGCCGGTGAAATGTGGTGTCGAAAGGATAGCAGCGCCGTCCAGGCAGGTGGCGCCCCGAGTAAGGCCGCAGACGTACGCCGCGAGCCCCAGCAGGGCCCGAAGGCGATCTCGACGTCCTCGAGTTCGCTTCACCTGCGGTGTCAGGCACGGATCTAGGCGCCGAACAGCTTCCCGAGCCAGCTCCCCGTGCTGCCGCCCTCGGGGCGCGGCGGGATCGACGTGTCTCCGACGATCGCCGCCGGCACATCCCAGGTGAGCCACGAAGCCAGGGCCCTGTTGCCGATCGCGTGGGCGGCCGCCGCCATGCCGACCGCGCGAACCGATGCGTGATGCGCGTCGCTCGCGAGCAGATGCGCAAGCCCTGCGCGGATCAGCCCCAGCCCGCAGTCGTGAGCGCGCTTCCCGATCCTGCCGTCGACCGACGCTGCCGTCACCTGGACGAGCACGCCCCCCTCGACGAGCTCGACGAGCCGCGTGGGCGCCGCCTGCACCTCGGCGTTCCGTTCCGGATGCGCCAGCACAGGGGTGATCCCCTGGGCGCGTAGGGCAAACAGGCTGTCGGCGAGCCCGAACGGCCAGCCGTAGTACGGCGTCTCGACGAGGAGGTACTCCGGGTTCCCGCCGAGCCCGAACCTTCGCAACTCCTCGATCGGGAGCCTGGTGAGCCAGTCGACCGCGATCTCGCCGCCGGGCCGCACGTCGAGCGGGATGCCCGCTTCATCCAGCGCGCTGCGCAGCTCGGCGACGCGAGACTCCATAGCGTCTGCACCGGTCGGCCAGTCGTCACGCACGTGCGGCGTGGCGGCAATCACGGTGATCCCGTCGAGAACGGCAGACTTGGCGATCTCGATGCTGTCCTCGACCGAGCGCGCCCCGTCGTCGATGCCGTGGAGGATGTGGGAGTGAAGGTCGATCATGGGTCTACAATCGAGTGGCGATGCGCACGATGAATCCCATCCACGACGCGACCTGCGCGGTCGCGTGCTGTGCCGAGATCATCGGCGCGAAATGGACGGCACTTTTGGTTCACGACCTCTCCGAGGGGCCGCGCCGCTTCTCGGAACTCGAGCACTCCTGCCGGGGGATCAGCCCGCGGACACTCTCGGAACGGCTCCGCTGGCTCGAGCACGAGGGCGTGGTGGAGCGGCACAGCTATGCGGAGACCCCGCCCAGGGTCGAGTACGAGCTGACCAGGAAGGGGCTTGGCCTGCTGCCGATCATCGCGGCGATGAGCCATTTCGGCCACAACTGGCTCGTGGACGATCCGACGCACGTCCACGCCTCGTAGTTCACCTCAACCCGGCGAGCGAGGTGAGCAGCTCACGGGCGGCGGCGACACCGAGTGGGACGTGCTCGACCAGAAGGCGCTCGTTCGGCGAGTGGAGGTTGCCGTCCGGGAGGTCGAAGCCGGTGACGATCGCCGGCACGCCGCGGTCGACGAGCGCGGGGACGATCGGCAACGATCCCCCGGACCGCAGTAAGACCGGCCGCGCTCCGAGCGCCCGCTCGAACGCGTCCTGACCGAGCCGGATCGCGGCGGAGTCGGGCGGGATCAAACCGGGCGGCGACGACGACCAGAGCTCGACCTCGACCTCGGCACCCTCGGGCGCGGCCTCGCGCATGAGCCGCTCGGCCTCGGGCCCGATCACGTCGGGGTGCTGGCCGGGGGCGAGCCGGATCGAGACGTTCGCCTCGCCGACGACTGGGATCACGGTCTTCTGGAGCTGAGGCGATCCGCCCTCGAGCCCATGGACGTCCACCGACGGCTCTCCCCAGGTGCGAAGGTAGAACTCCTCGGCGGCGCGCGGGTCGGCAGGCCGAGCCGCCTGGCCCGCGAGCGCCTCGGCGCCCGGCTCTTGCGAGGCCCAGTCGGCTAGCTCCTGCTCGGTCGGTGGGACCAGTCCCTTCCGGAGCGGCTCCGGCAGGCGACCGTTGCGCGGTGCCAGGCCGGACAGGGTCTGCATCAGCGCGTGCATCGCGTTCAATGCGGCACCGCCGAAGGTGCCCGAGTGCAGGTCGCGCCCCCCGGTGCGGACGCTGACATGGAAGTAGCAAAGCCCTCGGGTAGCGATGTAGAACGCCGGCTGGCCGCGACGGGGCATGTGGGCGTCGAAGATCACGCATGCGTCCGCGGCGCGCTTGTCTTCGCCGATCCAGTCGACGATCGTGTGGCCGCCGACCTCCTCCTCGCCGTCGCAGGCGATGCGCACGTTCACCGGCAGCGCTTCCTCGGCGGCGAGCAGTGTGGCCGCCTTCAGCAGCAGGTAGAGCTGGCCCTTGTCGTCGGCCACGCCGCGGGCGTACAGCCACTCGTCGCGGATCGTCGGCTCGAACGGCGGGCTCTCCCACTCGTCGAGCGGCGCGGGCGGCTGGACGTCGAAGTGGCCGTAGACGAGGACGGTCGCCGCAGTCTCGGCGGCGCGCGAGGCACGGATCTCCCCGACGGCGAGCGGACGGCCGCCGCGATCCACCAGCTCGCACTCGCCGCCCCCGGCCCGCACGAAGTCGCAAACCCACTCGCCTGCCCGCCGGACGTCGCCGACGTGCGCGGCGTCGGCGCTGACGCTCGGTATGCGCAGAAACTCGGAGAGCTCCGCGAGCCAGGCCGGGTCGATCGGCACGGGGCCGAACCTTAGCGACGCGGGTTGCGCACCCGCCCATGGACGCGTACGTTGAGCTTGGCGTGCCTGTCCGCAAAACGTCGCTCGGGCTGCTGCTTCTGCCTTTGCTTCTCGCCGCGTGCGGCGGAATGAACACGGAGGCCCAGCCGACGGGTGCGGAGTGGCGCTATTCGGGCGACGAGGGTCCGGCGTACTGGGCGACACTCGATCCCGCGTACGCTGCGTGCGCCGCCGGCCGGAGCCAGTCGCCGGTGAACCTCGCCGGCGCCCAGCACGCTCCCGCTCCGCTGCTGGCGCTCTCCTACCGGCCGGCGAAGTTCCGCGTGACCGACAACGGTCACACGATCGAGGCGGAGTCGCGCGGCGCGGCCGGCTCGATCATGCTCGGAGGCACCCGCTACGAACTCGTCCAGTTCCATTTTCACTCGCCCAGCGAGCACACGCTCGCAGGCCGCCACTTCCCGATGGAGCTCCACCTCGTGCACCGCTCGGCGCACGGGCGGCTGGCGGTGATCGCAGTCCTGATCCGCGAGCGCGGCACGAGTGCGGCGCTCGCTCCGCTCTTCGATCGGCTTCCGACCAGGGGGAGCGAGGCGGAGATCCAGCTGAACCCGGCCCAGATCCTCCCCTCGAGCCTTGCGAGCTACAGGTACGTCGGTTCGCTGACAACGCCGCCGTGTAGCGAGGGCGTTCGCTGGATCGTGATGCAAGAGCCGATCGAGCTCTCGAGCGATCAAATCCTCGCCTTCAAGCGCCGGTATTTCGGCGTCAACCGCCCCGTGCAACCGCTGAACGGGCGGATGGTGGCAGCAACGTCATGACCGCCGGCCGCTGATCCGACCTCGCTCAGCCATGGCGACGATGGACGACCTCGATCAGCTCGCGATGGCGATGCCCGAGACGACCAGGGAGATTGCCGAGGACGGCCGGCCGGCGTACCTCGTTCACGGCAAGGTCTTCTGTTTCCACCGCGGCCGGCGCCCTGACGCGGTCGACCCGAGCACAGGCGAGCGGCTGGGCGACGTCCTGATGTTCCGCGTCGACGGCCCGGAGGCGAAGGAACTCGTGCTCTCCGACCCACGCGAGATCTTCTTCACGACTTCGCACTTCGACGGCTACTCCGCCGTGCTGATCCGCATCCCGGATCTCGCGCGGCTCGATCGGAGCGAGCTCAAGGATGCGGTAGTCGACGCGTGGCTGACGCGTGCGCACAAGCGGGTCGCGAAGGCGTGGCTCGACGAGCACGAGTCCGCCGGCGACTGAGAGGTGGCCGGCCGGCCTACCGCTTGATGATGTTGTGGATCTCGACGATCTCCGGCGGGCCCGCGAGCTCGACGCCCGCCCCGGTGAGGATCGGCATCAGGCGTTGACCGAACGTCTCGAATTGCTCCTTCGAGTCCCAGATCTCGCTGACCCGGAAGCTGCCGCCGGAGCTGAACGCGACGTGGTAGTCGAGCCCGTCGGGCGGGAACTCTCCCGATGCCTCGATGGCGGGCATCGTCTCGTCGTACTTCTCGGCCGTCATGTTGGGTGCTCCAGTGAAGCGGACAAGGATGCTCATGCTTTCCTCCGTGGTCGGGTGACGCGTAGCCTACTCCACCCCGACGTGCATGACTCGAAACCACCCAGGCGGAGAGATGCGCAGTGGGCTCGAGCAGTCCTACGACCTCTTCCCGCGGATAGAGCAGGCATTCCACGAGCGGCTCGATGAGAGCTTGCATCCTCGTGGCCGGACCTGCTCTACGACCTCGTCGGAGATTTTGGGCCGGCACCTGAAGCGCTTCCGTGAGCCACCGCACATGGCGTTTGGGGGACGAGCTCGTTGGCGCGCCGGTCCGGCGCTTGCAAGGATCCCGCCGAGCAGACGACCGTTGTCGATTCCCAGGTGCGGCCGAGCACCGCTCGCCCGGCGTGCGAAAATACATGAGAGAAGTATGTAAGAGGGGGTGCGGTTGTGCTCAGAGGCTTACGCGCAAGGTTATGGAAGCGAAAGGGCGAGGAGTTGGAAGGCCGCCGCGAGCCGCCGGTCGAGGACCGGTCTTCGGGCGAGGATGCCCTCGAGACAATCGAGGACGAGGCGGCCGAGGCAACACCCGGGGGGATGCCGCGGTTGAACACGGACGAGCTCTGAGCGCAGGAGTTTGAACACGCAGGCCGCCGAAATGGGCCCTCGGCGCGTGGCTCTGCTCGTCGTGACAGGCTGACCTCGACACGGCCGGGGTCATATCGGCCTACCGTGCTCGACGACGGCGCCGGATGATCTCTTCCCCGACGGCGGCCGCTGCGAGCAGCCCGCCGAGCACGCCGAGCTGGGCGGGTATGTGGGTGGCGGCGTAGGCGGTGAGGGCAGCGAGCGAGCCGGCGCAGGCGACCGCTCCTGCGAGGGAGAGGGCGATCCTGACGCGTGTGTCTCCGCCGAGGCGGGCGGCTGCGAGGTTGACAGCGGCGAACACGATCAGGAAGCCTGCCGAGCCCATCAGGCTGATCCCCTTGATGTTCACCGCGTTGACGACCAGGAGCGTGCCGAGCGTCGTTGCGAGCAGACCGCCGATCGGACGGTTCCAGATCGGCTTGCCGAGCCGCTCGGGCAGCTCGCCGTGGCGGGCCATCAGGTAGGTGAACTTGGCAGAGCCGTAGAGGGTGGCGTTGATCGCGCTGGCGGTCGAGATGACCGCGGCGACGGCGATCAGCTTGAAGCCGGCCGCCCCGAGGAACGGCCGAGCGGCCGCGGCAAGCACGTAGTCGCGCTCGCTCGCGATCGTGGCCGGCGCGAGGTTGCCGACGGCGACCAGCGCGACCAGCACGTAGAGGACGATCACGCTGCCGATCGCGATCAAGTAGGCGCGTGGAAGCGTCCGCTCCGGATCGCGCGCGTCCTCGGCCGCGTTGGCGATCAGCTCGAAGCCCTCGTAGCCGAGGAAGATCAGCGTGCCCGCGTAGACGATCACCCCGAGCGACGGGAACGCGGAGGGAGCGATCCGAGCCGTGTCGACCAGGAACAAGCCGCCGACGACGAAGAGGAGCAGCACGGCGAGCTTGAAGTAGACGAGCGCCGCCTCGGCGCGGCCGATCACGCGTGCGCCAAACAGGTTGAATGCCGCGAAGCAGACGATCACGGCACTGCCGAGGATCCGCCGCCAGATGCCGTTCGGGTCGAGACCGAGCAGAGCGGCCAGGTAGGCGCCGAAGGTGACGGCGTAGAGGCCGAGCATGACGAAGTAGCTCAGCCAGAGCAGAAGGTTCAGCGGCCCGGCAATTCGCCTGCCGAAGGCACGGTCGAGAAACGCAGCGGTGCCGCCGCGGCTGCGCACGACGCCCGACAGACGCGAGTAGGACCAGCCGGTCAGGGCCGTGACGACCCCGCCGACGAGAAACGAGAGATACGCCCCGGCCCCGGCGATCTGCACCGTCAGGCCGAGCACCGAGAAGATGCCGCCGCCGACCATCCCGCCGATGCCGATCGAGACCAGTGCGGCGAGCCCAAGACTTCTCGAGTCGCTCTGCTTCCGGCTCACAGACACAGGATCATCCCGTCTTCAGTGGCCGTCGCGGTCGACATGCCGCCGAGGATGACGGCAGCGCTCGTGCCAGGCGCGCGCCCCGGCCTGCGCGACGAGGGCTCCGCCGCGCGTGAGCGGCATGTGTCGGAGACACATCGCTGCGTGAGCCTCGCCTGGCGGAGTGATGCTGGAATGGCCCCCGAGGCGGTGGAGCATGTCTTGCTCCCTCAGGCTCCTGGATCAGCGGCGATGACCGCGAGGTCGCCGTCGGCCCACCGCACGGTGGGTTGGAGGCCAGCGTGGCGTAGCCAGTCGAGGAGGTCGTCGATGCGGTCGGGGGAGTCGACGGTCGGATCGAGCGGCGCGGGATGCGCTACCGGTCCCGGGTCTGACAGGCGGTGAAGGTGGACCTGCGATTCTCCGCTCAATAACGGTAGCTGGCGGCTATTCCCGTCTCCGTCGGCATCCGCTCGGTGGGGAGGATCACAGCGTCAGGGACGAGGATGGCAACATGGTAGATGACCATCGGCGCCATCCGATCGTGCCGGCGGGGCCAGACGGTGCCGCGCTTGGGTGCGCGAGTTCGGGAATGTCGCCCGAAGAGCTCGACCGTCGCCTGCCAGCTCCTGCGTGAGCCGAGGCTTCGAGGGCCGCCTATGCTCCACGTCATGGTGCGGGAGGGCAGGAGCGAGGATTTCGGGTCGGCGACCGAGCTCCTGAACCGGGTCTGGCCGCATCGCGTCGGATCCGAGCGGGGGCTCCGACACGCGGCCGCCGAGGAGCCGCCGAACGCGCACCGCCGCTATTGGGCCGCCGAGGACGACGGCAAGCTCGTCGGCTGGGCGACGGCAGCAATCGAGTACCAGAGCTCCGAGCGCCCGGGATTCCTGCAGGTCAGTGTCGCGCAGGAGTCCCGCAAGTCCGGCCTTGGGACTGCCCTCCTCGAGCGATGCGAAGCCCACCTGGCCGGGCTCGGCGTCGCGACGGCGCTGTCGTTTACCACTCCCGAGGAGGCGTCGCGGAGCTTCGCCACCGCACATGGTTTTCGGCACACCAACACGACTCGGATCTCCGGCGTCGACCCGCGCACGATCGAGCCCCCGAGCGCCCCGCCCGGCGTCGATCTGCGCCCGCTCGCCGAGCTCGACCCACGAAAGGTGCACGCGCTCGACGCCGAGGCGATGCTGGACGTCCCCGGTGAGGTTGCGATGGACGACGTCTCGTTCGAGCAATGGCTCGAGGACTACTGGCGTCATCCGGACACGGACCTCGACGCGAGCGTTGCGGCCGTGATCGACGACCGGCCGGTCGCCTTCTGTCACCTCCGCATCGCCCCGGGCGGCCGGGCAGTTACGGACATGACCGGGACACTGCGTGACTATCGCGGCCGCGGCCTCGCCTTGCTGGCGAAGCGCGCCACCCTGATGAACGCTGCCGGACGCGGAGTCGAACTCGTCACCACAGAAAACGATGAGACGAACGGACCGATGCTCAGGATCAACGAGAAGCTCGGCTATCGGCCCGTCGGCAGCACGCTCATGTGGTCGCGGCCCTGACCAGCGGCACGGGAAACCGCCCGCTCGGGGCGCGCCCCCAGTGACCGCACCTTCCCGGAACTCCGGCGCAGCCAGAGTCGACTGCGCCAGCGACAGTTCGGGAATGTCACATGACGTGTCGTGCTGGGCTGCTGTGCACGTGTGCCTAGCTCAGCAGGCCGTCGATCTGACCGATCGCGAGCGTGATCCCCTCTTCCATCCCCATCGCAACCAGCTGCTCCATGGCCTCGAGAGTCGGGAAGGTCGACTCGATCACCATCGTCGTGCCGCCGCCGTCGCGCTCCGAGAGGGAGACCCGTGCGGTCGTGCCCGGCATGTCCGGGTTCGGCGTGCCGTCCTCGGCGGCGAAGCCGTCCTCGAACTCCAGTCGGTGCGGCGGGTCGATCACGAGCACGCGCCACCACCCGTGGTGCCGGTCGCCCTCCGGGCCGGTCATGAAGTAGGTAACGCTCCCTCCCGGCGCGAAGTCGTGCTCGACGACGGTAGCCGGATAGGTCGGAGGGCCCCACCAGCGCTCGAGCTTGCGCGGGTCGGCCCAGACCTGCCAGACCTGATCGACCGGGGCATCGAACGTGGCGGTGACGGTCATGGTCAGCGCCTCGGGGTTCTTGTGAACGCTGGTGACGCTCATTTCCGTGCTCCTTCCTTCGGGTCGGCGAGGACGCCGGCGAAGCGGTCGATCCGCTCGCGCCAGACGACCTCCAGCTGGTCGAGCAGGCGATGCGCCTGCCGGACGGTGTCGAGGTTGCCGCGCACGAGCCGCTCGCGGCGGTGGCGCCGCTTGATCACGAGCTCGGCACGCTCCAGCACGGCCACGTGCTTTTGCACCGCGGCGAAGCTCATCGGGTACCGGCGTGCGAGGTCGGACACGCTCTGCTCGTCGTGCAGCACGATCGCGACGATGTCGCGTCGCGTGGCGTCGGATAGCGCCTGGAAGAGCCGATCGGTTTGCTCTTGATCAGAGATACTTACAACCATTCGGTTGCAGGTTATCAGCTCCCGCCCAATTTGGCGCCCCGACCGCGACGAGGCCTCGTGGCGATTCGAGAGCGGCGCCTCTCGCATGCGCCAGCGTGATCTCGCCGGAT
>CAVXTD010000036.1:0-41943 GCA_963764565.1 uncultured Actinomycetes bacterium
GACGAGGTCGCGCCGGTACTGCCGGTGGACGCGCTCGATCTCGTCGCGCATCGCGCACTCGAGCCGGTCGATCCGTGTCCTCAGCTTGCCGAGCTCGTCTTCGAGGGCGAGCACGCGGGCGACGCCGGCCAGATTGAGCCCGAGCTCCGTCGTCAGCCTCTGGATCAGCTTCAACCGCGCCAGATCGTGCTCGGAGTAGAGCCGCGTGCCGCCCGGCGTCCGTCCGGGCCGGACGAGCCCCTTCGACTCGTAGATGCGCAGCGTCTGCGGGTGCATGCCGACGAGCTCGGCGGCGACCGAGATCATGTAACGCGGGTGCTCGTGGTCGGAGACGCTCACTTCGACACCTGCTTCAGCTCCTCGAGCAGCTCGCGCTCGCGCTTCGAGAGCTTCTTCGGCACCTCGATGCGCAGCTTCGCGAGCACGTCGCCGCGGCCCGAGCCCTTCAGGTGCGGCGCGCCCTTACCGCGCACCCGCAACAGCTTGCCGTCCTCGGATCCGGACGGAACCTTCACCGAGACCGGCCCGTCGGGGGTCGGAACCGAGGCGGTGGTCCCGAGCGCGGCGTCCGCGAACGAGACCGGAACCTCGACGACGAGATCGTCGCCGCGCCGGTGGAACGTCTTCGACGGCTCGACCTTGGTGACGACGTACAGATCGCCCGCCGGGCCGCCGCCCCAGCCGGCCTCGCCCTTGCCCTTCAAGCGAATGCGGCTGCCGTTCTTCACGCCGGCCGGGATCTTGACCGTGTAGCGCTTCGTCCGCCGCTCGCGGCCGGAGCCCTTGCAGTTCGGGCAGGGCTCCTCGATCACGGTGCCGTTGCCGCGGCAGCGTGGGCACGGCTGGGAAAGCGCGAAGAAGCCCTGGCTCTCGGCGACGACACCGCGGCCACCACACTGAGGGCAGACCTTCGGCGTGGTGCCGGGCTTCGCGCCCGACCCGTGGCACACGTGGCAGGCGAGCTCGAGCGCGACCGGGATCTTCGTCTCGACGCCGTTCAGGGCGTCGTCGAACGAGAGGCTGACCTGCACCTCGACGTCGTTCCCGCGCTGACCGCGCGGCTCGGCTCCCCCGCGCCCACCGCCGCCGAATAGCCCGCCGAAGAGGTCGCCCAGATTGCCAAGGTCCCCGAAGTCGAAGCCCTCGCTCGGGTTCCAAGCGAATCCGCCGCCCTGGCCGCCGCGCCCGTTCGCCGAGCCGAACGTGTCGTACTGCTTTCGCTTCTCCGGGTCGCCGATCACGTCATAGGCGCCCTGCACTTCCTTGAAGCGCGCCTCGGCCTCGGCGTCCTCGGGATTCTTGTCCGGGTGGTACCGGCGCGCGAGCTTGCGGTAGGCCTTCTTGACCTCGTCCTGGGGCGCATTCTTGGGCACCCCGAGCACCTCGTAGGGGTTCTTCATACCTCGTACTCCTGGGTCGTCGCTGCGGGTGCGAGGCCGGAGGGAACACTGCTCTGCACGGGCGCGGAGAGCATCGTGCACGCAGCGGCGACAGGTGGCTTCGAAGCCGGGCTGCGCCCGGCGGAGAAGGCACAGGTCAGGTGCGCGAGGGTCACTCGGCCACCACCACGCGGGCTGGACGCACGACGCGGTCGCCCAGGCGGTAGCCCTTCTGGAGCACCTGGAGCACCGAGCCCGGCTCGGCGTCCTCGGAGGGCTGCGCGAGCAGCGCCTCGTGCACATGCGGGTCGAAGGCACCGTCGGTCTCGATTTCGGCCAGCCCCTCGCGGGCAAGAGCGTCCGAGAGAGCCCGGTGTACGAGACGGACGCCCTCCTCGAGCTTCGCCTCCTCGTGCTCGGCGGCAGCCTCCAGTGCGCGCTCGAGGTCGTCGAGGACCGGCAAAAGCTCCTTGATCAGCCGCTCGTGCGCGCGTTCGATCAGCGACTCGTGGTCGCGCGCGACCCGCTTGCGGTAGTTGTCGAAGTCGGCAGCCAGCCGCTTCAGGTTGTCGAGGTACTCGTCGCGCTCCTGCTCGAGCGCCTCGATCCGCTGCTCCAGCGACTCGGCGGCAGGGACAGACCCCTCGTCGAGGTCTGTCCCCGGGCTCTCCGGCTGCTCGTCGCTCACGAGGCCGGTGCCTCCTCGTCGACGACCTCGGCGTCCTCGATCACCTCGTCGTCGGAGGGAGCGCCGTTGCCGGACGACTGCGACGCCTGGTCGGCCGTCGCCTGCGCGTAGACCGCTTCGGCCAGCTTGTGCGAAGCCTCCTGAAGCGCGTCCGTCTTCGCCCGGATCTCCTCGACATCGGAGCCGTCAAGAGCCTGCTTCAGCTCCATGATCCGCCCCTCGATCGTCGAGCCTTCCGCCTCGTCGAGTGCCTCCCGGTGCTCCTTGAGGCTCTTCTCCGTCGCGTAGGCCAACGCCTCGGCGTGGTTCTTCGCGTCGGCGAGCTCCCGCAGCTTGTGCGCCTCGCCCGCATGCGTCTCGGCGTCCTTGATCATCTGCTCGACCTCGTCCTGCTTCAGGCCCGAGCCGCCCTCGATCTTGATCTGCTGCTCGTTCCCCGTGCCCAGGTCCTTCGCGGACACGTGGATGATCCCGTTCGCGTCGATGTCGAACGCAACCTCGACCTGCGGCATGCCCCGCGGCGCCGGCGGAATGCCGACCAGCTGAAACTTGCCCAGGGTCTTGTTGTAGGTCGCCATCTCCGACTCGCCCTGGAGCACGTGCACCTCGACCGAGGGCTGGTTGTCCTCGGCCGTCGAGAAGATCTCCGACTTCTTCGTCGGGATCGTCGTGTTCCGGTCGATCAGCTTCGTGAACACCCCACCCTTCGTCTCGATCCCGAGCGAGAGCGGAGTGACGTCGAGCAGGAGCACGTCCTTGACCTCGCCGCGCAGCACCCCTGCCTGGATCGCAGCGCCGACCGCAACCACCTCGTCCGGGTTGACGCCCTTGTGCGGCTCCTTGCCCAGCAGCGACGTAACCTTCTCCTGCACGGCGGGCATCCGGGTCATGCCCCCGACGAGGACGACGTGATCGATCTTCGCCGCCTCCAGTCCAGCGTCCTCGAGCACGCGCTTCGTCGGGGCGACGGTCCGCTCGAGCAGATCGGCTGTCAGCTCGTTCAGCTTGGCCCGCGTCAGCTGGAGGTCGAGGTGCTTCGGGCCTTCGGGCGTGGCAGTGACAAACGGCAGGTTGATCTGGGTGGTCATCGTCGAGGAGAGCTCGATCTTCGCCTTCTCGGCCGCCTCGTACAGGCGCTGGAGCGCCATCCGGTCCTGCGAGAGATCGATCCCCTGGTCGCGCTTGAACTCCGCCACCATCCAGTCGACGATCGCCTTGTCGAAGTTGTCGCCGCCGAGGTGGTTGTCGCCCGAGGTGGACTTGACCTCGAAGACGCCGTCGCCGAGATCGAGCACGGACACGTCGAAGGTGCCGCCGCCCAGGTCGAAGACGAGGATCGTCTGGTCGTGCTCCTTGTCGAGCCCGTAGGCGAGCGAAGCCGCCGTCGGCTCGTTGATGATGCGCAACACGTTCAGGCCGGCGATCTTCCCCGCGTCCTTCGTCGCCTCCCGCTGCGCGTTGTTGAAATAGGCGGGGACGGTGATCACCGCGTCGGTGACCGACTCGCCGAGGTAGGCCTCGGCGTCCGTCTTCAGCTTCTGGAGAATCATCGCGCTGATCTCCGGCGGCGCGTAGTCCTTCCCGGCCGCCTGCACGCGCACGTCCTCGTTCGGGCCCTGAACGACCTCGTACGGGACGATCTTCATCTCTTCCGTGACCTCGTCGAACTTGCGTCCCATGAAGCGCTTGATCGAGGAGATCGTGTTCTGCGGGTTGGTCACCTGCTGGCGCTTCGCGGGCGCGCCGACCAGCCGCTGGCCGTCCTTCGTGAACGCGACCACGGACGGGGTCGTCCGCCCGCCTTCAGCGTTCGGGACGACCGTCGGCTCGCCGCCTTCGATCACGGCCATGCACGAGTTCGTCGTGCCGAGGTCGATACCGAGTACCTTTGCCATGCGTGTCATTCCTCCAATTCTGCGGTTTTCGACAGAATATAATCTAAGCCTGTGATTGTCAACTTTGACCTGCGATCATCGGCCTGATGGATCCGAGGGTGGAGGCATACGCGCGAGTGCTCGTCGACTGCATCCAGCCCGAGCCGGGCTGGCAGGTGCTCGTTCGCTCGCAGCCGCTGGGGCGGCCGCTGGTCGAGGAGGTCTCCCGCGAGCTCGCCCGTCGCGGGGCGCGCGCGCTCGTCCGGCTGAGCTTCGACTCGGTCGGCGGCGTCTTCCTGCGCGAGGCGCCGCTCGAGCTCCTCGGCGACCTCCCCCCGATCGAGGCCAACGAGGTCGCGAGTGCGAACTCGTACATGGCGATGGTCGCGCCGGAGAACACCCGCGACGGCTCGGACGTGCCGAGCGAACGGCTCGGCCCTCGCCAGCAGGCGATGCGCCGCCACCACGAGCCGTACCTGCGCGACGACAAGCCCTGGGTCGGCTGCTACTACCCGACCGCGGCCGTCGCCCAGGATGCGGGGATGTCGCTGCCGGCGTTCGAGCACTTCCTGTACGGCGCCGTGCTCGTCGACTGGCAGGCTCTCGGGCGCAAGATGACGGGGATCGCCGAGCACTTCGACCGAGCGTCCCAGGTGCGCATCGTCGGCGCCGACACCGACCTGACCTTCAGCCTGGAGGGGCGCGAGGGAAAGGTGGACGCCCTTGGAGCGAACATGCCGGGCGGAGAGATCTTCTATTCGCCTGTCGAGGACTCGGCCGAAGGCACGATCAGCTACTCGGAGTATCCGGCCTGCTACCTCGGCCACGAGGTCACGGGTGTGCGCTTCCGCTTCGAGGGCGGTCGCATCGTCGACGCCTCGGCGACGAGCGACGAGGAGTTCCTGCTCGGCACGCTCGACACCGACGAGGGCGCACGCCGGCTGGGCGAGTTCGGGATCGGGTGCAACCCGGGCATCCAGCGGCATATGAAGAACACGCTCTTCGACGAGAAGATCGAAGGGACGATCCACCTTGCGATCGGGACGGGCTTCCCTCAGATCGGCGGCCTGAACCGCAGCGCGGTGCACTGGGACATGGTCAAGAACCTGCGCGACGGCGGGCGGATCGAGCTCGACGGCAGGGTCGTCCAGGAGAACGGCGCGTGGCAGCTCTAGACCCACGCGTCGGCGAGTACGCGCGCCTACTGGTCGAGCGCTCGCTCGGCGTGCAGCCCGGCTGGCAGGTGCTGATCCGCTCGACGCCGGAGGCACGGCCGCTGATCGAGGAGGTGATGCGGCAGATCGCGCGGAAGGGCGCCTACCCGCTGCTGCGGATGAACTGGACGCTGTTCCCGTCCGACGACGTCTGGGCAGCCGAAGCTCCTATCGAGCTCATCAGCGAGATGGCGCCGATCGACCTGTTCGCCGCCGACCACATGGACGCCCGGATCACCATCGGCGCTCCCGACAACACCCGTGGCGCGGCGGAGCTGACGGCGGAGCGGCGCGCGCTGACCACCAAGGCAGCCGCACCGTTCGTCAGACGGACGATGGCGGACGAGATCCCCTGGGTCGGCTGCCAGTTCCCCACGAACGCGTATGCCCAGGAGGCGGGGATGTCGCTCGCCGCGTTCGAGGACTTCTTCTACAGCGCCGTGCTGCGCGACTGGGACGAGGAGTCAAAGACGATGCACAAGCTGCTCGAGCGCTTCGACGCGGCCGACGAGGTGCACATCGTCGGCACGGACACGGATCTAAGGCTGTCCCTCAGGGGTCGCAAGGGCGAGGTCGACGACGGCCACGCCAACATGCCCGGCGGTGAGTTCTTCTTCTCTCCGCTCGAGGACTCGGCTGAAGGGACGATCTACTTCGACGTCCCCACCGAGCTCGGCGCTTCGCCGGTAGAGGGCATCCGGCTGACGTTCCGCAAGGGCCGGGTCGAAGAAGCAACGGCCGAGCAGGGCGAGAGCGCTCTGCTCGCCGCGCTGGACATGGACGATGGCGCGCGGTTCATCGGCGAGCTCGGGATCGGCTGCAACACCGGGATCACCAAGCCGATGCGGAACATCCTGTACGACGAGAAGATGGCCGGCACGATCCACGTCGCAGTCGGGGCCAGTTACCCGAAAGTGGGCGGGACGAACATCAGCGCGCTGCACTGGGATCTCGTCAAAGACCTCCGCATCGACGGCCGGATCGAGCTCGACGGCGAGGTCGTCCAGCAGGACGGCGACTGGCTGATCTGAGAGTCGCGCTCGCAACGTGCGCCGAGCTTCCGGCGGGGGACGATGACTTCCCCACCCTGATCGACGCGATGGCATCGCTCGGCATCGTCGCGGAGCCTGCGGTGTGGGACGCGGACGTGAACTGGGCCGCGTTCGATCTGATCGTGGTGCGCTCGTGCTGGGACTACGCCGAGCGGCGCGACGCATTCCTCGCCTGGGCCGCCTCGCTGCCGCGCGTCCTCAACCCCATCGCGGTGCTGGAGTGGAATACCGACAAGCAGCGCTACCTGACCGACCTCGCCGCCGCCGGCGTGCCGATCGTCCCGACCGAGTTCGTCGAGCCCGGCCGGCCGCTCCCACTGCCCGAGCGGCCGTTCGTGATCAAGCCGGCGATCTCGGCGGGAGGCCGGAGCTCGGCCAGGTTCGAGCCCGGCGAGACGGAGGCCGCCGAGGCGCTCGCCGCGCGAATCCACGCCGAGGGACGCACGGTGATGGTGCAGCCCTACCTCGCGGACCAGCTCGAGAAAGCGCTCGTCTACCTGGACGGGAGGTACTCGCACGCCGTCCGCCGTCGGGTCCCGTTGCCGTCGGCGGGCGAGCGCGCAGTCTTCTACCTCGACGAGCAGCTCGCACCAGGGGAGGCCACCACAGCCGAACGCGAGGTCGCCGACGCAGCTGTCGGCTGCGCGCCGGGCAAGCTTCTCTACGCCCGCGTCGACCTGATGGGCGGGGCCGTCCTGGAGCTCGAGGTCAGCGAGCCCTCCCTCTATCTGGCCCACGGTGACGCGGACGCAGCGACCCGCCTCGCGGCCGCGATCGGCCGGCGTCTGGAAGTCGGCCCCGATCAGGGCCGGGCGACGAGTCGATAGACGGGAACCCGGTGCCGCAGGGCACCCGCCGAGCGGCCTCGGACTAGCGCACGCCCCGCTTGATCTCCTCCGGATCCCTCGAGGCAGTAGACAGCCCGGCGCCGATGTTCACCAGCGGGCCCTTCCCGCGCCGAAGCTTCTGGCGCAGCAGCTGGTTCGTCAGCCTGCCCTCGCCCTTCAGCTGCGCCTCGTTCGCGCCCTTCGCCATCGCGATTCCCTCCCTTCAGACGGAGGTCGCCGCCCCCGCCGGTCGCCGAAAAACCCGTCAGTTACATTGAGCAGCGTGAGTCTCACAGATACGCTCGGCCGCGCGCTACGTGACCTGCGCATCTCGGTCACCGACCGCTGCAACTTCCGCTGTGTCTACTGCATGCCCAAGGAGGTCTTCGGGCACAGTTACCGCTTCCTCGAGCGCCGGGAGCTCCTCACCTTCGAGGAGATCGGCCGGCTCGCACGCCTCTTCTCCGAGCTCGGTGTCGAGAAGATCCGGATCACCGGAGGCGAGCCACTCGTACGGCGCGATCTCGAGATCCTCGTCGGTCAACTCGCGGCAATTCCGCGACTCGACCTGACCCTGACGACGAACGGTGCCCTGCTGCCGCAGAAGGCGCGCGCGCTGAAGGACGCCGGCCTCGGCCGTGTGACAGTCAGCCTCGACTCGCTCGACGACGAGGTCTTCGCCCGGATGAACGACGTCGACTTCCCCGTCCAGAAGGTGCTCGACGGAATCGATGCCGCTGACGCCGCGGGCCTGCCGGTGAAGGTGAACATGGTCGTCAAGCGCGGACTGAACGAGGACAGTGTGCTGCCGATGGCGCGCCTCTTCCGCGAACGGGGCCACATTCTCCGCTTCATCGAGTACATGGACGTCGGCCACACGAACGGCTGGCGGCTCGACGATGTCGTGCCGGCCGCAGAGATCGTCGCGGCAATCGACGCGGAGCTGCCGCTCGAGCCGGCCGACCCGAACTATCCGGGCGAGGTCGCAAAGCGCTGGCGCTACGTCGACGGCGGCGGCGAGATCGGCGTGATCGCCTCTGTCACCCAGCCATTCTGCGGCGGCTGCACACGCGCGCGCCTGTCCGCCGAGGGAAGGCTGTACACGTGCCTGTTCGGCCTGCGCGGGCACGACCTGCGCGCGCTGATCCGCGGCGGAGCGTCCGACGAAGAGCTACGCCGCGAGCTCGGCCGGATCTGGGGCGCCCGTACAGACCGCTACTCGGAGGTTCGCTCGGAGAACACGGTCGACCTGCCCAAGGTCGAGATGAGCTACATCGGCGGTTAGCGCGGGGGAACCCGTGGTTCCCCCGCGGGGCCCTCTCCTTCCAAAGGCCTCGGCCGCCGCTTCGCGACGGCCATCGAAAGGCGGCCTCAGAGCCGGATGAAAACCGCCTGACCGCGCGTTAGTATTCGCATGCCCGCCTGGGGATTCTCCGCATGACCGCACTCGTCGCAGCAGGCCGCAGACACCTACCGAGGGGATGGCTCGACCTCGGGCGCCAGCTTGCGATCTGGTTCGGCTTCCTGGGCCTGTACCAGATCGCCCGCGGCGTGGCCGACCGCAATCCGACGCGCGCGTTCGAGAACGGACTCGGCGTGATCAACATCGAGGAGCGAGTCGGCGACCTCTTCGAGTTGACGCTGACGAACCTCGTCGCGGGCTCGCACTTCCTCACCTTCCTCGTCTCGTGGACGTACTGGAATTCGGAGTTCACGGTCGTCGGACTCACGCTGCTCTTCGTCTACGTGCGGCGAAACGAGGCGTTCACCCGCTTCCGCAACTGGATTCTCCTGGCGAACCTGATCGGGCTGATCGGCTACGTCGTCGTGCCGACCGCGCCGCCGCGAATGTTCCCGACGTTCGGGTTCGAGGACACGCTCGCGCAGTTCGGCGGGCTCAACCACGGCAGCGGGCTGGTCGAGCTCGCGTCGAACCCGTACGCGGCGATGCCGAGCCTCCATGCCGCCGACGCGCTGATCGTCGGCGATCACGCATGGCGGTCGTCATGTCGCCACTGGTGGGCGAAGACGATCTGGCTGCTCTGGCCGGCGTGGGTCTGGTTCGCCGTGATGGCCACCGGCAACCACTTCTGGCTCGACATCCTGGCCGGCATCGTCGTTGCTCTCCTCGCCGCCGCCGTCGTCTACCGCAGGCCGATCGTCCGTCTCCTGCGACACGCGACGGCCTAGACGATCGATCGACGATCTTGCGATCGATCGTCTAGCGTGAGCGGCGTGAAGTCGCTCGCGGCCGACGTCAAGTCGACCTACACCGACGGGGCCCGAAGGCTCGCCTCCCGCTCGATTGCGAGCCTGGCGCGCACGCGCGTGACTCCGTCGATGCTGACGACCGCCGGCGTCACGCTCTGCGCGGCCGCCTCGGCCCTCGTCTACTTCGAGTACCGCAACGAATGGCTGTACTTCTGGGCCGGGGCGATCGTGTTCGCGATCGGCTCCGTGCTCGACATCCTCGACGGCGCCCTGGCGCGGGCCGGCGGCAAGTCCACCCCGTTCGGCGCCTTCCTCGACTCGACGACCGACCGGATCGGCGAGGCGTTCATGCTCGGCGCGATCGCCCTCGCGCTCATTCGCGACGGCAACGAGACGGCGATGCTGTTCACGTTCGCAGCGCTGGCCGGCTCGTTCCTCGTCTCGTACACGCGCTCGAAGGCGGAGGCGCTCGGGCTGAAGGGAGACGTCGGCATCGGCAGCCGGGCGGAGCGCGTGGTCGTGATCACGGGCGGCCTGGTCTTCGCGCCGTGGGGCGGGCTCCAGTGGGCGATCTACGTCCTGGCCGCAACCGCGTGGCTGACGGTCGGGCAGCGCATCTGGCATGTCCGTAAGCCAGTTGCGCGCCTCGAGCCCGAGTTGAGCCCGGTCTGAGAAGGTAAGGACGACCGCGCCGCATCTTGACAGTGTCTGACACTGTCGCGAATCCGTGACTCCGTATAGACTGATAGCACTCCTGTGCTAGCACCTCGCCGCAAGAATGTCTTCGTCCGCATGCCCGCCGGGCTCAAGCGCCGGCTTGCCGACGACGTGAGGGAGAGCGGCCGCAGCTTCAACGACGTGGCCGTCGGCCACCTCGCAGCCAGCGTCGCCGTGCCGTTCGAGCCGAGCGGCCGGACCGGCGTCCCGCCCCGGGAGGGCGGATCCGTTCTCCTGCGGATGCCGCCCGAGCTGAAGGAGCGCCTCGTCAGGCGCGCAGCCGAGCGCAGGCAAAACGTGAACGAGTTGATCGTCGGGACGCTCTCCGAGCGGCTCGGCCTGAAAGGAAAGGAACCAATGGCCTCTACCAACGGCAAGTCGAACGGCAGGGCGGCCACGAGCGACAAGGTTCGTGTCGCGCTCGTCGGCGTCGGCAACTGCGCCAACTCCCTGCTCCAGGGCATCCAGTACTACAAGGATGCCGACCCGGACGATTTCGTCCCCGGCCTGATGCACGTTGACCTCGGCGGGTACCACATCCGCGACATCGAGTTCACCGCTGCCTTCGACGTCGTCAAGGGCAAGGTCGGCGTCGACCTCTCCGAGGCGATGTGGGCGCACCCGAACGACACGATCAAGTTCGCCGACGTACCGAAGACCGGCATCAAGGTCTCGCGCGGGATGACGCACGACGGGATCGGGAAGTACCTTTCCGAGATCGTCGAGAAGGCGCCGGGCGAGACCGCCGACGTGGTCGGGATCCTCAAGGAGACCAAGACCGACGTCGTCGTCAACTACCTCCCGGTCGGCTCCGAGGAGGCGACCAAGTGGTACACGGAGCAGGTGCTCACCGCCGGTTGCGCGATGGTCAACTGCATGCCCGTGTTCATCGCCCGCGAGCCGTACTGGCAGCGCCGCTTCGAGGAGGCAGGCGTGCCGATCATCGGCGACGACATCAAATCGCAGGTCGGCGCGACTATCTCCCACCGCGTGCTGACGACGCTCTTCCGCGATCGGGGCGTCCACCTGGACCGGACGATGCAGCTGAACGTCGGCGGCAACTCCGACTTCCTGAACATGCTCGAGCGCGACCGCCTCGAGTCGAAGAAGATCTCGAAGACGAACGCGGTCACGTCGATGCTCGACTACGACCTCGGCGCAGGGAACGTCCACGTCGGCCCGTCCGACTACGTGCCGTGGCTGACCGATCGGAAGTGGGCCTACATCCGCATGGAGGGCAAGGCCTTCGGCGACGTGCCGCTGAACCTGGAGCTGAAGCTCGAGGTCTGGGACTCGCCGAACTCGGCCGGTATCGTGATCGACGCGGTCCGCCTCGCCAAGCTGGCGCTGAACAACGGAGTCGCGGGCGCGCTCGAGGCGCCGAGCTCGTACCTGATGAAGTCGCCGCCGAAGCAGATCCGCGACGACGAGGCGCGTGAGAACACCGAGCGCTTCATCACCCAGCACGCCCGGCCGAAGACGAAGACGGCCGCGACGGCCTAAGACGCCCGGAGGGACAGACCTCGTCGGGGTCTGTCCCTCTAATCTCCAACCAATGAGGGTTTGCCTCGTCACGCCGTTTGCATGGTCGGTGCCGCACGAGGTGAACGATCACGTCGCCGGCATCGCCGGCGAGTTGCGCAAGCTCGGCCACTCCGTCACCGTGCTCGCGCCGTCGAGCCGGGCGGCCGACCTGCGCGAAGGGCGCCGCTCCCTGCTCGGAACAGCAGACGCAGAGGTGATCGCGATCGGGCCGGCGGTGCCGATCTCACGGCGGAGCAGCATGGGTGTCCCGGTCGGCTGGCGAGCCAGCCTGACGATCGCCCTCGCCCGCGGTCGCTACGACATCGTCCATGCCTTCGAACCGGGGCTGCCGAGCCTTTCCTATCTGGCGCTCCGCTACGCACGAACGATCGCGGTCGCCGCCTTTTTCTCGCCGGAGCGACTCGGTTACCCGCCGGGAAAGGCGCAGCGCGAGCGCCTGCTCGGACGCATCGACGCGCTGGTCGCCGCGTCGCGGGAGACCGCCGCCGCGGCCGCCGAGCGCTTCCCCGGCGACTACCGCATCATCTCGCCGGGCGTCGACATCGAGCGCTTCCGGCCGAGCCGGAAGCGAAAGCTGATCGTGCTCGAGTGGCGAGGGCTCGAGCGGCCGGTGGCGCGCAGCGTGATCCGCATCCTTGATGAGCTGCCCGGCTGGGAGCTCGTCGTGCTCCGCGCCCGGCCGCTCTCGGGCCGGCCCTACATTCCCCGGAGACTGGTCGGCCGCGTGCGCACCCGGCTCGGCCGCGCTGCCGAGGCGCGGGCGGCCGTGCTTCGCGAAGCGTCGATCTTCGTGCCCGCGATCGAAGGCAGCGCCCGGCTTGCGCTCGAGGCCGAGGCGGCCGGGGCGGCGATCGCTGCTCCCTCGCGGAATGGCCGAGCAGCCGGAGCTCGCGGGAGCCGCCGTCGCCCGGCTCGCCGAGAACGACGAGCTGCGCACGAAGCTCGGGGCTGAGGGGCGAAACCGCGCGGAAGGCCAGAGCTTCGCCGCCGTCTCCGCGGAGCTCGACTCGCTCTACCGCGGCCTCGTCGGCCGGCGGCGAAAGGCTCGGCGCGACGGCGATCCGCTCGCCGGCAGGCCTTGGATCGTCTGCGACCTGCACATGCACACCTCCTGGTCGCACGACTGCTCGATCCCCGTGGCCGCCCTGCTCGACCACGCCGAGGCCGCCGGGCTGGGCGCGATCGCGATCACCGACCACAACCGCTTCGGCGGCGCACTCGAGGCGGTCGAGCTCGCGCGCAGACGGCGTCTCGTGGTGATCCCCGGCGAGGAGGTGAAGACCGACGGACAGGGCGAGGTGATCGGCCTGTTCCTGAAGAGCGAGATCCCACGCGGGCTCTCCTTCGCCGACACGATCGCGGCGATCCGCGCGCAGGACGGCCTGGTCTACCTCCCCCACCCCTTCGACCGCATGCATGCAATCCCGGATCCCCGCACACTGCACCGCCACCTCGCCGACATCGACGTGCTCGAGGTCTACAACGCCCGCCTGCTGCGCGAGTCGTTCAACGACGAGGCCCTCCGCTTCGCCCGCAAATACGACCTGACGATGGGCGCCGGCTCCGATGCGCACGTGCTCGCCGGCGTCGGCACCGGCGCCGTACGCATGCGCGCCTTCCACGGAGCGGAGGACTTTCTGGTCAGCCTGCGGGGTGCCGAGATCCTGCGCCGGCCAAAGTCGCTCGTCGTTCTCCAATCACTGAAGTGGGTCGCTCAGGCCAAGGAAAGGGTCCGCTAGAGGAGAAGAGTGTTGGTCCCCACTGTGAGCGCCGTGCCCACCGACGAGATCCACGAGAAGTACCTGCAAAAAGCGATTTCCGAGATCAACGAGCTCGGAGATGAGATCGTGCGCGCGGCCGGAGGGGCCGCAGTGCCCGTGCTCGGCTCCGGCCATCCGCTGGCGGACATCTTCCTCCTCAAGCATCGCCCACAGCCGTCGGAAGCGCAGGAAGGGGTCGCGTTCTACGGGCGTGCGGGACAAGCCGTGCTGAAGTCGCTCCAGCGCCTGCGCGTCGACCCGCTGGCGGTGTACGGGACGAATTGCGTCAAGCTGGCCGAGGGGGCCGCCGACGACGAGGCCCGCGGGTGGCTGACGCGAGAGCTGCACATCGTCCAGCCGAAGCTCATCGTCGTGTTCGGCGTGGACGCGCTCGCGTTCCTGAACGACGTCGCGTTCCCGCTGGCGCAGCCGGTCGAGGCGAAGCTCGGCGAGCTCCAGCGCTTCACCCCGACGATCGAGGCCCTTGTCGTCTCCGACATCGACGTCTCGCTCGACGATCAGCCGTCCAAGACCGCACTCTGGAACGCGTTCAAGACGCTCGGCTCCTGGTGGGCGGAGCTCCCGCCTTACTAAGGGGAAGGCTCGGCCGCCCTCGCGCGCTGGCGTTCGTCGCGCTGGCGGGCGGCCTGGCCGCGTACTTCTACGCGGTCGACAGCATCCCGCGGCTCTCGCTCTGGTGGGAGGTCGCGCTCTTCGCCGGAGGCCTGATGCCGGCCGTCTTTCTGTTCGATCTGATCGTCCTACCGCTCGCCCGCGCGCGAGGCCTCGTCCCGCTCGCCCTGGGGCTCGCGGCGATCGCCGTGCTCGCGGAGCTCGCCGACCTCGAAGTGCTTGCGAACTTCGCGAAGCTCGCCGCCGTCACCTTCCTGGGGTTCTGGTTCCTCACGCTATTCGAGGAGCTCGTCCTGATCGTGGTCGTCGCGCTGATCATCCCCTGGGTCGACGCCTACTCGGTCTTCCGCGGACCGACCGGGAACATCGTCGAGCACCATTCGCAACTCTTCAACTACCTGTCGTTTGGGTTCTCGCTGCCAAAGGAGCGCAACGATCCGCGGCTGGGGATCCCCGACCTGCTCTTCTTCGCGCTGTTCCTCGCAGCCGCCGCGCGCTTCCGCCTGCGCCCAGGCTGGACGTGGGTCGGGATGCTCGCCGGCCTCGCCGCGACGATCGCGATCGATGCCTGGAAGGACGTCGGCGGGCTGCCCGCGCTCCCCGCGCTTTCGGCGGGCTTCCTGCTTCCGAACGCCGACCGGATCTGGGCTCAGCTACGGCACCGGCCCCGCCTCCGTTGAACGACCGGTCCCGGTGCCTGGCACCGGGACCGGTCGAAGGGTGTCTAGGCGTGGCAGTTCTTGGTCGCCCAGGCGGCGATGTTCTGGGAGGCCTGGGTGAGCTTCGTCGCGTCGAACTGGGTCTGGAGATTCTGGAGCTTGGCCAGCGTCTCGGGGTCCGGCGTCTGCCCGGACTTGAAGGCGCCGGCGAACTGCGCAATGCTGCTGAAGTAGTCGGCGACCAGCTGGAAGTCGGCACGGATCTCCTTCGGCGCCTTGTCGGCAAACTCCTTGAAGAGCGCCGCCTGCTTCTTGACGTCTGCGCCGGCGGCGCTTCCGCCCGACGCGGCCGCGAATGCCCGACCGAGATCGGAGAGCTCCTTGCAGTTTCCGGCAGACGCGATGCCAGAGAGGCCGGCGGTCGTCGTCGTCTCGGTGGTGGTCGTCTCCTGGGTTGCCGTCTCAGTCGTGGACGCCGCCTCGGTCGTCGTCTCCTGGGTCGCCGTCTCGGTCGTGGACGCGGCCTCGGTGGTCGTCGCCTCGGTGGTCGTCGCCTCGGTGGTCGTCGCCTCGGTGGTCGTCGCGACCTCGGTCGTGGCCGCGGCATTCTTCTTGCCGCCTCCACAACCGGCGGCCACAAGCATCAATGTGGCAAGCAGCGCCAAGCAGAGAACGGGTACGGACTTACTTCGCATGATGCTCCCCTTTTGAATGATGAGTCGGTTCGAGCAGCGGCTCTCGACGTTAACAGCACGTGTGGCTAGCGCAGTGCGGGCACGACCTCCTCGCCGATCAGACGGACCATCTCGATGTCGGAGTGGTCGAGGTGCTGGAGGAAGACCCGCTCGACACCCGCCGCGGCGTAGCGACGCAGCCTGGCGACGACCTCCTCGACCGTGCCGACGAGCTTGTCCTCCTGGCCCAGCACCGCAGCCGGATCGTCGTCGCGCCCGGCAACCTCGAGCCAGCGACCGATACGGTGCAGCACCTCCCGCGGGTCCCGCCCGACGACGCAGGCGGTCATCACCGAGAAGGCGATCGGCTCGCGGCCGGCCTCGGCGCAGGCGGCGACAACTCTGGCGCGGCGCTCGCGGCAGTCGTCAGGGGTGGCGAACGGAGTGTTGTACTCGTCGGCCCAGCGGGCGGCGAGCCGCGAGGAGCGGGACCCGGCAGCGCCCCCGATGATCACCGGCGGGTGCGGCCGCTGGAGCGGTTTCGGCTCGGCCCGGCTGCGCTCCAGCCGGTGGTGACGCCCTTCGAACGAGAACTCCTCCTCCGTCCACTGACGCCGGGTGATCTCGAGCTGCTCCTCGAGGATCTCCATGCGCTCGCCGAGATCAGGGAACGGGAAGCCGTAAGCCTCGTGCTCGGACCGGTTCCAGCCGGCGCCGAGGCCGAGCTCGATGCGTCCGCCCGAGATGTGGTCGGCGGTCGCGACCATCCGCGCAAGCACCGACGGCTGCCGGAACGTGGCGGGCGAGACCATCGTCCCCAGCCTGATGCGCTCCGTGACGGCCGCCAGCCCGGCCAGCGTCGCCCACGCGTCGAGCGACCCACGCCCGGGGACGTCGAAGACGGACTGGTAGTGGTCGGAGCGAAAGAGCCCTTCGATCCCGCTCTCCTCGCAGGCGCGCGCGAGCGCGACCCACTGCTCCCAGGAGACGCCCTCCTGGCCCTCGATCATCAGGCAGACCCTCATGGCCGTGGATCGTACGGTCGGCGTGGATTGTTAAGGGGTCTGACCCCTCTGTCCGGTTCGGACGTGCAACCCGCGGCCGTTTCGGCCATCTGGAGTGTTAAGGGGTCAGACCCCGTTGTCCGGTCCGGACAAGGAGGGAGACCGACTCGACGTGCGGCGTGTGCGGGAACATGTCAACTGGCCGCACACGATCGAGACGGTACCCCCACTCCGCTGCGAGTTCCTTGACGTTGCCGGCCAGCGTTGTCGGGTTGCACGACACGTAGACGATCTTCGGCGCCTCGAGCCGAGCGAGCCGGCGAAGCGCCTTCGGGGTCAGGCCCGCGCGCGGCGGGTCGACGACGACCACGTCCGGCGTGCCAGCGCGCTCGGCGAGGCCCGCCAGCGAGTCGCCGACCTCGCCGGCGAAGAACGCCGCGTTCGGGATCTGGTTCAGCCCGGCGTTCTCGATCGCGCAGGCGACCGACTCTTCGTTGGCCTCCACCCCCCAGACGGTCAGAGCTCTCGATGCCAACGCCAGGCCGATCGTGCCGATCCCGGAGTAGAGGTCGTACACGGTTTCGGCGCCGGTCAGGCCCGCGTACTCGATCGCGAGCTCGTAGAGGCGCTCGGCCATCGCCGTGTTCGTCTGGAGAAACGCGTTCGGGCGGACGCGGAAGCGCAGGCCGAGCAGCTCCTCCTCGATCGCTTCCTCCCCCCAGAGGAGATTCGTCGGCAGGTTCGTGACCTCGGCCGGTGAGTCGTTGACCGCCCAATGGATCGATCGCACCTCAGGCAGTGCGCGTAGCGCGTCGACCAGATGATCCGCGCCCTGGAGGTCGCCGGGCGCCGTCACGAGTTGGACGAGCGCCTGCCCGGTGTTGCGCCCCTCGCGCACGACCAGATGCCGCAGGTAGCCGGTCTGCGCCTCCTGGTCGTACGCCGGGAGTCCCTCCTCTTCGGCCCACTCGCGGACGACCTCGCGGATCGCATTGCCGAGCTCGGTGGTCAACCAGCAGCGGTCGACCTGGAGCACCTCGTCCCAGCGGCCGGCGCGGTGGAAGCCGAGCGCGGCGCCTCTCGGCGTAGCTGTGAACGAGTACTCGAGCTTGTTGCGGTAGTGGTACTGGGACTCGGCAGGGAGGATCGGCTGGAGCGGCGGGTCGGCGAGGCCGCCGATGCGGACGAGTGCGTCGCGGACCTGTTCCTGCTTGGCCGCGATCTGCGCCTCGTACCCGAGGTCCTGGAAGCGACACCCACCGCACGTCCCGAAATGGGCGCACGGCGCCTCAACCCGGTTCGGGCCCGGCGAGAGCACCTCCGTCGCGATCGCCTCGGCGAAGCCTCGCTTCACCTTCGTCACCTGGGCGCGGACGGTGTCGCCCGGAAGCCCCCGACGGACGAAGACGACGAAGCCGTTCAGCCGAGCCACGCCGTTCCCGCCGTAGGCGAGCGAGTCGATCGTCAGCTCGAGCTCGTCGTTTCTGGAGACGGGAGGGGCCACGCCTCGCAGCGTAGCCCCTCGTCGAAACGGAGCGGGTGCCGGACTGCAAGTCAGGCACTCCGCCTCTTCTGACCTACACGGCGCCGACGAGCGCCTTGGCGCCTTGACGACGGTCGAGGGGGACGTAGTCCCGCTCTCCGGCACCCGTGTACAGCTGCCGCGGCCGGGCGATCTTCTGCTCGGGGTCCACGATCAGCTCCAGCCACTGCGCAAGCCATCCGGACGTCCGCGGGATCGCGAACATGACCGGGAACATCGCCACGGGCAGGCCGAGTGCCTGGTAGATGATCCCGGAGTAGAAGTCGACGTTCGGGTACAGCTTGCGGCTGACGAAGTACTCGTCCTCGAGCGCGATCTTCTCGAGCTCGAGCGCGATGTCGAGCAAGGCATTGCGCCCCGTGACCTCGAACACGTCGTCGGCAACCCGCTTGATGATCTTCGCCCGCGGGTCGTAGTTCTTGTAGACCCGGTGGCCGAAGCCCATCAGCTTGAACTCGCCGGCCTTCACCCGCCGGACGTACTCGGGGACGTGCTTCACGTCGCCGATCTCGGCGAGCATCTTCAGCACTTCCTCGTTCGCCCCGCCGTGGAGCGGCCCGTAGAGGGCGGCGGCTGCGCCCGCGAGTGCCGAGTACGGGTCGACCCTGCTCGAGCCGATCGAGCGCATCGCATTCGCCGAGCAGTTCTGCTCATGGTCGGCGTGGAGGATGAAGAGCACCTCGAGCGCCCGGGCGATCACGGGGTTCGGCTCGTAGCGCGGCTCGGCAATCTTGAACATCATCGAGAGGAAGTTCTCGGTGAAGCCGAGCTCGTTGTCCGGATAGACGTACGGAAGCCCGCGGCTGTGCCGGTACGACCAGGCTGCGATCGTCGGCACCTTGGCGATCAGCCGGTAGACCTGGGCGAGCCTGACGTCGACGTTGTCCACCGCCGGCGCCTCCGGGTAGAACGTCGAGAGCGCTGCGATCACGCTGACGAGCATCCCCATCGGGTGTGCGTCGTAGCGGAAACCCTCCATCAACGTCTTCACGTTCTCGTGCAGGAACGTGTGGTAGGTGATCTCGTGCGTCCAGACCTCGAGCTCCGCCGGCGTCGGGAGCTCCCCGTGGATGAGCAGGTACGCAGTCTCGAGGTACGTCGCGTCTTCGGCGAGCTGTTCGATCGGGTAGCCCCGGTAGCGGAGGATTCCCTTGTCGCCGTCGATGTACGTGATCGCGCTGCGGCACGAGGCCGTGTTCAGGAAGGCCGGGTCGTAGCTGATCAGGCCGAAGTCGTCGTCCGACGTCTTGATCTGCCGCAGGTCGGGAGCGCGGATTGCGCCCTCCTCGATCGGGATCTCGTAGCTGAGCCCGGTGCGGTTGTCGGTGACGGAGAGCGTGTCGGTCGGCATTGCGTCACCCCTTCGGTTCGTGGAATTCCTCGATGCTCGGTCAGGGTGACCGCGGCTGCATCGGGCCGGACGCGGATCGAGGCTCCGCGATTTCGCTGAGGGCGGTTCGGGCCGATCGACCCAACCGGCCACGCCGGGAAATCCAGCACGTTCGCGTCGAAACGGCCATGTCCGGTGCCTGGCACCGGACATGTCGGGAAGCGGCACGGCGAACCGGGCGCGCGTCTCAGCCGGCGAGGGGCGGGCGGCCGCTAACCGAGCGTCGTCACGAAGACGGTCCGGTCGCGCGGACCGTCGAACTCGCAGAAGAAGATCCCCTGCCATCTCCCGAGGGAGAGCTTGCCGCCGTCGACGGGGATCAGCACCTGCGGGCCGATCAGGGAGCCGCGCACGTGCGACGGGGCATTCGGGCCGTCCGGGTCCTCGACGTGCTGCCATTGCCAGCCGTCGTCGACGATCCTCTGGAGCGCCGCCTCGAGGTCGCGGGCGACCAGCGGGTCGGCGCCTTCGTTGATCGTCACACCCGCGGTTGTGTGCGGAACGTAGACGAGCGCCGCCGCCGCGCCGTTCGACCCGTCAACGGCGGCGCGTACCTGCTCGGTGATGTCGATCAGCTGCGTCTTCTGATCCGTCTTCAGGGCGATCTTCTGCACGCCGGTATCCTAGGCGCTTCCGGATGGCCGCCGCCCCGCTCAGCCCGCGCGAGCTCGACGCGTACCGCGACCAGGCGGACCGCTTCATCGCGGCGATCGACGAGGAGTACTACCTCCACTACGCAGGCCACAAGGAATCGCTCGACCTCGAGCCGATCTACCGGCACTACGCCGAGCTGACCACGGTCGAGCGGGCGAACGCGATCGCGGCCACGGTCGACGGCAACCGCCGAGTCCGCGAGCTCTGGCGCTTCGCCTGCCAGGGCTACCTCGGCAATCTGACCCGCGACCACGCCGAGCGCACCGCGCGGCTCGAGGCCGAGCTGACCGCAACCGTGGACGGCGAGACGATTCCCTACCGCATGCTGCGACCGACGATGGCGAACGAGCCCGACCGCGACAAGCGGCAGCGCATCGAGCAGGCGCGCAACGCGCTGACCGAGGAGCATCTCGTCCCGCTCCAGCTCGACGCCGCCAACGTCGAGCGAGAGGCCGTCGAGCAACTCGGCGCACCCACGTACGTGGAGCTACACCGGCGCTTCGGCTTCCGGCTCGACGATCTCGGCGTGCAGGCCCGATCGTTCCTCGATTCGACGGAGCGGATGTGGGAAGAAGCGGGCGACCGGTTGTTCCGCGCGCGAGTCGGGGTCGGCCTGGCGGAGGCTCGGCGCTACGACGTCGCGCGCCTTTTCCGGGCCCCGGAGTGGGACACGTCGTTCCCCGGCGACCGGATGCTGCCCGCGCTCGAGGCGACGCTCGCCGATCTCGGCGTCGACCTGCACTCGCAGCAGAACGTCGAGCTCGACGTCGAGCAGCGCGAGAAGAAATCACCGCGCGCGTTCTGCTCGCCGATCGAGGTGCCGCAGCGCGTCGTGCTGGTGATCCAGCCGATCGGCGGCGTCGACGACTGGCGGGCGCTCTTCCACGAGGCGGGCCACACCGAGCACTTCGCTCACACCCGCGCTGAGCTGTCCGTCGAGGAGCGGCGGCTCGGCGACTATGCGGTCACCGAGGGCTGGGCGATGCTGATGGAGCACCTCGTCCAGGACGCGACCTGGCTGAACCGGCGGCTCGACGTGCCGCGGACGGCCGAGTTCGTCGCCGAGAGCGCGACCGGCCTCCTCTACCTCGTCCGGCGGTACTGCGCCAAGATCCTCTACGAGCTCGAGCTGCACCAGGCCGACGACCCGACCACGCTGCGCAGGCGCTACGTCGAGATCCTCGGCGACGCGCTGAAGATCGAGCCCAGCGAGACCGACTACCTCGCCGACGTGGACGCCGGCTTCTACTGCACCGAGTACGTCCGCGCCTGGGCGTTCGAAGCGGCGCTGAAGCGGTTCTTCCGGGAGAAGTTCGGCAGCGCGTGGTTCACGCGCCGCGACGCGGGCTCGCTGCTGCGCGAGCTGTGGTCGGAGGGCCAGAGCATGACCGCCGACGAGATGCTGAAGGAGCTGACCTCGGCCGAGATCGAGCTCGAAGCGGTGACCGAGTACGTGCGGGACGCGCTCGCGGCGGCCTAGAGCGCGCCGCCGGCCGCCGGCGGCGCCGACGGATCGACACCCCCGTCGCCGACCGCAGTCCGCGCGAGCGATTCCTCCGCGAGCAGCAGGTTCGACTCGGAGGCGCGCTCGACGAGCTTGAGCAGGTCGCTCATCGACGAGACCTCCTCACGCTGCTCCTTCAGGAACCAGTTCAGGAACTCCTCGCCGACCAGGTCGCCTTCTTCGCGGGCGAGCGCTGCGAGGGCGGTGATCTGGGCGGTGACGCGCTTTTCCTGCTCGAGCGCGAGCGCCACCGGCTCGACCGCGTTCGCGAACTCCGCCTTCGGCGCCTCGACCCCCGGGATCGCCACCGGCTGATCGGCGTCCATCAGGAACTGGACGAGCATCATCGCGTGGTTCCGCTCCTCGACCGCCTGGCGGTAGAAGTGGGCGGCGAGCTGCGGCAGCGTCTCCGAGTCGTAGTGGACGGCGATCGCGATGTACTGCTGCGAGGCTCCGAACTCGTAGCCCGATCTGCTCGTTGACGGCGTCGTGGAAGCGGCTCATCCGGCTCAACTGTACCGCTCGAAGCTCGACGAGACAGTGATCGCCGACGCAGCCTCACTCGCGGACTGCATGCAGGCCGGCGAGGACGACCATCGCGCGTAAGATGCCGCGGGTTGAGTAGCAAGCGGGCTCTTCTCGCACTTTCGCTTCCGTTCACTGCGGCCGGGAGCCTCGCCGGGCATGCGACCGGGTACGCGCTCGCCGGCACGAGCGCCAACGGACGCCCGTGTCCACGGCTACCTCGGCTTCGCGCCGCAGTTCCTGACCGCCTGCGCCGCCCTCGTGGGCGTCGCGCTGGCGCTGCGCGTCGCCGGCAGGCTTCAGGGACGGCTCTCGGTCTGGCCGTTTGCGCTCCTACCGCCGCTCGCGTTCGCGCGTACAAGAGCTGCTCGAGCGCGTCCTGGCCGGGCTACCGGCGCACTCCGTGTTCGAGCCCGCGGTTTACGCTGGGTCTCGCCGCGCAACTGCCGCTCGCCGTCGCCGCGTATCTGATTGCCAGGGCGCTCCTCCGCGGGGCCGACGCGATCGCCGGCCGCCTCGCGCCCGGGCCGTGGTTCAACCTTCGCGCCGCGACTGGTCGTCGCTGCCCTCGAGCGGTCCGGATTGGTCCACGCCCAACTCGCGTTCGACCACCTTGGCCGGGCACCTCCGCTGACGCTGAGCCCGTTCCAGGTTCAGCGAACACCACTTCAACGCGGAGGTTTTCAATGCGCACCATTGCTGCGTCACTCCTGACCGTCGGCGCGCTCGTGCTGGCGGCACCGGCGTCGCCCTCAGCAACGATGGTCAAGCCGATCAAGCTGACGATCATCGTCGGCAAGCACGGCGTCGCGGGCGGCCCGAAGAAGTTCACCGTCAAGAAAGGCAAGCACGTCGTCATTTCCGTCAGGAGCGTGATCGGCGAGGCCGTGCACCTGCACGGCTACGACATCGAGAAGCCGATCAAGAGCAAGACGGCGTTCGTCCGATCGCGTTCGTCGCGAAGCTGACCGGCGTCTTCGAGATCGAGCTCCATCTGACCGAGACCCGCGGGCTGCGGATCGGCCTGCTCACGGTCAAGTGATCGCGAGTCTCGCCCCGGTCATCCTCGCCGCCGCAGCCCGACAGGGCTGCGGCGGCGAGAGCAAGAGCACGACGGCCGTCCGATGAGCTGGCTGCTCGCACACGGGATCGGGGGGATTCGCGACCTCCCGGTCCCGCGCTACGTCTTCTTCTACGGCGCCGCCGGGCGTGCTCGTCGTCTCGTTCGTCGCCGCTCGCCGTCCTCTGGCGGAAGCCGCTGCTCGCCGAACGCGAGCGAGGCCGCCCGCTTCCCGCCGGCGCTCCAGCGGTGCTGCTCTCGACGCCGCTCCGCGGGTCGTCGGGCGGCCTGGTCGTTCGGTCTCCTCGTCTTCCTCTGGCTCGGCGCGCTGATCGGCCGAAGAACTCGAGCGGCGTCAACTTCACGCCGACGTTCGTCTACGTCTACTTCTGGGTCGGGATGGTGCTCGCAGTCGTCCTGCTCGGCAACGTGTGGTCGGTGCTCGAGCCCGTGGCGGGCGGCCGCCGACGGCGCCGGCTGGGTGCTCCGCACGGCTCGGGCTCCGCGACGGGCGCCGTTCGAGTACCCGGAGTGGCTCGGCCGCTGGCCGGCCGCCGTGCTGCTCCTCTGCTTCGTCACGCTGGAGCTGAGCAACCCAACCCGTCCGACACGCACGCGCTGGCGATCGCGATCGCGATCTACAGCGGCGTCACCTGGACGGGAGCGGCGATGTTCGGGTCGGAGGCATGGTTCGCAACGGCGACGGCTTCGCGGTCTACTTCTCGCTCCTGCTCGCGCGCATCAGCGCCTTCGGTCGCCGTGAGGACGGACAGCTCGTCGTCCGGACGCCGTTCTCCGGCCTCTCGATCAGCGACCCGACGCCGGGAACGATCGCCTTCGTCTGCGGTCATGCTCGGCTCCACGTTCTTCGACGGCTTCAGCCGGACGAGCATCTGGCAGAACCGCTACTACAACGTCCAGGTCGACCTGATCGACCGGCCGTACCTGGCCGACCTCGTCGGGCAGCTGATGAGCCTCGGCGGGCTGCTCGCTCGCGGTCGCCTTCATCGCGGTGCGCTTCCGGGCCGCCAGCAAGGGAACGGAGGTGATCGCCGAGCGCCCGCGGCTGGCTCCGGACTTCATCTCGAGCCTGCTCCCGATCGCGCTCGTCTACATGATCGCGCACTACTTCTCCCTGCTCCTCTACCAGGGCGAGGTCGGCATCAAGCTGATGTCCGACCCGTGGGGTCAGCGGCTGGGACATCTTCGGCACACACGGCTTCCAGCCGAACTTCACGTTCCTGACCCCGCACACGATCTGGTACGTCCAGGTGGCTGCGCTCGTGATCGGCCACATCGCCGGCCTGGGCGTCGCACACGACCGTGCGGTCGGCCTGTTCCGCACCCCGCGGATGGCGCTCTGGACGCAGTACCCGATGCTCGTGCTGATGGTGCTGTACACGGTCGGGGGCCTATGGGTCTCAGCCAGGGATAGCGTGAGTGCCTGACTTCAGTCTGGCACTCACCCCGTTTCCGATCCTCGCCCACGGCGGCATCCCGGGGCTGATCGCCGAGACGAGCCTCGTCTTCGTCGGCCTCGGCCTGTTCGGCTACTTCATCCGCCGCTCGGCGAAGAAGGAGCGCGAGCGCGAGGAGGACGGCTAGGCCCGAAGCTGGGCCAGCACTGCGTGGACGCGTCTGTTGTGCGCCGTGCCGGTGGGCAGGTCGAGCTTGCGCAGGATGTGGCGGACGTGAGTCTCGACCGTCCTCGGCGTCACCCAGAGCCGATCGGCGATCCCGCGGTCGGTCAGGCCCTCCGCCATCAGACGCAACACCTCGCGCTCGCGGTCGGTCAGCTCGTCGAGCGGGCCTGTCTCCCGTCGCCGCGAAAGGAGCGACGCGACTAGCTCGCGGTCGACCACGACCTCACCCGCGGCGAGCCGCTCCAGCGCGCCGACGAGCTCTTCCGTGTTCGTGACGCGGTCCTTGAGCAGATAGCCACAGCGAGCGGCGTCTCCGTCCAACAGTCGGAGGGCGTACTCGGCATCGACGTACTGGGAGAGGACGAGCACGCCGACCTGAGGGTGCCGCTCGCGGATCGCCGCCGCGGCGACAAGCCCTTCGTCGCTGTGCGTCGGGGGCATGCGAATGTCGACGATCGCGACGTCCGGCCGCTCCCGGCCGACGAGCGCGAGCAGCGTCTCGGCGTCGGACGCCTCGCCACAGATTTCGACCCCGGCATCGGCGAGCAGCCGCACAAGCCCCTGGCGGAGAAGCGCCGTGTCGTCCGCGATCACGACTCGCATGGAATCTCCACCAGCACGCGGGTGCCTCCCCCAGGCGGGCTCTCGACGACAAGGCGTCCGTCGAGAGCACCGGCACGATCTGCGAGCCCTCGCAACCCGCTGCCGTGCCCGAGCTCGGCGCCGCCGACGCCGTCGTCACCGACCTCTACGCGCACAAGCCCGCGCTCCCTGACGATCGTTACCCGTGCTCTCGTCGCCCGGGCGTGCTTGGCGACGTTCGCCAGCGCCTCGGCGACGATGAAGTAGACGGCGGTCTCTATCTCGACCGGGAAGCGCTCGTCCGGTGCGCTCACGTCCACCGGTAGCGGTGCGCGTTCGGCGAGCGTACGCACGGCGGCAGCGAGCCCATGGGCGATGAGCACCGCCGGGTGGATCCCGCGCGCGAGCTCGCGAAGCTCGGCCAGAGCCGCCTGCACCTCCGCCTCGGTTTCGTCCAGAAGGCGCGTGTCCGCTCCGCCGGATGAGCGCAGGAGCTGGAGGGCCATCCCGACCCCGAGCAGGCGCTGCTGCGCGCCGTCGTGCAGGTCGCGCTCGAGCCGGCGACGCTCGTCGTCGCCGGCGCGCACGATCCGTGCTCGCGACTCGCGTAGATCCGTCAGCTGAGACCGGAGCTCCGCCTGCAGTCGCTCGTTCTCGAGCGCGAAGCGGGCGGCGGAACCCGCAGCCTCGAGCATGGCCGGTTGATCGAGGAACACCGGATCGTGCACGATCGCCGCTAGGTTCACCCCGATTAGCGTCACGGCGCGGTCGCGGCCCTCCGGCAGGACGACCTCGCGGCCCTCTTCGTCCACCCACGCCTGCCGGTCCGGCAGCCACAGCGCGAGCTCGAGGCTCGGGTCTCCGATCGCACGCGCCAGAGCGTCACGCACCCGGCCACCTCGGCCAAGCTCAACGACGAGATCACCAACGACGCCGCGTGCGCGCCGAGTCAGCGCCAGGCCGACGAAAGAGCTCACCGCGCCGGCGAGCGAGCCCGCGGTGAGGATCCAGTCGTAGCTCGTCACCGTCAGCAGGGCCTCCTGGTGGGCGATGACAATCAGGAAGAGGACGATCTCCGAGAAGATCGAGCCGACAGTGAGTGCTAGCGCCACCGGTAAGAACGTCCGGCGGGCGCCGGGGCCGCTCTGCAGCGCTTTCCGCCAGACGAGCCAGAGCCCAATCGGGATGACGGCGATGATCTCGATCGACCAGCCGCGGTTCCACCAGTCGAGCGAGAAGGGCGATTTGCCCGCGTACAGGTAGCTCCGCTCCGCGGGAACGCAGAACGGACAGCCGCGGCCGTCGTAGACGAGCAGGTTGTAGAGGTTTTGCACGACCTGGGCGGCGTACGCGAGGACGAAGATGTAGATCCACGCAAGCCGCCCCTGCAGACGGCCGTTCGGGTACGAGAGCGCCATCTGGGAGAAGGCGATTGCCCCCATCGTGTAGAGCGCCAGGCCGACCGTCGCCGCGAGCCGCGAGGTCGGGTAGGCGACCATCAGGTCGCCGGCGATACTCAGCGTCGGCCACCAGTACATGATCGGGCCCATCCGCGTCTGCGATCGCCACGCCCACACCCAGAGGCCGGCGGCGAGCCCGATCGCCATCGTCCCGATGAAGAACCACGTCTTCCACGTCGCAGTCCCGTGGTGGAGCTGACCGGAGAGATCGAGGGCGATGAGCGCGGGGTCGAGTCCGGCGCACACCCACCAGACGGGCGTCCGGTTGCCCTCCCGCCAGAGCCTCATCCGACGAGCTCCGCGAATGCAGCGCCGGTGAACGACGCCTTCGGGATGAAGCCTCGTGCCGAGGCCTCGCGCAGGGCGACGCCGAGGTCGCGGGCGCTACGGCTCGAGGTGAGGACGACCGCCGGTGCTTGGTCGGCGCCGGAGAGCTCGGCCGCAACATCGATCCCTGAGCGGTCCGGGAGCAGAACGTCGAGCAGGACGGCTTGCGGACGCAGCTCACGCGTCGCGGTGATCGCGGCGGCCGCATCCGCAGCCTCGCCGACGACGTCGAAGCCCGCCTGCTCGAGCAGTCGCCTGGCGAACTTCCGGAAGGTCGGATGGTCGTCGACGATCAGCACCGTCAGCTGCATGTGCGGATCGTCTCACAGCGCCCCCGATGGCTTCCTCCTGGATATCCCTGATCTTCCGCGGGCTCAGGGATCGCCCTGACGAGATCGGAGCGGCCGCACCCTACCTTCCGGCGCGTCAACTACGGACCAGGAGGTGCACCATGCAGGCCAAGCACATTGTTCCGTTCCTCGTCGTCGCCGCGCTCGTACCGTCGCTGGCTTTCGCGGGAAGCAGGAGTTCCCGGTCGACGATCCAGACGATCGGAAAGGCGGCGGGCCTCAAGCTCGTCGACGCAGACCGCAGCGGGAAGCCCTCGGTCGGCGACTACGAGATCGGCAAGACCACGCTCGTCGACCCGGACTCGGGAGCAACGATGGGCCACAGCGTCGTCAACTGCACGATCCTGAACGGCACCGGGACCGAGTTCCTCTGCTCCGGCTACAACCAGTTCCGCAGCGGCGAGATCGTCGTCGCCGGCCACTTCTCCGTCCTCTCGAGGACATACCGCCTGGCGATCGTCGGCGGCACGGGCGAGTACGCAGGCGCGAAGGGCTGGGAGTCCGGTACCTGGCTGAACGCGAAGTTCACGAAGGTGCGGATCGTCGATACGTTCACGTCCTAGCCTCGAGGCGGCGTTTCAACTCGGAAGCGGGGACAGGCCTGAAGCTTGTCCCTTCCGATCCTCACCCGCGGCGGGATCCCCGGGGCCTGATCGCGGAGACGAGCCTCGTCTTCGTCGGCCTCGGCTTGTCGGCTACTTCATTCGCCGCTCGGCCAAAAAAGAGCGGGAGCGGGAGAAGGACAGCGGCCGCGACTAGAACCAGTGTCTGACACCGAAGGTGTCAGACACTGACTTTGATCGAACCGGTCGAGCGACTCGTGCGAATGAGCCTCCGTACGACGGCCACGACCAGCAACCCCCAACCGACAGGCCGTCAGAAAGGAGCCACACAGAATGCGCAAGAAGCACTGGGCATTCGTACTGCTGGCGGTCGTCGGAGCAGCGCTCATGGCACTCTTCGTCGCCCGCCTCGGCCCCGGCACGTCCACCGCATCGAGCCACCGGGAGGCCCCGCTGATCTCGGAGGACCCGACCGCGGACAACACGGACCTCTACGCGTTTAGGAGCCCGGACAAGCCGAACACCCTGACCATCGTCTCCAACTGGATCCCCGGTGAGGATCCCGCCGCTGGGCCGAACTACTACACGTTCTCCCAGAGCGCCAGGTACAACATCTACGTCGATCGCACCGGTGACGGGCGCCCGGAGCTGACCTACAGCTTCCGGTTCAAGACCCCGACCGGCCCGTACTTCCTCGGCAACACCCAGCAGTCGTGGACGGCGACCCTGAACGGCAAGCCGTTCGCATCCGGCAAGACGCCGATCAACAACATCGGGCCGCGCCAGAACGGGTTCGCCGGCGTCAAGGACTACGAGACCGCCGCCCAAAAGACGATCGTCACGAAGAACGGCGTCAAGATCTTCGCCGGCCAGCGTGACGACCCGTTCTTCGCCGACGTCGGCGCGATCTTCGACCTCGTCGCGATCCGCAAGGCGGGCACGACCGGGAACAAGGGCGGTGGCAAGGACTTCCTGTCCGGCTACAACGTCCACTCGATCGCCCTGCAGATCCCGATCGCGCAGGTCGACACGGCGAGCCACACGATCGGCGTCTGGTCGTCCACCGACCGGCGGAACGTGACCGTGAACGGCAAGGTCCGCCCCGGCTGGACGCAGGTGTCCCGCCTCGGCGAGCCGCTGATCAACGAGGTCGTGATCCCGACCGGGCTCAAGGACCTCTGGAACCGCACCACGCCCGCCCAGGACTCGCAGTTCAAGAAGTACTACGAGACCCCGATCCTGGCCGCCGTGCTGAACAAGCTGTACTCAGCTCGGCGTTCCGGAGACGGGCCGTGACGACCTCGTCGCCGTCCTCGGCACGGGCATCCCGAAGGTGACCTTCACGGGCAACACCTTCGCGGACGAGCTCCGCATCAACCTGGCGATTCCGGTCACCCCGGCCGCCAAGGCGAGCCGGATGGGCGTCCTCGGCGGCGACAACGCCGGCTTCCCGAACGGTCGCCGGCTCACCGACGACGTCGTCGACATCGAGGAGCAGGCGGTCGCCGGCTTCCTCAAGGGCAAGAAGGTGCCCCTCGGCGACGGCGTCAACGCAAACGACGTGGCCAACCTCGGCCACTTCCCCTACGTCGCGACCCCGCACTCGGGTTACGAGAACGCGAAGGCGACGAAGTAACGACTCGCAGTCACGGGGCCTGCCTCGCGGCGGGCCCCGTAGCTGTCGCTCATGCGCACACGGATCCTCATCTCTGTTGCAGTTCTCCTGGTCGCTGCCGCCGGCGCCCTGTTCGGCGGGCTCTTCCGCCAGTCGTCACCCGCGGCCTCGGCCGCGCTCGCCGGCGCGCAGTCGGCGGAGGACTTCAAGGCCGGCTTCTCGCTGAACGCGAGCACGGCCTCCCTCGTCGCCGACCTCCAGTCGCGCCTCCTGGCAGAGCCGAAGGACGAGCACTCCTACGTCCTCCTCGGCCTCGCCTACCAGCAGCGGGCTCGCGAGACCGGTGACCCGAGCTACTACCCGAAGTCGGAAGGCGTGCTGCGCCGCGCGCTCTCCCTCGACTCGAAGGATTACCTGGCGGTGAGCGGCCTCGGCTCGCTCGCGCTCTCCCGCCACCGCTTCCGCAAGGCGCTCGGGCTCGGCAACGAGGCCCGGAAGCTCAACCCGTACTCCGCTCGCGCCTACGGCGTGATCGGCGACGCCCTCGTCGAGCTCGGCCGCTACGGCGAGGCCTTCCGTGCGTTCGACAAGATGAACCGGCTGCGGCCCAGCCTCTCCTCCTACGCCAGGGTCTCGTACGGACGCGAGCTGATCGGGCACACCGCATCTGCGGTCCGGGCGATGAAGCTGGCGGTCGACGCCGCCACCGGCGCCGCCGAGCCGACCGCGTGGACGCACGTCCAGCTCGGCAAGCTGTACTGGAACCACGGCCGCCTCGCCGACGCCGAGCGCGAGTACCGGTTCGCAGTGCGGATCTTCCCCGGCTACGCCTACGGACTCGACGCGCTCGCGCAGGTGCTCGCCGCAGAGGGCGACCTGCGCCAGGCGATCGCGGTCGAGCGCCGCGCGGTGGACGCGATCCCCCTCCCCCAGTACGTCGCCGCCCTCGGCGACCTCTACCGCGCCTCCGGCCGGCCCGCACTCGCCCGGCAGCAGTACGCCCTGATCGGCGCGATCGAGAAGCTCCTCGCCGCGAACGGCGTCAGGACCGACCTCGAGATCGCGCTCTTCCAGGTCGACCACGGAATCGCGCTGTCCCACGCGCTCGCCCGCGCCCGTCTCGGCCGCGCCGAGCGTCCCTCGATCGACGGCGACGACGTCCTCGGCTGGGCGCTGGCGCGGAACGGCCGCTGCGCCGAGGCGCTCCCCTACTCGAAGCGCGCACTCCGCCTCGGCACGCAGGACGCGCTGAAGTTCTTCCATCGCGGAATGATCGAGCGCTGCCTCGGCCACACGCGGCTGCCGCGCGCGACTGGTTCAGGCGCGCGCTGGCGCTCAACCCGCACTTTTCGCTGCTGTGGGCTCCGGTCGCGCAGAGGTACGCCGTCGTGAAGAGACTCGCTCTCTTCGCGGTTGCCTTACTAGCGCTCGCCGTCACGGCGAGCGCGACAGGCCCACCCGCTGGGCAACTTCACGATCAACCGGTACAGCCGGGTGCAGCCCTCGGGCGACCGCCTCTACGTCCTCTACGTGCTCGACCTGGCGGAGATCCCGACCGTCCAGGCGAGGCCGGAGCTCCGCGCGGAGGGCGAGACCGCCTACGCCGCCCGGCTCGCCCGCACGATCGGCCGGCACCTCGACCTGAGGGTCGACGGCCGGCGCTCGGCGCTCACTCCTCTCCGCCACGTGCTCGCTTTCCCACCCGGCCAGGCCGGGCTGCGCACGACCCGGCTCGAGATCGTCTTCGCAGGGCCGAAGCTCAGCGGACAGAGCACGGTCTCGTACCGCGACGGAAACTATCCCGGGCGGATCGGCTGGAAGGAGATCGTGGTCCAGCCCGCTCAGGGCGCACGCATCACGTCCTCGTCCGCGCCCGCGAAGTCGATCAGCTCCGAGCTCCTCGCCTACCCGAAGAACCTCTTGCAGAGCCCGCTCGACGTCGTCACGGCCACGGCCGACGTCGAGCCCGGCACGGCCGCCGGCGCACCGCCGAACCTTCTCCCCCGCAACGTGCTGGAGCAGCAGGTCGCGGTGCGGGCGGTCGCCGACGGCGGCTTCGCGAGCCTGATCGCGCGCGACCGGCTGAGCGTGGGCTTCGTCCTCCTCTCCTTGCTGATCGCGATGTTCTGGGGGGCGGCGCACGCGTTCTCGCCCGGCCACGGGAAGTCGATCGTCGCCGCCTACCTCGTCGGCTCACGCGGTACCCCCCGCCACGCGCTCTTTCTCGGACTGACGGTGACGGTGACGCACACGATCGGCGTCTTCGCCCTCGGGCTGATCACGCTCAGCCTCTCCCAGTTCATCGTCCCCGACCAGCTCTACCCGTGGCTGAACCTCGTCTCCGCGCTCCTGATCGTCGCGGTCGGCCTCAGCGTCCTGCGCTGGCGCGTTCGCGAGTGGCGCAAGCGCGACGCCGCCCACTCGCACGGGCACGACCACCGCCATGGCCACTCGCACGTCGCACACACACGAGCACGACCAGGCGCTGAGCGCGCGCCGGCTGCTCGGGATCGGCATCTCGGGCGGCATCGTCCCCTGCCCGACCGCGCTCGTCGTCCTGCTCGCGGCGATCTCTCTGCACAGGGTCGGCTACGGGCTCGTCCTGATCCTCGCCTTCAGCATCGGGCTCGCGGCGGCGATGACCGCGATCGGCCTGATCGCCGTGACCGCGAAGAAGACATTCGAGCGCGTCGACTTCAACGGCGGCCTGATCCGCCTCCTCCCCGCAATCAGCGCGCTCGTCGTGCTCGGCCTCGGCCTGGCGATGACGCTGCGTGCCCTCCCAAAGGTGACCTGAGAGCAATGTTCGGCCTGGACGACTGGATCGCGCACCTCTCCGGCGGCGCGAGCCTGCTCGCAGTCTCGGCGGTCGCGATCGTACTCGGCCTGCGCCACGCCACCGACCCGGACCACCTCGCCGCCGTGACGACGCTGATCGCGTCGGGCCGGGAGCGGACGAAGCGGCTCGCCGCGCGGCTCGGCCTCGCCTGGGGCCTCGGTCACGCCACCTCGCTGTTCGCGTTCGGCCTCCCGATCGTCCTCTTCAAGGCCTACCTCCCCGACCCGGTTCAGCGGGGCGCCGAGACGGCCGTCGGCTTCCTGATCGTCGGACTCGCCGTCTGGCTGCTCGTTCGCTGGCGCCGGGGGCTCTTCCATCTCCACCCGCACGACCACGGTGAGGCCACCCATGTGCACGTCCACGGTCACGCGGCGAAGCCGGATCACGCGCCACCGCCACAGCGTGCGCGCGCGGTCGCCGCTCCAGGCGTACGGGATCGGACTGGTGCACGGGATGGGCGGCAGCGCCGGGGTCGGGGTGCTGCTCCTCGCGGCCGTCCACGACCGTCTCCTCGGCGTCGCCGCGCTCGCCCTCTTTGCGTTCTTCACGGCCGTCTCGATGGCACTGCTTTCGACGGGCTTCGGGATGACGCTCTCGAGCGAGCCGGTCCGCCGGTCATTCACGCGGCTCGCACCCGCCCTCGGCGTCGCAAGCCTCGCCTTCGGCGTCTGGTACGCGCTCGGCGCTCTCGAGCTCGCGCCCTACTTTCTGTGACCGCTCACGAGCAGGCAGCCGCCTTCGTCCTCGACGCGCTCGACCGCGACGAGGTCCGCGCCTTCGAGCTGCATCTCGAGGTCTGCCCGGACTGCGAGGACGAGCTCGAGCCGTTCCGCCTGGCCGCGGTCGCGCTTGCGTTCGCAGGCGAGCTGCCGGCGCCCCGACCGGAGCTGCGCCTGCGCGTGCTGGACGTCGGTGCCGTCGTGATCCCGTTCAGGAGGCGCGTTCGCGGGCCGGTGCTCGCGGCGCTGACCGTCGCGGCGGCCTGCGCGGCGATCGTCTTCGGCCTTCAGTCGCGCGAGGGCGGCGTGTCGAGCGCGGAAGGCCGCGCTCTCACGGTCCTCAAGGCAGACGGCACCCGTGCGTTTCCCGCGCAGGGCGCCGATGCGACGCTGATCGTCGGTCACGACGGTGACGCAGTGCTTGTCGTGCGCCGCCTTCCGCAGGCCCCGGCCGGGACCGAGTACGAGCTCTGGGTGATCCGCGGGGACCATGCAACCCCCGCCGGGTTCGTCGGCGATCGCCTGGCCGTGCTCGATCGGCCGGTGCCGCCCGGCGCCACCGTCGCAGTTTCGCTCGAGCCCCGAGGCGGCTCGACCAGACCTTCGGGACGGCTCCTCATCCGGGCGGACACGGCGTAACCTCTATGGCGGTGAGGGACTTCATCCGCGGAGAGACCCGGCCCGACGCTCGACCGCGACGCGACCTCGCCCACATGTCGGACGAGGCGCTGCTCGCGCTCGTCTCGCGGGCCGACGAGGCGGCACTCGGGGAGCTGTACGACCGCTACGGCCGGGTCGCCTACGGGCTCGCGCTCCGCATCGTGCGCGACCGCGCGCTGGCCGAGGACGCTGTCCAGGAGGCGTTCCTCGCCGTCTGGCGCTCCGCCGGGACGTTCCTCAGCGAGCACGGCAAGCCGAGCACCTGGATGCTCACGCTCGTCCATCGTCGTGCCGTCGACCTCGTCCGCCGAGAGGAGCGACGCCGGACCGAGACACTCGACGAGGTCGCGCACCCGACGGGCGAGGCGACCGACGAGGAGGCCTGGCTGCGCGCCCAGCGGCAGGTCGTCCAGGAGGCGCTGCGCAAGCTGCCGCCCGACCAGCGGGAGGCGATCGAGCTCGCCTACTACGGGGGCTTCACGCAGTCGGAACTGGCGGAGCGGCTCGGCCAACCGCTGGGAACGATCAAGAGCCGGATGTTCACCGGCCTCAAGCGGCTGCGCGAGCTACTCGCCGAGGCCGGGCTCGACGTCGACGCGCCCTGAACGGACATGGCAGGGGTCAGACCCCTGCCATGTCCGGAATGGACGACGGTCAGGCCTTCGCGGCCTTGCCCTCGATGGTCGCCTTGCCGCCCTTGCCGATCTGGATCTTGCGCGGCTCGGGCGCCTTCGGCTTCGTCACGTGCAGCTCGAGGACGCCGTCCTTGTAGTCGGCGCGGATGTCCTTCTCGCCGACGCCCTGCGGCAGGCCGATCGACCGCGCGAAGCTGCCGTATCGACGCTCGAAGCGGTAGAAGCGGTCCTGCGAAACCTCCGTCCGCTCCCGCTCGGCGGAGACGGTCAACGTGCCGTCCTCGAACTCGATCGAGATCTTGTCCTCGGGAATTCCCGGGAGGTCGAACGCGTAGACGAGCTCCTCCTCGGTCTCCCAGACGTCCAGCGGCGGCGCCCAGCGCTCACCGTCGGTCCGGCCGGCGCCGCGGAGGAACGTGCCCATCAGCCGCTCGACGTCGTTCTGCCACTGCGCGAGCTCGCGGACCGGATCCCAGCGAACCAGTGTTGCCATTGTTAACCCTCCTTCGTTGCATTGACTCCATCGCAAGAATAAAACCTTAGTCGCTTCATTGTCAAGTCGCGTGTGCACTAGCATCGGGCCGATGAGCGGGTTGAAGGGGCGCGACTTCCTCCGCGTGGCGGACTGGAGCGCGGAGGAGCTGACCGAGCTCCTCGACCTCGCCGACCGTCTGAAGGCGGAGCAGCGCGAGCGGATTGAGCACCGGCTCCTCCCCGGCCGGGCGATCGGCCTGATCTTCGAGAAGCCCTCGCTGCGCACTCGAGTGTCCTTCGAGGTCGGGATCGGCCAGCTCGGCGGCATCCCCGTGCACCTGCCCGGCGCCGAGATCGGGCTCGGCCACCGCGAGTCGGTGCGGGACATGAGCTACGTCCTGTCCCGCTACCTCGACGCGATCCTGATCCGCACCTTCGAGCAGTCGCTCGTCGAGGAGCTCGCCGAGCACGCCTCGATCCCGGTCGTCAACGGCCTGACCGACAGCTCGCACCCGTGCCAGGCGATCGCCGACGCGATGACCATCCGCGAGCGCCTGGGCGGCACCGAGGGCGTTCGCGTCGCCTGGCTCGGCGACGGAAACAACGTCTGCGCGTCGCTGATGGTGATCTGCGCGAAGCTCGGGAATGGAGTTCGTCGCCGCGACCCCCGAGGGATACGAGCCGGACCCGGCCGCGGTGGCAGCCGCGCGCGCTGCCGGCGGCGAGCCCGAGCTCGTGCGCGACCCGCGGGAGGCAGCGCGCGGAGCAAACGTCCTGTGCACCGACGTCTGGACGAGCATGGGCCAGGAAGCGGAGCGCGAGCAACATCTGCGCGACCTCGCCGGCTATTCGATCGACGGCGAGATGCTGGGCCTCGCGTCCGCGGGGGCGATCGTGCTCCATTGCCTGCCGGCGCACGTCGGCGAGGAGATCGCCGAGGACGTCCTCTACGGGCCTCGGTCGGCCGCTTGGGACGAAGCGGAGAACCGCCTGCACGCTCAGAAGGCGTTGCTGGCGCTGATCGTCGACTAGCGGCAGGCGCCGGTGCTCCCACTCCGCGACAACGTCCCGACCCGCACCTTTCCGGTCGTGACGGTGACCCTGATCGCGGTCAACGTCGCGGTCTGGCTCTTCTACCAGCTGCCGAACCTCGACCGGTCGGTGCACGATCTCGCGTTCCATCCGTGCGAGGTGAACGGGAGCTGCGCGCAGATCGACAAGGGCTGGTGGATCGCCGCCGTCACCTCGATGTTCATGCACGGGAGCTGGCTCCACATCGGCGGCAACATGCTCTTCCTCTGGATCTTCGGCAACAACGTCGAGGACGCGATGGGCCGCTTCCGCTTCCTCGCCTTCTACCTGCTCGGCGGGCTCGCGGCGACCGCGCTCCAGACCTGGGTCACGTTCCAGTGGGGACAGCCGGGCGACACGATGATCCCGAACCTGGGCGCGAGCGGCGCGATCTCCGCCGTGCTCGGCGCCTACATCCTGCTGCTCCCGACCGCGAGCGTGCTGACGATCGTCTTCTACTTCTTCGTCGAGGTGCCGGCGGTGCTCTTCCTCGGCGTTCTGGATCTTCTTCCAGCTCTGGCAGGGCGGCTACGCGATCGTGCACCCGGAGGCGGGCGGCGGCGTCGCGTTCTTCGCCCACGTCGGCGGGTTCGCGTTCGGCTTCCTGACCGTGCACCTGTTCAAGGTGCGCGCGCCGTTGCAGCCGACCTGATGGGCGCGTTCGAGGATCACGTGCGCGCTGCGCTCGGCACGCTCCCGCCGGAGCTCGCACGCGGGCTGGAGAACGTCGCCGTCGTCGTCGAGGAGCAGAACGCCGAGGAGCCCGACCTGTACGGGCTGTTCGAGGAGCCGCCGTACCTGCCGGCGCGGATCGCGATCTACCGCCGGCCGCTGGTCGAGGACTTCGGCGACGATCCGGCCGCGCTCGAGCGCGAGATCCGGATCACCGTGCTGCACGAGCTCGCCCACTACTTCGGGATCGACGAGGACCGCCTCGACGAGCTGGGTTACGCGTGATGGTCGCCGGCCTCCGGCCGGCTCGCGTGGGGGAAACCATGTTTCCCCCGCGTCCCCCCTTCTTCGATCCTGGCCGATGACGTCGTGCTGGAGATCATTGCGATCGCCTCCGCGGTCGTCGGAGCGGCGGTGATCGTCCTCTTTTTCGTCGGCCCGGGACGGTAAGGAATAGCCGAAATGGGTATGTCGTTCTTAGACTGAGATGAGAACGCTAGACGACATTCGCCTCGAGATCGAGCAGCTGACCGAGGAGCGCGCCGAGCTCTTGCACCAGCTGTCGCGCGGCCACGACGTCGTCCTCGCCGCCGAGCATAAGCGGCTGGACGAACGGATCGCCGAGCTCTGGGACGCGCATCGCGCCGCCCGCGCCGAGCTGCGCTGGGGTGACCGCGAGCTGATCATCAAGCGCGCCCGCGCCGAAGAGCGCCTCGAGCGCGCGGCCTGAGCGATCCGGCCCAGGGCGACGCCGGGTAACGGCGCCAGCACCCCCGGTTACGCTAGCCGTGTGCTGGAGCGCTGGACCGCCGCCGTCCTCCGCTACCGGTTCGCCGTCCTCGCCTGCTGGCTCGCCGTCCTCGGGGTCGGAGCGTGGTCCGGCACCCGCCTGCCCGACCTGCTGACGAGCTCGTTTGCCGTTCACGGCAGCGATTCCGAGCGGGCGAGCACGATCCTCGCCCGCGACTTCGGCGAGCGGCCGGACGGCACGTTCACCGTCGTCTTCCGCGTTCACCATCCATCGGACCGGGCGCTTCGTGCGCGACTCCACCGTCGGCTCGTTCGCGCCGCCCGAGCCGTTCCGACCGGGAGCGCAACCGCGCTGCGCAGGGGCGGCGGCGTCCTCTACGGCGACGTCACGACCACGCTCGACCTCCAGCACGCGAAGGGATACACGGACGACCTGCGCCGCGCGCTCCGCAGCCCCGGCGGCCCGCCGGCCTACGTCAGCGGCCAGCCCGCGATCCAGCACGACCTCGACCCGATCCTCTCCTCCGATCTGCGCCGCGGCGAGGCGATCGCGGTGCCGATCGCCCTGCTCGTCCTGCTGGTGGTGTTCGGGCTCTCGGTCGCGATCGCGATTCCGTTCTTGTTCGCGGCCTGCTCGATCGCCGCGACGCTGGCCGCCGTCTACGCCTTCGCCCACGTCACCCCGATCGTCACCTACGTCCCGAACCTCGTCGAGCTGATCGGGCTCGGGCTGGCGGTCGACTACTCGCTGCTCGTCGTCTACCGCTTCCGCGAGGAGCTCGCCCGCGGCCGGGCGGTCGAAGAGGCGATAGTCGCGACCATGGCGACCGCCGGCCGCGCCGTCGTCTTCTCGGGCGTGGCGGTCGCGATCGGCCTCGGACTGCTTCTCTTCATGCCCGTTCCGTTCATCCGCTCGATCGGCCTCGGCGGCTTCCTGATCCCGCTCGCGTCGATCGCCGCCGCGCTCACGCTGCAGCCGGCGCTGCTCTCGCTGCTCGGCCGCCGTGGCATGCGGCGCATCGCGGTCGCCGACCTGCTCCGCGCTTGGGACTGCCACTGCCGGTGCTTCCCGGAACGTCGAACGCGGACGACGGCATGTGGGCGCGGCTCGCGCGCTCGATCATGCGCCGCCCGCTCGGCTACCTCGGAGCGGGCACGGCCCTGCTGCTGGCGGCGGCCGCGCCGGTGTTCTTCCTCCAGCTGACGCCCGGCTCGATCTCGGGGCTGCCCCACTCGCCGGAGTCGGTGCGCGGCTACACGCTTCTGCGCGATCGGGTCGGGCCCGGCGCCGTCACCCCGACGCAGGTCGTCGTCGACGCGGGCGGGCCGGTCTGGCCCGCGGGCAGCCCGTCCGCGCCGCAGTCAGCCGCCTCGCCGACGAGCTGTTCGGCGACCCGGAGGTGCTGCTCGTCGCGAGCGGGACGAAGCCGCCGTACGTCGATGAGGCGGGCCGCTACTCACGCGTGATCGTCGCCGGCCGCCACGAGTACGGCGACGACGCGACCCGAGACTTCGTCGCGCGACTGCGAGATCGGCTCGTTCCTGCCGCACGCTTTCCGGCCGGTACGCACGTCTACGCAGGCGGCGCGCCGCCGCAGGGCGTCGACTTCCTGACCCGCTCCTACGGCGCCTTTCCCTGGCTCGTCCTCGCCGCGCTCGCGCTCACGTTCGTCGTGCTGCTGCGCGCCTTCCGCTCGCTCGTGCTGCCGCTCAAGGCCGTGGTGCTGAACCTGCTGTCGGTCGCTGCCGTCTACGGTCTGCTGGTCGTCGTCTTTCGCTGGGGTGTCGGCGCCGACCTGCTCGGGCTCCAGCGGGCCGAGCAGGTCGAGGGCTGGATCCCGATCTTCCTCTTCGCCACGCTCTTCGGGCTCTCGATGGACTACGAGGTCTTCATGGTGATGCGCATCCGGGAGTCGTGGGAGCACACGGCCGACAACGCGCGCGCGGTCGCGCACGGGCTCGAGCGCACCGGGCGCATCGTCACCGCCGCCGCAGTGGTCATGGTCGCCGCGTTCTCGGGCTTCGCCGCCGGGCGCGTCCCCGGCCTCCAGCAGCTCGGCGTCGGCCTCGCGCTGGCCGTGATCATCGACGCGACGCTCGTGCGGGCGGTGCTCGTCCCGTCGGCGATGGCGATCCTCGGCCGCTTCAACTGGTGGCTGCCGAGCGCGCCTCGCCCGGCTGGTCGGCGTGAAGGCGCCGTCGCTGCCGGCCAAGTGACTGAGGGAGGGCCGCGCGCGGCGCCCCTCCCTCAGCTTCTCCGTTTCGCCTACTTGACGACCGTGATCGCCAGCCGCATCGCCGGCAACCGGTAGCCGAGCGCGAGCCCGGGTGCGTCCCTGTTGTAGCTCAGGAGCGGCATCATCCCGAGCGGCGGGTACGGGTACGCCGGCTGCTGCGTGTACAGCATCGGGTAGATGTCGATCAGGTGGGTGCCGGGCGCGCCCGTGGCGACGAGGTTCATGACGACGTCGCCGTTGGTGTTGAACCCGCAGCCGTAGCCGATGTAGCTGTTGTCGTAGGTCACGGCCAGGGTGTTGTCGATCTGGGTCCAGCCGACACCCTTGAGGTGGATCGTGAACCGCTGCCCCGCCTTCACCTTCTTCGTGATCGAGACGAAGCTGCGGTTGACGAAGTAGGGCATCTCGGCTTTCACCTGTCCGTTCTGGACGAGCCGGACTGCGTGCCAGCCGCCGAGCCCGTCCGGGACGGTGATCGAGGCGTTGACCGCGCCGGCCGCGTTAGCCGTGGCCTTGCCGAGCGGGACCGTGACGGACGACCAGCACGTGCCGGTGCAGTTGACGCGGTTCCCGACGACCGTCGCCCACTCGAGGTCGACGGCACTGCCGGGCGCGAGCCCGGTGGCGGAGACGGCGACCTTCGAGAGGACGGTTCCGCTGGTCGAGCCGAGCTGCACGCCGACGGTGCCGGGGGCTGCGACACTGCCCACCCCGAGCGTCGTCCTGGCGTCCACGGTCGGCTGGACATCGACCGGCTGCTCGACGCGTGCCCGCGGCGGGCCGGCGTCCTTCGTCACCTTGAACTGGAACTTGATCGGCAGCAGCCAGGGCAGCGGCGACTGCTCGATGTTCAGGTACGGGAGGATGTGGCTGGCGTCGTAGACCTCGATCTGGTGCAGGCCGGCGGCACCGGCCGCGCGGATCTGGACGGTGGCCGTTCCCCGAGTGGTGTTCCCGGCGATCAGGCCGGTGTAGTGGTTGTCGTAGAGGACGGCCGCCTCGCTCTCGTACTGGCTCGAGCCGAGACCGTTGACCGTGATCGTGATCGGCGTGCCGATCTGCCCTTTCAGGGGGCTGACGTCACGGTCCTCTCGACCAGGAAGCCGCCCTTCGCCACCTGCTTTCCGTCGATCACCGCATAGACGTCGTGGATGCCGCCGAAGTCCTTCGGCGTCGTCAGCTCGAGGCTGAAGGCGCCCTTCGCGTCGACCGTCGTCTTACCGAGCACGACGCCCAGCTTGTCGACCTTGCGGCCGATGAAGTCGACGGTGTCAGGCCTGGCATCGGCGACGTAGCTGACATTCGCGGTCATCCAGACGATCGTCACGGCCTTGCCCGCGGCGAGGCCGCTGCCGGACAGCGTGAACTTCGTGCCTGCCGCCGCCGTGTCGGGTGCCGCCTTGAGGATGCCCATCGTCTCGGCGGGTACCGAGGCGGCCGCGACGGGCCCGGGGAGACCGGGCACGCCGGGGATCGCCAGGGGCGGGATCGGCTGCGGATCCGCGAGCGCCACCGCCGGCACGAGCAGCGCGCCTGCCAGCATCGCTCCGCCGATCGCGAGCTTCCGCCTCCAGGAAGCCGCTTCGTTCGCTGTGCTGATCATGGTCGCTTCCTTTCGATGTTCTTAGGGAGTGATCGTCAGTCGCGAGGTGGCGGACAGGCCTTCCTGCGAGAACGATGTCCGCCTGCCGTCCTTCATCCGGACGAGCACCTTGAACGGGACGACGCCGAGCGGGTAGTCGTTCGGGACGTCCCAGTTGACGGTCCAGAACCACGGCTTGGTCTCCGCCGGGCCTGAGCCGTGCCCGCCGAAGCTGAGCTTCAGGTTCGGCTGGCCGGGGATGGTGACGTAGAAGTAGCGGACGTTGTCCAGCGTGATCGCGTCGCCGGTCTTGGTCTCGACACCCCAGACCCGGAAGACGACGCCTTGCCCCCGGCGGAAGAAGTTCGTCTGCGTGCAGCCGATCGTCGGCTTCACAGCCGGGTTCTTCGGGTTGGAGTTCTGGACGGTGTCCACGTAGAGGAAGACCTGGTGCTTCGCACCGGGGAACGGGTTCGGCGTCGGCGGTGCCTGCGCGAGGGCGGACGCCGTCAGCGCCGCGCCTGCGAGCGCGACCACCGCGACCGTCAGTAGCCGTTTCATGCCTGCTCCTTTCGTGTCGTGTCGAGTCGTGGCGAGGCGGTCATCAGACCCTCAGAGAGCCGGTGAACTTCACCGAGAAGGCGCCCGTGCCGCGGTCGTAGTAGCCGGTGAAGGTGAAGGTGCCGCTCGCCTTCTTGAACGTGCCCGTCCCGCCGGCGAACTTCGCGGTCCCCGTGGCCGTGACCTGGTTCTGATCCTCGCCGGCGCAACCCGACGAGCTCGGCTGCACCACGAACTTGAGGATCATGAAGGCCTTCGACTTCGGCTTGAGGGGCTTCGAGGTGACGATC
>CAVXTD010000037.1:0-41161 GCA_963764565.1 uncultured Actinomycetes bacterium
ACGAGGAGGAGCGCGATCAGCGTGCCGAGCACGATCGTCAGGCCGACGTTCGCGATCGTGAACACGACCGTCCGGACGACCGTGTCCCAGAAGACCGAGTCGCCCAGGACCGAGCGGTAGTTGTGGAGGCCGATCCAGTGGCCCTTGTGCCCGACCAGCTCGAAGAGGCCGTACCTCTCGAACGAGAGCCGGACGAGCTTGTAGATCGGGTAGCCGAGGATCATGCCGATCGCGGCGACGACCGGCGAGACGAGCCCGTAGGGGGCCCACGGGAAACGGCGGCGGCGCCGAGACGGGAGAGGCCTCGTCTCGGCGGCCACCGCCGGTTCGTACGGGACACGAATCTCAGCGTCCCGGCTCATGCACCCTTACGACGCGTTCAGGGTGTAGGTGATGTTGTCGCTCGCCGTCGCAGCCGCCTGCTTGACGCTGAGCTTGCCGGTCAGGATCTGCGCCAGCATCGTGCGGAGGATATTGCCGTTCTCGACGTTGACCCAGTTCTTCGCAGCGGGAACGAACCAGCTGCGGAGGGCGGCGCGCTCGCCGACCTTGGAGGTGTTCAGGAGCGCTGTCGTGTTCGGGATGTTGCCGACTGCCTGAAGCGCCTTCTCGGCAGACGTGCTCGTGAACGCCGCGATCCAGTCGGCGCCGAGCTGCTTGTTCGCGCCGACCGGCACGGCGAGGTCGGAGCCGCCGAGGAAGCCCGGCATCGGCTTGCCGGCCTCGTGGCTCGGCATCACGAACTGCGCGGTCGAGCCCTTGTACTTGTCGCCGACGCAGCACGAGAACCAGCCCGGGCCGACCATCGAGGCGGCGTTGCCGTCCGCGTACACGCTGTACGGGGTCGGGCGGCCTTCGTCCGTCGTCTTGCTCGCCCGCGAGGCGGCGAGGTAGAAGTTCTTGTACGCGGTCAGGCCGGCGATCGACTTCGCCGAGTCGAGCGTGCCCTTCCACTTGCCGCTGACCTGCGTGGCGATCTTGCCGCCGAAGTCGTAGACGAAGCCCATGGCGACGTACCAGTCGGTGCCGGCGATGTAGACCGGCGAGAAGCCCTTCTTGCCGAACTTCGTGTTCAGCTTCTGGGCGTCGGCGGTGAACTCGGCGAGGCTCTTCGGCGCCGCCGCGATCCCGGCCTGCTTGAAGAGGTCGGAGCGGTACGTGACCACGCGGGAGCCCGCGTAGTACGGAACGCCGTAGAGCTTGCCGTTGTACCGGCCGGAGGCGGCAAGCCCCTCGAGCCACGCGTTCGCGTTGTCGAACGACGACTTCGCTGAGGTGATGTCCTGGAACGCCCCGGCGGCCATGTACTTCGTCATCTCGGTGTTGCCCATCTCGATCACGTCCGGGGCGTTTCCGCCGGCGAGCGTGGCGTCGAACTTGCCGAGATGCGTGCCCCAGGTCTGGTACTGCACCTTGACGTCCACGCCCGGATGCTGCTTCTGGAACGCCGCGGTGGCGGACGCGACGACGTCCGGCCAGCCCGTCTGCGCGTCGACCTGAAGCCAGACGGTGATACTGGCCGCAGCGCGCTTGTTGGCGCCTGTCGCGCTCGACGCGGCGACTGCGAGGACCGCGACGAGCAGGACAGCGCCGATGATGCGTGCCTTCATCGATGATCTCCCATCCTGGAGGGACGGCCCTCGCCCGCTCCGAATCCCGGTGGCCGGCGGGACCACGTGCGAAGCGGCCGTCGGATTGGTTTAGACCACTTGGTCACGGCGCGAGGGTTGCACAGACCGCCCCTGCTTGTCAAGACCACTTTTCCAATTGGTCACCATCGATGGCTCAACGGTGCGGAACAACCCCGCGTCGGTCGCGGCGGTAACGACACGTTGGTATTGACCGCTCAGTTGCGAGGGGGGACGCGGCTGAGCTCGGTGACGAGCCGGTAGCGGTCCCCGCGGTAGAGCGAGCGGACGTACTCGACGATCGCGCCGTCGGGCGAGCGGGTCGTCCGCTCGAACAGGAAGGCCGGCGAGTGCATCGGAACGCCGAGCACCTCCGACTCCTCCTCGTTGGTCACCGTCGGCTCGATCGTCTGGAGCCCGCCGACGATGTCGATGCCCGTAGCGCTTGCTGAGCAGCGTGTAGAAGGAGTGGCTCTCGAGGTCGTCGGCCGACAGGCCGGGCACGAGCGAGGCCCGCACGTGCAGCGTCTCGATCGCCATCGTCTCGCTGTCGGCGAGCCGAAGCCGCTTGACGATCACGATCGGCTCCGAGGGCGAGACATGCAGAATCCGTCCCAACCATGGGCCTGCCGAGGTCGTCCGCAGCTCGAGCGTCCGGCTGCCGGGCTCCATCCCGCGGCGCCGCATGTCCTCGGTGAACGACGTCATCGTCAGCTCCTGGGCGATCTTCGGCTCGCTGACGAACGTGCCGCTGCCACGCTTGCGGACGAGATAGCCGTCGCGGACGAGATCGTCGAGCGCGGCGCGGACGGTCAGGCGGGAGACGCCGAGGTCGGCCGACAGCTGCCGCTCGGAGGGGATCGCGTCGCCGATGCCGAGCTGCTCGATCAGCCCCAGCACGCGCTCGCGGGCCTCGGACTGCTTGGGGGCGGTGACGGTCACGGCTCGACCATGGTACTCGCGAGTGGCGACGGTGGTCAAGACCAGAAGCAGCGGAGTGCGACGAAAGACGTCCCGAGTGGCTTCCCTGGTTCATCAAAATGGTATTGACCACCTCCCTCTCGTCTGCGTACACTGGCGGCGATGACCGCGTTCGGAGAGCTCGGCACCGAAGCCAGGGACGCAGCCGGCGCCGATCTCGACCTTCGCTCGACGGTCGAGCTGGTCGAGCTGATGAACGCGGAGGACGCGACCGTTCCAGCCGCAGTGAGCGCAGCCGCGTCCGCGATCGCCGCGCTCGTGGACGAGGTCGCGGCCCGGGTCGGGGCCGGCGGGCGCCTCGTCTACGTCGGCGCCGGAACTTCCGGGCGGCTCGCCGCGCTCGACGCCGCCGAGATGGAGACGACCTTCGCCTGCCCGCCCGGGCAGATCGTCGCCGTCGTCGCCGGAGCGGGTGCGGCGGTCGGCGGCCGAGCAGGAGGCGGTCGAAGATGACACACGTGCCGGCGCCGCCGAGGTCGAGGCTCTGGGCGTCGGCGACGCGGACGCCGTCGTCGGGGTGAGCGCCAGCGGGCGCTCGCCCTTCGTCTACGCCGCGCTCGAAGCGGCGCGCGCCCGCGGCGCGCTCACCGCCTGCGTCGTCTGCGTCGAGCAATCCGAGCTCGCCGAGGTCGCCGATCTCGAGGTGGCTGTGCCGGTCGGCCCCGAGGTACTGGCCGGCTCGACCCGGCTCAAGGCCGGCACCGCGCAGAAGCTCGTCCTGAACACGGTCTCGACGATCGCGATGGTGCGGCTGGGCAAGACATTCGGGAACCTGATGGTCGACGTCGTCCCCGCGAACGAGAAGCTGCGTGCGCGGGTGCAGTCGATCGTCGCCCAGGCGACCGGCGTGTCGCCCGAGCAGGCGGCGGCAGCGCTCGCGCACGCCGGCGGCGAGGCGAAGACGGCGATCGTCTGCCTGCTCGCCGGGCTCGACCCGGACGAGGCGCGGCAGCGGCTGGCACAGGCCGGCGGAATCGTCCGCCGCGCGGTGGAGACGTGAGGCTCGGCGTCCGCGCGGCGCTCGTCGGCGGTGACCTCGTCCCCGGGGACGTCGAGGTCGTCGACGGCTTCGTCGCGGGCTGGGGGCTTCCCTCCTCGAACGGGCGGGGGATCGCCTCGCCCGGCTTCGTCGACCTCCAGGTGAACGGCTTCGGCGGCGTCGACTTCCTCGACACCGACGCGTCCGGGTACGCGCGCGCAGGCGAGGCGCTGCTCGCAACCGGGGTCACCGCCTACCTGCCCACTCTGATCACCGCGCCCGAGGACCGGCTCGTCGCCGCGCTCGGCGAGATCGTCGACGGCGGCCGCGGGCCGCGGATCCTCGGCGCGCACGTCGAAGGCCCCTTCCTCTCGCCGCGCCGGCTCGGGACGCATCCTTCCTCGGCCCGGCGCGACCCGGACCTGGCCCTGCTCGAGCGCATCCTCGCCGCGGGACCGGTCCGGCTGTACACGCTCGCTCCCGAGCTGCCCGGCGCGCTCGACCTCGTCGACGCTCTCGTCGCCCGCGGGGTGACCGTCTCCGCCGGGCACAGCAACGCGACCGCCGAGGAGGCGAACGCGGCGTTCGACCGCGGCGTCAGTACCGTCACGCATCTCTTCAACGCGATGCGACCCTTCACCCACCGCGATCCCGGCGTCGCCGGCGTCGCGCTCGCGCGGCCGGACGTGACCGTTCAGATCATCCTCGACGGCGTCCATCTCGCACCGGACACGGTCCGGCTCGTCTGGCGTGCTGCGGCCGGACGGCTCGCGCTCGTCACCGACGCGGTCGCGGCCGCGGGCGTCAGCGGCGACGGCTCCTACCGCCTCGGCGACGTCGCCGTCGAGGTGCGCGACGGCGTCGTCCGTCGCGAGGACGGCGTGCTCGCCGGCAGCGTCCTGACGATGATCGACGCGGTGCGGAACCTGCACGCCCTCGGCGTGCCGCTCGAGGAGGCGCTCGACGCGGCGACGGCGGTGCCCGCCCGCGTGGTCGGAGCGGACGCGGGCCGGATCGAGGTCGGCGCCGCCGCCGACCTGGTCGTCCTCAGCGAGGAGCTCGAGATCGAGCGCGTGCTCGTCGGCGGCGAGGCTCGTGTCGCAGCCTGAGCCCGTCAGCGCGGCCGGGAGACGCAGTTCCTGGCCGAGATCCGCGAGCAGCCGGCCGCGCTCGCGCGACTCCTCGGCCACCGCGACGAGTACGCCCGCGTCGCCGCGGCGGCGCTCGAGCGCGGGCCCGGGATCGTGCGCATGGTCGGGCACGGCTCGTCCGACAACGCCGCCTCGTTCGGCGTGTACGCCTTCGGCCTTCTGCCCGGCCTGACCGCGCTGCGCGACTCGATCAGCCTGACCGTCTACTACGGCGCCCAGCTCGACTTTCGCGGCTCGACCGTGGTCGCGCTCTCCCAGTCCGGGCGCACCCCCGACGTGCTCGAGTACGTGACGCGCGCCCGCAGCGGGAGGCGCGTTCACGATCGGGGTGACGAACGAGCCGGACTCCGACCTCGCGCAGGCCGCCGAGGCGGTGCTGCCGCTCGCGGCAGGCGCCGAGCTGGCGGTGGCGGCGACCAAGACGTACCTGAACCAGCTCGCCGCGCTCGCGCTCCTCGCCGGGATGCTCGCCGGCCGGGGCGACGAGGTCGCCGGGCAGCTCGAGGACGTCACCGCCCAGATCGCCGAGCACCTGCCCGTGTTCGAGCGGGGGACGGCGGCGTTCGCGGTGCCGTTCGCGTCGATCGCGCGCATGTTCGTGATCGGCCGGGGCCCCGAGTTCGCAACCGCGCGGGAGATCGCGCTCAAGCTCCTCGAGACGTGTCAGATCGCGGCCGAGCCGCTGACCGCCACCGACCTCGCCCACGGGCCGGTCGCCGCTCTCGACCCGCTCTTCCCGGTCTGGGCGCTCGCGAGCGAGGACGAGACGCTCGATGCCGTCGTCGAGGCGACGGCGCGGGCGCGCGCGGCGGGGGCGACCGTGGTCGCGAGCGGCACGGCAGCGCACGAGCTCGCCGACGCGCAGTACGTCGTCCCGATTCCGAGACCTCCGGCGCCGCTGCTCTCGCCGCTCCTCTCGGTCGTCCCCGGGCAGCTCTTCGCCGGGGCGGTCGCGCGGGCGAAAGGGCTCGATCCGGACCGGCCGCGCGGCCTGAGCAAGGTCACGCTCGCCCGCTGACGCAGCGCTCCGAGCCGCGGCCCTCCGAGAGCCGCCGTCCGCTACAGGCGGCCCGGCGGCGGACGACTCACGCCGGCGCGACAGGAACTGCTGGGTGCGCGGCTCGCGCGGCTCGGAGAAGATCTGCGCCGGCGGCCCCTCCTCGAGGATCACGCCCTCGTCGAGGAAGCAGACCCGATCCGCGATGTCTCGTGCGAAGCCCATCTCGTGCGTGGCGACGACCATCGTCATCCCGCCCTCTGCCAGCTCGCGGATCAGGCCGAGCACCTCGCCGACCAGCTCGGGGTCGAGCGCGCTCGTCACCTCGTCGAGGAGCAGGAGCGTCGGCTTCATCGCCAGCGCGCGCAGGATCGCGACCCGCTGCTGCTGGCCGCCGGAGAGCCGGTCGGGGTAGTCGTCCCGGCGGTCGGCGAGCCCGAAGCGTCCGAGCAGCTCCAGCGCCTCGGCGTCGGCCTGCGCTCGGGACAGGCCGAGCGCCTTGCGCGGCGCGAGCGTGACGTTCGAGAGCACGCTCATGTGCGGGAAGAGGTTGAAGGCCTGGAAGACGATCCCGATCCCGCGGCGAACCCGGTTCACGTCCACGCGGGGGCCGGTGATCTCGTCCCCGTGGACGACGATGCGACCCTCGTCGATCGGCTCGAGCAGGTTGACGCAGCGAAGGAGCGTCGACTTGCCCGAGCCGGACGCGCCGATCAGGCAGACGACCTGGTGCTCGGCGACGTCGAGGTCGATCCCCTTCAGCACCTCCGCCTTGCCGAACGACTTGTGCACGTTCTCGACCAGGAGCGCGCTCACGTCACACCTCCGTACCAGTGTCTGACACCGGGCGCATGGGATCGCCGGGGACACGGCTCACGCGGTCGCCCCCGCGAGCTGCCTGCGCCGGTCGCGCGCGACCAGCCAGTCGGTGAAGCGCGCAAGCGGGATCGTCACCGCCACGAAGAGCACCGCCGCCGCCAGCCCCGAGGTGAAGTTGAACGTCGCCGCCTGGTCGATCTGCGTCTGCTTGAACGCCTCGATCGAGCCGAGCACGCCGACGAGCGCCGTGTCCTTCTGGAGCCCGATGAAGTCGTTCAGCAGCGGCGGGATCACCCGACGGACCGCCTGCGGCAGGATCACGAACCGAAGCGCCTGGCCGTGGGTCAGGCCGAGCGAGCGAGCCGCGCCGTCCTGGCTCGGATGCACCGACTCGATCCCGGCCCGGTACACCTCGGAGACGTACGCCGTGTAGACGAGCACGAGCGCGACGATCCCCCAGAACGTCGTCGAGGTCGGGACGCCGCTCAGCTGGAGCGCCGGCGCGCCGAAGCCGAGCAGCGTGATCACGAGGATCGTCGGGACGCCGCGGAAGAAGTCGGCGTAGGCGATCGCGAGCGCGCGCAGCGGGAAGAAGACGGGGCCGGGCGCGCTGCGGACGACGGCGAGGAGCAGCGCGAGGACGAGGATGAACACCTCGGAGATGCAGAAGATCTTCACGTTGAGCAGGAACGCCGAGGCGATCTCGGGGAACGTGCTCGTGAACTCGTGACGGTCGAAGAACTGCCGCTTGATCTCCGGCCAGCCGGGCGAGTTGACGATCGCGAAGCCGAGGCCGGTGAAGACGACGGCCGTGCTGACGAGGGCGATCAGTACGCCCCGGCGGCCCTCGCTCCGCCCGCGCCCGGTCAGCCTAGGTCTCTACTTGAGGACGGGTGCGCCGACGACCTTGGACAGCCAGGTCGACTGGATCTTCTTCAGCGTGCCGCTCGACTTCAGCTTGGCGAGCGCCTGGTTCACGCAGGCGGTGAGCGGGCTGCCCTTCTGGAGCACCATGCCGAAGTGCTCGCCGCCTGCCTTCGCCGGCAGCTGGCCGAGGATCTTCCCGTTCGGAACCTGCACGGCGGTGACGTAGAACGCCGTCGGCAGGTCGACGACGAGCGCGTCGATCTGCTTGTTCTTCAGGGCGAACACGGCCTTGTCGTTCGTGTCGTAGACGGCCGGCTTCGACGACGGCTTGATCTGCTTGACGATCGCGTCGTAGCTCGTCGTGCCGATCTGGACGCCGAACTTGAAGCCGCGCAGCCCCGCGATCGAGCGCACCGACGCGGCCTTCGAGCCCTTGAGGACGACGACCGCCTGGTTGACGTCGTAGTACGAGTTGCTGAAGTCGACGACCTTCGCGCGAGCCGGCGAGTACGAGATCTGGTTGATGTCGAAGTCGAACGACTTCTTCCCGGGCGCGTACGACTTTGCGAACGGCACGTACGTCCACTGGACGTCGGCCTTCCCGAAGCCGAGCTGCTTCGCGACCGCATAGGCGACCGCGCTCTCGAAGCCCTTGCCCGTCGCCGGGTCGTTGATCTTCCACTTCGAGCCCTTCGGGCTCCCGCCCGCGTACCACGGCGGGTAGGCCGGGTTGTCGGTGCCGATCGTCAGCTTTCCGTCGCTGACCGTGGCGAGATCGGCCTTGGCGCAGGACGCGCGAACCGCGCCGCCGCCGGTGCCGACCGCGGTCAGCGCGAGCGCGGCAAGGGGGACTGCGAGGAGGAGCAATCTGCGCATCCGGGGGACCGCGAGGCTACCACACCCGCGAGGGCGATCCGAGCCGTTCGGCGCGCGGCTTCAACCCCGCCGGGGGGCCTCCGGCGACAGGGGTAGCGAGCTGGGCAGATGCGCGAGGTCCCAGACGCTGCCCCGCACGTGGACGGCTCGGTCCTCGATGTCCACCCGGCGGATCAGCGAGACCGATACGAGCACGCGATGCCGTCCGTCAGAGCCCGCGCGGACAACGATGTAGTCAGGGTCGACGGAGTCCGATCCGAACAGCGGGGTTTCGACCTCGCCCAGCCAGCCGTCGTCGGCGAGGACGGAATATCCGTGACACCGCGCGAGCGGATCCTGCTCGCGTGACTCGAGCGGCATGCCTCCGACCGTACGGGGGCCGGTTGAGCATCGTGTGAGCGCAGCGTGAAGATCCGCTCAGGCCAGGACCTCGGATCGAGCGCCCAAGCGATACTTGAGCGGTATGGGACGAGTCAGCATCAGCATGCGGTGGTGGCTGGCGCTGGCGTTCGCAGCGATTGCCGCGGTCACAGCCGTCGCCGTCGCCGAGGTGCTCGGGCAGCGCACGCGGAACCTGCTCTCGAACCGGGCCGAGGACATCGCCACCGGCGGCAGTGTCGTCGCCGCCCGGGAGATCACCGCCGCGCTCGAGCGCGGCGACCTGTCCAGGACCGCCGATGTGCTCGCCGCAGGTCGGCGTCTCTCGCTCTTCGTGTTCGACCGACAGGGGCGCCTCGTCAGCCGGACCGGGTCGCGCGGCGTGCGGTTCGGCACCGACCCCCTCGACCGCGAGGCGCTGTCCAGCGCACTTGCCGGCAGCCGCTCCGTGAACCACAACGCGGCCGGCAGCAGGATCGTCGTCGGGCTCCCGCTCAGAACGCCGACGGCGGCCGCGCTCGTCACCGTCGCCTTTCGCAAGGACCTCGTCTCAGAGGCCGCCCCCCTGCAAACGGAGATTCTGCGAGCGGCTGGGCTGGCGGTGCTCGTCGGAGCCCTCACCGGGCTCTTGGTCGCGATCTTGATCGCCGCCAGGCTGCGCCGAATCGCCACGGCCGCCGCGGCAATCGAGGCGGGTCGCTTCGACACCGAGCTCAGGCCGGGCCTCCGCGACGAGGTCGGCATGCTGGCCGTGACCATCGACCGCATGCGCAGCAGGCTCAGGGAGTCGATCACGACACTCGAATCCGAGCGCGACCGGCTGCGCACGCTGTTCGAGCAGCTCCAGGACGGCGTGATCGCCGTCAACCCGGCCCTCGAGGTCGAGCTCGCGAACAGGACGGCCCGGCGCATGTTCGCAGGCGCACGACTCGCCGAGGGCGAGCCGCTGCCGGAGCCCTGGCCCGAAATCGAGCTTCGGCCGCTCGCCGCCCGGCTGTTCGAACGCGGCGCCGGCGTCTCGCAGGCGCGCGTCGTCGCCGAGCACGAACGGACGTACGCGCTGGCGGGGATCCCAGGAGGGTACGGAGCCGATCTGGCACTCCTCGTCGTCGCAGACGTGTCGGCGCAGGAGCGCCGCGAGCGGGCCGAGCGCGAGTTCGTCGCCAACGCAGCGCACGAGCTCCGCACCCCGCTGACCGCGATCGCGAGCGCCGTCGAGGCGATCCAGCTCGGAGCGAAGCAGGATCCGGCCGACCTCGATCGATTTCTGGCCGTGATCGACCGCCAGACCACGCGGCTGGGGCGGCTCGTTCGGGCACTGCTCGCGCTGGCCCGGGCCCAGACTCGGCAGGAGCCGCTCCAGCTCGGCCCCGTGCCGCTGAGACCCCTGCTCGACGAGGCACTGGAGGGGCTCGAGCTCCGCGACGGAGTCCAGATCGACGTTTCCTGCCCGGCGCAGCTCACGGCGCTCGGCCAGCGCGGGCTGCTCGAGCAGGTCGTCGGCAACCTCGCCGCCAACGCTGCGAAGCACACGCAGCACGGCAGGGTTCAGCTCGCCGCGCACGCCGCCGGCCGCGACACGGTGCAGATCGAGGTCACCGACACCGGCCCCGGCATCTCGCCGTCCGACCAGGAGCGCGTCTTCGACCGCTTCTACCAGAGCCGCGCCGAGCGCGGGAACGGCTTCGGCCTGGGGTTGGCGATCGTTCGCGAGGCGGTGCGGGCGCTCGGCGGCCTCGTCGAGATCGACTCTGCTCCCGGACGCGGTACGGTCATCCGCGTGACCCTCGCTGCCGCAGAGACGGAGCCACGATGAGCGCGCGCATCCTGTTCGCCGACGACGAGCCGGACATCGCCGAGAGCACCGCCTACGCGCTCCGCCGCGAGGGCTTCGACGTCGACACCTTCGAAGACGGAGAGGCCGCGCTTGCCGCGGCCAGGGGCGGCGGCTACGACGTCGCACTTCTCGACGTGATGATGCCGAAGCTCTCCGGGCTCGAGGTCTGCCGGGTGCTCAGAGCCGAGAGCGACCTGCCGATCATCATGCTCACTGCCCGCGACGCGGAGGTCGACCGGGTCCTCGGCCTCGAGCTCGGCGCAGACGACTACTTGACCAAGCCGTTCTCGCTCGCCGAGCTCGTCAGCCGTGTGCGTGCGCTGCTCCGCCGCCGAGAGCTCGATCGCACCGCCGGGTCTCGCCGGACGACCCGCGTGCTCGGCGGAATGGAGCTCGACCTGGTCCGGCACCGTGTCACCGTCGACGGGCGGCCCGTGCATCTGACTCCGTCGGAGTTCAAGCTGTTCGCGCTGCTCGCGGAGCATCCGGAGCGCGTCTTCGCCAGGAGGGAGATCATGGAGCACCTCTGGGAGACCCCGTACATCGGGGATCGACGCGCCTGCGACGTTCACATCTCGAACCTGCGGCGGAAGATCGAGCGCGACCCGGCACACCCGACCAGGATCGTCACAGTGCGGGAGGTCGGCTACAAGCTGGTGCCGTCGTAGCTCTACCGTCGTAAGCGAATCTTCACCTCATCCTCACCGCGGTCTGAGACGGGAGCGAGCACCGCTCACGGTCGCACCCTAAGCTCAAAGCATGCGCGCAGACGGGCGGAGCAGTCGGGTTGCGCACCTCGTGTTCGCACCGCCGATCGTCGACGGCGAAGCGGTGGAAGCGTTCGACAACTCAGTGAACGACAGCGCGCACAAGCTCGTCGTCGACTTCACCGGCGCTCGTAAGGTCGACGACGACGCGATCCTGCTGCTCGAATGGCTCGGCCAGCGGCTCGAGAGCGCCGGCGGCAGCCTCGCGGTGACGGCGCGGCCTGCGTCGGGGTTGGGCCGCGCGACCAAGACGCTGCGCCGCGGCGATCCGGCCAGCGTGCTCGGTGTCCATCCGACCCTCGACATGGCAATCCTGCGCCGGCTGATGTCCAGAGCCGGGGGGGCGGCAGCGTGGTGAGCCGTACTCCGCTGCTTCGGGTGCTGCCCGACGAGCCGGCGCGGATCGGTCTCCATCCTCCTCCCTCCTGGGTGGATGCCGCGTGGAGCGTCGCCGAGGACTGCCGCCGCGCGTTCTCACACGAAGCGGAGCTGACGGTCGGCCTCGAAGAGGAGTTGATCCTCCTCGAGCCGGCCACGCTCCTGCCCGCCGACGATGTGGACGCTGCGCTCGCCCGCCTGGCCGACGACCGTTTCACCTGCGAGCTCCGCAGCGCCCAACTCGAGGTTGTGACACCGGTCTGCACGACGGTCGCCGATGCCTCCAACGAGCTGCGCTCGGCACGCGCGTTCGCCGCAGACCGACTGGCGGGCTCCGCGCGCATCCTCGCGGCCGGTGTACACCCGACCTCGACTCTCGACGTCGAGGTGACCGGCCGCAGTCGCTACCGGGCGATCGCAGCCGAGTGCCCATGGGGTGTCCGCGAGGGTCTGCCGTGCGGCCTCCACGTCCACGTCGCCGTCTCAGGGCCCGGCCCGGGCCCTCGCGGTGTACAACTCGGCTCGGTCCTTCCTGCCCGAGATCGCGGCTCTCGCAGCGAACTCGCCCTTCCTCGGCGGTCGCGACAGCGGGCTGGCATCCGCGCGTCTCAAGCTCAACGAGGCCTTCCCGCGCGCCGGAGTCCCGCCGGCGTTCGCGAACTGGAACGACTACGGCGACTTCGTCTCCTGGGGCACGTCCGGCGGGCTTTTCCCGGACCAGAGCTACTTCTGGTGGGACCTGCGGCTGCACCCGCAGCACGGAACGCTCGAGTTCAGGGCGGCCGACGCGCAGACACGGATCGAAGAGGCGGGGGCGGTGGCAGCCGTCTGCCAGGCGCTCGTGGCTGCGCTGACGGCCCGGTACGACGCCGGCGAAGACCTGCCGGTTCACGACGCGCACCGCATCGGCGAGAACCGATGGCGGGCGCTCCGCGACGGACTCGACGGCGAGTTGGTCGACCTGGAAACCGGTGTCCCCGTCTCCACCAGGGAGCGGGTCGGCTCTCTGCTCGCCCTGGTCGAGCCGTTCGCCGAGGCCCTCGGCTCGCGGAACGAGCTGCTCGCCGCCTGGACACTGCTCGCGGAGAACGGCGCCGGCCGCCAGCGCCGCATCGCGGCCGAGTTCGGACTCGACGAGGTCGTCCGCCGGCTCGCCGACGACACCGAGCCGGCCGGTGAGGGAAACCGCTGGCTACGCGGGCTGCGCTTGGTCGCCGCCCGCGCTCGTCAGGGCTGAGCGCAACCGGGGATCGCGCTCAGGCGTCAGGGTCGAACGCGCGCTCGCCGCGCCGGAAGTCCTGGCGCATCCGGCGCACGGCGGGCAGCGCCGCAAGCGCCGGGATCACCGGCAGCCAGAAGTTGAACGCGCGGTAGGTGACGACGCCGAGCAGCGCCGGTGCGAGCGGCAGACCGACCCAGACGAGCGCGAACGTCATCAGCACCTCGACCAAACCCGCGCCTCCCGCCGGCAGCGAGCGGCGGGTGAGGACGTAACCGGTCGCGTAGGCGAGAATCAACGCAGGCGTCGAGAGCTCGGCGTTGTAGATCTTCAACGCCGCCCAGAGGCAGGCGATGTCGCCGAGCCAGTACAGGCTGACCCCCGCGACGCCGAGCCCGTAGCGGCGGGGGGCGACCAGCATGCTTCGGAGCTTCACGATCCCGGCAACGAGGTACGAGAACCACCGGTGGACGCGGCCGGCGGCTTCGAGGTCGGTGAGCCGCGCAGCCCGCTTCGGCGAGCTGACCCAGAGCGCCGCGAGGAGCCCCGGAACGACGGCCAGCCAGGGGTAGGTCATCGCGTGCTGGACGTGACCGCCCGAACCGAACAGCAGCACGACCGCGCACACGAGCGCGGCCGGGGCGAGCACCGCGTACTCGAGCGCGCCGAGCGCGAGCACGCGCGCGACCGCCTCCGAGCGCCGGAGACCCGAGCGCCGGAACGTCCAGTAGTCGACCGCGAAGCCGCCGGCGGCATGCGTCGCGGCAAAGACGCCGAAGCCCGCGACGACGGTGCGCATCGAGAGACGGAACGAGAGCAGCGGGCCGCCGTCCACGCGCGCGATGTCGCGCACCGCGAGCACGTAGCCCAGGTAGGCGAGAACCTGGCCGCCGAAGCAGACGGCGAACCAGGTCGGAACGACATCCTGCACCGCGTCGACCAGGCGCCCGTACCCCGCCATGTCGGCGAGGCCCATCGCCGCCGCCAGCGCCAGCGCTCCGGCGACGAGCAGGATCAGGAAGTTACGGCGCTCGAGGTCGAGCGCCGCCGGCATCGCGTGGGGTTTCTGCTTCGTGGTCATCGGGTGTCTGCCGATCGGCGCTCCTCGCCCTCTATCGGCCCTTCGCCCAGGATAGGCAAGCCCGGCACGACGGTCCGCCGACCGTCCACCTCGTAGACGACGTCGACACTGTCGTTCTGGCGGTAGGTGCCCGCTACGCCGAAGAAGAGCGAGAGCCACCGCCAGAAGCCGAGACGCCCTTCCCGCCTGAGCGAACGGCGGAAGACGAGCTCGTCGTCGCGCCGGACGAACTGCACACCCTCCTGCTGGCGGACCCCGTTGACGAAGACCTCGAGCGGGCCGGCCACGCCGGCGGGCAGCTGCACGCGCGACTCGTCGTCCACCCCCATAGAATGCCCGCGTCGTGCGCCGCATGCTCCTGGCTCTGTCCGCCGCAGTCTCGACCGCGCTCGTCGTCGCGGCTGCGGCCGCCGCCGACAACGGGCTGGCGCCGGTAACGCCGGTCTCCCCGAACGCCGACGCGATCAGGCAGACCTACTGGGTGATTCTCGGCGTCACCGGCGTGATCTTCGTGCTCGTCGAAACGGCGCTCATCCTCTTCATCGTCCGTTTCCGCAGCCGCGGCCGGACACGCTCCCAGGAGGGAGCCCAGATCCACGGCTCGACAAGGATCGAGACGGCTTCGACGATCGTGCCCGTCCTGATCCTGGCGGGGATCGCGGCGTTCGTCTTCGTCAAGCTGCCGACGATCAAGGACGTTCCGCCGGCGGGCGCGAGCGGAACCGCGCTCCACATCAAGGTCGAGGCGCACCAGTACTACTGGCAGTTCGTCTACCCCGGGGGGCAGGTCGCCGTCAAGCGCATGGTCGTCCCGGTCGGGCAGGTGGTGACCCTGGATCTCACCTCGCCGGACGTGATCCACAGCTGGTGGGTTCCCTCGCTCGGCGGCAAGATCGACGCGATCCCGGGCCGCGTCAACCACACCTGGTTCAAGGTGGAGAAGGCCGGAAGCTACGAGGTGCGCTGCGCGGAGCTGTGCGGGCTCGAGCACGCGCACATGACCGGATTCGTGGACGCCGTCCAGCCGGCCGAGTACAAGCGCTTCCTTGCAGCCCACGTGGGGGCGAGCAAGGCGCTCGGCAAGGAGGTCTTCGAGGGCGTCTGCGCAACCTGCCACGGCCTCGCCGGCCAGGGCGACTACGGCCCGAAGCTGGTCGGCAACGCGTTGATCGCAGATCCAGCCGGGCTCGAGCAGCTGCTCCGGAACGGCAAGAACAAGATGCCGGCGGTCGGCGCGACGTGGAGCCCCGAGGTGATGCAGGCGGCAACCGACTACCTGAAGCGGCGATTCGGAGGAGGCGCGAGTGGCAGTCAGGGCTGAGGTTCAGCCGTACCGCGCCGACTGGAAGCGCGGCCGGGTCACGAGCTGGCTGACGACCGCCGACCACAAGCGGATCGGGATCCTCTACATCGTCACGAGCCTCGCCTTCTTCTTGATCGGCGGGCTGCTCTCGCTCTTCATGCGCGCCCAGCTCGCGGTCCCGAACGAGCATTTCGTCACGCGCGACCGCTACAACGAGCTCTTCACGATGCACGGGACGACGATGGTCTTCCTCGTCGTCGTGCCGATCCTCGCCGGCTTCGGCAACTTCCTCGTGCCGCTGATGATCGGCGCGCGCGACATGGCGTTTCCGCGCCTGAACGCGTTCTCGTACTGGATGTTCCTGCTCGGCGGGATCGTCCTCTACTCGAGCTACCTCGCCAACGGGGGCCCGGCGAAGGCCGGCTGGACCGCGTATCCGCCGCTGTCCGAGAACGCGTACAGCCCGGGCAGCGGCCAGGACCTCTGGATCCTCTCGCTGCACCTGCTCGCCGTCGCCTCGCTCGCAGGCGCGATCAACTTCATCGCCACGATCCACAACATGCGCGCGCCCGGGATGACCTGGACGCGGATACCGCTCTTCGTCTGGTCGATCGAGGTCTACGCCGCGCTGCTGGTCGTGATCCTGCCCGTGATCGGCGGCGGCCTCCTGCTGCTCCTGCTCGACAGGCAGGTCGGCACGCACTTCTTCATCCCCGACCAGGGCGGCAGCGCGCTGCTCTACCAGCACGTCTTCTGGTTCTTCGGCCACCCCGAGGTGTACGTGATCATCCTGCCGGCGATGGGGATGATCTCGGAGATCATCCCGGTCTTCGCCCGCAAGCCGATCTTCGGCTACAAGGCGGTCGCGTTCTCGTCGGTCGGGATCGCCTTCATCTCGATGCTCGTCTGGGCGCACCACATGTTCACGGTCGGCCTCGGCTGGGGGCTCCAGAGCTACTTCATGATCGCCACGATGCTGGTCGCGATTCCGACCGGGGTGAAGATCCTGAACTGGCTGGCGACGACCTGGCGCGGCAACCTGATCTTCGACGCCCCGATGCTGTTCGCGCTCGGGTTCATCGCGATCTTCACGGTCGGCGGGCTGACCGGGATCTACCTGGCCGCCTTCCCGCTCGACTGGCAGGTGCACGACTCGTACTTCGTCGTCGCCCACTTCCACTACACGCTGTTCGGCGGGGCGGTCTTCGCGATCTTCGGCGGCCTCCACTACTGGTGGCCGAAGATCTTCGGGCGGATCCTCGATGCGCGAATGGGGAAGTTGACGTTCTGGCTGATGTTCGTCGGCTTCAACGTCACGTTCATGCCGCAGCACTTTCTCGGCCTGATGGGCATGCCCCGGCGCGTCTACACGTACGACCGCGGCGGGCTCTGGGAGTGGTACAACCTCACCTCGACGATCGGGTCGGGGATCATGGCTCTCGGCGTCCTGCTCTTCGCGGTGAACGCGATCCGGACGCACGCGCTCGGGACCGCGGGCCGGCAACGACCCCTGGCTGGCGGACACGCTCGAGTGGTTCGCCGCCTCGCCGCCGGCGCCGGAGAACTTCACCGAGCCGGTTCCGTACGTGTCCAGCGCGCGCCCGTTGCGCGACCTCCGGCTGCGGCTGAAGGAGAAGGAGGAGGCAGGCATTGGCACCTAGTCCGTGGCTGCGCCTGACGGCGCTGGGCGCGGCGTCGGCGACTCTGCTGGCGGTCGTCAGCGGGGCCGCCTCGCTCGGGGCGGCGCATCAGCTGCTGTCGGCGCTCGCGCTGCCCCCGCTCGCGGCGATCGCCGTCGCCGCCTGGATCGAGCACCGGCGGCTGCTCCTCCCCGCGCTGGTCTCGATCGCGCTGTTCGGGGTCGCCGCGCTCCTGACGGTCCCCGGCCTGCACCTGGCGGCGGCCGCCGCGGCGTTCGCCTCGACGCTCGTGCTGACCGCGCTCGTCCACCGCGGCGAGACCTCGCCGCTCGGCTCCTGGCGCGACTACGTGACGCTGACCAAGCCGCGGATCATGTCCCTGCTCCTGCTCACCGGCATCTGCGGAATGTTCGTCGGCGCCCGCGGCGTGCCCCCGCTCGGCGACCTGGCGGCGCTGATCGCCGGCCTCGCGCTCGCGTGCGGAGGGGCGAGCGCTCTCAACCACGTGCTCGACCGCGACATCGACAGCCTGATGGGCGAGCGGACGAAGGCCCGGCCGGTTACCTCCGGCCGCGTGTCGGCGTCGTACGCGCTCGAGTTCGGGCTGGCGTTGTCGGCGCTCTCGTTCGTGCTGCTCGCCGGGCTCGTCAACGTGCTGACCGCCGCGCTCGCGCTCGATCGGCAACCTCTTCTACGTGCTCGTCTACACCCGCTGGCTGAAGCGGGCGACGCCGCAGAACATCGTCATCGGCGGCGCGGCCGGCGCGGTGCCGCCGCTCGTCGGCTGGTCGGCCGCAACGGGCAACCTGACTGTGCCGGCGCTGTTTCTCTTCCTGATCGTCTTCTTCTGGACGCCGCCGCACTTCTGGGCGCTCGCGCTGCTGATCAAGCGCAACTACGCCGCCGCGGGGATCCCGATGCTGCCGGTCGTGCGCGGCGAGCGGGAGACCGTCAAGCAGATCGTGCTCTACTCGTTCGCCCTCGTCGGGGTGACGGTCGGTGCCGTACCTGTGGGGAACGCTCGGCCTCGTCTACCTCGTCGCCGCGCTCGCGCTCGGCGGAGGGTTCATCTGGCTCGCCGTTCGGCTCGCGCGTCGGACGACGCCCCGCCACGCCTCGCTGCTCTTCCACTCCTCGCTCCTCTATCTCGCGCTGCTGTTCGTCGCCGCCGCGGTGGATCCGATCGTCTGATGCTCGATCCCGAGACCGAACGCAAGAACCTGCTTCTGGGCTGGGGGCTGTTCGTCCTCTTCGCGCTGATCGCGGCCGGAACGGTCGCGGTCGCGTTCATCTACCTCGCTGTCGACTAGTCATCGTCTCTCGACCCCAAAGCAGTGTCAGTGTCTGACACCGACGGTGTCAGTCTTGCTCCCGGTGCGAGAGTCGGTCGAGATCGCGGATCGCCCGCCGCGACAGCGTGATCGGTCTGGACACACTGCTCCATGTAGCTCGGCAAATCGACGAAGATCGCACCGAATGAGCGACGAATCCGGCCGAAGCGTCGGGATCTTCCTCGCCCGGCCCGAGCAGCCGGCGGCAGGGATCCCGCTCGCCGTCAAGGACCTGTTCGACACCGCCGGCCTGACGACCACCTACGGCTCGGCGATCTTCGCCGACCACGTGCCGGCGGCGACGGCCGAGGCGGTGCAGCTGCTCGAGGCGGCCGGTTACGCGAACGTCGGCAAGACGAACCTGCACGAGTTCGCCTACGGCACGACCTCGGAGAACCCGCACTTCGGCACGGTCCCGAACCCCGTTGCGCCCGGACGGGTCGCCGGCGGTTCGAGCGGCGGCTCGGCCGCGGCGCTCGCCGCCGGGCTCGCCGACGCTGCGCTCGGCAGCGACACGGGCGGGTCGATCCGGATCCCGGCCGCCTGCTGCGGCGTCGTCGGCTTCAAGCCGACGTTCGGCCTCGTCTCGCTGGAGGGCTGCTTCCCGCTGGCGCCGAGCCTCGACCACGCCGGGCCGATGGCGCGCTCGGTCGAGGGATGCTCGGCGATGCTCCAGGCGCTCGCGGCCGGCTTCGCACCGGCGTCGCTCGAGTCGCTCGAGGAGGTCGAGGTCGGCGTCGCCTGGACGGAGTTCGCCGAGCCCCTCGTGCGTGCGCGCGTCGAGGCGGCGGCGGCGCTGTTTCCTCGCCGGCGCCGGCTCGAGATTCCGCTCGCCGACGACGATTCCCGCACGGTCTTCATGCGCGAGGTCGCCGACGTCCACCGCGAGCTCTACGCCGAGAACGCCGACCTGTACGGCGCCAACGTCGCCGCCAAGATCGAGGTGTGCCTGGCGGTCACCGACTCGGAGTACGAGGCCGGCCTGCGGGCACGCGACGCCTACCGCGAGCGCTTCGACGAGCTGCTCGACGGCGCCGACCTGCTCCTCGCGCCGACACTGCCGTTCGTCGCACCGCTCGCCGGGCAGGACGAGCGGGAGCTGCGCGGCCGGCTGACGCAGCTGACCTGGCCGTTCAACGTCCTCGGCGCGCCGGCGCTCGCGCTGCCCTGCGGCGCCGCCGAGGACGGGCTGCCGGCGTCGGTGCAGCTCGCAGGCCGGCCCGGTACCGACGGGCTCGTCCTGGCGGCGGGCGCCCTGCTCGAGGCAACACTTTCCTAACGAGGGCATCCCTCGAACGAGGGACTGCACGGCCCGCTCGGGTGCCGAAGACCGTAGAGAAGAAGCATGTTCGCGCGCCTTCTCACCCTGCTCGCACTCGCGGCGTTCGCGTTCGTGCCCGCAGCCCAAACGGCAACGCCGGTCGGCGCCCACCGGCCTGCGCGCGTTCCTCTTGCGCGCGGACGAGCCGGCGCTCGACACGTTTCCGCGGACGCCTTCGTTCGCGTGGACACCGTACGACCGCGCGAAGAGCTACGACTTCGAAGTCGCGACCAGCAAGTCCTTCGACGACAGCTCGATCGTCTGGTCGACCGACAGCCGCAAGACGGCCTTGCAGGTCCCGGCGGTCTCGATTCCCGTCTCGCTGCCGTGGATGACCGGCAGTCCGTACGCGCTCTACGCGCACGTGCGCGCCCACACGAGGACCGGCATCACGAAGTGGAGCGCGCCCTTCGGGTTCAACATGCGCTGGAATGCGCTGCCGCAGCAGCTCCTGCCGTCGATCCCGGGGCTCGTGCGCTGGAAGCCCGTCGAGGGCGCGACCTCGTACGAGGTCTGGTTCGTCGACGTCGGCAAGGTGATCACGACGGCGACGAACGTCGCCGACGAGCGCGAGTACTACAGCTTCCACCAGGACACTCCGTGGATCGGCACCGTCCAGTGGCGTGTCCGCGCCGTTCGCGAGCTCTACGGCTCCCTCCCGAACGGGCTCCCGATCGTCTCGGTCGGGCCCTGGAGCCAGACGTTCGTCTCGACCAACCCGGCCGTGACCACCGGACCGATCGCCCTCGTCGAGTCGGCTTCGGACGTGGTCTCGACCAACTCCACGCCGCTTGCGCACAGCCTGACGCCGGGGTTCGTGTTCGGCGGGGACACGGCGACGAACGGGTTGAACGGCCGGCTCTTCCGCGTCTACGTGGCCACCGACCGCCAGTGCGTCAACGTCGTCTTCACGGGCGCAGTCGTCGGCAGCCCCGCCTATGCACCGCGGACGAGCGGCCCGATCGCTCTCCCGTCCACCACCGCCGCGGTGACCGCCGCACAAACGTCGTACCTCGCAGACGGGAACCAGACCGGGACGTATACGGCCGACTACCGCGGCGTGACGACGACCGAGCAAGGCTCCGGCACGTCGACCGGCAGCAGCGGCACGACGGCCACGTACACGATCCCGACCGACTTCTCCGCAACCGGCTCGCTCGTCGACCTCTGGGACAGCGGCTGGCCGACCGGCCGCTACTACTGGACGGCCGTCCCGGTTCGCGAGGTCGTCTCGGGCAGCACAATCCAGTACTTCGACGCCGAGGTGCCCCAGGATGCATGTGCCGCCGGCCGCGTCGTCGAGTTCGGAAAGGCAAGCCAGCCGGCGACAACCTCGGTGTCGAAGCCGTACGTCTCCGGACTCTCCCCCTCCGGGGAGCTCGTCGCCGCGCAGAGCGCGGTGCCGTCCTTCTACCGGGCGGCCCTGATCGCCTGGGAGCCGGCGCTCGGCGCGACCGGCTACGAGGTGCAGTGGAGCAAGACGAAGTACCCCTGGAAGTCGGCCTCGACGACCCCCTACTACACGGCCGCGACCTCGCTGCTGCTCGAGGGCCTCGCTCCCGGCACCTGGTACTACCGCATTCGCGGGATCGACCCGTACGTCCCCGGCCCGGTCAAGGAGATGAGCTGGTCGACGCCGGTGGGATTCAAGCTCGTCAAGCCGACGTTCACTGTGCAGGACGGCAGGGTCACCACGCGCCCGGCCAAGTAGCGGTCGGCACCGGCTACGACGTAGACAGAAGGCGCGCTTCGGTCCGGCGCCGGCGCACCCGGACCGAGCCGAGTGCAAACGTCAGCAGCACGAGCATCGGCGCACCGACGATCAGCACGTAGACGAGCACCTTCACCTCGTCGAGCAGGATCGAGCCCGACCGGTCGAGCGCCCGCTCGATCCGGCTCGGATCGTGCGGCAAGGCCACGGCCTTGGCCGAGCTGCGCAGGTCGATCGAGACGGTCGCGTAGCTCGTCTGGCGCTGGAGCTCGGACTGCTTCTTCTGGAGCAGGACGAGCTGCCGGCGTGCGCCGACGAGCTGGTTCTCGATTGCGGTGCGCTCGTCCTTCGACAGGCTCGGGCTCTCAAGCTGCGCCTGGAGCTTCGCGATCGTGTCGCGAATCGCCTGCATCTGGCGGAAGCGCTTGTCGAGCTGCGGCTGCACGTCCTGGATCGAGACGTGCTGGTCGAGGATCGTCCCGATCGCGGAGAACTTGACGATCGCCTCCTGGACGCTGCCGATCGGCACGCGCAGAACGAGGTGGGCCGTGCCGCGCTCGGCACCCGAGCCGTACTCGACCCGGCGGACATAGCCGTTGAACGAGCGGGTCAGCCGGAGGGCCCGCTTCGTCGCAGCCGAGAGGTCGCGGACCTCGAGGGTCAGCTCCGACTCGTACAGCTGCGCGCGACCGGCGGTCGCCGGAAGATCGGCGTTACCGCCGGTGCCGCTCTTCGCGCGGGGGGGCGCAGCGAGTGCGTCCCTACCCGTCTGCGCCTGGCCGGCGAAGGGGACCGTGGTCGCACCGTCCTTGCCCGCCTCGGCGGAGACCTGACGGCCGCTCTTCCCGGAGGTCAGCAGCCCGACGCTCAGCGTCACCGCCAGCGCCACAGCAACGGCTACGGGCACCAGCACGAGGGAGACGCCGACGCCAGGGCAGCTCCCGCCGCGGGGGCTGAGTCCGCCGGGGTTGCCGCGGCAATCGCACGCACGCGCTCGCGCAGCTCGGCCGAGGCAACGACGCGTGCCGACCGGATCTGGTTCGCGATCGCGTCGGACTCAGGCTGCGACATCTGCACTCATCCTCTCTTCGAGCTTCTTCAGAGCCCGGCTCAGGCGCGTCGTCAACGCCGTCGTCGAGATGCCGAGCACGCGGGCGCCGGTCTCGACGTCGAGATCGAGCAGGACGCGGAGTGCGATCACCTCGCGCTCACCTGCCGACAAGGCAGCGAGTGCCCGCTCGAGCTCGGGCGAGAGCCCACCGAACAGGCCGTCCTCGGCGTGCTCGAGCTCGCCGGCGGCGTACGACCCCTCGCGGCGGCGGCGGCGCTCCTCTGCGCGGAAATGGTCGAGCGCGGTCGAGCGCGCGAGCTGGCAGAGCCATGTTCGCGCGCTGGCGCGGCCGGGATCGAATCGCGGCCACTGCCGCAGCGCCTTCTCGAAGGTCTCGGCCGTCAGGTCCTCGGCAACCGACCGATCACGAGTGAAGTAGACGAGGTAGGCATGGACGTCGTCGAGATGGCGCTCGGCGACGGACGCGAAACTCGGAGCCTCGGCGACGGCGTGCACGCCCGATATACGCCGCCGCGGCCGCATGCGTCACGCGGCCCGAACGGCCGCCTCGTACACGGGATCGCGCGCGTAGATCTCGAACTGGTCGGAGAGGAGATCGGCGGGCGAGACGGAGAGCTGCGCCGGGATCGGGACGGGCTCCCCGTCAACGTCCACACGCTTCAGCGATCGGGCCTCCTCGTGCACGAGCTCGAAGTCGCCGCGCAGGCGGGAGCGCAGCCAGCCGCGCAGGAGAAGCGCCTCGGCGCGCGGGCCGACCACCCGGAGCGATCGCGACCGCTTGATCCCGGGCCAGAGCTCGGCCAGCCCCACCCGGAAGCGGAGCGTGCGTGCCCAGCTGAGGTCGGAGACGGCGGTACGGTCGAACAACCGCGCAAGCGGCGCAAATGCACGAGGTAGCCCGGACCATTCGGTGGAGTCGACGATCAGCCGGTCGCTGACGCCGACCAGCTGCTCCAGCTCGGTCCGGCCGAACGGCGGCCGCCCGCGCCAGCGCAGGAAGACCGGCAGGTCGGCGATGTGCAGGGGGACGACGACGCTGGCCGGAGCCTTCGCCGTCGAACCCCGTAGCCAGATACGAACGACCTCGGCGCAGACGTCGTGGGCGCCGCCCGGGAAGCGCTCCTGCTCGATCTCGGCGTCGAGCCGATTCTCCTTCGCCTTCGGATCGGGATGGATGAGGATCGTCCGGGAGGGGACTCGCGCGCCGAGCCCCTCCATCACGCGATCGGCTGCGCGCGACCACTCGGGCGGCACCCAGGCCATGTGCGTGAGCACGCTCGTCCGCTGCGTCGACGTCTCGCTCTCGCGGAGCTCCTCGAGCATCCGCTCGATCGAGGCGACGGAGACGTCTTTCAGCGGCGGCGCCACTCGCGTCCGTCCCGGCGCATGAGCTCGTCTGCGGCAGCCGGCCCCCACGTGCCCGCGTCGTAGTTCGGGAACTCCGCCTTGCCGCGCTTCCACCCGGCGACGATCGCGTCCACGAGCGCCCACTGCTCGTCCACCTCGTCGGCACGGGTGAAGAGCGTCGGGTCGCCGAGCAGGCAGTCGAGGATCAGGCGCTCGTACGCCTCGGGCAGCTCGGTGCGGAAGGCGCCCCCGTAGAGGAAGTCCATGTGCACGGTGCGGATCGTCATCCCCTGCCCGGGAACCTTCGCTCCGATCGCGAGCGAGACGCCCTCGTCCGGCTGGACGTGGATGAGCAGTACGTTCGGCCGCAGACCCTCGGCCGCGTCCTTCGCGAACGGCGGGTGGGGCGCGCGCTGGAACTGAATCGCGATCGTCGTCTCGCGCTTCGGCAGCCGCTTCCCGGTGCGGACGTAGAACGGCGTGTCGGCCCAGCGCCAGTTGTCCACGCAGAGCTTCGCGGCGACGAACGTCTCGGTGGTCGAGTTCCGGGCGACATCCGGCTCTCGCCGGTAGCCCGGCACCTTCTTCCCTTCGACATAGCCCGGGCCGTACTGGCCGCGGACGACGTCCTTCGGGCCCGGGACGCGCAGCGCATGGAGGACCTTGACCTTCTCATTCCGCACGGACTCGGAGGTGAAGTCGGCCGGCGGCTCCATCGCCGTCAGCGCAACGAGCTGGAGCAGATGGTTCTGGAAGACGTCCCGCATCGCGCCCGCCTGCTCGTAGAAACGCCGCGCGCCCTTCGATCCCGATCGATTCCGCGACGGTGATCTCGACGTGGTCGACGAACTGGCGGCTCCAGATCGGCTCGAAGATTCCGTTCGCGAAGCGGAGGGCCAGCAGGTTCTGGACGGTCTCCTTACCGAGGTAGTGGTCGATGCGGAAGATCTCGCGCTCCTCGAAGAAGCCGGACAGCTCCTCTGTTCAGAGCACGTGCGCTCTCCCGGTCGGAGCCGAAGGGCTTCTCGACGATCAGCCGGGTCCAGCCGTTCCACATGCTCCGGCGGCGCCCGAGCCGGTCGCCGAGCACCGAGATCGCGCTCGGTGGGACGGCGAAGTAGAAGACGCGGTTGCCGGCCGTGCCCCGGTCCTCGTCGATCTCGGCCAGCAGCTCGACGAGGCGGTCCTCGCCGCCCTCGTCGGCGAAGTCGGCGGAGAGATAGCGCATGCCGGCGGCGAGCCGCCGCCAGACCTTCTCGTCGAGCGGGTCGCGGCTGAACTCGCGCACGCCCTCCTTCATCCGCGCGCGGAACTCGGCGTCGGTCTCCTCGCTTCGCGCGACGCCGACGATCGCGAACCGCTCGGGCAGCAGGTTGCGCGCGGCGAGCGAGTAGACGGCGGGGAAGAGCTTCCGCTGGGTCAGGTCGCCGGAGGCGCCGAAGATGACGAGCACGCAGGGATCGGGCGTGCGGGGCAGACGCAGTCCCTCGCGGAGCGGATTCTGAGTCACGCCTCGTCGACGGCTTTCACGGCATGGCCCCCGAACTGGTTGCGGAGCGCCGCGTTCACCTTCGCCGCGAACGACTCGTCCTGCCGCGAAGCGAAGCGCGCGAACAGCGCAAGCGTGATCGCCGGCGCCGGAACGCTCTCGTCGATCGCGTTGAAGACCGTCCAGCGGCCCTCGCCCGAGTCCTCGACGTAGCCGCGGATCTTCTCCAGGCCGGGATCCTGCTCGAGCGCGAGGACGAGCAGGTCGAGCAGCCAGCTCCGGACGACCGAGCCGTGCTGCCAGAGCGCCGCGACCTTGCTCCAGGTCGACCGGAAACTCCGAGGCCTGCATGATCTCGAAGCCCTCGGCGATCGACTGCATCATCCCGTACTCGATCCCGTTGTGGACCATCTTCACGAAGTGGCCCGCGCCGGACGGGCCGACATGCGCGTACCCGCCGGGCTCGGTCAGGTCCTTGACGAACGGCTCGATCTTGGCGAAGGCGTCCGCGTCGCCTCCGACCATCACGCAGTAGCCCTCCTTCAGGCCCCAGATCCCGCCCGAGACGCCGGCGTCCAGGAACGCGACGCTCCTCTTCTTCGCGTCCTCCGCCCGGCGCTGCGAGTCGCGGAAGTTCGAGTTTCCGCCGTCGACGATCACGTCGCCGTCCTCGAGCAGGCCGAGCAGCGTCTGGAACGCGTGCTCGGTGGGATCGCCCGCCGGGATCATCAGCCAGACGACGCGCGGCTGAGGCAAGCTGCCGGCGAGGTCGACGAGCGAGTTCGCCGTCCGCTCCGGATTCGTGCGGGCGTACGTCTCGACCGTGTGGCCGTGCTCGCGCAACCGCTCCGTCATGTTCGCGCCCATGCGGCCGAGGCCGACCATTCCCAGATTCATGCGATCTCCTCCAATCGGATCCGCGCGACCGGGCGGCCGCGCTCCTTCAACGCGTCGTAGTCGCCCGCAGCCTGGGCCTGGATGAGCCTGCCGAAACCGAACTTCTGGCCGGGGATCGCGAGTTCCACGCCGGGTTCGTCGACGATCTGGAGGAAGCAGCCGATCGGCGCGCCGCCCTTGTGCAGCTGGCCCGTCGAGTGCAGGTAGCGCGGCCCGAGCCCGAACGTGACGACACAGTCCGTCTGCGCACGGATCCGCTCGACGAACGGCCGCAGCCGCTCCTCGGCAGCGGGGTCGACGAAGGCCTGGATCGCGACGTAGTCGCCTTGGCGGACCTGGGCGAGCAGCGCCTCGACAGAAGCCTCGGGCTCGTTGGCCAAATCCTGGCCGGCGGACAGGATCTGGCTGGTCCGGTCCTTCGCCTCCTGCACGTTCGGCTGGTCGAACGGGTTGATGCCGAGGATCGCGCCGGCGACCGCAGTCGCGAACTCCCAGCGGAAGAACTCGGCGCCGAGGTCGTACGGGTCGTCGATCAGAACGTCGTGGAGCTGGCGATCGGGCCCCTCTCCGGTCTCGTCGGGCGCAGGCACGAGCCCGCGCCCCTCCTTTCCGGTCGACTCGGCCAGCAGCTGCTCGACCCAGAGTCCGAAACCGTGCGGGTTCTGCCGGATCAGGACCTTGTCGCGGCCTTGCTCCCAGCCGCGGCCGAGGGCGAGGCCGAGGGCGAGGCCCGGGTTGCCGTCGGCGACTCGGCAGGCGTTCAGCGTCGCCTCCGCGCGGTCGAGCAGCCGGTCGAGGTCGATCCCCATCAGCGCCGCCGGGACGAGACCGAAAGCCGACAAGGCCGAGTAGCGGCCGCCGATCGAAGGTTCGCCGGCGAACGCGCGCGCCCCGCGCTCCTTCGCCAGTTCCTCGAGCGGCGAGCCAGGATCGGTGACGACCACGAATCGATCGCCGCGCTTGCCTTGCGCCTCCCAGAAGAAGTCGAAGTGCGATCGCGTCTCGAGCGTCGTCCCCGACTTGGACGACACAACGAACAGAGTCCGGTCGTAATCGAGCCGCTCTGCCAAACGGCGGATTGCCGCCGGGTGCGTCGTATCGAGCACGGTGAACCGGCGCGCGGCGAAGGCACGCGCGATGACCTCGGGAGCAAGGCTGGAGCCACCCATCCCGAGCAGGACGACGTCGTCCACGTCCGCGGCGACGCTGCCGGCGAACTCGCTCAGCTCCGCGACCCGCTCGCGCATCCGCAGCGGCTCGTCGAGCCAACCGAGCCAGTGCGCTTCTTCGCTGCCGGTCCAGACTGTCGGGTCGCGCTCCCAGATCCGCTCGACCAGTTCCGCCGCGTCCGGGTACGGGGAATCGTTCAAGCGCTCACGAGCTCGCCACGCTTGGCGCGGATTCCTTCGAGCAGCTCGCCGAACGAGTCGGAGAACTTCTGCACGCCCTCCTCCTCGAGCACCCGCGTGACATCGTCCACGTCGATCCCGGCCGCTGCCAGCCGGTCGAGCAGGCTGCGAGACTCGTCGAGGCCCTGCTCGATCGTGAGCGCGGCCTCGCCGTGGTCCTGAAATGCCTCGATCGTCTCCTCCGGCATCGTGTTCACGGTCTCGGGGCCGATCAGCTCCTCGACGTAGAGAACGTCGCGGTAGGCCGGGTTCTTCGTCGAGGTCGACGCCCACAGGCACCACTGCTTCGAGGCGCCCTTCGCCTCGAGCGCGGCCCAGCGCTCGCCCGAGAACACCTCGTTCCAGTTCTGGTAGGCGAGCTTGGCGTTGGCGACGGCGAGCCTGCCCCTTCAGCTCGTCGTGGCCGCCGATCGCGTCGAGCCGCTTGTCCGCCTCGGTGTCGACCCGCGAGACGAAGAAGCTGGCGACGGAGGACACGGGCCGCGGGTCGCCGCCCGCCTCGACCAGCCGCTCGAGCCCGCGCAGGTAGGCCTCCATCACCTCGCGGTGCCGTTCGAGCGAGAAGATCAGCGTGACGTTGATCGACGTGCCCGCGGCGATCATCTCCTCGATCGCGGGCAGCCCGGGCTTCGTCGCCGGGATCTTCACGTAGAGGTTCGGCCGGTCGACGAGCGCGGCCAGGCGGCGTGCCTCTGACACGGTTCCGTCGGTGTCGTAGGCGAGCGTCGGATCGACCTCCAGCGAGACGTAGCCGCGGAGTCCCGCGCCTTCGTCCCAGACCGTCCGCATCAGGTCGCAGGCCTCGCCGATGTCGCGGACGGCGAGCGCGACGAAGATCTCCTTCGGATCTGCCTCATGTCCGACAAGCTCGCGCAGTTGCTCGTCGTACGCGTCCCCCTGCGAGATCGCCTTCTGGAAGATGGTCGGATTCGAGGTCACGCCGCTGACGGCGTCCTCGTCCATCTTGCGTGCGAGCCCGCCCGTATGCAGGAGGTCGCGCGACAGGTAGTCGAGCCAGACGCTCTGACCGAGCGCCGAGAGGCGGTGCAGGTTGGACTCAGGCATAGGTTCTCCTTTCCAATGCTTCGATCTTCTCGAGGCGCCTGACGTAGCGCTCACCCTCGCCAAAACGGGCGCCGAGGAAGATTCGCACGAGATCGGCCGCCAGCTCGGCGCCAATCACGTCGGAGCCGAGGCAGAGCACGTTCATGTCGTCGTGCTCGACGCCCTGATGCGCCGAGTACGCGTCGTGGCAGACGGCGGCGCGGATCCCGGGCAGCTTCGAGGCGGCGACCGAGGCGCCGACGCCGGAGCCGCAGACGAGCACGCCGCGCTCGGCCTCGCCGGAGCGGACCGCCTCGCCGAGCTCGCGCGCCTTGTCGGGATAGTCGACGCGCACGGCGCCGTCGGAGACGCCAAGGTCGACGGCGTCGTGGCCGAGGAGGGCGAGCTCCTGGAGCACGCGCTCGCGGAGCTTCGCACCGCGGTGGTCGAACGCGACCGCCACTCTCATGGCAGCTACGTTACACACGTATGGACGGCGTTCAGCTCTGGCGCGAGCTCGGACAGCAGTTCCGGGTCGACTCCGTACGCTGCGCGGCAGCGGCCGGGTCCGGGCATCCCACGTCGGGGATGTCCCCCGCCGACCTGATGGCCGTGCTGGTCGCGAAATACCTGCGCTACGACTTCGGCGACCCGGACGCGGCGACGAACGACCGGCTTGTCTTCTCCAAGGGGCACGCCTCGACTCTCCTGTACGCGATCTTTCGCGCCGCCGGAGCGATCTCCGACGAGGAGATGCTCACGTACCGCCAGTTCGGCAGCATCTTCGAGGGGCATCCGACACCGCGTATCCCCTGGGTCGACGTCGCCACCGGCTCGCTCGGCCAAGGTGTGCCGATCGGGGTCGGCATGGCGCTGGCTGGCAAGTACCTCGACCGGCTGCCCTATCGCGTCTGGGTGCTGTCGGGCGACAGTGAGACCGCCGAGGGGTCGGACTGGGAGGCCTTCGAGCACGCGGCCCATTACGGGCTCGACAACCTGACGGTGATTCTCGACGTCAACCGCCTCGGTCAGCGGGGCGAGACGATGGCCGGCTGGGATCTCGACCGCTACGCCGACCGCGCACGTGCGTTCGGCTGGCACCCCATCGAGATCGACGGGCACGACGTCGAGCAGATCGACGCCGCGTACGCGGAAGCTGCCGGAACGACCGGGAAGCCGACCGTGATCGTCGCGCGCACGATCAAGGGCAAAGGCGTAAAGGCGGTCGAGAACAAGAACGGCTGGCACGGGAAGCCGCTCGACGACCCCGACGGGGCAATCGAGGAGCTCGGCGGCCTGCGCAACATCACGGTCGAGGTGGCGAAGCCGGAGCCCGGCGAGCCGCATCGCTTCGAGACCGGCCCGCTCGAGCTTCCGCGCTACGAGCTCGGCTCCGAGGTCTCGACCCGGAAGGCGTACGGCGAGGCGCTCGCGGCGGTCGGGACCGCTCGCGGCGACGTCGTCGCAGTGGACGGAGAGGTTTCGAACTCGACCTTCGCCGAGATCTTCAAGGACGCGCACCCGGACCGCTTCTTCGAGATGTACATCGCCGAGCAGCAGATGACCGCCGCGGCGGTCGGGCTCCAGGCACGCGGATGGCGCGTGTTCGCATCGACGTTCGCCGCCTTCCACTCGCGCGCCTACGACTTCGTCCGGATGGCTGCGATCGGCCGCGCCTCGTTCTGCCTGTCCGGCTCTCACGCCGGGATCTCGATCGGCGAGGACGGCCCGTCCCAGATGGCGCTCGAGGATCTGGCGATGTTCCGCGCGATCCACGGCTCGACCGTGCTGCACCCGTGCGACGGAAACCAGACCGCCCGGCTCGTCGCCGCCATGGCCGACCTCGAAGGGATCTCCTACCTCCGTACGCTCAGACCCAACACGCCGGTGCTGTACGGCCCGGACGAGGAGTTCCCGATCGGCGGCAGCCGCGTGCTGCGCGACGGCCCCGACGTGACGCTCGTCGGCTGCGGGATCACGGTGCACGAGGCGCTGAAGGCCGCCGACGCGCTCGCGAAGGACGGGGTCGCCGCGCGGGTGGTCGACTGCTACTCGATCAAGCCGATCGACGGCAAGACGCTGGCGGCGTGCGCGACGGAGACCGGGGGGATCGTCACCGTCGAGGACCACTGGCCGGAGGGCGGGCTCGGCGAGGCGGTGCTCTCCGCGCTGGCCGAGCAGCGCGCCGCCGCGAGGGTCACGTGCCTCGCAGTGCGCGACATGCCTCACTCGGGCAAGCCGGCAGAGCTACTCGCCGCGTTCGGCATCGACGCCGACGCGATCGCAACGGCCGCGCGCGCACTCGTGGCCTAGCCTGTACGACGGCATGGCCGTCGTCATCGGAACCAACCTTCGCAAGGAGCTCGCCGGCGGACTCCTCTTCGACGGCGTCTCGTTCAAGGTCGAGCGCCGCGAGCGGTTGGCGCTCTCCGGGCCGAACGGCGCCGGCAAGACGACGTTGCTGCGGATGCTGGCCGGCGAGACCGCGGTCGACGGCGGCCAGCTCGTCCTCGACAAGGGGACGCGGGTGGCGCTCCACGACCAGCGACCGCCGCTCGATCTCGGCCTGTCGTTGCGGGAATACGCGCTGCTCGGCGCCCGCGATCTGATCGCGCTCGAGGAGGAGCTGCGGCGGCTGGAGACGGCGATGGCCTCGGGCGACCACGGCGAGGAGACGATGCGCCGGTACGCGGAGGCGCAGGCACGGCTCGAGCATGCAGGTGGCTACTCCTGGCGCGAGAACTCCCTCGCGACGCTGCGCGGCCTGGGCTTCGCCGACGAGGAGCTCGACCGGAGTCTGAAGACGTTCTCCGGCGGGGAGCTGACGCGTGCCTCGCTGGCGCGTGCGCTGGCCGGTGACCCGGACCTCCTGCTACTCGACGAGCCGACGAACCACCTCGACGTCGAGCGGCTCGAGTGGCTCGAGCGAACGCTCGTCGGGCTGGACGCAGCCGTCATCCTCGTCGCCCACGACCGCTGGTTCCTCGAGGCGACGACGACCGCCGTGCTCGAGCTCGAAGCCGGCCGTTCGACCTACTTCCCGGGGCAGTGGCACGTGTGGCGCCGCGAGAAGGCCGCCCGCGCGCTGGACGCATCGAAGTCGATCGACCGCTACAACGCCGACATCGCTCGGCTGCAACGCTTCGTCGACCGCTTCCGGTACAAGAAGTCGAAGGCGAAGCAGGCGCAGGCCAAGCTCACGCACATCGGTCGGCTGAAGCAGGAGAAGGCGATTGCCTCGGACGAGCTGTCGCTCCTGACGCGCCGGGGGAAGCGGCTCGGGTTCGAGTTCCTCAGTCCGCCGCGCAGCGGGAAGATGGTGGTCGAGATCGATGAGCTGTCCCTCTCCGCGGGCGACAAGCACCTGCTCGACGGCGTGTCGCTTGCGATCGACCGCGGTGAGCACGTCGCCCTCGTCGGCCCGAACGGCTCCGGGAAGACGACGCTGCTCGAGACCCTGCTCCGCGGCGGTGACGGCATCCGGATCGGCCACGGAGTCGTCCCGGCGTACTTCTCGCAGCACGAGGCGGAGCTCGACGAGCGAGGTTCTGTCTTGGACTGCGTCCAGTCGATGACGGGCCTGCGGCGTCCGGAGGCGCAGAACCTCCTCGGCCGGTTCCTGTTCTCCGGCTGGGAGTCGCACGAGAAGGCGGTGCGCGTGCTCTCCGGCGGCGAGCGCCGGCGGCTCGCGCTGGCGGTGGTCGTCGCCTCGGGGGCGAACTTCCTGATCCTCGACGAGCCCACGAACCACCTCGACCTGGAGAGCCGCGAGGCGCTCGAGGCCGCTCTGGAGAACTTCCCGGCGACCGTGCTGCTCGTCTCCCACGACCGAGCCCTCCTCGACGCGGTCGCCGAGCGAACGCTGGCGATCGAGGACGAAACGATCAGAAGCTACGACGGCGGCTGGGCCGACTACGTCCGTGCCCGCGAGGTCCGAATCGCCCGGGTCCGAGTGCCTGACACCAAGAAGGAAACCAGATCCAGGGAAAGTCGCAGAGCCGTGCAGGTGTCCGACACTGGGCCTAGACACAAAGGGCCAACCGAGCTGAAGCAGGTGGAAGAGCGGATCGCCCGCCAGGAGGAGACAGTGGCCCAGCTCGAGCGGCGGCTTGCGGACGACTGGGGCGACATGGAGCTGCTCAGCGCCCACCGGGCGGCGCGGGACGAGCTGCAGTCGCTGCTCGACCGGTGGGAGACTCTCTTCGAGCAGGCCCAGGCGTGAAGCGGGTGGGCAGGCGCGGCCGATCGGGCGTGCGCACGAGCCAGGCGAGGAGCGCCGAGTAGTAACCGGAGACATACGGGCGAAGGTCTCGTTGACGGAGACAGCGGCGTACCTGGCAGACGCTAGAGTTCGCTTATCGATATCGGTGTATATACGATAAACAACTGAGGATCATTTATAATAGCGCACACTGCCGCGATCCGTTCCTCAGTGCGGAGGAGATGACGTTGGCGTAGAAGCGCCCGACGACGGGGGCGGCTTCTCCGCCGGCAAAAGCTCCCCTACCTGCGATGGATCGTCGTCACGCAAGCCCCAGAGGGCGGAGCGAAGGCGCTGAAGGGAAGCGTAGTGCAGCTCGTCGTCTTCGCAGTCTCAGATAAGTTTGCCGGACGTCGGTTTGATCAGCGGATCTGGCGCGCGAACAGGACCTGCGCGCAAGACAACTCAAGGGGCCACATGGTCAGTAACGTGATAGAGAAGATCTCGGTCGGGAACTCTCGCAGCCGCGTGCTCGACCTGCTCGGCGCCCAGAAAGACGGATCAGACGACTATCCAGTCGGCGAATGGAGCGGGTTCAGGGTTCGACTGCGACTTCCTCCGCGTTGAGTTAGACGCAGAAAGGCGAGAGAGCCGCATCGACCACTGGCAGAGTTGACGCCGTGAGCGCGACGCGCGACTTCCTCCGCTCGATCGGGCTCCCGCCGGGCGAGCTGAACGAGCTGCCCGACTCGCGGAAGCGCTTCCCCGACGGGGCTCAGTACCGCGTCGAGATCCCGAGCACCGAGGGGCCGCGCTGCCTCGAGGCCGTGCTCGAGGAGGCGGCGCGGCTCGACGTCGTCGTCCACCGCGTCTCGCAGGGCAGCGGCGTCTTCCTGCTCACCGATGCCGAGCTGGACGAGACGGGCACGCCTGGCCGCAGACGCGCCGGTCGAGGTCAGCCTCTTCGCCCGCCCGAACGCCGGCTGGGATACCTCGGCGATGGCGCGCTCGACGGCCGGCGCGGTCGTCGCGCCCGCGGCGCGCGGCCAGGAGCAGGTGGTCGCGTGCCTGGACGACGCGCGCCGCGCCGCCGAGCACGGCTTCCGGAGCGTGCTGATCGCCGACATCGGCGTCCTCGCGGCCTTCGCCGAGGCGCGGGCGCAGGCGGCCTGCTGCCCGCCGACATGCAGGCCAAGATCTCCGTGATGCTCCCGGCCGCGAACCCGGCCGCCGCCCGCGTCCTCGCCGACCTCGGCGCCGACACGATCAACCTGCCGACCGACCTGACCCTCGCGCAGATCGCCGCGATCCGCGCCGCGGTCGACATCCCGCTGGACGTCTACGTCGAGGCGCCCGACAACGTCGGCGGCTTCGTCCGCCTGCACGAGATTCCCGGAGCTGATCCGCGTCGCCGCGCCGGTCTACGTCAAGTTCGGCTCGCGCAACGCGCCGGACGTCTACCCGGCGGGCACGCACCTCGACGCGACCACCGTCGCCCTCTCGCGCGAGCGCGTCCGCCGCGCGCGACTCGGGATGGAGCTGCTCGCGCGCTCCGGCTACGAGCCGATGACCTCGGAGCTCGGCGCCGAGGGCCTGGCCGTTCCGACACCGGCATGATCGTCCGCGTGCTGCTGTGGAACCTCGCCGACTCGAAGACGACGCTCGACGAGATGCGCGCCCGACTCGAGCAGAGCGCGAACCGAACCTGGATCTCGAACGAGACGACCGACCGCTTCGGCGTGATCGAGACGTGGGATGGGGAGCCCGGCGACTTTCCGCTCGAGCTGGTCGAGCTGATCGGCAAGGAGCCCGACATCGCCGAGGAGTTCGACGCCGAGCGTCCTTGGAAACACGACTGACGATGCGAAGTTCGCTCGCCTGAGACAGACTTCTAGCTCTCGAAGGTCGCGATCAGCGCCTCCGCGACCACCTTCAGCGGGCGGCCGGCAAGCTGGCTCGCCCGCCGCAGCCGCTCGAACGCCTCCTGCTCGCTGAGCCCCTCCTTCGCCATCAGCAGCCCCTTCGCCCGCTCGATCGACTTTCGCGCCGCGAGCGCATCGGCGAGCGACTCGGCTTCCTCGCGCAGCGCCACCAGCTCCTCGTGCCTGGCACGCGCCGCCTTGATCGCCGGCAGCAGATCCGCCTCCCTGAAGGGCTTGACGAGGTACCCAAAGACCCCGGCCTCGACCGCGCGGGAGACGAGCTCGTCCTGTCCGTACGCGGTCAGCATCACGATCGGGATCGGCCGCTCCTCGAGGATCTGCCGCGCAGCCTCGATCCCGTCGAGCCGTCGGCATCTTCACGTCCAGCACGGCGAGGTCGGGCTGCTCGGAGCGGGCGAGCTCGACTGCCTCCACGCCGTCCTTGAGCCTCTGCACAGACCTCGAACCCCGCGCCTCTCGAGTAGCTCGCGCAGAGTCGAGGCGGATGATCGTCTCGTCCTCGGCGATGAGGATCCTCATCGCGCGAGTCTAGGTCGGGAACACGATCTCGGCGCGAAGCCCGTCGCCGTCGGCCAGCGAGAGCGTCCCGCCGAGCTCGTCGCGCACCAGTGCCTCGACGATCGACAGACCCGTCCCTCGCGGTGCGCCCGCGATCCCGTCGCCATCGTCGACGATCGCAAGCACGACGTCGCCGTTCCGCTGCCCGAGCTCGATCCGCACCGAGTCACCGCCGTGCTCGAGCGCGTTCTGGAGGAGCTCGGTGAAGACGAGCGCAAGCGCGGTCGCGCGGTTCCCCGCCAGCGGTACCGCCTCGAGCGACGCCTCGACACGCTTGTCGCCCGCGAGTCCCTGCACGAGCATCGCGCGCAGTCGCTCCAGGAGCTCGCCGAGGTCGACGCTCTCGTCGCGCCGCTCGGTCAGCACCTCGTGAACCGCGGCGATCGCCAGGATCCGGTTGACCGAGTCGAGCAGCGCCTGCTGCGGGTCGACCGTGTCCGCCCCACGAGCCTGGAGCCGCAGCAGCGAGGCGACGGTCTGGAGGTTGTTCTTGACTCGGTGGTGGATCTCCTGGGCGAGCACGCCCCGCATCACTGCACGCCCGTGCTCGAGCGCGACCGCAGCGTGGTGGGCGATCGAGGCCAGCAGCTGCCGCTCCTCGTCGGTGAAGGGCGTGTCGCGGTCGGCAACGAGCTCCCCGATCTGGCGGCGCTTCCAGCGCAGAGGCGTGCGCACGGCGTGAGCACCGGCGCGACCCTCGGGCCACGCGATCTTCCCGTCCTCGAGCACGAGCGCAGCGCCGGTGGCCGAGACGGCGTCCATCGTCGTCTTGACGATCGCCTCGAGCGATTCCTCGAGGTAGAGCGACTCCGAGACGGCCTCCGATATCCGAGCCAGCGCTTCCAGCTCGCCGACCCGGCGCTGCGCTTGGGAGTACAGCTTTGCGTGCTCGATCGACTGCGCAACCTGGGCTGCGATCGCGAGCAGCAGCTCGACCTCGGCTTCGGAGAACGAGCGCGGCTCACGCGTGCGGACGTTCAACGCGCCTTCGAGCTTGTCTCTGCGCGAGGATCGGCACTGCGAGGATCGACTCGTACTCCTCCTCCGGCAGGTTCGGAAAGAGCTTGAAGCGCGGGTCGAGGTGCGCCTGGGTCGGAATCATCACGGGCGCCCGGTCAGCGGCGGCGGCACCGGTGATTCCCTCGCCGGGGCGCATCTTCGGCCGCCTCGTCATCTCCTCGACGCGCGTGCCGTGGCTCGCGCGGAGCACGAGCTCGTCGGCCCGCTCGTCGTAGAGGTAGACGAAGCAGGCGTCGGTGCCGAGCGCCTCGGCGACCTTGCTCGCCACGAGCTCGAGCACCTCCTGGAGGTCGAGCGTCGAGTTGACGGCGGCGATCGTCTCGGTCAGGAGTCGCAGGTGCCGCTCGGAGGCGTCCACCCGACCGATTGTAGGAATCTTCATCTGATGGGCAGAACACCTGCGTAGACGACCACCGTCAGCTCAGCCATCCTCGTGACCGAGAATTCGCGTCGCGCTCGCGCGAGCCCTGCAGCACCCATCGCGGCCGACCGAGCCGGATCCGCCAGCAAGGTCGAAACCGCCCCCGCCAGCGCAGCCGGGTCGTCGGGCGGGACCAGCAGCCCCGTCTCGCCGTCGGTGACGATCTCCGGGGCCGAGCTGACCCTCGAGGCGACCACCGGCTTGCCGGCCAGCATCGCCTCCAGCAGCGCGAGGCCGAAGCCCTCCCAGCGCGCCGGGTGGACGAGCAGCTCGGCTCGCCGGTACCACGCGGCCACGTCGCCGACACGTCCCGGCAGGTAGACGCCCTCGCCGGCCAGGTGGGGCCGCTCCGGTCCCTCGCCGAGCACGACCAGCACCGCATCAGGGTGCCGCCCGCGGATCGCCGGCAGCGCCTTCACCGCGACGTCCACGCCCTTCTGCTCGACCAGCCGGGAGACGCAGAGGAGCACCCGTGCGCCCACCGGCAGCGGCACCTCCGCGCTCTCACCCCACGGCTCCGGCAGCGTGTCCAGCCCGTAGTGGACGACCTCGACCTTCTCTGCCGGCAGGCCGACGCCGTCCACGCAGAACCGCCGCAGTGCCTCCGTGATCGCGATCACCCGCGCCGCCTTCCGCGTCAGCGTGCGCTCGACGTACCGGAACGGCCCGAGCCGGAAGCGGTCGTCGTTGTGCTTCGTCGAGACGAGCGCCGCCGCGCCCGCGCCGAGCGCGCCGTACACGTCCGCGTGCACCAGGTGCGTGTGGACGACATCAGGCCGGAGCCGCCGCAGCTCGCGCCGCACGCGCCACGCGAGCCCGGGATCGAGATCGCGCCCGCACGAGAGCCGCACCGCCTCGACCCCGAGCTCGCGGTAGAACGGCTCCGCGTCCCACCCCGGATCGTCCAGTCCGAGGAACGTCACGTCGACACCGCGCTCGGCCAGCGCCGGCAGCAGCGTCAGCAGATGCCGCTCGGACCCGCCGATCCCGCGGATCCGGTGGACGTGCACAACCCTCACGCCCTTCTCCGCCGGTCTACGAGCGCCCAGACCGCGGCAGCCGCCGAGAGCGCGACCAGGAAGTCCCACGGCACCCGGTATCGCGTCGCCCCGGCGAAGCCCCACGCGACGACGGTCTGGTAGCCGAGCAGCGCAACCGCCAGCCACATCACGCGCCGCGGCAGGAAGAACACACCGGCCAGCCCGAGCAGAAAGAGCGGGATCGAGTAGGCCGGCTGCGCCCAGGTGCGGAGCTTGTCGACGAACCCGCCCGACTCCGACCGCCCCTGCGTCTGGATCGCGCGCGGGTTCCAGAGCATCCACGTCGCCTGCGCCGCCAGCTTCGCCTTCGCGCCGGGGTGCTCGCGCCAGAACTGGAAGACGAGGTGGCGATACACGTTCATCCGCGCGCACTCGTCCACGTGCGTGACCCGCCCATAGGCCTTGTAGACGGCCCCCGCGAACTCGGGAGTCGGGGGCTCGTTCGGCAGGGGGGGCACGTCGTCGATCCACCCACCGCGGGCGAGCACGCCATAGGTGTTCAGGTTGTTCGCCTTCCAGAGCGCGCGCGTGTCGGTCGTGATCGTGAAGCAACCGACCGAGATCTTGTTCCGCACCAGCCACGGCGTCACCGCGAGCACGCAGGCGACGAGCGTCACGCCCGCGGCGACCCAGGTGCGACGGTCCCGGCCGACGAAGAACGCACAGGCGACGAGCGGCAGAAAGATCAGGCGCGTGTTCGCCAGAATCGCGATCCCGAGGACGACGCCGAGCGCGCCCGCGATCCACAGGGAGAGGCGCTTGACCATCAGCAGCACCAGCAGCACGATCGCCGCCGCGAGCAGCTGGTCGAGGATCTCGCGATTCTCGTGGACGTCGTGCCAGACGAGGTACGGGTTCAGGGTCGCCACGATCGCCGCAACGACGCCCGCGCGCCGCGAGACGAAGCGCCGCCCGATCTCGTAGACGAGCAGCGCCGTCAGCACCGCGACCCCGGTCTGGATCAGTCCGACCGCGAGCCACGAGCGGCCGAAGATCCAGTAGATCGGGATCAGGAAGAACGCGTAGACCGGTTGCGTCCACGCAGTCGGCTCGCCGGGGATGAATCCGAACGTGCCCGTGTGGACGAACGTCGTCGCGATGTCGTCGCTCTTCTCGGTGAAGGCGGTGAGGATGTCGCCGCGCTCGACCGCGAGCACGACCAGACGCGGGACCGCCGCGACGAGGGCGACCAGGAGCCAGGCCCGCCGGGTCATGCGGCGACTGCGGCGGGCACGTTTGCGTCGACGTGGATGCGCTGCCAGAGCTCGAGCATCAGCAGGCACCAGAGCCGGTGGCCGTGGTCGGCGCGACCGGCGGCGTGGTCGGCCAGAAGCCGCTCGACCGCCGCCGGGCGGAGCTGCCCGCGCGAGCGCGCGCGCTCGCCGAGCAGGGTGTCCCGGCGAGCTCGCGCAGCTCGCCGCGGAACCAGCGCGAGATCGGGACGCCGAACCCGGTCTTACTGCGCGCCGCGACTTCGGGCGGCAGCGCGTCCGCGAAGGCCCGCCGAAGCGCGACCTTTCCCCGTAGGCCGTCCAGCTTCAGCGAGTCGGGCAGCGAGACGCCGAGCTCGAGCACCTCGTGGTCGAGCAGCGGCGAGCGCAGCTCGAGCGAGTGCGCCATCGAGGCGATGTCGGCCTTCAGGAGCAGGTCGCCCGGAAGGTAGGTCGCGACGTCGAGTCGCTGGAGGCCTGCGATCCCCTCGCCCGGGGCCGGGCCGAGCAGCCGCCAGGCGGGGATCGCCTCCGAGACGAACTCCGGCTCCCACAGCTCGCTGCGCAGCGCCGCCGGGAACACCTCCATCAGCCCGCCATACCTGGCGCCAGCCGGCAGCGCCGCGATCTCGAGCAGGCGCCCCGCGCGGTTTGCGCGCGAGCGCGGGTCGCTCCGCCCCAGCCAGCGCAGAGCGCGCCCCGCAGCGCCTACGCCCGGCACGGCGATGCGACCGGCGAGCCCGCAGGCGGCGTAGCGCTCGTAGCCCGCGAAGGCCTCGTCGCCGCCGTCGCCGGTGAGCGCGACGGTCACTCGCCGGCGGGCCAGCTCGCTGACCACGAACTGCGGCAGCGCCGCTTCGTCGCCGAGGGGCTCGTCGAAGGCCTGTGCGACCCGAGGCAGCAGGTCGGTTACGTCGGGCTCGACACGATCTCCTCGTGATCGGTGCCGTACCGCTCGGCGACCGCGCGGGCGAAGGCACGCTCGTCGTAGCGCTCGTCGCCGAAGCCGACCGTGAACGTGCGGACCGTGCCCTCCGCCTTCGCCATCTCCGCAACGACGATGCTGGAGTCGATCCCCCCGGAGAGCAGCGCGCCGAGCGGGACGTCGGCGACGAGACGCCGCCGAACCGCCCCACCCACCGTGTCGCGAACGCGCTCCAGCCACTCGCCCTCGGAGAGCTCCTCCGCGCGCGGCTCGAGCTCCCAGTAGCGCTCGACTCGAATCGACTGTCCCTCGGAGACGAGCACGTGGCCCGGCGGCAGCTTCTCGACGCCGCGAAGCGCGGTCCCGCCCGGCACGTACTGGAGGGCGAGGTACGCGTCGAGCGCGGCAGGATCGAGCTCGCGCCGCAGCCCAGGCAGCCGGAGGAGCGCCTTCAGCTCCGACGCGAACGCGAGCGTTCCGTCGTCAAGGCGCGTCCAGAGGAGCGGCTTCTTGCCGACGCGGTCGCGGGCGAGCACCAGCCGCTCTCGCCCCGCATCCCAGAGCGCGAGCGCGAACATCCCGGAGAGGTGTTCGACGAACCCCGGCCCGTGCTCCTCGTACAGGTGGGGGATGACCGGCGTGTCGCCGGAGCCGCGCACCTCGTGGCCCGCGGCCGCGAGCTGCTCGCGCAGCGCCGGGAAGTTGTACAGCTCGCCGTTGAAGACGGCGACCACATCGCCGGCCTCGTTCGCGACCGGCTGGCTGCCGGTGGCGAGGTCGATCACCTGGAGCCGGCGGTGACCGAGCACGCAGCGTCCGAACAGGTCGACCGAGCCTTCGTCTGGGCCGCGGTGGACGAGCGCGGCGTTCATCCGCTCCGCGAGCGCCGGGTCCGGCCGGCCCGACGGGGCGAGCAGTCCGCAGATCCCGCACATGCGCGGGAGCCTAGATGGTGGGTCTCCGCGCGACGACCGCGACGATGTCCCCGACGCCGTGTGGGGGCAGTCTGCGTTCGAGCGAGTTCAGCACGCGCACCGCCGGAGGCCAGTCGAGCGGCCTGCGCAACGAGAACCGGAAGGTCTCGATGCGATCGACCTCAAGACCCGCGCCGCGCACGAGCCGGGTGACTTCATCGCGATCGAAGTCGCGGTGTGGGAAGTCGACCAGCACGCTCCGCCTGCGCAGCCGAAACATGCGGACGCCGACCGTGCGCGGGAGGTTGAGCAGCTTCGTGACGATGTTCCCGCGATGGTCGGTCGTGACGATCGCCCGGCCGCCGGGAGCGAGCACGCGTGCGAGCTCGGCGAGACCGCGTTCGGG
>CAVXTD010000038.1:0-23008 GCA_963764565.1 uncultured Actinomycetes bacterium
GCCGACGGACAAGGAAGGTCTTGCCGAACTCGGCCGCCCGCTCATCCTTCGACATGGTCGGCAGTCGGCTCTCCGTCGCGGCGACGAAGCCGGCGATGTCCTCTGCGAGCCTGGCCCATTCGCCCGAGTCTGGAAAGAGCTCAGCGAAAGTGACGGTCGCCACGCCGTCACGCTGGAGATCCTCGACGACGCGCTGCTGCGCCTCCGTAAGCGTGGGGTCTGCCGGCCGCTGCCGGAGTATTGAGGACCGACCCACGACTCCGAGTCTAGACCATCGGGCAGGCACGCATGCCGGCGGCCCTCGGCTCGGGCGCCAGTCGCCGAGGCCGGTGGCGACGCCTGGGCGGCCGTGCGTCATCGCCTCCGCATACGAGGTCGTGAGGACGGGAGCTCCCAGCCGGCTGCGCGCCTCACAGACCCTCGGCTCGGACCTCCGGGCGGACGGCGGCCGTGTTCGGCGGGCGGCCGGCGGCCGAAGACGATCGGCGCCGCGAGCACGAGCGCCGCGAGCACGTAGAAGTAGTAGAAGGTCATCGTCAGGTAGAAGGCGTTCGCGGCCAGCGTCCCGGCCAGCGCCGCCGTCAGCCCCCAGGCCAGCGGCCGCACCCGCGCGGCCGCCGGGTCGCCGGCCGCCGCGAGCACGCCGCCCGATCGCCCGCGCCGCGTGCAGCCGGCGGAAGAGGTACCAGAGGAAGACGGCGAAGACGACCGTCCCGACGAGCCCGGTCTCGACGAGCAGCGCGACGTAGAACGAGTGCGGCCCCCAGTTCGTCTTGCCGGTGACGAGCTCGTAGTAGACGGAGAAGTTGTTGAAGCCGAGCCCGAAGAGCGGGTGCGAGGAGAGCACGTGCGGGACGAAGTCGTAGACGCCGAAGTGCGCCGAGGTCGAGCCGCCGCCCGTCTGGAACCGCGAGCGGATCACCGTCTCGAAGAAGTGGAAGCGCGAGAGGACGACGATCGCCGACGAGCCCGAGCGACGGCGCGCGAGCGGAACGAGCAGCTCGCGCGAGAGCAGCTTGCGCCGGTACGGGAGCGCGAGCACGAGCAGGCCGGCGCCGAGCCCGAGCAGGCCGCTGCGCGAGAGCGTCGCCAGCTCGACGATCAGCAGGAAGGCGAGGACGACCGCGAGCTGGCGGCGCAGCCGGTGGCCGCGCCCGAGCCGCAGGTAGACGGGCAGCAGGACGAGCAGCGGGACGATCAGCATGATCCCGAGGTGGTTCGGGTCGCCGGTGAGCGCGTTCGGCCGGTAGACGCTCTGGCCCTCGACCGCGCCGTAGATGTTGATCGAGCTCGCGCCGCCGGTGAGCGGCGAGAGCACGGCGCTGTCGAGGTTGCGGCCGCCCTGGGCGGCGACGAGCTGGAGCACGCCGTAGGCGGCGTTGAAGACGAGCCCGGCCGTGAAGATGCCGAGCGTCCGCCAGTAGAAGCGCTCCGAGCGCCGCGCCAGGTACGAGACGCCGGCGAGCAGGAAGAGGATGTGGATCGCCCACTTGAAGATCCCCTTGCCGAACTGGCCGACTGCCGTCGGCGGTGTCGATGTCGAAGTAGCCGAGCAGGTAGACGAGCAGGAAGGCGAGGCCGAAGCAGGCGACGATCGCCGAGCGTGCGCGCGCAGCCGGCGGTCGCGGAACGCCAGCCGCTCGAGCGCCCACATGGCGAGGAAGGCGATCGCGAGCACGTCGGCGAGGCTGACCGCGCCGGCGATGTTCCAGTGCACCTTCTCGAACGTGACGGAGAAGATCGTCGCGAGGAAGAGAAACCGCGGTGACTCTCATCGAAGGCTCCCGAGCAGCTCGGCCAGCTCCTCGACGCGCGCCTCGCGCGACAGGCGCCGGCGCGTCTCCGGCGTCGAGCGGCGCGCCGTCGAGCTCGCCCCGCCCGCCAGCGGGCGTGCAGGCTCGTCGAGCGCCTCGCGGATCGCCGGGACGTCGTCGGGCGGCGCGACGACGCCGGCGCCGGTCTCGCGGATCAGCGCTCGCCGCCGCGCCGTCGGGGGGCACGACGGCGAGGATCGGCCGCTCGGCCGCGAGGTACTCGAACACCTTCCCGGAGAGGACGCCGCGGCCGCGGCCGCCCGCCTCCGGGATCAGGAGCAGCAGCGCCTCGGAGTCGCGCTGGAGCTCGAGCGAGCGCCGCCGCGGGAACGTACGGGATCAGCTCGAGCCGGTCGCCGAGCCCGAGGCCCTCGGCCCACTCGCGGTCGGCGGGGCGGAAGTCGCCGACGAAGCGGGCGACGACGTCGAGCCCCGACTCGGCGAGCGCGGTCAGGAACGGCCGCGGGTCGCGCCGGCCGAAGAAGCTGCCGGCGTGCGTGATCCGGAAGCGGGGCGAGTGGCGGTGCTCGAGCCCGGCGAAGTCGTCGAAGTCGCAGCCGTTCGCGATCGTGACCACCGGGCCCCGCGGGCTCGAGCGCGCGCGTCTCGTCCGCGATCGCCTCGGCGGCGGTGACGATCGCGTCCGCGTAGCGGGCGACCAGGGCGGCGACGCCGTGCTCGCCCTTCTCCTTGACCCGGACGAGCATCCGCTCGGCCCGGCGGTGCTGGTGGGCGACGAGCGAGTCGCGCAGGTCGGCGACCCAGCGCGCGCCGGTCGCGCGCTTGACCGCGGCGCCGACGAAGTGGACCGAGCTGGGCGGGGAGGTCGTCAGCACGACGTCGATCCCCTCCCTGCGGGCGATCCGGATCGCGGCCGGGATCGCGGTCAGGTTCCAGGGCACGTTCTCGTCGGGGAGCGAGCAGCCGCCGGCCGAACAGGCGCGCCTGCGTCCCCGCGCCGCGCGAGGCCGGCCTTCCCGTGCAGCTCGTGCGCCGGCCGGCGCCCGCGCGGGCCGACGTAGCGGGCGCGGTGCACCCACGCCTGCGTCGGCGGCTCGAGCTCGTCGTCGCGGTGCACCCACTTCGGGTCGTCGGGCGCGAGCACGTGCGTCTCGATCCCGAGCGCCGGCAGGTGGGCGGCCGTCTTCAGCGTGCGCTGCACGCCGCCGCCGCCGGCGGGCGGGAAGTAGAGGGAGACGATCAGGACCTTCACCGGGGAAGACGGTAGAGGACGTACCGCGCGTCCGCGTACACCTGCGGCAGGTCGAGCTTCAGCTTCGAGCGCGCTCGGTCGACGACGAGCCAGCCCGCGCCGTAGCGCCGCGGGATCGCCAGGTCTCCGGTCCGGAAGAACGCGAGCGCGTCGTCGCGGCGCTCGTACGGCCGGTTCGCCTTCGTGTCGGCGACGTGGCCGGGCGGCGCGCTCGCGACGTAGACGGGGGCGAGCGCGGCGATCCGGTAGCTCGTCGCGTCGTCGGAGAAGACGACCGCCCGCTTCGGCACCTGCGTTCGCAGCGCCGTCACGAGTCCCGGCGTCAGCTCCTTGCCGGCGACCGGCCGCTCGTCCCAGTGGGTGAAGCCGTGCAGCGCGACCGGCAGCACGACGAGCGCCGCCGTCAGCGGCGGCGAGCGGGCCGACGCGGTCGAGCTCGCCGAAGCGGCGCGGCAGGGCGATTCCCGACGGCGAGCGCCGCCGCTCCTCCGAATAGCGCGATCCACGTCGCGAGCGAGAGGCCGCCCCGATCGAGCGCGTACCCGAAGTCGCCGGGATAGGCGAGCTGGAAGGCGATTCCGGCGCCGAGCCCGACCGGCAGCGCGCCGATCCGCAGCAGGCGGGCGAGGACGGCCGCGCCGCCCGCGACGGCGAAGCCGAACGGGACGAACCCGGCCGCCCTCCGCGCCTGCGAGATCGACACGGCGTCGGCGAAGCGCGTGAAGAGCGACGGCACGAGCATCAGCACGAGCACGGCGAGGAAGCCGCCGAGCACGAAGGCCGCCCAGCGTCGCTTGGCCGCGAGCACGGCGAGCGGAACCGCGAAGAGGGCGGCGACCGCGACGGCGCCGGTGCGCGCGAAGACCTCCGGGGCGAGCCGGTAGCTTCCGTCCGAGAAGACGTCGAGCTGCCCCTTGTAGTGGCCGAGCGCACGCTGCACCTCTGCGGCGGACGGATTGACCGAGACCGTCTCCCTCGCGATCGGCCGCAGCCAGAGCGCGACCGCGCCGGCGGGGAGGACGACCGCGACGAGACCGGCGACACCCTCGACCAGCTCGGTTCGGGCGAGGAGCGCCCGCGCGACGACGTAGCCGGCCAGCGGGATCAGCACGAAGAGCGCGTAGGTCGGGTGGACGAGCGCGAGCGACCCGCTTGCGACCCCGACCGCGGCGAGCCCGGTCCACGACCGTTTCGCGACGTAGGCGAAGAAGAGCGCGATCACCGCGGGAACGAGCAGCTGGCGGGCGGCGGTCGCCGGCAGCGCGAGCGACGTGTACGAGCCGCCGCTGCCGGCGGCGAGCGCGAACATCCCCACCTGCGCGGCGAGCACGGCGAGCCCGCCCCAGGCCGAGCGGAAGACCTCCCTGCCCGACTCCCACGCGACGAGAAACGCGGCGGGCACGAGCACGCTCGCCTCGTGGAGGACGACCGCGGCGGGGTCGACGCCTCCGAGCCTGGCGACGAGCGCGAGGAGGGCATGCCAGAGCGGGAACGCGTACCCGGGGTGGAGTCCGCCGTCGCGGAACTCGTCCACGCTCCGCAGCGACAGCCCGCCGAAGTCGTCGAGCTTGCGAACGCGGGCGAGGTGGAAGAGATCGTCCCCCCCGCCCAGGTGCCGGGTCAGGAACCAGAGCGCGATCCCGAACCCGATCCCCGCGACCGCGACCCCGCAGCGCAAGTAACACTGTGTTACTTGCTCCGAGGCGCCCTGTTCGAGCCGCGGAATCGCCTTGTAACACTGTGTTACTTGGGCGAAGGGCTGCTGCTGCGAGGGCTCCTGCGGCGATCGCCCCGAGCAGGATCAGGGCAAGCGACAGGGACGAGTGCACGGCGAACACGACCGCCGTGGCGCAGAAGAGTGCGCCCAGGCTCCACGCCAGGGCCGCCGAGAAGCCGGGTGTCCGCAGCGCTCGTGCGATCAGCGCGCCGGGCAGCAGCAGGCACGCCGTCGCCGCTGCCAGCCGAGCCCAAAGGCCCCAGCCCGTCTCCGGAAGCAGGCGGGCGACTCCCAGCGCCGGCAGAGCCGCCAGCTCCCAGGGCACGCGCCTCATCTGAGCGAGCGGGCCGCCTCCCGGTACATTCGCCCCCGCTCGCCGCGGAAGAGGAGCCCTCGGAGCCGGAGTGCGACGATCAGCAGCCGGCGGGCGCGGGCGGACTCGCGCGGCCCTCGGTGCTTGGCGAAGAAGCGCAGTTGGCTGCGCACGTTCTCGGCGAACATGCGCCCGCCGTGTGTCGCCCCGCCGACGTGCACGACCTCGGCCTCGGGGAGGAACCAGACCTTCCAGCCGGCGGCTCGGAATCGGTAGAGCAGGTCGGTCTCCTCGCTGAACATGAAGAACTGCTCGTCGAAGAGCCCGACCGCATCCGCTGCGTCGCGCCGGATCAGCAGGCAGGCCGCCATCGCCCACTCGACCTCGCGCGCCTCGTCGTGGTCGAAGTCGCCCGGCGTAGAAGGCGTTCAGCGTGCGCGAACGGGGGGCCAGCTTGCGCAGGAAGAGGTACTCCGTCGCCAGCCGCCAGAGGGTGGGGAAGCCGCGCACGGAGCGCTGCAACGTGCCGTCCGGGTTGGAGAGGCGGGGTGCGACCACCGCCGCGTCGGGATGCTCGTCGGCGAAGGAGACGAGCCGCTCGACCGCGTCGCCGACGACCCACGCGTCCGAGTTGACGACGAGGTAGTAGCGGCCCGAGGCGACACGCATCCCGGCGTTCAGCCCAGCGCCGTATCCGCTGTTCTCCTGCTCGATCACACGCACGTCCGGAAACCGCTCGCGGACGCGGTCGAGCGTGCCGTCGGTGGAGCCGTGGTCGACGACGATCGTCTCGACGCCGCGCAGGCTCTCCAGGCACTGGTCGATCCACGGCAGCCCGTTCAAGGTCACCGTCACGGCCGTCACGTCACCCGGCGCCATGATCCAGCCGCGGCCGCGCCGAGCCCCGCAGCCCTTCCCAGGCGAGGATCGCGGCGCCGGGCAGCGAGAGGGCGATGGTGACGACGAAGAAGAGGAAGCCGGTGGCGAATGCAGCGTCGGCGCCGACACCCAGCTTGCCAAGGAAGCTGACGAAGAACGCCTCGCGCACGGCGAGCCCGTTGATCGTGAACGGCACGAGCATGACGAGGAAGAGCAGCGGCCCCATCACGTAGTAGACGCGCGGCGAGAGATCGACACCGACCGCCTTCGCCGCCAGCCAGATCGCAAGCACGCGCACCGCCTGCACCCCGAGCGTGAGGACGCAGACGCCGAGCAGGAGCCACGGGTGGCCCCGGTATGCGTGGATCCCCTCGTACACGGCGCGCAGCGGCCGCTCCAGCCGCAGGCGGCGCAGCAGCGGCACGCTCAGCCTCAGCGGCCCGCGCATCCGGCTCGAGAAGAGGACGATGCCGAGGACGACTGTCGCGACGACGAAGCCGAGCTCGACCCAGATGTACGCGCCGACGTCGTACCGGCCGATCGCGAGCACGAACCCGACTGCGGCGAGAGCGAGGGTTGCCGCGCCGCCGAGGGCGCGCTCGAGCAGCACCGAGCCTGCGACCGGGCCGCCGTGCCCAGGATGGCGGCGGGTCGTCTCGAAGATGCGCATCGCGTCTCCGCCGATCGACGTTGGCAGCACCTGGCCGGCGGTGTAGGCGGTGAAGTACGCGCGGGTCAGCCAGCCGAGGTTGTCGTGGATCCCGCGTCCGGCGAGCAGGCGCTGCCAGCGCCACGCCATCGGCAGCACGGTCACGACCATGATCCCGACCGCGCCGAGGAAGTAGCCGAGCCGGGCGTCGCGAAGCACGTCGAGCGTCTTGCCGACGTCGATCTTCCAGATGATGTACGCGCCGCACAGTCCGGTCACGACCAGGGTCGCGGCGACGCGGATCAGCCGCTTCCTCACGCCGTGAAGGACGCGTGCACGCGGCGCAGCGCGTCGACCGCGTCCTGGATGTCATGCTCCGAATGGGCGGGCGAGAGCGGCAGCGACAGCACTTCGGCGCCCGCCCGCTCGGCGACCGGCAGCGGCGGCTGGTCCGGAAATCGCTCCCGGTAGGCGGTCAGCCGGTGCACGGGCAGGAAGTGGACGCTCGTGCCGATGTTCTCGGCGGCCAGTGCCTCCCGGTATGCGTCCCTGGTTGCCCCGGCACGTTCCGCGTTGACGCGGACAACGTAGAGATGCCGGGCGTGCGAGTCGCGCTGGTCGGACGCGACCGACTCGATTCCGTCCAGCTCGGCGACGGCGCCGTCGTAGAGCTCCGCCTGCCGTAGCCGCAGCGCGCGGTGCCGGTCGACCTTCGCCAGCTGGCAGAGCGCGATCGAGGCGAGCACGTCGGGGAGGTTCGCCTTGTAGCCGGGCACAGCGATGTCGTAGAGCGAGCCGTGGCCGCGGCGCATGATCGTCAGCTCCCGGATCGCCTCGGCGAGGTCATCACGGTTCGTCGTCACGATGCCGCCCTCGCCGGCCGCGATCGACTTGGTCGCGTACAGCGAGAAGCACGTCGCGTCCGAGAGCCCGCCGATCTTGCGGCCGCGGTACTCGCTCTCGGCCGCGTGGGCGGCGTCCTCGACGACGGGCAGGCCGAGCGCCCAGAGGGGGTCGAGATCCGCGGGCTGGCCGTAGAGGTGGACGGGCATGATCGCCTTCGTCCGCGGCGTGACCAGCTCGGCGACCCGGTCGGGGTCGATGTTCAGGTCGGTGTCGCGCACGTCGGCGAAGACGGGCGTGGCCCCGGTGTGGACGATCACGTTCGCCGTCGCCGGCCAGGTGATCGGTGTGGTGATCACCTCGTCGCCGGGGCCGATCCCGAGCGCGACCAGTGCAAGGTGCATCGCCGCCGTCCCCGACGAGACGGCGAGGGCGTGCTTCGCCCCGACGTACTCGGCAAATCGGTGCTCCAGCTCCTCGGCGCGCGGCCCCGTCGTCAGCCAGCCGGAGCGGATCGCCTCCGCCACCGCCTGGACCTCCTCCTCGCCGACCGCAGGCGGCTGGAAACCGAGAAAGGAGGTTCTCCTAGTGGACAGCTTCGGCGGCATCGGCAGTGACGAAGCGTACGCAGTCCGCCGCCCGCCCAGCGCGCTCCACCGCTTCCTCCCGGCTCGCACCGAGGGCGAGGACGGCCCCGGCCCGGTCCGACCCCCGGCGCAACGGGCCGAGAACGGCTCCCGGCTCGCGGTACACGCGCACCCACACGACCCCGTCGAGCGCCTCCGCCTCCTCCACACCGGCGACCTGCTCGAGCACGCCCGGCTCGGGCACGAGAAAGCGAACGCACGCTCCGCCGGCGCTGCCGACCGGGCGGAGCCGCTCCTCGTCGACGGTCCTCGCCGAGCGCGGCCGAGAGGGCGAGGGCGTTCAGATCGACGTCGAGCGCGGCCGCGCAGAGCTCCGCGTCGTGGCCGCCGCCCAGCCGCGCGGCCAGCTCGACGACGTGCGCGCCTCGCTCGCCGACCACGACCTGCGTGTACGTCGGCCCCTCGCGGACGCCGATCGCTCCGGCCGCGGCCCGCGCGGCGTCGACCGCTGCGCCGACCTGGTCGGGGGCGAGCGAGCTCGGCCACTCGTGTGCGAGTGCGACGCCAAAGGCGGGTGGCTCGGCAACGACGCGGTCGGTCACGGTCAGCGGGGTGAAGCGGCCGTCGATCGAGAATGCGTTCACCGTCACCTCGCGCCCCGGAACGAGCTCCTCGACCAGGACGACGTTCGAGCGCGACTCCGCGAGCGCGAGCGCGAAGGCGTCGGCGAGCTGCTCCTCGGCCCTGGCGAGAACGAGGCCCTTCTGTCCCTGCCGGTCGGGCGCCTTGACGACGCAGGGGAAGCCGAAGCCGTCGGCGGCGGCCGACGCCTCCTCGATCGTCGCGCAGACGACGTGGCGCGGGTGGGGGACGCCGGCTTCGGCGAACCGCTCGCGCTGCCGGAGCTTCGACGTCGCGAGCACGGCCGTGGCGGGGTCGATCGGGTGGCGAAGGGCGAGGCGCTCGGCGATGCGTGCAGCGATCGCTACGGGCCAGTCGATCCCCGGCGCGATCAGCCCGTCGACTCGCTCGGCGGTGGCGAGACGGTCGATCTGGGGCTCGTCCTCGACGGAGATGATCGCCCGGCGGTCGGCGAAGCGGAAGCCGGGCGCCGACGGATCGCGGTCGACTGCGATCACGTAGAGCTCCGCGTGCGCGGGCGGCTTCGAGCAGCCCGAGCTGCGCTGCGCCCGCGCCTAGGACGAGAAGACGCTGCGGTCCCGCTGGAGAACTCCCCGCCACCACGCGTCATTCTCGCGATACCACTCGACGGTGCGCTCCAGGCCCTCTTCGAACGACGTCTGCGCGCGCCAGCCGAGCAGCCGCTCGGCCTTCTCCGTGGAGCCGATGTGGCGGTCGACCTGGCCGAGCCGCTCGTCCACGTGCGTCTTCAGCGAGGCGGGCTTGTCGAGCACGTCGAGCACCGCATCTGCGATCTCGGAGACCGAGATGTCGATGCCCGTTGCGACGTTCACGACCTCGCCGGCGACCGCGTCGACGTCGGCGGCGATGATCGCCTCGATCGCCTCGGCGTCGTCGTTCGACGTAGAGCCAGTCGCGGCTCGCGTGGCCGTCGCCGTGGATCGTCAGCGGCTCGTCGGAGAGCGCCTGGGTGATGAAGCGCGGGATCACCTTCTCGGGGTGCTGCCGGGGCCCGTAGTTGTTGAACGGGCGGACGATCACGATCGGCAGCCCGTAGGTGACGAAGTAGCTGTACGCGAGCCGGTCGGCGCCGGCCTTGGTTGCGGCGTAGGGGCTGCGCGGGTTGAGCGGATGCTCCTCGTCCATCGGCGCCCGCTCGGCGGTTCCGTACACCTCGCTCGACGAGATCAGGATGAACCGCTCGACCGGCGTCTCGCGGACCGCGTCCAGCAGGATCTGGGTGCCCTCGACGTTGGTGGTCACGAACTCGGAGGCGCCCTCCTCGATCGACTTCTCGACGTGCGACTCGGCGGCGGCGTTGACGATCACGTCCACCTCCGCGACCACGTCGCGGACGAGCTCGCGATCGCGGATGTCGCCGTGCACGAACGAGAGGCGCGGGTGCGCCATCAGGTCGGCGAGGTTCTCGAGATTACCTGCGTAGGTGAGCGCGTCGAGAGAGACGACCTCGTACGGCGTCGCCTCGAGCAGGTGGCGGACGAAGGTCGAGGAGATGAACCCCGCGCCGCCGGTGACGAGTACGCGCTTCTGGCCCACGCGACGGGACGTTACCGCCTAGGCCCATCCGCCCACGTCCGGTGCCAGGCACCGGACGTGGCGCGAGGGGACGTGTCCGAACGCCGGACGTCCTGCAAGGCGCCGCGTCCTCCGCCCAGAAAGGACATGTCCGGTGCCTGGCACCGGACATGTCTGGTTCGGACAGGTCGCGGGTGCTTCATACCTCTCGCTCGACCGTGTAGAGCGGGCGCCCGCCGACGTCGCGCTGGATGCGCCCGAGGTACTCGCCGACGAGGGCGAGGATGAAGCCCTGCACGCCGAGGACGAAGAGGACGGCGACGCCGCCGAAGAGCGGGCCGGGGAAGTTCGAGCGGTCGATCCAGTAGACGACGCCCCAGCAGCCGAGCGCGGCCGCGCCGAGCGTGCAGACCGCGCCGAGCGCGAGCCCGGCCCACTGGATCGGCTGCGGCCAGAAGCCGGCGAGGACGTGGAGCGCCGTGCGCACGAGCCGAAGCGGCGAGTAGCGCGAGGAGCCGGCGCGGGGAGCGTGCCCGACCTCGACCTCGACGACGCTCGCCCCCGTCGAGAGGACGACGGCCTTGGTGAACTTCTGCTTGCCGATCGCGCCGAGCACCGGCTCGAGCGGCGTCGCGGCGGTACGCGTTGAAGGCACAGCCGAAGTCGGCGATCGCGACGCCGGTGAAGCGCCGCAGCATCCCGTTGATCATCCGCGAGGGGAGCGTGCGCCCCCAGGAGTCGCGCCGCGCAGCCCGGCGGCCGCTTGCCACGTCGGCCCCCGCCTCGACCGCCTCGACCAGCTTCGGCAGGTCCTCCGGCGGGTTCTGGAGGTCGCCGTCCATCGTCACGACGATCTCCCCCCGAGCCCGGGCAAGCCCTGCGTGCATCGCCGGGTGCTGGCCGAAGTTGCGCTTGAGGCGAACACCGCGGACGCGCGCGTCGGCCGCGTGCAGCCGCTCGACGAGCTCGAAGGAGCCGTCCGTCGAGCCGTCGTCGACGAAGATCAGCTCGAAGTCGCGGCCTTCGAGGGCGCCGACCGTCCGCCGGTACAGCTCGTCCAGCGACCCCGCCTCGTTGAAGACGGTGACGACGACGGAAAGGTCGGTCGTCGCGGACGGGCGGTCGAGCGGAGCGAGCCTGGCCATGTTGAGGGGCCGGACCCTATCGCAGCCCGAAGGGACAGTCCCCGTCGGGGACTGTCCCTAGTCGAGGCGCGGTGCTACGCGGCCTCGAGCGCGAGGTCGGGCTCTGCGGCCGACATCCCTCTCCGTCCGCTTCCGCCGCGGGATCGCAAACGCGGCCGCCGCGCGCAACCGCGACGACGCCTGCGCCGACCCAGATCGCCGGGTTCAGCCCGTCTACGAACGACGTCTCCCGAGCCGTAGCCGCCGTAGTGCGAGAAGATCGAGGCGAGCACGGCGACGCCGAAGACGCCGCCGAGCTCGCGGATCGCGTTGTTGGCGCCCGACGCCTGCCCTTCCTCCTCGGGCCGGACCGACGAGAGGACGACGTTCGCGACCGGTGCGAAGAAGAGCGCCATGCCCGATCCCCGAGAGCACGAACGGGGCGACGAAGTCGGCGTAGGGCGCGGTCGGCGAGTCGAGACGCGGCCATCCAGCCGAGGCCGATCGCCTGCAGCGCCAGGCCGGTCGCCATCAGCGGCCGTCCGCCGATCTGGTCGGAGAGCGCCCCGGCGATCGGCGCGACGAAGATCGGCATCGCCGTCCACGGGAGGATGCGCAGCCCCGAGCCGAAGGGCGAGTAGCCCTGAACGGTCTGGAAGAACTGCGCGAGCAGGAAGATCGAGCCGAACATCCCGAAGAACATCAGCAGCGAGGCGACGTTCGTCAGCGCGAACGTGCGGTTGCGGAAGAACCGCATCGGCAGCATCGGCGTCTCGGTCCTGAGCTCCCAGAGCACGAAGCCGATCACCAGCACGACTCCGGCCGCCAGCGAGACGACGATCTCCGGGACTCGTCCAGCCCTGGCCGTTGCCGCGGACGAGGCCCCACACGATCCCGAGCAGGCCGGCGCTCGCCAGGCCGAGCCCGGGGAGGTCGAGCCGGTTCGACGGGCCGCGCGTCTCGTCCAGCCGCCGCAGCGCCAGCGGGATCATCACGAGGCCGATCGGGACGTTGATCCAGAAGATCCAGTGCCACGACAGGCCGGAGACGACCGCTCCGCCGACGAGCGGGCCGAGCGCGACGGCGAGGCCGCCGATCCCACCCCACGCGCCGAGCGCGACGCCGCGCTTCTCGGCCGGCACTGCCGCCGAGAGGATCGTCAGCGTCAGCGGCGTGATGATCGCGCCGCCGAGACCCTGGACCGCGCGGGCGGCGACGAGCACCTCGATCGAGGGCGCGAGCGCCGCCACTGCAGAGGCGACGGTGAAGATCCCGAGCCCGATCGCGAACAGCCGCCGCCGACCGAACCGGTCGCCGAGCGCGGCGCCGGTCAGGAGCAGGACGGCGAAGGTGAGGGTGTAGGCGTTGACCGTCCACTCGAGACCCTCGACCCCCGTGCCGAGGTCCTTGCGGATCACCGGCAGGGCGGTGGTGACGACGAGGTTGTCGAGCGTGACCATCACGAGCGCGAGCGAGGTGACGACGAACGTCCACAGCGTCCGGCTCCTGGGGGTCCCTCCTTTCATCGATCTTCCTCCTTGAGTAGTGATTGCTTACTTACTTTGCTGGCCAAAAAAAGAGCACGACTACTCCTGCTCGCAGAAGGCGAGCACCTTCTGCGCCCACGACTCCTTGGCGTCGAGCAGGTCCATCGATGCGACGACGTTGATCAGCATCCCGCGGGCGAAGAACTGGGAGAGGATCTCCGTATCGACCCCTGAGGCGCGCTCGACGAACTCGACCAAGGCGCCGAAGCCCTTGCGGGCGACCGCGCAGACGTCCGCGTCGTCGCAGGCGGCGTAGGTCTGCATCTGCGCCCGCAGGCGGTTGGGGTTCGAGCGGATCAGCTCCCCGTAGGCGTGGCCCATCGCCTTCAACGCCTCCTCGCCGGTCTTGCCCTCGGCCGCATGCTCGAACGTCTCGAGCGTCTCGCCGAAGCACCGCTCGATCGCCGCGATGAAGAGCTCCTTCTTCGTGTGGAAGAGGCGGAAGAGATACGGCTGCGAGATGCCGGCCTTGCGGGCGATCTCATCGGTCGAGGCGCCCGAGAGCCCATGCTCGGCGAACACCTCGCGTGCGGCCGTCAGCACGTCCTCGCGACGCTCCTCGGCGGTCTTCCTGACGGTGGTGGCGGAGGTCATCTCGTGTTGGAAGTTATCACTCACTCACAACCGTGTCAAGACCTCGGCGACACGATCGAGATCGGAGTCCGTGAGGCGCGAGTGGAGCGGCAGGGCGAGCGCGCGCTCGAAGCACGCATCGGCTCCTGGGAAGCTTCCCTGGTCGCGGTACGCGCCCAGCCGATGCAGCGCGTAGGTGCCGATCTGGCACTGGATGCCGGCCGCGCGCAGCCGCGCCAACGCTTCGTCGCGGCGGTCGAGCTGGATCACGTAGGCCTGCCAGCCGTGCCGGTCGCCTTCGTCTGCGGACGGAAGCAGCACCGGCAGCCCGGCGAGCCGCTCCGCGTAGCCGGCCGCGACACGCTCGCGGGCGGCGAGCAGCGTCCCGAGCCGGTGCATCTGCGGGATCCCGACCGCGCAGAGGATGTCCGGAAGCCGGTAGTTGAACGCCCCCGCCGGCATGTCGTCGTAGCGGTCGGACGGGCTCCAGCCGTGGTGGCGGAGCGAGCGCACCCGCTCGGCGAGGTCGGGGTCGTCCGTCGTCACGGCGCCGCCCTCGCCGGTGGTGACGATCTTGCGCGGGTGGAAGGAGAGGCAGCCCGCCCTACCGAGCCCGCCGCAGCGCCGTCCGCGATGCTCGGCTCCGAGCGCGCCGGCGGCGTCCTCGATCAGCGGCAGGTCGGGCAGCTCCTCGAGGCGCGCCGGGCGGCCGAACAGGTGGACCGGAAGGATCGCCTTCGTCCGCGGGCCGACCGAGACCTTCGCCGGGTCGATGTCGAACGTCTCCGGGTCGACGTCGACGAGCACCGGCCGCGCGCCGGCGAGCGCGACGACGTTGGCGGTCGCGGGAAACGTGTACGCCGGGACGATCACCTCGTCGCCGGGGCCGATCCCCAGGGCGAGCACCGCCAGGTGAAGCGCGGCGGTGCCGGACGAGACCGCGACCGCGTGCTCGGTTCCGCAGGCGCGGGCGAGCTCGGTTTCGAACTCGGCGACCTTGTCGCCCATCGTCAGCATGCCGCTCTCCAGGACCTCGGCGACCGCGGCCGCCTCCTCGGCGCCGACGTCAGGCCACGCGAGGCGGATGAGCGCGGGGGAAACCGGGTTTCCCCCACGGCCCCTCCTGCAAGTCTGACTCACGCGTGGCCGCGAGCTTCTCGCGGTACCACGCGATCGTCCGCTCGAGGCCCTCGTCGAGGTCGACCCTGGCCTCGAACCCGAGCAGCTCCCGGGCCTTCTCCACGTTGGGCATGCGGATCTCGACGTCGGCGTAGTGAAGCGGCTCGAAGACGATCTCGCCCGGGCACGCGGACAGCCTCTTGACCCGCTGCGCGAGGTCGTAGATCGTCACGGTCGAGCGCGAGTTGCCGATGTTGAAGCTCTGGCCGACCGCCTCCGGGCGCTCGAGCGAGAGCAGCACCGCCTCGACCATGTCGTTCACGAAGCACCAGGCGCGGATCTGCGAGCCGTCGCCGTGGATCGTCAGGTCGCGGCCGGCGAGCGCCGCCTCGATGAAGGCGCGGATCGCGCCGCCGCCGATCTGCCCAGGCCCGTAGACGTTGAACGGCCGCAGGGTCACGGTCGGCAGGCGGAGCTCGTCGTGGTACGCGTGCGCCAGGTGCTCGCCGGCCAGCTTCGAGACGGCGTACGTCCAGCGCGCCTCCCCGACGGAGCCGATCGTGGTCACGTGGCCCTCGCGGGAGTTGATCGCGTGCGTGCCGAAGACCTCGCTGGTCGAGAACTCGATGAACCGCTCGAGCGTGTCGTTGGTCGCGAGCGCGGCCTCGAGCACGTTGTAGGTGCCGATCAGGTTCACGCGCATCGTCCGCACCGGGCTCTCGAGGACCGTGTCCACGCCGGCGATGCCCGCGCAGTGGACGATGTGGGTCGCGCCGCGCGCGAACTCGACCATCGCCTCGCCGTCGAGGACGTCTCCCTGGCGGAGCTCGAAGTTCGCGTGCCCGGCTAGGTCGGTGCCGGAGAGCGCATCGCGGTGCAGGTTGTCGACCGCCGTGACCTTGTTCGCGTCGACGAGGCGGCGCGCGAGCGTTGTGCCGATGAAGCCCGCGCCGCCGGTGATCAGGATGCGTTTGCCGCTGAGCGCCATATCGGAGGCGAGTCTAGTCTCGGGCCAGGCGCTTCGGCGTTCGGCTGTAGCATCGCGCGCGGAGTGAAGACCGTCCTTTTCGTCGGCGCCGGGCGCCATCAGCGCCGCGCGATCTTGCGCGCGAAGGAGCTCGGGCTCCGCGTCGTCGCGGTCGACCGGAACCCGGACGCGCCCGGCCTCGAGCACGCCGACGAGGGCCAGGTCCTCGATTTCGTCGACGTCGAGGGCGTGATCGAGGTGGGGAGACGCCACTCCGTAGACGGCGTGCTGACCGTCTCCGCCGACCGCGCCGTCCCGGTGGTCGCGGCGGTGGCCGAAGCGCTCGGCCTACCGGGAATCGGCACCGAGACGGCGCATCTGATGACGCACAAGGTTGCGATGCGGCGGCGACTGGCGGAGGGCGGCGTGCCCCAGCCGAGGTTCGCGGCCGTGCGCGTCCGGCGAGAGGCGGCGCCCGCTGCGGGCACCGTCGGCTTTCCGGCGGTGCTCAAGCCGGCCGACTCCGGCGGCCAGCGCGGGCTCTTCCTACTGCGTTCCGCGGACGATCTCGACCGACATCTGCACGCGGCGCTCGCCGAGTCGCCCTCAGGCGAGGCGATCGTCGAGGCGTTCGTGGACGGGCTCGAGCTGAACGGACTCGTCGTCGCCCGCGGGGGCGTCCCCTACCCCTTGCTCCTCTCGGATCGGCTCCGGCCGCGCGGCGACGGGTTCGGCGTCGGCTGGATCCACTCGTATCCTTCGCGGCTGTTCGGCGATGCGCTCGAGGAGGCCGAACGGGTCGCCTGCCGGGCGGTGCGGACGCTCGGGCTCAGGGACGGGATCGCCTTCCCGCAGCTGATCGTGTCCGACGGACGGGCGCTCGTCGTCGAGGTCGCCGCCAGGATCCCGGGCGGTCAAATGGCCGATCTCGCCTTCCATGCGCTCGGCGTCGATCTGGTCGAGATTGCGCTACTGCAGGCACTCGGGGAGGAGGTGCCGGATCACCTCGTCGAGCCCCGCCATTCGCAGCCGACCGCGATTCGCTTTCTCACCGCCAGGCCCGGGCCGCTGCCGGTCGGAAAGGTGACGAAGGTGGGCGGTCTCGATCGTGTTCTCGCCGCGCCCGGCGTCGTGCAGGCGGACGTCTTCATCCAGACCGGCGAGACGATCCGCCCGGTGCGCATCGACGGCGATCGTCGCGGCTACGTGATCGCGGCCGGCCAGACGAATGTGCAGGCGCTGGAGCGGGCGGAGACGGCCGCACACCTGCTCTACGTCGAGACGGAGTGACGCGCCAGCTCGCTTCGCAAGCCGGTTAGCCATCTCCGAAAGGAACTGGCTAGCTCAGATCGATGTTGTCGGAGCGCAAGTGCTCGAGTCGGACCGCCCGCTCGGCGTCGAGGAACGACTCCATCGTCTGCCGCATCGTCTCGCCGTCGTAGACCCAGATCTCGGGATGGATGAGCAACTGGAGCCAGTCGAACTCGCCGCGCTCGAGCCCGATGTGCGGGCACGTGCCCGCGCCGCCGCTGCGGTTGTGCCAGCGCTGGTTCGAGTCCGACCGGTAGTGCTCCGGGTCGAACCACGGCAAGCTCATCGGGTTCGTCGCGCCCTCGATCGGCGCAGTCATGTACTTCGGGTCGGGATTGTGCCAGGCGACCACCGGCTCGAAGCGATCGTCCAGGTCGATATCCGGCCAAACGCCGTGGTGAGCGACCCGCCCACCGAGTTCGCGCAAGCGCGCGATCGCCCGCTCGCCCTCGCGCGAGCCGAGGTTGTAGAAGACCGACCGGGTCATCAGACACCAAGTCGTCGTCACCCCGGCCTCCGCCTCGACCTCCGCCATCGTGATCGCCGCCTCCAGTGAGAGATCGACGTCGTGACGGATGATCAGGTCACCAGGTTGCGGCCCGCCGTCGAAGCCGGCGAGGCGATAGCAGCCCGCCTTGGCGGCCTCGAGCAGCTCGCGGTAGTGGTCGAGCGAGAAGTTGCAGTTCTCCATCGGGCACGTACGGTAGCGTCGCGACTCAGCCGCTAGCTGCCGCTTCGTCGAGGTCGACCTCGACGACGACGAGCTCCGCCGCCGCCTCGGCCCGCTCGAGCGCCTCCTCGCGCGTCGCGCCGGTCGCGATCACGTAGCCGCGACGGTCAGAAATCACCATCACGGGTCGGATCACCTCTCCCGCCACCATGTACAGCGCCGCATCCAGCACACCGGGGCAGGCAAGCACCGGCTCGAGCGGGCCAACGCCGGTCACGCGCCCCAGGGGGAGGATCCCCGGCGAGGCGGTGAGGAAGCGGATCGCGACCGGCTGTCGAAAGCGCTCGCGGACCAGCTCGTCCGACACCTCCTCGCCGAGGGCGAGGCGGAGCTGCACCTCGAGCAGGTCCCAGCCGACCGAGTGCATGATCAATTCGGCCATCATCCCGCCGATGCGGGCAGCGCACTCGACCACAGCCACGCCTCCCTCCGGCGTCGTGATCAGTTGCGGAAACGCGATTCCGGTCGTCAGGCCGAGCGCTCGTGCGGCGTCCGCAGCGACCCGCTCGGCCTCCGCGAGCTGCTCACCCTCGACGCTCGGCGGGTACAGGTGGATCCAGCTCACCCCAAAGCTCTTCCCCGGCGGGTGCAGTCGGTCGCAGAACGTCACCGAGATCGCCTCGCCGTCACGAAGGACGACGATCCCGTTCATCTCCGTGCCCTCGACGAACTGCTCGAGGATCGCCTCGCCGGTCGGCGAGGCGGCGATCGCCGCCTCGAGACGGGCCTCCAGGTCGTCGGCGGACTCGACGCGAGAAACACCCAGCTGGCCGCTGGCGTTGGCGGGCTTGAGCACGGCCGGGAACCCCACCTTCTCGATCGCACATGGGAGCTCGGCAGACGCCTGCAGCGAGGTGAACCGGGGTTGGGGGACGCCGGCGTGGGCGAGACGCTCCCGCATCGTCGGCTTATGGGTCATCGCCCGCGCGGTCTCGGCTCCGATTCCCGGCAGACCGAGTGCCTCCGCCACGCGGGCAACGATCGGCACCGCTCGCTCGGCCTGCACGGTGAGCACGCCGTCGATCTCGAGATCGCTCAGACCGGCCAGCACGGCCTCTGCGTCCGAGAAGTCGATCACGCGCGGGATGTCCGCCAGGCGCAGACCCTCGGCATCAGGGTTGCGATCGACGGCGACGACCCGCAGTCCAAGCTCCCCCGCGCGCTTGATCACGCGCCGCTGGTAGCGGCCGGCGCCGATGACGAGAACCGTCTTCACAGCAGAGCGATCGTACTGGCGCCCTGCCTGATGTCCGATCGGGACGTGTGCGCCCGGCCCGGACGCGTTGCAAGCCTCGACGCGTCCCGTAGATGCACGGGTTGAATGTACGCGTGCCGTTGCGCGTCACCCACTGCCCGGTGAACACCGCCGGCGTGCCGTGGCAGAACGTGCTGGCGCTCCGGCGCAAGGGCGTCGACGCGCGGCTCGTCGTCTTCGAGCGCTACAGGCTCCACTCGGAGGCCGACGAGTCGCTCGACCGCCGCGGACGGGTTCGTCCGCGCCGGCAGCTCACCCAGTGGCGCGCGCTCGCCCGGCTGCTGCCGCAGACGGACGTCTTCCACTTCTACTTCGGGCTGACGCTCGTCCCGAAGTCGCTCCAGTTCCCGATCCTGCGCGCGCTCGGCAAGAAGTCGGTCATGCACTTCCTGGGCTCGGACATCCGCGGCAAGCCGCCGGCGGAGCTCGCCTGGGCCGGCCGCGCCGGCGCGCGGATCGTCGGCTCCTACGACGCGATCCGCTGGGTGCCCGAAGCCGAGGTCGTGCCGCCCGGAATCGACCTCCGCGAGTACACGCCGACGCCGCCGACCGACCGCGACCGGCCGATCGTCGTGCACGCGCCGTCGAGCCGGCGGCGCAAGGGAACCGAGCACGTGATCGCCGCCTGCGAGCAGCTGCCGGTCTCGCTCGAGCTGGTCGAGGGCCTCCACCACGACGAGGCCCGACGCCGCTACGCGCACGCCGACATCGTCGTCGACCAGCTGAACGCCGGCTGGTACGGGCTGTTCGCGATCGAGGCGATGGCACTCGGCAAGCCGGTCGTCACCTTCCTCCGCGACGAGGCGGTCGCCCGCACCGAAGAAGCAGCTCGGTCTCCGCGTGCCGCTCGTCTCGGCCACCGCCGACACGCTGGCCGAGAAGCTCCGCCCGCTGGTCGAGTCGGCGGAGGAGCGGCGGCGGATCGGCGCCGAGAGCCGCGCCTACGTCGAGCGCGTGCACGACGCCGACCGCGTCGCCGACCGCCTGCTCGAGATCTACTCTCGACTTCGGTGACGGCGCACTGATGCCGATCGGCGCCCAGGTCAAGAGGCTGGGCAAGCACACGGCCGTGTACGGGCTCGGCGGGCTCGTCTCGCGGATCCTCGCCGTCCTCCTGCTGCCGCTGTACACGAGCTACCTCGGGCCCCGGGGGTTCGGGAAGATCGAGACGGTCGTCGCGCTCACGACCGTGCTCGTGATCGTCCTGCGGCTGGGGATCTCGAGCGCGTTCTTCCGCTTCTACTTCGACACGAAGGACGAGGCGCAGCGGACGCTCGTCGTCCGCACCTCTTTCTGGTTCACGATGACGATGGCGACCGCCGGGCTCGTCGTCGGCTCCGTCCTCGCCACACCGATCGCCCACGCGCTCGCGCTCGGCGACGACCCCTGGCTCGTGCGCGCCGCCTTCGTCGGGCTCTGGGCGCAGATGAACTACGAGCAGCTGACCTCGCTCTTCCGGGTCGAGGAGCGCTCGACCCAGTTCGTGCTCGCGAGCGTCGCGAACGTGCTCATCACGGTCGGGATGACCGTGCTGCTCGTCGTCGGGCTGCACAAGGGGCCGACCGGCGCGGTGGTCGGCAACTTCGTCGGGACGCTCTGCGTCTACCTCGTGCTGCTCGGCTACCGCCGCTACCAGCTCGGTCTCCAGTTCTCGCGCGACCTCCTGCGCCAGATGAACCACTTCGGGATGCCGCTCGTTCCCTCGGCGCTCGCGCTCTGGGCGATCAACTTCATCGACCGGCTCTTCATCGCGCAGTACAAGGGTCAGGCCGAGGTCGGCGTGTACTCGGTCGCCGTGCGGATTTCCTCGGCGATCGTCTTCCTGATCGTCGCGTTCCGGCTGGCGTGGCCTGCGTTCGCCTACTCGATCGAGGACGACCGCGAGGCGAAGCGGACGTACTCGTTCGTCCTCACCTACCTGACGTTCGTCTGCTCGTGGGTCTCCGTCGCCCTCGGCGTGCTGGCGCCCTGGCTGGTCGACCTGCTGGCGCCGAAGGCCTCGTTCCACCGCGCCGCCGACGCGGTCGCGCTGCTCGCGTTCGCGGGCACCGCCTATGCGGGCTACGCCGTCGTCGCGATCGGAATCGGGCGCGCGCGCCAGACCCAGTTCAACTGGGTCGTCTCCGGCATCGCCGCGGTCGTGAACGTCGTGCTGAACGTGATCCTGATCCCGCCGTACGGGATGATCGGCGCGGCGATCTCGACCGCCGCGGCATATCTCGTCCTCTTCCTCGGCATGGTGCTGAACTCGCACCGTGTGTACCCCGTCGCCTACCAGTGGCGGCGCATCGCGACCCTCATCGGCGCGGGCGTCGGGCTGACGGTTCTCGGGAGCGTGCTCGACGTGCCGCTCCCGGTCGCGATCGTGATCGCGCTGTCGTACCCGCTGGTGCTGCTACCGCTCGGCTTCTACCTGCCCGCCGAGCGCCAGCGGCTCCGCGGCCTGTTCGGCGCCTCCGGCTAGCCGCCGCACGACGTAGTTGCCGAGCACGAGCAGGTCCATGCGGGTCTTCAGGAAGGTCTCGACCGCCTGCGCAGGTGTCATCACGATCGGCTCGTTCTCGTTGAACGACGTGTTCAGGACGATCGGCACGCCGGTCTGGCGCTCGAACTCCTCGATCAGCCGGTAGTAGCGCGGGTTGGCGGCTTCGGTCACCGTCTGGAGGCGCCCCGTGTCGTCGACGTGGTTGACGGCCGGGATCAGCTCCCGCTTCTCGGCGCGGGTCGTGTAGACGAGCACCATGTACGGCGAGGTGTAGTCCTGCTCGAACCATTCTCCGGTCGCCTCCGGCGAGGATCGACGGCGCGAACGGCCGGAACGGCTCGCGGTGCTTGATCCGCGCGTTGAGGATGTCCTTCATGTCCGGCGCGGCGCGGGTCGGCGACGATCGAGCGGTTGCCCAGCGCGCGCGGCCCGAACTCCATCCGCTCCTGGAACCAGCCGACGACGTCGCCGGCGGCGATCCGCTCCGCCACGTGGACGAAGAGCTCGGCGTCCTCGAGCCGGCGGGCGTCGAGCCCCGCACCGGCCAGCGCGCCCGCACACTCCTCGTCGGCGTAGGCGGGTCCCCAGGCGGCGTGCGTCATCACGAAGCCTCGCGGGCGGCCGAGCTGCTGGTTCCAGACGTGGTAGGCGGCGCCGACGGCGATGCCGGAGTCGCCGGCGGCCGGCTGGACGAAGACCTCCTCGAACGGCGTCTCCGGCCGGATCCGCCCGTTCGCGACCGCGTTCAGCGCGACCCCTCCCGCGAGGCAGATACGCGGGATTCGCGTGCGCTCCCACAGAGCCCCGACCAGGTGCAGGTAGGCCTCCTCGAGCACCGCCTGGAGGGAGGCGGCGACGTCCTCGTGCAGCGCGGTCAGCTCCGACCGCCGGGTCGCGGGCGGGCCCGAAGAGCTCCTCCATGCCCGCCGAGAAGAGACGGCCGATCGACGGCGTGCCCTCGTCCCAGGTCATCTCGACGCCTTCCTTGTCGTGGACGAAGAAGCCGAGGTCGAGCTCGAAGACGCTCCCCTGGGACGGACGACTCGCCGCATCTCGTCGAGGAAGCGCGGCGTGCCGTACGGCGCCAGGCCCATCACCTTGCCCTCGTCGCCGTACTTCGGGAAGCCCAGCCACTGGGTGACCGCGGTGTAGAAGATCCCGAGCGAGTGCGGGAAGAGCACGCGCTCGAGCACGCGAAACGAGGATCCGCGGCCCTCGGCGAGCATGGTCGAGGCGAAGTCGCCGAAGCCGTCGACGGACAGGATCGCGGCGTCCTCGAAAGGCGAGACGAAGAACGCGCTGGCGACGTGCGCCTGGTGATGCTCGACGTTGTGCAGCTTCGCGCTCACCTCGGCGCCGAGGGCCGTTGCGAGCTCGCCGCGGACGTCGCGCACCCGTGCGGCATTCTCGATGCGGGCCTTGAGATAGCGCGGGGCGGTGCCGTGCGTGAGCGTGCGCAGCACCTTGTGGCGGAGGTTCGCCCTCGGGTCGCGGCCGATCGCGACGTGGTCGAGGTCGCTGGGGGGACAGGCCGGCGTCGGCCAGGCACCACGCGGCCGCCTGCGCCGGGAAGCCGGCGGAGTGCTTGACCCGGTTGAAACGCTCCTCCTCGGCCGCGCAGACGAGCTCTCCGTCGACGACGAGGGCGGCGGCGGCATCGCCGTGATACGCATTGAGCCCGAGAATCGCGGTCAAGCAGAGGAT
>CAVXTD010000039.1:0-15576 GCA_963764565.1 uncultured Actinomycetes bacterium
CCGGATCGCGAACGAAGCAGAGCCGCGAGCCGCCCTCGCGGACGCTGTAGGGCGGGCGCTCCGGCTCGATTCCCTGCGTCTTCAGCCGGTCGAGGGTCGCAGTCGAGGTCGTCGACCCCGATCGCGATGTGGCCGTAGCCGGTGCCGAGGTCGTAGGTGCGACCGTCGTGGTTGAAGGTCAGCTCGAGCGTGTCCCCCTCGCCCGGGAAGCCGAAGAAGTAGTTCGTCGCCTCCAGGACACCGTCGCGGACGATGTCCAGGTCGCGCCGGTATTCGTATCCGAGCGCCTCGTAGAATCCTCGGCTCTGCGCCGGGTCGGTGATCCTGACCATGGTGTGCAGGTAGGTCGTCATGGGGTCATCCTACGACCCGCAGCCGGAGAAGAGCGCCGGAATGAGATGAGGCCCGTCGCAGCAGGGTCGGTCTCCGAAGGAAGCTGGGCCGCGCGCACCCGATCGGCGCAGCGCGGCCCCGCAAGTCCGCTACTTGACGATGAGCGTGCCCTTCATCCCGGCTGCCTCGTGGCCGGGGACGCTGCAGTAGAACGTGTACTTCCCCTTCTTCAGGGTCGCCCGGATGATCGAGGTCTTCCCCTTCCCGACGATCTTGCCCTTCACGTTCACCTTCGGGCCTTTGATCGCGATGTCGTGCGGAAGCGGGCCGAGGTTCTTCATCTTGATCGTGATCGGGCCGGCCTTCGCGACCAGCGTCTTCTTGTTGAACTTGAGCGCGCCGCTTGCGGGGGCGGTCAGGCTCAGGGTGGTCGCGCCGGCGGCGATGCCCACCGTGGTGAGACCGGTGGCGAGAGCGACGGCGAGTACAGCGAGGGTCATGCGTCTCATCAAGCAGTGCTCCTTTTCTGTGTCGTGGCTACGAGCGCCGAGGCGGCAGCACGGTCACGGGTTTGTCCGGAAGAGAGCCGTGTCGTTCATGGGAAGACCCGGCGCGCGGCGGAAGTCGAATCTCGGCCGCCGACCGGCGGATGATAGCGGGCCGGGATCGGCCGCGGCGGGAAGGACGCCCATGGGCGGCGAGCGAGCAATGTGGTATTCCTTCGGCCGATGGCCTCACGACGCTGGACGATCGTCGGCGCCGCTGCTCTTCGCGCTCGTGCTCGCAGCGACAGCCGCCCAGGCGACCCCTGGCGCGTCGGGGCCGCCGCGCTGGATCGTCTTCTCCGCCCATCCGAACGGATCGAGACCTGGCCCAGCTGTTCCGCGTCCAGACCAACGGCGAGGGCCTCAGCAGATCACCACGGGTGCGCTGCCGGCGACCGCCCCGGCGTTCTCGCCCGACGGGAAGCGGATCGTGTTCTCGCGGCTGGGCGCCGGGATCTTCCGCGTGAACCTCGACGGGACCGGCCTGCGCAAGCTCAGCTCCAACTCGCGCGACAGCCAACCCGTCTGGTCGCCGGACGGCAAGCCATCGCGTTTCTGCGGTCGTACGGGGCACAGTGGCGCGTCTACGTCATGTCCGCAATCGGGCGGCGGGAAGAGGCGCCTGCCCAGGCGCCGCCCGCGGGCCGGCCGTCGTGGACGGCGAACAGCAAGTCGATCCTGATCCCATCCGGAGGGGACATGGTGAAGATCGACGCCGAGACCGGGAAGGTCCAGAAGCGCTTCGGCATGACGATCGACATCCAGATCTCCCAGAACGCCACCGTGTCGCCCGACGCCCGCGATTCTCGCCTACGTCGGCCCGCGCCTCAGCACGGGGCCTCCGGACTGCGGGGAGGGCCGGTGCCCGCAGTTCGGCCTCTACCTGGCCAACATTCCGGCGCCTCATCGCCCGCGACGGATCGTCAACGACACCGGCCCGGCAGGCTGGTCGCCGGACGGGAAGAGCCTCGTCTTCGTCGCCAAGGGGGTGCTGACGCTACGCGCTGTCAGCGGCGGCGCCCCGACGACGATCGCAACGGATCCGCACGTCGCGGCCGGCGACGCGGCCCCGGCGTGGCAGCCGCGCTGATCGCTCAGCCCGGCCGGACCCGTCGTCTCAGATGATCTTGAACGTGCCCTTCATGCCCGGCTTCTTCCGGTCGGCCGGAAGCGTGCCGGAGTAGGGGAGCACCCCGCGATAGTCGAAGAAGAGGATGAGGATCTGCTGCTGGTTCGGCTTGAGCGACCTCGTGAATCCGGTCTGGGACCCCGTGCCGCGCTTCTGGTGGCCGAGGGCGAAGGTGTGAGGCTTCTTGCCGATGTTGATCGAGAACGAAGCGGCCGATGGCGCCGCGCGGGGCGACCTTCGGGTGCACCGCGATGCGCGAGTCCGAGATCGTGATCTTGACCGTCACGACCTCGGGTGGCGCCGTCGTCCGAGGCTGAACGGAGCTTTGCGCCGTCGGCACCAGCCCGACCGTCAAGGTCGCCGCGATCGCAAGGACGAGCAGCTTCACACCCCAAGGGTAGCGCGTGCGGTGCGTTCGGCGCCGGGATGGTCGATCCCGGTCGCGGCGATGATCGTCGGCCTGGTTGTCGGCTGTGGGGCGACGAGCCCTCGGAGCGAATGGCGGCTTCCCAACGGCGATCTCGCCGGCACCCGCGCGGCCTCGGAGGCGGCCGTCGACTCCGCCAACGCCCCGAGCCTCCGGGTGCGGTGGCGGTTCGCGTTCGGGGCGCGCCCGAGCTTCTCGGGCATCTACGCCTCGACACCCGTCGCCGACCGCACCACCGTCTACGTCCAGGACCTGCAAAGCAACGTGTACGCGATCGACCGCTCCACCGGAGCGCTGCGGTGGGCGAGGCGCTACCACGCGCGGAACGACGGCCCGAACGGGCTGGCGGTGGACGGTGAGCGTGTCTACGGCGCGACCGACACGGATGCGTTCGCGCTCTCGATCGCCACCGGCCGGGAGCTGTGGCGGCGGCACCTGACGAGCGCGAGCGAGCAGTTCGTCGACGTCGCCCCCGTGGCGTGGCGGGGCATCGTCTTCACGAGCACCGTCGGGTACCCGCCCGGCGGGCGCGGAGCGATCTACGCCCTGGACGCCGCCACCGGTGCCGTGCGCTGGAAGTTCGACACGATCGAGCGTCCGTGGCGGTATCCGCGCCAGGCGGGCGGCGGCGGCCTCTGGTACCCGGTCTCGGTGGATGCCTGGGGCCGGCTCTATGCGGGCAACTCGAACCCCGCGCCCTGGGGCGGCACGCCGGTGCGGCCGAACGGAGGCGCGTTCCCCGGCCCGGCCCGGTACACCGACTCGCTGCTCGTGCTCGACGCGCGAACCGGTCGCCTGCTCTGGCACGACCAGGTCACCCCGCACGACATCCGCGACTACGACTTCGAGGCGACGCCGATCCTCGCGACGGTGGGGCGCACCCCGGTCGTCTTCGGAGCCGGCAAGGCCGGGCGGGTGATCGCCTGGAATCGCGTCACCCGGCGACGGCTCTGGACCGCGGTCGTCGGCCTGCACCGCAACGACGTCGGCCCGCTGCCGCCGCGTCGCGTCATCGTGTGCCCCGGGCTGCTCGGGGGCGTGGAGACGCCGATGGCCTACGCAGACGGCCGGCTGTTCGTGCCGGTCGTGGACCTCTGCGGCCGGGGCAGTGCCACCACCAGCCAGCCGCTGACCGAGCTCGACCCCTCGCAGGGGGCCGGCCGGCTCGTTGCCCTCGACGCTGCGACCGGCCGCACCCTGTGGGAGCGACGTCTCCCCTCACCCGACTTCGGCTGCGCGACGGTGTCGAACGACGTCGTCTTCACCTCCACCTTCGACGGAGCGGTGTACGCGCTCGCCGCCGGAGACGGAAGAATCGTCTGGCAGGCGCAGATGCAGGCAGGCGTGAACGCGTGCCCGGCGGTGGTCGGCGACCTGGTGCTCTTCGGCGCCGGGATCCGTAAGCCCGGCGGGGCGTCGCCTGAGCTGGTCGCGTTCGGCCCGCGCTGAGGCGCAGCTATCTGTGCCAGGTGATCGTGATCGTGTTCGAGGTCGCGAGCACCCGACCCGCAGCGTTCCGCAACGTCACCCGATACGTGACCGGGCCCGGGCGGTCCCCCGCGACGAAGCTGCTCAGCGGAATCTCGAGGTCAGCTTCCTCGGACGTTCCCACCAACCCCCAACCCGGGCTGTCCGCGCGCTTGGCCGCGGGACCGATCGGCCGCTGCTCGAGGCGCATGATCGCCCCGACCGGAAGGACACTGCCCGGAGCCGCCCGGCAAGGATCCTTCGGCGGGACACGGCTCCACACGGCGCAGACCTGAAAGCTCGTCGGCGTCCCTCCCTTGCCGAGCTTCAGGGACAGGTGGCGCTTCCAAGGCCCGCCGACGAGCCCCGCCCCACGCAACGCGATCGTCGCGGGCGCGCCAGTGGCTTCCGTCGTGGTCCGGCCCTCCGTCGTCGTGGTTTGGCCTGCCGTCGTGGTCCGGCTCCCGGCGGCCGGCTTGCCGCCCGAGCAACCCGAGACCAGAAGCGCCGCAAGCGCGAGCGAAGAGGCGAGGAGCCTGAGAGGCATCGTGACTAGCTTAACGTCGAGCCCCGGGGGAACTTGCGACCAGCCGCCCGGGGTGACATAGTCCCGTTGTTCACCATGCCGTCACCGATTGTGGGGCGGACAACAGGTCGCAAGGAGGCTATGGATGCGTCGTCTCAGTTTGATTTCTTTGGTCTGCGGTCTTGGACTGCTCGTTGTGGGCGGTGCTTCAGCGGGCAAGTCCTCGTCGGCGAAGACGGGTATCACCGCCTCGCCGGCCTACTCGGCCGCCGCACTCAGCGAGCCCGCGGGGGGCAACTGGCTGGTTGTCCACGGCAACCTGAAAGGCTGGCGGTACTCGTCTCTCACTCAGATCAACAAATCGAACGTCGGCACGCTCAAGCAGGCCTGGCACATCAGCCTCGGCGTCTGCGCCAAGCATGACGCGAGCTGCGGCTCGATGGAGTCGAACCCGGTCGTCGCCGACGGCGTCGCCTACACCGCAGGTCGCTCCGCTGGGTGACGTCTTCGCGCTCAACGCTGCGACAGGCGCGGTGATCTGGAAATGGACGCCCACCTACGAGACCGGCTTCAACGTCGGCACCGGCGGACGGAAGCCCGGCGTCGCGATCGGCGAGGGCAAGATCTTCGCCGGCACGACGGACGGCTTCCTGTACGCACTCGACCAGACGACCGGAAACGTGATCTGGAAGGCCGAGGTCGCGCCGTGGCGGAAGGGCGGCAAGGTCTCGTCCGCGCCGATCTACGTCAACGGGCTGGTGATCACCGGCGACGGCGCCGGCGACAACGGCGGAAACAGCGCCACGATGCAGGCCTTCTCGGCCGACAACGGCCGGCGCATCTGGGTCTGGAACGTCATCCCGACCCGCGGGCAGCCCGGCTACGAGACGTGGGCGAAGCCCGGCAACGGCAACCAGAGCACGAACTACGGCGGCGGCTCGATCTGGGAGTCACCGATCGTCGACACGAAGCGCAACCTGATGATCATCGGGACCGGCAACACCGAGCCGTGGAACTCGCGCGGCCCCGGCACCAACCTCTACACCGACTCGATCGTCGCGCTCAACCTCTACTCGGGCAAGATGGTCTGGTACTACCAGACCACCCATCACGACCTGTGGGACTCCGACCTGCCGAACACGGGCGTCATGTTCGACGGCAAGTTCAACGTGAACGGGAAGACGGTGACGCGTCCGGGCGTCGCGTACGTCAACAAGCAGGGGATGACGTTCGTCCTCGACCGGGAGACCGGCAAGCCGCTGCTGCCGATCCCCGAGGAGAAGGTCCCGACCCTGCCCAACTCACCGGACGTGAACGCCTGGCCGACGCAGCCGGTTCCGATGGCCGACAACGTGCTGTTCAACAAGCTCGACAGCACCCGGCGGCCCTGCACCGACGGCAACGTCAGCCTGACCAACGCGTACGTGCCGTACGCGACGGCCACCGCACCCGACGGCAAGCCGTTCAAGATCGGCTGCGCCTACGACCCCTACGACACGACGCAGTACGTCGCGATGCCGTTCGAGATGATGGACTGGCCGGCCAGCTCGTACAGCCCGGAGAACCACACGTTCATCACCTGCGGCGTGACTGACCGTGTCAGGGCGATGGAGCAGATCCCGGCGGCGTCGCAGGTTGCGGGCGCCTTCGGCGGTCTGGGCGTCAACCAGCTCGGCGTCTCCGACGGATCGCCTCCGACGTCCAACACCGGCAACTTCTCGTCGCTGGACGTGACCACCGGCAAGCTGACCTGGCATCAGCACTGGCCTGCGATCTGCTACAGCGGGTCGGCGAACACCGCGTCAGGGCTCACCTTCGTCGGCCACTTCGGCACGGGGAACGGCTCCGACGGCAAGGGCTGGCTCGAGGCGGTCGACACGAAGAGCGGAGCCTCGCTCTGGAACTCGCCGAACTTCGACTACCCGGCGGCCGCGGCGCCCGTCACGTACACGGCAGGCGGCAAGCAGTACGTGCTGGTCGAGGTCGGCGGCGCCGGCACACAACGACGTCACCCGCCCGCTCGGCCTGACCAACCCGGCCCGGCTGCGCGGCGACGACGTCTACGCGTTCACGCTGCCGTAGCGAGAACTGAAACGGAAAACCTGGGGCGACGGCCGCGCGAGACGCGGCCGTCGCCCTTTTTCGCTCCTGCCCGGCCTCGAGCCCGGGGTTGCTACCCTGGCCGAAGGCCGCAATCTTGCCGGGGGAGGGAATGCAATGCGTCGCAGAGTGAGTCTGTTCGTGCTGGGAGCGCTGGCGGTCGGTGGGGTCGCCGCCGGAGTGTCGCGCCGGGCGGCGGAGCCAGCCCGAAGGCGGCGCAGCAAGACCGTCAACATCACGGTCTCGGCATCCGAGTTCAAGTTCGTGCTCTCGAAGCGGAGCGTGCCCGTCGGCAGCACCGTCATCTTCACCGTGATCAACAAGGGCAAGATCTCCCACGACTTCAGGATCCTCGGCAACTCGATCTCGGCGAGGACCAGACTGCTCAAACCGGGCCAGCGGGCGACGCTCCGCGCCACCTTCATCAAGAAGGGCAAATACAACTACGTCTGCACGGTGCCGGGCCACGCGAAGCTGGGGATGAAGGGCGTCTTTGCGGCGGCGTAGCGCCTCCGCTCGTCTCTCTCGTTCCGCCGCGGCGGTTCGAATCGGGGTTGCTACGCTGGTTCGAGGCCACATGCCATTCCGAGGAGGATGCTGATGCGTCGTGGAGTGAGTCTGTTCGTGCTGGGAGCGCTGGCGGTCGGAGGGGTCGCCGCCGGCGTGTTCGCGCCGGGCGGCGGAGCGAGCCCGAAGCGCGGCCAGCAAGACCGTCACGAATCACGGTTTCGGCGTCCGAGTTCAAGTTCGTGCTCTCGAAGCGGAGCGTCCCGCCGGCAGCACCGTGATCTTCACCGTGATCAACAAGGGCAAGATCACCCAGTCCGCAACGGTACGCGTCACCGTCGCGGCCTCCGAGTTCAAGTTTGTGCTCTCGAAGAAGAGCATTCCGGTCGGCAGCAAGGTGATCTTCACGGTGATCAACAAGGGCAAGATCTCGCACGACTTCAGGATCCTCGGCAAGCAGATCTCGAGACGTCCTCAACCCGGGCCAGCGGGCGACGCTCACCGTCACCTTCAAGAAGAAGGGCCGGTACACCTACATCTGCACGCTGCCGGGCCACGCGAAGCTCGGCATGAAGGGCGTCTTCGCGGTCGGCGTGAAGCCGCCGCCGCCGGCGACGACGACCACGACCAACGCCGACGACCACGACGACGGCGCCCGCCGCCGCCCCCGCCGCCGCCGACCGGACCGGTCGGGACAGCCCAGACGACCGTCCAGGTGGGCATGTTCGAGTACCGCTTCGAGCTCTCCCAGTCGACCATCCCGTCGGGCCAGGTCACGTTCGTGATCACCAACAAGGGCAGCGAGGTGCACAACTTCGCGATCAACGGCGGCAAGTCGGGCGCGCTCCTCGCCCCCGGCAAGTCGGAGACCTGGACCGTCGCCCTACCGGCGGGGACGTACAACTACGTCTGTGATGTTCCGTTCCATGCCGAACGTGGCATGGTCGGAGACGTTCACCGTCACACCATGATGTCTCGTCGCTGGAGGCGCCGGACTCGCCCGCCGAAGCGTCTCGCCTCCAGGCTCGTTTACCATGCTCGAGATGACGAGCGTCGAGCGGAGCGAGGCGGAATCGGCCGGCTCGGCCAGGGCAACCGAGCTCTCCCGCCGAATGCTCGGCAACATCGAGACGGTCGTGCACGGCAAGCACGACGAGGTCGCGCTCGTGCTCGCGTCGCTCGCCTGCGAGGGCCACGTGCTGCTCGAGGACGTGCCGGGAACCGCGAAGACGGTGCTCGCCCGCGCGATCGCCCAGACGATCGAGGGGGCGACCGTCGCGCGCATCCAGTGCACGCCCGACCTCCAGCCCACCGACGTCACCGGCCTGGCGATCTACAACCAGAAGACACGCGACTTCGAGTTCCGGCCCGGGCCGGTCTTCGCCAACGTCCTGCTCGTCGACGAGATCAACCGGGCGATGCCGAAGACGCAGTCGGCGCTGCTCGAGGCGATGGCCGAGCGCCAGGTGACGGTGGACGGGGTCACCCGGCCGCTGCCCGACCCGTTCTTCGTGATCGCGACCGAGAATCCGATCGAGCAGGAGGGCACGTTTCCCCTGCCCGAGGCGCAGCTCGACCGCTTCGCGCTGCGGACGTCGCTCGGCTACCCCCAGCTCGACGAAGAGGTGCAGATCGTCCAGGAGCAGCGGCACGGGCACCCGCTCAGAACACTGAGACCCGTGGTGAGCGCCGACGAGGTGCGCGCGCTGAAGGGAGGCCGTCGAGGAGGTGTACGTCGACGAGCTGATCCTGCGCTGGCTCGTCGAGCTCGTGCGCGCGACCCGGCTGGTCGAGGGGGTATCGACCGGCGCCTCGGTCCGCGGCAGCCTCGCGCTCGAGCGCACGGCGCGCGCCTGGGCGCTCTTCCAGGGGCGCGAGTACGTCGTGCCCGAGGACGTCGAGCGGCTCTTCCTGCCGGTGCTCGGCCACCGCATCCTCCTCACCACCGCGTTCCTCGCCGAGACGCGCGGCCTCGGCCGTGACGCGGCGCTCGAGCTGATCCGCGCCCGCAGCTTCGAGCTGGCACCGCGCCCTGAGCCGAACTGGAACGAGGGCCGGCCGGCGGCGCTTGGCCCCGCCGCCACGTAGCCGGCGTGGGAGCGGCCTCCGCGGCGGAGCGGCGCGTGTTCCCGCTCGTCCCGCGCCGGCGGCTGCTCGGGCTGCCGTTCGGCGAGCAGCGCAGCGCCCGGCGCGGCCCGGGGACGGACGTGGTCGGCGGCCGCCCCTACCGGCCCGGCGACCACGCCGCCACGATCGACTGGCACGCGTCGGCGAAGCTGTCGGCCGCGCGCGACTCCGACGAGTTCGTCGTCCGGGCCTACCAAGCCGACGAGGCGCCGCGGGTCGTGCTGGTCTGCGACCGCCGGCCCGCGATGGGAATCTACCGCTCGCCGTTTCCGTGGCTCTCGAAGCAGGCGGCGCTCCACTCCGCCGCGCAGCTGATCGTGCTCAGCGCGGTCGCCTCGCGCGGCGACGTCGGCTCGCTCGACTACGCCGGCGCGGCTACCGCGCAAGGCGAGCCGTACTGGCTTCCGCCCGGCGGCCGCGGCGAGCTTTGGCTGATCGAGCAGCGGCAGTCGCCCGAGACCGGGTTCGACGCGCCCGAGGACAACCTCGAGCGGGCGATCGCCTTCCTCGGCCGGATGCGCTCGGGGATCCCGCCGGGGAGCTTCGTGTTCATCCTCTCCGACTTCCTGGCGCCGCCGCCCGCCTCGGCCTGGCTCGACGCCGGCGCACACCGCTGGGACGTCGTCCCGGTCGTGATCCAGGACCCGGTCTGGGAGCAGAGCTTCCCCGACGTCGGCTCGGTCGTCGTCCGCGTGGTCGATCCCTCCGGCGGGCGGCCCCGGCCCGTCCTGCTGAGCGCGCGGGAGGCCCGCTCTCGGCGCGCGGCGAACGAGGAGCGGCTGCGGCCGGCTGCTCGACGAGTTTGCGACGCTCGGCTTCGACCCGCTCGTGCTCGGCACCGACGACCCCCACCAGATCGACGAGACCTTCCTGCGCTGGGCCGAGCTGCGGGAGATGACGCGGTGGCGGCGCTGAGCAGGGTCGCGGCCGCAGGGGCGGCGATGGCGCTCGGGGCGATCCTCGCGCGGGCCGGCCGCCGCCGCCGGCCCGCTCTCGCCGGCGACATCGCTGGAGCCGAGCCGGGCGCTCTTCGGCGACCGGATCGCCGCCGTCGCCACCGTCGCCGTCGACGGGTCCGCCGTCGACCCCGCGGGCGTCCGCGCCGTTGCCGGGTTCGGCCCGCTCGACATGCTGTCCGGGCCGGTCGTCGAGCGCGAGCGTCGCGGCGGGCTGACGATCCTTCGCTATCGCTGGGAGGTGGCGTGCCTGAGCGAGGACTGCGTCCCGTCGACTGCCCCACGCCCGGTCAAGCTTCCTCCGCTCCGCCTGACCGCCACGCGCCGGGACGGCGGCAGCGTCAGCACCTCCGTCCCCTGGCCCGCGCTCTCGATCGCCGGGCGGGTCTCGGCCAAGGAGGCGGCGGCCACGCCCCCGCCCTTCCGGCTCGAGACGCAGCTGCCGGCGCCGTCCTACCGCGCCGCGCCGAGGACGCTCGAGATCGTGCTCGACTCGGTGGCGGCCCTCTTGGTGCTCGGAGCCCTGCTCCTGGCCGCGCGCGAGCTCGCGCGCCTGCGACGGCGGCGCTTCGAGGAGCGGCTGGCCGGCCTCTCTCCCCTCGAGCGGGCGCTTCTGCTCGCGCGCGAGGCGCAACGGCGAGGCCCCGACGACCGGCGCCGAGCGCTCGGCCTGCTCGCCCGCGTACTCGGCGGCCCGGGGAGCGGGCTCGGGGGCGACGCCTCGGAGCTGGCCTGGTCACCCCCCGCGCCGTCGCCCGAGCAGATCGAGTCGGTCGCCGGCGCGGTCGAGCGGGAGATCGAGAAACGATGAGCGCCATCCCGCTGACCGATGCGCCGGGCCTGCGCCGGACCGCCCGCCGCACCGCGATCGTCCGAGCGCTGCTCGCCGCTTCTGCTGCTCGCACTGGTCGGCGCGATTGCCGTGCTCGCCGGGCACGCTCGGGTGCGCACGCTGCACCTGCTGCCTTCCGGCTCGACCGCGATCGTCGTGCTCGACCTCTCGGCGAGCGTCTCCCAGGACACCTACGCGCGAATCGGCGCGACGATCTCCGACCTCGCCTCGTCCAACGGGCGCTACGGACTCGTCATCTTCTCGGGAAGCGCCTACGAGGCCCTGCCGCCGGGCACTCCGGCGGCCGAGCTCAAGCCGCTCGTCCGCTACTTCACCCTGCCCCCGCAGACGACACCGGGCTTCATCCCCGTCTTCCCCCCCAACCCGTGGGCGCGGACGTTCAGCGCGGGCACCAGCATCTCCTCGGGGCTGGAGCTCGCGCACAGGCTGGCGCTCGACGGGCGGCTGCGCCGTCCCGGAGTGGTGCTGATCTCGGATCTCTCGGACGATCCGGGCGATCTCCGGCGCACCGCCCTGACGATCCTCGCCTACCGGCGCGACCGCATTCCGCTCCGGGTCGTCGGCCTGAACCCCGCACCCGCCGACGAGCAGTTCTTCCGGCGGCTGATCGGCGGGAACGACACGATCACGAGCGCCCGGCTGCCGGAGGAAGCCTCGCTCGCGTCCGGCCGGGGCGGCTTCCCGTGGACGCTCGCGGCGCTCGCGCTCGCGCTCGCGGCCGCCCTCGCCGCCAACGAGCTTCTGCTCGCCCGCGTGACCTGGGGAGCAGCGAGCGTGAGGATCCGCCGGCTCGCACTCGCAGCGCTTCTGATCGGGCTGGCGACGATCGCCGCGCTGCTCTCCTTCGATCTCGGTGCCTGGCACGACTCGCTGCGCCGGGGGGATGCTCGCTACCGCGCCGCGCCGGCGGCTGCTCGCTGGCGTGCCTCGACGCTCCTGCCGTTCGGAGCGGCGAGGAAGCTCCTCGCGGTCGACGACGACCTCGCCGTCCGTCGCGCAGTCCAGCTCTTCCGGGTCACCTACGGGGTCAACGGCAGGCTCGACACGGCGCTCCAGACCCTCGGCAGGCGCGCCGTCGCCGAGCTGGCCCTGGCGGATGTCGTGCGCGGCAGCGACCCGCGCCGCGCGTCGCAGGCAAGCGACCTGCTCGGCGTGCTCGCGTTCGGCGACTTCGCCGCCGGCGGCGGCCGAGACGCGAACCAGGCCGAGCGAGCCGTCTCCGCGTTCACCAACGCCGTCCGCCTCGACCCCGCCAACGAGGCCGCGAAGGTCAATCTCGAGCTCGTGCTCCGTCTCTTCCAGGCTCGCGGCGTGCGGCCCGGCGCGGGCGCGAGCAGCGGCGGCCGCGGCACCGGCCGGCGAGGCGCAGGGACGGGAATTCCCGGGACCGGGTACTGAAGCGTGGCCGCCTCGCTCGTCTTCCTCACCCCCTGGGGGGGCCTCGTCGCCGTCGCCGCGCTGCTGGTGCTCGCCGCCTACCTCATCGGCTCGCGCCGCGCGGCCCGCGTACGCAATGCGCTCGGCCTCGGGCCCCCGCTCCGGAGGCGCGAATGGACTCTTGCCGCCGCGCTCGCGGCCGTGCCGCTCCTGATCGCGCTCGTTGCCGCCCAGCCCGCCTGGCGAACGAGCAGCCAGCGCCGGGTGCGCACGGACGCGCAGGTCTACATCGTGATCGACACCTCGCGCTCGATGCTCGCCTCGACGGGGGCCACCTCGCCGACGAGACTCGACCGCGCAAAGACGGAGGCGATCGAGATCCGCGACCGCCTCGCCGGCTACGCGGCCGGCGTCGGGACGCTCACCGACCGCGTCCTGCCGAACCTGCTGCCGAGCGTGAACGAGCGCAGCTTCGCTGCGACGGTGCGCGAGGCGATCGGCATCGAGCAGCCGCCGCCGGCGACCGCCGGCGTGACGGTGTCGACCCTGGCGGCGCTCGCCCAGGTTCCGAGCGGCGGCACGTTCGCTCCTCCGCCCGCAAGCGGGCGCTCGTCGTGCTTGACCGACGGCGAGAGCCGCCCGTTCGACCCCGGCGCGGTCGCAGCGTCGCTGGCCCGGGCGCCGGCGACCGCGCTCGTGCTCGTGCACGTCTGGGGCCCGCGCGAGGGGATCTTCTCTGCCGACGGGAGGCGCGAGGGCACCTACCGGCCCGACCCGGCGAGCAAGGCGGCCCTGGCGTCGCTCGCCGGAGCAGCCGGAGGCGCGGTCTTCGGCGAGCATCGCGCCGGGGACGTCGCGGGGGCCGTCAGGAAGGCGCTCGGGACCGGCCCGACCGTCCGGGTCGGGATCGAGCCGCGCACGCACGCGCTCGGCCGCTTCGTCGCCCTCGCCGCGCTCGTCCCGCTCGGACTGGTGCTCTGGCGCCGAAACCTCCGCTGATCCCGGCCCCATGTAATTTCGGCGAGTCGGCGGGGTAAGATCGCACGTCGATGCCGACCCGTCCCGGACGCCTCGCGGGTCTCCTTGTTGTCATTGCAGCCGCGGTCGCGGTCTCGATCTCGGGCGCGGGTGCGGCCGGGAAGGCCTCGCCGAACGACTGGAGCAGCTGGGGGAACACGCCGGACCAGAACCGGTACACGACGCTGACGCAGATCACGCCGGACAACGTCGCCCAGCTCGGCCGCCTGTTCACGGTCGACTTCCACGCGATCGACCCGGCGATCAGGCGCGGGACGCAGTCGTACCCGCTCGCGATCGGCGGGCGGCTGTACGTGACGACGAACGACGACAACGTCTTCGCGCTCGAACGCGACCACGGGCGCGGTGATCTGGCGCTGGAAGCCCGACAACGTCGCCATCTTCCGCAACTTCGGCATCGCCGCCAACCGCGGCGTCGCCTACTGCGAGGGCAAGCTGTTCATCACCACGCTCGACATGTTCATCGTCTCGATCGACGCCAAGACCGGCAGGCAGCTCAAGCGCGTGCCGATCTCGGCGGCGGTGCCCCGGGCGACCCCCGACTACGGCTACTCGGAGACGAGCGCGCCGATCTGCGCCGACCACCGGCTCGTCCTCGGCGCTGCCGGCTCGGAGTACGGCGTGCGCGGCTTCGTGATGGCCTACAAGACCGACCTGACGCCGGCCTGGCCCGACCCCTTCTGGACGATCCCGCCCGAGGGCACGAGCTGGCGCCGGCTCTCGCGGATCGTCGGCGGCGGCGTCGTGTGGACGCCGCAGACGATCGACACGACCACGCACACGCTCTACTTCGGCACCGGCTCGGCGACGCCGCTCTACTTCCCGCAGTTCCGGCCCGGCCAGAACCCGCGCACCGACTCGCTGATCGCCGTCGACCTGCGCACCGGGCAGATGAAGTGGTGGCAGCAGCAGATGGCCTTCAACGAATGGTCGTACGACACCGCGCAGCCGCCGCTCGTCTACACCGGCAAGGTGGGTGGCAAGAAGCGGCGCGTCGTCTCGGTCGCGACGATGGAAGGCGTCTGGTTCGCGTACGACGCGGCGACCGGCGCGCCGATCTACCAGCGGATCAAGGTGATCGACCGCACCGAGCACCCGCGGCTCGTGCCCGGCAAGCCGGTGGCGGTGTACCCGGGCTCGCTCGGCGGCCTCAACTTCTCGCCGGCCTCGTACGACCCGAAGACGAACTACATCTTCAACGCCGCCGCCGAGACGGCCTCGCTGCTGACCCAGGCGAAGCTGACGCCGACGCAGAAGAAGCGCAAGCTGACGCTCGGCGACGTCTTCCTCGGCCTCGAGAACGGCAACTTCGGGCAATCCTGCCCGGCTGGCACGACCACGGCTCGATCAGCGCGATCGACGTCAACACCGGCAAGCGCGTCTGGAAGTTCACGACGCCCGAGCCCGAGCGCGGCGGCGTGACGACGACCGCGAGCGGGCTCGGCTTCGCCGGCGGCGGCGACGGCGTCCTGCGCGCGTTCAGCACGAAGACCGGCAAGGTGCTCTGGACGTTCCAGACCGGGCACCAGATCGCAGCCGGCCCGACGATCTACTCGGTCAACGGCAAGGAGTACGTGGCGATCTCCTCGGGCGGCAGTCCGACCTCGTCGGGCGGCGGCACCGCGAGCGAGCTCCAGGTGTTCGCGCTCGGCGCGATCGCAGAAGGAATCGCCGCCGCCCGTTCTCCCGGAAGCTGCGGGCCCCGGAGGTCGCGGAGCCCGCCGCCCAGTCCAGCACCCCGACCGCCCTGCCGGCACGGCCCAAGAAGCCGGCGGCGGCCCGTGTCGTCGATCGAATGACCGCCCTCGGCGCGGCCCGGATCATGACCCAGGCGGGCTCGTCGTCCGCGCCTGGCTCGCCGACTCGTCGAACACGGAAGCCGTGACCGGCCGCGTGGTCGTCGGAACGACGCCGGTCCGGCGCTCAGCTGGCCGTCGACGGCTATACGGTGCCGAAGGTGACCGCGGCGGACGGGACGTTCCGCTACGACGCCGACATCACGCTGGCGGGGCGCCACGGCGTCCACGTCGCGCGACGGTCGAAGGCGACCGTGCACGGCAGGCAGCTGAACACCGGCCAGCGAAGCGCGCTGCTCGCGGCGTCGGGCGGCTTCAGCGTCGGCTACGGGCTGCGCGACCTGAGCGCGCACGTGAGGAACGGGAACGTCGTCGTCACCGGCAGGCTGGCGTCG
>CAVXTD010000040.1:0-17693 GCA_963764565.1 uncultured Actinomycetes bacterium
GCCTTCAGGATCTCGACTCGCTGCTGCTGGGCGACGGTGATGTCCTCGATGCGCGAGTCGGGGGCGACCGCGAGCCCGAAGCGCTCTGAGAGATCGTGGACGCGTCTCCTTGCCTCGCCGAAGTCGAGCATCACCCTGGCGTAGGTCGGCTCCTCGGCGAGGACGATGTTCTCCGCCACCGTCATCACCGGAATCAGCATGAAGTGCTGGTGCACCATGCCGATCCCCTTTCCGATCGCGTCTTTCGCCGAAGAGAACGACTCAGCCTTGCCGTTCAGCAGGATCTCGCCCTCGTCGGGGTGGTACAGCCCGTAGAGGATGTTCATCAGCGTCGACTTGCCCGCGCCGTTCTCGCCCAGGAGAGCGTGGACCTCGCCGCGGAGGACTTCGAGGTCGATGTGGTCGTTCGCGAGCACGCCGGGGAACTGCTTGGTGATCCCCCGGAGCTCGAGAACCGGCGGCTCGGACATGCGGGCGATTCTTTCACGCAGAAGGCGGGCCCTGCGGACCCGCCTTCCGACGTGACTCCTGGCCGCCGCTAGACGGCCGTGGGGATCTTGATCTTGCCGGCGATGATCTGCTCCTTGAGAGCGTTGATCTTCGCGATGTACGCCTTCGGCACCTTGGAGCTGATCTTGCCGACCGCGACGCCGCCGTTTTTCAGGTCGAAGACGAAGTCGTGGCCCGGGACCAGCGTGCCGGCCTGTACAGCCTGGATGAAGCGGAAGACCCCGAGGTCGACGCGCTTCACAGCGCTCGTCAGGATGTGCGGGCCGAGGTACGCCTGGTCGACGTCGACGCCGTCGCCCCAGACACCGCCCTCCTTCGCCGCCGCGAGCGCGCCGAAGCCGCATGGGCCGGCGACCGCGAAGACGACCTTGGAGCCGGCGGCGATCTGGTTCTCAGCGACCGCCTTGCACTTGTCCTGGGCGATGAAGTCCTGCGAGTAGCCGACCAGCACCTTCGTGCCCTTCGCGCACTTGGCGGCACCCGCCTTGTAGCCCGCGATGAAGATGTCGACCGGCGGGATCTTGACGCCGCCGACTGCGCTGATCGTGTTCCCGCCGCCCTTCTTGGCCATCAGGGCGGAAAGGCAGCCGACGAGGTAGCTCTGCTGCTCCGCCTTGAAGGTGATCCCGGTGATGTTCTTGACCAGGAGCTTGCCCTTCTTGTCGGAGAACGGCGGGATCTCGACGGGGTAGTCGGTGATCGCGAACTGCGTGTTCGGGAACTTCTTCGCCACCGTCGCCTCGGCGTCGGCAAGCAGGAACCCGGCTGCGACAACGGCGTCGTAGCCTGACCGTGCCACCGAAGCGATGTTCGGGATGTAGTCGCCGGCCGATTTCGACTCGATTGCCCGGATCTGGACGCCGAGCTGCAACTGCGCCAGCTTCAGGCCGGTGAGCTGGTTCTGGTTGAAGCCCTTGTCGTTGAAGCGGCCGACGTCGCTGATCAGGGCTGCCTTGAACGTTGCCTTGTGCGCCGCGCTACCGGTCCCGACCAGCAGTACGGCGACGAGAACGGCCGCCGGGACGGCAATCGCCACCGGCATGAATCGTTTCTTGCTCACGCAAATCCTCCCTCGGTGCAGTGGCCACACGCGCCCCCGGATGGGGACGCCTGATCCTACTCCCCCTCGACCACTGGTTCAAAGAGTGAGACGCAGGTTCAGCGAAAGGGGTTAGGTTGCCGCCGCCTGCCGCGCGGTGGCGACGAGGGCGTCCGCACAGGTGCGGATCCGCGCCAGCTCTTCGGGCGTTGCGCGCGCGACCCGCTCGGCGACGAGCTGCTCGCAGCGTTCGAGGATCGCCGGCCACGACTCGGGATCCTCGCCGCGCACCTCGAGCAGGCGCCGCAGCCAGCGCCTGCCGTACTCGGCATGCAGTGTCTCGTCGGCCCAGTCGAACTCCATGTCCGTCTCGCTCGTCAGGTCGCCCATCGCGTGGAACGCATCTGCCCGCTCGCGCTTGCGCCCGATGTTCTTCGTCTCGAAGTAGCCGAGCATGCCCAGCCGGTAGATCGGATCCTGACCGGCGCAGGCCTCGTAGATGTAGCCGCCGAGAGGAACCTGACCCGGTTCGAAGCCCCAGCGTTCGAGCCGCTCCTTGCCCATCAGCATGTGGCGGCTCTCGTCGTACAGCCACCGGGCCGCGTCGCGGGTGAACTCCCAGCCGAGCTCGGGTGAGAGCTCGGCCAGGATCCGGCCCGCGGTCTCGACCGCCCAGACCTCGTTCAGGTGGCTGACGGCCGACCGGATCTGGAGCGCCACCCCTTCGCCGTAGGGGTACTCGGGGTCGAGCGCGTCGGGCCAGTAGAAGCTGGACAGGAAGTACCGCTCGTCGCGAGCGGGATCGTCGGCCGAGAGCTCCGCGAGATCCGCAAGCGCCGCTACCTGCCGCTCCTTGTCCCGGACCGCCGCCTCGACGATCCGGATCGACGGGCCGTCGGCCAGGACGTCCGCGATCGCGAGGTAGGCGTCGTAGTCGTCGCGTAGTCGGCCGACGCGCTTGCGCAGATCGGCGGGACCGGCGACCGTGAGCGCCTCGGACTGCTCGTCCATGAACCGCGACGGGTAGCGCAGCTCGAAAACCCGCTCCCGGAGCGCGTCCGCAGCCAGCGCCGACTCCCACGCCGTCTGGGCGAGCTCCGTCTTCAGCTCGAGGCGCGCCACCCGCGGGATCCACCCGCCGCACGCGAGCACAACCGCCTGCTCGCCGTAGAACAGCCGCGTCAGGGCCTGCGCGGTGTCGAAACGGACGCGGAGGCTGCGGGTCGGCGGCAGGTAGCTCATCTCAGCTCAGGGTCGAGAGCATCAGCTCGAAGAAGCGCTCGGTGTCGAAGTCGGTGACGACGCGGGCGTTCGGTTCGCGCCCGGTCCGGCCGAGCGTGTCGATCAGGCTCCATCCTCGCGTGAGCTCCCCTGAGGTCTCCACGTCGACGACCGCGTCCTCGGCGGCGATGATCAGGGACGGGTCGAGAATGGCGGCGCAGGTCATCGAGTCGGGGTGCGTCGAGCCGCCGAGCCCGACGACGCGGTCGTCGAACTCGCGGGCCTTGCGGTTCACCTGCCCGAAGAACGCCGCGAGCGGTGTACCGAGTGCCTCGATCCGCGCGAGCTTCTCGTCGCCGAAGACGCCGTGCGTGCGGGTCAGCGTCCACGTGAAGAGCGTGAGCGGGAAACCGGCATTGAGCACGATCTTCGCCGCCTCGGGGTCGACGTAGAAGTTGTACTCGGCGGCCGGAGTGATGTTGCCGATGCCGCCGCCCATCACCCAGAGGTGCTCGACCTTCTCGGCGATCGTCGGGTCGCGCGTCACCGCGACCGCCAGATTCGTCAGCGGCGCCTGCGCCAGGATCGTCAGCTCGCCGGGGCTCTCGTTGATCCGGCGGATCAACTCGTCGACCGCATGCTCCGGCGCGGGCCGCTGGGTCGCCCGCGGGAAGTACGAGTCGCCCATCCCGTCCCGGCCGTGCACGTACTCGGCACCGACCCACTCCGCGATCAGCGGCTCGGCACAGCCTTTGTAGACGGGCACCTGGCCGCTCCGGCCGGCGATCTCGACCGTGTAGAGGGCGTTCTCGACCTCCTGCTCGAAGCGGACATTGCCGCAGCAGATCGTGATCGCCTCGAGCTGCGCGCGCGGGTCGAGGAGGGCGATGAGCAACGAGAAGACGTCGTCTCCCGCGGTGTCGGTGTCGATGATCAGACGTTTCATTCGAAGAGCGCAAGCCGCCGCTCGAGCTCGGCGCGAGTAGGTAGCCCGGGAATCACGCCCTCGTGCTCGACCATGTGCGCGCCGGCCGCGCAGCCCCAGCGGACGGCCTCGAGCTCGGCCCGGCCTTCGGCGAGGGCAACCGCGAACGCCGCGCAGAAGGCGTCGCCAGCGCCGGTCGAGTCCACCGCTCGCGCCGGGAACGCCGGAACGCGCTGCTCCGCCGAGCCGCGCGCCTCTGCTCGCCGAGCGTGACCACGAGCGTGCCTTCGCCGCGCTCGACCGCCGGCGCCTCGGTCTCGTTCGGCGTGATGTAGTCGGCGACGGGTGCAATCGGCTCGGGCGGGGCAGGCGCCGGGTTGAGCACCGTTCTGACCCCGGCGGCACGCGCGACCTCAAGGGCATGGAGCGCTGTCTCGAGCGGGATCTCGAGCTGGACGAGCAGGACGTCGGCCGCCTCGATCTGGTCGCCGAACGAGTCGACGTGCGTCGGGGGTAAGCGTATTGAGAGCTCCGGGGACGATCACGATTCTGTTGTCGCCGCTGGCCTCGACGAGGATGGCGGCCGTCATCGTCGGCTGGTCGGTGCGCAGCACGGCCGCGGCGTCGACCCCCTCGTCCGCCCAGAGCCCGAACGCACTCTCCCCGAAAGCGTCGTTGCCGACGGCGGTAAGCAGCGCGACTTCGGCTCCGAGCCGGCTCGCGCCGACAGCCTGGTTCGATCCCTTCCCGCCGTGGTCGACTCGAAAGAGCGAGCCGATCACGCTTTCACCACGCGCGGGAACGCGCTCGGCGCCGAACGTCAAGCCCGCTCCATAGCTCCCGACGACTGCGATTCGCGTCACCGTGCGATCTTAGGTCGTGCCCGTTCGAGACATGTCCCAGGGACAGTCCCTCGGACGCGGCCGAAGGGGCCACGCGGACCAACGGAAATGGTCACCCCGGGCGGGCACCATCGTCCTGCCGCATGGTCGGTTCAGGCCAATCCGCTCGACGGTTCCAGCCGTGTCCTTCCGTGGAGAGCCGGTCACATTCGCGTTCCAGGGACTGTCCCTGGGACACGGCCGGAAGGGCCTTGGCCCGCCCGGCCTACGACGCGAGCGTCTCCGTCTCCCCGACGAGGACGCGCCTCGGCTTCGAGCCCTCGTAGGGCGAGATGATCCCCCGGCGCTCGAGCATGTCGATCAGGCGGCCGGCGCGCGTGTAGCCGACCCGAAGGCGGCGCTGGAGGAGCGACACCGACGCGGTCTGGGCCTGGACGACGATCTCGATCGCGCGCTCGAGCAGCGGGTCCTCGTCAGGGTCGAACTCGCCGTCCTCCTCGTCTGCGTCCTCCACGGCCCGCTCGGGCGGCTCGAGCAGCGACTCGTCGAGCTCCTGCTCGCGCTGGCTGCGACACTGCTCGACGAGGAGCGCGACCTCCTCCTCGCTGACATAGGCGCCCTGAATCCGCTGAAGGCGCGACGTGCCGAGCGGCTTGAACAGCATGTCCCCCTGACCGAGGAGGCTCTCTGCCCCCGCCTGGTCGAGGATCACCCGCGAGTCGGTCTGGCTGGAGACCGCAAAGGCGATCCGGGAGGGCACGTTCGCCTTGATCATCCCGGTGATCACGTCCACCGAAGGCCGCTGCGTGGCGAGCACGAGGTGGATGCCGACCGCCCGCGATTTCTGCGCCAGCCGGATGACCGCGTCCTCGACCTCCTGCGGCGAGATCATCATCAGGTCGGCGAGCTCGTCGATCACGACGAGGAGGAACGGCAGCTGCTTCTCGCCCCGCCCACGGAGCGCGCGGTTCATCTCCGGGAGGCTTCGGGCGCGCACCTGGCTCATCCGCTCGTAGCGGCGCTCCATCTCGCCGACCACGTTCGCCAGCGCGGCCGCAGCGGTCTTCGGACTGGAGACGACCGGCGTGAGCAGATGCGGGATCGACTCGTAGAAGCCGAGCTCGATCCGCTTCGGGTCGATCAGGATCATGCGCACGTCGTCCGGGGTGGCGCGCAGGAGAATCGAGCTGAGCATCGTGTTGATGCAGCCGGACTTCCCCGATCCGGTCGTACCGGCGATCAGCAGGTGCGGCATCCGCGCCAGGTCGGTCCAGACGGCGTTGCCGGAGATGTCCTTGCCGAGCCAGACCGAGAGCGGGCTCGAGGTCGCCGGCAGGTCGTCGTAGATGTCGCCGAGGGTGACGAGGTTCGGCGAGAGGTTCGGCACCTCGACACCGACCGCCTGCTTGCCCGGAATCGGCGCCAGGATCCTGATCTCCGTGGTCGCGAGCGCATAGGAGAGGTCGTCCTTGAGCGAGGCGACCTTCGCCACCTTCGTCCCCGGCGCGAGCTGGAGCTCGTAGCGGGTGACGCGCGGGCCGGAGATCTCGCCGACCACGGTCGCATCGACGCCGAAGTTGGCGAGCGCCTGGACGAGCAGGCCGGCAACGCGACCTGCGTCGCCACCTTCGCGGGCGGCCGCCTTCGAACGGCGAAGGATCGCCGGGTCGGGCAGCGTGTACGCACCGTCGTCGCCGGCCTCGGTCACGTCGAAGAGCGATACCTGAGCCGCTTCCTCGGCCGTCTCCCCCTCGAAGACGAGGAGCGGCGAAGGCTCGACGACGTCCGGGAAGTCCTGCACGCCGTCCACCGGGGTGGCTGCCGGAGCACGGACGGCGGTGGCCGGCGACTCATCGAAGACGGGCTCGACCGGCGGCGCGGGCCTGCCGCGACGGGCGGGGCGGCGCTTCGCAGCGCTGCGAACGGCGTGGCCCGATCGTCGCAGGAGCGCGCCGGCCGAGGCGCCGCTGACGAGCAGGCCGCCGGCGAGCAGCAGGAAGCCGCCGAGGAGCCGCGTGCCGGTCGCGCCGATCAGGCGGCCGAAGATCGCCTCCAGCCCCTCGCCGAGGTAGCCGCCGTGCGCCTGACCGAGCACGAGCGCGAGCGCGAACGCGGTGATGAAGAGGCCGGTGCGGAAGGGGCCAAAGCGCGGCAGGTCGCTCTTCGCGACCATCAGCGCGCCGACCGCGGTGCACGCGACCGGCAGTGCGTAGGCAGTGCCGCCGAGCAGTGCGACCAGCCCGTCGCCGATCGCCTTCCCGACGTAGCCGCCGTTCCAGCCGGCCCAGAGCACGCTGCCCATGAAGAGGCCGAACGCGGCCAGGCCGAGGCCGATCAGCTCGGGATGCTGGTGCCGGCGCGGCTGCGGCTTGCGGCGCGCACGCGGCTCTGGCCCGTGACGAGGTCTTCGGGCGTGCCCTACTCGGACGCTTCCTCGGCGCCATCCCGGGCGACTTCGACGCTTGTGGCGCTAACCCTTTGCCGGCTGCCGGCGCCGGGCGAACGCCCGCTCGAACACGCCCTCCGAGACGCGTGCCCTCTGGCATCGCGGTGTCCGGCGGGTAGTAGAAGACGATCTCGTCGAAGCCGGCGTCGGCCCAGCGGCCGACGACGTCGGCGAACGCCTCGTCCGAGCGCCACGGCGTCTCCCCGACGAATGCGTGATAGCCGAGGAGCACCGAGCGGACGACGGTGCGGCCCGTCTCGGCGCAGAGCTCGTCGAGCCGCGCGTTGTCCTCACGCGCGACTCGAACCGCCTCCGCCGGGCTCACCCCCACTCCGCCGAAGGTGTTCCAACGGTCGGCATGCCGCGCGGCGAGCCCGAGGATCGTCTTGCCGCGGCCGGCGATCGTCAGCGGGATCTCGCGCTTGGGGTTGAAGGCGTCGAACGCCAGCATCTCGAGTAGGCGCTCGGTCCAGACCGTGAACGCCGCGGCGCGCTCCTTCGGGCTCCACTCGGGCACCTGGCTGACACGGTGGTCGAACGTCGACGCGCCGGAGCCGATCCCGAGCTCGAGCCGCCCGCCGGAGATCTCCGCCACGGTCAGCGCCGTCCGGGCCAGCACCGCCGGGTTACGGAACGTCATCGGGCTCACGAGCGAGCCGATCCGGGCCCGGGTGGTCTCGTAGGCGAGCGCGGTCAGGCAGCTCCAGGCCTCGAACCACGGCTCCTTCGGGTCGAGCTTGTCGCTGCCGAGATGGTCGGCGACCCAGATCGTGTCCACGCCGAGCTCCTCGAGACGGTGCCAGCGCTCGACGAGCTCCGACCAGGGCGCCATCTGGAGCGTGATGACGCCGAGCTTCACCCGAGTGACGAGATCCGCTCGATCAGCAGCGAGATGAACGCATCGGCGTCGATGTCGACGCCGACGGTCGCGTTCGGCTCCCAGCCGACGCGGCCGCGCAGATCGACGTTGGTGCGCCCGCGGCTCAGCTCGTCCTCCGCAGTCGACGCGGACGCCGGTGCGCACGGTCTCGACGAGCCCGGGGCGGAACGCGTGCGCGAGCGCGACCGCGTCGTGGATCGGGGAGCCGTCCCAGCCGTACACCTCGCGGTGGAAGCGGCCGTAGAAGTCGAGCAGCTCCGCGACCATCGCCCCCACGCGGCCGGCCGCGCGCAACTGCTCTGCGTGCGCCGAGTTGACGATCGCCTTGTGCGTGACGTCGAGGCCGATCATCGTCACGTCGAGCCCGCTCATGAAGACGCGGTCGGCGGCTTCCGGATCGCACCAGATGTTGAACTCGGCCGCCGGGGTGACGTTCCCCTCTCCGATCGCACCGCCCATCAGCACGATCCGCTCGACGCGGGCAGCGGCCTCGGGGTGCCGGGCGAGGAAGAGCCCGATGTTGGTCAGCGGCCCGGTCGGAACCAGCGTCACCGGCCCGCCGGCGGCGAGGACGGTCTCGGCGATGAAGTCGACCGCGTGCTGCTCGACCGGCTTCCCGCTCGGGGCCGGCAGGGACGGCCCGTCCATCCCGCTCTCGCCGTGGACGTAGGCGGCGACGAACGGCTCGCGGCGGAGCGGCCGGTCGGCGCCGGCGGCGACCGGGATCTCCGTGCGGCCGACGAACTCGAGCAGCTTCAGCGCGTTCACGGTCGTCTTGGCGAGCGTCTGGTTCCCGTGCACGGTGGTCACGCCGAGCAGCTCCACCTCGGGGCTGGCGAGTGCGAGCAGCAGCGCGATCGCGTCGTCGTGGCCGGGGTCGCAGTCGAGGACGACCTTCACGCGCCCAGTATCCCGTCTACCTCGGCGGCGGTGGGCAGCGATGGCTGCGCTCCGGGGCGCGAGGCGGCGAGCGCTCCTGCCGCGCACGCGCGGCGGAGCGCCTCGTCGCGTGGCCGGTCCTCGAGCAGAGAAACGAGCAGGCAGGCGGTGAAGGCGTCACCGGCGCCGGTGCCGTCCACCGCCTCGACGGCGGGCGGCGCCGCCCGCAGCGACCTCCCGGCCGCCCTCGAGCAGGAGCGCCCCCTCGGCGCCCAGCGTCAGCGCGGTCAAGCCTTCGAAGCGGCCGGCGGTCTCCAGCTCGTAGCGATTGACCACGAGGAGGTCGACCGCTTCGAGGAGCTCGGACGGAAGCGTCCTGGCCGGCGCAGCGTTCAGGCAGAAGAACCGGGCCTGGCCGGCCGCCGCGACCGCCGTCTCGACCGGGATCTCGAGCTGGCACAAGACGGCGTCCGCCTCCGGGAGCGTGCCCGCCTCGACGGCCGCGTTGGCCCCGGGGGCGACGACGATCGAGTTCTCACCGTCGTCGCCGACGAGGATCAGCGCCACCCCGGTCGGCTCGCCCGTGCGAGCGACGCGCGTCAGGTCCACGCCTCCCTCGTGCAACAGGGCGAGTGCCTCGTCTGCGAACGCGTCGCCGCCGACGGCACCCGTGAGGCCGACCTCCGCGCCCAACCGGGCGGCGGCCAGGGCCTGGTTTGCTCCTTTGCCCCCGGGGACGCGCTCGAACCTCGCCCCGGTGAGCGTCTCGCCGGGCCGCGGGAGCCGCTCGCAGCGGGCGACGAGGTCGAGGTTGATCGACCCGACGACCGCGATCGAGACGCTAGGCGGCAATCGCGCGCAGGTCTTCGAGCGTGCGGCCGAGCAGGTTCTCGCGCAGGTCGAAGAGGCCGGCCCAGAGCGACGAGCGGTCGGGCTCGGAACCGATGTCGGCCGCGGAGCGGAGCCCCTCGAGCGCCCGCACGAGCACCGCCAGCTCGAGGTAGGCCTGCGCGACCCGCACCGGCGAGACGCTCACCCCGGCACGCACGAGCACGTCGTGCCAGTCGCGCAGCTCCCCCGCGCCCGGCTCGCCGTACCAGGAGCGACCTTCCGCCCGCTCCGACTGGAGCTCGAGCAGGTAGCGGCCGAGCGGCCGTTCGAGGCCGGTCAGCGCGGTCTCCGCGCGCTCGGCTGCCCGGCGTAGCGCCGCCTGACGGCCGCCGGGCGTCGGCGGGTCGGCGTCGCCGCGGGCCCAGCGTTCGAGCAGCCGGCAGAACGCCAGCGCAGCCACCTCGCAGGCCGACGAGCTGGGCGATCAGGCGCGTACCGGTCGTCTCCTCGGCGGCGTTAGCCGGCGAGCACGCGCGCCCAGCCGTCGAGGGCGACGGGCATCAGTGCTACACCTCGACGACGACGGGCAGGATCATCGGCCGCCGGCGCGTCCGGTCGTAGACGAGCTGTCCGACGCCGTCGTGCAGGTGCTCCTGGAGGAGCTTGATCTCGACGACGTCGTCGGCCAGGCACGTGCGCAGGACGCTTTCGGCCTCGGTACGCATCTCGTCGAGGAGCGTGCCGCTCTCGGCAAAGCCGCGCGCGATCAGCTCGGCGGCGGCCGACCGGGTGCCGTTCGAGCTGGCGAGCGTCGCGACGATGATCAGGACGCCGTCCTCGGCCATGTGCCGGCGGTCGCGAAGGGCGACGTCGCCGATATCCCCCACGCCGAGTCCGTCCACGAGCGTGACTCCCGACTCGATCCGGTCGACGATCGAAACGCCGCCCGGCCGGAGCTCGACGACCGAGCCGTTCTCTGCCAGGACGATCGAATCGGCGGGAACCCCGGCCTCCTGCGCCATCCGCGCATTCGCGGCCTGCATCCGGTACTCGCCGTGGATCGGCATCACCGCCTTCGGCCTGACGAGGCCGTAGAGGGTGCGGATCTCCTCCTGGTTCGCGTGGCCCGACACGTGGACGATCGCGTTCTCCTCGTGCAGCACCTCCGCGCCGGCCTTCGAGAGCTGGTTGATCGTGTCGTGGACGCGGAGCTCGTTGCCGGGGACCGGCCGCGCCGAGAGGATCACCGTGTCGCCCCGCTCGACCGACACCGTCTGATGGTCGCGGTAGGCGATCCGCGTCAGCGCCGACATCGGCTCGCCCTGGCTGCCGGTGCAGAGGATCAGGACCTCGTCCGGCTCGTACCCGCCGAGCTCCTTCGGCTGGATCACCGTCCCCTCCGGCACCTCGAGGTAGCCGAGGTTGCCGGCGATGTTCAGGTTCTTGCGCATCGAGCGCCCGACGACGGCGACCTTGCGGCCGGTCTGGGCGGCCACGTCGATCGCCTGCTGCATGCGGTGGACGTTCGAGGCGAACGACGCGACCAGGATGCGGCCCCGGCGCTGCGGGATGATCTGCCTGAACGCCTCGCCGACCAGCCGCTCGGAGCCCGTGTACCCCGGCAGCTCGGCGTTCGTCGAGTCGCACAGCAGGAGATCGACGCCGCGGTTGCCGATCTCCGCCAGCCGGCCGACGTCCGTCCGGAAGCCGTCCACCGGTGTGTGGTCGAGCTTCCAGTCGCTCGTGTGCAGGAGCCTGCCCGCGTCGGTCTCGATCATCACGGCCACGTTGTCGGGAACGGAGTGCGCCATCCGCACGAACTCGAGCCGAAACGGCCCCAGATCGACGGGCGGCCCCTCGGGGTCGATCTCGCGCAGCTCGGCCGCATTCGCCAGGCCGTGCTCGTCGAGCTTCGACTTGACGAGGCCGAGCGTCAGGCGCGTCGCCCACACCTCCGGCACCTTCACCTCACGCAGCAGGTACGGGAGCGCCCCGACATGGTCTTCGTGCGCGTGGGTGAGCACGACCGCGCGCACCTGCCCCGGCCGGTCGCGGAGGTACGAGAAGTCGGGCAGCACGAGGTCGACGCCGAGGTGCTCGTCCCGCGGAAACGCCAGGCCGGCGTCGACGACGAGCGTCCCCTGCTCGTGCTCGAACACGGTCATGTTCTTGCCGACCTCGCCGAGCCCGCCGAGCGGGATGATGCGTAGGGACGCCGCTGTCACCGCGGAAGTGTAGCCGTGGCCCGTCAGACACCCTGGCGACGGGCACCGGATCGGCCTGGGCAGGCGAAATCACCCTTTATGGTGACGATTCGCATGGCCTATGCGATCAGAACGTGCCCATGCGAATCTTTACGCGGCCTCCCGTCTCGCTGCGACTGCTCGTCTGTCTCGCCGCCAGCTTGCTGCTCGCCCTGCCGGCGAGCGCACTCGCACGCGGCTCGAAGCCCGCGCGCCCGTTCGCTCAGGCGAAGGCGGCGAAGGCGCACGCCGGCACGAAGAAGGCCGCGAAGAAGGGTACGAAGAGTCGAAGAAGCGTACGAAGAAGCGTCGAGAGACCGCGAAGGCGAAAAGCAAGAAGCGGGCGTCCGTGCAGCGCGTCGTGATTACCGCAATCCCGAAGAAAGCCGCCAGGCAGCAGGCCCGGCCGATCGGCTCGGCGACACTCGAGGGCCAGAAGCCGACGGCGCCGCAGCAGCCGGTCGCCGCGGCGCCGGTCTCGCTCCCCACCGCGCTCCCCGCCGCACCGACGGCGCCGGGTCCTGTAGCGGCACCCGCACCCGCTGCGCCTGTCTCACCGACCGTCGTCCCGACCGTCGACCCGACGCTCGTTCAGGTCGCCCAGGCGGCTCAGGCGCAGCAGCAGACCGAGGATGCACGGATCCGCGTGATCGTCTACGGGCCCGGCGCAACCGCGGCCCTCGCCGCGCTCGGCGGCACGGACATCACCGACCTCGCGCTGATCAATGCGGTCGGCAGGCTCGATCGAGGCATCGAAGCTCGGCGAGCTCGGTCTTGCCGCCGGCGTCACCTACGTCGCCGTCGACTCGCCGGTGAAGGCGACCGATGGCAACGCAACGACCGCCACCACCACGGCGGCGACCACGACGACCACCACCTCAGTGACAACGACCACCACCCCGGCTTCGACAGCCGCCCCCGCCGATCCATACAGCGCGCTCGTCACGCTCTTTCCGCGCACGAGCGGCGCGACCGCCGCCTGGGCCCAGGGGCTGACCGGCCAGGGGATCGGCGTCGCCGTGATCGACAGCGGCGTCAAGCCGAACGCCTCCGACCTCGGCAGCCGCGTCGTCCAGGTCAAGCTCGCGGGCCAGAACGGCGGCTCGAACCTGGACGACACGACCGGTCACGGCACATTCGTCTCCGACGTCGTCGCCGGGAAGTCGGCCGACGGCCGCCACGTCGGCGTCGCCCCGGGCGCAAATGTCTACGCGATCAACGTCGCCACCAGCACTGGCGTCTCGACCAGCGACATCATCATGGGCCTGACCTGGGTGCTCGCCAACAAGGCCCAGTACAACATCCGCGTCGTCAACCTCTCCCTTGCCGAGACTGTGCCGAGCTCGTACCAGACGAGCGCGCTCGACCAGGCGGTCGAGCAGCTCTGGCGGGCCGGCGTCGTCGTCGTCGTCACCTCCGGAAACCTCGGCCCGAACACGATGTACTACGCGCCCGGCAACGACCCGTTCGTGATCACGGTCGGCGCGTCCGACTCGAACGACACACTCGACACGAGCGACGACTACGTCGCGAGCTTCTCGTCGTACGGCGTCACCGGCGACGGCTTCGTCAAGCCCGAGATCGTCGCCACCGGCCGGCACATCGTCTCGAACGTCCCTGCCGGCTCGATGCTCGACTACCAGGCTCCCGCCGCCAACCATGTCGAGCCCGGCTACCTGATGGCGAACGGCACCTCCTTCGCCGCCCCGCAGGTCGCAGGCGCCGCCTCCCTCCTGCTCCAGAAGAACCCGGCGCTGACGCCGAACCAGATCAAGTGGCTGCTCGCCGCGAGCGGACGCCCCGTCAACGGCAGCAACGCGCCCGGCCTCAATCTCGCGACCGCGCTCGCCTACACCAGCGCCGCTCAGAGCGCCAACCAGGGCATCGCCCTCTCGACCGGCCCCGCTGTCGCTCCCACCACCACCGCGGCGCTGAACAGCGGCGCCTCCAAGGACGCGGTCGGCTACCAGCGCGCCGCGATCAAGTACGAGAAGGACCCGAACTGGGCGAGCGCCGCGACCGCGTGGAAGCAGGCCGCCGACGCCTGGAAGGCCGCCAACCTGCCGATCCAGGCGGCGACCGCCTACGACCGCGCCGGCGCCGACGCCGCGCAGGCAGGCCTCTTCACCCAGGCTGCACAGAACTGGGCCGCCTCCGCCGACGTCCTGGGTACAACCGCGCTCGTGGAGTGGCAGCCGGTCGCGCTCGAGTTCTCCGCCCGCGCCTGGATGGCGGCACGGGGCCTACTCGAACGCAGGGCTCGTGCTGGAGCAGGCCGCCGCCCAGTGGGCTGCCGGCTATGCGCGCCAGTCGACCTTCGACGCCTGGAACAAGGCGGCAGTCGCCTGGGACGCGGCCGGCGATCCGACTCGTGCCACCAGCGCCCGCGCGAACGCCTCGTCCTCGTGGAACGCGTCCTCTTCGTGGAACGCTTCGTCGAGCTGGAACGCGAGTTCCTCCTGGAACGCAAGCTCGTCCTGGAACGCCAGCTCGTCCTGGAATGCGTCCTCGTCCTGGAACGCCTCCTCCAGCTGGAACACGGCGGGCTTCTCCGCTTCCTCCTCCTGGAACGCCAGCTCGTCCTGGAACGCGAGCTCGAGCTGGAACGCGAGCTCGTCCTGGAACGCGAGCTCGTCCTGGAACGCGTCCTCCTCGTGGAACGCCGCCGGCGGTGACGGCTCCTGGAACGCGACCGCCGACTGGAACTCGGGCTCGTTCGACTAAGGAGCCGGCGTGGACGAGGGAGCGCCCGTGGAGCTTCCGCCCGAGACCCGGCGGGATCCGAATGTTCTCATCTCGCTCGTCGCATCGACTGCGACGGCGATCATCGCTCTGACAGCTGCCCAAACCTGGCATGCCGTCTCCACCCGGCCGTGGACGTTCCTCGCGTTCTGCGGCCTGACCCTCGTCTTGCAACTGGTTCAGGTCGAGGTCTACAACCGGGGCGCGACGAGCTTCGCCAGCGCCGGACTGCTGGCACTGGGGTTCGTCTTCACCGTCGGGACGGCGATGATCGTAGCGGCGCTGGTCGGGCTCGTTGTGCTCGTCGCGCGCCGCGGACGGCTGAACCGTGGCGTGTTCGACGCCGCCCAGTTCAGCCTTTCGGCGGGCGCCGGCGCACTGGTCTTCCATGTCCTCGGAGGGAACGGCTGGGCTCCGGCGGCCCGACTCGGCCCCGCGCTCGCCGCCGGCGCGGCCTACATGCTCGTCAACATCACTCTGCTCAGCGTTGCGATCAGCCTGGCCGAGGGGACGAAGCCGGTCGAGATCTTCCGCGAGCGCTTCCAGTGGTTGACACCGTACTACCTGTGCGCGGGGCCGCTGGCGCTGGCCCTCAGCGTCTCGTACGACAAGGTCGGGGTCACGGGTCTGCTCGCCTTCACGCTGCCGCCGGCGGCGATGATGTTCTCGGTTCGCCAGTACGTCAGTAGAACGCGCAAGTCGGTCGAAGAAGTGCGGGCGGCGAACGAGGAGCTGCGCGGAGCGAACAGGCAGCTGGCGGAACGGAACGACGACCTCCAGGAGCTGTTCCAGTTTGCGGGCGGTCTCGCCGCATTCGCCCACGACCGCACGTCGCTCACCGGGTACGCCGAGCAGGAGCTCACCCGGCTCACCGGCGTGCGCACCACGATCTCACTCGGCGACGGCGAGGACGGCATCGCCCTTCAGACCGGCGGGGCGCGAATCGGGGCGCTGCACCTCGGCAAGGCCCCTGGCTTGGAAAGCGAGCGCTGGTCACGCCTACGCGACGCGATCCTGCCGCAGCTCGCGACCGCAATCGAGAGCGCAAGCCTCGTCGAGGAGGTGCGGAAGAAGCTGATCGAGACCGTTGGCGCGCTTGCGCGGAGCATGGAGGCGAAGGACTACTACACCGGCGGGCACACCGAGCGGGTCTCCGACGTCGCCGTCGCGCTCGCCGAACAGCTCGGCTACAGCGGCGCAGAGCTCGACGCGATCGAGATCGGCGCCCTTCTCCACGACATCGGCAAGATCGGGATTCCCGAGCGCATTCTCCACAAGCCGGGCCCGCTCGACGACGAGGAGTGGAAGGTGATGAAGGAGCACCCGGTGATCTCCGAGTACATCCTTCAGGACGTCGACCTCGACCCGATCGTCCTGCAGGTGGCCCGGTCGAGTCACGAGCGGATCGACGGCCACGGATATCCGGACGGGCTCGCCGGCGACCAGATCCCGCTGCCCGCCCGGATCGTTCTCGTCGCCGACGCCTTCGACGCGCTCACCAGCGACCGTCCCTACCGCGGCGCTCGCTCTGTGGCGACGGCGATGGAGGAGTTGCGCACACACGCCGGTACCCAGTTCTGCCCGGCTGTGATCGAGGCGCTCGAGGCGGTCTACCGCGAGCAGCCCGACATCCTCGGCGCCACCAACCTCCGCGTCGTCGGCGAAGCCGCAGCCTGAGATCAGACGGCGGCCGGAACGCTCACACCCGCCCGCTCGAGGCAGTCGCGTACACGGGCGACCTCCTCGTCCGATGCCGACACGAGCGGCAGCCGGTGGCCGCCCACCTCGAAGCCGAGGAGGGCCAGCGCAGCCTTGATCGCCAGCGGGTTCGGCGCGACCTTCAGCAGCTCATAGATTGGCTGCAGCTGCTCGTCGATCCGCCGCGCGGTCTCCTCGTCGCCGTCCCTGAACGCGCGGATCTGCTGCTTCACCTGCGGCCCGACCACGTGCGTGTGCACGCAGATGCCACCGATGCCGCCGACGCGGAGGAACGGCAGGATCAGGTTGTCGTCGCCGGCGTACAGATCGAGACCGAGCTCGACGATCCGGCGAGCCTGGTCGATGTCGTCGTACGCTTGCTTCACCGCCGTGACGGTCGGGATCTCGGCGAGGAGCGCGATCGTCTCGGGCTCCAGGTTGAGCACGACCCGGCCGGGGATGTTGTAGACGACGATCGGGCGGTCGCTGACCTCGGCGATCGCCTTGAAGTGCTCGACGATTCCCCGGACCGGCGGCTTGTTGTAGTAGGGCGTGACGACGAGAAAGCCGTGCACGCCGAGCTCGTGCGCCCGCTCGGTCAGATGAACCGAGTGCGCGGTCGAGTAGGTGCCGGTGCCGGCGATCACGGTGCCCGATCGCCGACCGCCTCGACGGCCGCGGCGTAGAGCTCGAAGCGCTCCTCGTCGGTCAGGGTCGGCGCCTCGCCGGTCGTCCCGGTGACGACGAGCCCGTCGGAGCCGTTCTCGACGAGATGTGCGGCGAGCTCCCGAAACCGGTCGTAGTCGACGGAGCCGTCGCTCCGGAACGGCGTGACGATCGCCGTCAGAACCTCGCCGAACATGTCCGAAATCGTACTAAGAAGGGCTTCGAGGCCGACCGTCAGGCCCGGAGGCAGAGTGGGCAGCCGCTCGAGCGCGAGCAGGACGCCCGGGACGAACGAGTCGCGTGAGAGCGTGTCGTGCCGGATCGTCAGCAGCTCCCCGTCGCCGGCGAGCAGCACCTCCTGATGCGCGACGAGCCCCGGAAGCCGGACCGAGTCGGATCGCGGGATTGCCCCCCATCCCCTCCGCGGTCGCCTTCGCCATGCCTGAAGGCGCATCCTTCTTCGCCTCGTTGTGCAGCTCGACGATCTCCGCGCGTGGCAGGTGCTTGGCCGCTTCGGCGGCAAAGCGCATCATCAGTACGGCGCCGACCGAGAAGTTCGGCGCGACGAAGACCGCGACGCCACGCTCCTGCGCGAGCGCATGGACGCGCGCCCGCTCCCCTTCCCATCCGGTCGTCCCGACGACGACGGGCACGCCGAGATCCAGGCAGCGCTCGATGTTCGCGACCGCGGCGTCGGGCTGCGTGAAGTCGACCGCCGCGTCGGCACCCTCCGGAATCGCGTCGCCGATCTCGACGCCGAGCACCTCGTGC
>CAVXTD010000041.1:0-18410 GCA_963764565.1 uncultured Actinomycetes bacterium
GACGAGCGCCTCGTCCGGCCGACGATCGACGACGACGACCGCTCCTTCATCGAACGCTGCGACGTGCTCTTCATCGCAACGGCGGACGCCGACGGCCGTCCGCAGTGCTCGTACAAGGGCGGTGAGCCGGGCTTCGTCCGCGTCCTCGACGAACGGACGATTGCCTTCCCGGTCTACGACGGCAACGGGATGTACCTGACCGTCGGCAACGCGCTCGTCAACCCGCACGTCGGACTGCTGTTCATCGACTTCGAGCAGCGCCGGCGGCTGCGCCTGAACGGCGCTGCCTCCGTGGCCGACGACGACCCGCTGCTGTCCGGATACCCCGAGGCCCAGCTCGTCGTGCGGGTCGAGGCGACCGAGGTCTTTCCCAACTGCCCGCGCTACATCCACGAGTACCGGCTCGTGCAGCGCTCGCGGTTCGTGCCGCGCGAGGAGTGCAGAACACCCGTGCCCGGCTGGAAGACGCGCGACTGGGCGAAGGAAGTGCTCCGCGCCGACGACCCGGCGAACGATCCGGGCGCGGAAGTCGTCGAGCGGTAGATGCCGCAGGTCTTTGCGTCACGGCGCTTTCCGGACCGAGTCCGCGCCGAACTCGAGCGCTCCTTCGACCTCGACATCCACGACGACGAATGGCCGCCTGAACGGGAGGAGCTGCTGCGCCGCTCGGCCGGCAAGGACGGCCTGATGCTGATGCTCAGTGACCGCGTCGACGACGAGTTGCTCGACGCCGCCGGGCCGCAGCTCCGGATCGTCGCCAGCTACTCGGTCGGGATCGACAACGTCGACCTCGAGGCGTGCCGGCGGCGCGGCGTGATCGTCTCGAACACGCCCGACGTCCTCACCGCGGCGACCGCGGAGCTGACGATCGCCCTGCTCCTCTCGCTCGTGCGCCGCGTCACGGAGGGCGACCGGATGATCCGTCGCGGCGAGCAGTGGGTCTGGGCGCCGAACCTGATGCTGGGCCGAGGACTCGCGTCGCTCGTCCTCGGCCTGGTCGGACGCGGCAGAATCGGCCGCGAGGTCGGACGGCTGGCGCAGGCGCACGGCATGCAGGTGATGCACACGAGCCGGAGCGGCGGTGTCCCACTCGACGCGTTGCTCGCGGACGCCGACGTGGTCAGCCTGCACCTGCCGCTCACCGAGGAGACACGACACCTGATCGACGCGGCCGCGCTCGCCCGGATGAAGTCGACCGCCGTGCTCGTGAACACGAGCCGCGGCCCGATCGTCGACGAGCACGCCCTGGTCGATGCCTTGCGAGACGGCCGGATCGCGGGCGCCGCGCTCGACGTGTTCGAGCGCGAGCCGGAGGTGCACCGGGGTCTGATCGGCCTGGAGAACGTCGTGCTCGTCCCGCACCTCGGCTCGGCGACGAAGGAGACGCGCCAGGCGATGGGGATGCTCTGTGTGGAAGCCTTGCGCGCGGTGCTGATCGAGGGCCGCACGCCCGCAAACGCCGTGCCCGGAAAGGCCTAGGACACGGGTGGGCGCCGGTCGCGCCAGGGCCGCGCGGCCTCGAGCTGTGCCGAGATGCGGAACAACGTCGCCTCGTCTGCGGGCTTCCCGATCAGCTGGACGCCGATCGGGAGGCCGTCCTCGCTCCAGTACAGCGGCACCGAGACGGCGGGCTGGCCGGTGATGTTTGCGACCTGCGTGAAGGGGGTGAAGCGCCCGGCGTTGCGGAACTGCACCCATGGATCGTCGTCGTCTAGCGCCCCGATCGGCACGGGCGGCACGGCGAGTGTCGGTGTCAGCAGGAGGTCGTAGTCGTCCCAGAACGCCACCACGCGCCGTGAGAACGTGCGCAGACCGACCGTGGACATCACGTAGTCGATCGCCGAGGTCTCCATCGCGGCCTCCGCCAGCGCCCGATTCAACGGCTCGAAGCTGGAGACGTCCTCGGGGTAGAGCGCCGGTGCGACCGACCACACGGTCTTGAACATGTTGAACAGCCGGGGATCGCTCCAAGCCGGGGTCGCCTCCTCGACCGAGTGGCCGAGCTCCGCGAGCAGCTCCGCGGCGTCCTTCGCCGCCGCGGCGCATACGGGGTCGACGTCGGCCTCGTGCGGCGGCGTCGTCGTCACCGCAATGCGCAGACGGCCGGCGTTGCGGCCGACCTCGTCCGCAAACGGCTGCTCAGGCGGGGGCGCCCAGTACGCGTCGCCCGTCTCGTACCCGGCCATCACGTCGAGCAGCGCGGCAGCGTCGAGCACCGTGCGCGTGAGCGGCCCGCTCGTCGACAGACCCTCGAGGCCGCCGTACGGCGCCGGCGAGACTCGCCCGCGAGACGGCTTGATCCCGAAGATCCCGCAGCACGATGCCGGGATGCGGATCGAGCCGCCGCCGTCGCTGCCGTGCGCCGCCGGCGCCATCCCGGCGGCGACCGCTGCGGCCGCGCCGCCACTCGAGCCTCCCGGCGTGCGCGTCGTGTCCCACGGATTGCGGCAGGCGCCGTTGAGCTTCGACTCGGTGACGGCCGTCGAGCCGAGCTCAGGCGTGTTCGTCTTACCAAGCAGGATGAAGCCGGCCTCCTTCAGGCGGCGCACGACCGAGGCGTCGAAATCCGGGACGTAGTCGGCAAAGGCACGCGAGGAGAACGTCGTCCGCACTCCCGCCGTCTCGTTCAGATCCTTGACCGGCAACGGGACGCCGCGGAACGGGCCGTCCGGGAGGTCGCCTGCCGCTGCGGAACGGGCCTCGTCCGCGCAGACCGTCACGTACGCGTTCAGCTCGGGATCGATCCGCTCGATCCGCTCCAGGTACAGGTCGACGAGCTCGAGCGGCGCAACCTCACCGCTTCGGACGAGCGCCGCTTGCTCGGTTGCGCTCAGGAAGGGGTCGCCGCCCACTCGCTCCGTTCCTCGATCGTGACCGCGATCACCGGGCCGGCCGGCGGATGGGCGCGGTACTGGGCGTACTTGGCGGCGAGCAGCTCCATGGCGCGGGGATCGTCCACGATCCGGGCGGTCCCGCGCAGGCGAACCCACCACAACAGCGCCCAGTCGTCGTCATAGTGGTCGATCACGACCTCGACCCGCGGGTTCGCCTCGATGTTCCGGAGCCGCTGGAGCCGGCGCGTGCGCTTCGGCTTCTCGTCGACGGCGGTGTAGAGCGTGGCGCCGTCGAGCGCGAAGCAGATCGGGACGACATGCGGCCGTCCGGCCGGGTCGACGGTCGCCAGATGCGCGACGCGTGCTGAGTCAGGCGATTGCAAGGCCGGGTCGGACGAGCGTCGCCGGGCGGCGCAGGCGCGTCGTGTCGACCGGCGGGTTGAGCGGCTCGGCGAGCGGCGGCGCGCCGAAAGACGCCGCGACGCGTTCGGGGTCGGGCGTCCCGTAGAGGGTCGTGCGCGGGCGCGGGGTCCGGCCGGCGGCCCGGATCGTCTCCTCCATCAGCTCGGGCGGCAGCTCCTGACCGTGGCTCGCGCCGGCGGCCCGCGAGATCGACTCGTTCATCAGCGTTCCGCCGAGGTCGTTGCAGCCGGCGTGCAGCGCCGCGGCCGCACCGTCGAGCCCGAGCTTCACCCACGAGGCCTGGATGTTCGTGATCCACGGGTGCAGCGCGAGCCGCGCGACTGCGTGGACGAGCAGCGCTTCGCGGAACGTCGGCCCGGAGCGCGCGATCCCCTTCAGGTAGATCGGCGCCTCCATGTGCACGAACGGCAGCGGCACGAGCTCGGTGAACCCGCCGGTTCGCTGCTGAAGCTCCCGGACGCGCAGCAGATGCCGGGCCCAGCTGCGGGGCGAGTCGACGTGCCCGAACATGATCGTCGCGGTCGAGCGCAGCCCGAGACGATGCGCAGTCTCGTGCACCTCGAGCCACTGGGCCGTGTTCACCTTGTCGGGACAGAGCACGCGCCGCACCTCGTCGTCGAGGATCTCCGCAGCGGTGCCCGGAAGGGAGGCGAGACCGACGTCCCGGAGCCGGCTCAGGTAGTCGTCGAGCGGCTCGCCGAGCGTCGCCGCGCCCTGCCACACCTCGAGCGCCGAGAACGCATGCACGTGCAGATCGGGCAACTCGCGCTTGACCGCCTCGCAGACCTCGACGTAGTAGTCGCCGTCGAAGCCGGGGTGGATGCCGCCCTGGAGGCAGATCTCGACGGCGCCGCGGTCCCAGGCCTCGTGCGCGCGACGGACGATCTCCTCGGTCGGGACGACGTACGCGGGCCCGCGCAGGTTCTCGGCCAGCTTCCCTTTCGAGAATGCGCAGAAGCCGCACTTGAAGTAACAGACGTTCGTGTAGTTGACGTTGCGGGTGACGACGTACGAGACCTCGTCGCCGTTCACCTCGCGGCGCAGCCGGTCGGCGGCCGCGAAGACACGGTGCAACTCAGTCGCCGCGCGCCGAGAACAGGCGCACCAGCTCATCCTCGCCGAGCTCCTCGGCGGTGCCGACCGGAAGGGCGTCACGAGGCACGAACGGCGCCGGCGTCTGCGAGCCGGAGAACCAGCCGTCCTCGCGGGCGAGGCCGTCGGCGTCGGAGAGCCGAAGCGCCTGCGTCAGCACCTTCGGGGCCAGCCAGCGGCCGTTGACGAACTCGGGGTAGAGCGGCAGCCGGGGCGCAAGCGCCAGCCCGCTCGCTTCGGTCGCCGCCCGCAGCCGCTCGATCTCGGGCCACGGCGCCTCGGGGTTGACGTGGTCGACCGTCACCGGCGAGACGCCACCCCAGTCGTCGATTCCGGCGTCGAGCAGCCGCGGGAAGTCCTCGTAGCTGAGGTTCGGCGGCACTTGGACGTGGACGTCGGCGGGGAGGACGAGCCGAGCGACCGCGGCCGTCCAGAGCAGGTCGTCCAGCGACGGCTCCGGGTGCTGCGCCATCCTCGTGCCGGTCTTCGCCCGGAAGTTCTGGACGATCACCTCCTGGATGTGGCCGTACCGCTCGTGCAGGCCGCTGATCGCCTCGAGCGCCTCGATCCGCTCCTCGCGGGTCTCGCCGATGCCGATCAGGATTCCGGTCGTGAAGGGAATTGCCAGCTCGCCGGCGAGACGGAGCGTCTCCAGCCGAGCCGGTGGGTGCTTGTCGGGCGAGCCGAAGTGCGGGCCCCCACGCGCGGAGAGCCGCTCGGAAGTCGTCTCCAGCATGATCCCCTGCGAGGCGGTGACCTCTCGCAGCGCAGCCAGCTCGTCGCGCGTCATCACGCCGGGGTTCGCGTGGGGGAGCAGGCCGGTCTCCTCGAGCACGACGGCGCACATGCGCACGAGGTACTCGATCGTCGTCTCGCAGCCGAGCGAGGCGAGCTCCTCGCGGGCGACTCGGTACCGGCGCTCGGGCTTGTCGCCCAGCGTGAAGAGCGCCTCGCGGCAGCCGGCCGCGGCGCCGGCGCGCGCGATCTCGAGCACCTCGTCCGGTGTCAGGTAGGCCCGCTCGCCGCGGCGTGGCGGCCGGGCGAAGGTGCAGTAGTGGCAGACATCCCGGCAGAGCTTCGTCAGCGGGATGAAGACCTTCGGCGAGTAGGTGACGACCGTGCCGCGGCGCAGGCCCCTGGCCTCGGAGAGAAGCTCCTCGAGGGGCCGGTCGAGCACCGGGTCAGCATACGCACCGGAGGTAGTCTCACGGAGTGGACGCCCATGTCCTTGTCCCGCTGAAGCCGCTCGACCAGGCCAAGAGCCGGCTTGCGAGGTGCGCTCGGTCCCGAGGAGCGGGCCGGGCTGATGCGCATGCTGCTCGAGCGCGTCGTCGGCAGCATCCGTGAGGCAGGGGTCGAGCGGGTCACCGTGGTGACGTCCCAGGTGCTCGACGGCTACGAAGTGTGGCCCGACCGGGGCCTTCCCTGGAACGATGCGCTCTCGACCGCGATCGACGAGGTTGTGGCAGCGCCGCTGGTCGCCGTGATCTCGGCGGATCTGCCCCTGCTGCGCGCGGACGAGGTGGAGGAGCTGCTCGCGGCCACTCCGGCGCGAGGGATCGCGATCGCCCGCGCGCTCGACGGCGGCACGAACGCGGTCTCGATGCGGCCGCCGGGGATCGTTCGTACGCGCTTCGGCGAGCCGGCGAGCGCGTCCGTCCACGCCGGGCTTGGCGTCGACCACGTCGTCCTCGACCTCCCCGGGCTTGCGTTCGACGTCGACACGCCGGCAGATCTCGCGAAGATGCACGCGACATGCCGTTGAGACTCGGGTACAAGGCGTCGGCCGAGCAGTTCCCGCCGCGGGCCCTGCTCGACTTCGCGGTCTCGGCCGAGCGCCACGGCCTCGAGATCGTCGGGGTCTCCGACCACTTCCAGCCCTTCCGGCACACCGGCGGACACGGGCCGGCCGTACTGCCGTGGCTGGGCGCCCTGGGCGAGCGCACCGACCGGGCGCTGCTCGGCACCAGCGTGCTGACGCCGACGATGCGCTACCACCCCTCGGTCGTCGCCCACGCCTTCGGCACGCTCGCCTGTCTCAATCCCGGGCGGATCTGGCTCGGGGTCGGCACCGGCGAGTCGCTGAACGAGACGCCCGCGACCGGCGCTGAGTGGCCGGGGGCGAAGGAGCGCCGCCTCCGTCTCGCGGAGGCGATCGAGCTGATGCGCCGACTCTGGACCGAGGAGCGCGTGACGTTCGACGGCGAGTACTACAAGACAATGAACGCGACCGTCTACGACCGCCCCGACGAGCCGGTGCCGATCTACATCGCGGCGTCGGGGCCGCTGGCCGCGAAGCTGGCCGGCCGGGTCGGCGACGGGTTCATCGTCACGAGCGGCAAGAACCCGGAGCTGTACGACGAGCTGAACGCGGCGATGGACGAGGGCGCGCGCGATGCCGGACGCAACCCGGCGGACATCGTGAAGATGATCGAGGTCAAGGTCTCGTACGACCACGACCTCGAGTACGCGCGCTCGGCCTGCGACTACTGGGCGCCGCTCGCGCTGACCCCCGAGCAGAAGCGCGACACGGAGGATCCGATGGAGCTGGAGCGGCTCGCGGACGAGAACCCCGGTATCGCGCAGCGCCGCTTCATCGTCTCGTCCGACCCCGACGAGGTCGTCGAGCGGATCGGCGACTACGTCGCGCTCGGATTCGACCACCTCGTCTTCCACGCGCCGGGCGAGGATCAGGAGCGGTTCCTGGACCAGTTCGCCGCGGACGTCGTGCCGAGGCTCAAAGCGCGTTTCTAGGCACGGGGGAAGCCCGGCTCCCCCCGTGAGCCCCCTCGCTCGCTTCGCTCGCATCGTGGCGGACCTCGGTCGCCGTCTACTCGGAGTGAAGCGCGCGTTCGAATGCTTCTCGCGCCGCCGCACCGTGGGCCACGAAGACGACCTTGCGCACCGAGCGGCCGTCGTACGCGGCCGCCTCGGCGACCATGATCCGGGCGCACTCGTCGAGCGGGAAGCCGCCGACGCCCGTGCCGAGCGCCGGCAGCGCAACCGACTCCGCGCCGAGCTCGTCCGCGACTTGGAGCGTGCGGCACGTCGCGCTCCGGATCGCCTCGGCGCTCGTGACCAGGTCCTGTCCCATCACGGCCGCATGGATCACCCAGCGGGCCGGCAACCGGCCCGCTCCCGTCGCGACCGCGTCGCCGACGGCGATCGGTCCCTTCGCGACCGCCTCACGCTCGATCTCGTCGCCACCCGCCCGCTTGAGCGCGCCGGCAACCCCCGCGCCCATCCAGAGCCGGTCGTTGGCCGCGTTCGCAACCGCGTCGACCGCCAATGCCGCGATGTCGCCCTCGACCACCTCGAGCTCCGGTTTCATCGTGGCCAGCCTACTCGGCAGCCGATCCATCTCCGCCGCGCCCGACCTGGCGGGCGCGGCCCCCAGCGGCCCTCGGAGACGACGTCCGACTCAAGCTCACAATCCGCCGGCTCCGCGACCGCCTGACCTGCGCAAACGCAGGCAAGGAGAGGGCACAGGGGGGAACCAGGGGTTCCCCCCTGAGAGCGAGGCGGCGGTTCCGAGCTCAGCGAGCGATGTGGAGCGCGAGACTGGCCTGGTTGGCGATGCCTGCGAGCAGGCGCAGCTTGCGCTCGGGGAACGCCTCCGTCACAGCGACGGCGATGCACCCGATACGGCCGGACGGCAAGATCATCGGAGCGACGGCCAGGGGATCGTCGCCGGCCGGGACCATGGTCCGACCGCTCCCGGCTCGAGCACGAACGGCTCTCCCCGTTCGAGCGCCAGTCGTGCGGTTCCGAATTCGACGACGCTGCCGATCGGGACGATCGGGACTGCTCCGTCGTCACGCCACGCGGCCTCGATCGAAAACGATCCGGGGCGACCCCGCTCGAGCCAGAGCCACGCTCGCGGCGAGCCGAGCATCTGACCGGCCAGCTCGACGATCCGGCGCTGGAGCTCCTGGATCGTGTCGGTTCCCGCCAGCCGGCGTGAGAAGTCGAGCAGAGCGCTCGCCACCTCGGCGCTCTCCTGCTCCGATTGGAGGAGCGTGGACTTCTGGAGCGCGACAGAGGTCCGGTAGGAAAGGCCCTCGAGCAATCTCAGTCGTTCGTCGGTGAAGTGGGCGAGATCGTGGCCCGGCGCGCGCGCGACGATCCAGCCGCGCGTGCCGTAGCCGGGATGGAGCGGTGCGACTGCGGACGGCTCGAGCAAGACCCCCTGAGCCTCGGCTCCGAAGAGGCGCCGGATCTCGTCCCGGTTGACGAGGAACGGCGTCTTGCGGCCGTCGAGGAGCATTGTCCCCGCGGCCCGGCCCACCCGCCACTTGAGGAGCGGAGCGGATCGCGGATCGCCCGCGTACCCGGCGGAGGCGAGGCAGCGGTAGTTGGCCGCATGCTGATCCTCGATCCAGATCGAGACCTGCTCGACGGCCATCAGCCCCGCCACCGTCCGGACGGTCTCGTCGCCGATCTCCTCGATCGAGCGAGCCTCGGAGACCGCGTCTGCGAACTCGAGCCACGACTTCGCGTTGTCGGCCTCCCGCCGCATCGCCTCGTACAGGCGAGCGTTTTCGAGCGCGATCGACGCGTGCCCGGCGAGCACCTCCAGCAGGCGGAGATCGTCCTCGTCGAACTGGCCGATGCCGAGCTTCGACAACACGATCACGCCGATCACGTCTTGGCCGTACCGCAACGGCACGGCCGCCAGTGACTCGTCCGGCAGGCCTTCGGTCGTCTGGAGACAGACCTCGCACTCCCGTGCGTTCGAGACGAGCATCGGCTTGCCCGTCTCGGCCACGTGCCCGGTCAGCCCTTCGCCCAGCTTCAGGGGCCAGGGCGAGTCCTCGTCGTCGAGGCTGCCACGGACGGTGACTGGATGAAGGTAGTCGCCCTCGACGAGGTAGACCCAGCAGCTGTGGTAGTCGACGAGCGCGCGGAGCTCGGTGACGATCGCCTCGCCGATCGCACCGACGTCGTTCAGGCGGTTCAAGCGCTGGGCCAGGCTCTGGAGCATCTTCAGGTGCGCAATCGAGCGGATGCCCCGCCCTTCGTCGAGCTCAGCGGGACGCTCGCCTTCGTCTTCTGCGAAGACGAGGACGCGGTCCTTGCCCTGGGCCTTGGCCGTCATCATCGCCCCCTCGGCGCACGCAATCAGCTCGCGAGCGTTCATCGCATGGTCGGGACCGAAGGCGACGCCGATCGAGAGGTGATCTCACCCGCCGAGTCGACGGGGCTCTTCGCCAGGGTCATCTTGAGACGCGAGGCGAGACCGAGAGCATCCGCGGACGTGCAGGACGGAAGGATGATCGCGAACTCGTCGCCGCCGACGCGGCAGACGGTGTCGGAGCCGCGCACGGTCGAGCCGAGAACGTCGGCGAGCCGTTGAAGGATGTGGTCGCCTTCGCCGTGCCCGAACACGTCGTTGACCCGTTTGAAGTCGTCGATGTCGAGCATCATCAGCGCGACCGTGTCGTGCGCGCGTCCGGCGCGTTGCAGCTCCGCGCGCAGCCGCTCGTGGAAGTACCGGTGGTTGTAGAGGCCGGTCAGCGAGTCGGTGCTGGCGAGGTGCTCGAGGCGCGAGCGGATCCGCGCGTTGTCGAGCGCAAGCGCGGCCGCGTCGCTGAACCAGCGAGCCAGCTCGAACTCGTCCTCGCCGAAGGCAGCATCCTCGCCGATGCGATAGATGTTCAGCGCGCCCTTCAGCGAACCGCGCGCGATCAGCGGGACGCTGATCAGCGCCTCGGGATCGGGCGGGGTGCCCGGAACAAACGCGACTCTGGGGTCGAGATGCGCGGCGTTCGCGAGCACCGGGCTGCGGTGTGCGACCGCCCAGCCCGTGATCCCCTCCCCGTAGCCGACGCGGGTGGAGAGCATCTCCTCCTCCCAGTCGCCACGGACGAACACGGGCACGAGTCACCGCCGATGGTCGTCGGCCTCGTAGATGTGCAGGTTGTCGTAGGGAACCAGCTCGGCCAGCGCGTCGGCGATCCGGTCGAGGAGCGCCTCGGGGCTCTGCTCGGAGAGCACCTCGTGGAACGTCGCCGCCAGGCGCCGGTAGGACTCGACGAGGCTCGCCAGGCGTGCGGTGCCGTCCTCCGGATCGGGGATCGGCTCGGGAACGAGTGCAGCGTTGACTGCCACGGATGCCTTCCATATCGGCACCGGGTTGCGTCTGGCTAAGCCGTTTTCGACCGGACGCGTCCCTCGATCGAGGGACGTGGTCGGCGCTCCGCGGAGCCTCAGCGGAACAAGTCCAGCTCGGGCGGGAGGACGAGCTCCCTCGCCGAGCCTTCGCCGCGCACGTCGAGGCCGCGCACGATCGCGACCGGGACTCGCTCGGTCTTCCCCATCACGAGCTCGGCCGCGGCGGCGATCTCGTCTGCGACCGCGATCACGGTCGCGCTCAGCTCGTAGCCGGACGGATCGCGGACGCCCTTCAGGTCGCGCAGCACCTCGATCCCGGCGGCGCCGATCGCGACGTTCGCGATCCCCAGCCGCCAGGGCCGTCCGAACGTGTCGGTGACGACGACGCCCAGCGACCGCCCGGTCAGCTGCTCGAGCCCGGCACGCAGCCGGGCCGCCGACGCGTCGGGATCCTCCGGCAGCAGCACGACCATGTCCGCCTCCGGCGCGTTCGAGGCATCCACGCCTGCCGACGCGCAGACGAAGCCGTGACGCGTCTCGGCGATCACGAGCGGCGGGCGGGTACGGACGAGCCTCGCCGACTCGCGCAGCACGATCTCGAGCCTGCGCGGGTCGCCCGTTCGCCCGGCCAGCTCACGTGCACGCGCCGACGGCTCGACGTCCTCGAGCCGGACGACCCGTCCCTCTGCCTTCGAGACGATCTTGTGCGCGACGCAGACGACGTCCCCATCCTCCAGCGGGGCCGCGCCGGCGATCAGCTCGGCGAGATCGTCGCCCGCCCGGATCTCGGGCAGGCCTTCGAGGGCGAGCACCTCGAGCTCACGTACGCATGACCCCGCCGCGGGCAGCCTCGAGCACGGCCTCCGCCAGCATTCGCGCGCCCGCTTGTCCTTCATCAGCGTCCGGGTGACCTGCGGGCGCACGCCGATCGCCTCGAGGGCCTCCGCCCCGCCGCATCGGCTTGGTCGATGACGAGCGCGTCGAGCAGATCCGGGTAGCAGCGCGCGACGTGGACCGGCGACGTTCCGCCGGCGAGCCGCTTCAGCATCGCGCCGGCCGGCCCCTTCACCGACTTCCCGGCGATCAACGGGCTGACCGCGACGACGGGCGTGCGCTTGCGCTGGACGGCGGCTCGGATCGTTCGCACCGCGAGGATCGGCCAGATGCTGATGTAGGGGTTGCTGGGCGCGATCACGATGAGCGACGCCTGCTCGATCGCCTCCAGCACTCCGGGCGCCGGCTTCGCGAACGCGGCGCCCTCGAACCGGAGGCCGTCCACCTTGTCCTTGTGGCGGCGGCGGACGAACCACTCCTGGAGCGGAAAAGAGCCGGCTGGAGTCTCGACGATCGTGCGCAGGCGGTCGTCGGTCGCCGGGAGGAGACCCACCTCCAACCCGAACGCCTGCGCGATCCGCGCGGTGACGCTCGACAGCTTGTCGCCCGCGCGCAGCGCCTTGGTGCGCACGAGGTGCAGACCGAGGTCGCGGTCGCCGAGCTGGAACCACGTCTCGTCGTCGCCGAGCTCCTTCGCCGTCTCGAGGGCGTTCCAGGTCTCGCGGCGCCGGCCCCAGCCGCGCTCACGGTCGTGGATGCCGGCGAGCGTGTAGAGGAGGCTGTCGAGGTCGGGAGAGACGTGGAGGCCGAGCACCTCGGTGTCGTCGCCGACGTTGCCGATCACGGTCACCTCGCGCGGTGGGACGAGGTCGACGAGGCCGCGCACGAAGCGTGCGCCGCCGACTCCGCCCGACAGGACGACTGTCCGCGCCATCGCGCGTTGACACTACCGCCAGCGGCCCGCCCGGTAGATTCTGCGGGTGGACGCCGAGCGCTTCGCAGCGGACCTGCCCGGGCTCTTCGACGACTTCCCCCGCTCTGAGCACCCCGCGGGCGTCGCTTCGACGACGTGATCGCGGGCGTACACAACCTCGCGACCGAGAACGTGCTCGCGTTGCTCAATCTGGCGGCGAGTCTGCTCGCCCCCGGCGAGAGCTACGTCGAGGTCGGCTCCTACTACGGGGCCAGCCTGATCGGGGCGATGCGCGGGAACGGGGGCGACTTCGTCGCAATCGACCGCTTCTCGTTCGGCGCGACGGAGATGGCGGGGCGGACGCTGCCGGCCGCGAGCCGTGCGGGCCTGGAGGAGAGCCTGGAGCGCTTCGGCGCGTCGGGCGCGACGATCCTCGAGGGGGACGCCTTCGAGGTGATCGAGGGCGGCGCTCTGGGCGACCGGCGCGTCGGCGTCTACTACTACGACGGGCCGCACGACTACGAATCGCAGCTGCGCGGCCTGAAGGCGATCGAGCCGTGGCTGGCCGACGAGGCGCTGCTGGTCGTGGACGACCACGACTGGGAGCAGGTCGGCCGCGCCACGCGCGACTACCTCGCGCCAGCAGCCGCGGGCGAGAATGCTCGTCGAGATCGGTGGCTCGAGCAAAGGACAGCCGCAGTGGTGGGAGGGCGTCGCCGCTATCGGCTGGAATGCCTAACGCGCCGGCCGGGGCCGGACATCGTCCACTCGGTCAGGTCGTACCAGTGCGAGCTGCGCAGCGCCTCGACGACGCGCGGGTCGGTGTGCCGGGCGAAGAACACGTGCCGGTCGACATCGCAGCAGATCTCGACCTCGTCCAGGTTGAGACCGGGAATCTGCATCAGCGCCTCGGTGGGGATCTGCGCGGCGCGAACCGAGTAGTGCTTGAACTGGAGGTCGGCGCGATCTCCATCAGCTCGGGCCAATCGGGGCAGGTCTGGTAACTCATGTTGCTCCTATCCTCTCCTCCAGCGACCAGCAGCCGTCTAGCAGGACGGGCCCGCGCACCGGCTCCGTCGGGTAGACGACGAAGCGGATCGCGTCGTCGAGCCAATGGTAGAGCTTCCGGCCGGTCGCGTCGCCGAGCTCGAAGCGGATTCGGAACCGACCGTCGGCGAGCGGCGGGCGGTCGACCCCGAAGCGCAGCACGCGCTCGCCCGGGCCGTTCTCCCAGCCGAGCGCAGCCGTGTCCTGTGCCGTCGCTGCCATGAGCATCCCGGCCTCGTCGCGAAGCTCGAGCGAGATGCGCGGCGGCGGAAGCGCCTCGCGCGCGGCGATCCTCAGCTCGACCGTCAGCGGCTCGCCGGAGGCGAGCTGCTGACGGTCTTCGCCCTCCGGGCCGATCAGGCGCGCGTCGACGATACGCATCTCGCCGCTTCCGTACTCGCGCAGGCCGGCTGCGCTCTCGGCCGGGTCGCGCTCGTCGGCGAGCAGCTTGTGGTACCTGGCGATCGCCTCCTGGGTCGAGCCGTCGAGCTCGACCTGCCCGGCGCGAAGCAAGACCGCGCGCTGGCAGAGTCGCTCGACCGAGGACGCGTCGTGCGAGACGAAGACGATCGTCCCGCCGCGCTGCTTGAACTCGAAGATCTTGGCGAAGCACTTCCGCTGGAACTCCTCGTCGCCGACCGCGAAGACCTCGTCGAGGAGCAGCGTGTCGGCCTCGATGTGCGCGGCGACCGCGAAGCCGAGCCGCATGTACATGCCCGACGAGTACGTTCGCACCGGCAGGTCGATGAACCGCTCGAGCTCTGCGAACGAGACGATCTCGTCCATGCGCCCGCGGATCTGCGCGCGCTTCAGGCCATGGATCGAGCCGTTCAGGTACACGTTCTCGCGGCCGGTGAAGTCGGGATGGAAACCGGCGCCGAGCTCGAGTAGCGAGGCGACCCGCCCGCCGGCGCCGACCAAGCCGGTGGTCGGCTTGACGATCCCTGCGATGAGCCGCAGGAGCGTTGTCTTGCCCGAGCCGTTGCGGCCGATCAGCCCGACGGCGTCGCCGGGCTCGATCGCCAGCGACACGTCCTCGAGCGCCCAGACGTCGGTCACGCGCCTCGCCCGTGGCCGAGCAGGAGCTCCTTCAGGGTGCGGACCTGCTGAGGGTTGACCCGGAAGCGCCGGCCGGCGTGCTCGACGCGGATCTCGCCGGGTCTCATGCCGTCGAGGGTACCGCGAGCACCCGCCGCGCGATTCCCGCCAGGACGCCGATGAACGCGGGGTCGGCGTTCGGCATCTCGATCCGAGCCAGGCGCATGCCCAGCTCGCGCGCCTTGTCGACGGCCTCGGTGTCGAGGTCCCAGCGGATCTCGAGGTGGTCGGCGACGAACCCGACCGGGCAGACGAGGACGTCCGTCGTCCCGCCGGCGTGCAGCGACTCAAGGTGGTCGAGGATGTCCGGCTGGAGCCACGGCTCTCCGGTCGGGGACTCGGACTGGTACGAGAACGACCAGTCACCAAGCCCGGCGCGCTGCGCGACGAGGCGGGAAGTCTCCAGCAGCTGATCCGGGTACGGGTCTCCCTCGTCGATGATCCGCGCCGGCAGCGAGTGGGCGGTGAAGACGACGTGCGCGGCCGTTCCGCGCACCCGGTCGGCGAGCAGCTCGATCAGTCCCGGCTCGGTGTGCCAGCTCTCGACGAAGACGAGCTCGGCCCGGTCGGCGAGCGCTTCCTCGAGCTGGGAGCGGTAGCCGGCGATCGAGAGCTGCGAGTAGTGCGGCGCGAGCACGAGGCCGAGCACACGTTCGGCTCCGCCTGCGAGTGCGGCTTCGGCCGCATCGGCGATCCGGGGTGTCCAGTGCTTCATGCCGGTGTGGACGGGCACGCCGAGCTCGCCCTCGAGCGCTGCCCGTGTCTGCTCCGTGATCTCGTTCAGCGGGTTCGACTCCTCGATTCCGAGCCGCCGGTAGCGCTCGGTGAGCTCCTCGAGCAGCTCGGGCCGGATCGGCCGCCCGCCGCGGATGTCCGCGTAGTAGGCAGGCACGTCGTCGATCCGCTCGGGCGACCCGTAGGCCATCAGCACGACTGCGTCGCTCACGCGCACTTCAAGCGTGTCGGACACCGGGGGTGGTCCCGAAGGGACGGGGCCTCAGCGATCGCCTTCGCCGTTCGCTCGTGGACGAGTTCGACCAGGCGGGACAGGTTCGCCGGATCCGTCGCCGGGAGCACGCCGTGGCCGAGGTTGAAGACGTGGCCGGAGCGACCATCGGCGCGCGCGAGCACGTCGAGCGCACCGGCCTCGATGCGATCCCACGGGCCGAGCAGGACGGCGGGGTCGAGGTTGCCCTGAACGGCGCGGTCATGCCCCACCGCGGTCCACCCAAGGTCGAGCGGCACGCGCCAGTCGAGGCCGATCCCGTCGCCGCCGGCGGCCGTCATCGACGCGAGCAGGTGCGCCGTTCCAGTGCCGAAATGGATTGTCGGCACGTCGACGGCCGCGAGTACCCGGGCCGAGTACGGTGCGACGAACTCCTCGTAGTCGGGAACGCCGAGCACGCCGACCCACGAGTCGAACAGCTGGATTGCGTCGGCGCCGGCCGCGGCCTTCGCCCGCACATAGGCGGCGAACGTCTCGGCCAGCCGGTCCATCAGCGCGTGCCAGACGGCCGGCTCCCGGTACATCAGCTGCTTGACGCGGACGAAGTCCCGGCTCGGCTTCCCCTCGACGAGATAGCCGGCGACTGTGAACGGACCGCCGCAGAAGCCGACGAGGGCTTGCTCCGTCCGAGCTCGCCCCGCACGATCCGCACGGCTTCGAGCACAGGCGCGAACGCCTCCTCGGGGTCGGGCACGCGCAGCCGCTCGACGTCGGCGGGGCTCGCCACCGGCGACGCGACAACAGGCCCGACGCCCTCGACCAGCTCGACCTCGACCCCCATCCCGAGAACCGGGGTCATGATGTCCGCGAAGAGCACGGCCGCGTCGACGCCGTGGCGGCGAACCGGCTGGAGCGTCACCTCGGCGCAGAGCTCGGGCGTGTCCGCAATCTCGAAGAAGCTGTGCCGCTCGCGGATCGCACGGTACTCAGGCAGCGAGCGCCCGGCCTGGCGCATGAACCACACCGGCGTGCGCTCGACCGACTGACGTCGCAGCGCGCGGACGAGGAGCGGCTCCGGCACGGCCGTACACTAGCCCGCACCATGCAGGCGGCTCCCGAACACGCCGTGCCCGCCGGGCCGCTCGCAGTACGCTGGCTCGCCTACGAGCTGGAGCCGGCGCAGGCGGGCGCGCTCGGATCGGCGCGCGTCGAGATCGAGAACGCGGGAGCCTCGTCCTGGCGGGGGCTCTCCGTCGCCTACCACTGGCTCGACGACCTGGGGAACGCGCTCGACTGGGACGGACTCCGGACGGCGATCGCGCCGCTTGCCCCCGGAGAGCGCACCGAAACCGATGTGGCGGTGCGAGGGACCATGCTACCCGCCCGGTACCGGCTCGCCTTCGACGTGGTCCACGAGTACCGCTACTGGCTGGCGGAGATCGGCAACGAGCGCCTGGAGTTCGACGTCGAGGTCGGCCCCCGGGATCGAGCGGCGCCGCCGCGCACCTGCCACCGGGGGTCGAGCCGGCCCGGAGTGGCGCGAGCGCGCCCGCGGGGCGCACCAGCAGGGCTACGCCGCCGTCGGCGGCTCGATCGACGCGGGCCGCAACCGCGCCTTCGCGCCTACGGGCCGGGCGGCGGCCGAAACCCGTCGTTCACGGAGCCTCTCGTCTGCCCCTCGCTGCTTCAGCCGCTGGGCCGAACGCACGGTCGCGGGCCTGCCGGCGTGCCGGCCGGCGGGCGACGAGCCCTGGATCTACGACGCGGGGATCACAGCTCGACTGCGATCCGGTCGTCGACGAGGCTGAAGACGAAGGCGCCGGGCGCGAGCGCGAACGGCGCCGCGCCGGCCAGGTAGAGCACGTCGCCCCAGTGCGGCACCCCGCCGAAGAACAGCGGGGCGCGCAGCGCCTCGATCGCCGGCGTCAGCGGTTTCCCCCAGCGCAGGATTCAACGACGTAGTGGTAGCGCTTGAACCCGCCGGGCAGGTCCTCGAGCCGGTACAGGATCGGCGTCAGGAAGAACCAGGGCAGCAGGATTGCCGAGAGCAGATGCTCGACGTCGCGAAAGACAACGTTCGCGCACGCGACCGCCAGCGAGACGCCGGCGACGAATGCGATCAGGACCAGCGACAGCGGGATCGCCAGCAGGAACGTCTCGCGTGTCTCCGGGATCACGATCAGGTTCGCGACGACTAGCGCCGCCAGCATCGCGCCGTAGGTGACGAGCTGCGTCGCCACGACCGAGAACGGAACGAGCTGCCGCGGGAAGCGCACCTTGGTCACCAGCGGGCCGCTGGCGACAAGCGACCGCGATGCCGTCGTCAGCGACGTGGAGAAGAAGATCCAGACGGGCGAGCCGACCAGCAGGTAGAGCGCGTAGTGGGGAACCTGCGCGACCCTCCAGAGGAGGGAGAAGACCAGCACGTAGATCCCCATCAGAACGAGCGGGTTGACAAGCGACCACGCCACGCCGAGGACGGAGCCCTTGTAGCGCGTCTGGAGATCGCGCCGGAACAGGTTGGCGGACAGCTCGCGGTAGCGGTAGAGGTCGGCGTAGATCGACACGGTCGTCACCGATTGAACAGGAAGCCTCGGTGCTCCACCGGGGCCTGGAGGTCCCGCGCCGACCGGGAGGGTCACAGGATCCTCGTGGCGAAGAGGCTGACGCCCGAGTAGCCGTAACACGTCTGGGCGAACCAGGTGGCGGCCGAGCGGCCGACAACAGGAATGCGCCTGAGCTTCCCGCCGATCCGGCGTCCGACCAGGTCGCGGTCGCCCTCGGCGTGCTCGACGCGCCGCACGACGAGACCCGCGCGGGCGAACGCCCACAGGTAGGCGTAGAGCGTGTGCACGTGCTCGTTGATCCCGAAGCCTTTCTCCTCCGCCTGGTCGTCTACCTCCCCGCTCGCTCGGAGCGCCCGGGTGCCCTCGTTCAGGGCGGCAACCACTCCGCCGCGGCGCGTGACGCGCGCCAGCTCGGAGACCATCCGGCCGAGGTCGAGCGCGTGGTGGAGGGCCGCGACGCAGTAGACGAGGTCGAACGAGCGGTCCGCGAACGGGAGATGCTCCCCGTCTGCCTGAACTCGCCCGAACGGGCCGACCCGCTG
>CAVXTD010000042.1:0-42153 GCA_963764565.1 uncultured Actinomycetes bacterium
CGAGATTTGAACTCGGGACCTCTAGTCCCCCAGACTAGCGCGCTAACCAGGCTGCGCCACGCCCCGTCTCGGCCGAGGATAGCGGGTCTGCTACCGGGCCTGGAGTTGCTTGTACAAGCGGTCGATCATGGCGGGCAGCCGCTCTAGCCGGTCGGTGATCACGCGCAGCCGGTATTCGCGGAAATGCTCGGCCTCGACACCGAGCGCCTCTGCCAGTCTCTCGATCACGTCGTTCGAGGGGACTGGTCGGTTGCCGTGGACGAGATGGTTCAGGTACCCGGCAGACAGGTCGGTCTTCGCGGCCAGACCGCGGTACGTCACCCCCGTCTCATCCATCAGCCGCTCGATCGTCGCGCCGAACGGCTCCTCGCTGAACCGGCGTTTCCGTGGCATCAGACGGTCACCTCCTGGGCTGGAACTCTGCGTTCTTCACCGCTGGCTCGGTCGCGTACGTCCACGGCTCCGTCCTCCAGCGTCTTCTTCCCTACGGTGATGCGCACCGGGCAGCCGATCAGGTCGGCGTCGGCGAACTTCTCGCCGGCGCGCAGGTCGCGGTCGTCGAGGAGCACGGACGCGCCTGCCGCCTCAAGCGTCGCCGCGACGGCCTCAGCCTGCTCGTCGAGGCCGGGCAGCGCGACAACGTGGACCTGGTACGGGGCGATCGACTTCGGCCAGGCAGCGATGCCGCTCTCGTCGTGATTTTGCTCGATCACCGCCGCGATTATGCGGCCTGGCCCGATCCCGTAGCTACCTCCAAGGAGCGGCTTCTCCCGCCCGTCGTCATCGAGGAACGTCGCGTCGAGGCCCTCGCTGTAGCGGTCGCCGAAGTTGAAGATGTGGCCGACCTCGATCGCGGTCTGGAACCGGAGCGCGCCGCCGCACTCGGCGCAGCGGTCTCCCTCGCGGGGCTCGCGGATGTCGGCTAACCGCGGCTCGTAGTCGCGGCCCGCTCTGCACGCCGCGCAGATGAAAGCCGTCCCTGTTCGCGCCGGCGACGAACTGGCCCTCGCGAAGCGTCTCGTCGGCGACCACCTCGCCCGAGAAGCCGACCGGGCCGAGCGATCCGCCCGAAGCACCGAACGCGGAGCGGATCTCCTCGTCGGTCGCCGGCCGGAAGCCCGTGCCGAGAACCGAGAGAAGCTTGGCCTCGCTGAGCCGGTCGTCGCCGCGAACGAGCGCGAGCACTACCTTCCCCTCGTCTGTCGTCACCGGCATCGCCTTCGAGGTTGCGGCCAGGTCGACGCCGAGAAACTCGGCCAGCGCCTCGCACGTCGTCACGCCCGGCGTCGCCACCTCCTCGGGCCGGTCGAGCGGCGGCGGGAACGCGGGCGGGCGTGGGATTCCCCGGGCGACCTCCGCGTCAGCCGCGTAGTCGCCCCGCTCGCAGCGGACGAGCGTGTTCTCGCCCGAGCCGGACGGTGCCAGGAAGTCGATGGTGAGCTTGCCGCCCATGATCCCGCTCTCGGCCTGCACTGCGTGCGCCTCGACGCCGCAGCGGTCGAAGATGCGGTGGTACGCCTCGCGGTTCCGCTCGAAGCTCGCGACCGAGCTCGCCTCGTCGCGGTCGAACGAGTAGGCGTCCTTCATGATGAACTCGCGCACGCGCAGAAGCCCGCCGCGCGGCCTCGGCTCGTCGCGGTCCTTGACCGCAAAGTGGTACCAGAGCTGCGGCAGCTCCTTGTAGGAGCGGATCTCGCGCGCGTGGAAGGTGAACGTCTCCTCATGGGTCAGCGGCAGGACGAACTGGCGGCCGTTGCGGTCGGTCAGGTGGAAGATCTCGGGGATCTTGTCGCGGCCGGTCGCCTGCCACAGTTCGATCGGCGTCAGCAGCGGGCAGAGGAACTCCTGCCCGCCGATCGCGTCCATCTCCTCGCGGACGATCTGCTCGATCTTCCGGTGGATGCGCCAGCCGAGCGGCAGGTACGACCAGAGCCCGGCGCCCACCTGGCGGACGAAGCCGCCGCGGACGAGCAGCTTGTGGCTCACCGCCTCCGCGTCGGCTGGATCCTCACGCAGGGTTGGCAGGAACAGTGTTGATGCCCGGGCAGCCAACGCTGGCAGGTTAGTCGTTCAGCGGGATGAGCGAGGCCTCCGCCATCGCCAGCGCTGCCGGCTTGGCCATCTTCAATCGCTTCGGCCTGCGCATCCCCTCCGCGATCCACCGGTCGATCTCCGTGAACAGCTCGTCGATCAGGGTCTCGGACTCGACCTTCTTCAGCACACGGCCGTGCGCGTACACGAAGCCGACGTCACGGCCGCCCGCGATCCCGAAGTCGGCGTCGCCGGCCTCCCCGGGCCCGTTCACGGCGCAGCCGAGGACGGCAACCTCGAAGTGCTCGGCGTAGGCGGCGAGCCGCTGCTCGACCTCTTCGGCGAGCGTCTGGACGCCGACGTTGTCGCGCCCGCAGGAGGGGCAGGCGATCATGATCGGGCCGCGCTCCCGCAGGCCGAGCGACTTGAGGATCTCGAAAGCGGTCTTGACCTCCTCGACCGGGTCGGCGGTGAGCGACACCCGGATCGTGTCGCCGATTCCGTCGACGAGCAGCGCGCCCATGCCGACGGCGCTCTTGATCGATCCCGAAAACGGCGTCCCTGCCTCGGTGACGCCGAGATGGAGCGGGTACGGCACCTTGGCCGAGAGCATCCGGTACGCGCGGATCATCGTCGGCACGTGGCTCGACTTGACCGAGATCTTGAAGTCGTGGAAGTCGAGCTTCTCGAGCAGCTCCACCTCCTCGATCGCGGCGGCGACGAGTGCCTCCGCCTGGTCGCGCTGGGCGACGTGATCGAGGTGGCGAGGCAGCGAGCCGGAGTTCGCGCCGATCCGCATCGGGATGCCCGCCTTCTTCGCCGCCTTGACGACGAGCTCGACCTTGTCGGGCCCGCCGATGTTGCCCGGATTGATCCGGACCGCGGCGACTCCGCCCTCGATCGCCTTCAGCGCCAACGAGGCGTTGAAGTGAATGTCGGCGATCACCGGGATCGGCGAGAAGCGGACGATCCGTGGCAGCGCCTCGGCGTCCTCCGTCTTCGGGACCGCGACGCGAACGACCTCGCACCCGGCGGAGGCGAGCGCAGCGATCTGGGCCGTGGTCGCCTCGACGTCGTGCGTCTTCGTCAGCGTCATCGACTGCACGACGACGGGAGCGCCCCCTCCAATCGTGACTCCGCCGACCGTGATCTGGCGTGTGCTGGCCATCGACGCGGAGTGTAGCCTCCGCTCCCAACCGCCTCGTTCGAGGACTATCCGCCCCCGAGGCGGCCGATGTCGTTCGAGATGCCGATGAAAAACAGCAGAAGGACCAGCGCGATCCCGACCACGGAAACGCGCTCGTAGATCTCGCGGCCGACCGCGCGTCCGCGCAGCCCCTCGACGATCGAAAACGCGATATGGCCGCCGTCGAGGGGAAGCAGCGGCAGGAGGTTCATCAGGGCGAGCGAGAGGCTGATCAGCCCGAGTACCCACAGGTACGTCTGGGCGCCCTCCTTGAGGGCGTCGGAGGAGCCCTGGACGATCCCGACGGGGCTCGAGATGTCCTTACGGCCCTGCCCGTGAACGAGCCGGACGAGGGCATTGCCGAGCTCCCGCGTCACGGTGCCGGTCAAACGGACTGCCTGCCACGCCGAGGCACCGACGCCGAGATCCTCGCCGCGGAGGACGAAACCGAGGCGGTACGCCCCGTCGATCAGCTTCGGGCGCACCGGGCCGAGGTTCACCACTCCGTCTCCGCGGCGGACGACGAGCGTCACAGGCTTGCCGGCCGACGAGGAGATCTCGCGGGCGATGTCGCGCGGGCCGACGATCACCTGATTCACGGCGACGACCTCGTCCCCGGGCATGAGGCCGATCGCGGCCGCCGGCCGTCCGGACAGCACCTTGTCGACGGTGCTCGTCGCCTTTCCGCCGCCGACGAGGAAGAGGCCTGCGAACAGGACGAGCGCGAACACGAAGTTCGTGGCCGGGCCGGCGAGGATCACCGCGACGCGCTTCCAGGTTCGCTGCTGCCAGTAGGCGTCGTCGCTGAGGCCGTCGCCGATCTCCTGGAGCCCTCGTTCTGCGGCACGCAGTGCGTCACCGCTCAGCGAGGCGCGCTCGACCGCCGCCTCCAGTGCGGGCAGCTCGGCCCGCGCTGCTGCGAGGTCGTCCGTAGCGAGGTGCCGCTTGACACGCTCGACCGGCCCGACGAGCTGCGGGGCCTCCCGGAGCGGCCGGGCGAAATGCAGCGTCGACATCCGACGATGCCGGCCGGTGCATCCCGGGAATTTTCACGTAGCCGCCGAGCGGGATCGCCCCAAGGCCGTACTCGATGCCGTTGCGGCGCACCTTGGCGACAGCCGGGGGGAAGCCGATGTAGAAGCGCCGCGGTCGCATGCCGACGGCCCGAGCGGTCAGGAAATGCCCGAGCTCGTGAACGAAGATCAGGAACCCGAGCCCGAGGATCGCGACGAAGACGCTCATCGGCCGATCACCGGATGACGGAGTCGAGCGTTCAAGCCGCAGCCGCCCGTCTCTCGGTCAGGCGGCGCGCTTCCGCGTCGGCCTCACGGAGGTCTTCGAGGTCCCGAGCCGGCGCGCCGTCCACCGCGGCGAGCGTTTCCTCGACCACTTCCGAAATCCCGAGGAATGAGAGCCTGCCGTCCAGGAACGCGGCGACGGCGGCCTCGTTCGCGGCGTTGAAGGCGCACGGATAGGTGCCTCCGCGCTCGCCGGCCCAGCGGGCGTGCGCGAGCAGCGGGAACGTCTCGAGATCGGGGGCGTGGAACTCGAGCGTCAGGCCCGCGGTCAGATCGAGGGCCGGAACCGGGGTCGCCGAGCGCTCGGGATAGGTGAGTGCGTAGGAGATCGGCACCCGCATGTCGGGGTAGCCGAGGTGAGCGAGCGCGGCGCCGTCGCGGAAGCGGACGAGCGCGTGCACGACGGAGGTCGGGTGGACGACGACCTCGATCCGCTCGTACGGAAGGTCGAACAGGAAATGCGCCTCGATCAGCTCGAGTCCCTTGTTGGCGAGCGTCGCCGAGTCGATCGTGATCTTCGGCCCCATGCTCCAGGTCGGGTGGGCGAGCGCGTCCTCCGGCGTGACGTCCTCGAGCTCCTCGCGCACGCGGCCTCTGAACGGCCCGCCGGAGGCGGTCAGGACGATCGAGTCGACCTGCTCCGGCGCGCGGCCGTCGAGGCACTGGAAGGCAGCGCTGTGCTCGCTGTCGACCGGCAGGAGGCGGCCTCCGCCCCGCGAGCGCGCCGCCAGCGCCAGCTCGCCCGCCGCGACGAGGCTCTCCTTGTTCGCCAGTGCGAGATCGACGCCGCGCTCGAGTGCCCAGAGCGTCACCGGCAGGCCGGCGAAGCCGACGACCGCGTTGAGGACGACATCGGGCTCCGCACGGTCGAGCAGCGCGGTCAGGTCGCCGCCGACCTGGGTGAGCGGCGCGAGGCCGTCGATCGCCGTCGACCCCGAGGCGGCCGCGACCAGCTCGAGCTCGGGATGGGCGTCGATGATCTCGACCGCCTGCCTGCCGATCGAGCCGGTGGCGCCGATGAGGGCGACGCGTCTGCGCACCGAGACAGTATGACCGGGGCCGGAAAACGTCACTCTTACGAGACGTTCGCGTTTGCCCTTCGTGTGGATTCTCCCGTTACGATCGCTGCGGGGAGGAGGCTGGGTACACCTGAAGAACGGCGCCCTTTCCGGCCGCGGCCGGAACTGTCTACACCTTGTCGAAGGCGAGGATCACGTAGAGCGCCGCGATCGCGGCGAACAGCTGGGCGTCGATCCGGTCGAGGACGCCGCCGTGCCCGCCCAGTAGCCGGCCGCTGTCCTTGACGCCCATGTCGCGCTTGAGCAGCGACTCGAAGAGGTCGCCGAGGGGCGCCGCGACTGCGAGTGCGAGCCCGAGCAGGACGGCCTGCCCGATCGAGAGGAACTCCCTGCGGTCGTCGTAGAGCGCGACGAAGGCAACGAAGACCGTCGCCGCAGTGCCCGCGACGAGCCCCTCCCAGGTCTTCCCGGGCGAGATCGTCGGCGCCAGCTTGTGCCTGCCGATCAGCCGGCCGACGAAGAAGGCGAGCGTATCGCCCGCCCAGACCGCGATCAGCACGGTGAAGGCCGCTACCCGGCCGTGCTCGGGCAGGTCACGGAGGAGCACGATCGAGGCCAACCCCAGCCCGATCCAGGTCACGCCGAGGACGGTTCCCCCTACCGAAACCGTCGCCGACTGCCTCGTGTCTGCCAGGCCTTTGAGCAGGAACGCGAGCGCCAGCGTTGCGAACAGCCCTCCGGGGATCCAGGCGAATCCTCCCGCCTGCGCCGCCAGCAGTGTCAGGACGAGACCGACGTAGCCGGCGATCGTGATCGGTCGCAGCGGGCGAGTCATCTCGTAGTACTCGTGCAGGGCGAGCACCCCGATCACGGTCGCGAGGACGAAGAGCCACCAGCCGCCGAGCCAGACGATCCCGAGGACGAGCGGCAGACCCGCGGCGCCGACCAGGATCCGCGAGGCGAGATTCGACACCTCAGCGCCCGCCGAAGCGGCGGCGCCGCTGCGCGTACGCGGAGAGCGCCTCGCGAAGGTCGGCGGCGCCGAAGTCGGGCCACAGCGTCTCGACGAACACGAGCTCCGAGTACGCGAGCTGCCAGAGCACGAAGTTGGAGACGCGAAGCTCGCCGGAGGTTCGGATCAGCAGGTCGAGATCCGGCCAGTCCGGTGCGTACAGGTGGGCGGCGAGCGCGTTCTCGTCGACCTCGCGCGGGTCGATCCCGGACTCGACCAGCTTGCGGGCCGCCTGGACGATCTCGTCTCGGCCCCCGTAGTCGAACGCGATCCAGAGATTGAGCCGCTCGTTGTGCAACGTCTCCTCCTCGAGAGCGGCCATCCGCTCGCGCAACTCGTCGGGAGCTCTGTCGCGGCGGCCCATGAAACGGACACGGACGCCCTGGCTGACGAGATCGGGTAGCTCGCGCTCGATCGTCTCCGCGAAGATCTCCATCAGCAGCTCGACCTCCTCGGGGGGCCGTGACCAGTTCTCGGTCGAGAACGCGAAGACCGAGAGCGTCTCGACACCGAGGTCGATCGCGGCTTCGACCGTGCGCCGGAGCGCACGTGTCCCGGCTCTGTGCCCGGCCGCGGTCGGCAGTCGCCTCCGCCGTGCCCAGCGCGAGTTGCCGTCCATGATGATCGCCACCGACCGGGCGACCTCGGGCAGCTCCGGCTCGACGATCCTGAAGCTGCGGAGGCTCTTGATTCTCGTCAGCAGGCTCATCGGCGTGCAAGGAACCTATCTCCGCGGAAAATGCGCAGCATTTCCGCGGCCTAGACCTCGAGGATCTCGGCTTCCTTGCGCTTCAGAAGCTCGTCGATCTTGTGCACGTGCTCATCGGTCAGCTTCTGCGCGTGCTCCTCGGCACGGCGCTCCTCGTCATCGCCGACCTCGCCCTTGTGCACGAGCTCCTTCAGGTGGTGCATCAGGTCGCGGCGGACGTTGCGAACCGCAACTCGCCCGTCCTCCGCCCGTTGACGGACGACCTTGACGAGATCCTTGCGACGCTCCTCGGTCAGCTGCGGGATCGGGAGGCGGATCAGCTTGCCGTCGTTTGACGGCGTCAACCCGAGATCCGATTCCATGATCGCCTTCTCGATCGCCTTCAGCGAGCCCGGGTCGAACGGCTGGACGGTCAGCATGCGCGGTTCGGGGACGTTGATCGTCGAGAGCTGGTTGAGCGGCGTCGGTGTCCCGTAGTAGTCGACCTGCACGTGGTCGAGCAGTGCGGCCGATGCGCGGCCGGTGCGGATGCTGTTGAACTCGTGCTGCGTCGTCTCGACCGACTTGTCCATCCGTCGGCCGGCGTCCAGGATCAGGTCATCGATCATCGGTTGCTCCCCCTTGGTCTTCCGGCCGGGCGTCGCCGGCTTTGCCGGCGACGTTTCCAGCCGCTGCAGTGGAGATGAGTGTTCCCACGCGCTCCCCGGCAACGATCCGGCTGATGTTGCCGGCGGCCAGCTCGAAGACGTGGATCGGCACGTGGTTGTCCATGCAGAGCGAGAGGGCGGTCGTGTCCATCACCTTGAGGCCCCGCTCGATCGCCTGGAGGTGAGTCAGCTCGGGCAGGAACTCCGCCTTCGGATCGACTCGCGGGTCGCCGTCGTAGACGCCTTCCACTCCGTTCTTCGCCATCAAGATCGCTTGGGCCCCGATCTCGAGGGCTCGCAGCGCGGCTGCGGTGTCGGTCGTGAAGAACGGATTGCCCGTCCCCGCCGCGAAGATCACGATCCGCCCTTTCTCGAGATGGCGGATCGCCCGCCGGCGAATGTACGGCTCAGCCACCTCGGCGACCGTGATCGCCGACAGGACGCGCGTCTGGGCCTGGTGGCGCTCGAGCGCATCCTGGACGGTGAGCGAGTTCAGAACCGTCGCCAGCATGCCGGCGTAGTCGGCCGTGGCCCGGTCCATCCCGGCCGCGGCCGCCTCCATCCCCCGCACGATGTTGCCCGCCCCGATCACGAGAGCGATCTCCAGACCGTGCGCGTGCACCTCGGCGATCTCACTCGCCAGCGACTCGATCCGCTCGGGATCGACGCCGTAGGGCTGATCGCCCATCAGCGCCTCACCGGAGAGCTTGAGCAGCACCCGGCGAAACGCCGCCGGGCTCTGCGAGAGGGGGCTCGTCGCGCTCGCCACGCGCCTACTCTGACAGGGCGAACCGGCGAAACTCAATCACCTCGAAGCCGGCCTCCTTCAGCACCGCCCCGACCTTCTTGCCGGACTCGTGGATCCACTCCTGGTCCTCGAGAACCATCTCGCCGAGCCACTTCTGGATCCGGCCGTCGAGAATCTTGCCGCGCACCTCCTCGGGCTTCTCGGCGACATCCGGCTGCCTGGCGAGGATGTCGCGCTCGGCGTTCACCTCCGCCTGCGGGACATCGGCGCGCGCGAGGTAGACCGGAGCGGCAAACGAGATGTGCATCGCGAGCGGCCTGGCGATGTCCGGGTTGCCCCGGCCGTGGACCAGAACGCCGATCTTGTTCGCCGGCGGGTGAACGTAGCCCGAGAGGACGTCGTCCTCCTCGCCTTCGAAGCGGACGGCGTCTCGGACGACGATGTTCTCACCCAGCTTGGCTGTCAGAGCGACCCGCTCGTCTTCGAGCTCCGCGGCCCCGTCGGGTCCGTGCCGGGTGACGGCGTCGAGAACGCGCTGGACGAAGACGATGAACTCCTCGTTGTTCGAGACCGGCTCGGTCTCACAGCCGACGGCGACCATCGCCGCCTGCGTCTCGCTGAAGTCGATCGCGACCTTCCCCTCGGTCGTCTCCCGCCCCGAGCGCTTTGCCGCCTGGGCGATGCCTTTCTCGCGCAGCAGCTTGACCGCTGCATCGACGTCGCCGCCCGTCTCCTCGAGGGCGCGCTTGCACTCCATCATCCCGGCGCCGGTCTGGTCGCGGAGCTCCTTGACGAGGCCGGCTGCGATCGCGGCCATCAGGCCTCCACCTCTCCGGTCTGGGCACTCGGTGGCTCCTCCGCGGCGGGTGCGGGCTCGGTTGCGGCGGGTGCGGGTTCCTCGGCGGGTGGTGGTGCAGGCTCCGCCGGAGCGGCTGCGGGCTCCGCCGTAGCGGCTGCGGGCTCCTCGACGGGCTCCGGCGTCTCCGTGGCCGGGTCGACCGTGGCGGACGCCGCCTCGGACGTTGCGGGCTCGGCCATCTCCGCCGGGCTCACCTTCGCCTTGCCCTGCGCGATCCCGTCGGCGATCGCGCGCACGATCAGGCTGCACGAGCGGATCGCGTCGTCGTTGCCGGGGATGACGAAGTCGGCCTCGTCCGGGTCGCAGTTCGTGTCGACCAGGGCGACGATCGGCATTCCGAGACGCCGCGCTTCGCGCACGGCGAGCGCCTCCTTGCGGAGGTCGAGCACGAACATCGCGTCCGGCTGGCGCTTCATGTCTGCGACTCCGCCGAGGTTGGCCTCGAGCTTCTCCAGCTCGCCGAGCATGGCGATGCGCTCCTTGGGCGGGAGCAGCTCGAGCTGCTCCTCGTCGCGGAGGCGGCGCAGGTCGTGCAGCCGGTCGATCCGGTCGGAGATCGTCCGCCAGTTGGTGAGCAGGCCTCCGAGCCAGCGGTTGCTGACGAACGGCATGCCGACGCGCTTCGCCTGTTCTTCGACAGCCTCCTGCGCCTGCTTCTTCGTGCCCACGAACAGCACGGAGCCGCCCCGCTCGGCCAGATTCCGGACGAACTCGTACGCCTCGTCGAGCAACGCCGAGGTCTGCTGGAGGTCGATGATGTAGATACCCCCACGCTCGGTGAAGATGAACCTGCGCATCTTCGGGTTCCAGCGGCGGGTCTGGTGACCGAAGTGAACCCCGGCCTCCAGGAGCTCGCGCATGGAAACAACAGCCACGGTTCTCCCCTTTCGGTTGATTTCGCTACTCCGGCGGGCCCGTGCGGAACCGGCACCAGCAGTCGAAGACCACGAGGGCACCGGCACCGCCGCCCAGGCGTGGTCGCCGGGTCGGTGGAACAGAACGGACTCACATGCTAGCGGCCCGAAAGCGGTACGGTGACTTCGGCCTCTCGCGGCGCAGAGTCGACGATCGAGTGCCGGGTAGCGGTCATCCGCATCCGGGCCACACTCCGTCTCGACGAACTCTTCGACGAGCGGCTGCCGGCGCCTCCGGAAGGCTGCGAACGCCTTCACGTCCGCGCGGTGTCGAGGACTGCTTGGAGGTCGGCCGGCAAGGGAGACGTCGCCTCCACGCGGGCACCCGTCACCGGGTGGGGAAACGCGAGCCGTGCGGCGTGGAGGAACTGGCGGTCGAGGCCCGGCTCGGAGACGCCGTAGGTCGGGTCGCCGGCGACCGGCAGACCGATTGCGGCGAGGTGGACTCGGATCTGGTGTGTTCGGCCCGTCTCGAGCGAGACTCGAAGGAGCGCATGTTCGGGCAGCAGCTCGATCACCTCGAAGCGGGTGATCGCCTCCTTCGCCGAGCGGGTGTCGAGCGACATCCGTGTTGCATCGCGGCGGTCGCGTCCGATCGGCGCCTCGATCCGGCCGCTTCGCGAGCGCGGGCGGCCACGGACGAGGGCCAGATACTCGCGCTCGAGGGCGCGCCGCCGGACGAGCGCCTGAAGGCGGCCGTAGGCCTCCTGTGTCCGCGCGACCACCAGCAGCCCCGAGGTGTCGCGGTCGAGGCGGTGAACGATCCCCGGGCGGCCGGGGTCGCCGCCGGCGAGGCCGCGCGCGAGAAGCCCCTGGACCAGTGTGCCGTGGGCGTGACCGGCCCCGGGGTGCACGACCAGGCCGGCGGGCTTGTCGACGACGAAGAGGTGTTCGTCCTCGTAGGCGATGCGAACATCGAGCGACTCCGGAGCGAGCGGCGTCGCGGTCAGCATGCTCGTGTCGAGCTCGAGCCGCTCGCCGCCGGCGAGGCGGTGGCTCTTCGGCCGTGCGACGCCGTCGATCAGGACCGCCCCGGCGCTGAGCAGGCGCTCTGCCCCTGCCCGCGACCCGACGTCAGGGAGGCCGGCGAGATAGCGGTCGAGCCGCTCTCCCGCCGCGGACTCAGGGACGGCTTGCGGCTTCCCCGACACGCGACCGGCGCGGCGCGCGATCCGCCGCGACGAGGGCGCCGAGCAGGACGGCGACGCCGATCACGATGAAGCTGTCGGCGAGGTTAAAGGCAGGCCAGTAGCGGAGATCGAGGAAATCGGTGACGTGTCCTGAGCGAACGCGGTCGGCGAGGTTCGAGACGCTGCCGCCGATGAGGAGCCCGACGGCGACGGGTAGCAGCGGGTGACGAGCACCGGAGCGAGCGAAGTAGCCGAGCATCCAGGCGACCGCAACCAGCGTCAGCACGATCACGATCGGCGTCGCGCTGGCGAAGAGGCCGAAGGCGATGCCCGAGTTCTGGACGTGGTGGATCGAGAACGGCCCGAAGACCGATACCTCGTCGTCGAGCAGCACCTTGGTCGCGACCACGTGCTTCGTGAACTGGTCGGCAAAGACTGCTGCCAGTGCAACTGCTCCCAGGCTGAGCCAGTGTGCGCGCTGCGCAGCCAGCGAACGGGCTGCGACCGAGATCGGCGCCAGGCCGTCGGTGCGTGACCCTGGCCGGAACTCCTGCTTCCGGGCGGGCTCGATCAGCCCCGTTCCTGCTTTCGCTTGTCGTCGATGCAGAGGGTCGCCCATGGAAGCGCCTCGAGTCGTTCCTCGTCGATCGGCTTGCCGCAGCGTTCGCACACGCCGTACGTGCCTTCGTCGATCCGGGCGAGGGCGGTGTCGATCTCCTCGAGCACGTGCGTGGAGTTCTCCTCGAGCGTGCTGGCCATCTCCCGGTCGAAGGTTGCGGTGGCGACGTCGCCGAGGTGGTTGTTCTGGAAGGTCGGCTCCTCGGTTTCCTCGCCGAGCGAGCCCGGGTTTTCGGTGCGGATGTTCTCGAGCGCGTCGACGACGCGCTGCCGTTCCTCCATCAGCCGCTTCCGCATGAGCTTCGTGTCGATGCTCATCGCTTCCGCTTCCGCTCCCGCTCTGGCGCCGGCAAAGCCGGCACCTCCGCATCCGCTCTTTGGCGGCCTCTGTCAAGCCTACGGCCGTCCAGCCGGCGCTCGGCTTCGGCGCGGCCGAGTCCCTGCAACTCGACCACCTTGTCGCGTGCGCCATGGCCGGAGACGAGCGTGACCGACGCGCGCGGGACGCCGAGGCGCTCCGCGAGGAGCTCGACGACGGCGTCGTTCGCCCGGCCCCGCTCGGGCGCGGCGTTCACACGGACTTTCCACGAGTCGCCGTAGCGTCCGGCGATCTCGGTCCGGGCTGCCCCAGGCGATACCCGAAGGCGGAGGCGTGTGGTCTGCTGCGCCATTCCGCCCCAAGTATAGGTCGCGCTTCTAGGCCGCTTTCGTCTGCCGCGCGGGCGCCTCCTCCGAGTCGTCTCCGTGCACCTGCTGCTCGTCGCCGTCGTCGGCCTCGTCGAGCGCGTCGAGCGCGGCGTGCAGCAGCAGACGCATGCGCCGGGCCTCCGCGGAGAGCAGCTCGCGATCGCTGCGGGCCGCCCGGGTGATCGTCCGGGCCTCGGCCCGCGCCTCGGAGACGATCGATTCCGCCTCTCGCTTGGCCTGGTCTTTCAGCTCGTGCGCGGCGCGCTCGGCGGAGACGAGCGTGGTGCGCAGCAGGCCCTCGAGCTCGCGGTGGCGCTTGAGCTCGTTCTCGAGCAGCTCGACCCGGTCCGAGTGGTCGGCACGCTCGCGCCAGACCGTCTCGAAGCTCTCGGTGATCTCCTCGAGCAGGCGGTCCACGTGCCTCCGCCCGTAGCCGAAGATGCCGCGTCTCAGCTTCACATGGCGGATCTCAACGGGTGTGTACGACATGACTCCTCCCTTTCTCAGTGCAGGGTCCCCAGCAGCCTGACGACGATCTGCTCCAGCCCGACGAGCACGAGCACGCCGACCATCGGCGACAGGTCGATCGGGCCGAACGACGGCAGGATCCGCCGGAAGATCCGCAGATACGGCTCGCAGACGTCGTACAGGAACCGCTGGACGGGGTTGAACGAGTAGGGCAGCCTGATGAACGACGTGATCACGTACGCCAGGATGACGAGCACGTAGACGCCGACGAAGACGACGACGAAGCTCTGCGCCGTGGAAACGGCGTCCGCGAGTAGCCGAAACGTGGCGATAGCTGCGCCCACGAAGCGGTTTTCGGCCCCGAAGGCCGCGTTCCTACGGCGGGTGCGATAGGGGCGGAGTGGCTCCCGCGATCCGCCCTCACGCAGCCACTCAGTGCGGCGCGTCGTGTTCCAGCCGGTGGCCGAGGCTGATCACATCGTCGGCCGTATAGCCAAGCGCCTCGTAGAAGCCCGCTGCGGCGCGGTTCGTCGCTCGAATCTGGAGGTTGATCTTCGGGCAGCCTGCCTCGCGAAGCACGCGTTCGACCTCGGCCATGAGAGCCCGACCGACGCCTGAGCGTCGTTCGGTCGGTGCGTACGGCAAGGTAGTTCACCCAACCGCGGTGCCCGTCGTAGCCGGCCATCACAGTGCCGATGATCTCCGTGCCGATCGTCGCGACCAGGAACCACTCGGGTTGGATGCGGAGCTTGCGTGCGATGTCCTTGCGTGGATCGTTCCACGCGCGTGTCAGACCGGCTGCCTCCCACAGTGCGACCACCGCGTCCTCGTCGGCAGCGGCGAACGGCCGAATCACAGGCAGCGCGTCGTTCTGTCGGACGGTCATCAAGCGACCAGGGCCCGCACCACTCCTTCGCGGACCCGAGGCTCACAGCGGGGGTGGTTACGCCTCGACGAGCATCACCAGCGTCTCGGGGAGGACACCGTCATGCGCCATCGCGTCGGCAGCCTCCTGACTCTCCATCGCGGCCATGACAGCGTCCATGTCGGCAATGTCCATCATCAACCCGACCCGCGTCGGATTCTCCGGATCGACGAACTTCCGGATGTTGGTGACACCGAGCGGGCCGAAGAACTCCTCACGCTTTGGCGAGGCGAGCCAGTGATCCTTGTCCTTCACGTCGTGGTAGGCGATTACAGTGGGCATCGCGCCTCCTCGGATCCGGGGTCGAGCGTGACCGACCCGATGCCCAGACCATACGCATCGCACGGTCGCCGTGACGCATATGCGTGTCGGCGTATCGGCGCGAGCGCGCGCGGGTGTGCAAACTGTTCCGGCGGTGGGTGGCGTTGCCGAATTGATCCTGCGCGGTCGAGCCGGCCGATTCCCCTACGTCGCTCATGCTCCAACGGGCGTTCTTCGCCGAGATCGCCTCGCGCTACCCCGGCTGGGAGCCCGGCCGGGCAGCAAGCGCCGAACCGTCAGACTTCGCGCCGCCAACCGGCACTTGGGTCGTCGCGTACCTGGTCGGGCGTCCCGTCGGGTGTGGCGGCCTGCAAGGTGTCGACCGGGAAACGGCAGAGATCAGACGGATCTTCCTCGACGGGTCGTGCGAGGCCGTGGAATTGGGCGTGCATTGCTGACGGAGCTGGAGGCGCATGCGCGGCGGCTTGGCTACCAGCGCGTCCGTCTGACCACCGGCGATCAACAGCCTGAAGCGCTCCGGCTGTTTCGATCGGTTGGCTACCTCGAGGTTCCTCCGTTCACCTCCAGCGTCTTCACCCGCTATTGGATGGAGAAGCCGCTCGCGTAAGCGATGCATCGGCCGTGCGCGAGCGTTCGCGAATGACGCCTGACCGCTGATGAGAGTCCATAGTAGCGCTCCGACGTGTGCAAGATTCGTGGGTGGCCGACGCATCATTCGAAATCCGTCCGGCGCGTGACGAGGACCGCCTCCCGCTCGCGGTCCTGTTCGCCGCCGTCGCCGAGGAGCGCGATCGAATCGCGACGGAGCCGCCCGTTGACGTCGAAGCGCGGGCGGCAACCTGGGCGCTCGACGGGACTCTCGTCGCGGTTGCGGGGGCCGAGATCATCGGCTCGCTGCACGTCGAGCAGAGCCGGTTCGGGTTCGGCGAGATCGGGATGGCGGTGGGGCGCGAGTGGCGCGGTCGCGGCGTCGGGTCGGCGCTCCTCGCTGCGGCGATCGAGTGGGCGCGCGAGCGCGGCCTGCACAAGCTGAGCCTCGCCGTCTTCGTGCACAACGCCGCTGCTATCGCGCTCTACGGCAAGTTCGGCTTCGTCGAGGAGGGTCGCCGCGTCAAGCATTTCCGGCGCGCGAACGGGGAGCTCTGGGACGCCCTCGAGATGGGGCTGCTGCTCTGATCTTCAATCGCGGCTGCGTCGCCCGCCTGCTCGATCACGGCTCGGCGGGCGAACGCGCCTTGTAGGTTGTGGTACTTGGTGAACCGTTGGAGGGTGATGTCGATCGCGCTCTGGAGTTCCTCGGGAGCGGCGTCAGCGATGCAGGCGAAGATGCCGCGTTTGGCCGCCCCCTTGATGTAGGCGGAGTCACGAGCACGCGCTCGAACTGATCACCGAGATCGTCCACGAAGCGTCCTGCCTCGTATCGCGATCAGGCACGCGGGGGGAGGGGCTAGTGCTGTTCCTGTCATCGCTCGAAGTAAGCCGCAATCAGCTGCTATGCTGCCTGGAAGCGAGCCGATTATGTTTCGGACTCGCAGCGCATCCGAGCGTCGTAGACAGTCGAAGCTCGTGATGATCTATCCGTAGCAATCGGGTGGTGTGGCTTTTCGCCTAACTATTGGGCGGGCTGTTGACCCCGATGTGCTCAGGGAGGATCAGGATGAAGAGGCCAATCGTCGTGCCGCCGTCTTCGGCTCCGAGCGGATCTCGCTTCGACGAGCGGCGGGAGGATGATGTCCGCGTCGAGGGCGAGTCCGATCACGCCGTCCTGCGCGGCTACGACGCCGTCGATGGATGGCTGGACGACGCAGGCGTCGCGGCCGCCGAGATGAGGCATGGGAGAGCACTCGTACCTGATCACCCGCTTGGGGCCGGTCGGAACATGGAACTGAACGACCAAGAAAAGGAGCAGAACATATGTCACGTTCGAGCAAGAAACGCTGGGCGCTGGTTGGAGCGCTGATCGGCGCAGGTACGACGCTTGCGTTCGTGGTTGGTCTTGGTGTTCTCGCTGGGGCTGGGGTGGCGGCGAGTTCGGTGAAGCCGGTGAGTACCTCGCCGCCGTTGATCTCGGGGACGCCGCAGGCGGGCGAGACGCTTACTGGCGATGAGGGTAGGTGGAGCGGTAAGCCGTCCGACTTCAACGATTTTTGGTTGCGCTGTGACAAGACCGGGGGTAGTTGCTCGAAGATCAGCGGGGCGAACTCGCTGAAGTACACGCTGAAGTCGAACGATGTCGGGAACACGCTCCGGTTCAGGGTGGACGCGAAGAACGCGGACGGCAGCACGACTGCGACGTCGGTGCCGACGGCCGTGGTCGTCGCGGCGAACAAGACTGCGCCGCCCCCGACTACGCCCGCGACCGGCTGCCCGAGCGGCAGCGGTGCGGTCAACATCGCCGATCTCGGATCGCCGGCGCTGTTGCTGATCGACACGCAGCAGACCAATCCGTCGGTCGTCAACAGCGGAACGAATCAGCTGGTCGTCCGCTACCACGTCTCCGCCTGCAAGGGACGCTCGGTGCAGGGCGCTCTGGTCTACGCGACCGCCGTGCCCTTCAACCAGCTGACGATCCCGCCCGAGCAGCAGACCAACAGCGACGGCTGGGCGGAGCTCGACTTCCGCATGCTCGCCGGTTTCCCGGTCAGCTCGAAGCAGCAGCTGATCGCGATCTTCGCCCGGGCACGCAAGTCGGGCGAGAACATCCTCGGCGGCATCTCCACCCGCCGCCTCTTCTCCGTCAAGGTCAACCTGCACGGCTAATAACCCCACGGCCGGGGGGCCCGGCCGCAAGGGGGCCGCCCTCCGGCTTCGAGGGAAGGAGTGAAAATGTCACGTTCGATCAAGAAACGCTGGACGCTCTTCGGAGCGCTCATCGGCATGGGCACGACCCTCGCGCTCGTGATCGGCCTCGGCGTCCTCGCCGGCGCCGGCGCGGCGGCGAGCTCGGACAAGCCGGTGAACACCTCGACGCCGTCGATCTCGGGGACGCCGCAGGCGGGCGAAAAGCTGACCGCGAGCGACGGTGCCTGGACGAATGCGACCAGCTTCAACTACTTCTGGACGCGCTGCAGCAAGAGTGGGAATAGCTGCTCGAACATCAGCGGAGCTACGTCGAAGACCTACACGGTCACGTCGGCCGACGTCGGTCAGACGCTTCGGTTCAAGGTGGAGGCGATGAACGCAGACGGCAGCACCTTCTTGTCGTCCGACCAGACCGCGGTCGTCATCGCCGCGGGCAGCCCTTTGCCGCACAACACGTCCCCGCCGACGATCTCGGGCACGCCGCAAGAGGGCAAGACGCTCAGCGGCGACCGGGGCAAATGGACTGGCAACCCGAGCGACTACAACGACTTCTGGATGCGCTGCGACAAGACCGGTGGAAGCTGTTCGAACATCAGCGGCGCCAACAACAAGAACGGCTACGTGCTGAAGTCGAACGATGTCGGGAACACGATCCGGTTCAGGGTGGACGCGAAGAACTCGGCCGGCACCAACTCCGCAACGTCCACCCCGACCGCCGTGATCTCCGCGGCGACCAGGCCCCTGCCACCGCCGCCCACAACCGCGGCCGGCTGTCCGGGTGGCAACGGTGCGGTCAACATCGCCAATATCGGGTCGCCGGCCCGGCTGCTGATCGACGCCCAGCAGACCAACCCGACCGCGGTCAACCGGGGAACGAACCAGTTGATCGTCCGCTACCACGTCTCCGCTTGCGGCGGACGCTCGGTCCAGGGTGCGCTCGTCTACGCGACGGCTGTGCCGTTCAACCAGCTGACCATCCCGTCCGAGCGGCAGACCAACAGCGACGGCTGGGCGGAGCTCGACTTCCGCATGCTCGCCGGTTTCCCGGTCAGCTCGAAACAGCAGCTGATCGCGATCTTCGCCCGCGCACGCAAGTCGGGCGAGAACATCCTCGGCGGCATCTCCACCCGCCGCCTCTTCTCCGTCCAGGTCAACCTGAACGGCTAAACACCACACAGGCTGGGGGCCGCCCACAGGGGTGGCCCCCACCGCCGGCAAGGCCGAGCGAACCGCCGAGATTCCGCTACTGATCGTGTTGTTGTCGGCAGCTCTTGGTCGGAATCGGTTTCGCCGCTCATCTCCTGTGGAGAGATACTGGGCTGCGTCGTTAGGCGTAGGAGTATGACCCGCCCGGGAAACAAGCGGTCGCTGGCAGCGCGAGTCGTCGGGTAGATCGGGGCTGGGTTGCCCACAGTTCGGGAATGTCGCCCGACCGCGGGTAAGTCGAAGTGGATCGGGTTCGTGTCCATCGTCAGCAGGGTGAACCACACGTTGTCGGCCTCCAGTACCGTCCGCTCGAAGCGGGTTCGATAGACCGCACCGACTTCTAACTCGTCATACGTGCGACTTGCGCCGGAGATCATCGCAGGGATGAAACAGCTCGCTGTCGAGCAGCGGCGGCTGCTCGGCCCACGCGCGCCGTGGCACGTCGGCGACATTGCGTGGGGGCTGCGCCAGCACGAGGGGCGCGAGCTGGAGTGGACGTTCCGGCTCTGGCGCGACAGCAGCGATTGCGTCGTCGCTTGGTCGTGGCTGAAGGGCGACCGCGGCCTCCTCGAGTACGATCTCCATCCCGAGCACTGGCACTTGCTGGACCAGGTCCTCGACGAGCCGGACGCGAAGGAAGCAGTCGCGTTGGAGGACGCCGAGGAGGCGCGCGCCGTCCCCGCCCGCCACGGGTTCACGAAGCCCGGCCGCGCGATCCACTTCAACCACCGCGAGGTAACGGACGCACCGACCCCGCCGCCGTTGCCGGACGGCTTCCGGTACCGCACGGTCGACCCGCAAGACCTCGCCGAGCGTGTCGCGATTCACGTGACGTCTGGGAGCCGTGACGCGTGACGGGGTCGAGCTACCGCAACGTCATGGCCGAGTGGCCGTATCGCGGCTCGCTCGACTGCGTCGTCGAAGCACCGGACGGACGCTTCATCTCGTACGTGCTGGTCTGGCCCGACGACGAGAACGGCGTCGGGCTGTTCGAGCCGGTCGGGACGCGCGCGGAGTTCCGTCGCCGCGGCCTCGGTGCCGCCGTCTGCACGTTCGGCCTGCAGCGTCTGCACGAGGAGGGCATGCGGCGAGCCGTCGTCGGTTGTGACACCGAGCCCGCTTGCGCGCTGTACGAGTCGATCGGCTTTCGCCGCAGCTGGACGATCACCTCGTACGCGCGATGAACCGCCTCGCGCACGAAATGGTCTGTCGGTCCTGGCGGCACCCCGGCAATCCGGTCAACTGGGTCGAGCTCTACCCGCCGCGCTAGGCGGTGGCGTGCGCGAGTGAGAGCTCCAAGAAACTCAGGGTGCTTCACCTGAGGCGGACGCAGAATCGACGGTTATCCGGTTAGCGGCCGGCGATGCCCGACAGCGCAGCTACCAGACGTGGGGAAGGACGCGGGCGGTCGAGTTTGCGTAATCCGCGTACTCGGCTCCGAACGCTTGCGCGAGCGCGCGTTCCTCGACGCGAATGCGCGGCAGCATCCCGACAAAGACGATGAGCAGTGCGACGCCGGCACCGACCCAGCTCCCGAAGGTGAGCCCGAAACCGGCGAAGATGAGAACGAGGCCGGCGTAAGAAGGGTGGCGCAGCGCGCGATAGGGGCCACGGCGGACGAGCCTTTGGCTCGGCTCGATCGTCACCTCGCGGCGGAAGTAGCGGCCCAGGCTCAGGATCGACCAGTCGCGAAGCGCGGCCCCGACGAGGACGATCGCGATCCCCAGCCCGAGCGTCCACCAGTTGTTGGCGAAGACGCGGAGACCGGACACGTTCGCAATCGCGAGAGCCGCAGCGACACCGAGGTACACGGCGAGGCCTACGACCAGTCGCGTCCCCCGGTCCCGTCGCATCGCGGCGCCGCGGCCTCGCACGTACAGCAGCAGCGAGTCCGTCAGGCGGGCGAGCCGAGGCCGCCTTCCGTCGCGGGCCTGCCCAAGATAGGTGGCGACGAGCTCGCCGACCACCGTGGCGATGGCCGCCGCGACAACGAGCCAGTGCGCGACCGGATCGTGCAGGAGCAACCGCACGCCCAGCAGTGTAAGAGCGCGCGCTTCCGCCTACAGCAACGCCAAGAGTGGCACGCCGCCTGAGCCGGTGTTCGGAGATGACCCTGATCGCGCTGCGATGGTCTGCCGGGCGCATCACCGCGACCCAGCACCGTTCCCGGCGTTCCGGTGCGGGACGCGTGGCCGAAGGCGCGAACGGCGTGCCCCAATCACCATCGCCACCCTGGGCCGAGGGCGTCGTCATCGGTCCCGAGCGGGTCGGGAACGTGGGCTGAGCAAGCGATCAGAAATGTCGTCTGAGGATGCGCCCGGTTACCGCGGGGAAGCCCAAATCGCCGAGGAGCGAAGGGACGAGGTCGAGGGTCTGCGATTTCGGCGCGGGGGCCCGCGGTAGCCGAGCGCCGCATGCGCGAGTGTTCACGAATGCCGCCCGAGGCCCTGACGGCCGCGCGGCGGCTTAGTCCTCGATCTTCGCCGCCTCGTTCCGCTGCAATGCATCGAGTGCGGCTCGCATGGCCTCGAGCTTCTCGGGCGAATGGCCGACCCAGTCGACGAGCTCGCCAACAAGGCGCAGCGGTTCGCGGCTACGGAAGGACTGTGTTGGATTCCCTGGGTACTTCTTGTCGGTCACGTTCGGGTCGTCCTCGAGCTCTCCGGTCGGCTCGACGATGTAGATGCGCCCGCGGCCCTCACCGCTGGCGAGTTCGGCGCCCCAGACCGCGGCGTCGAGAGTTGCGCTGAAGTAGACGTAGTTCATCACTCGGCCGGCCTCAAAGTTCGATTCGCGCCCCGAGACCAGCAGATCGCCGACCGCGAGGTCTGCCTTCGTACCGTGCAGGTACACGCCCGCCTCGTACACCTCGAACGGCACCGGCTCACGCAAGGCGCTCACGCGACGATGCTAGCGTCACCCAACAGCGGCGATGCGCCGAGCCGCACACCGCCTGCGTCTTGACCTTCGCCTGCGCGAGCGTTCAGAAATGACCCCTGAGGCTGTCCTGGAACGACGGCGATGAGTGCGGGCGTCAGTAGTTCGTGGTAGTCGAGAATCGGGGCAGGCCCTGCTGTCGGAGAGACTCCGGTTGGACGATTATGGCGGGTGCTGAAGTCGATTTGGAGGTGCTCTGATGGCTGTTGCAGCCCCACCCCAGCACGAGCAGCCAGTCGAAGCGGATGCGAACGCGGCGCCGGTTGACGAGGCGCGCGAATATGCGATCGCCAGTCTGAGGCGCAAGCGGAAGTTCGCCCATGACTTGGTCGCCTACGTCGCCGTCAATGGCCTGTTGTGGCTGATCTGGCTGATTACTGGCCGCTCGACCGGCGGCAGTATCCCCTGGCCTGCCTGGGTGTCGATTTTCTGGGGGCTCTTCCTTGCCCTGGATGGCTGGCGTGCGTACGGCGGATGGTCGGCGAGTCTGAACGCGCCCATCTCCGAGAGCGAGATCGAGCGCGAGCTCGAGCGCACGCGAAGCCGCTGAAGAAGGGAGAGCGAGATGGCGAAGACCTATCGACTGAGCCTCGGGGCTCGGTTGATCAACTCCGTGTTCCGGCTGATGACGAGGCTCGGCCTTGGAGCTTCCTACCGATATGTCCTGACGGTGCCTGGCCGTACGACCGGACGTCTCTATTCGACGCCCGTGGATGTGATCGAGGCTGCGGGCTACCGCTGGCTGGTTGCGGCGGACGGGCCGTCGAGCTGGGTTCGGAATACACGGGTTGCGGGCGAGGTCACCCTCAGTCGAGGTGGGCGGTCCGAGAAGTCAGGGTCGTCGAGCCAGACGCGCAGACGGCAATCCCAGCGCTCCGAGCCTATATCGACCAAATCAAAGTCACGCGTCCGTACTTCGACGCGGACCCGGACTCGTCTGACACGACGATCGCCGAGGAGCTAAAGCGGCACGCCGTGTTTCGACTAGAGACGGAGACAGTTCAGGCGAGCGAACGCTGATCTACGCCAGTTCAGGAATGTCGCTTGACGCCGGGTCGGGTGCGAGCGGCTCGCGACAGGATCTCCTCGACGACCGTCGTCTTGGCGTCGGCGTAGTGCTGTGTGTACTTCCACGTTCGCTGCGCGAGCGTGCGCTTCGTCAACTCGTACAGGAGGCGATCCTCGTCGTCGGTGCGCAGGTGATCGCGGAACCAGACCATGCGCTCGATCTCTGGACAGCCGGCAGAGAAGACGTGCAGGTTGACGTCCGTGTCGGGTCCCTTGAAAACCCGATGCTCGTGCCAATCCGGTTCCCTGATCCGCAGCCCGTAACCGGCGGCCTCCAGCCGAGGCACGTAGCTCGGCTCTGCGCCCGAATCCGCGACGGCGAGGACGATGTCGATGCGCGGCTTCGCGGCGAGTTCCGGCACGGCGGTGGAGCCGACATGCTCGATCAGCAGCGCTCCGTCTCGTAGCGCCGCGCGGATGCGGGTCGCCTCGCGCTCGAAGAGTCGGGGCCAGGCCGGGTCGTATTCGGCCAACGTGATCGGCGCGTCGAGCACATCGGGCGGCCCGACATGCGCCGCTGCGATCTCCTCGTCACTGCTCAGCGGTTCGTCCACGGCGGCACCCTACGCCGCGAGCCGGGCGACGGGGGCGGCAGCATGCGCGAGTGTTCCGCGATGCACCCTGAGCCGGACGCAGGACTTGGCTAGTTGGCGGTTCCCATCGCCCAGGTGGTGAGTCGCCCCGTCGCGCAGCTTGACGCCCCCTTGCCTGCGTACGGCACTTCGCCGCCCGTCAGGTCGTCGGCGCTTCGCAGCAAACGGAACTCGAAGTTCCGGTAGGCGCCAGCGGTCACGCCGTTGAGCTTGAGCTTTGTGAGGACGAGCCGTTCGCCAGCCGTGTGACGAGCTGCGAAGTAGCTCATCAGCGTGTCTCTGCGTCGCGCTTCGGCGTCGCCACGCGAGCCGGGATCAGCGGTAACTGCGTACCAGTTGAAGTAGAGCCTGCCGCCCCAAACTCGGTTGTTGAGGATGTTGCGGTCTCCTCGGTTGAACGCTTGGAGGAAGAGCTTGACGGTCGCCGTTGTCTGCGACGGGCTGCAGCCGCTTTTCGCCGCCGAGGAGCTATCGGCTCCGCCTGCCGAAAGAATGATGACCGCTGCTAGCACCGCGATCCTCACGCGCCGAATACTAGACAGGATGGAGCCGCGGCCCCGTGGGGCGCGGCGTCCGGTTGTTGGCAGAGAGTGGTCGGCGCCTGCGCATCTGTCGTGGGTTGCCGGGGGTGGCCCGGTAGAGCCACATACGGAGGTCGCCGACCATGTTCGAGTCTATGACGGTAACCGTCGGGTTGGACGTTCACGCCAGGTCGATCCGTTTGGCTGCGGTCCGCGCGGACGAGCTGTTGGATGAGCGGACGCTGCCCTATGACGAGGAGGCGGTGGAGCGGGTGCTGCGCCGCTGGCCTGTGGTGCGCTGCTGCTACGAGGCCGGCCCGACCGGCTTCGGCCTCTACCGTCATCTTGTCGAGCGGGGGATTGACTGCGCGGTGGTGGCGCCGGGGTTGGTGCCCCAGCGGCCGGGCGATCGGGTCAAGACCGACCGCCGGGACGCGCGCAAGCTCGCCCGGCTGCTCGCCGGCGGCCTGCTGGAGCCGATCCATGTCCCCTCGCGCGAGCTCGAGGCCGCGCGTGATCTGGTGCGCGCTCGTGAGGACGCGCGTCTCGATCGGATGCGCGACCGGCACCGACTATCGAAGTTCTGCCTGCGCCACGGGCGTCTGCTGCCAACCAGTTCGTGGACGGTCGCACGCCGCAAGTGGCTGTCCGAGCAGCGGTTCGAGTTCGTGGCGGAGCAGCTGACCTTTGACACCTATCTGCACGCGCTCGATCTCGTCGATGCGCGGATCGAGCAGCTGGAGCGGGCGATCCGGGAGACGGCCGAGCAGGAGCCCTGGCGGGAACTCGTTGCCCGGCTGCGCTGTCTGCGCGGCATCGACACGCTGACCGCGCTTGCGCTCGTCGCCGAGATCGGCGACTTCAGCCGCTTCCACACCGCGGAGGAGTTGATGGCCTTCGTCGGGCTCGTTCCCTCGGAGCACTCCTCCGGCGAAAAGCGCCGCCAGGGCTCGATCACCAAGGTCGGCAACAGCCACGTCCGCCGGCTGCTGGTCGAGTCGGCCTGGCACGCGCGCCGACGGCCGAAGGTCGGCTACGAGCTCGCCCGCCGCCAGCGCGGCCTGGACGCCGTCGTGATCGAGCGCGCCTGGCGCTGCCAGCAGCGCCTCTACTCCCGTTGGCAGCGGATGGCCGGCCGCGGCAAGCCGCAGCAGAAGATCGTCGTTGCCTGCGCGCGCGAGCTCGCCGGGTTCGTCTGGGCGATCGCGACTGACCAACCACTCAAGAGTCTCTGAACCAGTTGATCCAGCCTCTCGCCCTCGAGCAGCGGATGCGTCCGACCACACGGAGAACCCTCGCCGGTTCTATGCGGCACCCCCAGCGGGTGACCCGCGACTCTAGACAGAGGCAGCTCCCGACGGTTCCCAGTCATGCGGTCCCGACCCGCGAATGTCAGTCTGATCCACCGTCGCTGCTCCGGACCGTCCGCTGCTCCAGGCCGAGAGGACAACCCATCGACCGAGCCTCACCCCTTGACGCTTTGCTCCATGTCAGAACCTCACATGCGCCAGTTTGGGAATGTCACATGAACCGCGGGCAAGTCGGACGATATTGCGTTGCTGCTAGCTGAGGCTGCCTTCGTTTGCCGAGCAGGTCGGACCTGCGCCGAGGCGGGCGGTAATCGAGCCGAGGGCAAGGGCGACGATTGGGATGATGAGCAGCAGGACGAGTCCGCTGCCGAGGTTGTCGCTGACCGCATAGGTGGCGAGGTCGTGCGTCCCGCTCCGGTGGAAGTCGCGGAGTAGGCCGGGATCGTAGGGTCGACCGTCTCTCAGGTAGGTCTCTGTGACCCAGATGACGAAGGCAGCGAGGCCACCGACGATCCCGCTCCAAAGAGCGGCTTGCGTGCCCGTCCTGGCGTCGCTTGCTGAGCGTCCGGCGAGAGCCGCAATGCAACCGGGGCCGAGCATAACGATCATGAGAGGGAGGGCGACCCAGCTCTTGAGGAGGTGTGTGGGAGCGAGGATGACGAACCAGCCGCCGCCGATGAGGAGGCCACCGGTCAGTCCGTACCGGCTGGCGATGCTCGGGTGGCCTGTCTTTTCGCCCGAGAGGATTAGCGCGATCAGTGCGTAGCCTGCAAGGAAGACAAGGAAGAGGGCCACCGAAGCCCAGGTATTGGGGTCGGAGCGGAGTCCGGGGTAGTGCATCAGGCCATAGGTGGCGAGACAGAGGGCGGCTGCGATGCCCACGAAGACGAAGGCGCAGCTGTTTGCCGTGCCGGGCGCGGGCCGACTGACCAACGTCCGGAGGCGAATCAGCGCTGCTGCCCGGGCGCAGCCGAGACCGAACCGCCAGCGCGCCCCCTGCCCGTGGATATAGCTGTACTCGTTTCGCATCGCCTCCCGCCAGTCCTGATGTCCGGGCGGGAGACCGCGCGCTACGAGAACGAGAAGTGCGGCAGTACGGTCGTTCCCGTGGGGAGGCGAGCGCAGTTGTCGAAGCGCGCGCATCACCGCGGGCAAGATTCTCGTTGCGAAGAGGACGCCAAGTGCGAGGACGAAGAAGCCGCCTATGCCACACCCCTTAGTTCGGGGCGTCGGCGAGGCCGAACCGGAGCGAATGGGGTGGGCGCTTGAGCTCGCGCGTACTCGAGCCCAAGTCCCGTGAGCCGGTACAGATGGCGCGGTGGTCTGCCCTGGGTCAGGTCGGTCTCCCACTGCGACTCGAGCAGATCGCGCTCCGAAAGCCGCACCAGAATCGCGTAGAGCGACCCGGACCGGAGCCCGACCTCAAGGCTCAACTCGTACCCGTAACGCCACTCCGCTGGGCGGGCGGCCAGCGCCGAGAGCACCTTTGCGGTCTGCGGTGAGGGGCGACGAGCACGAGCCATCACCTATAAGTCTATCTAGATTGATTTATCGTTGCAAGGCGGACTGGTCGTTCCCTCACGGGGATACCAACACCGCCTGCCCGAGTGCTCCGCAATGACGCCCGGGCCGCGCGCCCGGATAGAGAGCGAGGCTCAGTTGGATGGTGGCGCGTACGACAGGTCGAGCGTGTCCTTCCGGCCTGACCATGTGAGGGTGAGTCGCCAGCACCCCGCAGAGGGAGCATCGACGTACGACGGCCCTGGCCCGTTCGCGATGACCCGGCGGACGGGAGCACCGATCAACCGCGCTCCGTCCATCTTCTGCATCTTGATCCACAACGCCGCGATGGTCTTCGAGGGGTGGCGGGGCACCCAGAGGATCTTGTTGCTCTTCGACTTCGCCGGAGGCGAGTTAAGAGGTGAACCGAAGAGCACACCGCCGATGGCTTGATCCCGACCAAGCACGTACGGGACGCGCGGCTTTGGGCCGCTGAACCCCGCTCGCATCCAAAGTGGCAGCACGTCGTGGTGGACGACTGGCGTGCACGGGGCTACGGCCGAGTGAGCCCCGCGTCCGAACGCGACGAGTACCGGGGCACTCAGAGCGCCAGCCAGTGCAAGAGCAACCGCGAGCGTCCTGCGACTCAACATGCGGTTCTTCCCACCGGCAGCACGATGCGCTGCGGTTTATCTGTGCCGTCCACCCATACGTCAATCGGGACGCACGTCGATGGGGTGGTCAGCGCGAAGGCGAACGGGAACTGCGTGAACCTCCCGACCGTACCCCGATAGGTGCGAACCGGCTGCCGCTCACGACATGCAAGGAATCGCACTGTCGAGACGTAGTGACCGTTCCGATGGCTCCCCAACCCCGCCATTCCGACGGCCTCCGGGGCAATCGCCAGCGTCACCCGAGCGCGTGCACGAAGCAGAATCGGTGCCTTCCACACATACGGCCACGCGGTGGGGTTCGCGGGGGGAGCCGGTCGTCGCACGCTCGGCCAGATCATCATTGGCCCGACGGTGATCGCCCCGGCGGGCGGCTTCGCCGGGCGACCGGAGTCGCCGCGCGTAGCGCAAGTTCTTAAATCCTCAGCGGTCGGCGGTGCCCCGGTCAACGTCGATGCGCTCGTGGTCGCGGTCGTAACAGCACTTGCTGCGAACGCGACTGCGATCAGAAGCCAAGTCGGCTTACCGAACACGACCGAATGATACGCCCGATACGCGCTGGCTCTCGCATGCGCCAGAGTGCTTACGCCTGGTTGAAGAAGCCGCCGCGCTCCAGGAGCCGCGCGCGCTCCTCCGCCGAGACCTCGACGTTGCGTGGGGTGAGCAGGAACACCTTGTCGGCGACCCGCTGCATGCCGCCGCTCAGCGCATACGTGAGCCCGCTGGCGAAGTCGATCAGCCGCTTCGAGAGCTCCTGATCGGTCGTCTGGAGGTTGAGGATCACCGGCACGGCGTCCTTGAACTTGTCTGCGATCTGCTGGGCGTCGTTGAAGCTGCGCGGGACGACGAGATGCACGCTCACCTTCGCGCTCGGGGCCGCCTCCAGGCGCCGCGGCCTGGGTGCCTGCTCCCGCACGGCACGCGGCGCGTGCCGGACGATGTCCGCGCGGGCGGTGGCGGGATCGGAATCGGACCAGTCCTCGTACTCGTCGCGGTGGCGCCGGGGCAGCCGGCGGACGTTCGGCCGGCCGCGGTCGACGTAGGTTCGCTCGAGCTCCTCGTTCGTGGCATAGCCCTCCTCGTCCCAGTACTCGTCCTCCTCGGCGATGCCGAAGTAGACGAGCGTGCGACTCCAGAGGTCGGCAAAGCCCATGCTGTCCGGAATGGTACGCCAGAAGCGGCGTTCTTACCCGGCGCTCCAGAGGACGCTGCCCACCCGCACGAGGGTCGCGCCCTCTTCGGCTGCGACGCGGTAGTCCTGGCTCGTGCCCATCGAGAGCTCGCGCAGCCCGTACTCTGCGGCCAGGTCGCGCAACCGCCGGAAATACGGCCGCGAGGCCTCGGGGTCGTCGCCGAGCGGCGGCATCGTCATCAACCCTCGCACGTCGCCGTAGAGGCCCAGAAACGCTCCCAGATCCTGGGGAGCGACACCCGACTTGGTCGGCTCGCCGGAGAGATTCACCTCGACCAGGGCAGGGATCTCCAGACGGCGGGCCGCGGACGCCGAGTCGAGCGAGTGGACGAGCTCGCAGATGCGGTTGAGCGCGCTCGCCTTCCGGCTCTGAAGGTGGCCGATGAAGTGCCAGCGGAACACGTCGCCGTAGACGGCGTGCTTCGCCAGAAGATCCTGAGCACGGTTCTCACCGACCACCTCGACGCCGGCCTCGGCGAGAACTGCCATGTCCTCGACGGAGACGTACTTGGTCGCGGCGACGACCGTCACGCCGGCGCCGACCTCGTTCTTGATCGACTCGTATCTGGCTCGGATCGCGTCAGGAGACATAGGCGATCAGACCTTGGCGGCCCGTTCGGTGCCCGTCGCGGCGGTGTGAGAAGAACAGGTCCGGGTTGCAGGCCGTGCAGAGGTCGACCCGGTGAACGTCGCCGGCGCCGGCTGCGCGCAGCGCCTGCTCGGCTGCGCTCCAGAGGTCGAGCCGGCCGTCCTTGACGATCTCGGCGCCGAAGCGCGTGCGGAACGGCGCGGCGACCTCCTCCCCGACCTCGTAGCAGCACGGGCCGATCCCGGGGCCGACCGCTGCGGCGAGCCGACCTCCGCCGAGCGCGCCCGCCCCGGCGCGGACGATTCCGGCGAGAAGGCCGCGCCAGCCCACGTGCAGGACGGCGAGCGCCGGGCGGCCACCGTTCGCCCGGATCAGCGCGATCGGCAGGCAATCGGCGGAGAAGACGAGGAGGGGCTCCCCGGGCGTATCCGACCAGACGCCGTCACCCGGCTCGCCCGTGCTCGGTGCCCGATGCACGACCGGCCCGTGCACCTGGCGGCCGTAGCTGAGGAGCTCGGGGTCGGCGCCGAGCTCCGCGCAGAGCCGGCGGCGGTTCTCCGCGACGTTGTCCGCCTCGTCCTCAGTCAGCCGGCCGAGGTTGAGCGTGTCGAACGGAGCCCGGCTGACTCCGCCCACTCGAGTCGAGAACGCCACCGCGTACGGGCCTGGAGCATCCCAGCGGATCAGCGGCAAAGCGGTAGTCATCTAGCCACCGATCAGCTCGCGCGCCGCCGCAAGCTCGGACTCGCGCCCGTCCAGCTCGCCGCGGAGCTTGCGGCGTCGCAGCTCGTCGAGCACCTCCCCCACTCGCGGCGACTCGCCGAGTCCGAGCTCGGCGAGATCGGCGCCGGTGATGTCGAGGGCGATGTCGCGGAGGCGCGTGAAGTACTCGCGGAGCGCGGGCACCTCGGCGAGGGCAAGCGCGAAGAGCGGCGCATCGGGGGCGTGCGGCTCGGCGAGGGCGACGATCTCTGCCGGGTCGGCCTACGACGCCTGCGAGCCGGTCGACGAGCTGCGGGCCGACGACGACCGCGGACGCGATCTGCCTCGCATCCGAGCGACGGAAACCGAGGGAGTCGAGCCATGGACCGATCTCCTCCGGCGGCACTTCTCGCGCCAGCGCGGCCAGACGGGGGCGCCAGGCGGGAACGCCAAGGTTCAGCTCCGCATCGAGCTCGGCGAGACGGGTGGCCAGGCGCACTGCTTCCTCGTCTGCTGCCAGGCGAGAATGGATGACCCGGTCCGCGCCGATCTCGGCGAGCCGGCGGATCGCGAACGACACATCGCGTTCCTGAAGGAGCGCGACCAGCTCTTCGCGCAGCCGCGCACCCGACAGCCCGAAGAAGCCTTGCGCGGCCGAGGCGCGAGCGAGCTCGAGGGTGCGCTCGTCCATCCGGAAGCCGTAGCGGTTCTCGTACCGGATCGCCCGGAAGACGCGCGTCGGGTCGTCTTCGAACGAGCGCTCGTGGAGCACACGGATCGTCCCGGTCACCAGATCGCGCTGACCGTGGAAGGGGTCGACGAGTCGACCGAAGTCGGCCGGATTCAAGGATGCGGCGATCGCGTTGATCGTGAAGTCGCGGCGGGCGAGATCCGGGTCGAGGCCGGCGAATTCGACGACCGGCAGCGCGGCAGGAGCGGGATACGACTCGCTGCGGGCGGTGACAACGTCGATCTGCCCGCCGTCGCCGTAGCGGACGACTGCCGTTCCGAACGCACTATGGGTGACGACCGAGCCCTCGAGGGCCGCGGCCAGACGTCGAGCGAGCTCGATCCCGTCGCCCTCGACGGCGATGTCGACGTCGAAGCTCTCCTCGCCGAGCAGGATGTCGCGCACCGTTCCGCCGACGAGGTAGACGCCGCCCTCGGATCCGGTCACATCGGCGATCGCCCGGCAGACCGGCGTGAGCCGATCCAGCGCCCGGAGCCGGTCGGCGATCGTGTCTGACTGCTCAGGCATGAGCTCAGCCCGCGAGTGCGACCGCCTCGATCTCGACGAGGGCACCCGAAGGCAGCGCGGAGACCTCCACCGTTGCGCGCGCCGGAGGGACGTCGCCCACACGGCGGCGGTACACCTCGTTCATCGCCTGGAAGTCGCCGAGGTTCGTCAGGTAGACGGTCGTCTTGACGAGCCGGTCGAGGTTGCTGCCCGCGGCCTCGAGGATTGCGCGCAGGTTCGCGAAGACCTGCTCGGTCTGCTCGACGATCCCCTCGACCTCGATCTCCTTCGAGCCTGGGACGAGCGCCACCTGGCCGGAGACGTAGACGAGCCCGTTCGCGCGGATTGCCTGCGAGTACGGCGCGCCCTGGAACGGCGCGGGGGCTTCCTCCGTGCGAACCGCTTCCTTCTCGGACATTGCCTAGTCCTTTCGTCGGGGGCGGCAGGCCTGGGCAAGAGCCACGCCCAGCGCCTTGAACATCGCCTCGAGCACGTGCTGCGCTTCGTCGCCGGCGATCAGGCGCACGTGCAGCGTGATCCCAGCACCCTCGGCGAGTTGCCGCAGGAAATCGGTGACGAGGTCGGTGCCCAGACCGCCCACGCGCGCGTCGGAGAGGTCGACGTTCGACGCAAGCAGCGGCCGGTCTGAGACCTCCAGCGCGACGTGGGCGAGCGCCTCGTCCACCGGCAGCACCGCCGACCCGTAGCCACGCGCGGCCGCCCCGCGCAAGTGCTCCGAAAGCGCGACTCCGAGGGCCTTTGCAGCCCCGACGGCGTCTGCGGACGACTCTCCCGGCGCGAGCGCGACGACGAGATCGAAGCCCGCGTACTCGGCGAGCAGGGCAAGCAGACGATCGAGCACGGGAAACCCCGTGTCCACGTTTGCGCGCCCGGTTCCGGCCACGGTCACCTGAACGCGAAGACGATCTGCCTGACGGCTGGTACCCATCCCTCGACTCAGGGTATCGCAGCGCTGCGAGAGGGCCGATTCCTGTTGGGCGACGGGCGATCCGAGCCCGTCGTACTCGCATATGTCCCGTCTCGGCATCACCCGCACCCGCGCAGTACGGGGCCTCTCGGTCGCCGTGCTCGGCCTCGTCGCGCTTGCTCCTGCCGCCTCCGGCTCCCGTGCCGGCGCCGACGCCGCCGACCGCTGGAACGCGGCGCCGAGCCCGACGGCAGTCGTCGGCTATCGGTCTCAGGCCGCTCTGGCTAGGGTGCTTCGGCTCCATCCGGGACTCGTACTCCGCAGGATTCCGGCGCTCGGCGTGGCGGAGATTCTCCCGCGTGCGAAGCCGCAGTTCTTCGCGAACGCCACCGCCGATCTGCGAGGGATCGACTACGTCGAGCCTCCGGTCGCGCGGATGGACGACTCCGAACCCGCCCTCGCCCCCTCGGCGGCGAACCTGCCCGGAGGAGTACTCGAATGGCAGTACGCCGCCGCGCGGATGGACGCGGTGCCGAGCTCGGTGCTGCGGGCGGCGTCGGCGATCACGATCGGCGTCGTTGACACCGGTGCGGACGTCACCGCCCCGGACATCTCCGCGAAAGCACCCCTCACGCACAGCGTGGTCAACGGCGGGCAGGCCGTGCGGGATGCGATCGGGCACGGCACGTTCGTCGCAGCGCTTGCGGCCGGCTCGATCACGAACAACGACGGGATCGCCGGCTTCGGCGGCGACGCACGGCTGATGATCGTGCAGGCGAGCGCAACACAGGGTGCGTTCAGCGACTTCGACGAAGCGGCGGCAATCGTCTGGGCGGTCGATCACGGGGCACGGATCCTCAACCTCAGCCTCGGTGGCCCCGACACCTCCACCACCGAGCGGAAAGCGATCGACTACGCGGTCGCGCACGGCGCCCTCATCGTCGCTGCCGTCGGCAACGAGCACGACCAAGCGAATCCGGTCGAGTATCCGGCTGCGCTCGTCCAGCCGGTCGGCTCGGACGGCCGGGGCGGCACCGGCCTGTCGGTCGGCGCGTCGGACACCGACGGCAACCGAGCACCGTTCTCGAACACCGGATCACACCTCTCGCTCGTCGCTCCGGGCGTGAACGTGCTCAGCGCACTGTCGACGGTCGGCGCGAACATCGGCTACGTGAAGGTGCCGGTGCCGGGCGCCACCGGCGGCATCTACGCGTTCGGCAGCGGAACGTCGTTCGCCGCGCCGGAGGTCTCGGGTGCGGCTGCGCTCGTCTGGGCGGCGAATCCGGCGCTGACCGCGCAGCAGGTGGCTCAGATCCTCAAGGAGACCGCCTCCAACCGAGGCGGCTGGAACAACGAGCTCGGCTACGGCGTGATCGACGTTGCCGCCGCGGTCGCCAGGGCGTCTGGCCGGCAGGAGAGCGGCGGTGCAGTGCCGTCGCGGAGCGCCGCCCAACTGACGCTCCAGGGGGCCGCTGACGGAGGACGGATCCGCCTGACGTGGATCGGTACAGCCGCCGAGCGCGTACTCGCTCTCGGTGCGCGACGGGACGGGCCCGACCCGCATCGTGCTCCCTTCGACAAGGCAGACATCGGCCGTGTTCGCGGGCCGCGCGGGTCACACCTACGCATTTGTCGTCGAGGCGCTCGATGCCGCCGGCGCCCCCACGGCCGCGTCGAACACGGTCACGGTCGCCGTGTCCGCAGCGAAGGCGGGTCTGACGCTGACCTCGTCGCCGGGGGCCGGGGTCGCTCCCCTCACCGTCGTCCTCACAGCGTCCCTCACACCACTCGGAGGATCGGCGCCGGCCGGCGGCCGCAGAATCCTGATCGAGGCCTTCGACGGCGGCAGATGGCAGGCGGAGGACGACGCGATCACGAGCGCGGCCGGGCGGGCAACCTGGAGGTTCTCGCTCGACCGGGGCATCTACCGCGTCCGGGCCCGCTTCTCGGGAGCGCGCGACCTGGGCGCCGCCGTGAGCCGGACGGTTTCGGTCCGAGCGAACTAGGCCTTCGACGCGCTCGATGTGCGCGCCGAGTCCGCGCAGGCGCTCGTCGATCCGCTCGTAGCCCTTGTCGATCTGGTGTGCGGCGCCGATCGTCGACTGGCCGTCCGCGCAGAGGCCGGCGAGCAGCATCGCCATTCCCGCCCGGATGTCAGGGCTCTCCATGCGCTGCCCGACGAGCCGTGCCGGGCCGGTGACCACCGCGCGATGCGGATCGCAGAGGACGATGCGCGCGCCCATGCCGACGAGCTTGTCGACGAAGAAGAGCCGGCTCTCGAACATCTTCTCGAAGATCAGCACCGTGCCGAACGCCTGAGTCGCGACCGTTAGGGCGATCGAGGTCAGGTCGGCGGGAAAGGCGGGCCACGGCCCGTCCTCGATCTTGGGGATGTGGCCGCCGAGATCGTCCTCGACGAGGAGGTGCTGCTTCGGGGGCACGCGCACCGAGGTGCCCTCGACCTCGACCTTGATGCCAAGGCGCTCGAAGGCGGGCAGGATCGAGACCAGGTCCTTCGGCTCGGTGCCCTCGATCGTGATGTCGCTCGAGGTCATCGCGGCGAGCCCGATGAAGCTCGCCACCTCGATGTGATCGGGCCCGATGCGCCAGTCGCCGCCGCGGAGCGACTCGACCCCGCGGATGCGGAGGACGTTCGACTCGATGCCGTCGATCCGCGCTCCGAGGGAGACGAGGAAGCGGCAGAGATCCTGCACGTGCGGCTCGCACGCCGCGTTCCCGATCACGGTCTCACCCGGTGTCGAGGACGGCCGCCATCACCGCGTTCTCGGTCGCCATCACGCTCGCCTCGTCGAGAAAGATTCGGGTTCCTCGCAGGCCCCCTTCGGCGCGGATCTCGTACGCGTCGCCGGCGTCGATCTGGGCCCCCAGCGCGACGAACGCGTGGATGTGCGGATCCAGCCGGCGCCGTCCGATCACGTCTCCGCCGGGCGGCGGAACCGTGACGCGGCCGAGGCGCGACAGCAGCGGCCCGGCGAGCAGGAACGATGCACGCATCCGCCCGGACAGAGCCCCGGGTCGAGCTCGTGCTTCGGCACCTCCGCGGCGTGTACTCGCACCTCGTTGGCGCCGGTCCAGCAAACGGCTGCACCGGCGTCGGCAAGCAGCTCGAGCATCGTCTCGACGTCCCGGATGCGCGGAACGTTCGCGAGGGTGACCGGCTCGGACGTGAGCAGCGTCGCCGCGAGGATCGGCAGCGCGCCGTTCTTGTTCCCGGCGGCTCTGATCGACCCGGCCAGGCGGTGGCCGCCCTCGATCACGAACGCTTCCATCAGCCCGGATGCGAGTGCGCTGACAGGCACCGGGGTAGGCTACCGGACATGTCGGATCCGACCCGCTCCGGCGCCGGCGAAGCCGGCACCTCCGCGCCCCTGTCGGCTCCGTCGAGCCTACGCCGCGAGCAGGCCTGGGACACGCTTACTCGTTACACGAAGAGCGAGGCGCTCCTGCGTCACGCGCTTGCGGTCGAGGCTTCCGTTCGCTGGTACGCACGCTCGTTCGGCGAGGACGAGGAGCTCTGGGGCGTGACGGCGCTGCTCCACGACTTCGACTACGAGATCCATCCGACGCTCGACAAGCACCCCCAGGACGGAGCGCCGATCCTGCGCGAACGAGGGCTATCCGGAGGTGGTGATCGAGGGAGTCCTGTCCCACGCCGAGCACCTGGCCATGCCGCGGGACACCCCGCTGAAGAAGACCCTCTTCGCCTGCGACGAGCTGTCCGGCTTCGTCCACGCGTGCGGGCTCGTCCGCCCGGACGGGATCGCGACGCTCGAGCCGAAGTCGGTGCTGAAGAAGCTCCGGCAGCCGTCGTTCGCAGCCGGCGTCCATCGCGACGAGGTCTACGCGGGCGCGGAGCTCCTCGGGCTCGAGCTCGACCGGCACGTGGCGAACGTGATCGAGGCGCTGCGCCCGATCGCGCCGCAGCTCGGCCTGCGCGGCTGACCGCTACTTCTTCTTCGGCTTCTTCTTCGGTGGCTTGGCGAGGGTGACGCGGGTCGTCTTCTTCGACTTCTTCGCCCCGGACGTCGACGTTCCAGGTCATCGTGTAGCTGCCAGGGCGCTTGATCGCCGTCGGGAGCCTCAACTGGACGATCGACGCGCCCGCGCCGAGCGTGAAGCGCCAGCGCTCGGGCTTCTTCAGCCCCTTCCCGGACATGACCGCGGCGACCGTCGCCTTGCGGCTGGAGCTCACCCTCGCCTGGAGGTAGCGTGCGGCCGCCTTGACGTTCGCCCGGCTCGGGGCGCCGAAGACGAGCCGGTCGGCCAGCGACCGGACCGTGACGCTGACGGCCCCGCTGACGTTGCCCGCCTTGTCGTACGCCCGCGCCTTCAGCTTCGTCAGGCTCTGCACGGTGAAGGCCCTGACGTACTCGCTGCCGCCGTCCGGCGTCGGGTCGGCGCCGTTCGTCGTGTACCGGATGGTGCTCACGCCCGAGCCGAGCCCGTCACTTGCCGACATCGTGATCACGACGCTCTTCGCGTACGGCTTGGCGGTGCACCGCCTGCCGTTGCAGAGCACGGTCACGGTCGGCGCGATCGGGTCGGGGACGAGCGTGAAGGAAGCTGCGCCCGAGGTCTGTCCGGCCCCGTTGGTCACCGTCACGACCAGCGGCGCGAGCGGTGCGCTCGGCGCCGAGGCGAACGTGTACGTGCGGCTCGTGCCGGATCCGGCCACGGCGAAGCCGGGAACGCTCGGGAACGTGTAAGAGGCGATCCCGGAGTCGGCGTCCGCCGATGCGGCCGTGACCGTGAAGCTTCCCGCGCCGCCCGCGCGGTAGTAGACGACCGAGCCGGAGGCGGCCGCGTTCGAGAGTCCCGAGAAGAGCAAGCTGGGCACGGTCGGCGGCGTCGCGTCGACCTTCGCATCGGCCGTCGCGGTCGAGACGGTCGAGACGTTCCCGACGTTGTCGGTCGCTTTGTACTGGTAGCGGTAGCAATTGCCCGAGGCGACGCTCGTGTCGGCGCTGCCCGTCAGCGTGACGGCGGCATACGAGCCGAACGTGCCGCAGACACCGTTCGTCAGGGGCGCGGAGGCGCGCTCGACGACTCCTCGCGCGGCATCGATGCCCGAGCCGGCGTCGGTGCCGGCGCCGATCGTCAGCGGGACCGAGAGCGCCGGGAACCAGGGTCCGCCGGTCAGCGCGATCGTCTGCCCGGTCGGCGGAGTCGAATCGGCGCTGAACGTGATCGTGCCGGTGCCGGTCAGCCCGGTTCCGCTCGTCGCGGTCAGCTGCTTGGCCCCGGGCGCGAGGGCCGAGGCGGTCCACGTGTACGCGACCGGCGATGAGAACGGAGCCGTGGTGTCGGTGCCCCCGGTCGACCCGCTCCACCCCGTCGTGGCCGAAACATCCGGGAAGGCGACCTGGGCGATGCCGGACTCTCCGTCGGTCGGGGTCGCGTTCAGGATGAACGAGCCGAACGCTGCCGGCCGGAACCAGACCGTGCCCGTCGCGGCGTCCCAGTACTGGTCGCCTGCGCCGGTCACCTCGGTGGGCGCCGCGCCGGTCACGGTGGGCGCGGTCGTGTCGACCACCGCGTCGGCCGAGTCCGAGGACGCCGACTGGTTGCCGAGGAGATCGGAGATCAGATAGCGGTAGCGGTAGCAGTTACCCGCGCTCACGGTCGTATCGGCGCCGCTCGTCAGCGTGACGGCGGCGTACGAGCCGAACGACCCGCACGAGCCGTTCGCTGCCGTCGCGGACGCGCGCTCGACGACGCCGGAGGCGCTGTCGAGGCCGGCACCGGCGTCCGAGCCGTCGACGAGCGTGAGCGGCACCGAGGGAGTCGAGTAGTCGGGGCCGCCGGAGAGAGTGACCGACTGCCCGGTCGGCCCGGTCGTGTCGTTCGTCAGGGTGAGTGTGGCAGTGGAGGTCTGGAGCGCCTGGTCTTCCGCGACGATCGACTGGCCGCCGGGCGAGGTGGTCGAGCCGGCCGTCCAGCTGTACGTCGCCGACGTGTAGTCGGGACCGGTCGCGACGGTTTCCGCCGGGTGCGTCCAGCCGCTCGTCGAGACCAGCGGGTAGGTCACCTGGAGCGACCCCGAGCCCACGTCGTCGATCGTGTCGGCGAGCGTGAAGCTGCCGTCGCTCGACCCGTCGTAGTAGAGGGTCGAGGAGCCCGAGTCGAAGACGGTGTTCCCGGAGAGCCCGGTCACGGCAAGCGAGTGGGTCGGCGCCGTGCTGTCCGCAGCCGGATGGCTGATCGCGGAGACTCCGTCGTTCACACTGAGGTCGAGTTCGCGGTTGGCGTCCGTCGCGTCGCTGATGCCGCCCACCTGGTGACGCCAGAGCTCGACGAACAGCGTCTCCCCCGCACCGAGGGAGAACTTCGGCAGCGAGAACGTCACGCTCGTCGTCACGTTGAAGTCGGAGCGCAGATCCTGCGCCGCCGGGTCGTCGGTGGGATCGAGGATCGGCGCCGTGGGTGTGAAGACGCCGCTCGAGATCGTTCCCTTCCACATCCCGACCGTGAGCACGGCCGCGCCCGCGTCGAGGCTCCCGCCGGGGACGACGGTCGCCACGGTGAACGTCCAGTTGCCGGCCGGGAACCCACTCGCGCCTCCGGCCGGATCGACGATCCAGCCGGTGCCGTCGGCGTCGGTCGGGATCGTGTCCAGGCGGGTTGCCGACGACGTGCCGGGCGCGAAGACGTACCAGCCGTCGTCGACGGCGTCGTCGATCGAGACGTTCGCGGTCGTCGCGTCGGCGGCGCCGCTGTTCGAGTCGAGTGTCCAGCTGCCGGTCACCGAGCTCGCCGCGCTCCGCAGCTTGAGGGGAGTCGGGTAGCTGGAGGCGGCCCCGGAAGAGTCTCCGGCGATCACGGCGCACGCCAAACACGCCAGGGCAAGCAGGAGCGCGGTCTTGTTCTTCACCACCAAGTGGATCGGCCGGGCGAGCGGTGTGCTTGCGCGGCGGCCTCCCTCGAACGAGGGGGACCCTTGGCTGCGTCCGAAACCGGCACGTCCGGTGCCAGGCACCAGCCGGCCCGAACGCCCACGGCCAAAGGGGACCGAAAGCATCGGTTTGCAGCGCTTCTTCGGCTAGAACAGACATGTCTGGTGCCTGGCACCGGACATGGCTCCTACGGGCACGGCCGGAAGCGGTGTGCCGGCGGCGGCGAGCGGCGTTCCCCAGTCCTCTGCTAGAGGGCGTCGAGCAGTCGCTCCAGGTCGCCGGCGCTCGTCCACCAGCCGCACGAGACGCGCAGCCAGCCCGTTCCCGGCATGTCGCGGACGACGACGCCCTGCCCGTAGAGGCGCGCGGCCTCCTCGGCGGCGTCCGCGTCGGGGACGAATGAGACGAGCGTGGCCTGGCCCGGTGCGGTCACGACCCGGAAGCGCTCCGAGAGGGAAGCCCAGCAGCGCGCGGCGATGTCGAGCGAGTGGCGGAATGCCCAGTGCGGGACGGTTCCGAGCGCGGCCTCGAGGCCGGCGAGCGAGGCGGTCGGAATCCAGCCGCCGTCGAAGCGCGCTGCACCCGCCTTCGGCTCGAACTCGCCGCTCTCGTCGTGGCGGTCCTGGGAGAAGTACGTCGGCAGTGCGACCCGAAGCCGCTCCGGGTCGCGGACGTACAGGGCGCCCGTCGAGTCGGGCCCGCAGAGCCACTTCTGCGCGGACAGCGTGTAGAAGTCGTAGTTCGAGGCGTCGACGCGGATCGCGCCCGCCGATTGGGCGCCGTCGACGAGCAGCGGGATCTCCGTCGCCTCGCTCAGCTCCTCGATCGGCAGCAGATTGCCGGTCAGCCAGGAGACGTGCGAGAGGGCGAGCAGACGTGTACGCGGACCCGTCTCGGCGAGAATCGCATCCAGGGCCTGCTCGGGAGGAAGGTCGCGGATCCGCGCGACGCGGATGGTCGCGCCGGAGGCGCGAAGCGGGCCGAGCAGCCCGAAGTGCTCGACGTCGGTGGTGACGATCTCGTCCTCCGGGGCGAGGTCGAGACCGGCGAGGACGATGTTGCACCCCTCCGTCGTCGAGGTCGGTGAGCGCGACCGTGCCGGCGTCGACGGCGATCACGCTGGCGAGACCGGCCCGAACGCGCTCGCGGAGGCCGAGCATCTCGTCGAAGTACGCGCGTCCGCCGCGGCCCTGCTCGAGGTCGGCCTGCTCGCGGGCGGCCATCGCCTCGACCGTCGCCCGCGCGAGCGGTCCCATCGAGCCGGCGTTCAGGTACGCGAGCCGCTCGAGGACGGGGAACTGGGCGCGGGCTTCGTCGAAGTTCACGGTAGGTCGAGCTCGATCGGCGCGTGGTCGGAGAGCAGCATGCCGTCTTTCCGCCGGCGCTCGTCGGGCCAGACGCCGAGGGGCGACGGCGCGCGCCGCGGACGAGCGATGTGGTCGATGCCGGGCCCGGGCGCCGAGAAGCCGTCGAGGGAGGCGTCCTCCGCCTCCACGTTGAAGTCGCCGCCGAGGACGACCACGTCGCCGTCGCGCGCGAGGTCGGCGACAAAGGCCGCGGCCCGCTGGAGCTCGGCTGCCGGGATGCGCGCGTCGCCGGGGGAGCTGGTCGCGTGGAGGTTGGCGACCACGAGGGGCGCCGCGCCCTCACGCGGGTCCGGATCGCCTGGCAGATCCGGCGCTCCTTCGCCCAGGCGAGGCGGGCGACCGGATCGAGCCCGAGGTCGCGGGCCTGGTCGCGGCGGAAGCCGGATGGTTGAGGGTGAGCACGCGGTGCTCGGCGGGGCGCAGGCCGCGGCCGAGCAGGATCGCGTTCCCCTGGCCGGCGAACGCGGACCGGAGGAGGCCGTGGTTGAGCGCGGTGAGGCGCCGACCGGCCCGGCGGGGATCGGCAGCGGGCCGAGCCGGGGACGCTGGGCGACGTCGGCGACCGCGGTCATGCCGCTCCAGCCGGCGAGCCGGGGGAGCGCCCAGGCGGGCAGCTCCTGGAGCAGCAGGACATCGGGCCCGTCGGCGGTCGCCAGCCGCACCATCTCCTCGAGGTACGACCGGCGTCCGGCGGCGAGGCGTTGCCGTGGAAGAGGTTCCAGCTGCGGATCAGCATCGCGCCAGCACTACTGTACGACCGCCGTGCGCGTCGTCCTCGCCGACCCCGCCGCGTTCACGCCCCAGTACGACCACGAGCTCGCCGCCGCGCTCGCGCGCGCCGGCGCGGAGGTCGAGCTCGTCACCTCGCGTTTTCGCTTCGGCGCGGCGCCGGCGGCCGAGGGCTACGTGCGCACGCGAGGTCTTCTACCCCGTCACTTCGCGCCTCTTCCGGCGCTCGCGCCTGCGCCTGCCGCTGAAGCTGCTCGAGCACCCGTTCGGGATGGCGCGGCTGGCCGCGGCGCCGCGCGACGTCCTGCACGTGCAGTGGCTGGCGGCTCCGCCGCTCGACGACGTGCTCCTGCGCCCGCGCGGGCCGGCCGTCTTCACCGCCCACGACCTCCTCCCCCGGCGCACCGCGCGGCGCGAGCAGGCTGTGGCGCCGGCTGCTCGCACCGCTTCGACCGGGTCGTCGTGCACAGCGTGCGCGGCGCGGAGACGCTCGCCGGGCTCGGCGTCGACCGCGAGACCGTCTCCGGGTCATCCCCCACCCCGTCTTCCCCAGCGACCCGCCGCGCACCGACGACGGGCGCACGCTCCTCTGCCTGGGCGTGATCCGGCCTACAAGGGCCTCGGCGACGCGATCGAGGCGGCGCAAGCGCATCGACGGCGCGCGGCTGCTCGTCGCCGGCGACGCGCTCGAGCCGGTGGAGCCCTACCGCGAGGCGGCGGGCGCCGCGCCGAGTGGCGGCTCGGCTACCTCCCCGAGGGGGAGCTCGACCGCGCACTCGGCGACGCGACGGTCGCCCTCTTCCCCTACCGGGCCGAGCTCGACCAGTCTGGTGCGCTCCTGCGCGCGCTCGGGGCCGGCGTCCCCGCCGTCGTCTACGACGTGGGCGGCCTTGCGGAGCCCGTGCGGACCTACGGCGCCGGCCGGGTGGTCGCCGCCGGCGACGTCGACGGGCTCGCCGCGGCGGCCGCGAGCTGCTCGACCGCCGAGGCGCTCGAGCGGGCCCGGGCCGGAGCGCGCCGGCGCGCGCCGAGCTGACCTGGGACGCCGCCGCCGCTGCCCACCTCGAGCTCTACCGGGAGCTCCTGTGACGCGGTTCGGCGACCTGATCGGCCGGCAGCTGGCGTTCTTCCGCGAGGACCACGCCGACCTGATCGAGGCGTGCGACCAGGCCGAGCGGGCGTACGACCGCGCGGGCGGGACGAGGCCGAGGAGCGCTACGGCGAGTACCTCGACCTGGTCGAGGGGGCGTCGACGAGCTCCGCGAGATCCGGGACACGTACGCCTCCACGCTCGAGGAGGGCCGCGGCCGAGGAGTACGAGGAGGCCTTTGCCCGCGAGGTCAGGCGCCGCCTG
>CAVXTD010000043.1:0-12414 GCA_963764565.1 uncultured Actinomycetes bacterium
CGCGCGGCTCGTCGAGCTCACGGTCGGCGCTTTCGGCGGCATCGACATCCTCGTCAACAACGGCGGTGGGCCGCCGCCCGGCCCGGCGGCGGGCATGGCCGACGACGCCGTCGAGAGCGCGGTCGAGCTCCTGCTGCTGTCGGCGATCCGGCTGACGAACCTCTGCCTGCCCCACCTCGAGCAGAGCGGACACGGCCGTATCGTCAACATCGAGTCGAGCTCGGTGCGCGCGCCGATCGACAACCTCGCTCTCTCGAACGCGCTGCGACCGGGGGTCGTCGGCTGGATGAAGACGCTCGCGCGCGAGGTCGGCCCGAAGGGGATCACGGTCAACACGATCGCCCCTGGTCGCATCGACACCGAGCGGCTCCGCTCGCTCGGGGGCGGAGGCGACGCCTCCCAGATCCCGCTCGGCCGACTCGGCGATCCGGCCGAGATCGCCGCCGTTGCCTGCTTCCTGGCCTCCGACCGCGCGAGCTACGTCACCGGCGCGGTTGTGCCGGTTGACGGCGGCCTCACCCGCAACCTGCTCTAGAGACGCGCGTGCGGCGATGAGTGTCCGCAAGCTTCTCTCGCCGGTCCGGCTACTCGGCACGGGCCTGGTCCTGCTTCTGCTGACCGCTGCCGTCCTCTGGATCGTCCCGTCCGGCGACTATCTCCTGCTCCCTGATGTCGCCCGTCCCGTGGCGCCGCTCGTGTCGGTCAAGGGCGGCAGCGATCCGAAGGGACCCGGGGGCATCTACTACGACGCCGTCCTCGTCCGCAGGGCGAAGCTGTTCGAGCAGCTCTTCCCCTGGATCCACGACGGCACTACGCTGGTGCCCGCAGACCGGATCAACCCGCCGGGTGTGAACGACAGCCAGCGCCGCCGCGAGGATCTGCGCGAGATGGCTCGGTCGCAGGACATCGCCGGCGCCGTGGCACTGAAATACCTCGGCTACAAGGTGACGCTGAAGCCGATCGGCGCGCTCATCTCGGACGTCGCCCTCGATTCGCCCGCGGCGAAGGCGGGTCTCCAGCCGACAGACGTGATCGTCGGCGTGGACGGAAAGCCCGTGGCCACGAGCGCCCAGCTGAGGAGCCTGATCGGCCGCCACAAGCCAGGCGAGCAGGTCATGCTGGCGATCCGGACGAACCAGGGGCTGAGGAAGGTCCGGAGCGGTACGGTCAAGGGTCCCGGCGGCCGCCCGCTGATCGGCGTCGTCGTTCAACAGGCAACGGAGGTGAAGCTCCCGTTCCCGGTCCGGATCGACGCCGGCTCGATCGGCGGGCCTTCGGCCGGCCTCGCCTTCGCTCTCGACGTGCTCGAGGAGCTCGGCCGCAACGTCGACCGCGGCTACAAGGTCGCGGCGACGGGCGAGCTCGGCGCAGACGGCACCGTCGCGCCGATCGGCGCCGTCAAGCAGAAGACGATCGGCGCGCGCCGCGCGAAGGTGGACGTCTTCCTTGTGCCCGCTGGGGATAACGCGACCGAGGCCAGGCGGTATGCGGGGTCGATCCGGGTGATCGCTGTGGAGAGTTTTCGACAGGCGTTGCGCGCGCTGGCAACCTTACCGCCGAAGCGGTAAAAACCGCTGCATTTCCGCTGTTTCGAATCGTCCGCAAAGAGCATGGTTTTCGTGAACCTGCCCCCTTGTGCCAAGCGGTGACCGCCCTAAGATCGCTGTCTGCCGGTCGAGCGAACGAGAGGCGAAGGGGGCACGTGAGCAAGCGTTCCGAGGTCACTTGCGAGGACTGCTACTTCAGAAGGGCAGGCCTCTGCGCGCTGCTCCTCGAGTCACCGTGTCCAACCTTCCGGTACCCGGAACGCGGCGCGCTCGTACCGCCCCGGCAGCCGCAGCTCGTGCTGCGCCCCCTGAGCGCGTTCGCACGCGAGGCGGCTGCCGCATAGGATCGACCCCGTGACCACGCCCGAGCTCCCCGAGACCGCCACGCAGGCATCGACAGCCGGGGAGCCGCCGGCGCCGCCCGGCGCTTCCGCTCCGTCCGCGCCGCCCGCACCAACGCCGGGCCAGGCGAAGGACCAGCCCTCCACGTGGCAGCTCGGCCTCTACCTGAAGATCGGGCTACTGCTGTTCGCGATCGGATACGCGATCGCGTTCGTCGTCCAGAACACCGAGCAGATTCGGATCGACTTCGTCTTCTCGACCGCGAATGTGCGACTGATCTGGGAGATCCTGCTGCTGATCGGGCTGGGACTGGTCGGCGGCGTGCTGCTTTCGCAGCTACACCGTCATCGACGCCGCGAGCGGCTCGCGAAGAAGTCCGGCAAGCCGAGCGATGCCCGCGCGGACATCGGCGACCGAGACAAAGCTGTAGGCAAGCCGAGCTGAGCTGCCCCCGCCTTGGCCGCGCGGGTAGAAGTCGCTGCCCCGCACGAACGTGACGCCTTCCTGCTCGGCGCGGGCGAGCAACGCGGCCGCATCGGTTCGCGAGGGAAGATCGAGCCAGGTGAAGTAGCCGCCCTGCGGCAGGCTCCAGCTCGATCCTTCCGGTAGCTCGCTCGCGAACGACTCGAGCATCGCGTCCCTGCGCTCGCGGAGGAGCCCGACCACCCGCTCGACGTTCGGCTCGAGCAGATCGCGGCGGAGGAACTCGTGCACGGTGGCTTGTGGCAGCAGCGCCGGTGTCAGGTACGTCTGAACGGCGAGCGCCTCGAGGCGGCCGATCAGGTCGGCAGGCCCGACGAGATAGCCGACGCGGAGGCCGGGCGCGACGATCTTCGAGAAGGAGAACGAATAGACGACACCCTCGCCCCCGGCAAGCTCGTAGATGCTCGGTAGGCGCTCGCCCTCGAAGCGCACGAGCGAATACGGGTCGTCCTCGAGCACGAGCAACCGGCCGTCGCGTGCCAGCTCCGCCAGACGCCGGCGCCGTTCCAGCGAGAGCGTGCGGCCGCTCGGGTTCTGGAAGGTCGGGATCGTGTAGAGGAAGGCTGCGGGCAACTCGAGCGCATCCGGGTCCAGGCCGTTCTCGTCCATCGGCATCGGCACGGGCTCCGCTGCGTGTCGAGCGACGATGTGCAGCGCGCGATCGTAGGTCGGCCCCTCGACGAGGACGCGCGCTCCGGGCTCGAGCAGGAGGCCGGCGAGCAGCGACAGTCCCTGTAGCGAGCCGTTGGTGACGAGTACCTGCGCCGGCTCGACGGCGTGCCGTGCCGCGACCCACTCGCGAAGGGGCGCGTAGCCTCCGACTGGCCCGTAGTTGAGGACGGTGGCGCCGTCGCGCTCGACCGCTGCGCGGGCGCAGTCGGCCAACTCCTCGACTGGGAGGCACTCGGGCGCGGGAACGCCGCGCGCGAACGAGATCGTCGCCATGGGCTCAGTCTAGACTGGCGACCTGGACGCGGGCCCGGCGCACTGAGGTCGCAGTGGATTTCCTTCGAAGCACAAGGAGATGACATGGCCGACGACCGCCGACAATCGGACGCGAACAGGAACCGCCAGCACGCGTTCGTGGACACTTTCGACGGGCGATCAGCCACATTCGCGCTGACTCTGACCCCCGCACGCACGGCGGCGAGTTCATGGGCATTCCGGCGACGGGGCGGCGGGCGACGATCCGGGTGATGGACTTCGTCCGCTACCGCGACGGCAGGATCGCCGAGCAGTGGAACGTCGTCGACGTCGCCGGCCTGATGCAGCAGCTGACCGCGGAGGGGTAGCGGGGTTCCGCTCCTTCCCACACCCCCACCCTAGGGAGGGGGTGTGACCCCACTCCCCTGCGGCGAGCATGCCGCAGCCGGGCGCACGTGTCTGTGCCGATTCGGCGCCGAAAGGCACCGAAGCCGGCCGGGTTCGCTACGAAGCCCGGGCGACCTCGGCCGCGATCTGCGCGGCCTCGGTCGGTGACGTGCCGACGCGGACGCCGGCCGCCTCGAGCGCTTCCTTCTTCGCCTGGGCGGTTCCCGACGAGCCGGTGATGATCGCGCCCGCGTGGCCCATCGTCTTGCCGGGCGGTGCGCTGAAACCGGCGATGTACGCGACCACCGGCTTCGACATCTCCGCCGCGATGAACCGCGCAGCCTTCTCCTCCTCGTCACCGCCGATCTCGCCGACCATGACGACGATCTCGGTCTCGGAGTCGGCTTCGAAGCGTGCCAGGATGTCGGTGAACGACGAGCCGACGACGGGGTCGCCGCCGATGCCGACGATCGTCGAGTTGCCGAGCCCGAGCCCGGTCAGCTCGTGGCCGATCTGGTAGGTCAGCGTCCCCGACCGGGAGACGAGGCCGATCGAGCCCTCGCTGAAGATCTCCGCCGGGATGATCCCGACATTGGCTTTCCCGGGCGAAAGCGCCCCCGGGCAGTTCGGCCCGATCATCGTCACGCCCAGCGGACGGATGTGGTTGTACACACGCAGCATCTCGTGCGCGGCGAGGCCCTCGGCGATGCAAACGACCGTGCCGATCCCGGCGTCCACGGCCTCGTAGATCGCGTCCGCCGCGAAGCGCGCGGGGACGAAGATCATCGTCGTGTTCGCACCCGCCTCCTCCACTGCCTCGGCAACCGTGTCGAAGATCGGCACGCCCTCGACATCCTGGCCGCCCTTGCCGGGCGTCACCCCGGCGACGAGCTGCGTGCCGTAGGCGCGGTTGCGCAGCCCGTGAAACGAGCCCTCACGACCGGTCAGCCCCTGGACGACGAGCCTCGTGTCGCTGTCGACGATGATCGCCACTACTTCAAACCCTTCAACGCGATCCGGTCGAGGGTGATGAAGCCGTCGACGATCCGGCCGGCCGCGAGCTCGCGCACGCGCGACGCATCCGCACCGCTGCAGCCGGCCCGCTCGAGCCACGGCTCGAACTCGATGCGCATCTCGGGGAAGCGCACGTCGTCGATCGCGAGGCCGGCGTCCGCGAAGAGGGAGCGCCACTCCTCAGCCGAGTAGCAGCGTACGTGCGAGGGGTCGCGGACGCGCTCGGCCTCCTCGAGCGCATCCCCGCCGAACGTGTTGTCGACGACGATCACTGCCGCGGAGGCAACACGCGCCATCTCGCGAAGGGCTGCCGGTACGTCGGCGAAATGGTGCGCGCCGAGGCGGGAAACGACGAGGTCGAAGCTCCCGTCCGCGAAGGGTATGTCCTCCCCGCGCGCGACGACATCCGGCTGCATCCCCGGCGCGGCGTCGGTGGTGACGACCTTCAGCCCTGCATCGCGAAGCCGCCGCGCGACATGACCCCCGCCTGTTGCGACGTCGAGGGCGGTCTCGGCGCCCGCCGCCCACTCGACGATCAGGTCGAGATCCGGGCCCTCGCGGTGCGCCTCGCTGGTGCGGTAAGCCTCTGCGCGCTCCGACCAGACATCTTTAGCCAAATCGCCGAAGGTCATTTGGCCAGCTCCACGGCCCGCTTGGCCGCGTCGAGCATCGTCGGCTCGACGTGGAGGTTCGGGGGCGAAGCCTCGCTCAGCAGCTTCCGCCCTTCCTCCGCGTTCGTCCCGTCGAGCCGGACGACGATCGGGTGGTCGATCCCGATCTGCTGGAGGGCCTGGAGGATCCCCTGCGCGACGACGTCGCAGCGTGTGATCCCGCCGAAGATGTTGAACAGGATCGACTTGACCTGCGGGTCTCCGGTGATCACCTCGAGCGCGTCGACCACGCCCTGCGCGTCTCCGCCCCCGCCCAGGTCGCAGAAGTTCGCCGGTCGGCCGCCGACGAGCGCGATCACGTCGAGCGTCGACATAACCAGGCCCGCCCCGTTGCCGAGGATCCCGACCTCGCCGTCCAGCTTTACGTAGGTGACGCCCTTCTCGCGGGCCTGACGCTCCTCGGGCGGGTACGCGTCGGGGTCGCGCATCTCGGCGATGTCGGCGTGCCGGTAGAGCGCGTTGTCGTCGACGGTGAACTTCGAGTCGAGCGCCTTCACCTCGCCGGCGGGCGTGACGATCAGCGGGTTGATCTCGCAGAGCATCGCGTCGAACCGGATGAAAGCCTCGTAGAGGCAGCCGACGATCGACGCGATCTGCTTCTGCTCCTCGACGTCGCTCACCCCCGCCCCGTAGATCAGGCGCCGCGCCTGGTACGGCTGGAAGCCTTCGAGCGGGTCGACATGGAGGCGGACGAGCGCGTCGGGGCTCGACGCCGCCACCTCCTCGATGTCCACGCCCCCCTGCGTCGTGAACATGAGCAGCGGCTTCTTCACTCCCCGATCGAAGGTGACCGAGAGGTAGTACTCCTTCGCGATCTCCGAAGCCTGCTCGATCCACAGCTTGCGGACGACGTGACCGCGAATGTCGAGCCCGAGGATCTCCTCGGCGCGCGCCTCCGCCTCGTCGGGAGTCGCTGCCAGCTTGATCCCGCCCGCCTTGCCGCGTCCGCCGGTGAGCACCTGCGCCTTGACGACGACCTCGCCGCCGAGCACCTCGGCCGCCGCGCGCGCCTCGGCCGGAGTCGTCGCGAGCCGACCCTCCGACACGGGGATGCCCGCGCGCCGGAAGAGCTCTTTCCCCTGATACTCGTACAGGTCCAAAGCGCACGCGAGCCTACCAGCGGCCCGTCAGTAAGCCCGCGATCGCCTGAACCTGGGCATAGACTCAGCCAACCCAGACTGCCAAGGAGGCGACGCGCATGCACGAACAGAACCTCACCGACGACGAGATCACCACGGCCGGGACCGTCACGATGTCCGTCGACGGGGACGACACCGACGGCTCAGACGGCGACGCCGACGGCACCGACGGCGACTCGGACGGCACCGACGGCGACTCGGACGGCACCGACGGGACGGACTCGGACGGCACCGATTCGGACGCCGACGCAGAAGATCCGAGCTAGCGGAGCACTCGGGCGCTGCGTCGCGCCGTTCGTCGGCGCGGAGTTCCTCGCCGAGTACTGGGAACAGCGGCCGCTCGCCGTCGAGCGGGCCGAGGCAGGTCGTTTCGACGACCTACTCTCGATCGCCGACGTCGAGCGGCTGGTTTCCTCCGGCGGGTTACGCACGCCGGGGTTGCGACTCGTTCGCGAGGGCGGAACGATCGCCGAGGCCGAGTATGCGGCCGAGGTGTCCTGGCGGCCGAAGCCGTTCACCGGTGTAGTCGACCCCGGTAAGGTCGCAACGGCGTTCGCAGACGGTGCGACCATCGTCCTCCAGGGCCTGCACTTCAACTGGCTGCCGCTGGCACGCTTCTGCCGCGAGCTCGAACGCGAGCTCGGCAATCCGGTGCAGGCGAACTCGTACTACACGCCCCGCCGCTCGCAGGGGTTCGCCGTCCACCACGACACGCACGACGTCTTCGTCCTCCAGGTCGCCGGCGAGAAGCACTGGCGCGTGTACGACCCACTGCTCGAGCTGCCCCTCAAGCAGCAACGCTGGACGGCGTCGCTCGGAGAGCCCGGGCCGACCGTGCTCGAGCTGACCCTCCGTGCCGGCGACACGCTGTACCTGCCCCGCGGCTGGCTCCACGAGGCGCTCACCTCGGAGACCGACTCGCTGCACATCACCGTGGGGGTCAACGTGCACACCTGGGCGGACGCGATCCGCGCGGCGATCGAGGAATGCGAAGGCGACGTCGAGTTCCGCAGGTCGGTACCGCAAGAGGGAGTGTCCGAGACCGATCTCCTCGGGCGCCTCGCCGAGCAGCTGAAGCCCGAGGCCGTCGCCCGCCGGGCTCGCGCAAGGTTCGTGAACAGCCGCCGCCCGATCCTCGACGGCCAGCTCGAGGAAGTGCGCGGGCTCGGCTCCGTCGGCCTGGACACGCCGCTCGAGCGCCGGTCGACGGTGATCGCCGACCTGAACGGCACGACGCTCTCCTTCGAGGGCAAGCACGTCACGTTCCCCGAACGGGTCCGCGCGGAGCTCGAGTCCATCCTCTCCACCGACGAGCCGTTCAGCGCCGCCGATCTGCCCGGCCGGCTGAACGGCGAGAGCCGCCTCGTGCTCGTCAGGCGGCTGATTCGCGAAGGATTGTTGCGGCGTAGTGCAGCGGGTGCCTGAGCGTCTCCGCGTTGCAGGTGAGGTACGTCAGCGCACCCGGATCGCCGGTGACACCGATGTCGAAGCGACGGCCACCGGCGCGGAAGACGACGTGCGACCCGTCGTGCTCGACGAGTTCGAGGTCGTCGATACCCCGTAGGTCGCCGGCCTCGCGCACCGCTCGCTCTGCAGCCTGCTCCGAGAACGTGTAGGCCGACCGGCCCCGGTAGTGCTCCAAGTCGATCCGCCCGGCGAGGTACTCGTCGAGCACCGGCCAGGCCTCCCCCGGTCCGACGCGACCGAAGTAGAGCCCCTGCGGTAGGAAGACGACGTTGCCTGCGAAGCGATCGCCCCCGACGTGGGACGACTGCCAGACCCAGCCCTCGTCGGCCTGCTCCATCAGCGCCTCGTAGAGGGGGCGGCCCTTGCGTGCACAACAGCGGTCGTGCCTGCCGTGGGTGCACACGAGGAGCAGGGGATGTCCGAGCGACTCGCGGGGCTCGGTCAGGTCGTGAGCGAGCAGGTCCTCGTAGGCGTCGAGTTCGACGTGCGACAGCCACCCGCCTCGCCCCGGCGAGCTCCCCCAGAAGACGGCAAGGCCCGCGTGCCTCCGGCGCTCCGTCCTGCGCACGAAGAGAACCTTGGTGTTCGGCCTGGCCTCAGCCTGCTCGCGGAGCCGGCCCTTTACGTGCTCGGACAGACCGCTGGCGGCGAGCGCGTCATGGCCCCAGAGCCCGCGGTACTCGATCAGGATCCAGTGGTCGACACGGCTGGCGGTGCCGGCGAGCGGCTCGGCGTTGTCGAGCGAGACCTCTGCGCAGAACGCCCTAGCCGCCGGCATCCGGCTCCGGCGCGACCACGCAGATCACCTGGCCGGTGCGAACCGGCTCACCCGCGGCGACCGACAGGCTCGAGACGACGCCGTCGCGGACCGCGCGCACTTCGTTCTCCATCTTCATCGCCTCGACGATGCAGATCACCTCGCCGACCGAAACGGGATCTCCCTCGGCGACGTTGACCGAGAGCACAGTGCCCTGCATCGGGCTGACGATCGCATCCCGGCCGCCCGCGCCCGCGCCTCCGGCCGCGACGCGGCTTCGCCGCCGCTCGGCGAGCTCGACCCACGGCGGTTCCGGCACGAGCAGCTTCACGTCGAAGCGCCGCCCGTCGAGCTCGACCGTCGAGACCTGCTCCCGAAGTCTGCCGTCCGCCGTCTTCGATATGCTCGTTGTCCGATGCGACAACTGCTCGGCCTCCTGCGCAAGAAGCTCCGACTCGACCACGCCGTGACACGTAGCGCCGTCCGCGAAGCACGGGTGGCCGATCAGCGCCCGGTGGAAGCCGAGCAGCGTCGTCACGCCTCCGATCTCGAACTCGTCGAGAGCTCTGAGCATCCGCCGACGAGCATGTTCGCGGTCGACCCCGTGCACGATCAGTTTCGCCACCATCGGGTCGTACAGCGCCGAGATCTCCGACCCGTCTTCGACCCCGGAGTCGACACGCACCCCCGGCCCACCCGGCTCCCGGTAGCCCGCGATCCGCCCGGGCGACGGCAGGAAGCCGTTGGACGGGTCCTCCGCGTTGATCCTGCACTCGATCGCGTGCCCGGTCAGCCGGACGTCCTCCTGGCGCAGCCATAGCGGCTGTCCCGCCGCGATCAGCACCTGCTCGCGGACGAGGTCGAGTCCGGTGACCAGTTCCGTGACGGTGTGCTCGACCTGGATGCGGGTGTTCATCTCCATGAAGTAGTAGGCGCCATCGGGTGAGAGCAGGCCCTCGATCGTCCCCGCCGAGCGGTAGCCGACGGCGCGCGCGGCCTCGACGGCGATCGCCCCGATGCGTTCGCGGAGTGCGGCGTCCACGGCAGGCGACGGCGTCTCCTCCACCAGCTTCTGGTGTCGGCGCTGGATCGTGCAGTCGCGCTCGCCGAGGTGGATGACATTCCCGTGGGCGTCTGCGAGCACCTGCACCTCGACGTGGCGGGGATCCTCGAGGTAGCGCTCGACGTAGACCGCCGGGTTGGAGAAGTACGCCTCGCCTTCGCGGCGGGCCGACTCGAATGCGCGCTCGGCCTCGTCGGCGGAGCGGACGACCCTGAAGCCCTTGCCGCCCCCGCCCGCCGACGCCTTGATCGCGATCGGCCAGCCGAGCTCGTCGCCGATGCCGACGGTCTCCTCTGCGGACTCGACCGGCTTCGTCGTCCCGGGAATGATCGGTACGCCCGCCGCGCGCATGCGTTCGCGCGCATCGGTCTTCGACCCCATCGCCTCGATCGCGTCGGGCGGGGGACCGATCCAGGTGAGCCCGGCTGCCTCGATCGCACGCGCGAAGAGCGCGTTCTCGGCAAGAAAGCCGTACCCTGGGTGCACCGCCTCGGCACCGGCACGCTGCGCTGTCTCGACGATCCGCTCCTGGTTCAGATAGCTCTCGGCGGGCGCGCTCCGGGCTGCAATCGACGCCGGCGAAGCCGGCGTCGAGCGGCCTCTCGCACTCGGCGCCTGCGGCGCCGGGGGCCCGAGCAGCCACGCCTCGTCGGCGACCCGTACGTGCAGCGCGGCGCGGTCGGCCTCGGAGTAGACGGCGACCGATCGGATCCCGAGCTCGCGGAGCGTGCGGAAGATCCGGATCGCGATCTCGCCGCGGTTGGCAACGAGCACTTTCGAGAACAGACTCACTTGGCGCGTATTCTCTCCGAGAGATGGGCCTCGCCGACCAGCTCACCGTCGCACGCATCGTCGCGGCGCCGTTTGTGATCGGCCTCTACGTGTGGAACTTCCACGCACACGCCTACTGGGCGACCGGGCTCTTCATCGCCGCAATGGCGACCGACCAGTTCGACGGCTGGCTGGCCAGGCGCCAGGGGCGGACAACACCGCTCGGGTCGCTGCTCGATCCGATCGCCGACAAGGTGCTGGTGCTCGCGACGCTGATCGTGCTCGTCGACGGTGGGATCTTCGCCGGCTGGATGGTCGCCGCGATCGTCGCCCGCGAGCTCCTCATCTCCGGGCTGCGACTCGCGGCGGTCGAGCGAGGCGTGGTCATTCAGGCGCGCGACCTCGGGAAGCTGAAGACCTGGTCGCAGGCTGTCGCCGCGGGGCTCGGGGGTTTTGCGGCAGCCGGGGCGTGGGACCAGTCGATCGCGTGGTGGGGCCTGCTCGTCGCCGTTGTGCTGACCTGGGTCTCCGGACTCGACTACGCGCGGGTCGCACCGAGCGTCCTGCGCGGCCGCGCCCTCGCCTAGCAAGCCGGCGAAAGTCCTGACGGACTTTCGCCGGTGAGGAGCTGCACTTCTTCCGAATCCCCGACGGCGTCGCAGATTCCAGCCTCCCACCAGGCTGAGCCCCGACGAGGCTGCTCTGCGAGAACGGCCAGAGCCGCGAGCACCGCCTCTCGCTCCTCGGGCGTCGGCTCCGGACGGATCTCCACGATCACGTCTGCTCAGCCTAAAGGAGTCAGGCTCACCGGACGATGACCAGCATGGATGAGCCGTCGCCTCCTCGCCTGCGCTGCTCTCTCCCTCGTCGCCGTCTCGCCGGCCGCGGCGGCCGCCGCCGGTTCGTGGGCGGTGCCGCAGATCAAGGCCGTGACCGCAAAGGGACTCATGGGGGGCAAGGTGGCCGGCTTTCGTCCGGACGACCCGCTGACGCAAGGCGAGCTAAGCGACCTGGTCGCCGGTCTCACCGGCAAGGACGCGCCGGCCGCAGCCGACCCGGCGGCCCCGGTCACGATCGCCCAGCTCGACGCCGGACTCGTGCGCGCACTGGGCCTGCTGCCGGCCGCACGCCAGTTCTCGGCAGGCGTCCGCGCAGCCGGGCTGACGCCGGGCCGGTCATTCGGCACCGAGGTGACGGCGAGGCTGATCGGCCTGCGCGTCAATCACCCGGCGGATGAGGATGCGATCGAGCTCGCGCCCGATGACGCCGCAACACGCGCCGAGGCCGCGTACTCGGCCGCCCGGATCCTCTCCTTCGGCGGCGGCGAGGTCGACTACGTCGCCAAGCTCGCGGCCACCTTCCGACTCCCCACCGCCACCGGTCTCCAGCACGACGTGCTCCAGACCGCGCTCTCGTTCGTCGGCGACCCGTATGTCTGGGGTGGGACGAGCGACCGGCCCCAGGATCCCTTCGGCACCGGCAAGAAGGTGCCCGGAGGGTTCGACTGCTCGGGGTTCGTGTGGCGGGTCTACAAGCTCCAGGCCTACGCGGGCGCCGAAGGGCTCGCCGCGACGCTCAAGGGGCGCACCACGTACGCAATGAGCGGCGAGGTCGGGCCTGCAAGGCGGATCCCGTTGACCAAGCTCGAGCCCGGCGACCTTCTCTTCTTCGGTGCCGACGGCCCGAAGTCGCAGCCGGCGGAGGTCGACCACGCGGGCATCTACCTGGGCGGCGGCTGGTTCGTCCACTCCTCGGAGCAGGGCGTCGCCATCGCTCCGCTGTCGGCCGACTGGTACGGGCCGCGGTTCGCCTGGGGCAGGCGCCCGCTCGCCGAGGCCGGCCTCTCCTG
>CAVXTD010000044.1:0-22703 GCA_963764565.1 uncultured Actinomycetes bacterium
CCGCGCCTACGAGCTGGTGTACGCGGCCCTAGGGTCTGCCGAGTAGCTGAACGAGCGCCGCGTGTCCGTGTTCGAGCACCGGCTCGCCGTGAGAGACGAGGACACGCTCGACGGGGAGATCGAGGAGCGGTCGGAGGTTCTCGCGCACCTTCGCGTGGCCGCCTCCCCTCGGCGTCCACGACTCGGGGCAGAGCCGCAGCCCGCCGCCCTTCGCACCGAGAACGACGTCACCGGTGACGAGCGTACGGTGCTGCGGAATCCAGTAGACGACCTCGCTCCCGCGGGCGAGGAACGGCTCGATTCCGCCGGGGAGCGGGTCCCCCGCCTCGAAGAGGTCGGTGATCGCGCCGGCCCGGCGAGCGACCGTGGCCTTCGCCTTGGCGTGAGCCCAGAGCCTGGCGTCGTAGCGCTCGACCACCTCGCGGGCGCTGCGGGTATGCCAGTAGACCGTCACGAGCACGTGAACCGGGCACCCGAGGCGCTCGACGTCGCCGTCGAGCATCGCCCAGAAGCCACGCCGCTTCCCGGGCGGGACGAGCGGGTCGATCAGGCAGAGGGCGTCGGGGGCTTCGTAGAGGACGCAGCCGACATCCTGCCGCCACTCCTCGTGCCGGGCCGTCCAGCGTCGGAGCCCGGGCGCAACCTCACGCACCTCCATGAGTAGAGAGCGTACTCTCGTCGGCCTCGACGTCGGGACGACCGGCGTCAAGGCGGTGGCGATCTCGCCCGACGGCGAAGTGCTGGCGCGGGCAGAGGAGGAGTACGAGCTCTCGATCCCGCAGCCCGGCTGGGCCGAGCAGGACCCGGAGGACTGGTGGCGCGCGAGCGAGCGGGCGCTGGCGGCAGTCGACGCGAAGGACGCAGCAGCGGTCGGGCTGACCGGCCAGATGCACGGGCTCGTCCTGCTCGACTCCGCCGACCGCGTCCTGCGCCCGGCGATCCTCTGGAACGACCAGCGAACGGCGGCCCAGTGCGCGGAAATCGAGGAGCGGATCGGCCTCGCGCGGCTGGTCGAGCTGACCGGCAACCGCGCGCTGACCGGGTTCACGGCGCCGAAGCTCCTCTGGGTGCGCGCCCACGAGCCCGAGATCTGGGCGCAGGTCGCGCACGTGCTGCTGCCGAAGGACTACGTGCGGCTGCGGTTGACGGGCGAGCGCGCGATCGACGCCGCCGAGGCCTCGGGGACGCTGCTCTTCGACGTCGCCGGCCGACGCTGGAGCGACGAGGTCTGCGCGGCGCTGGAGATCCCGGTCGAGTGGCTGCCGCCCGTGCACGAGTCGACGGAGATCGGGGGCGCGGGCGATCAGCAGGCGGGCGCGCTCGGTGTCGGCGTCGACCGGCCCGGCCCGCTCTCGATCGTCCTCGGAACCTCGGGCGTCGTCTTCGCCGCGCTCGATCGCTACCGAGCCGACCCGGAGGCCCGCGTGCACGTCTTCTGCCACGCCGTCCCCGACACGTGGGAGGCGATGGGCGTGATGCTCTCTGCCGCCGGCTCGTTGCGCTGGCTGCGGGACGTCGTCGGCGAGGAGTATGAGGAGCTGACGCGCGAGGCAGCGCGCTGGCCCGCCGGGACGGAGGGACTCACGTTCCTGCCGTACCTCCAGGGCGAGCGCACGCCCCATGCGGACCCGTCCGCGCGGGCCGTGTTCGAGGGACTGTCCCTCAGACATGACCGGGGCGCACTGGTCCGATCCGTCCTCGAGGGCGTGGCCTACGGGCTCCGCGACTCGCTCGAGCTGCTGCGCGAGCTCGGAGTGGAGCCCGAGGCCGGCCGCGCGTCGGGCGGCGGCGCTCGGAGCCGGCTCTGGTTGAAGATCGTCGCCTCCGTGCTCGGCATCCCGATCGAGCGCACGGCGGTCGAGGAGGGAGCCGCCTACGGCGCGGCGCTGCTCGGCGGAGTCGCAGGCGGCACCTTCGCCGACGCGCACGAGGCAGTCGACGCATGCGTGCGCGTTCGCGATACGGTCGATCCCGACCCCGCATGGCAGCGCGCCTACGACGACGGCTACCGGCGGTTCCGAGCCCTGTACCCGGCCCTACGACACCTGGAGGCACCATGACTCTCGAAGGCAAAGCTGCGTTCATCACCGGCGCGAGCCGCGGCATCGGCGCTGCGGTCGCGCGTTCGCTCTCGGCCGCCGGCGTCTCGGTCGGACTCGCCTCGCGGCGCGGCGACGACCTCGGCCTCGAGCGCTCGCTCGGGCTGGCCTGCGACGTCCGCGACCCGGAGGAGGTCGACGCCGCCGTCGCAGCCACAGTCGAGCGGTTCGGCCGGCTCGACATCCTCGTCGCGAACGCCGGCGTAGGCGCGTACGGCCCGTTCCTCGATCTCTCCACCGAGCATCTCGAGGAGATGATCGACGTCAACCTGAAGGGGACGATGTACGCAGTACGCGCAGCGCTGCCGCACCTGCTTGAGGAGCGACGCAGCCGACATCGTCACGCTCGCGTCCGAGGCCGGCCGTCGCGGCCTGCCGTACGAGGCCGTCTATTGCGCGTCGAAGTTCGGCCAGGTCGGCTTCACCCGCGCGCTCGACCACGAGCTCCGGGAGAAGGGCGTCCGCTGTACGAACGTCTGCCCGGGCGGCGTGGCGACCGACTTCGCGCTCGACGGCGGCCGCGGCCGGACGCCGGATGCCCTCCCGGGGATGATGACCGCCGAGAACGTGGCCGAGGTGGTCATGTTCGTCGTGACCCGGCCGCGCAACCACCGCATCCTCGAGACCGCGCTGCGCCCGATGACGAAGACGAGCTGGGGCTAGAGCGTGGGGGAAACCCGGTTTCCCCCACGAGCCCCTCGCTCGCTCGCTGCGCTCGCATCGTGCGCGCACCCTTGAACCGCAGCTGGGCCGCGCCCGCCAAGGTCGGTCGCGGCGGCGGATGCTGCGCGTCTGATGAAATGAGGGTCATGGACGCGCGCGGGACGCTGACGGTCGGGGAGCAGAGCTTCGAGATCTTCCGGCTCGACGCGCTCCAGCCGCAATGGGACGTCGCGCGGCTTCCGTACACGCTGCGTGTCCTGCTCGAGAACGTGTTGCGCGCCGGCAGCAGGCCGACGCCGAGGCGGTCGCCGGCTGGGTGGCGGCCGACGAGCCCAGCCGGGAGATCTCGTTCCGGCCCAGCCGCGTCCTGCACCAGGACTTCACCGGCGTTCCCGCGATCGTCGACCTCGCCGCGATGCGCAACGCGATGCAGGATCTCGGCGGCAGCGCGGCCGAGATCAACCCGGTGATCCCGGCCGAGCTCGTGATCGACCACTCCGTGCAGGTCGACGAGTTCGCCACCCGGCTCGCCTTCGGCCACAACGTCGAGCGCGAGTTCGAGCGGAACGGCGAGCGGTACGCGTTCCTGCGCTGGGGGCAGGGCGCGTTCGCCGACTTCAAGGTCGTCCCGCCCGGCACCGGGATCGTGCACCAGGTCAACCTCGAGTACCTCGCGCGCGTCGTCGAGTCGCGCAACGGCCAGGCGTTCCCCGACACGCTCGTCGGCACCGACTCGCACACGACGATGGTGAACGGGCTGGGCGTACTCGGCTGGGGCGTCGGCGGGATCGAGGCAGAGGCGGCAATGCTCGGAGAGGCGCTGTCGATGCTCGTCCCGCAGGTGGTCGGCTTCCGGATCACCGGCGAGCTACCCGAGGGCGCGACCGCGACCGACCTCGTCCTGACCGTGACCGAGACGCTGCGCCAGACCGGCGTCGTCGGCAAGTTCGTCGAGTACTTCGGCCCCGGCCTCGCCGCCCTCTCGCTCGCCGACCGCGCGACGATCGGGAACATGTCGCCCGAGTACGGAGCGACGTGCGGGTTCTTCCCGGTGGACGACGCAACGCTCACCTACCTCCGGCTGACCGGACGGCCGGCCGAGCGCGTCGCGCTCGTCGAGGCCTACTGCAAGGAGAACATGCTCTGGCACGACGCCGGCGACCACCCGACCTACTCGCAGGTCGTCGAGCTCGATCTCGGCACGATCGAGCCGAGTCTCGCCGGGCCCCGCCGGCCGCAGGACCGGGTCCCGCTCCGGGAGGCGAAGGGCGCGTTCCTCCACGCCCTGCCCAGCTTCGGGGTCGACTACGGCAACGCCAAGGACGAGGCCGTCGCCGAGAGCTTCCCCGCCTCCGACCCGCCCGCCCACGTCGATCCCGGCCACGAGGAGCCGGCCGAAGTCGCCGGCGCAATCGTGGCCGTTGCCGACCCGAAGCCCTCGGGCGTGCGGGTCGCGCTGGACGGCGGCGAGTTCGAGCTGGAGCACGGGTGCGTCGTGATCGCGGCGATCACGAGCTGCACGAACACATCGAACCCACAGGTGATGATCGCCGCCGGGCTGCTCGCAAAGAACGCGGTCGAGCGCGGCCTCCAGCGCAAGCCGTGGGTGAAGTCGAGCCTCGCGCCGGGTTCGCGCGTCGTCACCGACTACTTCGAGCAGGCGGGCCTGACCCCGTACCTGGAGGCGCTCGGCTTCCATACGGTCGGCTACGGCTGCACGACCTGCATCGGCAACTCAGGGCCGCTGCCGGAGCCGATCTCCGCGGCGCTCGCCGGCAGTGACCTGGTCGCCTGCGCGGTGCTCTCCGGGAACCGCAACTTCGAGGCGCGCATCCACCCGGAGGTGAAGGCGAACTACCTCGCCTCGCCGCCGCTCGTCGTCGCCTATGCGCTCGCGGGCCGGATGGACATCGACCTGACCACCGAGCCGATCGGCCGGGACCCCGACGGCAACGACGTCTTCCTCCGCGACCTGTGGCCGTCGTCCGACGAGATCGACCGGACGATCGCGGGCTCGGTCACAGACAAGCTCTTCCGGAGCCGCTACGCGGACGTCTTCACCGGTGACGAGACCTGGCGCGGCCTGGAGATTCCCTCCGGGAATCTCTACCAATGGGATCCAGCATCGACGTACGTCCGCAAGCCTCCGTACTTCGATGACATGCCCCTCCAAGCGCGCAGCGTGGACGACATCCACGCTGCGCGCTGCCTGGTGATGCTCGGCGACTCCGTCACCACCGACCACATCTCTCCGGCCGGATCGATCAAGCCGGACAGCCCCGCCGGCCGCTACCTCGTCGAGCACGGAGTCGACCGGGGCGAGTTCAACTCGTACGGCTCCCGGCGCGGCAACCACGAGGTGATGGTGCGCGGCACGTTCGCGAACGTCCGGCTGCGGAACCTCCTCGTCCCCGGCCACGAGGGCACCTGGACGGCGCACCTGCCGGACGGCGAGGAGATGACGATCTTCGAGGCCTCGCAGCGCTACCTCGCCGAAGGGACGCCGCTGATCGTGCTCGCCGGCAAGGAGTACGGCTCAGGCTCGTCGCGCGACTGGGCGGCGAAGGGGCCGAAGCTCCTCGGTGTGCGAGCGGTGATCGCCGAGAGCTACGAGCGGATCCACCGCTCCAACCTGCTGATGATGGGCCTGCTCCCGCTCCAGTACGCCGACGGCGAGAACGCCGAGTCGCTCGGGCTGACCGGGCGCGAGACCTTCTCGATCGAGGGGGTCGAGAACGGAGAGGCGCGCGAGGTGACCGTCCGGGCCGACGGCTTGGAGTTCACCGCCCGGCTGCGGCTCGACACGCCCCGCGAGCGCGAGTACGTCCGGCACGGCGGCATCCTCCCGTTCGTGCTGCGCCGGCTGCTCGCCGCCTGAAAGGCCCATACTCACGCCGTGGAGAGCCGCTGGCGCACCCTCGTCGACGCGGGAATCGCGGTCACCTCCGAGCTCTCGCTCGCCGCCGTCCTCCAGAAGATCGTCGAGGCGGCCGCCCAGCTGACCGATGCACGTTACGCGGCGCTCGGAGTGATCGATCCCGCCGGCCGCGGGCTCGAGCAGTTCCTGACCACCGGCATCGATCCCGAGACTCGCGAGCGGATCGGCGGCCTTCCCCACGGCCGCGGGATCCTCGGCCTGCTGATCGAAGACGCGAAGACGCTTCGCCTGCACGACCTGACCGCTCACCCGCGCTCGGTCGGCTTCCCGCCGCACCATCCTCCGATGAAGGGGTTCCTCGGCGTTCCGATCGTGCTCCGAGGGGTCGCCTACGGCAACCTCTATCTGACCGAGAAGAAGGGCGGGGGGGACTTCACGAGCGAGGACGAGGAGCTCACGACCCTCCTCGCCGCGCAGGCCGCGGTCGCGATCGAGAACGCCAGGCTGTACGAGTCGGCGACTCGGTGGCTGAGCCAGCTCGAGTCGCTGACCGAGATCGGAAACGCGATGGCGGGCGAGACCGAGCTCGAGCCGTTGCTCGAGCTGATCGCGACACGGCTGCAGACGCTGATCGGCGCCGAGCTCGTCGTGATCTCGTTGCCCGCCACCGGCGGCGACCTCCGCATCGCCGCCGCCGCCGGCTCCAAGGCGGATGAGGTTCTCGGCGCGTCTCTCTCTCGCAACGGATCGAAGAGCGGGCGCGTCCTCGACCGCCGCCGGAGCGAGCGCGTCGACTCCACGCTCGAGGATCTCGAGGTCGACCAGGAGATCGCCAGGCAGCTCGGCCTGCGCTCCGGCCTCTTCGTCCCGCTGATCGTCGCCGACCGGACGATCGGCGTGATCGCCGCGCACAACCGGCTCGGTGTCGATCCGCGGTTCACCGACGAGGATCTCCGCCTGACCGAGACGTTCGCCGCCCGAGCCGCGATCGCAGTCGATCTCGCCGACCGGGTCGCACGCAACTCGCTGCGGCGGGTGATGGAGGGCCAGGAGTTCGAGCGGCGACGACTCGCCCGCGAGTTGCACGACGAGACGGGCCAGGCCCTGACCTCGATCCTGCTCGGTCTCAAGCGGGTCGAGGAGGCACCGACGAAGGAGGCGGCGGGCGCGGCCGCGGCGGGCCTCCGCGAACAGATCGTCCACACGATCCAGAGCGTGCGCCGCCTCGCTGTCGAGCTGCGACCGACGGCGCTCGACGACTTCGGGCTCGTCCCGGCCCTCGAGCGGCTCAGCGAGGCGTTCACGGAGGCGACCGGCATCGCCGTCGACGTCCAGGCGAATCTCGACTCGGTCCGGCTCCCCGCCGAGGTCGAGACCGCCCTCTACCGCATCGTCCAGGAAGCCTTGACGAACATTGCGAAGCACGCGAAGGCTTCGCGCGTGAGCGTCGTCGTGACCAGGCGAGAACATGCGGTGATGGCCGTCGTCGAGGACGACGGCAGGGGTTTCGGCGCAGACGGAGGCACGGGCGAAGGACTCGGCCTCGTCGGCATGAAGGAACGGGTCGGGCTCCTCGACGGTAGGCTCGAGATCGAGTCGACCGAGGGGGCGGGGACGGCGGTCGTGGCCGAGGTGCCGTTGCGATGACGAAGACGAAGACGATCCGGGTTCTGATCGTGGACGACCACGCGGTCGTCCGCTCGGGCCTGCACCTCCTGCTCGACGCCGAGGACGACATCACGGTTGTCGGGGAGGCCGGAGACGTCAAAGACGCGGTCTTCGAGGCCCGCGAGCTGAAGCCCGACGTCGTGCTGATGGATGTCGTCATGCCCGGCAAGAGCGGGATCGACGGCGTTCCTCAGGTGCTGAAGGAGGCGCCCGACTCGCGGGTGCTCGTGCTGTCGATGCAGGACGATCCCCGCTACGTGCGCGAAGCGTTTGCGGCCGGGGCGTCCGGCTACGTGCTCAAGGAGGCCGCCGACACCGAGGTCGTCGCCGCCGTGCGCGAGGTTGCCGCCGGCGGCAGGTACGTGCACCCCGCACTGGGTGCACGCCTGGTCGCCGCCGACGCCGAGGCGAAGGCCCGCGAGGACGCCGATCCGCTCTCCGAGCGCGAGCGCGAGGTGATGCGGCTGCTCGCCCTCGGGCACACGAACCAGGAGATCGCGCAGATGCTCTACATCTCGGTGCGCACGGCCGAGACGCACCGCGCCCACATCATGCAGAAGCTCCGGCTGTCGACGAGAGCCGAGCTCGTGCGCTACGCGATCGAGCAGGGCCTGCTCGAGCCGCCGGCCGAGTAGGCACGCCTACGAGCGGCGCGATGCTACGGCTGCTTGTGCCAGGCGAGCAGCCGACCGCTCCTGGTGTCGTCCTCCTCGCGCCAGCGCAGCTTCGACGCAACCGAGACGACACCGGGAACCCGCTGCACGAAAGCAGGGATCAACTCGGCATCGGCCTTCGTCTCGACCTCGCCGGCCAGGTGCACCTCGCCGCCGTCGACCTTGACGTCGATCGCCTCGGGGGCAAGCCAGAGCGTTCGCAGGATCACTTCCTCGCGGATCTCCCGTCCGATCTCCTCGTCGGAGCGGACGAACGCCCGCACCAGGTCGGCGCGGGTGACGATCCCGATCAGCTTCCCTTCGTCGTCGACGACCGGCAGCCGGTTGACCGACTCGTCGATCATCCGGTTCGCGGCCTCGCTGACCTTGCGCTTGGGGTCGATCGTGGCCGCCGGCGCCGACATCGCCTCGCCGACGGTCCGCGCGTTGAGCTTCAGATCGAAGTCGGTCTCGGGCATCGAGAGCAGCCGCTCGAGAACGCCCTTTCGCTGGACGCCGCGCTCCTTGAAGAGAATGTCTCCTTCGGAGAGCACACCGACCACGTGGTCGTCGGCGTCGACGACCGGCACACCGGAGATCCGGTGCTCCGCGAGCAACTCGGCCGCCTCCTTCAAGAGCGTGTCGGACCGCACGGTCCGGACCTCCGTTGTCATCACATCCTGGACTCTCATCTCAGCCTCCTTGGACGAGCGGGGACGGCGCACGCATCAGCGCGCCGAGGCTCCGGGCGAGCACGGGAACACGAAGAGGGCTGGGCCCGACGTCGCGAAGGAAGATCGCCTGCGAGCCGGCGAGCTCGAGCACCACGCACGGCTCGCCGGCGAGGAGCTCGTCGTCGGTCGCCGAGACGTGAACGCCCGCGACCTCGTCCGGGGGGATCGACAAGGCGACCCGGACACCGTTCGCCGGGTCGCGCCCGACGAGCCGGATGCCCTCGTCGCCGGCTCGAAGCCGGCCGACGAAGTGGCCGCGAACGCCCTTCCGTCCCCAGGCAATCTTCTCCACGAGGGTCTCCCTCATGCGCGCACTCTGGCCGCGCGCCGGCCGAATGCCATCGGGGCAGCCGCGGAACATCGTGCGGAAACCCCGCAACGCCTTCCGCGCCGGCACCGATGGTCGCAGCCCGGCCTCGCTGGATGCTTGTGCAGGGCGCCGCGTCCGGGCGGTGCCCCCAGCTATGCGCGCAGGGCGCGCAGGGCGTTCAAGATCACGGCGACGTCGATCGCCTCTTGAAGCAGAGCGCCTGCGATCGGGACGAGGAGACCGACCGCCGCGAAGCCCATCGCCGCGACGCTCAGCCCGATCCCGACGAGCACGCTCTGTCTCGCGATTCCGAGCGAGCGGCGGCCGATGCGAACCGCCTCGGCGACCCGGTCGATCCGGTCGACGACGATGACCGCGTCGGCGGTCTCTGACGAGACGGTCGCCCCGGCGGTGCCCATCGCGATCCCCACATCGGCGAGTGCAAGCGCAGGCGCATCGTTGATTCCGTCCCCGACCATGATCACCCGGCGCAGGTCGGGGCGCTTCTGCATCGCGCGGACGACCTCCAGCTTCTCCTCGGGCGAGAGATCGGAGTAGACGGCGTCGGCGCCGATCTGCCGGCCGACTTCCTGTCCGACCGCGGCCTGATCGCCGGTGACCATCGCCACGTGAGCGATTCCCGCCTGTCTGAGCTGCAAGATCAACCCGCCGGCCTCCTCCCGCACCCGGTCGCCCATCACGATCGCCCCGACAGCCCGGCCGTCGACCGCGACCGCGACCGTCGCACGCCCCGGATACCCGCCGGTATCCCAGCGAGATCCGTTCGGCTGGTGCCCACGTTCTCGCAGCCAGGTCTCGCTGCCCACGGCGACGCGACGCCCGGCGACGATTCCGGCGATTCCGTGCCCCGGCTCCTCGACGACGTCGGCCGGGAAGTCCAGCGCGAGCCCGCGCTGACGCGCCTCGTGGACGAGCGCCTCCGCCAGAGGATGTGCGGAGAGCTGATCGAGGGAGGCGGCGAGACGGACGACCTCCTCCGAGCCGATGCCGTCCGAGGAGAGGACGTGCTCGATCGAAGGCGTGCCGAGCGTCAGTGTGCCGGTCTTGTCGAGCAGGACGGTTCGTGCCTCGCCGAGCTGCTCGATCACCCCGCCCCCCTTGACGATCACTCCCGCGCGGGCTGCTCGGGAGATGCCGGAGATCAGCGCGATCGGCGCCGCCAGGATCAACGGGCACGGAGTGGCGACGACGAAGACCGCGAGCGCGCGGATCGGATCGCCGGACAGGGTCCAGGCCAGTGCGGCAACCGCGGCGGTCAGCGGCAGGAAGAAGACGGCGTATCTGTCGGCGAGACGCACGAAGGGCGCCTGCTGGGACTCGGCCGCCCGGACGAGCCGGACCACCGCGGCGTAGGCGCTGTCGGCGGCTGCCCTGGTCGCGCGCAGCTCGAACGCCTCACCGGCGTTGACGGTGCCGCTGCGGACGGGGCTGCCGTTCGTGTGGACAACCGGGAGCGGCTCGCCGGTCAGGCTCGACTCGTCGAGCACCGCCTCCCCCTGCTCGACCACGCCGTCCGCGGGCAGCACCTCGCCCGCCCGGACGACGACGACATCGCCCACAACGACGCGCTCGACGGGCACCTCGTCCACCGTGCCGTCTGGGCGGCGCACGTGGGCGACGCGCGGTGCCCGCCCGACGAGCGCGGTCAACTCGCGCCGGGCGCGGCGCGACGCGACCTCCTCCAGCGCGTTTCCCCCGGCGAGCATCAGCGCCACCACCGCGGCGGCCGCCCACTGCTGAAGGCCGAGCGCGCCGGCGATCGCGACCAGCGCGATCGCGTCCACGCCGACGTCACGCCGCAGCAGCGACCGCAGGACCGACCAGACGAGCGGAACGAGGACCAGAATGGTGCCGCCCCCGAGGACGGCGTTCCCCGCCCGCGGCAGACCCGCGAGGTGAAGCCCGCCGCCGGCGGCGATCGCCGCCAGGCACGCCAGGGCGAGGAACGACCGCTCGCCGCGGATCGCGCCGAGCTTCATGGCACTACCAGGTCTTCGCGCGCGGCTGCCGCTCGACGGGGCGGATCCTGACCCGTGCGTCGACGGCGACGCAGCCGTCGGGAAGCCCGAGCACCGGGTTGAGGTCGAGCTCGGCGACCTCGGGGATGTCGTCGACGAGCCGGGCGAGCCGAAGCACCAGGTCGACGAGCGCCGCCGCGTCCGCGGCGGGCTTCCCGCGGAACCCCTCGACGAGCCTCCCGGCCTTGCCGGTCAGGACGAGCTCCTCGGCGTCGGTCTGCGTCAGCGGCGCGATCCGGAACTGCGCCTCGCCGATCAGCTCCGCGAACACACCTCCGGGACCGAACGCGACGAGGGGGCCGAAGACGGGATCCTGCACGGCACCGGCGAGCAGCTCGGCACCGCCCTTGATCATCTTCTGGACGAGCAGCGGAGGGCCGATGCGCTCGGCCGCGGCGCGCACCTCGTCGTCGCTGTCGAGGTCGAGCGCGATGCCGCCGCTCTCGGTCTTGTGCGCTCCGGCCGCCGCCGTCTTGACGACGACGGGCAGGCCCAGCTCGGCGGCAGCGGCGACGGCTTCGTCGACGGTTGCGACAATCCGTTCGGCGACGAGGGGAATTCCGTAGGCCTCGAGCAACTGCCGCACCTGCGACGCCGTCAGCCAGGCGTCGTTCGAGGATGCGAGCACGGAGGAGACGAGCGCTTCCGCGGCAGCGCGGTCGATGTCCTGGAGGTCGGGGGCGGCGGCGGCCGGCCGCCGCAACCACTCTGCCCGGTCGACCGCGTGGCCGAGCGCGCGGGCGGCCGACTCCGGGTACTCGAAGGTCGCGATCGGCGGGTCGGCCTCGAGCAGGCTCTGCGGAATCCCGGCGGCGCTGACGAAAGCGGCGAGAACAGGTTTGCCCGTCTCCGGCGCCGCCTGGACCCCCTGCACGACGGCGGCGGCGACCTCCTCCGCGTCGGCCACAACCGGCGGAACGAAGAGAACGATCAGGGCATCGATCCCCGGATCGGCGAGGACGCGAGGAATCACGGTCTGATAGGTGGAGCCCACGGCGGAGCCGAGCATGTCGATCGGATTCGCGAGGCTCGCCTCCCGCGGGAGGACGGCGGCGAGCGCCTGGCGCGTCTCCTCGGAGAGAGACGGCAGCTCGAGGCCGACGGCGCTGCAGGCGTCCGCGCAGAGGATGCCGAGCCCGCCCGCGTTCGTCAGCAGGGCGACGCGCCGGCCGCGCGGCAGCGGCTGCCGGGAAAGGAGCACCGCAGCGTCCGCCAGCTCCTCGAGCGAGTCCGCCTCGATCACACCGGCCTGCCGGAAGAGCGCCTCGACCGCGGCTGTCGATCCTGCAAGCGCGGCGGTGTGGGAACCGGCCGCGCGCTGTCCCATCGTCGTCCGGCCGCCCTTCATCGCCAGGATCGGCTTTTTGCGTGCAACCCGGCGGGCGACGCGTGCGAACTTGCGCGGGTTGCCGAACGACTCCAGGTAGAGCAGGATCAGGTCGGTCTCCGGATCGTCCTCCCAGTACTCGAGCAGGTCGTTCGAGGACACGTCTGCCTTGTTGCCGACCGAGACGAAGGCCGACAGCCCGAGCCCGCGCGCCGCTCCCTGCTCGAGCACGGCGAGCCCGAGCGCGCCGCTCTGCGACGAGAAGCCGATGTTGCCGGCCGGGAAGTTGTGAGGCGCGAACGTCGCGTTCAGCCCTGGCTCGGCGGCGAAGATGCCGAGGCAGTTCGGCCCGACCAGCCGCGCCCCGTGCGCCCGGACCCGCGCGAGCAGCTGCTCCTGCAACCGGGCTCCGTCGGCGCCCGTCTCGGCGAACCCCGCCGAGATCACGCAGAGCGCGCGCGTGCCCTTGCGCATCGCGGCCTCGGCCTCGGCGAGCACCGCGTCACCGGGCACGCAGAAAACAGCGAGGTCGATGATCTCGGGGATGTCCGCAATCGACGGATACGCCTTCACACCGGCCACCGACGGCGCCTTGGGGTTGACGGGGTAGGCAATGCCCGTGAAGTTCGAGTCGAGGATGTTCCGGAACAGCTCGCCGCCGATCGAGCCCCGGCGGGTGGACGCGCCGACGACGGCGACCGTGCGCGGGTTGAAGAACGGTGCGAGCGACGCCGCGACGGCAACGTGGTCGCGCTCGTCCACCGCGGCTCGGTAGGTCTCGGTCGGCCCGATCGCGAGACGCACCTCCGTCGTCCCGCCCTCGAGGCGCCGCGAGACGTCGAAGCCCGCGTCCTCGAAGACGCCGAGCATCGGGCGGTTGTCGGGCATTACCTCCGCCACGAACGTCGCGATCCCCACCTTGCCGGCCGACTCGGCGAGCTGCTCGAGCAGGCGCGTCCCCACGCCGTAACCCTGCAGCTCGTCGGCGACCGCAAACGCGACTTCGGCGCAGGCCGGGTCGCGCAGCCGCACGTAGTTCGCCAGGGCGACGATGCGCTCGGGCTCCCCGTCCGGGGAGAGGGTGCCGATCAGCGAGCCGCGGTCATTCCAGTCCGGGTCGACAAACGGCTCGACCTTGGCCGGGACGAGGGCGGGGAAGCCGTGAAAGCGCCGGTAGACGCTCTGCTCCGACAGCCGGCCGAAGAAGTCGAGGAGCGGCTGGACATCGGCAGCCAGGGGTCCGCGGAGACGCAGCGTGCCCCCGTCACGGAGGATGACGTCGCGGACGTCGGAGGGTGCATCGACCATTTCGGCAGTGTCGGCCGCTGACCTTACCGGCGACATCCGGCGCCGCGCTGAGCTACCTGCGGCAAATCCCTGATCGCGTGTACGCCGCCGCCACGATGGCGAGGCCTGCCGCGCCGCCGAGAATCGGACCGAAAGGGGGAACCACAAATGAAGACGATCGTGATCGCGACCGACGGGTCCGCCGGCGCGTGGGCGGCCGTCCAAGAAGGTCTCGCGCTCGCCTCGGAGGTGGGCGCCGACGTTACCTTCGTCACGGTTCGCCACGACGCTCCCCTGCTCGGAGATCCGTGGTACCAGAATCGTCTGACCGGGCAGCTCGAGCAGGCGCGCGACGCACTCGAACGCGCCGAGGCGGAGGCGAAGCGCCTCGGTGTTCCGTGCGAATCCGAGATCCTCGAAGGCGACCCCGCGACGTGCATCGCCGACGCCGCCGGCAGCCACCAGGCCGACCTGGTCGTGGTCGGCTCACGCGGCCACGGCGCCCTGGCGAGCGCGCTGATCGGGAGCGTCTCGCGCGAGTTGATGACGCACTCGCCGGCGCCGGTGATGATCGTGCGCGAGCGGGCGCACGACAGGACGGCCGCTTGAGCTCGGCGGCGTCGCCGGCAACGCCGCTCGTTCCGCCCTGGAAGATCAAGGTGGTCGAGCCGATCTCGCTGCCGCCGCCCGGCCGGCGGCGCAAGGCGCTGGAGGAGGCCGGGTACAACACGTTTCTGCTCCGCTCCGAGGACGTGTTCGTCGACCTGTTGACCGACAGCGGCACGTCCGCCCTCTCGCAGGAGCAACGAGCGGCGATGGAGCTCGGCGACGAGGCCTACGCAGGGTCGCGCAGCTTCTTCCGCCTGGAGGCGGCGGTGCAGCAGGCCTACGGCTACAAGCATGTGATCCCGACGCACCAGGGGCGCGGAGCCGAGCACCTGCTCGCACGCATGCTCGTCCGCCCCGGCCTGCTCGTGCCCTCGAACCTGTACTTCACCACCTCGCGGGCGCACGCGGAGCTGGCCGGCGGGGTCTGGGTGGACGTGTCGGTGCCGGAAGCCTCCGATCCCGCATCCGAGTATCCGTTCAAGGGCAATATCGACCTGGTCGCGCTCGAACGGGTGCTCGCTGACGCACCACCCGAGGGCGTTGCGTTCGTCCGCCAGGAGGCCTGCCTGAACATGGCCGGCGGGCAGCCGTTCTCGATCGAGAACCTGCGCGGCGTCCGTGAGCTGACCCGAGCCCACGGGGTTCCTTTCATCCTCGACGCGACGCGGGTGTCGGAGAACGCGCTCTTCGTCAAGGACCGAGAGCCGGGGTACGCAGACCGGACGCTCGCCTCGATCGTCCGAGAGATCGCGAGCCTCTCCGACGGCGCGGTCTTCTCCTCGAAGAAGGATCATTTCGTCCCGATCGGCGGCTTCCTCGCGCTGAACGACGACGAGCTCGCCGAGCTCGCCCGCGAGCTGGTCGTCGATCTACGAGGGCTTCCCGCACTACGGCGGGATCGCAGGGCATGACCTGGAGGCGCTCGGCCAGGGGATCCGCGAGTCGCTGGACGAGCGGATCGTGCGCCACTACGTCGGCCAGTCCGCCTACCTGGGCGGACTGCTCCGCGACGCGGGCGTGCCGATCGTCGTGCCGCTCGGGGCGCACGCCGTCTTCCTGGACGCAAAGCGCTTTCTGCCCGACCTGCCCCAGGAGCGGTTCCCGGCGCAGTCGCTGGCCGCGGCGATCTATCTCGAGGGCGCCGTGCGCACGATGGAGCGCGGCATCGTCTCCGGCCAGCACGGAGACCAGCCCTACGACGGGCTCGAGCTCGTGCGGCTGACGATCCCCCGCCGCGTGTACACGCAGGAGCACCTCACCTACGTCGCCGACGTCGTCGCGAGCGTCCACCGAGCCGCGGGCGAGATCCCGGGGCTGCGGATCACGTACGAGCCCGAGCACCTGCGGTTCTTCCAGGCCCGGTTCGAGCCGCTGACGCGCGCCCTCGCGCCCGCCGGTCAGTAGCTGACGGACTCGCCGTTCGGTAGTAGGCCGCAGCCCGCCTGTGGACGGGCGCGGATAACGTCTTCCTGCCGCGCCACTTGAATACGTCGAAACACCGACCAGTAAGGAGGCATGGAAATGACCCCAAAGAGGCTCTTCGAGCTTGGCGGCTACGGCGCCGCAGTGATCCTGATCGCCTTCGGCGTGGCAGCGCTCGTCCTGGGCATCAACGGCCGCAGCGAAGTGCGCACGAACCTGAAGCGCGAGTACATCGTCGGCGGCTCGGACATGAACAAGACCGACATCCTCGCTGCCGCCAAGCAGGCCAACCTCTCCGCCGAGATCCTGTCGACGTTGCCGACGTGCAACGTCACCGACAAGCCGATCACCACCGGCGACCGCGCGAAGTGCTTCGCGGGCTACATGCGGATCCACGCGCTCGAGGCAAGCGGCGGGAAGACCTACTCCCAGCTCGGCCGCTTCGTCACGCCGGACGGCAAGGACACGAACGACGCGACGCTCGCGGCGAAGGATCCGAAGACGGGGCAGCCGGTCGCGAACGCGACGCGTGACACGTGGGTGACCGAGACCGCGCTCTCCACCGCGCTGAACACGGCGTTCTTCGCCGAGCAGGTCGCGAACTTCGGCATCGTCGTGGCGATTGCGCTGCTCCTGTCCGGCATCGGCTTCGCCGTCCTCTGCTACGCGGTCTTCAGGTGGCTACCGGCCTACGAGATCCGCGTCAAGGCGGCCGGAGCCGCCGGCAGCCCGCCGACGACCTGAGTCGGAGCACACCGAAACACGGAGCGGCCCCCCATGGGCCGCTCCGTGTTTTTCCGTGGTCCGCGTCCGGCGCCGCCCGGATGGCGCGCCCGCAGCCCGTTTGCAGACTCACCCTGTGATCGACACCGCTGAGGTACCGGCCGAGCAGGTCGACGACGCCGAGGCCGGGAGCGAGGACAGCCTCCAGCTCCTGCTCTCGGAGATCTCCACCCGCCGCCTGCTCACCGCCGCCGAGGAGGTGTCGCTGGCCAAGCGGATCGAGCGGGGCGACCTCGAGGCCCAGCACCGGATGGTCGAGGCCAACCTCCGTCTCGTCGTCTCGATCGCCAAGCGCTACCGCGGGCTCGGATTACCGCTCCTCGACCTGATCCAGGAGGGCGCGATCGGACTCAACCGCGCCGTCGAGAAGTTCGACTGGCGGCGCGGCCACAAGTTCTCGACCTATGCGACCTGGTGGATCCGGCAGGCAATCCAGCGCGCGATCTCGAACAACGGGCGCACGATCCGCCTGCCGGTGCACGTCCTCGAACGGCGGCGAAAGATCGAGCTCGCCTCGCGACGCCTCGAGTCCGAGCTCGGACGCAGGCCGACCCGCGACGAGCTGGCGAGCGCCTCGGGCCTCAGCGCCGCGCGCGTGGACGAGGCTCTGAGCCTCGCCCGCACGACGGTCTCGCTCAACCAGCCGGTCGGAAGCAACGGAGAGACCGCCGAGCTCGGCGACCTCCTCCCCGACCCGCAAGCCGAGAACCCCGACGACGAGCTCGAACAGCAGCGACGCAATCGAGCTGTCCGCCAAGCGCTCGGCACCCTCCCCGACCGCGAGCGCCTGATCCTCGACCGCCATTTCGGCCTGTCCGGAGCGCCGCAGACGCTTCAGGAGATCGGCTGCGAGCTGGGGCTGACGCGAGAGCGCGTCCGGCAACTCGAGGCGCACGCTCTCACGACGCTCTCCTGCGAGCCCGAGCTCGCGGGCGCCCGCCGCTAGCGCGGCGTCGTCACCGCTGAGCCACGGCTCCGGCGGGCAACCCCGGCCTCCTCGGCCGCGCGGGCGACCGCTTCGGCGACGGCCGGCGCCACTTCGCGGTTGAACACGCTCGGGATCACGTAATCAGGCTCGAGCTCCTCCGGCTTCACGACCGAGGCGATCGCCTGCGCAGCGGCGAGCTTCATCTCCTCCGTGATCGCACTCGCCCGCACGTCGAGGGCTCCGCGGAAGATCCCGGGGAACGCGAGCACGTTGTTGATCTGGTTCGGGTAGTCGGAGCGGCCCGTCCCGATCACCGCGGCGAGGCTCTCGATCTCTTCGGGCAGCACCTCCGGCGCCGGGTTCGCCATCGCGAAGACGATCGCCTTGTCGGCCATCGAGCGAATGCCGTCCACCGAGACGGCACCCGGCTGCGAGAGGCCGATGAAGACGTCGGCGTCCGCGAGCGCATCGTCGGCGCTCCCACGCAGTCCGCGCGGGTTCGTCAGCTCGGCGTACGCGGCCTTGACCGCGTTGAGGCCCGGGCGCTCGCGATAGACGACACCCTCGCGATCGCAGCCGACGATGTCGCCGATCCCGGCGGCGAGCAGCATCTTGGTGACCGCGACTCCGGCGGCCCCGACTCCGGTGACGACCACGCGCATGTCCTCCAGGCGCTTGCCCACGACTTCGGCCGCGTTGTGCAGCGCGGCGAGAACGACCACGGCGGTGCCGTGCTGGTCGTCGTGGAACACCGGGATGTCCAGCTCTTCGCGCAACCGGTCCTCGATCTCGAAGCAGCGCGGGGCCGAGATGTCCTCGAGGTTGATCCCGCCGAAGACCGGGGCGATCGCCTTGACGGTCGCGACGATCTCGCCGGCGTCCTTCGTCGCCAGGCAGATCGGGAAGGCGTCCACGCCGCCGAACTCCTTGAACAGCATCGCCTTACCCTCCATCACCGGCAGCGCGCCCTCGGGGCCGATGTCGCCGAGCCCCAGCACTGCCGTGCCATCGCTGACGACCGCGACGGTGTTCTGCTTGATCGTCAGGTTCCAGACCTTTGCGGGATCTGCCGCGATCGCCGAGGAGACGCGGGCGACCCCCGGCGTGTACGCCATCGAGAGGTCGTCACGAGTCTTCAACGGCGACTTCAGGGCGATCTCGATCTTCCCGCCAAGATGCATCAGGAACGTCCGGTCGGAGACGTTGATCACCTCGATGCCGTCGACCTCGCTCACCGCGTCCGCGATCCGGTCCATGTGCTCCGCATCGCCCGCGAGAACGGTCACGTCGCGGATCTTCGTGCCGCGCTCGGCCCGGACGAGGTCGATCGCGCCGAGTGAGCCCCCGGCTTGGCCGATCGCCTCGGCCAGCCCGGCGAAGGTGCCCGGCCGGTCCTCGAGCCGCACCCGGAGCGTCGCGCTGAACGACGCCGATGGATGGACGGCGGTCATCGGGTCACCTCCACACTGTCGATCTCCTGCACGGTGAGCGCCAGGCGGACGGGGAAGTCGACCGAGACGGCGACGAGGCATCCTCGTTCAGCCGCGTCCGCAGCGGCCGACGCTTCCTCCTCGCAGCCCGGCCCGGTCGAAAGCGACACCTCGAGCACGACCTCGGTGAAGCCGAACCGGCCGTCGGGGCGCTGGGTGGCGACACCTCTGGCTGCCACGTCGAGGCCGTGCAGGGGAACGCCCCGCCGCTCCGCGACCGCGACGAGCGTGACCGTGAAGCAGGATGCGACCGAGGCGACCAGGAGGTCCTCCGGGCTCCACACCCCCTCGACACCGCCCTTGAACTCCGGCGGAGTCGCCACTTCCAGGTCGTCCTTGCCGGGGACCGAGGCAATCGTGCGCCGCCCCTCGACCCAGCGGATCGAGAGCGGGTACTCGTAGGTCTTTGCACTGGCAGTCATCGAATCTCCCTTCAGTCGAGCTCCAGCTCGACGGTCTCGAGCAGTACATCCTGCGCCCCCGGCGCGGTCGGATCGCTGGTCAGCTCCGCCTCCACCTCTGCCCCTTCGGCAAGCGTGCCGGCGGCCGCCGCCTCGAAGTGCTCCCGGAAATGGTCCGGCGTGAAATGCGAGAGCGCACCGAGCCGCACGCGGATCCTGAGCACCCGCTGCCCGCCCTCGGCTTCGGCGAGCGCCTCGAGCTTGTGGACGAGGTCTGCGGTCAGGTGCTTCTCGTGCACGACGCCACCTCCTCGACAACCCGTGCGACCGCGCGCTCGACCTCGGGGCTCAGACCCCTGCCGTAGCCGAAGCCGGCTCCTTCGATCCCGTAGACGAGGACGCGCCGCGGTAGCCGCCCGAGCGAGCGGGCGAGCTCGACCGCCTCCGCGAGACCGAGCGCGTGCGTCGAGGGGGAGCCGAAGAGCCGGACCGGCAGCGGCTCGCTGCCCGCCTCGAACGCGTGCACGGTTCCGGCGGGAGCGCCGGACGAAAGCGCGTCGACGAGCACGACCTCGTCGGCGCTCTCGAGCGCCTCGACGAGCCCGACCGGCTCACCGCTCAGCACCTGCCCGCCCAGCCGGCGCGCCGCCTCGGGCCCGGCGCCGTCGTCGCCGCGCCAGTCGTTGCCGAGCCCGATCACCTTCATCCTCGATCGACCTCGAGCTTCAGGAAGTGCGTCGCGCAGGAGATGCAGGGGTCGTAGTTGCGGATCGCCTGCTCGCAGCGCAGCGAGAGCTCGGCGTCCGGCAGGTCGGCATACCGCTCGACCACGCCGCGCAGGTCGGCTTCGATCGTCATCTGGTTCTGCGAGGTCGGCGGGACGATCTTCGCGTCGAGGATCGTCCCCTCGTCGTCCAGCTCGTAGCGGTGCCAGCAGATCCCCCGCGGGGCCTCGGTGCAGCCGTAGCCGACGCCGGCACGGGGGACGACCTCGAGCGCGGGCGCGTCCGGCTCCTCGTACTCGGCGATCAGGCGGAGCGCCTCGTCGGCGGCGTAGACGATCTCGACCGAGCGAACCACGATCGAGCGGAACGGGTTCCGCTCGCCGGGGTCGAGCCCGGCGGCAGCGGCGGACTCCTGGGCGAGCGGCGAAAGTCGGTCGGCGTTGAGCGCGTAGCGGGCGAGCGGCCCGACGAGGTAGTTGCCGCGCTCGATCACGCGCGAGTGGAGCGCGTTCGACCACTCGACGTGCTCCTCGACGAAATGCTGCTCGTACTCGGAGACCGGGATGTCGAGCCCGCGGTTCGAGACGAGACGGCCGAGGTCGATCGGGTACAGGCCGGGCTCGGCGAGCGAGACGAGCTCGTAGTCCTGCTCGAACTCGGGGAAGTCGAAGCCCGCCGTCAGCCGCACGGTCTCGAGCGCGAACTCGCGTGCCCGTTCGAGGTCGTCGACGAGAGTGGCGAGCTCGCGCTTCGCCGGCGCCCGGTAGAACCCGCCGACCTTGACGTTGATCGGGTGCACCTCGCGGCCGCCGATCACCCGCATGATCTCGTTGCCGGTCTTCTTCAGGTGCAGCGCGCGCTCGACCAGCTCGCGGTGATCTTTGGCCAGCTCGACCGCGCTCGCGTAGCCGAGGAAGTCGGGCGCGTGGAGCATGAAGACGTGCAGGGCGTGGCTCTCGATCCACTCGCCGCAGTAGAGGAGGCGGCGCAGGGCGCGTAGCTGGCCGCCGACCTCGACGCCGCAGGCCTGCTCCATCGCCAGCACCGAGCTCATCTGGTAGGCGACCGGGCAGATCCCGCAGATGCGCGCGGTGATGTCCGGCGCCTCCGTGAACGCCCGCCCGCGCAGGAATGCCTCGAAGAAGCGCGGCGGCTCGTAGATCCGCAGCTTGACGTCCTCGACGCGGCCGTCGCGGAGCTTGACGAGCATGGCGCCTTCACCTTCGACGCGGGCGAGGTAGTCGGTGCGGATCGTCTTCGTGCGACTCATGTCGACACCGCCAAGCCCTCCGCGGCGGCGGGCACGGGCTGCTCGGCCCGCGCCTTCAGCCCGAGGAGCATCTTCCGCATCATCGGGAAGTCGCCGTGCTCTAACAGGATCAGGCTGAGGAGCGCGAGAGCCGGCGATCGGCGCCACGGGTAGCGGTCTCGCAGCCTCGTCACCAGCCGCGTCCGGCGGCCGCCGTCGACCGGCGTCAGCGTCCAGGCCCAGGTGCTGTGCGGCTTCTCCCAGAGCAGCCAGTGGCCCGGCTCGAGCCCCGCGACCCTGAATGCGGTCGTCTCGCTGATCCGCCGCGCCATCGGAATCCAGTCGCCGACCTGGAGCTGCTGATGCTCGGGCAGGATCCGGTCGGCGCTGGGACGCGCCGCATTGTCGAGGAGGTCGTAGCTGTAGAAGCCCGCCCGGCCGCGCCCGATCTGGACGAGCCACGGCCAGACCGCCTCCGGCGGAGCGTCGATCGTGATCGCGCGGGTGGCGTCGAACGTCGGCTTCGGGACGATCTCGTCGCCCGGCATCGACGCGCCGACCTCGTCCTTCGTGGCACCCCAGTGCAGATGCCAACTGCGGTAGAGGGGCGCGGTGGCGAAGAGCGGCGCCGCCGGAACGACCTCGACCGCGGCGCGCAGCAGCTGCGCTGTCCTCATCTCTGACTCGCCTCCTTGAAAGCCTCGGCGTTGGCGTTGAACGTCCGAAACGCGCGCACGAGGTCTGGGTCGCTCATCCCGAGCTCGCGCAGCCGGCCGGAGAGCGACATCGTGTTCGGGCTCTCCATCGGTCCGAAGCAGCCGTAGCAGCCGCGCGCGTATGCGGGACAGATGGCGCCGCAGCCGGCGTGCGTGACCGGTCCCAGGCACGGCGTTCCGTGGGCGACGGTGACGCAGGTCGTCCCACGCCGCTTGCACTCCATGCAGACCGAATACGCGGGGATGTTCGGGCGCCGCCCGTTCAGGAAGGCGGCCAGCACCTCGACGAGCTGGCCCTTGTCGATCGGGCAGCCGCGCAGCTCGAAGTCGACGGCGACGTGGTCGGAGATCGGCGTCGAGGTGGCGAGCGTCGAGATGTAGTCCGGCGTCGCATAGACGACCGAGAGGTACTCCCCGACGTCCGCGAAGTTCTTCAGCGCCTGGATCCCCCCCGCCGTCGCACAGGCGCCGATCGTGACGAGGAACTTCGACTGCCGGCGGACCTGCTGGATGCGCTCCGCGTCGTGCGCGGTGGTGATCGAGCCTTCGACCAGCGAGACGTCGTACGGGCCGCGAACGGTCTTGCTCGACGCTTCGAGGAAGTGGGCGATCTCGACCGCGCCGGCGATTGCGAGCAGGTCGTCCTCGCAGTCGAGCAGTGAGAGCTGGCACCCGTCGCAGGAGGCGAACTTCCAGACCGCGAGCTTTGGTTTGCGGGCGGC
>CAVXTD010000045.1:0-15451 GCA_963764565.1 uncultured Actinomycetes bacterium
AGCTCGGGGACGGGACAACGACGGACAGCTCGACCCCGGTCGCGGTCACCGGTCTGGGGAGCGGTGTGGTCGCGATCAGCGCCGGCGGCTCCCACAGCTGTGCGCTGACCGGCGCGGGCGCGGTCAAGTGCTGGGCTCTCAACTTCTTCGGCGAGCTCGGGGACGGGACGACGACGGACAGCTCGACCCCGGTCGCGGTCAGCGGCCTCGCAGAGCGGCGTGGTCGCGATCAGCGCCGGCGGCTGGCACAGCTGTGCGCTGACCAGCGCGGGCGCAGCGAAGTGCTGGGGCTACAACGTGTTCGGCCAGCTCGGGGACGGGACGACGACGTCCAGCTCGACTCCGGTTGCGGTCAGCGGCCTGCAGAGCGGCGTGGTCGCGATCAGCGCCGGCGGGGGTTACACCTGCGGGCTGACCAGCGCGGGCGCGCTCAAGTGCTGGGCGACAACGTCGACGGCCAGCTCGGGGACGGACGACGACGGCAGCTCGACCCCGGTTGAGGTCAGCGGCCTGGAAAGCGGCGTCGTCACGATCAGCGCGGCGGCGAACACCCCTGCGCGCTGACCAGCGCGGGCGCAGCCAAATGCTGGGGGCAGAACTTCGACGGCCAGCTCGGCAACGGGACGACGACGGACAGCTCGACCCCGGTCGACGTCATCGGGCTTTAGCGATCCTCGGCTGAGCATCGCCGCGTCAGCGGGAGAGCGGGAGAGGCGGCGGACCCGCCGCCTCTCCTGCTTCACGCTCTCCAGACCTCCGAGTCACACGCGGACGCGAAACGCTCTCGCACGGCCCTTGCCGCAGGGCTCGCGAGCCGAGAACGCGACTTGCGCCTTCACCCACCCGTGTGCCCGGCCGCCGTAGCGCACTTCCGCGATGCCTGTGGTGCGCGGCAGCAGCTGGCGCGGCGTGGGGTGCAGCCGGGCGAGCACACGACCGCCGCGGCGAAGGGCAACGGTGAGGCAGCCGCGGCTCAGCGTCTCGGTGACGTTGCCGCGGTTCGCGACGAGCAGCTCGAGCATCCGCGCACGCCCGCTGCGCCGAACCCGAAGACGCCGAACCTCGAGCCGCCGGACGATCTTGCCGGGAACGCGCATGGCGACGACGACCCCGAGCCGCATCCGGACGGCCAGGCCGCCGCTGCGCCGTGGGCGAGAGGTCAGCAGCACGAGTGCGCCGTGATCGCCCGGCTCCGCCCGGGCCGGCGGCTTCGAGGAGACGACGAGCGCCGCAGTGCCACCGGGTCTGATCGCCAGCCGGGACGGCTTGACCCTGAGCCACGCTCTGCCGCCGCCGGAGACGATCTTCGGTCGCCCGCGCAGGTCGAGCGCGAAGCCGGCCCGCGATACGTCGACGACAACGGCCTCGCGCCCCGAGTTCGTGACCCGGATGACCTGCCGGGCCGCGCCGGCCAGCGCCACGTGCGACGGCGACGCGATCAGCGAGACGGAGGGCCGCGCCGCGCTCGCGCCCGCCGAAGCGGACGCGAGCAGGCAGGCCGCCAGTGCGGCGCGGACGATCACCGGCCGATCACCGTGAAGGTGACGGTCGCCGTATACCGGCCGGGCGCGACCACGGGCAGGGCCGAGGCGAACCCGATGCTCGTCGGCCAGACGTCGCCTCCCGCGGCGCTGCGCGTCGAGGAGGTTCCGACGATCAGATCGGGTGCCGGCGCGATGGGAATTGCGACGATTCCGCCGCCCGAGAGCGGAGGGCCGATCTGCGCGCCGGCCGGCGCCGAGCCGGCGATGCCGAGCGGCAGGTCGGCCGGAGTGAACACCGAGCGGTGCACGGTCACCGCGTAGCCAGTGGCGTCGTTGCTCGTCACCGTCACCTGCTCGGAGATCGCCGCCGGCGTGTCGCCGGAGACGGCATTGCCGAAGCTGAGCGTCGGCCGCTCGAGCGCGATCGAGAGCACCGGCTGGATGTCGATGTCGACCGCCGCCGTGCTGCGAGACGCCCTCTTCCGGTGGAGGAGCGCCGCCGCACGACGCGGCCGGCGAGGAGGAGTTGCGTGGCGCAGGCGTCGCGGTCGAGAAGTCGGCGGCGTTGACGTCGGTGTCCGTGCAGCCCGCACCTGCGCGTGTCGCCGCGGTCGTGCTGCTGAGCGCCGCCGCGGCTCCGGCTCCCTCGTAGTCGGTCGCAGAGCCGTAGCCGACGAGGTCTTCGACCTGACCGGTCGCGGCAGCAGCTGCCCGCGGTCGCCCCGCAGGTGAGGGCAGAGGCCCCGTGCACGAGCGCGATCTTTCCGCCGGAGGCGGCGAGGTTGGTCGTGCCGGTTGCATCCGGCGCTGGAAGAGCGGCGCCGATCGCGGCGGCCGAGGCGAGCTGGACGAGGTAGTAGTGGCCCGGCTGGATCGTGCCGGCGAGGGAGGTCGTCTGCCAGTTGGTGCTCGTGGCCGGCGCGTACTGGACGGTCCAGCCGGTCAGGTCGACGGCCGCCGACCCGCGGTTGAAGAGCTCGACGAAGTCGTTGGTGAAGCTCGCGCCGGCGTTGCCGCCGCCGGCGAAGACCTGGCTGACGACGACGCCGGAGACGGCGCCGTGTGCGCCGGCGCGGCCAGCAGCAGGGCGGCGAGGAGGGACAGGACGAGGATGCGCGTGCGTTGCATCGGCGGCTCCAATCGGGAGGGGAATGTGTTCCCCTCCGTGGTAGCGGCCCGCCGCCGCCGGCGAAAGTGTCCGTCCACGTGTCGGCGCGCTCCCGGCACATTCCCGTTGCAGTGGACCGGCCCGGGTGGGCCACGAGCCGCCGGCGTCAGCGCCAGGGCACCTCGGGCGAGCGGTAGTAGTTGACGCCGAGGGCGTCCAGGAGCGGCGCCTGCGCGGCGAGACGCAGCCGGTACTCGGCCCAGCTCCGGCCGCGCGCGGGCGACCAGCCGATCTCGGCGATCCCGAGCAGCCGCGGAAACGCCAGGTACTCGACGTCGCGCAGCGAGCCGATCGTCTCGCCCCAGAGCGGCGCCTCGACGCCGAGCACGTCGCCGGCGCCGACGCCCGGCACCTGGCGGGCGGGGTCCCACGCGTACGCGTCGCCGGACGCTCGTGTAGCCGGCCCAGTGCAGGCCGATCGGCGTGGACGCGTCGTACTTCATGTCCAGGTAGGCCCGGTCGGCGGGAGACATGATCACCTTCGCCCCCTGCGCGACCGCCCGAGCGGACAGCGCCGACTTCGCCGGATCGACGTTCCAGTGCTGGACGACGGTCGACGCAGCGAGCTTCGCCCGCGCGACCTCCTCCCAGCCGAGCATGCGCTTGCCGTAGGAGCCGACGATGTCCTGGACGCGCTGGACGAATCGGACGTAGTCGGCCGGCTTCGTCGCCATCGCTTCGTCGCCGCCGATGTGGATGTACGGCCCCGGCGTGAGCCGCGCGATCTCGCCGATAACGTCCGAGACGAAGTCGTACGTGACCGCCTTCCCGATGCAGAGCGAGCTGAAGCCGACGTCGATGCCCGTGTAGAGGGGCGAAGGCTTCCCGTCGCAGGAGAGCGCCGGGTACGAGGAGAGCGCCGCGTGGACGTGGCCGGGCATGTCGATCTCGGGCACGACCGTCGACGTAGCGCTGCGCTGCGTACGCGGACGATGTCGGCGTACTGCCGCTGCGTGTAGTAGCCGCCCTTGCCGCCGCCGACCGCCGTCGAGCCGCCGTGCGTCGCGAGCCGCGGCCACGTGTCGATCGCGATGCGCCAGCCCTGGTCGTCGGAGAGGTGCAGGTGCAGGCGGTTGAGCTTGTACAGCGCCATCAGGTCGACGAACCGCTTCACGTCGGAGACGGTGCGGAAGTGCCGGGCGACGTCGAGCATCGCGCCGCGCCAGGGGAAGCGCGGGTCGGTCGCGGATGCGAATCGCGGGCAGCCGGTTTGAGCCGAGGAGCTGCCGGATCGTCTGGACTCCGTAGAAGAGGCCCGCCGGGGCGTGCGCGACCAGCCGCACGGCCGAGCGCGACACCGTCAGCTCGTAGCCCTCGGCGCCCAGCCACGCGGAACCGCCGAGCGCGAGCGACACCGGCGCGGGCGCCGGGCCGACCTTCGCTCCGAGCAGCGCCGCGAGCGCGGCCGCGATCCGCCTCGTCTCCGGCGTGGACGGGCTGACGGACACGGTCTGCGCGGCGCGGACGACGAACGCGCCCGAGCCGGGCGCCGTCGACACCGGCTTCGGGACGACGCGCCGGCGCCCATCGGCGCTACGCGACCAGCAGGCGGCTGCAGCCCGCGCGCCGGCGGTCAGGCTCGTGCCGCGTGTCCGGGTCGAAGAAGTAGAGCTGCGCCGGATCGACTGCGAGGCGGATGCGTGCGCCCGGGCGCGCCTCGGTCTTCGCCGCCACCCGGGCGTTCCAGATCGCGCGGTCGTCGCCGAGGAGCGATTCCTCCTCCTGGTCCGCCGCCGCCCGCAGGTCTTCCGCCTCGACCGGCGGGGCGTCGATCGGGAAGATCACGTGCGAGTCGGAGCCGAGCTCCTCGAGCACGAGCGCGTCCACCTCGACGGCGGGCAGACCGGGATCGGCGAGCGCCGCGTCCTCGAATGCCTCCGGGCGGATCCCCAGGATCACCGATCCGTCGTTCGGCGGGCGGCAGCCGGGGTGCAGCGGCAGCTCGAGCCCCGCGAACCGGACCCGGTTGCCGGAGACGGTCGCCTCGACGAGGTTCATCGCCGGCGAGCCGATGAAGGCGGCGACGAAAAGGTTGCCGGGACGGCCGTACAGCGCCTGCGGCGAGTCCACCTGCTGGATCGCGCCGTCGCGGAGGACGGCGACGCGCTGCCCGAGCGTCATCGCCTCGACCTGGTCGTGGGTCACGTAGATCGTCGTCACCCCGAGGCGCTCGTGCAGGCGGGCGAGCTCGGCGCGCATGCCGACGCGCAGCTTCGCGTCGAGGTTCGAGAGCGGCTCGTCCATCAGGAACGCGGCCGGCTCGCGGACGATCGCGCGGCCCATCGCCACCCGCTGCCGCTGCCCGCCGGAGAGCGCGGCCGGCTTGCGGTCGAGCAGCTTCTCGAGCCCGAGCAGCGTCGCCACCTCGGTCACGCGGCGCTCGATCTCAGCGGACGGCGTCTTCCGCACGCGCAGGCCGTAGCCGAGGTTCCGGCGCACGTCCATGTGCGGGTAGAGCGCGTAGTTCTGGAAGACCATCGCGATGTCGCGATGCCGGGGCGCGAGCTCCGTCACCTCGCGGCCGCCGATCGCGATCGAGCCCGCGGTCACCTCCTCGAGCCCGGCGATCATCCGCAGCAGCGTCGACTTGCCGCAGCCGGACGGGCCGACGAGCACCATGAACTCGCCGTCGCGGACGGTGAGCGAGACGCCGTCGATCGCGCGGAAGCCGTTCGGGAAGTCCTTCGTCACCCGGTCGAGGACGATCTCGCCCATCACGCCCCCATCATGCCTTCACCGCGCCGGCGGTCAGCCCGAACGCGATCTTGCGCTGGACGAAGCCGAAGAAGACGAGCACTGGGATCGCCGCGAGCACCGAGCCGGCCATCAACCCGCCCCAGTCGACCTGCCGGCTCGTCCCGTAGAAGTACGACAGCCAGACGGTGACGGTTTGCTTCGACTGGTCGTTCAGCAGGACGTACGCGAAGATGAACTCGTTCCAGCTGGTGATGAAGACGAAGACCGACGTTGCCACCAGGCCGGGCGCGACAAGCGGAAGCAGGATCCGGACGAAGGCGCCCAGGCGGCTCGACCCGTCGACCATCGCCGCCTCCTCGAGCTCCTTCGGGATGTTGAGCAGGAAGCCGCGCAGCGTCCAGACCGCGAACGGGAGCGCGAAGGTCATGTAGGTGATGATCACGCCGAAGAGGACGAGATGGGTCTGCGTCAGGTGGTAGCGGGCGAGCACCACGTAGAGCGGGATGATCAGGCCGGCCTGCGGGAGCATCTGGATCCCGATCAGGCCGACGATGAAGAGCTTGCGGCCGCCGAAGCGGAACTTGGCCAGCGCGACCGCGGCCAGGAAGGCGAGCACGATCGACACCGCAACCGTGATCCCGACGATGATCAGGCTGTTCTCGACCGAGTTCCAGAAGTAGGGCCGGTCGATCGCGTCGCGGAAGTGCTGGAGCGTCGGGTGGGTCGGGAACCAGGTCGGCGTCAGGCGGTTGATGTCGTCGGCCGGCTTGAAGGCGGTCGAGAACATCCAGTAGACCGGAAAGACCAGCACGACAAGCAGGACGAGCGCGACGATGTTCCAGCCGGTGCGACCGAACCGCCGCCGCCTGCGACGGAGATGCCAGCGCCAGGACGCGACCCGCTCGAACCGCCCGCGCCGCGACCGACATGGCGGGCGCGGCACCTACCGCTTCTGGGTGCGAACCCGCGCCCGGGGAGGGGCCCACGGGGAAACCGGCCGTTTCCCACGTGCTTCACTCTACGTCGCCCGCCTTCACCATCTGCCGGACGTAGACGACGCTCAGCACCGCGACCATCGCCAGCATCAGCAGCGAGATCGCCGCGCCGCGGCCGAAGTCGTGCTCGCCGTAGCCCTTGATGAACACGTAGACGCCCATCAGGTAGTTCGTCTTGTCCACGTGCGAGGCGCCGATCAGCAGGTACGGCTGAGCGAAGACGCCGAAGTCCCAGATGATCGAGAGGCTGGTCAGGATCAGGAGGATCGGCTTCAGCACCGGAAAGGTGACGTCGCGAAAGACGCGCAGCGGTCCGGCGCCGTCGATCTCTGCTGCCTCGACGAGCTCGTGCGGCACCTGCGCGAGACCGGCGTAGACGGTGACGACCACGAACGGCAGCGCGCCCCAGACGATCAGCAACGTGACCATGCCCAGGCTCGAGAAGGGGGTCGCATACCAGTCGTGGTTGGCGTCGCTGAGGTGGACCTTCGCGAGCATGTAGGTGAGGACGCCGTTCTCGAAGTTGGTCATCCAGTAGAAGACCTGGACGGCGACGACGACGGGCATCGACCAGACGAGGACGAGGCCGGTGGTGAGCATGATCCGCACGATCGCGCTGATGCGGACGAGCAGGAGCGCGATCAGCGTGCCGAGCACGATCGTCAGGCCGACGTTCGCGATCGTGAACACGACCGTCCGCACGACCGTGTCCCAGAAGACCGAGTCGCCCAGGACCGAGCGGTAGTTGTGGAGACCGATCCAGTGGCCCTTGTGCGCGACGAGCTCGAAGAGGCCGTACTTCTCGAACGAGAGGCGGACGAGCTTGTAGATCGGGTAGCCGAGGATGATCCCGATCGCGGCGACGACCGGCGAGATCAGCCCGTACGGGGCCCACGGGAAACGGCGGCGGCGCCGAGACGGGAGAGACCTCGTCTCGGCGGCCACCGCCGGTTCGTACGGGACACGAATCTCAGCGTCCCGGCTCATGCACCCTTACGACGCGTTCAGGGTGTAGGTGATGTTGTCGCTCGCCGTCGCAGCCGCCTGCTTGACGGAGAGCTTGCCGGTCAGGATCTGGGCCAGCATCGTGCGGAGAATATTGCCGTTCTCCACGTTGACCCAGTTCTTCGCAGCGGGAACGAACCAGCTGCGGAGGGCGGCGCGCTCACCGACCTTGGAGGTGTCGAGGAGCGCGGTCGTGTTCGGGATGTTGCCGACTGACTGAAGCGCCTTCTCGGCAGACGTGCTCGTGAACGCCGCGATCCAGTCGGCGCCGAGCTGCTTGTTCGCGCCGACCGGCACGGCGAGGTCGGAGCCGCCGAGGAAGCCCGGCATCGGCTTGCCGGCCTCGTGGCTCGGCATCACGAACTGCGCGGTCGAGCCCTTGTACTTGTCGCCGACGCAGCACGAGAACCAGCCCGGGCCGACCATCGAGGCGGCGTTGCCGTCCGCGTACACGCTGTACGGGGTCGGGCGACCTTCGTCCGTCGTCTTGCTCGCCCGCGAGGCGGCGAGGTAGAAGTTCTTGTACGCGGTCAGGCCGGCGATCGACTTCGCCGAGTCGAGCGTGCCCTTCCACTTGCCGCTGACCCGCGTGGCGATCTTGCCGCCGAAGTCGTAGACGAAGCCCATGGCGACGTACCAGTCGGTGCCGGCGATGTAGACCGGCGAGAAGCCCTTCTTGCCGAACTTCGTGTTCAGCTTCTGGGCGTCGGCGGTGAACTCGGCGAGGCTCTTCGGCGCCGCCGCGATCCCGGCCTGCTTGAAGAGGTCGGAGCGGTACGTGACCACGCGGGAGCCCGCGTAGTACGGAACGCCGTAGAGCTTGCCGTTGTACCGGCCGGAGGCGGCAAGCCCCTCGAGCCACGCGTTCGCGTTGTCGAACGACGACTTCGCTGAGGTGATGTCCTGGAACGCCCCGGCGGCCATGTACTTCGTCATCTCGGTGTTGCCCATCTCGATCACGTCCGGGGCGTTTCCGCCGGCGAGCGTGGCGTCGAACTTGCCGAGATGCGTGCCCCAGGTCTGGTACTGCACCTTGACGTCCACGCCCGGATGCTGCTTCTGGAACGCCGCGGTGGCGGACGCAACGACGTCCGGCCAGCCCGTCTGCGCGTCGACCTGAAGCCAGACGGTGATACTGGCCGCAGCGCGCTTGTTGGCGCCTGTCGCGCTCGACGCGGCGACTGCGAGGACCGCGACGAGCAGGACAGCGCCGATGATGCGTGCCTTCATCGAAGATCTCCCATCCTGGAGGGACGGCCCTCGCCCGCTCCGAATCCCGGTGACCGGCGGGACCACGTGCGAAGCGGCCGTCGGATTGGTTTAGACCACTTGGTCACGGCGCGAGGGTTGCACAGACCGCCCCTGATTGTCAAGACCACTTTTCCAATTGGTCACCATCGATGGCTCAACGGTGCGGAACAACCCCGCGTCGGTCGCGGCGGTAACGACACGTTGGTATTGACCGCTCAGTTGCGAGGGGGGACGCGGCTGAGCTCGGTGACGAGCCGGTAGCGGTCCCCGCGGTAGAGCGAGCGAACGTACTCGACGATCGCCCCGTCGGGCGAGCGGGTCGTCCGCTCGAACAGGAAGGCCGGCGAGTGCATCGGAACGCCGAGCACCTCCGACTCCTCCTCGTTGGTCACCGTCGGCTCGATCGTCTGGAGCCCGCCGACGATGTCGATGCCGTAGCGCTTGCTGAGCAGCGTGTAGAAGGAGTGGCTCTCGAGGTCGTCGGCCGACAGGCCGGGAACGAGCGAGGCCCGCACGTGCAGCGTCTCGATCGCCATCGTCTCGTTGTCGGCGAGCCGAAGCCGCTTGACGATCACGAGCGGCTCCGAGGGCGAAACATGCAGAATCCGTCCCAACCATGGGCCTGCCGAGGTCGTCCGCAGCTCGAGTGTCCGGCTGCCGGGCTCCATCCCGCGGCGCCGCATGTCCTCGGTGAACGACGTCATCGTCAGCTCCTGGGCGATCTTCGGCTCGCTGACGAACGTGCCGCTGCCACGCTTGCGGACGAGATAGCCGTCGCGGACGAGATCGTCGAGCGCGGCGCGGACGGTCAGGCGGGAGACGCCGAGGTCGGCCGACAGCTGCCGCTCGGAGGGGATCGCGTCGCCGATGCCGAGTAGCTCGATCAGCCCTAGCACGCGCTCGCGGGCCTCGGACTGCTTGGGGGCGGTGACGGTCACGGCTCGACCATGGTACTCGCGAGTGGCGACGGTGGTCAAGACCAGAAGCAGCAGAGTGCGACGAAAGAGTCCCGAGTTGCTTCCCTGGTTCACCAAACTGGTATTGACCACCTCCCTCTCGTCTGCGTACACTGGCGGCGATGACCGCGTTCGGAGAGCTCGGCACCGAAGCCAGGGACGCAGCCGGCGCCGATCTCGACCTTCGCTCGACGGTCGACCTGGTCGAGTTGATGAACGCGGAGAACGCGACCGTTCCAGCCGCAGTGAGCGCAGCCGCGTCCGCGATCGCCGCGCTCGTGGACGAGGTCGCGGCCCGGGTCGGGGCCGGCGGGCGCCTCGTCTACGTCGGCGCCGGAACTTCCGGGCGGCTCGCCGCGCTCGACGCCGCCGAGATGGAGACGACCTTCGCCTGCCCGCCCGGGCAGATCGTCGCCGTCGTCGCCGGAGCGGGTGCGCGGTCGGCGGCCGAGCAGGAGGCGGTCGAAGATGACACACGTGCCGGCGCCGCCGAGGTCGAGGCTCTGGGGGTCGGCGACGCGGACGCCGTCGTCGGGGTAAGCGCCAGCGGTCGCTCGCCCTTCGTCTACGCCGCGCTCGAAGCGGCGCACGCCCGCGGCGCGCTCACCGCCTGCGTCGTCTGCGTCGAGCAATCCGAGCTCGCCGAGGTCGCCGATCTCGAGGTGGCTGTGCCGGTCGGCCCCGAGGTACTGGCCGGCTCGACCCGGCTCAAGGCCGGCACCGCGCAGAAGCTCGTCCTGAACACGGTCTCGACGATCGCGATGGTGCGGCTGGGCAAGACATTTGGGAACCTGATGGTCGACGTCGTCCCCGCGAACGAGAAGCTGCGTGCGCGGGTGCAGTCGATCGTCGCCCAGGCGACCGGGGTCTCGCCCGAGCAGGCGGCGGCAGCGCTCGCGCACGCCGGCGGCGAGGCGAAGACGGCGATCGTCTGCCTGCTCGCCGGCCTCGAACCGGACGAGGCGCGGCAGCGGCTGGCACAGGCCGGCGGAATCGTCCGCCGCGCGGTGGAGACGTGAGGCTCGGCGTCCGCGCAGCGCTCGTCGGCGGTGACCTCGTCCCCGGGGACGTCGAGGTCGTCGACGGCTTCGTCGCGGGCTGGGGGCTTCCCTCCTCGAACGGGCGGGGGATCGCCTCACCCGGCTTCGTCGACCTCCAGGTGAACGGCTTCGGCGGCGTCGACTTCCTCGACACCGACGCGTCCGGGTACGCGCGCGCAGGCGAGGCGCTGCTCGCAACCGGGGTCACCGCCTACCTCCCCACTCTGATCACCGCGCCCGAGGACCGGCTCGTCGCCGCGCTCGGCGAGATCGTCGACGGCGGCCGCGGGCCGCGGATTCTCGGCGCGCACGTCGAAGGCCCCTTCCTCTCCCCTCGCCGGCTCGGGACGCATCCTTCCTCGGCCCGGCGCGACCCGGACCTCGCCCTGCTCGAGCGCATCCTCGCCGCGGGGCCGGTCCGGCTGTACACGCTCGCACCCGAGCTCCCCGGAGCGCTCGACCTCGTCGACGCTCTCGTCGCCCGCGGGGTAACCGTTTCCGCCGGCCACAGCAACGCGACCGCGGACGAGGCGAACGCGGCGTTCGACCGCGGCGTCAATACCGTCACGCATCTCTTCAACGCGATGCGACCCTTCACCCACCGCGATCCCGGCGTCGCCGGCGTCGCGCTCGCGCGGCCGGACGTGACCGTTCAGATCATCCTCGACGGCGTCCATCTCGCACCGGACACGGTCCGGCTCGTCTGGCGTGCTGCGGCCGGACGGCTCGCGCTCGTCACCGACGCGGTCGCGGCCGCGGGCGTCAGCGGCGACGGCTCCTACCGCCTCGGCGACGTCGCCGTCGAGGTGCGCGACGGCGTCGTGCGTCGGGAGGACGGCGTGCTCGCCGGCAGCGTCCTGACGATGATCGACGCGGTGCGGAACCTGCACGCCCTCGGAGTGCCGCTCGAGGCGGCGCTCGACGCGGCGACGGCGGTGCCCGCCCGCGTCGTCGGAGCGGACGCGGGCCGGATCGAGATCGGCGCCGCCGCCGACCTGGTCGTCCTCAGCGAGGAACTCGAGATCGAGCGCGTGCTCGTCGGCGGCGAGGCTCATGTCGCAGCCTGAGCCCGTCAGCGCGGCGGGGACGCAGTTCCTGGCCGAGATCCGCGAGCAGCCGGCTGCGCTCGCGCGACTCCTCGGCCACCGCGACGAGTACGCCCGCGTGGCCGCGGCGGCGCTCGAGCGCGGGCCCGGGATCGTGCGCATGGTCGGGCACGGCTCGTCCGACAACGCCGCCTCGTTCGGCGTGTACGCCTTCGGCCTCCTGCCCGGCCTGACCGCGCTGCGCGACTCGATCAGCCTGACCGTCTACTACGGCGCCCAGCTCGACTTTCGCGGGTCGACCGTGGTCGCGCTCTCCCAATCCGGGCGCACCCCCGACGTGCTGGAGTACGTGACGCGCGCCCGCAGGGGAGGCGCATTCACGATCGGAGTGACGAACGAGCCGGACTCCGATCTCGCGCAGGCCGCCGAGGCGGTGCTGCCGCTCGCGGCAGGCGCCGAGCTGGCGGTGGCGGCGACCAAGACGTACCTGAACCAGATCGCCGCGCTCGCACTCCTCGCCGGGATGCTCGCCGGCCGGGGTGACGAGGTCGCCGGGCAGCTCGAGGACGTCACCGCCCAGATCGCCGATCACCTGCCCGTGTTCGAGCGGGGGACGGCGGCGTTCGCGGTGCCGTTCGCGTCGATCGCGCGCATGTTCGTGATCGGCCGGGGCCCCGAGTTCGCAACCGCACGGGAGATCGCGCTCAAGCTCCTCGAGACGTGTCAGATCGCGGCCGAGCCGCTCACCGCCACCGACCTGGCCCACGGGCCGGTCGCCGCTCTCGACCCGCTCTTCCCGGTCTGGGCGCTGGCGAGCGAGGACGAGACGCTCGATGCCGTCGTCGAGGCAACGGCGCTGGCGCGGGCGGCGGGGGCGACCGTAGTCGCGAGCGGCACGGCAGCGCACGAGCTCGCCGACGCGCAGTACCTCGTCCCGATTCCGAGACCCCCGGCGCCGCTGCTCTCGCCGCTCCTCTCGGTCGTCCCCGGGCAGCTCTTCGCCGGGGCGGTCGCGCGGGCGAAAGGGCTCGATCCGGACCGGCCGCGCGGCCTGAGCAAGGTCACGCTCGCACGCTGAGACCGGGGAGAGCCGCTACAGGCGGCCGGCGGCGACGATCCGGGCCAGAAACTGCTGTGTGCGCGGCTCGCGTGGCTCGGAGAAGATCTGCGCCGGCGGCCCCTCCTCGAGGATCACGCCCTCGTCGAGAAAGCAGACCCGATCCGCGATGTCTCGTGCGAAGCCCATCTCGTGCGTGGCGACGACCATCGTCATCCCGCCCTCTGCCAGCTCACGGATCAGGCCGAGCACCTCGCCGACCAGCTCGGGGTCGAGCGCGCTCGTGACCTCGTCGAGGAGTAGGAGCGTCGGCTTCATCGCCAGCGCACGCAGGATCGCGACCCGCTGCTGCTGGCCGCCGGAGAGCCGATCGGGGTAGTCGTCCCGGCGGTCGGCGAGGCCGAAACGTCCGAGCAGCTCCATCGCCTCGGCATCGGCTTGCGTTCGGGACAGGCCCAGCGCCTTGCGCGGCGCGAGCGTCACATTCGAGAGCACGCTCATGTGCGGGAAGAGGTTGAACGCCTGGAAGACGATCCCGATCCCGCGGCGAACCCGGTTCACGTCCACGCGGGGGCCGGTGATCTCGTCCCCGTGGACGACGATGCGACCCTCGTCGATCGGCTCGAGCAGGTTGACGCAACGAAGGAGCGTCGACTTGCCCGACCCAGACGCGCCGATCAGGCAGACGACCTGGTGCTCGGCGACGTCCAGGTCGATCCCCTTCAGCACCTCCGCCTTGCCGAACGACTTGTGCACGTTCTCGACCAGGAGCGCGCTCACGTCACACCTCCGTACCAGTGTCTGACACCGGGGCATGGGATGCCGGGACACGGCTCACGCGGTCGCACCCGCGAGCTGCCTGCGCCGATCGCGCGCGACCAGCCAGTCGGTGAAGCGCGCAAGCGGGATCGTCACCGCCACGAAGAGCACCGCCGCCACGAGCCCCGAGGTGAAGTTGAACGTCGCCGCCTGGTCGATCTGCGTCTGCTTGAACGCCTCGATCGAGCCGAGCACGCCGACGAGGGCCGTGTCCTTCTGGAGCCCGATGAAGTCGTTCAGCAGCGGCGGAATCACCCGACGGACCGCCTGCGGCAGGATCACGAAACGAAGAGCCTGGCCATGGGTCAGGCCGAGCGAACGAGCTGCGCCGGCCTGGCTCGGATGCACCGACTCGATCCCGGCCCGGTACACCTCGGAGACGTACGCCGTGTAGACGAGCACGAGCGCGACGATCCCCCAGAACGTCGTCGAGGTCGGGACGCCGCTCAGCTGGAGCGCCGGCGCGCCGAAGCCGAGCAGCGTGATCACGAGGATGGTCGGGACGCCGCGGAAGAAATCGGCGTAGGCGATCGCAAGCGCGCGCAGCGGGAAGAAGACGGGGCCGGGCGCGCTCCGGACGACGGCGAGGAGCAGCGCGAGGACCAGAATGAACACCTCGGAGATGCAGAAGATCTTCACGTTGAGCAGGAACGCCGAGGCGATCTCGGGGAACGTGCTCGTGAACTCGTGACGGTCGAAGAACTGTCGCTTGATCTCCGGCCAGCCGGGCGAGTTGACGATCGCGAAGCCGAGGCCGGTGAAGACGACGGCCGTGCTGACGAGGCCGATCAGTACGCCCCGGCGGCCCTCGCTCCGCCCGCGCCTGGTCAGCCTAGGTCTCTACTTGAGGACGGGTGCGCCGACGACCTTGGACAGCCAGGTCGACTGGATCTTCTTCAGGTTGCCGCTCGACTTCAGCTTGGCGAGCGCCTGGTTCACGCAAGCCGTGAGCGGGCTGCCCTTCTGGAGCACCATGCCGAAGTGCTCGCCGCCTGCCTTCGCCGGCAGCTGGCCGAGGATCTTCCCGTTCGGAACCTGCACGGCGGTGACGTAGAACGCCGTCGGCAGGTCGACGACGAGCGCGTCGATCTGCTTGTTCTTCAGGGCGAACACGGCCTTGTCGTTCGTGTCGTAGACGGCCGGCTTCGATGACGGCTTGATCTGCTTGACGATCGCGTCGTAGCTCGTCGTGCCGATCTGGACGCCGAACTTGAGTCCCCGCAGCCCCGAGATCGAGCGCACCGACGCGGCCTTCGAGCCCTTGAGGACGACGACCGCCTGGTTGACGTCGTAGTACGAGTTGCTGAAGTCGACGACCTTCGCGCGAGCCGGCGAGTACGAGATCTGGTTGATGTCGAAGTCGAACGACTTCTTCCGGGCGCATACGCCTTTGCAAACGGCACGTACGCCCACTGGACGGCGGCCTTCCCGAAGCCGAGTTGCTTCGCAACGGCATAGGCGACCGCGCTCTCGAAGCCCTTGCCCGTCGCCGGGTCGTTGATCTTCCACTTCGAGCCCTTCGGGCTCCCGCCCGCGTACCACGGCGGGTAGGCCGGGTTGTCGGTGCCGATCGTCAGCTTTCCGTCACTGACGGTGGCGAGATCGGCCTTGGCGCAGGACGCGCGAACCGCGCCGCCGCCGGTACCGACCGCGGTCAGCGCGAGCGCGGCAAGGGGGACTACGAGGAGGAGCAATCTGCGCATCCGGGGGACCGCGAGGCTACCACACCCGCAGGGCGATCTCGGCCGTTCGGCGTGCGGCTTCAACCCCGCCGGGGGGGTCCGGCGACAGGGGTAGCGAGCTGGGCAGATGCGCGAGGTCCCAGACGCTGCCCCGCACGTGGACGGCTCGGTCCTCGATGTCCACCCGGCGGATCAGCGAGACCGATACGAGCACACGATGCCGTCCGTCAGAGCCCGCACGGACAACGATG
>CAVXTD010000046.1:0-110532 GCA_963764565.1 uncultured Actinomycetes bacterium
CGGTCCGAGCGCCGATCGCGCCGCCATACCGAGCGAGTGCGTCGTCGGCAGCTCGAGCAGGCTCGTGCTGCCGGTTGCGGAGCCGCGCGGGCTCGGCCAGCTCGATGCGCGCCGCCCCCGGCGGGAGGTGGCCCGGGCCGGAAGGCCGTGGCCGTGCAGTCCGCGTAGCCCAACTCGGCGACCGCCGCCGCCAGACCCTCGTCCATGAACCAGCCGCCACCGCAGAAGAGTCGGGGTGCGAAGCCGTGCTCGCGGAGCCAAGCCGACTCGCTGCGAACGCGCTCCGCCGGGTCGCCGCCGACCGGGCGAGCCTGCCCCGGACCGCCCCAATGCGTGTGGTGGCCGAGCGGCGCTCGCGCTCCGGCGAGGCGGGCACGGGCGATCCAGAGCGCCTCGCTCTCTCCGGCTGCCGCGTCGGGTGGCCGCATCAGGGCGGCGATCTCGAACCCGCCCGGGCGGCGCGCCTGCAGCCGTGAGAACAGCGCCCACGTCCGGTCGTCGAGCGGGCGCTCGACATGACACGAGGCGACGGCGTAGCGTTGCGCCACGCGCGAGATGCAATCACATCCCCCTGCACCGTCGGACGAGCTCCGCGAGGCCTACGAGCGGCGCGCCGAGCTCGAGTACCCGGCCCCGGCGCCACTCCCCGATTCCGCCCTCGACCGCAAGTTCCAGCGGGTCTGGGAGTTTCGTCGCCGAGCAACTCCCGTGCGGACGCTATCTCGACGCCGGCTGCGGCGACGGCCGTTACCTGGCCGCGCTCACCGAGCTGCCGGCGCGGCCGAAGCGAGTGGCGGCCACCGACATCTCGGAGCGGATCCTGGAAGTGGCACGCGCCGCGGCTTCGGCCGCCGGGATCGAGTTGGAGGCGATTCCGACCACCTGGAGGCGCTGCCGTTCCCCGACGACAGCTTCGACGTCGTTCTCTGCACGCAGGTGATCGAGCATCTGCTCGATCCCGAACGCGGTCTTGCCGAGCTCGCACGCGTGCTCGCTCCCGGCGGTCGGGCGATCGTCACGACCGACCATCGCGGGAACATCGTCACGAAGCTGCTCAACCTCCCGCGCACCGTCGGCGTCCGCATGTTTCGGCTGCGCAGGCGGAGCGTGCTGGTCGACTTCCAGCACCGCGACTTCGATCGCGACGAAGTCACCCGGCTTGTGCGCGGCGCGGGTGCTCGAGGTCGAGCTCAACGAGACCTTCCGGTTCTCGTTGCGCCGGCCGCTCGACTGGCCGCCGGCGGTGCGCATCCTGAACTCGCTCGAACGCAGACTGCCCCCGCACGGCGTCGGGGACATCGTCGCGGTCGTCGCGCGCAGACCCACCATCTAGGCTCACGCGCATGTGCGGGATCTGCGGACTGCTCGCCCCGTCCGGCCGGCCGGACCCGGCACTCGCCGAGCGGATGAACGCCGCGCTCGTCCACCGCGGCCCAGACGAAGGCTCGGTCGACCCGTTCGGACGCTGCGTGCTCGGTCACCGCCGACCTCCAGGTGGTCGACCTCACCACAGGCAGCCAGCCGGTCGCGAACGAGGCCGGCGATGTGGTCGCCGTCTTCAACGGCGAGCTGTACAACTTCCCGGCGCTGCGCGAGCAGCTCGCGGCCGCGGGCCACGAGGTGCGCGGCTCCGGTGACACGCCGGTCATCCCCCACCTGTACGAGGAGCACGGGCCGGGGTTCGTCCACCACCTCTCCGGAATGTTCGCGCTCGCGCTCTGGGATGCGGGGCGAGAGCGGTTGGTGCTCGCCCGCGACCGCGTCGGCAAGAAGCCGCTCCTCTGGACGCGCCTTGACGACGGAACGCTCGCGTTCGCGTCGGAGCTGAAAGCGCTCCTCCGGCTGCCTGGGCTGCGGCGCGAGGTCGATCCGGCCGCGCTCGACGCGTACCTCGCCCTCCAGTACGTGCCGGGCGGGACCGCGCTTCGCGGTGTCGAGAAGCTGCCGCCGGGCCACGTGCTCGTCTCCGAGGGGCAGTCGATTCGAGTCGAGCGCTATTGGGAGCTCGAGCCGCGCGCGGAGGAGTTCTCCGAGGGCGAGTGGCTGGAGCGCGTTCGCGACACGGTGGGTGGGGCGGTTCGGCGGCGTCTCGTCGCCGACGTCCCGCTCGGCGCCCTCCTCTCCGGGGGGATCGACTCCAGCATCGTCGTTGCGGAGATGGCGAAGGCGGAAAGCACTGTCCGCACATTCACGGTCGGCTTCGGCGAAGAGCGCTACGACGAGCGTGCCTTCGCCCGCGCGGTCGCCGAGCGGTACGGCACCGATCACGAGGAGATCGTCGTCGAGCCCGACGTGACCGACCTGCTGCCTCGGGTCGCACAGGCCTTCGACGAGCCCCTCGGCGACGAGGCAGCGCTGCCGCAGTTCGTGGTCAGCGAGCTGGCCCGCCGGCGAGTGACCGTCGCGCTGACCGGCGACGGCGGCGACGAGGCCTTCGCGGGCTACGAGCGGTACGCCGCCTGCGGGCTCGCCGGTCGCATCGCCGTGCCGGGCGTGGGTGCTGCGGGGCGCGCTCTGCGCCGGCTGGGGCGGAGCGACCCGCGCTCGCGGGCGAACCGCGCGGGGCGCCTGCTCGAGGTCGCGGCGCTGCCGGCCGCGGCCAGGTATGGCGGCCTGATGGAGGTGTTCCCGGCGGCGCTGCGCAGCGAGTTGTGGGAGCCGGCGTTCGTCTCGGAGGCGATCCCCGCCTGGCGGCTGCTCGGCCCGGCCCCGGGTGACGGGATCGCAGGCCTCCAGCAACTCGACATCGCGACCTACCTTCCGGGCGACCTGCTCCTGAAGGCCGACATCGCCTCGATGGCGCACTCGCTCGAGCTGCGCTCGCCGCTGCTCGACCACGAGGTGCTCGCGCTCGGCGTCTCGCTGCCCGACTCGCTGAAGCTGGACGGCCTACGCGGAAAGGTTGCGCTTCGGCGGGCCTTCGCGGACGCGCTGCCGCCCGAAGTCGCGGCGCGCAGTAAGACCGGGTTCGGCGTCCCGATCTCCCGCTGGTTCCGGGGCGAGCTGCGCGAGCTCGCCGCGGACACACTGCTCGGGGAGCGGGCGCGTTCGCGCGGGCAGCTCCGCCCGGCGGCGGTCGAGCGGCTTCTGGCCGACCACGCCGCCGGTCGCGCCGACCACGGCCACCGGCTCTGGTGCCTGCTGATGCTCGAGCTCTGGCAGCGCATCCACGTCGACGCAAACGTGCGGGCCGCAGTCGCCGCATGACCCGGCGGGCCTGGCTCCTGGTCGTCTTCGTCGCGGCGGTCCCGCGTCTGGTCGTGCTCGCGGTCGAGCGCGGCGACATCCTCACCGCCTTCACCGAGAAGAGCGACGACATCGCGACGACGTTCGTCCACACGGGCACGTTCGGATTCATCCCCGGCGAGCCGACTGCGTGGACGCAACCGGTCTACGCGTTCTTCCTGATCCCGATCTACTGGATCTTCGGCCGCTCGTGGCTCGCGGTCGGACTGATCCAGACCGGGGTCGCGGTGCTGACGGCGCTGCTCGTCTACGAGATCGGGCGGCGCTTCGTCTCGCGGCGCGCGGGCGTCGTTGCGGCGATCGTGGCGACCCTGAACCCGTATCTCGTCTGGCACGACGTCCACGAGAATCGCGAGATCCTCGACCAGCTGCTCGCGGCGGCGATCGTGCTGCTGGTGCTGCTGATGGTCAAGCGACTCTCCCTGTGGGTCGCGGGCGCGCTCGGCGTCGTCCTCGGGATCGCGATCCTGGCGAACACGCGCCTGATCTTTCTGCCGCTCGTCGCCTGCGCGTTCTTCGTCGGCCGGAACCGTCGCACCTGGGTCGCCGCGGGCGTGACGCTCGTCGCCTGCGTGCTCGCGGTGACGCCGTGGATGGTGCGGAACAAGATCTCGGTCGGTTGCTTCACGATCACGACCGACACGCGCGCGCTCTGGAAGGCGAACAACCTGAACACCTACGGCGTACTCGCCCGCGGTGGGTGGATCGACGACGTGCCCCCCCTGCCGAACGAGCCCCCGACACCCGAGTTCGCGGGGGCCGTCTACAAGGCCTATGGGCGGGTCACGCACGTCGACGAGTGCGCGCGGATGAACGTGTACCGCCACCTCGTCTTCCAGTTCTGGCGCGAGCACCCCGGCGCGAAGGCGAAGCTGGCGGCGCAGGCGACGTGGATGCTCTGGAACCCGCGCGCGATCCAGACGCAGGGGCGGTCGGAGTCGGGCGGGTTCGTCGACAAGCTCCGCACCTGGGCGCAGCCGGCCTACTCGATCCCGCTCTTTCTGCTCGGGCTGGCCGGTGTGTTCTTCCTGCCGCGGCGCGTGATGTGGCTGGCGGTCGCGCTGCTCGGCTACCAGACCGTCGTCGCGTGGGGCTTCGCCGGGGCGACGCGATACCGGGTGCCGTGGGACTTCCTGATCGCGCTCTCGGCGGCTGCCGCGGTCTGGGCGCTCGTAGAGCGGCGGAGAAGGGCGTGAGGGTTGTGCACGTCCACCGGATCCGCGGGATCGGCGGGTCCGAGCGGCATCTGCTGACGCTGCTGCCGGCGCTGGCCGAGCGCGGTGTCGACGTGACGTTCCTCGGACTGGACGATCCGGGGTGGGACGCGGAGCCGTTCTACCGCGAGCTCGGGGTCGAGGCGGTGCGGCTCTCGTGCGGGCGCGATCTCGATCCCGGGCTCGCGTGGCGCGTGCGGCGCGAGCTGCGGCGGCTCCGGCCTGACGTCGTCCACACGCACCTGGCGCACGCGGACGTGTACGGCGCGCTCGGCGCGGGCGCGGCGGCGCTCGTCTCGACGAAGCACAACGACGACCGCTTCAGGCTCGGGCCGTTCCGGTACGTCGAGCGCACGCTGACGCGGAAGGCGGCGCGGGTGATCGCGATCACGGCGGCACTGCGGCGGTTCTGCGTGGACGGCGTCGGCCTGCCGGCAGAGAAGGTCGAGGTCGTCCACTACGGGCTGGACGCGCTGCCGGAGCCGTGGGGTGAGAGCGCGGAGGTGCCGCTGCCGGTGGGCGCACGGGTGCTCCTCTGCGTCTCCCGGCTGGCCGAACAGAAGGGCGTGGACGTCGCCGTGCGGGCGCTGCGGGCGATTCGGGCGCGGCATCGCGACGCGGTGCTGGTCGTGCTCGGCGAGGGACCGGAGCGGCCGCGCCTGGCCGGCGAGGGCGTCTACCTGCCGGGACGTGTCGGCGACGTGGCCGCGTGGTACCGGCGAGCGGAGCTGCTCGTCCACCCGGCGCGCTGGGAGGGCTTCGGCCTCGCGCTGCTGGAGGCGATGCTGGCCGGCAAGCCGGTGGTCGCCTCGAGGGTCAGCTCGGCCCCGGAGATCGTCACCGACGGCGAGACGGGGCTGCTGGTCCCGCCCGACGACCCGGCTGCGCTGGCGGAGGCGGTTTCCGAGTTGCTGTCGGACGCGGCGCGGGCGGCGGCGATGGGCGCAGCCGGCCTGGCGCGCGCGAAGAGCGAGTTCTCGGTCGCGAAGATGGTCGAGCGGACGGCTTCGGTCTATTCGGCTGTTTCCCACGCCCGATGAAGATCCTCAGCGACGCTTGCTTCGATCTGTGCCGAGAGGCTGCCTCGACGCTCGTCAGCCGCCGTTCGCCAGCGCCGAGCGGTAGAGGATCTCTGTCCGGTCGACGCAGCGCTGCTCCAGGAACTCGAGGGACGCTCTGGTCCGGCCCGCCCGGCCCATCTCTGCCGCCCGCTCCAGGTTTCCGGCCAGCTCGACGATCGCGGCCCGCAGCGGCTCCGCCTCGCCGGGCTCGACGAGCAGGCCCGTCTCGCCGTCGCGGACGAGCTCGCCCAGGCCGCCGATCTCCGCGGCGATCACCGGCCGTGCGCGCTCCATCGCCTCGAGCGCGACCATGCCGAAGCCTTCCCCCATCGACGGGACGACGACGACCGCCGAGCGCTCGATCGCGCTCTGAATCGGCGCGACGTAGCCGAGGAAGCGAACCGCGTCGGCGATCCCCAGCTCGCGGGCGAGCGCGCGCAGCGCCGGCTGGAGCGGGCCGCGGCCGGCGATGTCGAGCTCGAGCGACGGGATCTCCTTCTTCGCGTCGGCGAAGGCGCGCAGCAGGACGATGTGACCCTTGATCGGGATCAACCGGCCGACGCAGAGCAGGCGCGGGACGGCGTCTTCGTACGGGGGCGGGACGCCGTTCGGCGTGATCCCGTAGTGCACGATCTCGAAGCTCTCCTCGCGGAACCCCTCGGTCTCCGAGAGGTAGCGGGCCAGGCCCCGTGAGATTGCGATGTGCACGTGCGCCAGGCTGGCGACGGTGCGGTCGCCGAACGCGAACGCGCGCCCCTCGCGGAACTCGTTGAAGCCGTGCTTGGTCGAGAAGCGGACGGGCACGCGCGTGAGCAGCCCCGCCATCTGCCCGTACGCGTCGGCGTGGACGAGGTGGGTGTGCAGGATCTCCGGCCTGTGGCGCACGAGGTAGCCGCCGAGCCGCACGAACGCGATCGGATCGACGTCCGCGCGCAGTGGGATCGCGTCTAGCGGCACGCCGCGCGTCTCCAACGCGCGGGCGAAGTCCCATGCCCCGGGCTCGTTCTCGTGGAGCATCAGCATCCGGACGTCCCAGCCGCGCTCACGTAGCTGCGGAAGCAGCGAGAGCAGGTGGGCCTCGGATCCGGAGATGCCGGCGACCTTCTGTAGGTGGAGAACCCTTGTCCTCTTCAGCGGAGCCCCTTTCGGACGTGTCCCAGGGACAGTCCCTCTCGCCCCCTTCGGGACATGTCCCGAACGGGGCGGCGGCGCACGGTTACGCGACTCATTGTCTCTTGCGGACGTGGCCAAGGGACTGTCCCTGGGACACGGCTGGAGCGGACACGTCTCATTGCGGTCATGTTGCCGCCTCCAGGACCGCGTCTGCCCACGAACCGACCGAGTGTGACTCGACGACGCGGGCGCGCAGCCTCACGCCCAACTCGTGGCGCTCCGCCGCCGTGCGCCGGCCGAGGGCCACCAGCCGGTCGGCGAGCTGCCGCGGCTCCCCGCGGTCGAAGCGGAGCTCGGGCTCGAGCAGCGTGTCGAAGGCGGGGTTGGACGCGATCGCGGGCACGCAGCTTGCACAGGCCTCGTAGACGACCTTGTCCGTAGCACCGGCGCGCATGTTGTTCACAAGTACGTCGGCCCGCGCGAACACATCGGGCACGTCCGCTCGCAGCACCGCGTGGCCCAGCTTGACCCGCCGGCCGAGGTCGAGCTCGTCGACGAGCCCCTCCAGCTCCGCCCGGTGTGCGCGCTCCTCCGGGTTGAGCGCCGGTCCGTACACCTCGAGGCGCGCGTCGAGCCCGTCGTCGATCGCGAGCCGGAGGCCGCGCAGCACCACGTCGAGTCCCTTCGCCTCTGAGTAGCGGCCGAGCGCGACCGCGCGCAGATCCGGGTGGCCGGGCTGCTCGCCCGCGCACGTGAACTCGTCCAGGTCGATCCCGTGGCCGATCGCGCGCACCTTCGGCGAGTCGATCGGGAACGTGCGCCGGTCGACGCTGAGTACGACCTGCGACGCCCGCTCGGCGAGTCGCAGCGTGCGCGTCGCGCTCCAGTGCGTGTACCAGAGCAGCACGCGCACTCCGAGGGGACGCGCGAGCGGCGCAGCCAGCACTGCGTAGATCGGGCACATGTGCGCGACGACCGCTGCGGGCTTCGGTCGGTTAACGAGCTCCGCCGACAGGGCGGCGGCGAACTTCACCCCGCGTCCGAGCTGGGACCCCGCGCCGAAGCTGCGCACCCGGCAGTTCGCCGGCAGCACCCCCGGAAGCGCACGATCGGCGAGGACGACGACCTCGTCCGCCCGCGCGGCGAGCGCCTTCAGCTTGGGCACGGTCGCGGCGAGCGCCGGGTGGCCCGGATCGACCTGTTGCGTGACGAAGACGATTCGGGCCATCGGGCTAGAAGAAGTCCGTGTCGCCGAGGGTGAAGCGCCACGCAGCAGGATCAGGGTCGAACCGGCCCGCGAGCGCCTTCCCCATGAAGTGGAGCGACGTCGTCGTCGGGACGAAGGCGAGCGACGCAAACAGCCGCCGCTGCTCCGGCGCAGGCAGCGCGATCATCACCTGGCACTCGCCCGCGAGCGACACCGCGCTCCGCAGCAGCCGCCGCGCGCCCGAGCCGGAGGCGACGAAGTCGGCCAGCACTGCCGTGTTCAACCCGCGCTGCCGCCTGCGCCCGACGACCGCGTAGCCGTCCTCGGAGCCGAGCATGCGGTAGCCGCGCGGCGAATCGATGTACCGCCACTGGAGGTGACGGCCGTCGCGGACGACGTGGTTCGGCCACGCCGCCGCGGCATCGCCGTCCCCGCCCGGTAGGCCTCGACCCTCGCGCAGGTTTCCGCCCCGGCGGACGATCCCGCGCAGCGGCCGGGCCCAGACCCGCAGCCGCCCCACCTCGGTCCAGCCGAGCGGCCCGAGGAAGATCGGGGCGGTCGGCGCGCTGGCGAACCCGATCACGACGGCGACGCCGCGCGCCTTTGCCTCCTCCTCGTGCCTGCGCTCGAGCGCCGTGAAGATCCCCAGCCCCCGTGCCGACGGATGCGTCGTCGCATGCACGGAGAAGCTCGCGAGCCGATGCTCCCCGTCGAGCACCATCGGCAGCAGGGAGTGCGCCGCAACGCCGACGACCTTCCCTTCCATCCGCGCGACGGACATCAGGCTCCCGGCCGGGTTCCCCGCAAACCACCAGTCGAACTCCTCGCCCGACAGCCCCCGATGACCCCAGGCGCCGTCGAGCAGACCGAGGTAGTCGCTGCGGTCCGACGGCTCGTAGCCGACGAGCTCGTACGGGGTCACTTCGTGGAGGTGCCGAGCGCCGCGTTGAAGAGGCGGCGCGCATGCGTGCCCGCGATCGTGTCCTTGACCGCGATCAGGTCGCACGCCCCGGAGAGCACGAGCTCGAACGTCCTGGACGGATAGGGCTCGACGTTGTACCGGTGCAGCTGGAGCGGGTCGGTGCCCGGCCCGTTCGAGCCCGACACCGACGTGAACGCGACGTCGTAGCCGGCCTGCTTGAGCAGGCTCAGGTGGACGAGCCGGTAGTGCGCCTCCGAGCCCTTCACGTAGGCGAACGCGCGCACCGGCCGCTGGAGCCGGTCCTCGAGCCGGAGCTTCGAGAGCGTGATCTCGCGGGCGGCCTCGTCCACCTCCAGGTCGGCCAGCGGCCGGTGACCGATCCCGTGCGACTCGACGCGGATCCCGGCCGCCTCCAGCTCGGCCAGGTCCGCCCAGACGAGGGGCCGATTGACGATCCCTCGCGCTGCCAGGTGCTCGTCGTGCGGCAGCGGGCGCGTGCCCGCCAGGTAGCCGACCGGGACGAACACGACCGCCGGGTATCCGTACTTCTGAAGCACCGGTGCGGCGTTCTCGAGGTTGTCGCGGTAGCCGTCGTCGAAGGTGATCAGGACGGCGCGCTCCGGCAGCGGCGTGCCGTGCGTGTAGTAGTCGAGAACGGCATCGAGCGACGACCGGCCGGTAGCCGAGGTCGCCGAGCTGCGCCATCTGCTCGTCGAAGTGCCCGACCGGGACCGTGACCGAGTTCTCGGGCACGTCGTTGACCTTGTGGTACATGAGTACGCGCAGCGTCCGCGCATCGTCGCCGTTGACAGCGCCGACGCCGGTCGCCGTCTCGCCGAGCGCGCGATAGACGCCGTTCTTCAGCGCCTGCTTGATCCGGTCTGCGCGCACGGGCCTATCGTAGTCCTGCGACCAGCGCCTCCAGCCGCGCGGCGTAGTCGTCGGGGCTCGCAAGCCACGGCTCGACCCCGGCCCGTGCTCCCTCCGCGAGCCGTGCGGCCAGCCCACCGTCGGAAAGCACGCGGACGAGGGCGTCGGCGAGTGCCTGCGGATCCTGGGGTGGGACGAGGAGGCCGTTCTCCCCGTCGCGGACGAGATCGACGATCCCGCCGACCCGTGAGGCGATCGCCGGCCGCCCGCGGCAGAACGCCTCGACCAGGACGCGGCCCATCCCCTCCGAGCGGGAGGGGAGGACGAGCGTCGTCGCGGCGTCGAGTGCGGCGGCAACGCCGGCCGTCGGCAGCGCCTCCGTCCACTCCGTCTGGGCCGGCAGGTCGCGAACGAGCTGCTCGACCACCTCCCGTCGCCTTCCCCTACCCACGAGGTTCAAGCTCACCCTCGGCAGGCGCGGCGCAGCGAGCCGCCACGCCTCGGCCAGCTCCTCGATCCCCTTGTAGTGCTCGAGCACGCCGACGAAGAGCGCCCTCGGGGGGTCGGGCAGCGGCTGCACCGGACCGAGGAAGGGCTCCAGGTCCATGAATGCCGGGAAGACCGCGACAGGCTCGACGCCGTGGGAGCGGACGAGGCCGGTCGTGTAGTCGGAGATCGTGCGCACCGCCTCAGCGCGGCGCAGCGCGACCTCGGCAAGCCGGTCGGCGATCGGGTTCAACAGCCGGCGTGCGGGCGAGCCGTACAGACGGGTGGCGGTGCGCCAGTCGCCGTGCACGTCGAGGACGATCGGAGCGCGAATGCCGGCGAGCCGGCGGCCGAGCATCGCCAGCCACGCTTCGTGAGCGCCCTGGACGAGCACCGCATCGGGCCGCATGCGCCGCAGCTCGCGTGCCGTCCGGAACGGCAGCGTGAGAAAGAAGAGCGCACCGTCGAGGCGTCGCGGGCGAAATGGGCCGGCCAGCGCGAACACCTCGTCCTTCTTCTCGGATCCTGCGACCCCGGTGGCGACCACACGCACGTCGAACACGTGCCGGAGGGCGTCGAACTTGAGCCGCAGGCTGTCGTCGAGCGGGAGCCGGTAGCGCATGCGGCCGACCATCAGGAGGCGCGGCTTCACGAGGCGGCCTCGCGCAGCAACTCCTCGATCCGGCCGTAGATTCGCTCCGGCGCGTAGTCGCCGATCGAGTCGCGGGTCGCCGCCCGCAGCCTCAGGCGAAGCGCCTCGTCGGCGAAATAGCGGCGGATCGCCCCGGCGAGCGCGGCCACGTCCTGGTGCGGCACGAGTAGCCCGTTGACGCCGTCCGTGAGCACCTCGCCGACGCCGCCCACGTCGGTCGCGATCACGGGCGTGCCGGCGGCGAGCCCCTCGACGACCGCGTGGGGGAAGTTTTCCCAGCTCGAGGAGAGGATGACCGCGTCGGCCGCAGTCAAGAGCTCGAACACGACCGGGCGGGACTGGGGGCCGAGAAAGCGCGTGCGGTTCGCGACCCCGAGACGTTCGGACAGCTCCTCGAGGCCCTGCCGCTCCGGCCCGTCTCCCGCCAGGACGAGCGACACGCCCTCGACCTCGGACAGCGCCTCGAGCGCGATGTCGAGCGACTTCTGCGGAGCGAGCCGGCCGGTGAAGACGAGGGTCTCCCCGGAGAAGCCGTGCCGGGCGCGCAGCTCGTCGCGGTCCCCCGGATCGGGCACTGAAATGGGGTTCGGGAGCACGACGATGCGGTCGGCGTCGACGAGATGCCAGCGGCCGGCGATCGCCCGCAACGACTCGCTCGGGCAGACATACCGCCGCGCGCCGCTCATCAGCAGGTCGCGCAGCAGCTTCAGCCCGGCAATCTGGACGCCGCGCGAACGCTGAAAGTCGTCCAGCGGCAGCTTCGTCAACCCGTAGCGCACAGCCCGCTCGTACGCGGGGTCGCCTGTCAGCTTGATCACCCGGGGCGTGCGGCCGACCAGCGCGCCCACCCGCGTTCGCCCGATCATGCCGGTCGAGTAGACGACATCCGCGTGCCGCGCCGCCCGGGCCGAGAGCACCGCCCCCCAGAGGTAGCGGAGCGGCGCAGGCAGCCGCCGCGAAATCCAGCGCACCGGATACGGCTGCGGCGCGGGTGGGGCCGGGGCCGTCGTCAGCACCTCCACGCCATGCCCGCGCGCGAGCAGGAACTCAGCGACCTCGGGCGCATGCGTGGCGGGCCCCCCGACGTCGGGCGGCCAGATCCCGGAGACGATCAGCACCTTCACCGAACCGCTTGCCCGGTCCCGGTCACCGGGGTGTGTGCCCGGTGGAGCCGCGTCACGGCGACGAGCCAGACGGCGGCGAAGACTCCGGTCGAGATCAGCACGCCGGCGGCCGCCCCGGTCGCGTCCCACACGGTGCCGAAGACGAGCACGAGCGGGATCAGGACGGCGGTCTCGATTCCGTGCGTGAGGATCCGCAGGCCGGGCCTGCCGACCGAGACGGGCAGCGACTTCGTCCAGGCGAAGACGAGCCCGATCGCGCCTGCCAGCAGCATCAGGCGCGCTGCGTCCGACGCCGGCTCGAACTCGGAGCCGTAGGCGATGCGGATGAGGTCGGGCATGAACCAGTACAGAAACGGCACCGAGACCGCCATCAGCGCACTCGCGCCGACGCTGAAGCGCCGCAGGCCCTGGAAGACCTTCGCCGAGGCGCCGGCCTCCCAGTCGCGCGTCTGCTCGGTGAGGAGAATCAGCCGCGCCGGCGCCGTCAGCGCGGTCAGACCGGTCTGCGGCGCCTGGGCCGCCCGGAAGAAGCCGACCTGGGCGGGCGTCGAGACCATCCCGAGGAGGAGCGGCACGACCGCGGTTCGCAGCGAGACGACCCCAGAGCCGATGCTCGACTGGATCACGAAGCGGACGATCTCAGACCGATCGTCGCCGAGCGCCTCTGGAGCGGCGGCCGGGAAGCGGCGAAAGGCGGCAAGCGCGGCGGCGCCGACCGCGGCCGAGCCGACGACCTGCCCGACGACCAGCCCGAGCAGCGCTTGCGAGACTCCGTAGTGCGCGCCCGCGACGAGACCGGCGAGCCGGAGCGCCTGGGTCACGAAGACGAACGCGGCGCGCACGTCGTAGCGGCCGGTCAGGACGAGGGCGGCGCCGGCGGGGGCTTCGGGCAGGTACGCGATCGGGAGCAGCGCCGCGAGCAGCATCGGGTTGCGGAGGCCGTGGGTGCCGAAGATGTCGTCGGCAAAGGGCGCGGCGATCGCGAGCGCGGCGGCGGCGAAGAGCGCGCCGGCGGTCTTGAGCACGAGTGCGCGGCGGTAGAGGCGGCGCAGCCTCCCCCAGCGCTCTGCGGTCGTGTACCGGAAGCCGAACTTGACCATCGCCTCCTCCACGGTCAGGTCGAGGAGAACCTGGAAGAAGCTCGCGCCCGAGAGCGCGAGCGAATAGAGACCGAGACCGTGCGGGCCCAGCTCGCGCGCGGCCACGAGTGTCCCGATCACCCCGAGGGCGACACTCCCGTACAGACCGATCGCCGTCGCCGAGCGCCGCCACACGAGGCGCGCATGCATTCGGGCGCCCACTATAGTGGCCGCCGGTGGCCGATCGGACGCTCCTGCGGGCCTCGGGAGGCGCAGTTGTGCTCGCGGTCGCCATCCCGATCGTGCTCGTGCACGTCGACTTCCAGCCGGGCTTCTCGGTATCCGCCGGCTCGACGCATGCGCACATCGTGCTCTCCGACCTGGCCGTCCTCGCCTGCCTTGCCGTCGCACTCGCGGTCGCGGCGCGCAGTGGGCTCGGACCGCTCAGAGACGGCGTCCCCTTCTGGATCGCGCTGGCGGCGCTCCTCACCATGGTCGTCGCCGCCTGTTTCTACCCGTTGCTCGGCAGCGACCCGTACCCGTGGCGCGACCATGTCGTCACGGCGGGCAAGTACGTCGAGTACGCACTGCTCGCCCCGGCCGTGCTGCTGCTCGTGCGGCGCCGGAGCGATCTCGTGCTGCTCGTCGGGACGCTCGTCGCCTCGAGCGCGGTCGCGTCGGCGCTCGGCGCTGCGCAGTTCTTCGGGTGGCGAATCGTCAAGGGCTGGCCCGCCGGGTACCGCCAGCCCTCGTACCTCGGCCACCACGACTTCGCCGCCCTCTCGGGGATCGCGCTCGCCGTCGCGCTGATCGCGATCGCACTGCCCGCGTGGCGCATCGACCGGCGTCTCGCGCTCGCCGGCGGGGTCGCCGGAGCGCTCGGACTGCTCCTCTCCGGCTCTCTCGCCGGGGCGATCGGGCTGCTGGCCGCCGGAGCGGTTGCGGCCGTTGTCGCGCGCGGATCCCTTCGGCGGGCGGGCGCGATCCTCGGCATCTCCCTCGCGGTCTTCGGCGGCGTCGTCCTCTTCCGCAGCGGCGACGTCAAATCGTTCCTGGAGCTGGTCGGGATCGGTCAGAAGGACAATCGAGTGCAGGTCGAGACCTACGTGCAGCGGACGATGCTCGTCTACCTCGGCTGGCGGGTCTTCCTCGACCACCCCGTCGCCGGCGCGGGTTGGCAGGCGTCGAACGACGAGTATGTCTACGGGCCGTACCTCCCCGTGCTGCACCGGAAGTTCCCGAACACGCCGCCTGAGGGATTCCCGTCGCCGGCGCACCCGTACGGGGTTCAGAACGCGTACGTGCAGGCGCTCTCCGACCTGGGCGCGATCGGGTTCCTGCTCTTTGTCGCAGCTCTCCTGACGCCGCTCGCACTGGCGGCGCGGCGGCTTCTCCGCGGCCCGCCCGGCCCTGAGACCCTTCTTGCCGTCATGTGGCTGCTCGTGACGATGGGTGTCCTGACCGCGCTCGGCCTCGTCGCCGGGATCCCGACCGACGCGCTGACATGGCTCGCGGCCGGGCTCTGCGCCGCGCCGGTCGCCTTCGCCGCCGACTCGGGCTGAGGCGCAGCCGGGCTCGACTACGATTGCTTCCCGGATGGCGAAGGTGCTGGTCACGGGGGGCGCGGGCTTCATCGGCTCGAACCTCGTGCGCGCGCTGGTCGAGCGCGGCGATTCGGTGCGGGTGCTCGACAACTTCTCGACGGGCAACCGCGCGAACCTCGAGGGGATCGACGTCGAGGTCGTCGAAGGCGAGCTGCGCAGCTACGAGCGCGTCCACAACGCCGTGCGGGGCGTCGAAGTCGTCTACCACCTCGGCGCGCTCGGCTCGGTGCCGCGCTCCGTGCAGGACCCGCTGACCTCGAGCGCGGTCAACGTCGAGGGAACGCTCAACGTGCTGCTCGCCGCCCGCGACGAGAGCGTGCGCAGGGTCGTCTTCTCGTCGAGCACCTCCGTCTACGGGACGAGCCGGACGCTGCCGACCACCGAGGCCGAGCCGCCAGACCCGATCTCGCCCTACGGCGTCGCCAAGCTGGCGGCCGAGCGGTACTGCGTCTCGTTCAGCCGTGTCTACGAGTCGTTCGAGTCCGTCGTCCTGCGCTACTTCAACGTCTTCGGTCCGCGCCAGCGCCCCGAGTCGCAGTACGCGGCCGTGATTCCGCTCTTCATCGCCGCGATCTCGCGCGGAGAGCCGATCACGATCCACGGTGACGGCGAGCAGTCGCGCGACTTCACGTACGTCGGCAACATCGTCGACGCGACGCTTCGGGGCGGCGAGGCCGAGGGTGCGAGCGGACGCGCGTTCAACGTCGCCGCCGGCGCACCGGCCAGCGTCAACGCCATTGCCGACGCGATCGGCCGGATCCTGGACAAGCCGGTGGAGAGGACCTTCGCCCCGTCGCGCCCCGGCGACATCCGCGACTCCTGGGCAGACATCGGCGCGGCGCGCGAGGTGCTCGGCTACGAGCCCGCGGTCGGCCTCGAGGAGGGGCTGCGCCGCACCGTCGAGTTCCTCGGTGCCTAGGTGTGAGCCCATCCGCGTTCTCCGCGCAATCGCCCGGCTGAACATGGGAGGTCCGACGCTCCACGTCTCCTACCTCACCGCCGGTCTGCGTGAGCGCGGGTACGAGACGACGCTCGTCGCCGGAAGCGTCAGCCCCGGCGAGCAGTCGATGGCCTACGTCTCCGAGGAGCTCGGCATTCACGTGACGACGATCCCGCATCTGCACCGGGAGATCTCACCGGTCCGCGATCTGCTCGCGACCTTCCGCTTCGCCCGGCTGATGCGCGAGCTGCGTCCCCAGATCCTGCACACGCACACCGCGAAGGCCGGCGCGATCGGCCGGGTTGCCGTCCTGCTCGCGGGCCGTGCGCGGCCGCCGATCGTCGTCCACACGTTTCACGGACACGTTCTCCGCGGCTACTTCGGGAGGTTCTGGACCAGCGTCTTCCGCACCCTGGAGCGGCTGCTCGCCCGCGTGACGGATGCGCTGATCGCGGTCAGTCCGGAGGTGCGCGACGAGCTCGTCGCCATGGGAATCGCCCCGGCGTCGAAGTTCGCAGTCATCCGCCTGGGGATCCGGCTGGAGGAGCGCATCGCGATCGACCCGGCCACGCGCGCCGAGACGCGACGGGTGATGGGGATCGGCGACGGCCCCTTCGTCGTCGGCTGGATCGGGCGGATGACCGCCGTCAAGCGGACGGACGACGTGCTGCGCGCGTTCCACCTCCTGCGGAACCGCGGCGTCGACGCGTGGCTCTGCATGGTCGGCGACGGCCCCGACCGGGAGGACGTCGAGCAACTCGCCGCCGAGCTGGGGATCATTCGCCGCTGCCTCTTCCCCGGCTACCAGGAGCAGGTCGGGCAGTTCTTCTCTGCGTTCGACGTGTTCGTCCTCACGTCGGGGAACGAGGGGACGCCGGTGACCGCGATCGAGGCGCTGGCCGCGGGCTGCCCTGTCGTCGCCACCCGGGTCGGCGGCATTCCGGACGTCGTCCGCGACGGTGAGGACGGGTTCCTCGTCGAGCCGGGCGCCGTGGACGAGCTCGCCGAGCGGCTCGCGCAGCTCGCGGCCGATCCCGAGCTCCGCGCCCGCATGGGCGCCGCCGGCCGCGACTTCGTCGCCACGCGCTACGGCGTCCCGCGCCTGATCGACGACGTGGACGCGCTCTACCGGCGGCTGCTGGACGCGAAGGGGCTAGCCCAGGTCAGTGCGGCAGCCGCTGAAACGCGCTGAAGGCCGGCTTCTTCTTCCCGTCCACGGTCATCAGGCCGGACTGCCAGCCGGACAGATCGGGCTCGTCGCGAACGAGGAACCAGAGCATCAGGTCGATCCGCGGGTTGGCGCGGGCGATCGCGAACGCCTGCGTCAGGTACTTCGCCTGGAGGGCCCAGGAGACGCCGAAGTGGCTGTCGGGCGGCTTGGTCTGGTAGCCGTACTCGGTGATCCAGATCCTGCGCGGTCCGTAGAGGCGTGAGACCGCCTTGATCAGGAGGTCGAAGTTCGCCAGCGTGATCGCCGTCGGCGACTGTCCGGACACCGTCGGCGGAGGCTTCGTGGTCGGCGTCTCGCTCGGGACGCCGTAGTACGGATTGTGCGCGTAGGCGTCGAAGTGCTTCATCCCCGCGTTCCTCGCAGCCGTCAGGAACGCGATCGGCGAGACCGAGGGCCGAGAGCTGGTCGGGTTGTTGTTGCCGCGCGGTCCGGTGACGCCGCAGGCGACCTTCTCCCCCTTGAACATCGTCGAATGGACGCCCATGTAGACGGCCTCGCAGATCTTCGCGTACGAGATCGCGCTCTGGATCACCCACTTGCCGCCCTTGCGGACGTACTGCGGGCGCAGAAACGCCGGGTTGTTCGGCTCGTTCCAGGCCGCCCAGAGACGCACGGCCGGAAGCGTGCGTCCGTCCGTGCCGAGGTACATGCCGCTGTACCTGGCGGCCGCCGCATAGGCGAAGTCCCGCAGGTCGTCGTAGTTCGTCGGCGGGCGGTTCGGGCTACCGCCGCCGTTCGCCCAGCGCGGGGTGCCGGTGATCGAGAGCAGCACCTTGATCTGGTTGGCGCCCGCGTAGGCGACGGTCCGGTCGTAGAGCGTCCAGTCGTAGGCGGCGTCGCGCGGGTCGGCTCCGTCGAACGGCCGGTACTTGGCGACGCCGAGCTTCCCGCCCCAGTACAGGTTGACCCTGATCACGTCGACTTTCAGCGACTTGTAGAGGGCGAAGGTCTGAGCCGGGTCGCCGTAGAGCGTCTGGCCCTCGTCGTACACGCCGATCGCGAAGGTGGGTGACGCCGTCGCGGCGGGCACGCAGAGCCCGGCGGCGGCCACCAGGGTCGCCGCCAGGAACCGCCAGCGATCAGACACCTACAGGTTTCCCGGCTGTGGGACTGAGCATCCGCCGGAGTCCTTCCTCGAGCTGGACCTCCGGCTCCCAGCCGAGGATCTGGCGGGCCCTGGTGATGTCGGGCTGCCGCACCTGCGGGTCGTCCACCGGCAGGGCCTCGTACACGATCTCGCTGGTCGAGCCGGTCACCTTCAGCACGGCGGCCGCGAGCTCGAGGATCGTGAACTCGTTCGGGTTGCCGATGTTGACGGGCAGGTGCTCGTCGCTCTCGGCGAGCAGGATGAGGCCGCGGACGAGGTCGTCCACGTAGCAGAAGCTCCGCGTCTGCGATCCGGCCCCGTAGACGGTCAGCGGTTCGTTTGCGAGCGCCTGGCGGACGAACGTCGGAATCGCGCGCCCGTCGTGCGGGCGCATGCGCGCGCCGTAGGTGTTGAAGATGCGGACGATCGCCGTGTTCACGCCCTGCTGGGTGTGGTACGCCATCGTCAGCGCTTCGGCGTAGCGCTTTGCCTCGTCGTAGACCCCGCGCGGGCCGATCGGGTTGACGTGGCCCCAGTAGGTCTCGGGCTGCGGGTGCACCTGCGGGTCGCCGTAGACCTCGCTCGTCGAGGCAAGCAGGAATCTCGCGCGCTTGAACTTGGCGAGCCCGAGCGCGTGGTGCGTCCCGTACGAGCCGACCTTCAGCGAGTGCAGGGGCATCCGCAGGTAGTCCACCGGACTGGCGAGCGCGGCGAAGTGGTAGACGAAGTCGACCGGCCCGTCGATCGTGAGCTCGTCGGTGACGTCGTGGTTCAGGAAGTCGAAGCTCTCGTCCGAGATGTGCTCGATGTTGGCGAGCGTGCTCGTGACCAGGTTGTCGACGCAGACGACCCGGTGCCCGCGCGAGAGCAGGTACTCGCAGAGGTGGGACCCGAGGAACCCAGCGCCACCGGTGACGACCGAAACAGGCACGAGCGCATGATAGGGGACGCTCGGGGCGGCTTCCCGCCCTAACGAACTGCTTACTTCAACGCGAAGGTGACGTTGACGACTGCGGTCACGTCCTTGCGCAGCGTGGACGTGTCGTACACGCCGTAGTCGCTCACGTCCGTCGAGTTCGGCGCCGTCACCTGGAACACGCCGACGTTCACATCGCGTAGGCCGCCGAGCTTCCCGCCCGTTGCCTCGACGAGCACCTTGGCCCGGCCGAGCGCGTCCTTCGTCGCCTCCGCGAGCAGCTGCGGCCGCAGGTCGGCCAGCTTCGTGTAGACGTACTGCGGCGACTGGGCCTGGAGCGGGACGCCCTGGGCGAGCAGCTTCTGGCTGGCCTCGACGAGGGCGGCGACGGCGTCGACGCGCGAGGAGCGCACCTCGAAGGAGCGCGTCAGCCGGTAGGCGAGCACCCGGCCCGTGTCCTGTCCGCTCGCGTTCTGCGTCACCGTCTCGGTCGAGACCGGGTTGACGCTGACCTCGTCGGGCTGCGCGCCCTGAGCGGTCAGGAAGGCGCGCACCCGGCCGGTCCAGGCGGTGAGCTGCTTGAGGGCAGCCTGCGGGGTCTCCGCCTGGGCGGTGATCGACGAGTCCCAGATGATGTAGTCGGAGACGATTCGCGCCTTTGCCGACCCCGTCACCGAGATCGTCTCGTTCAGATTCCGGTCGCGGATCCCGCCGGCGAGCACGACCGCTCCGAGCCCGATCGCAAGCCCGAGGAGAGCGAAGCCGGCCAGCAACGGGATGCGCTCGCGCACGCGGCCGACTGTACTCGAACGCTCCGCCGAGTCAAGGCGACCGCGCCTACCTCGGCGTGGTCGCGCTGGTCGCCGCGATCCGCGGCAAGCTAGCCCGCCCCTTCGGGACACGGCCCTTCGGGCCGTGTCCCAGGGACAGTCCCTCGGACAATGTCCCGTTTGGGCGGGTCGTCGACCCGCAAACGGCTTGTCCAAGCCGATACCGGCGCGACGGCCAGGCTGTGGACGAAATGTGCCACCTCGCCCGCGCTGGCGGTACTTTCCCGCGTAACCAAGCCGCTCGGGCCCTGTGGACAACGTGTTGCAGGGACTGTCCCTGGGACACGGCCGAAACGGGCACGGCCGCGGGGGGCGCCGCTCCGACGCGCGCTACATCCGTTCGACCATCGCGCGCGCAAACGCCGAGGTCGAGATCTCGTGCGCGCCGTCCATCAGCCGGGCGAGGTCGTAGGTGACCTCGCCGTCGGAGATCGCGGCGCTGAGCGAGTCGACGATCAGGTCGGCGGCCTCGACCCAACCGAGGTGGCGCAGCATCATCTCGGCGGAGAGGATCAGCGAGCCGGGATTGACCTTGTCCTGACCGGCGTACTTCGGCGCGGTGCCGTGGGTCGCCTCGAACATCGCGACCTCGTCGGAGAGGTTGCCCCCTGGAGCGATCCCGATCCCGCCGACCTGGGCGGCGAGCGCGTCGGAGATGTAGTCGCCGTTCAGGTTCAGGGTTGCGATCACGTCGTAGTCGGCCGGCCGCGTCAGGATCTGCTGCAGGAAGGCGTCGGCGATCACGTCCTTGATCGTGATCGTGCCGCCCCGCATGTGCGAGCGCGAGCCAGGGGCCGCCGTCGATCGGGGTCGCGCCGAACTCGCGCGCGGCGAGCGCGTAGCCCCAGTCGCGGAAGCCGCCCTCGGTGAACTTCATGATGTTGCCCTTGTGCACGAGCGTGACCGACTCGCGCCCGTTCGCGACCGCGTACTCGATCGCCTTGCGGACGAGCCGCTCCGTGCCCTCGCGCGAGACCGGTTTGATCCCGATGCTCGACGTCTCCGGGAAGCGGATCTTCCGCACCCCCATCTCGTCCTGGAGGAAGGCGATCACCTTGCGGGCGCCTTCCGACTCCGCCTCCCACTCGATCCCCGCGTAGATGTCCTCGGAGTTCTCCCGGAAGATGACCATGTCCGTCTGCGAGGGATCCTTCAGCGGGCTCGGCACACCGGGAAAATGCCGCACCGGCCGCAGACACACGTAGAGGTCGAGTTGCTGGCGCAACGCCACGTTTAGCGAGCGGATCCCGCCTCCGACCGGCGTCGTCAGCGGCCCCTTGATCGAGACCGAGTACTCACGGGCGGCCTCGAGCGTCTCGTCGGGCAGCCAGACGTCGCTGCCGTACACGCGGGTCGCCTTCTCACCCGCGTAGATCTCCATCCACTGGATCCGCCGGGCGCCCCCGTATGCCTTCTCCACCGCGGCGTCGACGACCGACCGCATCGCCGGGGTGATGTCCACGCCGATTCCGTCGCCCTCGACGAACGGGACGATCGGATTGTCGGGAGTCGGCTTGCCGGGGACGATCTTGGCACCGTCGCTCGGAACCTCGATATGCGTAACCGCGCTCATTGACCTACCTTGTGCTCGTGGCGACCAAAGAAGCCCAGGCTATCGCAGCCGTCCCGGAGGACGCGGCGCGTCAGATCGCCACCGTCCTGATCGAAGGCTTCGACAAGCACTACCGGCTCTTCAGGGCGACGAGCGCCGGCGCGAAGGAACGGTTCGAGGCGGGAGCCTGGGCCGACCAGCAGCACGCGGTGCAGGAGCGGATCCGCTACTACGACGAGCGCGTCCGCGAGTGCGTCGCCCGGCTCCGCGCCGAGTTCGACGTCGACTTGCTCAGCGACGGGACTTGGCGGGACGCGAAGCTCTACTACATCGGCCTGCTCGTCGAGCACAACCAGCCCGAGCTCGCCGAGACCTTCTTCAACTCGGTGATCACGCGGATCCTGCGGCGCACCTACGCCGACAACGCCCTGATCTTCGTCCGCGCGGCGATCTCGACCGAGTACATCGAGCCCGACCCGCCGATCTACCGCAGCTACTACCCGAACACCGACGGTGAGCGCGAGTGCTTCGTGCGGATCTTCCGCGACTTCGGCTGGAGCCGGCCGTTCGCCGACCTCGACCGCGACCTCGACCACGTGCTGCGCGCCCTCGAGGCGCGGCCGGGAGGGTCGTCGGCCCATCTGGAGCCGAACCACCAGATTCAGGTGCTGAGCTCGGCTCTCTACCGCAACAAGGCCGCGTACGTGTTCGGGAAGGTGGTCAACGGCAACGACGTGCTGCCCTTCGTCGTGCCGATCCTGCACGACGCCGACGGCCGCCTCGAGCTGGACACGATCCTGCTCGAGCCGCTCCAGATCAACAGCCTCTTCTCGCTCTCGCGCGCCTACTTCATGGCCGACATGGAGGTGCCCTCGGGATACGTCGCACTTCCTGCGCTCGATGGCCCCGCTCCGCGCGCGCTCCGAGCTCTACACGATGCTCGGGCTCGGCAAGCAGGGGAAGACGCTCTTCGTGCGCGAGCTGCTCCAGCATCTCCACCACTCGCAGGACGAGTTCGTCGAGGCGCCGGGGATCCGCGGCCAGGTGATGCTCGTCTTCACGCTGCCCTCCTATCCGTACGTCTTCAAGGTGATTCGCGACGAGTTCGGACCGACCAAGGACACCGACCGGGAGACGGTCCGCTCGAAGTTCGCGATGGTCAAGCACGTCGACCGCGTCGGCCGGCTCGCCGACACGCTCGAGTTCGTCAACCTCGCACTTCCGCGCGAGCGCTTCTCGCCGGAGCTGCTCGAGCAGCTGCACCTGCTGGCGCCCTCGATGGTCTCGGACGGCAACCCCTTCGTGATCCGCCACTGCTACGTCGAGCGGCGGATGGTGCCGCTGAACATCTACCTTGACCGCGCCTCGCCGGCGGAGCTGGATGCGGCGGTGGTCGAGTACGGCAACGCGATCCGCGACCTGGCCGCGGCGAACATCTTCCCCGGCGACCTGCTCTGGCGGAACTTCGGCGTGACCAGCTACGGCCGGGTCGTCTTCTACGACTGCGACGAGATCGAGTACCTGCGCGACGTCAATTTCCGCCGCATCCCTCCGGCGCCGGACCCCGAGTCGGAGCTGGCCGCCGAGCCCTGGTACGGGGTCAAACGCAACGACGTCTTCCCCGAGGAGTTCGCCGCGTTTCTCCTCGGCGACGAGCGCCTGCGCGAGCCGTTCATGCGCCACCACGCCGACCTGCTCGAGCCGGAGTTCTGGCAGGCGACCCAGCGCCGGATCGAGAGCGGCGAGCTGATGGATTTCTTCCCGTACGCGGAGTCGCTCCGCTTCCACAACCGCGGCGCACGCGGCTAGCGCAGGTCCTTGTTCGACTCCATGTCGAACCACATCGCGAACAGCGTGAACTGGGAGCCGAAGATCAGGAGCAGCGCGACCAGGATGCCGGTCGCCGCCGTGATCCCGTGGCCGAGGCTGCGCAGGACGATCAGCGCAACGCCGAGTCCCAGGCCCGCCCAGGGTCATAAGCAGGCCGAAGAAGTAGAAGAAGACGAGCGGGTGGAAGTCCCTGATCACGTACTTCTCCCGCAGCCGCCAGAAGAAGCCCTTGACGAGCAGCCACGAGATGCGCGGGATCACCGAGCGCAGCTTGATCCCCGAGCGCTCACCGACGCCGTAGACGGGGCGCGAAGGGACGTCGCGGACGCGTGCGTTGACGACGTTCAGGTGGACGAGCAGGTCGTTCGGGAACCCGTAGCGCGGATAGATCCGGTCGAGGTCGAGCCGCTCGAGCGTGTCGAGACCGATCGCCGCGTAGCCCGACTGAGAATCGGCGACATGCCAGTAGCCTGACGCGATCTTCGTCAGCAGTGAGAGGACGGCGTTGCCGAGGTAGCGGTGCCTCGGGATCAGCTGCCACGCCTGCCCGGAGACGAGCCGGTTCGCCTTCGCGTAGTCCGCCTCCCCGCGCGCCACCGGGCCGGCGATCGAGGCCAACTCGTCCGGATCCATCTGGTTGTCGGCCGCCATCACACAGGTGACGTCGAGCCGCTCGTCGATTGCGCGCTTGTAGCCGGTGACGATCGCCGCGCCGACACCGGCGTTTCGCTCGCGGACGACGACCTCGAGGCGCGGGTCGGCCGCCGCCGCCGCTCGCGCACGCTCGGCGGTGGCGTCGCGCGAGGCGTCGTCGACGACGAAGACGCGGTCGACGAACTCGGGGATGCCGGCGAGCGTCTGCGGCAGCAGGGTCTCCTCGTCGTAGGCCGGGACGACCACCCCGACACGCTTGCCCTCGAGCATCAGTGCCCACTCCGGTGATACCGCTGAGACTCTGGGTCGGTAGCACCAAGCGGTGCAAGGACGCATGGAGCCCCAATAGTTCCCACTATTGGGGGGACTGAGGACGCCGCAGCGCGCGTGCGGCCACCGGATCCCACAGCAGCGCGGCGAGGATCCCGACGATCAGCCCGATCAGGCCGCCGACGGCCGCGCCCGTCCGGCTGTTGGGGCCTGCGCTTTTCGTCGCCACCGCCGGGGCGAAGACCCGGCCGCGCTCGACGTCCTGCGCCAGGTAAAGGAACTGCTGCTCGCTCAGCCGGGCGGGTTCGAGATTGCTGAGGCGCTGCTCGACGAAGAGCAGCGTCGTGTTGATGTTCGCGAGCAGGATCAGGCGCTCGGATGCGCCCAGCGACTTGTCGGCGAGGATCTCGGCCTGCTGGCGCTGTGCGATCGCGAACCGCTCGTTGTTGCGGGCGATGCTCTGGGTGTCCAGGGTGAGGCGCTCCTTCAGCTTCTCGATCTTCAGGTCGGTGTAGCTGGAAACCGAAGCGACGACGATTTGCGCGAGCCGGTTGGCGGCGGCGGCGATCTTCTTCGGCGGCGATCCCTTGACCGTGATCGCCAGCAGCGGCGCCGGCGTGCCGACCTTGGCGTTCGTGATGCCCGGGAATCGGCTTCGTGGTGATGCCACGACTCAGCCGACCGGGCTTGAGCCCGACGCCGGCGGCAACGGAGCGTACCGTGGCGGCGCTCGTGACCAGATTTGTGACGAGCCCGAGCGTCGTCGGCGCGCTCGTAACCGGGTTTGTGCCGCCCGGTGCGAGCGGGTTGTCCGAGATAGACCTGCGCGGTCGCCTCATACGAGGTGCTGCTCGTGCCCAGTGAGACGACGTACCCGATCACCAGCCCTGCGATCAGCAGACCGATCGGGAGCCACCAGCGGGCGGCGATCAGACGCCAGTAGCGACCGAAGTCGACCTCCAGCTCGGCGTCGAGGTCGGGCGCCGGCTGGTGGTTGGGGTCGGGGCTCATCGCGCGGCGACTCTACCCGAGACCCACTCCCACTGAGCACGCAGGCCGTCCCCGAGCGAGACCTGCGGTGTCCAGCCGAGGTCGCGGATGCGGGTGGTGTCGGCGTTCGTGCGCTGCGGGTCGCCCGGCTGAGGCGGCTGGGCGACCACCTCGAGCGAACGGCCGGCGAATCGCTCGAGCAGCGCGATCGACTCGAGCACGGAGGCCTCCGTGCCGCCGACGTTGTACGTGCCGCTCCCACGCTCCATCGCGGCGACCGTTGCGGAGACGATGTCCGAGATGTAGGTGAAGCCCCGGGACTGCGTCCCGTCGCCGTACAGCTCGAACGGCCTGTCCTCGGCGAGCGCGAGCGCGATCCGGGCGAACGCCATATCCGGACGCTGCCGCGGGCCGAACGCGTTGAAGTAGCGGAGAACGACGGCGTCGAGTCCCAGGCTTCGCGCGGTCGCGCGCACGAGGTGCTCGCAGGTGAGCTTCGTGATCCCGTAGGGGGAGAGGGGAGCCGGCGGCGTGTCCTCCGGCGTCGGGTACCGCTCGGCCTCGCCGTACACCGACGACGACGACGCGAAGACGACGCGCACGCTGTCGCGCGCGGCCGCCTCGAAGACCCTTTGCGAGGCGAGCACGTTCTGGCGCACGTACAGCGGGAAGCGCTCGCCGGAGCTGCGCACTCCCGGCTGGGCGGCGAGGTGAAAGACGCCGTCCGCACCCGAGAAGTCGAGCGGGTCCTCGGCGAGGTCGAGCCGCTCGACCGGGAAGCCGGCTGCGTTCTCCTCCTTCAGGGCGGGGTCGTAGTAGTCGGTGAACGAGTCGACTGCGACCACGTCGTGGCCTGCGGCCAGCAGCGCCTCGGTCAGGTGCGAGCCGATGAACCCGGCGGCGCCGGTAACGACATATCTCACGGGTGCGAGGGTACAGCCAAGCCCTACTTGGGCACCATCCCGTACAGCTTTGTGTAGCCGACGAGGTAGACCCGCTCGGGCCCGGCGACGAGCGGCGAGTACTTGCCGTCCGGGAAGCTCCACACCTGCTTGCCGGTGCGGGCGTCGAGGCCGTAGGTCCGGCCTTTCAGCGTCGAGAAGTAGACGATCTTGCCGAGCACGGTCGCGGAGCCGGAGATCGGCCCGTCTGCCCGGAACTCCCACTGCACGTCGCCGGTGGCGGCGTCGAGCGAGTAGAAGCGGCCGCTGTACGAGCCGATCAGGATCCGCCGGTTCCAGACTGCCGGCGACGCATAGACATAGCCGCCCGTCGACTGGGACCAGCGCAGCTCGCCGCTGCTGGCGCCGAACGAGTACACCTTCCCGTCGGTCGAGCCGATGTAGACCCGCCCGTAGGCGGCGGTCGGGGTCGAGTAGAACGTGCCGCGACTGCCGAAGCGATCCTGCGCCGAGCCGCGCCAGATCAGCCGCCCCGTCTTCGCCGCGAGCGCGTACAGGTGGTGGTCGTACGAGCCGACGTACAGCCGCTTGCCGGACAGCGCGAGCGCGCCCTTCACCTCGCCGTCGGCGCGGAACCGCCACACCTCGCGGCCGGTCTTCGCCCTCAGGGCGTAGACGTAGCCGTTCCAGTCGCCGACGTAGACGAGCCCGCCGGCGACGAGCGGCGACGACTCGCTCGGCCCGATCCGGTGGCGCCAGCGGACCTTGCCCTTCCGCGCGTCGAGGGCGACCACCTCGCCGTCGATTCCCGGGGTTCCGGCCCGCTGGTTGCACGGCTCCCTGTTCAGGAAGGTCTCGTAGACGATCCCGTCGGCGACCGCGGGCGAGGCGGCCGTGCACCGTCCGGAGGAGAAATGCCAGCCGAGGCGGCCCGTCTTCGCGCTGACCGCGAACAGCGTGCCCGGGTTGTTGGCGATGTAGACGCGGCCGTAGGCGACGGCCGGCGGAAACTCGAGCAGGTGCTTCGCGCGGAACGTCCACTCGACCCGGAAAGGCGGCCGCAGCGGGCTGGGCAGGTAACGGAGCCGGCGCGCGTCGAATCCGAACGTCGGCCAGTCGACGCGGGTCAGCGCGGCGGGCTTGCGCGGCCCCGGCTTGTGCGGCCCCGGCTTGGGCGTCGGTGCGTCGGCTTCGGCGGCTTCGGGCAGCGGCTCGGTCGGGACGAACTCGACCGTGGACGAGCCCCGGATGTCCCGTGACTGGTGCTGCTTGTAGAAGTAGAAGCCGGCGGCTGCGCCGGCAAGGATGAGCACGAGGGCGGCGGCGCCGGCGAGCAGCCACCTCTTTCTCGTCACGGCGCGAGCGCCTCGAGCTTCGTTGCCAGCCCGCGCGCCCCGTCCGTCCCGCTGACGCGGACTCGCGCGAGCGTGTAGAGCTCACCGGGCCGCGCAAGGCCGTAACGGGTCGTCGTCGCACCCAGGTACCCCGCTGCCTGGACCGCCGCGACGACCGCGTCGTTGTAGCGCCCGGCCGGGTAGCAGAAGAAGTTGACCGGCACGTGGAAGCGCTTGCGGATCGCCTCCCGCGAGCCTGCCACCTCCTCCTTCAGCCGCGCAGCGTCCAGCGTGGTCAGGTCGGGGTGGGTGAGCGTGTGCGCGTCGATCTCCCACCCGGCCGCGATCAGCTTGCGGACGCCGGGCGGCCGTGCGCCCCAGACCGGCTGGAGGTTCCGGTACTCGAGGTTGAGCACCCCGGGCCAGTGCCTCGCCTTCAGGATCGGGAGCGCGTTCGTGACCTGGCTCAGGTAGCCGTCGTCGAAGGAGAGGACGACCGGCTTCGCCGGCAGGGTCGTCGCGCCGCGCCACGAGTCGAAGACCTGCTGGAGCGTGACCGCGCGGTAGCCGTGCGCCGCCAGCCACGCGACCTGGGCGGCAAAGTCGCCGCGCGGGACGTAGAGGTCGGGATACGGCGCGCCGGCGGGCGCCGAGCTGACCACGTGGTACATCAGGATCGGCACCGGCCGGAGGCGGTTGCCGGCCTGCGCGGGGAGCGCGAGCGAGCAGCACGCCCGCGAGGAGCGGGACGGCCAGACGTTTCATCTCGGGCAGGTACCCGAGCGAGACGGAGCGGGTCTTTCCGGCCGAGTTCGAGGCGAGCAGCGTCGCGTGCCAGCGGCCGGGCGGAAGCGGCAGGGGCCCGGTGCCGGCGAGGCCGCGCCTGCCGAGCTCGAGCATCTGCTCGGTTGCGCCCTGGAGGAGGCGCACGCGGAGCTCGAGCCAGGGCGTCCCCTCGGCGGCCGACTGCCACGAAAGCGTCGCCGGCGCGGTCACCTTCACCTCCACCGGCGGCGGCCCGGGCTCGCGCGCGACGGTCACCGGCGGCAGGGCCTCCTCGGCGCGGCGTCCCTCCGGCCCGACGACGCTCAGCAGCGGACGGTAGACGCCGGGTGCGGCTCCGGTCGCCGGCCAGTTGATCGTGTTCTCGCCGTGCCCGAGCGTCTCGGTCATCGTCCGGCCGCCGACCCGCAGCGTGACCGTCGAGCGCTTCGAGAGCCAGAAGCTGATCGCCGCCTCGTCGCGGTACCCGTCGGCGGGCTTGGGGTAGACCGTCGGCGGCACCGGCCCTGGGGCGGATCAGCGGCGGCTGCGTCTCGTAGGCACGGAAGCGGTCGGCGACCTCCTTCCAGGCCGGTTCGCCGGTGCGGGTTCCGATCTTGCCGAGGAGGGCGACGACGTAGTCATGGTAGTCGAGCGACGACTCGTCTCCCTTGAGCGAGTAGAGCGACCAGTAGCCCGTGTCGAAGCGCGGCAGCAGCGTGCGGGCGGAGTCGGTCAGGCGGGCGGCGAGCGCATCGGCTGCCGGGTCGCCGGCGATCGCCGCGTAGTCGCCGATCGAGAGGACCGCCTGGAGCTGCGCGTTCAGCACCGGGGTGCGGTCGAAGCTGTAGAGCGCGACCCAGGGCTTCGCCGGCGACGACGGCGAGAGCAGGGCGGCGACCGCCCGGTAGGCGCCGTCGGCCGCGTCCAGCAGTGCGGGGTCGCTGAGCAGGTCGCCGGCCCGGGCGAGCGCCTGCGCGGCGACGGCCTGGACCATCCCCGAGGTCCACGGAGCGCGGCCGGTGGAGAACGGAAACTCGTACTCCCAGAGCAGCTTCTGCCCCACCGGCACCGCGCGGGCGAGCAGCGCCGCCGTCAGCTTCTCGGTGCCTGCCAGATCGCCGGCGGCGACCTCGGAGTTCAGCCTGGCGAAGTTGGCGAGCGGGTGGAAGACGTAGCCGTGGGACGAGAAGAAGCGGTAGACGGCTCCGTCGTCGCCGGCGATGTCGGGATGCGGGCCGGTCAGCTTGTGGCCGGCGAGCCATTGCGTGTTCACGGACAGGGTCGAGAAGAGGGTCAGCGCGCGCGGCCGGGTATAGCCGCGCCACTGGGCGGCGACGTCGGCGATCACCGCCGCGAGCAGCTGCGCGCGGAGCGGCGGGACGCGCTTCAGCTCCCCGCGCGCCTCGGCGAGCACGGCCGTGTACGAGGCGGCCTCGCCGGGCGAGAGGCGCCCCGCCTCGACCGCGGCGGCCAGGCCCTTGGCGATCAGGGCAGGCGGAGCGGGGCGCACGGCCGATCCGGCTGGCAGAGCGGCGAGAAGCGCGACGGCGAGGGCTGCGGCGAAGACGAGACGCATGACGGGCCGAGGCCTCATCTAGGTTAGCGGCATGGGGCGGAGACTCCTCCTTTCCACCGTCGCTCGCGCTGGCCGTCGCCGTTCCCTCCGCCGAGCCGGCCGCCCGGCCGCCGCGCTTCCTGATGGCGCTCGCCTCGGGCGGGACGGTGTCGCTGCTCCAGTCGAGCGACGGGGTGCGCTGGGCTCCTGCGCCCGGATTCACGCCGGGCCCGGGGAGCGCGCCGGCGCCGGTGCGCCGCGGCTCGACGCTCTACCTGTACGACTCGGCCTCGGTGTCGGGCAGCGCTCTGCGCGGAACCCTACGCCGGTTCTCCGTCGGCTCCGGCGGCCGCTTGACCGAGCGCGAGGCGTCCTTCTACGAGGTGCAACTCGCCTCTCCCGAGGACGCCCAGCGTGCCTCCGCCGGCACCTTCCCGCCGAGCGTCGCTCTCGAGGAAACCGGCGCGCTCGTGTTCGTCTACGCCCTTCGTTTCGAGCCCGAGACGAACGCGTGCCCGGTCTCGGGCCAGGCGTGCCTGAAGATCCGCACGGCGACCGAGACAGCGGGCAGCGACGGAGCGGCGTTCGTGGGTGACGCCGGCAACCGGTTCGTGCTCGGCTTCGATCCTCTCACCGAGGTTGGACCGCCGTCGCTCCTGCGCGCCTCGACCGGCTGGGCGGCGCTCTTCCAGGGACCCGGCGCCTGCCTGCACGTCCTGACCGCCACCGACCCGCACAAGCAGTACCGAAACGGCGGCTGCGCCACCAGCCGAGGGCCGGCGAGCCCATCGGGGCTGTGGGACCGGCGGCTGCGCGAGTACCGGCTCTACGGCCTGGCCGGCGGCGCGGGTGGTTCGAGCCGTCAGCGGGCGGCTGACGCGGATCGCTCCCGAGCGGTTCCGGCCGCTGGCGCTCGACGCGGAGCGTCATTCGCGCGGGTGGTCGCGAACGTGCCCTGAGCGGCGGGCCGGGTCAGCCTTCGCCTGGCTCTGCTGCGATCGGCTCGGGCAGCTCCTCGGCGAACGGCTCGAGCGACCCGTCGCTCCCCCGGTCAGGCAGAGATCGGAGAAGAAACGCGTCATCACGACGCCCTCGCGGAAGTCGCCGAGCCGCGGCTCGGGGCGCTCGCCGCGGGCGAGCGCCAGCGCGAGCTCCGGATACCGGCCGCCCGCCGCCAGCGGCAGCGGAAAGCCGCCGCCGAAGCGCGGATTCACGTCGGTGACCTCGTGCCGCCCCTCGGCGACGCGGAAGCACTGGATGTTGGCGGGCCCCCAGATCGGGAGCGTCTCGGCGACCAGCCGCGCGAACTCGATCAGCTCGGGATCCTTGATCGTCATCCCCTTGATCGACTCGCCGCCCTTCGACTCGATCATCGTGCGCGGGATCGCGTTCAGGCAGCGGCCCTCGAAGTCGCAGAAGACGTCGATCGAGAACTCCTCCCCGGCGCACACCTGCTGCACGAACGAGTCCTCCGGCGTGTGCCGCAGGAAGAAGTCGAGCTGCTCGGCGTCCTCGGCCCGGTAGATGTGCCGCGAGCCGAAGCCGAAGCGCGCCTTCACCAGCACGGGAAACGGCACCGTCGTCCGGTAGCTCTCCGGGAAGCCAGCTCGGCGGCGACGGGATCCCGTGCTTCTCGAAGAAGAGGTGCGCGGCGTACTTGTCCTCCGTACGCTCGACCACCTCGCGGGCGGAGAGGAGGACGACCGCTCCGTCGAGCTCGGTGCGGTGCTCCGCGAGCAGAACGTGATCGAGGTCGGCCAGGGGGATAACGAGGCGGACGTCGTGCGCGCGCACGAGCTCGCGCAGCGCCGGCAGGTAGCCGGGGTCGACGATGCGGGGGACGACCGAGTGCATGTCGGCGTGGTAGAGCGCGGGCGCGAGCGGGTTCGCGTCGACCGCGACCGTCGTCGCGCCGGCGCGGCGGAACGCCGAGACGATGTCGACGCGCTGGCCGGCGCAGGTGAAGAGAACGGCCGTCACGCGGGCAGCCTAGAGCAACTGCCTAGCCCTGCTGCCAGCCCCCGGTCGTTCCCTTGTACGTGCCGCTGAAGAGCGAGAACGGCGTGCGCGCGAGGATCTTCAGGTCGACCAGCGGCGAGCGGTGCTCGACGTACCAGACGTCGAGCTCGATCCGCTCGTCCCACGGGAGCACCGCCCGCCCGTGCACCTGCGCCCAGCCCGTGATCCCCGGCCGGACCTCGAGCCGCCGGCGCTGACGCGGCGTGTACCGCTCGACCTGGTACGGCAGCGTCGGCCGCGGCCCGATCAGGCTCATCTCGCCGCGCACGACGTTCCAGAGCTGCGGCAGCTCGTCGATCGAGAGGCGCCTGAGGATGCGGCCGGCACGGGTGATGCGCGGGTCGGCCCGCTCGACCGCGAAGCCGGCGCCCTGGTGCTCGGCCCCGACGACCATCGTCCGCAGCTTGAGCAGCTCGAACTCGGCGCCGTCCTTGCCCACCCGGCGCTGCCGGTAGAGGACCGGCCCGCCGTCGGTGAGCTTGATCGCGACCGCCGCGGCGCCGACGAGCGGGGCGCCGACGACGAGGCCGAGCGAGGCGAAGGCGACGTCGAGCGCGCGGTGCATCAGCGCGCTGCCACCCGCACGACGACGCTGTCCGCGACCCGAACCAGGAACGGCGCCTTGAGCGATGCGCGCCGCAGCGCTTCCGAGAGCCGTACGACGAGCCGGGAGCCTGCGGGGAGCAGGTCGAGGTCGGTCACCTGCGGGTTGATGGTCAGGAAAGCCGTCGGCGAGCAGCTCGACCGAGCCGATCGCACCGAACGTCTCACGGAGCTCGGCGAGCGTCCAGTAGCGGACGTCCGCGCCCGTCCCCTCGGAGAAGCCGCGCCCCGCGCGCCGTCGCCAGATTCAGCGGCCCGCGCGCGTTCGGCATCTCGATCCAGGCCGTCCCGCCGCGGCCTCAGCACCCGCTCGATCTCGCCCGCGACGACTCGCACGTCGTCCTTCGGCAGATGCTGGAGGACGCTGTACGAGAAGACGACGTCGAACGCGGAATCCGGGAAGGGCAGCTCGCGCGCGTCGCCGACGACGTACTCGGCCTCGACGCCGAGCTGCTCCGCCACACGCCGTGCCGCGGCGACGGCCTTCCGCGACGGATCGATGCCCGTGGCGCGATAGCCGGCGCGGCTCGCGGCGATCGTCCACCGGCCCCAGTTGCTGCCGAGGTCGAGCAGGCTCCTGCCCTCGCCCGGGCCGAGCGGGAAGGTCGGGATCGGATACCGCGTCAGCCGCGCGCGCCGGTACAGGTTGCCGTGCGTCTTGACGATCGACCTGCGGACGTGCTCGTCGATCGCCTGGTTCACCGCGTTCCCTCGGCCGCGTCCCAAGTCGCGGGCACCCCACGCCGCAGGTAGTTCCAGAGCGCGACGACGGTCGCCCACGTGACGAGCGCGTAGTAGCGCGGCAGGCCGGCCCGGGCGAGCGCGAGCGCGGCGAACGCGACCTGGGCGCCGAGGGCGACGTCGTAGACGAGTGCCCGCCCGCTCGGCGACGAGCGCGATGTTCGTGCCGAGCAGGACGACGTGCAGCAGCCCGCTGCCGTAGCGCAGGTGCCGGTGTGAGAGGATCTCGACGAGATAGCGCGGCGGCAGCCGCCGCAGCATCTTCCCCCGGAGCACGATCAGCCAGCAGTGCTCGAACATCCGCACCTTGCGGCGGTACTCGGTCTCGAGCTCGGGTGTCGGCTTCTCGAATGCGACCGCGGTCGGGTCGTAGACGGCGCGGCGGCCCCGCTGCACCATCAGGTACGGCAGCGACAGGTCGTGGCCGAAGCGAGGGTCGACCTCGACGTAGTCGGAGCGGCGCACGGCGTAGATCGCGCCGTTCCCGCCGGTGATCGAGCCGAGCGCCGACTCCTGCTCGCGGAGCCAGGTCTCGAAGCGCCAGTACACGCCCTCGCGGTTCGACCCCTCGGCGTCGGTCAGCGCGAGGCGTCCGCAGACGTAGGCGACCTCCGGGTCGGCGAACGAGCGCACGAGCCTGGCGAGGGCGTCGGGGGCCCAGAGCGCGTTCGCGTCCGAGAAGGCGACGAGCTCGCCGGCCGTCTCGCGGACGGCACGATCCTGCGCCGCGACCTTCCCGCCGCGCGGGCAGCGCAGCAGCCTGACGCGCGGCTCGCGCGCGGCGACGGCCTCGACGAGCTCGTCGGTGCGGTCGTCCGACGCGTCCGAGGCGACGACGATCTCCAGCCGGTCTGCCGGATAGTCGAGCGAGAGCAGGTTCTCGAGCCTCCGCTCGATCACGGTCTCCTCGTCGTACGCGGCGACGATCACGCTCACCGAAGGGACCGAGTCGTCTGTCCGGACGGGCCTCCGCCGGATGCGCGCTGCTGCGGCGGCGGCGACCGGGTAGCCGGCGTGCGTCCAGGCGAGTGCTCCGAGCGACACCCAGAAGGCGACCTTGACGATCATCGCGCCGACTCGCAGCTCGTCGAGCACAGCGTCGTAGCGGCGGATCGCGATCTGGCGATCGCCTTCGACCGTCGCGAACGCGCGGGCCCGCCGCCCCATCTCGGCGAGGTCGAACTCGCCGTCGTGGGCGGCCCGGATCGCCCGGGCGAGCGTGAACGGATTTCCCGGCGCGAACGACGACGCCGCAGCCGACCTCGGCGACGAGTCGGGCGGTCTCGCTCTCCGGCTCGGCGGCGGCGATCACCGGGCGCCCAGCGGCGAGGATGCCGTAGAGCCTGCTTGGCACGACGTATCCGGCGAGGCCGCGGGCGAGGCCGACCACGTGAACGTCGGCGGACGAGAGGGATTGCGGTCGCAGCTCGTACGGTTGCCACGGCATGAAGCGGACCCGGTCGGTCTTGAGCAGCTGCGCGAGCCGCATCAGCTCGTCGCGCCGCGCGCCGCCGCCGATGATCCGCACGGCGAGGTCGTTGAGGTCGCGCAGGAACGTGCAGGCCCGGATCAGGGTGTCGAGGTCCTGGGCGTGGCCGACGTTCCCGGAGTGCATGACGACGAAATGCCGCAGCAGCCGGTGCTGGCGCGCCCAGGGGTTGTCGCGCGCCATCGGCACGATCGTCGAGGCGTCGCACCAGTTCGGGATCACGCGGATGCGCTCGGAGCGGACGCCCTTCTCCTCCAGCCGCTGCTTCATCGTCTCGCCGATCACGACCACCCGGTCGGCGGAGCGAAGGGCAGGGTCGACGAGCCTGCGCAGGGCGCTGACGACGATCGGGTTTCGGAGCCGGCCGAGCTTGACCGCGATCTCCGGGAAGACGTCCTGCGTGATCACGAGCAGCGGGACCCGGAACCGGGCGGCGACGACGCGGCCGATCGCGCCGATGAACGGAGGATCGGTCATGCAGATCACCAGGTCGGGGCGCGCCGCGAAGAGCCCTCGCCGCAGCACCCCGAGCACGTAGGTGAAGTAGTTGGCCGCGCGGCGCGAGAGGCGCGAGCGCTGGTAGGTGGTCGAGCGCACGCGGACGATGTCGACTCCGTTGCGGCGCTCCCGGCCGTGCGAGTGGTCGCCGAACGGCACCGGTGATCACCGTCACCTCGTGGCTCGCAGCGAGCGCCTCGCAGAGCTCGGTCAGCAGGTTCGCCGTCGCCTCGACGCCCGGCCAGTAGTACTGATTGAGGACGAGCAGGCGGGGTCGCCGGCCGCTCACTGACGGCCCACAGCCGCCTCAGCTGTCCACGCCTCCACGTTCTCGAGACCGCGTTGAGGCGCCCCCCTCGGCCAGTAAGCCCGGAACTCCCCCATCGCACACAAGGCTACCCTTCGAGGTCCGGCGAAAAGCCGCTGACGCTAACGTCTGAACGTGCACGTCGCGCGGCCCGCAAAGCGCCGGATCGAGCCGTGCCGGTGCGCGATCGGATCATGAGCGACCTGGCCGTGGTCGGTATGGACCCCGCGTTCGGGGGAGGTGGGCGCGCCTACACCGCCGCATTCCTCGAGGCCTCGCGCGCGCTCGGCCGCGCGCCCGAGCTCCACTTCGGATCGATGCCGTCTCGCTTCCGCCCGTTCGACGCCGGCAACCAGCTGGCGGCGGCCGTGCGGATCGCGCCGCGGCTCAAGTCGGCGAGGAGCGTGTGGGTGGTGGCGACCTCCGCCTCGTACGGCTTCGCCGCCACCCTCAGCGGCCGGCCGTATGCCTGCTGGGTGGTCACCGGGCTCGTCGACGAGTGGGCGGGCCGGCGCCACGGCCTGCCCGCTTCCCGGCGGCTGGCGCTGCACGTGAACGCCCCGATCCTGAGGCCGCTCGAGCGGCGCGTCCTGCGCAGGGCCGCGCGAGTCTATGCGGTCTCGCCCTGGGGCCGGGCGAGCATCGCCCGGGCGGGCGGCCTCGCCGAGGAGAGCGTCGACATCCTCCCGATTCCGGTCGACCTCGACCGCTTCACCCCGGCGCCGGACGAGGACTGGCGACGGACGCTCGACGAGCCGGTGGTCGCGTTCGTCGGGCGCGCAGACGATCCCCGGAAGAACGTCGGTCTGCTGCTCGAGGCGATCGCCCTGCTTCCCGGCGTCCGCCTGCTCCTGATCGGCTCGCCGCCACGCGGGCCGCTGCCCGAGCGCGTCGAGGCGACGGGCGTCGTCCCCTCGATCGTTCCGCACCTGCAGCGGGCATCGCTGTTCGTGCTTCCCTCGCTCCAGGAGGGGTTCGGGATCGCGGCCGCCGAGGCTCTGGCCGCCGGCCTCCCGGTCGTGACGACCCCTTGCGGCGGCCCCGAGGCGCTCGTCGCCGGGTCCGGCGGCGGTCTCGTGCTCACCGGCTTCTCCGCCGGCGAGATTGCGGCAGCGGTGCAGGGGCTGCTCGGCGACGGCGACCGGCTCGCCGAGATGCGCCGGCGCGGCCGGGAGTACGTGCTCCGCGAGCATTCGCCGGCACGGTTTCGCGAGCAACTGAGCGTCGCGCTGGCCGACCTCGACAGCCTGACGGCCGCTCCGTGATCGGGATCTCGATGCTCACGCTCAACCTGGAGGCGGCCGGCGGCACGCTCACCTACGCGCGCGAGTTCCTCGCAAGCCTTGAGCGAGTCGGTGGGCTCGACTACCGCGTGTTCGTTCCGCCGACCGCGCCCGGCGCCGGCGAGGGCCTTCCGGAGACGGTCGTCCACGAGTTCCCGGCGAGTCGCAGCCGGGCCGGGCGGGTGGCCGGGCTCACGCTCGTCGCTCTCGCGCCGGGCCGCGTCCGGCGGGCGCTGCGTCCGCACGAGCTGGCCGCGATCCACTTCCCGCTCGGGGTGATGCTCCCGCGGCTGGATGCGCCCCCGGTCGCCGCGACCGTCCACGACCTGAGGCACGAGGTCACTCCCGAGCTCTTCTCGCGCGGCCAGCTCGCCTACCGCCGCCGCGTCTACGGCTGGACTGTGCGCGGGAGCCGGATCGTGATCGCGATCAGCGAGCACGTCCGCGACTCGCTGGTCGAGCGCTACGGCCTCGATCCCGGGCGGATCCGCGTGATCCACCACGGCGTCAACCATCGCGTCTTCTCGGTCGGCAATGCGCACCGCGAGCCCTTCCTGCTCTATCCCGCGAACCGCTGGCCCCACAAGAACCACGAGCGGCTCTTCGAGGCGTTCGCGCTCGTGCGCCGCGAACGGCCGGACCTGCGCCTCGTCCTCACCGGCGGGGGGCACGAGCACCGGTCGCTGCCGGAGGGAGTCGCGGCCCCCGGTCGCGTTCCCGTCGACAGGCTTGTCGAGCTGTACCGGACCGCCTCGGCCCTCGTCTACCCGACGCTCTACGAGGGCTTCGGGATGCCGGCGCTCGAGGCGATGGCATGCGGCTGCCCGGTCGCCGTGTCGCGCGTCGCGTCCCTGCCGGAGGTCTGCGGAGAGGCGGCAGTCTACTTCGACCCAACCTCGGTCGAGGACATCGCCCGCGGGATCGACGACGTGCTCGCCGACCCGCCCTCGGGAGGCGTCGAGCGAGCGGCGCGCTTCACCTGGGACGAGTGCGCACGGCGCCACGAGGACGTCTACCGCCAGCTGGCCGCCGAGCCGGAGCCGCCTGGGGCCGCTGCTAGGCTCGGCCGGGGCTGAGATGCGGTTCCTGTTCACGACGATCCAGACGTACGAGAGCGACTTCTACGGGCGCGTGGGCGAGGAGCTGAGCGCCCGGGGCCACGAGGTCGTGCACGTGACCGTCTCGCGGGCGGCGGCCCGGGAGCTGCGCGGGCGAGGCATCGATGCCCGCTGCCTGCTCGATGTCGCCGAGGCGGCCGGCGAGCCTGCGTCGATCGAGGCGGAGGTGCGGCGGATCGAGGAGACGTACGACACGCCGCATGTCCGCGACGTCTACCGCGCCGACCCGCCGTGTGAGGGCCGGTCGGAGGCGTGGTGCCTCGAGCGGACCGTGCGCCACTTCCGCGCTCTGGAGCGCGTCTTCGACGAGGTCCGGCCCGACGTGATCGTCCCCGAGGTCGGCAACGAGACGATCCGCGTCGCGGCGCACCTGATCGGTCTCCGGCGGGAGATCCCCGTGCTCTTCCTCCTCTACACGATCTTCCCGAACCCGCTCCGCCTCTACGTCGGCACGCTGCACGCGCCGATCGCCGCGCCCGAGGACATCCGCGAGCTGACCGCCGGGGAGCGCGACGAGGTCGAGGCGTTCCGCACGGCGTTCACCGAGGCGGCGAAGCCGATCCGCGAGCACCGCCGCGTCCCGATCGAAGCCCGGCGCGCCGGGGTCTTCGCGGGGCACGTCCGGCGACGCCTGGGCGAGGACCGCGACAACGACTACCTGCGGCCGTGGCGGCTCCTCCGGACGAACGCCTCGGAGTGGCTGAGGGCGAGAGCAGCGCGACCGTTCTACGACCGGCTCGACTCCGAGCGGCCCTACGTCTTCTTCCCGCTCCACGTCACCGACGACTACAAGATCAAGCGGGTGATCCCGCATTGCGTCGACCAGGTCTCGCTCGTCGAGCAGGTCGCCGACGCGCTCCCGGTCGGGTACGACCTCGTGCTCAAGGAGCACCCGATGTCGATCGGCCGGAACAGCGTGCGCCTGCTCCGGCGCCTGAGGCGCCGCCCGAACATCCGCCTCGTCGAGCCGTATGCGAGCACGCACGACCTGGTTCGAGGCGCCGAGGGCGTGGCGGTGATCTCCTCGACTGTGGGGCTCGAGGCGCTCCTGTACGAAAAGCCCGTGCTGACGCTCGGGCAGCCGTTCTACGCCGGCTTCGGCGTCACGCTCGACGTCGAGTCCTTCGCGGAGATTCGCGAGCAGGTGCCGGCGCTGCTCCGGTTCCGGCCCGACCCGGAGCGCATCCGCCGCTTCCTGCACGCGGCGATGCGGCACTGCTATCCCGGTGCCCCGGTGCTCGTCGACCGCTCGCAGGAGAACGCGCTCAGGCTGGCCGGCTCGATCGAGGCAGCAGCGCGCGAGGCCGTCGCCGAGCGCCGGACGGTGCTTTCCCCGGCGTGAGCGTCGCTCGCCGCCGGCTCGCTTCCGCGGGGGACAATGCGGGGGAAACCATGTCTCCCCTGCGCGCCCCCTTCTTCGTGGGGGAACCTCCCGGTTCCCCCGGACCCCTCAACACTCATGAGCAAGAGGCCGGCCTATGAGCCTCCGCGCAGTCCTCTTCTGGGATCTCGACGGCACGCTGCTGACGACGGGCCGGGCCGGTCTGTTCGCGTTCGAGGAGGCGCTGCTCGAGCTGACCGGGATCCGCGCCGACCTTCGCGAGCTCTCGACGCCCGGCCTGACCGATACCGGCGTCGGGGCGCTCGTGCTCGAGCACGCCGGTCAGGAAGCGCATCGCGAGCGGGTCGACGCCATCCTGCGTGCGTACGAGCAGCGGCTCCCCGCCAGCCTCCCTCGCCGGCAGGGGCGAGTACTCGAAGGAGTTCGCGAGGTGCTCGAGGATCTCGAAGGTCACCCCACCGTGCGCTCGTACCTGCTCACCGGCAACACGCCTGCGGGGGCACGGGCGAAGCTCACCCACTACGGGCTCGCTGGCTTCTTTCCCGACGGGATCGGCGGCTTCTGCATCGATCACGGCACGCGGTCGGATATCGCCCGGCGGGCACTGGCGTCGGCGCCGACCGCCGAGAGCGTCTACGTGATCGGCGACACGCCGGCCGACGTCGAGTGCGGCAAGGCGATCGGCGCGCGCACGATCGCGGTCGCGTCAGGGTGGCACTCGCTGGAAGAGCTCTCCGCAACGGGGCCCTGGACGCTCCTCGAGCGGATCCCCGAGCCGGGCGAATTTCGCCGGCTGATCGGAGTCGGGTAGTGCGTAGATTTCGGGGGTTGGCCGGGTCGGTGGCGCGCCGCGCGGCCGCCGGTAGAGGGCTCACCTTGCTCGCCTCCGCAGCCTTCACCTGACGGCTCCCGGATTACCGGAACTGACTTGAGACGCGCGAATAGAGGTCGCCGGCCCGCTCCTCGATCCGCGCGATGGTCTCCGGATCGAGCGCCCGGCGATACGCAGTCGTCCGCTCCCGCACGACCCCGTACCCCTTCACCGATTCGCTCGAGTTCGCCCTGATCGGACGTCCGTTGAACGTCGGCTCGAGAAGGATCGGCGACATCGAGATCCCGATCGCGTCGGCCAGGTGGCGCATGGTGGCTTCCGTCTCCAACACCAGCCCCTCGTACGTGATCACCAGCACCCTCTCGCCGTAGCGCTCCCTGGCATCCAGCGCAGCCTGGGTCGACATCCGCCACCGCTCGATCGCGGGATCGACCTCGTCGTAGTGGTCGGCTTGCTTCCGCGCAGACGCATACCACGCGCACGGGTCGCGGACGATCGAGATCAGCAGGCCGTCCGGATAGGCGTCGAAGAAGCCCTCGACGCTCGCCGACTTCGCAATCAGCCGGGGCGCGAAACCGGTCACGACCTTCTTCGGCTTCGTGTACAGGTTGTGGTTGTCGAGCCAGGCGTTGAAGTACGACGTGAAGTAGCAGTCGAGGACGTCGCGGGCACGTGCGATCGGTCGCGTCGCCACGCACTCGTCGAAGATCGCCCTCTGGAGCCGCGGGAGGAAGAGGAACGGGAAGACGTCGATCTCCGGGCCGCCGGGCCGCTCGGCGGGCTTCTGGTATCCGAGGCGGAAGTGCTTCTGCGGGTACTTCTCGTAGAGGATCTCGTACCAGCTCGAAGGATCCGCCAGGTCGAGCCGCGGCCAGTGCTGGCTCTTCGGGTAGCCGATTGTCAACTCGTGCGGGTGCGCGTGGCACTCCGGGTGGCCGTCGAAGAGCTGGCTGAGCAGCGTCCCGCCCGAGCGCTGGATCTGGGAGACGAGGACGAGAGGCTCATCGACCGGTACGACGTGTTGGATCCGCACACGGCGAAGCTGCTCCCACTCGTCCTGCGCACTGAGCCGCGCCCACGGCTCACTCGTTTCGGACCGTCCCAGGATGCGCATCACGAGGCGAGCGCCTTCGCCTTCGCGTAGAGATCTCCGACAACGTCCTCAATTCTGGCAATCGTCGTGGCGTCGAGCGAGTCTCGATACGCGCTCGTCCGCTCAGGCCGCACTCTCCAGAGCTGAAGCGCCCCGTCCAGGTCCTCGTGGCGATCGGTCAGCTTCCGCGCTGAGTTGTACCAAGCGGCTGGATCGCGGATGCTCGAGATCAGGGTCCCATCTGGGTAGTCGCTAAAGAAGGACTCGATATTGGCCAGATCCATGTTCAGATCCGGAGTGAAGGCGGTAACGACCTTCTTCGGTCCGGTGTAGAGATTGTGGTTGTCGAGCCATGCGTTGAAGTACGAGGTGAAGTAGCAGTCGAGCACGTCTCGTCTGCTCTCGATCGGCCGAGCGGCGACGCAGTCATCGAAGATGCGCTTGCGGGAGGCCGACGCTTATGCGCTTCCCAGCTCGCGCCTTCATCGCTGCCAACAGATCCGCGCGATCGTCCACACTACCGCCCCACGCTTGAGAATGCCGCAAGGGCCGCGTCTGGCAGCCGGACTTCACCGGCCGCGGTCCCCTCGGCCGTTGCGATAAGCAGCCGGCCGAACGGTGGCCGACCAAGGAACGCTTTCGCGAGCCTCTCATCCTCCCGAGGGAGGTATTCGAGACTTGAGTGGAAGGCAACGGCGGGAAGGCCGAGGAGCATCGCCACGTATGCCGAAGCTCCGTACGTTCCCACGAAACCCGACGAGCGGGCAATGATCGAAGTCTCGATATCGCGGCCGGCGGTCTCGACGAGGAACACCCCTCCCCTCTCTGCGAGCGGCTCCAGCCCTCGGTGAAGCGCACGCGGGGCATCCATCACAACCACGGCGGCCTGCTCGGCGATGCGCGCAATCGTCGTCCGCGCCGTGTGCATGCTCTGCCCACTATCGAAACGGACGGCAACGAATTCGAGCGGAAGGTCGATCTCGGTCGGAGGATCGGGAGCCGTGAGCTGCTCGAACTCGAGCATTCGGTGCAAGAACTGTTCTCCGGGATGCCTAGCGGCGAGTTCAGCGCGACGCTCTTCGACCAAGGCAGCGGGAAGGAAGCGAAGGTCGGCGCTGCCGAGGGCGTCCTCGATCGACGCGACCTCCTCGTCGACCAGCACCCTTGCGCCGATGCCGGAGTACCAGGGAATGCTCGCCCGCCGGGCGACGACGACCAGCCGCTCACGGAAGTGGAAGCTCGCCACCTGCGCCCAGCGCAGGAAGGGGATCCAGTAGAGGAGCTCGCCGACCTCGTCCGAGCGCCATGGGCCGGCGACGATCGGAGCAGAGGTCTGCTCCGAGCCCAACCGCCGCGCGATCCGGCGAAGCTCGTCCAGCGGCTCGGCCGGTTTCTCCCGCCTGACGCGAAGGTCGCGACGCCCCATCAGCAGCGCCTTCGGCGCGAGTGCCAGCCGGACGAACGGGGCGAATGTCGGCTCCGGAGCCGGCTCCGGAGCCGGACGCGCTGCCAGGTCCTCGACCGCGCCGACGAGGCGGGGCGTCGCAGGCACGTCCAGCCTGAAGGGCCGAACAAAGCGGCGCAGGAAGCGCTCGTTCCGCGCACGGTCGTCCCTGCCGCGAATCGATTCGTCGAGCTGCTCGAGGTGCTCCTCCATCGTCCGCCCGACGTACAGGTGGCCGAACTCGTCCGCCTTCAGGTGCTGGAAGTGGAGGGTTCCCTGCTGCGTGTCCCGGAACTCCTCGGCGAGCACCGTGTGGACGGGCCGGGCGACGATCGCGCTCTCGATCTGGGCGCTGGTGTTGATGCCGACGACCGCGGTCGAGTGGTAGATCGAGTCGAAGTAGTTCCGGCGGGACTCGGCGGCGACGGGCTCTTCGCCGTATCGCGGCCAGACGACCGCACGCTCGTCGTCGAGGGTGACGTCGGTCCACTGCGCGGCGTTGCGGGGGTGTGGCCGGACGATCACCCCTGTCTCGCCGAGCAATCCCCCGTGAGCGCGGAGCGCCCCGATCCAGCGGCGGACGAAGCCAACCTCGTTGCGCGCGATGAACGCCGAGGAGCACACGTAGAGGACGAACGGCCGGTCGGCCGGAAGCCCGACGAGATCGCAGAACTCGTTTCTGCTCCGGCCCGGCTGCCAGTCGAACCAGTGGTCGTAGTTCGGCGCCCCGGTGACGGTCACCTGCTCGCGCGGCACGCCCTGGAGCTCGACCGCCTCGTCGGCCTGGAGCTCGTTCCAGACCATCACCAGCTCCGGCAACTCGTGGATCAGGCCCTTGTTCGTCAGGTTGTCCCAGCTGAACACCGGATACCCCGTGTGGATCCCCAGATGCTTCGCAGCGCGTACGTAGTCGGTCTGCCCGGACCCGAACTCGGCGAGATGGCTGACGAGGACGACATCGGGTTTCCGCGCCTTGACGAACTCCTCGACTCGCGGGTGCGGCGGGATGCAGCGCTCGAGGTAGTCGAGCGTCCGGCGCAGACGATCGACGGCTCCCGGGTCGGCCGGCTTCGCCGCGCGGGCCAGCGCGCGCACCGACCGGCGAGCCTTGACCGTCGCCCGCTTCCGCAGGGCGGTGGAGTCTGCGTAGATCGGCGCCAGGTACCGGAGGTAGTCGACGTCGTGCCGGATCTGCTCCGAGAGCAGCGACCAGCCAAGCGTCCGGGTGGAGACTCCACGGCCACCCCGGGCCGGCAGCCCGCCGAACGTGATCCCCGGCCACTCGTCCACGAGACGCTGCAACTCACGGTGCGACTCGGCGGTCTTGATCCTCCGGAACGCGAGGTGGACCTCGTGACCCCTCGAGGAGAGGAGATGCAGCATCGAGCTGTAGGCGCGAACGGCCGCCGGATGCCGCATCACGAAGAGAACCCTCATTTGGGGCACTGTAGCCTCCCTCCAATGCTCATCCCGCGGATCTTCCATCAGGTCTGGGTGGGTCCGAACCCGCTCCCGGAAGAGTTCGGCCGGTACCAGCAGACCTGGCTCGACCATCACCCGGCGTGGGAGCTCCGCTTCTGGACGGATCAGAACCTGCCGGAGGGCCTGCGCCGCCCGGAGGCCTACGACCGGCTGCGTTCGCCGACGGAGCGCTGCGACATCCTGCGCCTCGAGCTGCTCTGGCGGTTCGGGGGCGTCTACGTCGACTGCGACTTCGAGTGCCTACGCTCGATCGAGCCGCTCCTCGAGGACATCGACTTCTTCACCGCCTACGTGGAACCCACGCGCGTGAACCACGCGATCATGGGGGCTGTCGCGGGGCACCGGATCCTCGACCTAGCGCTCGAGGAGATTCGGCCGCGCGAATTCCACGGCTACGACAAGAACGCCACCGGGCCCCTCTTCTTCGACCGCCTGCTGAAGGGGTATCCGGACGTGACGGTGTTCGAGAAGGAGCTCTTCTACGCCAAGGGTGAGGTTGTCGGCCCGCGGGCGTACGCCGTCCATCACGAGGCGGGGAGCTGGAAGGATCGGGAGGCGCTTCGGCACGAGGCGGACAAGGCGCGTGTCCGGGAGCAGAAGGCGCGAGACGAGGCGGCGCGCTGGCGGGCAAGATACGAGCAGTCCGAGGCGAAGCTCGCGCGTGTGCGGCGGGTGCTCGGACCGTTTCTCAGGCTCCGCCGACTGCTGAGGCGGCCGTAGCCCGCCGCTGCTGCTTCCGCCGCCGGCGGCCGCGCCTGATCGAGTTCGCCAGCGGCCTGAGCGCGAACCGGACCAGCGGCGCCGCCGCCGGCGCCCGGTTCGGAATCGGCGCCGGCTGTGCGGCGAGCTCCTCGAGAGCCTCGACGTAGAGCGGGGTTGCAGCGACGTCGAGCCCGAACGGGCGAACGAAGCGGCGGAGAAAGCGCTCGTTCAGGCCCTCACGGTCCCCTTCGGCCAGAGACCGGTCGAGTTGACGCCCGTGCTCCTCAAAGGTGCGCGCGACGTGCACGTGACCGAACTCGTCGTCCACGAGGTAGTGGAAGTGCAGCGTCCCGTTCTGAGTCTCCCGGTACTCGTCGGCAAGCAGGGTGTGCACGGGCCGGCCGACGATCGCCGCCTCGATCAGCGCGCTCGTATTGATGCCGACCACAGCGGCGCTGTGGAAGATCGAATCGAAGTAGTTCTGGCGCCCCGCGTCATCGAGGGGTTCCTGCCCGAGCGGAGGCCAGACGACGACTCGCGAGTCGGCAGCGTCGAAGTCCTGCCACTGCTCGGCGCCGACCGGATGAGGCCGGACGAGGATTCCCGCTTCTGCGAGCGCTCCCCCGGCGGCGCGGACGCCGCCCACCCACCTGCGAACGAAGGCAGGCTCGCCCGGGGCGATGAACTGCGACGAGCCCGCGTAGAGCACGATCGGCTGCTCGGGGTCAAGACCGACCTCGCGGCAGAACTCGTCGCGGGAGCGGGCCGGCCGCCAGCTGAACCAGTGGTCGTACGGCGGCGCACCAGTCACCCGAACACGCTCGGCCGGCACGCGATGAAGCTCGATCGCCTCGCTCCTCTGCAGGTCGTTCCAGACGAGCACGAGATCAGGGGCGTCTCGGAGCACGCCCTTGTTGGTCAGGTTGTCCCAGCTCGCGACGGGGTAGCCGCACCTGAGCCCGAGCCGGTTCGCTCCCCGTACGACATCAGCCTGGCTCGAGCCGAAGCCGACCAGCGGGTGCACGAGAACGATGTCGGGATGCTGCTCGGCGAGAAACGCTTCGACCCGCGGCGAGGGGAGGAGACACCGGTCGACCGCGCGCAGCACGGCGCTCAGCACCGCTGCACCACTCGGCCCGGCCAGCGTGGCGAGCCGGACGAGCGTGCGCATGACCGGTGGGGCCGCCTGCTCGGCACGCAGGCGGAGCTTCGTCGCCTCCCGGTAGCGCGGCTCGGAATACCGCAGGAAGTCGATGCCGCGCCGAACGCCCCTCGCCAGGTCGCTCCAGCCCGGTTCGAAGACGTACGGAAGCTTCATCAGCGTGATCGCTTCGTTCTCGTCCGCGAGCCGCTGGAGCGCCTTCTGGGACTCGGCGGACTTCACCTCCTTGGACGCGATCGTGACGTTGTGGCCGCGTGCAGCCAGGGCGCCGACCACGGGCCAGATCGTCCGCAGGCTGCCGGTGTTTTTCACCACGAGCAGGATCTTGAGAGGCCCGCCCGAGCCGTCGCCCGCCGGATCGCCCTTCGGAGGAGCCACAACGGCGCCGATGATACCGGCGCCTCACCCGAATCCCGTTGTCCGAACGACGTGCCTGGCTCGGCGTCGCCGAGCGATGAGCGGGTGGGGTGCGGGATCTTCAGGTGCCGGTAGCTACGCTCTCCGCGAATGGAGACGGAGTCCCGGCCGCTACGGATTCTCTTCTTCATGCTCCACTCCGGCTTTCTCCGCTTCTACGGCCCGCCGCTCGAGCTGCTCGCCGAGCGTGGTCACGAGATCCACCTTGCCTTCACCAGGCTCGAAAAGGATCCGGGCGACACCCGGCTCGCAGAGGAGCTGGCGGGGCCAATCCCCGGATCACTTTCGGGGAAGCGCCGCTTCGCCGGCGAAGCGACGGCTGGCGCCCCCTGGCGGGACTCGTCCGGAGCCTCGTCGATCTCGGACGCTACGTGCATCCGCGCTACGCCGAGTCGCCCGCCCTCCGGGCCCGCATGGCCCGCAAGTTCGCCGACCACGTCAGCACCGCTCGTGCCGTCGATCCGATCACGGCCCGGCTCACTCTGCTCCTGATCCGGTTTATGGACTCGCGGTCGAGCGAGCTCCTCTCGGGCCGGATCGTCGCCGCCCTCGGCGCCGTCGAGCGCGCGATTCCGACCTGCCGCAGGATCGACCGCTACCTCCGGGAGCGCCGGCCGGATGCCATTCTCGCCACCCCCGTGATCGAGTTCGCCAGCGGCCAGGTCGAGTACCTGAAGAGCGCGCGGAAGGCCGGGGTCCCGTCCGCGGTCTGCGTCGCGAGCTGGGACAATCTCACGGGCAAGGGTCTGCTCCGGGTCGTCCCGGATCGGGTGTTCGTCTGGAACGAGCTTCAGGCCGTCGAGGCGGTCGAGATGCACGGCGTCCCACGTGAGCGTGTCGTCGCGACCGGGGCGCCGAAGTTCGACGAATGGTTCGAGCGGAGCCCGCGAGCAGGCCCCGGTGACTTCGCCGCCGCGGCAGGGGTCTCGCCCAGCCACCCGTACGTCCTGTACGTCTGCTCGTCGCCGTTCATCGCGCCGGACGAGGTCGGCTTCGTCCGCCGCTGGCTCGGCCGGCTGCGAGCCGACGACCGCGAGGCTCTGCGCCTGCTCGGCGTCATCGTCCGGCCGCATCCGCAGAACGCGACCCAGTGGCAGGGAGTCGATCTGGCCGAGTTCGGCAACGTCTCGATCTGGCCGCCCGGCGGGGCGCAGCCCGACGCGGGCGAGGCGCGCGCCGGCTTCTTCGACTCTCTCGCTCACAGCGCAGCCGTCGTCGGCATCAACACGAGCGCGCTGCTCGAGGCTGCGATCGCCGGCCGGAGTGTCCTGGCCCCGCTCGCACCCGAGTTCGCGGACACCCAGCGCGGCACGCTGCATTTCCGCTACCTCCTGTACGAGAACGGCGGCTTCGTCCACCTGGGGGAGACGCTCGACGAGCACTTCGACCAGCTCGCGGGGGTCATCGACCGGGGCGACGATCACGCAGAGCAGACCCGCCGGTTCGTCGCCTCGTTCGTCCGCCCGCACGGACTCGACCGGCCTGCGACGCCGATCCTTGCCGGGGAGATCGAGTCGTTGGCGCGCTTGACGATTCCCCCCGAGCGGCCGACCGTCTCCTCCTGCGCGCTCCGCGCCGTTCTGGCGCCCGTCGCCTTGGCGGCGGCCGTGATCGGCGGGATCGCGGAGCGTGTCCGGCGCGGCGCGCCCGCCGTCCCGGAGATCAGCTAAGAGGCTGCGCCGGTCGGCGCGCGGCTCTCCTCTACACCATCCACCCGTGAGACGCGAGATCGAGTCCGGCGAGCTCGGCCGTCGCGCGGTTGCTCTCGACGAACAGGCTGCCGACGGCCTCGCCGACCGTCTTGACGAGCCGAGCCTCGAGGCGGGCGTCGAGCACCGTCGGCAGCCTCGTCCGCTCGATCCGTCGCGCCAGACGCTGGAGCCGCTTCGACTCGATGAAGGGATCGGGCGCGATCTCCGTGCGCACGCCCCCGAGGTGGTTGACCCGGCGACGCAACTCGATCGCCGACGCCGACGGCGACGGGTTCGACTTCGTGGCAAACGGAAGCGAGGCGAGCACTTCGTCATCGAGCGTTCCTCCTGCAAACCGGGCGATCGCGGCGACGAACACCGCCGGATCCTCGATGAACTGCTCGTAGGTCAGGATCAGGACCCGTTCGGGACCGAAGAGCTTTCGGTAGCGCGAGAGCAGGTGGTCGTATTGGAAGAAGCGAAGATCGAACAGCGGCGCCCGCATGCTCGGCGTGAACGGGGGAGCGAGGAACGATCGCAGCGAGCACGATCCGCCTTCGCGAACGTACTGCTTGTAGGCGGAGAGGATGATCGAGCGCTGCTCGCGAACGACGGCGAGCACCCTGCCCTCGGGAAAGACGGCAAGGAGCCGGTCCGCGATCTCCTTGCTGTCGTAGCCGCCGGAGAAGGGATGCCCGGAAAGCCGCTCGAAAGAGAGGACGGGAATGCGTCCCTCGGCCGCGACCGGCTCGATCAGCTCGTCGAACCTTGCACGGAAGCTCGCGGCGTCGAACGTGAGTGACGGTTGTGCAACGAGCCGCCGGACCGGATGCTTGCCGGGATCCTTGCCCAGCGAGCCGAACCCGGTGCGAGGATCGACGAAGAAGTGCCTTCGCAGCCACCCGCTGCCGGTCTTGTGGTAGCCAATGTGCAGCAGGATCGAATCCATCAGCGCGGCGGACGGAGATCGCCAAGCTGCTCGAGCCCCTCGACGAGCAGCTCCGTGGCCGGACGGTCGACACCACCCGGGCGAACGAACCGGAGCAGGAACCGCTCGATGCCGGATGCGTAGCGCTCCGGCTCGGCGAGCGTGGCAGCGAGCTGCGCGAGGTGCTCGTCGAGCGTCGCCGCCGTTTGCAGCGCCTCACCTGCGGCCCGGCGCAGATTGCGGAAGTGGAGCGTCGCCTGCTGGGTCTCGCGGAACTCCGAACTCGCGATCGTCAGCACCGGCCGCCGCCGGATGAATGCCTCCACCATCGCCGTCGTGTTGATCCCGACGACTGCGTCGGAGAACTGGAGCGAGTGAAAGTACAGGGCCTCGTCCTGCTCGTTCATCGGCAGCTCAGGCCTCACTTGCGGCGCGACTACGGTTCGCGAGTCGATCGGGCCGGCCGCCGCCCAGGGTTCGACGCTGTAGGGGTGGGGGCGCACGAGCACCCCGAGCTGGGCGAGCTGCTCGTCTCCGTTCGAGCGGAGCGCCCCGATCCAGCGCCGTACGAACGGCAGCTCGAGCTCCGGCGGAGCGATGTTCGGCGACGAGCCGACATAGAGGACGTACCGGTCGACAGCGAGGCCGACCCGCTCGAGGAACTCCGTGCGTGAGCAGGTGGGTCGGCGCTCGAACCAGGTGTCGAACAGCTGCGCCCCCGTTACGACTACCCGGCCGCGAGGGACGAAATGGAGCGTTGTCGCGTCATCTCGCTGGAGTTCGTTCCAGACGAAGAGGCGGTCGGGAACGGCTTTCACCATCCCCTTCGTCGTCAGGTGGTCCCACGTTGCCACGCCGGCGCCGACCGGGATGCCGAGCCGGCGCGCAGCTTTCACGGTGTCGGTCTGTCGCCTGTTCTTCGAGCTGCGCCCGAGGAGCGGGGTGACGAAGACGACGTCCGGCCCAAGGCGGTCGATCGACTGCTCGATGCGCTTGTCGCTCGGGACGGCCCGCTCGATCGCCAGCAGCACTCTGAGTCCCGCGCGCGCGAACGGCAATCCGTACGGCGCGCGCGACAGGAGCCGGAGCACTGGACCGCGCAGGTACTTCTCGAGCCGCCTCCGAAGGTATGGCGATCCGGCGAAATGCCGGTCGAGGTAGCGAAGGTAGTCGATCGCCACCCGCAGGGCGGCGATCTGGCCCTCGAGTCGGCGCCGGGCCTGGGGCAGCGGAGGAACCAGCTCGATTCCGACCCGAGCCTCGACGACGTTCGCCGAGGCATCGCGGCGCTTGTTGGGATCGTCGTACGAGAGGAGGACGTGATGCCCGCGCTCGGCGAGGAGGCTGATCGTCGATCCGTACATCCGGAGATACCCCGCATACGGCATCTGGAAGAGGATTCGCATCAGCCGACGACCGCGCCTGCGTAGCGGGCAGCGCGGGTGGCAAGCGGCGCCAGCAGGGGTCGCAACGGCAGTAGCGGCGCTGGTGTCCGGCGTGGTCGCGGGGCCTGCGAAGCTGCGAGGCGCTCGACTTCGTCGACGAAACGCGGAGTCGCCGGCACATCGAGCCCGTGCGGTCGGACGAACGTTGCGACGAAGCGCCTGGCGCGGGCGTCGGCTCCGTCTTCGCCGGCGAGGGCCTCGGCGACTTGCTCGGCGTGCTCGGGGAGCGACCGGGCCACGCGCAGCAGCCCTCCGCCGACCTCGATCAGGTACCGGAAGTGGATCGTGCCGCCCTGGACGCGCTCGTACTCCGGATCGAGGACGGTGAGCACGGAGCGGCCGACGATTGCCGCCTCGATCATCGCGCTCGTGTTCAGCCCGACGACGGCTGCACTGTGGTAGATCGAGTCGTAGTAGTCGGCTTTCGAGTCCGCGTCCGTTGGCGCATGCCCGCCGGGCGGGTGGACGACCACCCCCGGGAGGTCCGAGACGTCGACGCCGTCCCAGTCGTGTCCGCGTTTCGGATGCGGACGCACGAGCACGCCGGCTTCTGCCGGTGCCCCACCCGATCCGCGCAGCGCGGCCACCCACCGGCGCACGAAGCCAACCTCGGACTGCCCCGTCCACGGTACTGAGCACGCATAGAGCAGGTATGGCCGGCCAGGGTCGAGCCCGATCCTTCGGCAGAACTCCGCTCGCGGCCGAGGCGTCCAATCGAACCATTCGTCGAAGCACTGAGCGCCTGTCACGACGACGCGCTCCTGTGCGATCCCGTGCAACGCCGTCGCCTCTTCGCGCTGGATCTCGTTCCAGACGAACACTCGATCGGGCACGGGCCGGATCAACGACTTGCTGGAGAGATTGTCCCAGCTCTTCACGCAGACCCCCGTTCTGAGCCCGAGCGCCTGCGCGGCCCGGAGGAAATCCGGTTGGATCTGGCGCAATCCGACGTATGGGGTGAACAGGATCACGTCGGGGCGCTGATCGCGGAGGTACCGCTCGATCTCGTTGTTCGTCGTCAACGCGCGTTGTGCCAGCTCTAAGGCCCCCGCGATCGCGCCGCGGCCGAGCGCATTGCGGGCCAGCGGCGATCGACCAAGCGCGGCAGCCGGCCGCGGCGCGCGCTCCCACGCCCGGGCACGGTACGTGTCGTTGAACCGGGGCCCGAGGAATTGGAAGAGATCGAGCGACGAACGTATGTCCGCCGCGAGTGCCAGCCAGCGATCGGGGCCCGGTTGAACGGCTGCTTCGATCGAGACGTTCGGTAGTGCGGCGAGCTCGTCGAGCAGGCTGGCGCGCCAGATCGCGTCACGCTCCTCGTGGAAGGCGACGGCGACCTCGTGCCCGCGCATGGCAAGCAGCTGGATCACCGACTGAAAGCTCGTCAGCGAGAGTTGGGTCTCGGCGGAGAACAGGACGCGCATCGGTCACCCTCAGTCGTCGTCGGCCAACGGCGAATCGTGCGCTTCGGCTCGGGCACGCGATCCGTGGCGGCGGAGCGCCCCCACGAGCTTGCCCCCCTCGAGCGCGACCTTCGATCGTACCCGGCGCACCTGAAAGGGCACCTGAATCAGCCAAAGGAGGGGTCGAAGGAGCCGGAGCCACCCCGGCTCCGGCACCCGGTCGTACGCGCCATGCCGGACGAGCTCCTCGACGGCATCGACGAAGACTGGGGTCGAGGGGATCTGCACTCCCTGGGGCCGCACGAAGAGCTCGGTGAATCGCCGGGCAGCCTCCTCGCCCTCCGTGTCACGGCCGGCCAGCACATCGCCGAGTCGGCCGACGTGCTCGTCGAGGGTCTCCGAGACCTGCACCAGACCGCCGCCGATCTCGCTGAGGTACCGGAAGTGAAGGACGCCTCCCTGCGAGGCTGCGAACTCCGGCACCAGGATCGTGTGCACGGCCCGACCGATGATCCCCGCCTCGATCATCGCGGTTGTGTTCACGCCGACGGCGACCGCGCTGTGGTAGATCGAGTCGAAGTAGTCCGCACGCGTGTCCTGCTCGACGGGCATCACGACCGTCGTCGGCCAGAGGGCGACGCTGTGGAAAGAGGCTGAAGTCGATCTCCCGCCACTCGTCGTTTCGCAGCGGGTGTGGACGGATGAGAACGCTCGCCTCACGCAGCCCCGGCTCCTCGCTCCTGCGAACCGCCTGCAGCCACCCCAGGCAGAACTCCGCCTCCGTCATCGTCGACGGGAATAGGGCGCCGCCGAGGTACACGATGTACGGCGTGCGTGGATCGAGGCCGACCCGCGCGCAGAACTCCTCCCGCGGCCGGGGAGGCCAGCCGAACCAATGGTCGAAGCATTGCGCCCCGGTCGTCACCACCCGGTCCTCGGGGACGCCGTGGATCGTCACCGCCTCGCGCCTCTGCGCGTCGTTCCACACGGTCACGAGATCGGGAACGACGCGGAGGAGCTGCTTGCTCGAGAGGTTGTCCCAGCTCGCGACGCAGACGCCGGTTGGATGCCGGTCGCGGCCGCGCTGCGCGCGTAGTGCGCGTCGGTTGAGCTCGGCATCAGGTGCGGCGTGACGAGAACGACGTTCGGGTCGTGCTCGCGGACGAGCTGCTGAACTCGCCGGCTGAATGGGATCGCCCGATCGCAGAGGTCGAGGATGCGCGCCCAGAGCGCAAGGCGGGCCGGGATCGCATCCCCGGCAGCCGCATGACGAGCTGGAACGGCCGCGGCGCCCGCCCCCGAGCCCGCCTGAGCAGGTAGGGGACGCGATCGGCGCCGAGCTGGAGGAAGTAGACGTAGTCGAGCGCCCCGCGTACGGGCCGCGCGACCCGGAACCAGGGATCGCGGCGCCACGCGAGCGTGTGGCTCCAACGGAAGTTCGGGTGCCGCTCCATCCGGCGCAGCCACGCGGCGTCGAGCGGCTTCGGCGCGGCCTGCTCCCGCTCGAAGACCAGGTGCACCGTGTGACCGCGCTCGAGCATCTCCCGGATCACCGAGTCGAAGAACCGCAGGTAGCGGCCGAGGTACTCCATGAAGAAGAGCACGCTGCAGCGTCAGTGCGGCGCTCCGGCGACGGGACGGTCGGCGCAGTCGACCTGGACTCAGATCTCGATGCGATGGACATCCCACTCGACGTCTTGCCAATTCGCACGCACGTCATCGTCGGCGTCGGCCGACACGCCGAATTCAGGGCCGGGCTGGCGTCGTAGGTCTGAACGAAGACCTTGAACGACAGCAGCTCCGCTCGGCGCGGCGGCGGCACCTGTGCATTCTCGAGCGACTGCTCGGCTTCCCGGGATGGGCCTTCCGTCTCCTCGGACTCTTCGCGACCGTCTCCGCCCTTCTCGCCCTCGTCAGACGGCTCGTCAGACTTCGGTGCCAGAGCGGGCATCTCGATCAGGCGAGCCTCCTCCGCACTCCCTGCGGCCGGGATCTCGGCGGCGAGCTTCGTGACGAGATCCGCCTTCCTGTCCCTCGACGCGATCTTGACGCCGCGCTCCGCCGCGAGCGCCTTCAACTCCTCGACCTTCATCTGCGAGAGTTCGGTCGGAGCCTCATTCCCCACACGCTCTCTGACCGATGCGCCGACGAGCGTCGCGGTGTACTCCCCCTCGTCGAGCAGTCCCGCGGGTACTGTAATGGCGAGGCGATAGACGCCGATCTGGCCCTCGAACACCTCCGGGTACTCGCCTTCTGTCTCCCTCCCCTCTTCGTCGGTGAAGCGCAGGAGGAGGAGGGCCCACTTGAGCTTGAACACGTCAAGCTCGATCCCGATCGTTCCACCTTCGGGGCCGATGGTCACCCCGCCGTCGTTGCTCGCCAGCACCGCCCGCACCGGCATCTGGAACATTTGTTCTTTCTCCGGCTCGCGGCAAGGCGTCGCTCCGCGATCACCTTGGCGACCGCCCCAAGGCGGCCCTGGAAGACTGGGGCTCCTTCTCGAAGAGGATCGCGTCCGGGCAGAACCGCGCAACAGTAGGCGGCGACTTCCCGCTCTGGAGGATCGCGCAACCTTCGTCACTGACGCTGCTCGAGCAAGTCGTTACAACGCTCCTCCATCGCAGCGTCGGTGCCCGCGAAGCGCTCAGAACGACGTAGACGGAGGCGTCGAGGTGCATCACGGCGGACAGGGACAATCGCTTGGTCCAGGCCTCCTTGTGTACTCGACGCTCTCGGCCGGGAAGCCGAGATCTTCCACCTCGTCCAGATGTGCGAAGTCGACGATCTCGTCCCACCGGTTTCGGGAACCGGGGGCCAGTGGAGGACGCCGGAGATGACCGCAGCGACACCTGCCGAACGTCCGGAGAAATTGAGTTCGGAGAACCGCAGGAGCGGTGCGACCTGGCCGCGAACCATGATTCCGCCCGTGCTCGGCGGGTAAAACCCGGAGAAGGAGGACAGCAGCGTCTTCGTCGCGGCCTGTCGTCGCCGACCAGGCCAAGGCCCTGCGCCTGACCAAGCTCGAAGCTGACCTCTTCGAGCGCGCCTTTACGCGCTCGTGCGTCTTCCTCCTCGTCTTCTTCGTCGTCCTCCGTCGCCGTAGTCCCGGTCGGCGGTCGCGCTCCACTGGACGCCGGGCAACAAGCGCGCCAGCCAGCGCGGCGGCTGCGCCGGCGGCTTCGGCTCGGCCTTCGAGACGCCCTCGACGGCGATCAGAAGGTCTCGGCCAGTTCGACATGGCGCGCGTGGGAGCCGGGCACGGCGCATCTATGTCCGCTCGATCGGCCTCTCCGCTCGAAGCGGTTGAACATCCACAGGCTGAGGTCGCCGAGGAACGCGAGGCCGACCGAAGCACGGATGTATGACTCGGTCACAGAGGCGGCGCCGTCTGCAGGAAGCCGTACTTGACCATCTCGACGGGTGCGGTAAGCGGATTGATCTCCGCGATCGGCTGGTACTTCTCCGGCAGCGAGCTGATCGGGTAGGCAATCGGCGTCATGTAGTACCAGAACGCGGTCACGTAGTTGAACAAGAAGCGGACGTCGCGCACACCTGCGTCAGCGGTGCCATGATAGCGCAAACGGAGGCCCCAGGCGGCGAGGAGGACGATGCCGAGACAGGCGATCCCCACCGCCGTCGACGGGACGATGTACAGCTTCCCCCGCGTGGCGAGGAAGTAGAAGATCGCGCCGATCGCCACGGACGTATAGAGGGAGAAGTCGATGGCTCCGGAAGGAGCAGCCCCAGCGATCCGCGGTAACCAGGGAGCGTGCGCGTTCTTGACGAACTGGTTGCTCATCCGGATGCGCGCGCAGGCCCCATCTGCTCATGCTCTCGAAGAGCACCCAGCCGCACGAGCCGAAGGTGAAGAAGATGATGTACGGGCGGTCTCCGGACGAGACGCTAAGGAAGCCGCCGAAGAAGAACGCCTTCGTGAGCATGTCGACGACCGGGCCGTAGCGGGAGCCAGATCCAGCCGAGCCAGGTGTTCTTGAAGCGGCGCATGATGTAGCGCTTCCCGTAGTACGGGATCAGGCGTCGATGGCGCCAGACGTCGTGCAGCCGTGCGCGAATCCCGTGCTTCCACGGCTCGATGACCCGGATTGGCGCAGCCGGCGGCTGCGCTGCAGGCGCCGCGGTGCGAGGATCTCGTCGCGACAGCGCTCAGTGATCCGGCTGACGAAATAGGTCCTGATCGACACGGTCTCTTCGTCAATCGCCGGCGGCCCACTCTGCAAGCCGTGTCCGAGGACTCAGTCACCGACCCAGTCTAGCCGGAGACCCGACCGGCTCTCCCTCTAGCGCTAGGCTGAGCCGATGCGCGAAAACAGGCGTTCCGGTCGGCCTGGATGAGGATCGGCGTTTTCCACGAAGCGCCGTACTACCTTCGCTACTACGCGACGGCGCTCACGACGATCGTGGAGCGCGGACACCGGCTCTTCCTCGCTCGCCCCGACCGCTACGACGAGGTGCCGGTGCCGGAGGACATTGCGGAAGCGGTCGGAGGTCTCGACGGCGCTCTACCCATGGGATCGCTCGGACGGCCGTGACCAGACGGCCGCGATCGTACGAGCCGCCCGCGACTTCGTGCGCTACAGCGCACCACCGCTCGACGCGGCGCACGCGAATCGGGCACGGGCGTTCGAGCGTCTGCTGCGGTCGGTGGTCGGAAAGACTCGTTCGCTCGCCTACGGGGGCGCAGCCCGACCTTCGAGGTCGAGGAGACCGAAGGAGCAGTCCTCGACCGCCTGTTCGCCGATCTGGAGCGGCTGATCCCACCGGACGAGGGTGTCCGCAGCTTCATCCGCGAGCACAGGCTGGACGCTGTCGCTGTGCATCTCGCGGATCAACTTCGCCGCACGTCAGACCGACGTGGTCAAGGCGGCCAAGAGCCTCGGCGTGCCGACCGGCCTGGTGGTCTACAGCTGGGACAACCTCTCGAGCAAGGGGCTCATTCACGAGCACCCCGATCGGCTCTTCGTGTGGAACGAGCTGCAGGCGAGCGAGGCCGAGCGTCTCCACGGCTTCGATCGCCACCAAATGGTCGTGACGGGAGCCGTCCGGTTCGATCCGGTCTTCGAGAGCGTGCCCTCGGCCGGGCGGCTCGAGCTCCTCGGCGAGCTCGGGCTCGACTCCGGCCGGACGACGCTGCTCTGGCTCGGCTCGTCGGCCTTCGTCAGCCCACGCGAGCCGGACTTCGTCGCCGAGTGGATCGCGGCCCTGCGCTCGAGCGGCGACGAGCGAATCAGCGACGCCAACGTGATCGTGCGGCCGCACCCGGGAACCGTCGACGATCCGGTGTGGTCGTCCTGGACACCGCCGGACGGGCGCGTGGTCGTTCCGCCCGCGGTCGTCCGCAAGCGGGCTCAGGACCTGTTCGACCAGGTCTCCGCGAGCGACGCGGTCGTCAGCCTGAACACGAGCGCGGAGATCGAGGCCGCGATCGTGGGCAGACCGGTGCTGACGGTGAGAGCGGGAGAGCTTGCGCCGGGCCAGGCGGGATCGGTCCACTTCGGGTATCTGCTGGCGGAGCAGGGCGGCTTCGTGGAGAGCGCCGACACCCTCGACGAGCACCTCGTCCAGCTCGGGCGGGCGCTTGCCGGCGACACTCACGCCGATGCGCGCCGTCGCTTCCTCGAGAGCTTCGTACGCCCGGCCGGCATCGACAAGCCGGCGGCCGGAGTTCTGGCCGACGCGATTGAGGAGCTCGACGGGAAGGGCTCGGCGCCGCGCCGCGGCGTAGGGAGGCGCCTGAAGTTGCCGGTCCGAGAGAACGGGTAGGCTCACGCCCGTGCCCGAGCAGGCGGCCGTACGGGAGATTCCGTTTGTGGATCTCGGCGGGCTCCACGCAGGATTGAAGGACGACATCCTCGCCGCACTGGGCGACCTGATCGACCGCAGCGAGTTCGGAACCGGCGCCGCGGTCCGAGAGTTCGAGGAAAGCTTTGCGAGCTTCTGCGGTGCGCCGGAATGCGTCGGGCTCTCCAGCGGCACCGACGCGCTGCGGCTGCTCCTGCAAGCGGCCGGCGTGGCGCCGCACGACGAGGTGATCGTCCCGGCGATGACGTTCATCGCCACCTTCGAGGCCGTCTCGCAGGTCGGCGCGACACCCGTCCCGGCCGACATCTCGGGCGGCGACTACACCCTCGACCCCGCCGCTGCGGAGGCCGCGATCGGACCCCGAGCGCGCTGGCTGCTGCCCGTCCACCTCTACGGTCAACTCGCCGACCTGCGGCGATTGACCGCGATCGCCGAGCGGAGCGGGCTGACGGTCGTCGAGGACGCGTGCCAGGCGCACGGCGCCGTCCGCGCCGGCCTCGTCCCCGGACATGGAACGGCGGGCGCGGCGTTCAGCTTCTATCCCGGCAAGAACCTCGGCGCGATGGGAGACGCCGGCGCGGTCGTGACCGCCGACACGGGAATCGCCGAACGGGTCCGGATGCTCCGCGAGCACGGCCAGCGGGCGAAGTACCGGCACGACCGGATCGGCTGGACCGGGCGAATGGACGCATTTCAGGCTGCCGTGCTGACGTACAAGCTGGCCCGGCTCGCGGAGTGGAACGCCGAGCGGCGGGCCGTCGCCGATGCCTACGCCGCACTGCTGGCCGGCGTGGGAGATCTCGTGCTACCGCGGGTCGCTCCCGACAGCGAGCACGTCTGGCACCTCTACGTCGTCCAAACAGGCGACCCCTCCTCGCTCGCCGGCCACCTCCGCGCGCGCTCGATCGCGACGGGCCGGCACTACCCGACCCCGCCGCACCTGACCGAGGCGTACGCCGGGCTCGGCTACGGCGCGGGGGCGTTTCCCGTCGCCGAGGAGTTGGCCCGTACGTGCCTCTCGCTGCCGATCTTCCCCGGCATGGCCGAAACGCAGGTCGAAGCCGTGGCTGCCGCCGTCGAGGAGTACTTCCGGAGTTCCTAGACAGCCGAGCGGATGGAGGGCGTGGCGGCGGGAATCTCGATCGGCGCGCCGCGCTCTGCGAGCGACTGCGTCACCGCCTCGCAGGTGCGCACGACGTCGAGGCCCAGCTCCGCCGACGACCGCGGTTCGCTGCCCTCTCGGATGGCCCGGCAGAAGTCGAGCAGCTCGAGCGAGAGCGGCTCTGTGTCTCGGACGGGCGGCGACTCGACGTCGCCCGCGTGGTAGCTCACCTGCGGCCCGCCGTCGCCCGCGCGGCTGTGCGCCGTCGCTCGGGAGTCGTAGACGCGCACGGGCACGTCGCTCGTGTCGTCGTAGACGAGCATCTTCTCCGAGCCGACCACAGTCGTGCGCCTCACCTTGATCGGTGCGAGCCACGACAGCTCGACGTGCGCAAGCGTCCCGGAAGGAAACTCGAGGTTGATGAACGTCACGTCGGCGAGGTTCTCGATCACGCAGGCGCGACTGAACGCCGAGACGCGGCTCGGCATCTCCTCGAGCCAGTAGCGAAGGATCGAGAAGTCGTGCGGTCCCAAATCCCAGACGACGCTCACGTCGGGCTGGTGGAGCCCGAGGTTCACCCGGCTTGCGGAGACGAACTGGATCTCGCCGAGCTCGCCGGAGTGGATCACCTCGCGGGCTACGTTCACCGGCGGGCTGTAGAGGAAGGTGTGACCGGGCATCAGGACGCGGTCCGACTCGCCGGCCAGCCGGACGAGAGCCTCGGCGTCGTGCAGGGACGCGGTCAGCGGCTTCTCGACGAGAACGTGCTTGCCGGCCTCGAGCGCCGCGGACGCGAGCCCGGCGTGCGTTCCGACCTGTGTGGCGATCACGACCGCCTCCAGCTCCGGGTCGGCGAGCACATCGCTGTAGTCCGTGGTCGTGCGCACATCGGGGTACCGCTGCGCGATCTCCGCGAGCCGCTCGCGCCCGTGGTCGCAGACGAGCTCGAGCGACGCCTGCGGGAGGGCGTGCAGGTTGCGGGCGAGATTCGGCCCCCAGTTCCCGGCGCCGACCACCGCGACCCTGACCGGTGCGTCGAGATCTTTCATGTCGCTTCCCTCGCCGACACCGGTTCCAGGCGCCGATCAATGGCGAGGTGCAGATGCTTCTGCACCTTCGGCCGAACCTCCGCAAGCTTCTGCGCGATCTGCCGGCCGGCCGTTCCGTCGCCGAACATGGTGCTCCGCTCGTAGGGACCGTGCGCAACCTGGTCGCGGATAGCGTCCGCGATCTCGGCCCTGTCGTGCTCGACCTCGACCAGGTTCGCACCTCGCTCACGACCGCGCTGGCGCGTCCCGACGGTCACGCCCGGCGTTCCGAGAAACGACCCTTCGCGGAGCGCCGCCGACGAGTTGCCGACCATGCAGTCGCAGTGGGCCATCAGCCTGACGAACACCTCCGGCGGCAGGTTGCGGAAGAAGTGGAAGCCGTTCGCCAGCCCGAGCTCGCGGAAGCGCCTGATTCCCTTGGCGACGTGGTCGGAGCCGGCGTCGACGTTCGGCCAGAAGACGAGCGCCTGGATCCCGACGGCGGCAACCGCCTCGAGCGTCTCGTTGATCTGGTCGATCCCCTGCCCGTACTCGGTCGTGACCGGGTGCTGCATCATCAGCACGAACGGCTGCTCGGTGTCGACCGGCGCCCCCGCCCCTCCGAACTGCTCGAGCACCTCGCGCCGCAGCCCCAGATCGGTGCGCGCGACGAGGTCGATCGACGGGCAGCCGACGTTGAACACCCAGTCCGGGTCCTCGCCCATCGCGATCACCGTGCGCCTGGCGATCTCCGTCGCCGGGAAGTGGACGTGCGACAGCTTCGTGACGGCGTGCCGGACGCTCTCGTCGATCGAGCCGGACATCTCCCCGCCCTGCGTGTGCGCGACGGGAATGTTCATGTACGCCGCCGCGACCGCGGTCGCGATCGTCTCGAAGCGGTCGGCGACGGTGACGACGACGTCGGGCTGGAGCAGCTCGAAGACGGTTGGCAGCTCGAGCAGGCCGAGCCCCGTCGACTTCGCCATCGTCGCCGGCGTCTCGCCCTCGATGATGAAGCGAATCGTCGCGTCGGGGACGAAGCCGTCCGCCGTCAGCACCTCGAGGGCGTTGCCGAACCGCTCGAGCACGAGCGATGCGCCTGCGACGAGCTGGAGCTGGAGGTCGGGATGTTCCTGCACCGCCTCCATCGCCGTCTTGATCCGCGCGTAGTTCGCCCGGCTGGCGACGACGACGCAGACCTTCTTAGGCAAGATCCGCCTCTTCCAGGAGGTGATCCGGCTCGAGCTCGCACGCCGTCGTCCTGCCGAGGATCTGGTCGAGCAGTGCCGCCGGAATTCCGGTTCCCGGCCTCTTCGTCGTCAGCATCTCCCGCACCAGCACCGTCCCGGCCGGAACGGCGATCCGGGTGACGAGGCTCTTCTCGAACGTCGCGCGCACGGGATCGTGGGCAGGATCGCGCTCCTTCAGGCCGCTTCCGAGCGACGCTTCGACCTCGCGCACTCCGACGACGAGCTGCGCCAGCTCCTCGGGCACGAGCGACGCATGGTGGTCTGGGCCGTACAGCCGCTTCGAGAGGGTGAAGTGCTTCTCGACTGCGACCGCGCCGAGCGCGACCGCGGCGACCGAGGTCCACACACCAGGGGTGTGATCGGAGAGGCCGTAGGGGACGCCGAGCCGCTCGCCCATCGCGACCATCGCGCGCAGGTTGACGAGCTCGGGCGGGCACGGGTAGGTGGAGGTGCACTGCATGACGACAAACGGGGCGCCCGCATGCCGCAGGATCGCCGCTGCGCGCTCCACGTCCTCGATCCCGGACATTCCCGTCGAGAGCAGCACCGGCTTGCCGGCGGCGGCGACGGCCTCGACGAGCGGCGGGTTCGTCACTTCGCCGGAGGCGATCTTGTACGCGGGGACGCCGACCTCCTCGAGCAGCTCGACCGCCTCGACCGAGAACGGCGACGAGAAGAAGACGAGGCCGCGTTCCTCGGCCGCCGCTTTCAGGCGGAGGTGGTCGTCGCGCGAGAGCTCCATCCGCTTCGTGAACTCGAAGCGCGGCTCGTCGAAGTGCGGCGGCGTGGGTGTCGAGGGGAGCATCTCCGCCCCGGCGATGTGCGTCTGGAACTTGACCGCGTCGGCGCCCGCCTCGGCGGCAGCGTCGATCAACTGCTCTGCCTGGCGGATCGAGCCGTCGTGATTGTTTCCGATCTCGGCGACGATCAACACCGGCGCGCCGTCGCTCACCGCTCTCCCGGCGATCTCCACGGCGGTCACTGTACCGGCGGCTTCTTCCGGCGAAGGCGACGGCGAAGGCGCGTGAGCGTGTCGCGCGGCACCACCGAGCGCCCCAGCCGCAGCGCCAGGGAGCGCAGCCGGCGGCCCCCCCGCAGCGCCTCGAGCTCGGCCAGCGCCAGCTCGTGCTTGCGCCGGAGCACGTCGAGCTCGTCCCGGACGATCGCAAGCCGGTGCTCGGCGCGCATCGCGTCCTTGACGAGGTCGGCCGGGTCCTTCCAGCTCCGCCCCTCGTGGTGGATCCCGTATGCGGTCTTCTCGGCCTCCGGCGTGCGCGGGTAGAAGAGTGGCCAGTCGAAGAGTTTCACCTCCGGGCGGCCGACGAAGAGCTCGGTGACGAAGAAGGGCCCGGTGCCGGCCTTGTCCACCTTGCCGTAGGTCATGCGCGGACGCAGCTCGTGGAGGCCCTTCTCGATCAGTGGGTGCCCGGCGACGGAGCCCATGATCGCGTTGTTCAGCCGGTCCGGGTGGCTGTACGAGCAGAAGATCTCCACACCATCGAGGAGCGGCTCGATCGGGCGCAGACACTCGAAGTCCGTGTCGACGTAGACGCCCCCGAAACGGTGGAGGAACTCGAAGATGAGCATGTCCGAGCGTTCCGCGGGCTGGCGAAGCAGCTCGTAGACCTCCTTGCGTACGAGGTCCGGCGGCAGGTTGTCGTCCGTCCAGACCTTCAGCTCCCAGCCCGGGTTGTGCTCGAGCCAGGTCTGCCCGTAGCGTCGGTACTCCTCCGGCAGCGGCTCGGGGCCGACCCAGACGTGGTGGAAGACCCTGGGGATCACGAGCGCTCGCCCCGCTCGACGAGGAACTCGGCGAAGGCGATGTCCCCGGCAGTGTCGACGTCCAAGGAGCGCTCGGCGGGCATCTCGTAGCCGCGGACGTCGTCGGCCTCGAGCTCGCGCTCGACCGCATCGCGGCGAAAGGCGTACACGGAGCCGTTTCGGGCCCAGAGAGGCGGCAGCTCGTGCGAGGGAGTCAGCCGGTCGTCCTCGAGGTACGGAAGCAACCGGTCGCCCTCGAGGCGCTTCAGCTTGGCCGGGTGGTGTACCGCCTCCACCCGCGCGACGGTGACGACCGACTCTGCACCGGTCTGCTCGAGCAGCGCAACCGCGCCGGCGACATCCTCGGGAGCCGTGAACGGGGAGGTGCACTGCACGATCGCTACGGCGTCGAACGGCGCGCCCGGGTCGTCGAGCTCGCGGAGCGCGTGCAGCGCGAACGCGCTCGCTCGCGCGGTCTCCGTGGCGAGCTCCGGCGGCCGGCGCAGCGCGACGACCTCCAGGCCCTCGGCCTCGGCCAGGATCTCGTCGTCGTCGCTCGAGAGCGCCACCACGTCGAAGCACTCGGCGGCGAGCGCAGTCTCGAGCGCACGCCGGACGAGCGTCCGGCCGCCGATCCGTGCAAGGTTCTTGCGCGGTACGCGGGTGGAGCCGCCTCGGGCGGGGATGAGGCCGAGTACCCGCACTATGAGAGTCTCCGCAGCTCGGCGAGTTGGGCCGCGGCCACCTTGTGCAGCTGCTCCCAGTCTGGCTCAGCCGGCTCGGCTGCGGCGAGCACGAAGCCCCAGTGCCCGTCGCCTGACAGACGCTCCGCCAGCGGCTCGAAGCCGGCCCGGACGAAGAATGCGTGCGCCGTGTCCCTGGTCAGGTAGTAGGGATGGTCGATCTTGGCAGCGCCCACCACCGAACCCTGCTTGCGGGCGGCGATCATCAGGTCGAGCACGTCGACGAACGCGTGCCCGCCGTCGGCCGTCATCCGGCGCATCGACGCGAGGGTGCCGGAGACGTCGAGCAGGTGGTCGATCGTCTGGCAGAGGAGCACGACGTCCCAGCGGCGCCCGCCTGGATCGAAATCCTCGGCGAAGCCCGCGATCGTCTCCATCCCCGCCGCCGCCGCCATCGCGAGCTCGTCCGGCGCCGGGTCGAGCACGGTCGCCTCCGCACCGAAGGCGTTCCGAAGGGCGCCGGCGACGATCCCCGTCGAGCCGCCGATGTCCAGCACCGAGCCGGGCGGGCGGGGCAGCGTGTCCCGGAGGAGGCCGACGAGCTCCTCGGCGTAGCTCCGCTGGTCGACCCGCACGGTGTCGGCGTCGATCAAGCGGCCGTGGTAGGCGCTGACGAGCGGCCGGTAGACGGCTTCGTAGAACGCGCCGTACTCGTCCGCGGTGAGCCTGGGCGAGAGGAAGGCGAGCCCGCAGCGGGTGCACATCCGAAGCGTGGCCGGGTATCCGTAGCGGTCGCGCTCGGCCACCACGACGTGATCGGCCGAGCCGCACAGGTTGCACGTCTCGACAGCCTCGACCTCCCGGGACAGATAGTCGTAGCCGACGGCCGCGATCCGCTCGGCGGGGCTCACTGCGCCATCCGCTCGACGAGCTGGTCCCAGCCGCGCGAGGCCGCCGTCTCGACGGCGCGCGCCCGCAGCGCGTCGAGCACCGCCGGGTCGGCCGGCAGCTCGTCGCACCGCTCGACGTCGAGCACGTTCTCGAGGTGGACGTACTCGGCCGGCGAGTGCCGGTCGAGGTTGGTGATCACGACCGCTCCGGTCTCCATTGCCGCTGCCACCGTCGTGTTGTTCGCGCGCACTCCCTTGGGAAAGAAGGCGGCAAAGAACGTCGACTGCCGGAGCTGGTTGTGCACCGCGACGTCCGAGAGATTGCCAAGGAAGTAGAGGCTCGGAAAGATCTGGTGCATCTCCTCGAAGACGGCCTGAGCGTCCTCGAGCGAGGAGGTCTCGTGGTTCGCCGCCGAGACGTAGACCGAGTACGAGCGGCCCGACGCGTCGAGGAGCTCGCGCAGCCGGCGGAACCGTTCGGTCTGGATCTTGTGCGCCATCCCGAATGAGAACACGGAGAGCTCCGCAGCCTCGTAGTCGCGGCGATCGACGAGCAGGCCCGGCGTCCACACGACTGACGAGTGCGGGTTCAGGTCGCGGATCTGCTCGTAGATCTCCGAATTCCCGCAGTGGACACGCCGCGCGCGGGCCACGATCGTCCGCTCCAGATCGTGCCCGCCGTACTCGTGCAGGTAGACCTCGCCGCGCCAGTCGGCTCGCGCGAGCCGCTCGGCGAGCTCCAACCGCTCGGCATCGGTCATCTCGCCGGCCTTGAACGAGAGCAGCGACTCCGACCAGCCCGGCTCGCCCTCGTCGCCGATGCCGTACAACGGCACGCCGAGCCGCTCCACGAGAAGCTCGTTGAAGCGCGCGACGCCGGAGCGGAAGCCGTCGCGATGGTGCGTGACGACCGCCCCGGCGTGCAGTGCGCTAGCTCGCCCGCCCGCTGCGTGCATAGCGCTCGAGGATCGCGGTCGACGAGTCCACGACGGTGTCGAGGTATACCACCTCGATCCTGCGCTCAGCGCAGATCGCCAGCTCTTCCTCGGGCAGCCGGCCGCGCCAGTCCGCGCCCTTCGCGTAGAACCGCGGCTCGAGTAGGCGGAGCACCTCGGCCGTCGAGACCTGCGAGAGGTGCGTGAAGGCGACGAAGCGAATCGCGTCCACGACCGCTCCGCGCTCCGCCTGGGCGAGCACGAGCGGGTGCTTCGCCGCCACCCACTCGTCGCGCGTGACGTTGCACAGCACCGGCAGGCCGAGCGCGGCCGCGGCCTCGAAGTACACGACATGACCGTGATGGAGCGGGTCGAATCCGCCGTCCACCATCGTCACCTGCCCCCGCTGGTTCCCGAGAGCCTCGGTCGAGACGATCATTGGTAGCTTCCGCGCGTGCTCATCCCCCGCATCTTCCATCAGATCTGGGTCGGCCCGGACCCCTATCCGGAGGAGTTCGTCCCGTATCGGCAGTCCTGGCTCGACCGGAACCCTGGCTGGAAGCTCGAGCTCTGGACGGAGGACCGCCTCCCGCGGGACGCGCGCAGGCCGGAGGGGCTGGAACTCCTGCGCAACCCCGCGGAGCGATCGGACATCCTGCGCTTCGAGCTGCTCTCACGGTTCGGCGGCGTCTACCTCGACTGCGACTTCGAATGCCTGCGTCCGATCGAGCCGCTGCTCGAGGACGTCTCGGCCTTCGCGGGATACCGAAAGCCTGGGCGCGTCAACAACGCCCTCCTCGGCTCGGTTCCCGGCCATCCGTTCGTCGAGCGCGCGCTCACCCTGATCCGCCCACGGGCGACCTGGGGCACGGTCGACAAGGAGGGGACCGGCCCGCTCTTCCTCGACCGCGTGCTCGAAGAGTTCCCGGACGTCTCCCGCTTCGAGCCGCCGGTCTTCTACCCGAGGAGCGGGGCACAGCGCGAGTCGGCGTATGGGATCCACCACCGGGCACGGTCGTGGAAGGACGCGGAGGGGCTTCACTCGTCCCTGGACAAGACCGAGAAGCGGCTGAGGAGCGCCCAGGAAGAGGCACGCGAGTGGCGGCTGCGCTGCGAGCGCGCCGAGGCCGAACTCGTCCGGCTTCGGCCGGGATCACCGGTCGCGCGTGTTCTGAAGCGGTTCGTGCGCAGCGCCTAACGCTCCTGCAAAGGCCTCGATCACGCCCGGGTCGCCGGCGGCGACCCGATCGTAGACGGCGCCCGGCGCGGCGCGCCGGATCACCTCGAGGTGGAGCGGGACGGTCTGCTCGATCTCGTAGAAGGTCAGGGTCGGCACGCCGAGAAGCGGCCCGAGGTAGGAGAACCCCCCGTAGGTCGCGACGAGACCTCTGGCACCGGCAATGATCCGAGTCTGGACGGCGAGGTTGTCCTCTGGCCGCAGCCGATCCTCGATCGCGTGAACGCGGTCGTGGCGCGTCGTCCATTCCTCGTGGTCGTCGACGAGTAGGCCCGTGCTGAGCAAGACGACGTCGATCTCGTCGGCAAGCCGCTCGATCGTGCGCTGGAAGAAGGCCCTGTTCGCAGGGCTGGGAGTGACGCACTCGTTGAAGTACAGCTTGACCGCGACGTAGTCGCGAGTCGGGACGAGCTGGGTGTCCGGCTCCACGGCGAGCTGCCGATACTCGAGCCGCGGCCACAGCTCGTCGAGAGGAACGTCCTTGAACCAGAGCCCACGCAGGCGCGTGAACATGAGGCCTGGGTGGATGACGGTCAGGGGGCCTAGCCGCTCCTCGGCGAGGGCGACGAGTTGGCGATCGAAGCGATCCCAGCGAAGCTGCTTCAGGTCGCGGGCACGGCGGCGGCGACCGTCCAGGCTGGGCAGGTAGCGCTCGGGCGGCATCATCGAGAGGACGTCGAGCGCGTTCGAGGCGAAGTCTCGGTACCAGAGCGCCGCGCCGCCCCGCGTCATCACCGTCACCTGCTCGGGCGGGATCCCGTGGCGGTGAAGCTCGCGCCGCATGAACGGGATCCAGTACTCGAGCTCGTAGCCGATCTCGCCGAGGAAAGGACCAAGGAGTAGCCGTGCGCCGGTCATCGCCGCTCGCCGGAGGGATCGTTCGGTCAGTCGGGCCCGGCCACGCACGTCGAGCTCGCGGACGGCCGCCGAGACAAGCCTGCGCGGGGTCACGCGCGTCGGACGAGTAGCAGGTCCTGGCAGTGCTGGAACGAGTCGACGAGCGTGCCGAGCTCGCCGATCGGATGGGTCGCCCGGCCCTGCTTCGAGTGCTTGCGGAGCTCGACGATGTCCGTGTAGCTCCCGCTCAGGGCCGCCAGGACGGCGACTCTCGTCGGCGGGACGGCCACCCAGGGCCGCGCCGTCTCGGGATCACCCTTCACCTGCCGGATCGCGACGACAATGGGCGTGCCGGCCTCGATCAGGCTCGAGGCACCGGCGAGGACCGCCGGCTCGTGTCCCTGCGCGTCGATCCAGACCAGCCCGACCCGCTCCGGAACGATTGCCCCGCGTGCGACGAGTCCGTCGAGCGTGACTGCCTCGACTGCTACGGCCGACTGACCGGACCCCGGCCGGCGACCCGGTGGCCGCCCATGTTCGCACTCGAGAGGTCGAGCAAGATCTGTCCCTCCTCATCGCTCGCTGCGGCTGGAATGGTCCGCACGCGCGCCTCGAGCTCGTTCAGGACGACGTTCAGGCGCAGCACCCGGCCGTTCTCGGGCGAAGGCTCGATCGCAACCGCTGAGGCGAAGCCGTGACGCCGGAGCGCCATCACCGTCGTGGTGCCGATGTTTGCGCCGACGTCGACCAGCACCGGCTCTCCGGGCAGGCGGATCCCGTGATCGGTCATCCACTCGACGGCGCGCTCGAGGACGGTCATGTCCTTTCGCCACCGCCCGACGAAGACTTGCCTGCCGAGTCCCTGGTCTCGGGTCGACGTGAGGAACATCTCGTCGCCGAGCTCCACGGCGACGTACGGCGTCATCGAAGCGGCCTCGGCGAGAAATGCGCGCGCGTCTCGTCTTCTCGGCCTTGGCCGCTTGTCGTTGGGCTCTCCGCAGCGCCTTCTTGGAGGTTGGGACAGTTGGCCGCGAGGATCCGCCGGCCACGTGCCGGAGAACCCTCATGATCGCTGACCCGTCGCTGGCATAGCCGTTCGTCGTGGGCCCTGTATCGAAGCCACCGGATAGCCTAGAGGCCGTGGCGCGGCGCAAGCGGATCCTCTTCTTCACGTGGCGTTGGGTGCTGCGGCGGTTCGTGAACGTCGTGGCGGAACTCGATGCCCGCGGCCATGAGGTCGTGATCGCGTTCCCGCGGGGGCTCCAGCGATCGCTTCCGGAAGGGGTCCACGATCTTCATCGCGTCAGACGCGCCGTCTACGACGAAGTGTCGGACACGGAGGTCGGACGCGCCCTCGCGCTCCTGCGCCACAGCCGTGACTACGCGTGGTACCTGTCGCCCGAGCACGCTGTCGCCGCTCACAATCGTCGGCGCGCGCTCAACTACCTGGTCCGCTCCGCATCGGCGTGGACTCGGGAGGCCGATCCCGCCTGGCCCGATCCGCCGCTTGCGCTCGACGAGGAGGTCCGGGCGTCGGTCGCTGCGTCACTCGAGACCCTCGAGCGGCTCGATCCACCCGACCCGGGCGTCGTCGCGTTCATGCGCCGCGAGCGCCGGACGCGGTGCTCGTCAGCCCACTTCTCCATCAGCGGCTGCATCAGACGGAGATCGTCAAGGCAGCGAGATCGCTCGGCATCCCGAGCGGCTTTCTCGTCTACAGCCTCGACAACCTCTCGAACAAGGCACGGATCCACGTCGCGCCCGACCGCACCTTCGTCTGGAACGAGTTCCAGGCTCGCGAGGCCGTCGAGCTCCACGGAATCGATCCGGCCGTCGGTCGTCGTGACCGGCGCCGCCCGCTGGGACGCGTTCCGGCGATGCAGCCGTCGGTCGACCGTGGCGAGCTTCTGTCGTATGCACGGCTTTGACCCCGATCGTCCGATCGTCCTCTACGTCGCGTCTTCGGTGGGAATCTGCCCCGACGAGACGCTTGTCGTCGACCGGTGGCTGGATGCAGTCCGGCAAGCGCCGGCCCCGCTCGGCCGGGCGAACCTCCTCATCCGGCCCCATCCCGGCAGTCGCAAGTACGGGAAGCTGTGGTCGGAGTGGGCGACCGGGCACGAGCGCGTCTCGATCTCGCAGAATCCTCGTTCGGCCGACCAGGGCCTCTACGACAGCCTTCACCACGCTGCCGCGGTGGTCGGCCTGAACACCAGCGCAGAGATCGAGGCGAGCATGCTCGAGAAGCCCGTCTACACGTTCTCGGCGGGCGACCTCGCCCCCGGGCAGAAGGGGACGCGCCACTTCTACTATCTGCTGGAGGGGCACGGCGGCGTCGTCACTCACAGCGAGACCTTGGCGGAGCACGTCCGGGCGCTCGCGAGGGCATCTAGGGCAAGATCGATCGCGCGGCGATGCGCGCCTTCTGGGAGCGCTGGGTCGGCCGCGCGGCGTCGAGCGGCAGGTCGCACCGATCGTCGCCGACGAGATCCTGAAGCTCGCGGGCGGCGAGCGCTCGCGCGTCCGTCTTCCGCGCCCGCGCCGCGACGGGCGTTCAGCTCGCGCGTCTCTCAGCCGCCTCCGAAGCCTCATCGACACGCGCTGATTCGCCGGCGGCGAGGAACTCGTCCGAGCACGCGAATGCGCATCCTCTTCTTCACCAAGATCCTCACGCTTCCTCCGTTCGTCGACGTCGTCCTCGAGCTCGCCGGGCGGGGGGCGGAGATCGTCGTCGCATCGCCGTCGGACGAGCGGGAGCGCGAGGTGGATCCAGCGCTCCTCGCATCGCCCGCGGTTCGCTTCATCTCGTATGACGAGACCGCCGACGAGACCGCAGGTCGCGCGGCCGAGCTGCTCCGCCGTGCGCGGGACTACTGCTGGTACCTCGCGCCCGAGCACGCGGTCGCCTCGTACAACCGCAGGCGGGCGCTCGACCGCTTCGTCGAGGTCGCCTTCGACGTCGACCGCGCGCCGAAGTCCTGGCCGGATCCGCTGATCGCCCTCCGACCCGAGGCACAGGCCGCGCTCGAGCGCATGCTCGGGGTACTCGAGCGGCAGCTCGACCCGGATCCTGGCGTCGTCCGCCTGATCGAGTCCTACCGGCCGGATGCCATCCTCGTGACACCGCTGATCCGGCCGCGCGTGCATCAGACGGAGGTGGTCAAGGCGGCGCGGGCGCTCGGCGTCCCAAGCGGATTCCTCGCCTACAGTTGGGACAGCCTCTCGAACAAGGGACGCCTGCACGCCGAGCCGGACCGCGTCTACGTCTGGAACGACGTCCACCGCCGGGAAGCCGTCGAGTTGCACGGTGTCGACCCCGACCGGGTCGTCGTGGTCGGCGCCGCGCAGTGGGACGGGTTCTTCGCGCTCGGGCCTTCGTCAAGCCGGGAGGAGTTCTGTGCACAGCACGGGTTCGATCCGGACCGGCCGATCGTGCTCTACCTCGGCTCGACGAAAACCGTCTGTCCCGACGAGCCGCCGGTGATCGAGCGCTGGCTCGAGGCGCTGCGCGACGGGCCTGCCGCAGTTCGTGACGCGAACGTTCTCGTCCGCCGGCATCCAAACCTGGGTCGGATGTCCAAGGACTGGCTCGAGCGCGTGCCGCGCGGGTCCGGCGTCTCCGTCAGCGACCCGCTCACGAAGCGAGGGCAAAGCCTCTTCGACGAGCTCCATCACGCCGCCGTCGTCGTGGGCCTGAACACGAGCGCGCAGATCGAGGCGAGCATCCTCGAAAAGCCGGTCTACACCTTCTCGGCCGGCGCACTCGCGCCCGGGCAGGAGGGAACGCTCCACTTCTACAACCTCCTCGAAGGACACGGCGGCGTCGTCAGGCTCAGCGAGACGTTGGAGGACCACGTCCTGCAGCTCGAACGGGGCCTTGCCGGGGACTTCGACCGTGCCGCAGTCCGCCGCTTCTGCGAGAGTCGCGTCCGGCCACGCGGCCTCGACCGGCCAGTCTCGCCGATCCTCGCGGACGAGATCCTTCAGCTCGCGCCGGCGGCCCTGGCGAGCGCGATCTAGGGAATCAGAAGGATGTCGGTCTCGGTGCGTCGGCCTGTGCTCAGCCGCGCAACGACGTCGTCGATCGCGCCGACCGGCAGATCGGGATTTCGCGTCCGCAGGTCGGCAACTCCACTGTAAGACATCACGAGCGGCGGCAGAGGCATCAGGCTCCGGCTCGCCTCGAAGACGACCGGGACGCGCGCTTTGAGCAGCCGCTCCGACCCCGCCAGCACCTGCGGCTCCAGGCCGTTGACGTCGATCCACACGAGACCGATGTCGTCGGACCCCAACCCGAGGCGGTCCAACAATCCGTCGAGTGATACCGCCTCGACCTCGATCGTCTCCTTGGATCCCTCGGCCGGACCAAACAGCCGGTGGCTGCCGGACGATCCTTTGCTCAGAGCGAGCTCAACGGGCCCCGAAGTCTGCGCTGCGGCGAGCTGGTGCGCGTCGACCCGATCGTCGAGGAAGTTGAGCGCGAGGTTCGCTCGCAACAGAGAGAAATTCTCCGGCTCGGGCTCTAGCGCGATCGCACGTCGGAACCCGGCGGCGCCGACGGCGACGAGGCAGGCGGTGCCCACGTTCGCGCCAACGTCGAGGAAGGCGCGCTCTCGCGCGTGCTCTCCAAGCCCCCTCGCGTCGAGACGAGCAAGAGCCCGCCGCAGCGTCCTGGCGTCGCGGCGGCGGCGCTTCGCGAAGAATCTGAGCCCGAGCCCTCCGTCCGCCGTCGAGAGGAGGAACCGAAGTCCCTCGTGTTCGACAGCCACAATCGGCGTGTGCGCCCGGGCGTGGTGGAAGAACTGCGCGCGAACGTCACGCTCCGCCCGCGCGGCTGCACGCTCGTCCGCAAACCGGCGAGAGAGACGCAGTTTCATCGCGGTCAGCCTAGCCGCGGCTTCGCCGCGCGGCCCCCGGCATGCGCCCGACTCTCGTCGCTTTGGCGCAGGGTGCACCGTATAGGATGCCGGCGTGCAAAACGGCACGGAACGTCCCGTCAAGCGCATGGCGCTTGTCGGAATGGGCCGGAGCGGCACGTCGTTTCTCGCTCAGTTCTTGTCGAAGTCTGGAGTGTTTTTCGATCAGGGGCCAGGCAAGGCCGGCAAGCTCGAGCATCCAATGGCGAGAGAGATCAACGATGGTATTTGCACGGAAATCTTCGGCGCAACAAAGGGCCTTCCCTATGGAAGGCTGCCCGCGACCGAGATCCACATTGGAGAGCCGTGGACGGGTAGGGTGGCCGGCTTCGTGGAGCACATGGATCGACTGGCCGCCGAGAACGGCGCGCCTGCGTACTGGGCGGTCAAGGATCCGCGCACCACGATCCTGCATTCCCTTTGGCTCGACCAGTTCGACGTGATCGTCGCCATCTTCCGCAGTCCGTACCAGGTGGTCGGTTCCTTTCTCAAGCAGGGATGGATTCACGGGTTGAGGAAACGGCGGACCGCCCTTCGGTACTGGACTCGCTTCAACCGATCGCTGTTGGCGATTCAGGCGGAGAATCGTGGCGGGAAGCCCATCTACGTGTTGGACTTCAATGCGGATATGCCCAAGCAACTCGCGAATCTCTGCGAGCGGTTGGGGATACCCAGAAACGAGGAGGCGTTTGCGCTCTACAGGGACACCGCCAATCGCGAGGCAGGTCGTCTCAGCCCCGCGTCTCGTCAAGCTAACAGCGTGTACAAAGAATTGTTGAGGGTGAGGAATCTGCTGTAGCGCCTAGGCCCGCGCGGGCTGAAGGCGCGTGACGCGGGCGGCGATCGACTCGGCGTCGAGATTGTGGGCGCGGAGCACCTCATTGTTCTCACCGCTCTTCGGCACACTCGTGACGCCGATCTTGTGCAGGGTCGAGGCCGCCTCGGGCGCGGCGTCTGCGAGCGCAGCAAGCACCGCGTCGCCCTGACCGCCGAGGACGTAATGGTTGTCAAGGCAGACGATCGGCGTCCCGGCTGCAGCCTCTGCAACCCACGCGCCATCGATGTCGCGGAGCCACGGCAGGGCGATCACGCCGGCCTCCACGCCGTCGCGAGCGAGCAGGTCGGCTGCATGCCAGCCGGCCGAGACCATCACGGGGCCGGCGGCGACGAGGCAAACGTCTCCCGGCGTGCGGAGCACCGTCCCGCGTCCTGGGATGAGCGTCTCGATCTCGGGCGGGTCGAAGCCGAGCGCCCAGCGAACGCTGACGAGCCTCAGGTAGACCGAGCCGGGCGCGTTGTTGACCGCCCAGTCGACTGCCGCTCGCACCTCAGACTCGCAGAAGGGCTCGACCAACGCCATCCCGGGCATCGCACCGAGGGCGGAGATGTCGCGCACCGATTGGTGAGAGTGTCCGGGTCCACCTGGGACGATGCCCGCAAGCGATCCGACGTAGATGACCTTGGAGCCCTCGGTGGCGTTGTTGTAGATCTGCTCGTTCGGGCGCGTCGAGAGGAAGCATGCGAACGAGTGGACGACAGGGAGTAGCCCACCCAGAGCCATCGTGCCAGCCTGAGAGACCATGTCCTGCTCGGCGATGCCGCACTCGAAGAAGCGGTCGGGGAAGCGCTCGCGGAATTCGACGAGGCCGCAGTCGTAGCGGAGATCCGCATCGAGGGCGACGAGCCGAGGCTCCTGCTCGGCCTGCTCGACCAGGGCTTCGCCGTAGGCGGTGACGAGTCGCTGCCGCGTCTCGGTCGCTGACTGGTGCTCGGCAGGCTCGGCTTCTCGGAGCTCGACCGGCCCCGCCCCGAGACGCGCGAGCGTAGCGTTCAGACGCGACCTGATCTCCTCGACGGCCCGCTCGTACTCGTCGGCCGTCGGCGCGCCGGAGTGGTAGCCGTAGAGTGCCGTTTCGGCCTTCGGCAGGTCGTGCGGTTCCATGAACGACACTCCCGCTCCCTTTCGTGTGTGCGCGATTACAGCCTGCGGGCGATCCTCGCCTTCGAGGCTTTCCAGCGTCTCCGCAAGGGCGCGCAGGTCGTGCCCGTCGCAGGTCGCCACCGCCCACCCGAAGGCTCGGAGCTTCGCCTCCAGGTCGCCGAGATCGCTGACCTGCGAGACCCAGGTGTCCGACTGCACCTCGTTGCGGTCGACGATCATCGTGATCTCGCGCAGACCCCTGTTCGCGGTCGGCTGGAGCGACTCCCAGAACTGGCCCTCTTGCAGCTCACCGTCCCCGGTGAGCACATAGACGCGCCCGGAGCGGCCGAGCATGCGGTCGGCGAGCACGAAGCCACGCGCCTTCGAGATTCCCATTCCGAGCGATCCGGTGCTCGTCACGACGGCAGGCATGGCCGCGACGTCGGGGTGACCCGGGAGGCCGTCGAGCCGTCGCAGCCGGTGGATCAGCTCAAAGTCGATGGGCCCGAGAGCCGCGAGCACCGCGTAGAGGCCGGGGACATCGTGGCCTTTGGACGAGAAGTAGCGGTCGCCCTCTCCAAGCACCTCGAGGTGAAGCCAGCTGACGATGTCGAGGGAACTGAACGTCGTGCCGGGGTGGCCGGAGCCGGTGCGCTCGATCATGTAGAGCGCGTTCAGGCGGCAAACGTCCGCGAAAGCGGCGGCTCGCTCGAATCGATCGCCGTGCAGCGTCGCGACGCGTGTGCACTCCTCCGGTGGCACGAATTGGAGCCTGGGGGCTGAGCTCATCGTGGACCCAGGCTACCGTGTGGATGAGCGCATTGCGTGAGCGCAAACGCCGGGCCGGGTCACCGTGTCTTTGCGTCCTTCGACCCATGGGGCGCCCGCCGGTGCGATCGGTACTGTCGAATACCTGCGGTATTCTTGACCTCCCCCCCGATGCCGGTTACCTCCTTGTCGTTCCCTGCCCAGATCTCTACTGGTTGTCGCGGCGCGCTCTTCTCCCCAACGATCCGAAGGTATGCCAGACATCCCGGCCGGCTCGCCGGTCAGGCCCTGTCCGCCGTTGCCGGGAACGCGATCCCGTCTCGGCCGTCGGTCGGCACCATCCGGGGTTGAGCTGCGCGCTGGCAGGCTGCCGAGCGAGTGGTCCGGGCGCACTCCCGCGCTCCAGGCGGCCGGATCACGCCCGGGAAGGTAGCGGCGGATGGGCCAAGTAGCGCACGAGGTAACGCAGCCAGAAGCCGCGCCGGCCGACTCGTTCAAGGAAACGGGGCGTCGGGAATATCTCGAGGCACTCAACGCCGCCGCGAGAAGCGAGCGACGTCCGGATCTCGAAGCCGCGGTGCGGGTCCAGAGCGTTCGCGGCGGCGAGGTACGCGGGGGAGAAGGCGCCGGGAGTCGTGCCTTCGACGACCGTCGGGCGGATCTTGTCGTCCGGCATCTCCGGCGCCTCGTGAAGGCGAGGCTCCTGCCCAGGAACCTTTCGGTACTGCACATCGGTTGTGCGGACGGCCGGCTTCTCGCCAGGATCCGCAGCGCTTTTCCCGAGGCGGAGTGCTACGGCGTCGACTGGCCTACCGGCGAGCCGGGCGCGGGACCTGCGAGCGACGTCCCCGGTGTTCGGATCTTCCGCCTCTACATCGACCGGCTGTTTCAGTCGCGGCCTCACAGCAAGCGGTGCAAGTTCCACGTGGCGATCATGTCCGGTCGCTTCGAAGTCCCGGGGGCCACAGCGTCCAGATTGCTTGCGCGGCAGGCAGACGCCTGGCTCGACAAGCGCGCCAAGTACGTCATCGACATAGCGCCGCCCGACCGCATCCGGGAGCTTCGGGAGCGGGGGAGGAGCATCTACTCACTGGAGTCCGGGCAGGGCGACCGGCTGATCTGCTGGGCGAGCTCCTATCCGCTCCCCGAGCAGCGCCGAGCGTGGCCGGAGCTTGTCGAGGCGTTCCTCTCCTTCCCCAAGTGGTTCTGGCAGAACCTCTCGCGTCACGGGATCGCCGACGCCCTGTGGTACGCCGGGCACGTCGCTTGGGCGGTCCTCGACGGACGACTTCCCTGGGCTGCGCTCAGCGACCGGGATCTCCGGTCGAGATTCTGCGCGCTGCTGACGAAGACACGGTCGGTTCGCGCCGACACCGTCTACGTCTTCGTGTTCCTCGGCGAGTTCGGCTTCGAGGTGCTCAACTGGCAGGGGGTGGTCCGCCGGTTCGCGCGGCGCCTGCCGTCCTCCAGCAAGATCGTGGTCGGCGGACGAAAGGGTCTCGAGCCTTTCTACGAGACCGCGGCGCAGTACATCGAGATCGCCGACGTTCCCGAGTACCGGGACAGCTACGCGGCCGCGTATTTCGCAATGTCGCCGGAGGAGTTCCGGAGACATCGACCGCCGACCCAGACGCAGTTCGAGTACGACCGCAACCTCCGTCGTGCGGTCGAACGCCACGTCAGGCGCGAGTTGAAGGTCCGTGCGCGGCGTGTCGAGTTCATCTTCAGCTCGCAGTTCAACGGCCTCGAAGACTGCCTCTTCGGAGTCGATCCACGCTTCTACGGCATTCGCGGGCATCACGGGTCGATTTACGCGACTCTCGATACGGCGAACAACGAGTACGCGCCGATTCAGGCCCAAACCGAATTGAAGCCGAGCATCGAGGAGAAGCTCGGCTTCAGCCTCGACGAGCCGTACATCCTCATGCAAGGCCGTCGACGCGTGATCGGGCCTCAGTCCGGAGGACCGCTCGAAGCGGAGCCGCTCGTCGCGGAATTGGCCAAGCGCTTTCGCATCGTGCACCTGTCGTTCGAGTCCGGGCGTTACCTCGACAGCGGATCCGCAGCCGCCTTCGACGCCGTCACGGTTTACCCGGCTGCCTCGTTCCACGAGCAGAGTTGCCTGATCGCACATGCAGAGCATTGCGTCTTCCTGACGGAGGGTGATCTGGGCAGCCACACGTACCTCCCTCCCCTGCTCGGCAAGAATGTGACAGTCGTCGCCAAGCAGGATGTGTTTTCGCAACGCAGCGCCCCCGTCGCGTTCTGGAACCGAAACGTCTTCCGTTTCGGAGGACAGATGATTCCCTGGCCGTCCGAGAAGCTGGCCGCTTCCGATGGGTTGGAAGAGCTCGCGGAAAGCGTGGCCAAGCGCGCGAACGGCGGCGGCGCTGAAATTGAGACCGCTTCACCGGGCAAGAGGATTCTCTTCATCATGCGTCACGAGGGGTACGTGCGCAATTGCGAGTACATCCTCCAGGAGCTGGCGGAGAAGGGGCACGCCGTCCATGTGGCGATCGGGCAGTCCTCCCGCAAGGCACATGACGCGCAGGTACTCGCCAAGCTCACGGAGCGCTGGCCGCAGATCACTCACGGGCGCCTTCCGACGCTGTCGATCCGTCCATGGGACGACGCGGCCGGACTGGCCAGGTCCGTCATCGACTATCTGCGGTATTTCGAGCCGGCGTACGAATATGCACCCCGCCTGCGAGCGCGCCTCGCACGACGCGCGCCGAGGGTCGCGGTCCGGTTCTTCGAACGATTCCCGGCGGCACGCCATCCGTGGGTGCTGAACACGGTGAAGGCTCTGTTCCGCGGACTCGACCATGTTGCGCCTAGCCATCTCGAGTCCGAGGAGTATCTCGCGACGATGAGGCCCGACCTCGTGGTCTGCACGCCGTTGCTGGACTCCGGCTCCAGCTCGCTCGATCACCTCAAGAGCGCGCGTGAACTGGGCATACCGACGGCCCTGTGCGTGGCGAGCTGGGACAACCTCTCGAGCAAGGGCCTTATCCAGTTCGTGCCGGACAGGGTCATCGTGTGGAACGGCGTGCAGAAGGACGAGGCTGTCCGCATGCACCACGTTCCGCCCGAGCGGGTCTCCGTCACCGGCGCCCATCTCTTCGACCACTGGTTCGAGATGCAGCCCTCGTGCTCCCGCGAGGAGTTCTGCCGGCGGCGAGGGCTGAACCCCGCACAACCGTTCCTGCTGTACGTCTGCTCGTCAGGGTTCATCGCCGAGAGCGAAGTGCCGTTCGTCAGACGGTGGATCGAGGCGATTCGAAGCGCCCATTCCTCCCTGGCGGACATCGGCATCCTCGTTCGCCCCCACGCCGCCAACGCGATTCAGTGGCACGACGTCGATCTCTCGCACTACCGGAATCTGACCGTCTGGCCGCCGCTCGGAGAGGGGCCCGTCGATCCGGAGACGAAGCAACACTACTTCGACTCCCTCTACCACTGCGCCGCGGTCATTGGCATCAACACCAGCGCACTGATCGAGGGTGGCATCGTCGGAAAGCCCGTGTTCACGATCCTTGCCGAGGACTTTCGTGAGACCCAGATCGGAACGGTCCACTTCCACTACCTCGTGCAGGGCGGGCTGCTGACGACAGCGGAGGATCTCGACGAGCACGTCGACCAGCTTGGTCGGGTGCTGACCGGGGAAAACGAGGAGATGAAGGCAACCCGCGAGCGCTTCGTCCACGACTTCATTCGTCCGCACGGGCTGGAGACGCCGTGCTCGCCACTCGCCGTGAGGGCGCTGGAGGAACTACTGAACGAGAAGCCGGTTGCAGGTAGGCAGGGGGCTCACCCGGGCGTCGCCGTGAAACGGCTGTTGAGTAGGCCGCTCGCGGTGCTCTTGCATGCGTATGTGAAGCGGGCGCGCGCCCGCTTCAAGCCCGGCGGGTGGGGCGTCGGCCTGATCAACCGCCGGCGCGACATGGCTTCCACGGGGCGCCGGAAGAAGGACGGGAGAAGCTAGGGTGCGGCCGAGGCAGCGAGGAGCGGATAAACCTTGAACACGAGGAAGTGCCCGCATGATGGAAGCACGGCGCGCTGAAGTCGCCGACTGGGCCACGCTGTACCTCGGCGGAATCGAGGAGATGGGGGTGGACTCGGAGTACGAAGACCTCTATCTCTGGCCTCGCACTCCGCTCAATCCCGACCTTCAGGACGTCATCGCCAGACGCGTCGGCGTCGACGACTTCGAGGTCCAGGATCCTCGTTCGCGCTCGGCAATGATCGTCACGAGGTTGCGCGAACTCATCGACGACCCGGCTGCCGGTATGCGTGACGATTTCCGTCTCGTCGACGTCGCCTGCGGCGATGCGGTCGTCCTCTGGCAGATCAAGAAGGCATTCCCGCGGGCCGACTGCCACGGCGTCGACTGCAACAAGGGAGTCTTTTCGACGCACGCCCAGGCGATGGCCGAGGGCGTGCTTTTGCACAAAGGATATCTCCAACATTTGTTCGTTCGATCACCGCCCGACGGACACAGATTCGACATGGCATTGATGTTGAACACGTATCGAGGGTGGGAGTCGGCCGATCTCCGGGAATCCGAGCGAGATCTTCCAGAGCAGGCTGACGCCTGGTTCGCGAGGAACAGCCGGTTCGTGGTCGTGACCGCTACCCGCGCGCAGATCACGAGGTTGCGGCGGGAGGGATGGTTCGTCGCGGAGCTCGGCAAGGGCGAGGACGAGTCGATCATGATCTGTGCCTCCCGCGAGTACCGTCGGTCGCGACTGGCGAGAGCCGGCAACTGGCTGCGCGGCCGGCTGGGGAGATGAGGTAGTGCCTTGATCAACATCTTTCAGCCGAGCCTGGGCCGGCGAGAGCTCGACGCGGTAGCGCGCGTCTTCGAGAGCAACTGGACCGGCAGGGGCAAGCTGACGGCCGAGTTCGAGCAGAAGTTCGCCGACCACCTCGGTGTCCCCAGGACACTCGTCCGCAGCGTGAGCTGCTGCAGCGAAGGGCTGTTTCAGTCCATCGAGCTGCTCGGGTTCGGGCCGGGGGACGAGGTCATCCTCCCGTCGATCAGCTTCGTCGCCATGGCCAACGCGATATGTGCACGCGGCGCGACACCCGTCTTCTGTGACGTCGACCCGCACACGCTGAATGCCACCGCGTCGACCATCGAGGCCAAGCTGACGGCAAAGACCAAGGCCGTGGCGATCATCCACTACGGCGGCCTGCCGTGCGAGATGGACGACATCCTCGAGCTCGTGCAATCTCATCGGCTCGCCCTCATCGAGGACAGCGCTTGCAGCGTTGCATCGACGTATCGCGGGACGGCATGCGGCACGTTCGGCACGGTGGGTGCCTGGTCGTTCGACTCGATGAAGATTCTCGTCACCGGCGACGGCGGGATGGTGTACCTGAACGAGGAAGAGCTCGCGCAGCGCACGGAGGAGGCGCTGTATCTCGGACTACAGACGACCAGTGGTCTCACGAGCAGGGCTGAGCAACGCTGGTGGGAGTTCGAGATCTCGACGTTCGGGCGGCGCGCAATCATGAACGACATTGCGTCGGCTATCGGCCTCGAACAGCTCGATCGTCTTCCGTCGTTCATCCGGCGGCGGCAGGAGATCCACGAGCACTACGATCGTGAGCTCGCCGGCATCGCCGGACTCGTCACGCCTCCCGAGATCCCCGAGCACATGACGTCGTCGTTCTACTTCTACTGGATCCAGACGGAGCCGGAGACACGTGATCTCCTTGCCAGATTCCTGAGGGACAAGGACGTTTACACGACGTTCCGGTACTACCCTCTGCACCTGGTAGCCCACTACGGGAGCGACGCCTCGCTTCCCGCCGCGGAGAGCGCCGCACTGTCGACGCTCTGCATTCCGATTCACCAGGCGATGACGGAAGACGACGTCTTCCAGGTCGTCGGGGCCGTTCGAGCCTTCTTCCCCCGATCCCACGCAACCTAGCGGGGCCTGCTTGTGGCCGACAGGCAGTCTTCGTAACGGATTGCACTCGGTCTGAGTGATGCCAGAAGCAAGGGGCGCGCCAGTGCTGGCGATCTATGCGTCGACGGGACGTACCGGCTCGACGTTTCTGTGCCGCCTCTTTCAGTGGTCCCCGCCGGCGGCAGTTTTCCACGGCCGCGTGGGAGAGCGCTGGTGGGGCAACTGGTGTCATCCCGAGCGCTCCATTGCCAGGGGCACGGCCGACGAGATGGCTGCCGGTTACCTGGCGTGCATCGAGGCGCTCGACCCCGGCAAGGACGTCTATGTCGAGGGCAATCCCCGCTTCGTCGAGGCCGTTGCCCAGACACACGCGATTTCCGATCCACGTGAGGTCGTCAAGCTCGTGCAGGCGCAAGGGGTGACCGTCCGATGCCTCTTCATGGTGCGCAACCCGGCCGACTTTGCGCTCTCGATGAAGAACCGGTTCCGGGAGCTCGGCCGCACGCCGTGGCTTCAGCCCGAAGTAGTAGGCGAAACCCTTAGCGTGGAGACGTTCGAGACGGTGTACGGGTTTCCCGCGGACGAGTTCATGGCGCTCGATACGTTCGGCAAGACGTGCGCCTCATGGGTCTTGCGAAACCGGTTTCTGAAGCCGCTCGTCGACCTCGAGGAATGTCTCTTCATCAAATTCGAGGACCTGTTCGATCCTGACGCAAGCGACATGGAGTTCGTGCGGATGATCCAGGAGATTCACGAGCACGTACGGCTACCCGCCTGCGAGCCGGTCGACAAGCTCATACAGCAACGCCAGCGCCGCCGAAATGCGTCGGTGAAGCTCGAAAGCCTGACCGACGAGGAAATGGATCGGCTGAAGACGCTTTGCGGTGCCGCCGCGTCCGAATGGGGATATCGGATCTGAGGAAGCCGGCGCCTTACGCCGCCGCCGTCACGAGCGGCAGCGCTGCCCCTCCGCGGGAGAGCGCGTGCTCGGCCACCTCCACGTCGTCTCGGTAGTCGATCGAGAAGCCCTCCCAACCTTCGGTGATGAACGGCGCGATCCGCTGGCCGGCGATCTCCGGGCGAGGCCCGGCGAGGACATGCGCCCAGGCGATCTCGAGGCTCGAGTTCTGGACGTACACGGGGGCAAGGGCCTTTGTCTGGGTCGAATAGGTGGGAGTGCCCTCGGCCGGCTGCTCGAGCAGCGGCCGCATCAGGTCACCGTCGATGACCCACATCTTCCCGGGATGCTGCCGCGCTCGCTCTACGGCACGGATCGAGTCAGCCCGGTCGCCGAGGGCGAGCAGCTGCTCCCACGCCCGGCGGATCGTCTCGGCCGTGCGGAAGGGGCTCGTGGGACGGAGGATCGAAAAGAGCTCCTCGTCTCGTCCGTCCATCACGTGCAGCACCCACTCGATGTCAGGTGAGGTCGCCGTCGCGATCTCGGGCGGCCGCAGGCCGGGCACCTCGGCCCCGTAGCGCTCGGCGGTGTGCGCGATCTCCTCGGAATCGGTCGAGACGACCACCGTTTCGAAGAGCCCCGATTGCCGGGCGGCCGCGATCGAGTAGGCGATCAGAGGATGGCCGCCGAGTGGAAGGACGTTCTTCCCCGGAACACGCTCCGAGCCCGCGCGTGCGGGGACGAGGGCGACCGCCGTCGGCATCGCCGCACTCTATCGCCGCCGCCGCGGACGCCCGGGAGGCCCCTGGTACCATCGATCACTCGTGGAAGCCTCCCCGGTCGAGACCGAGGCGATCGAGCCGCTGGATGCCGGCCGTCCCGGCTTCTGGAACCGACGGCAGTGGTACTCCGAGGATACGAAGCTCTGGCCCCGCGACCAGTGGCTCTTCTACGGGGATCTTGGCACGCTGATCCGCGAATTCGTTCTCACCGGGCACACACCGCCGGAGCCGCAGCTGGAGGCAAGCGACCGCGTCCTGACCTTCGGGTCGTGCTTCGCGGGGGAGCTCCGTGACTACCTCTCCCGGGCCGGCTTCTCCGCTGACACGTTCTGGATCCCCGAGGGCCTGAACAACTCGTACGCGATCCTCGACTTCATCTCCTGGTGCGTGACGGGCAGCGAGACCGGCCGCGGCCACCGCTACGACACGGACGCCGGCGGGAAGATCCGCGAGTGGACGCCCGAGCACACGCAGGAGCACGTGCTCGGCCACCTGCGCGAGGCCGGCGCGTTCGTGTTCACCTACGGGCTCGCCGAAGTGTGGGAGGACCGCGAGACGGGATCCGTCTTCTGGCGCGGGGTGCCGAAAGACCTGTTCGACCCGAGCCGGCACCTGTTCCGCCCGACGACGGTCGAGGAGAACGAGCGCAACATCGCCGAGACGATCGAGTTGATCCGGCAGGTGAGCTCCGCACCCATCGTGCTCACGCTCTCTCCTGTTCCGCTCAACGGCACCTTCCGCGACATCTCGTGCGTGACCGCCGACTGCGTCTCGAAGTCGACGTTGCGCGTCGCGCTTGACGGGGTCATCGGCCGCGGTCTCGAGAGCGTCTACTACTGGCCGTCGTTCGAGATCGTGCGCTGGGTCGGCGGGCACGTCCCCTGGCCGGCGTACGGCTTCAACCGAGGCGATTCGCGCCATGTCACCCGGTATCTGGTCGCAGAGATCATCGACGCGTTCGTCGAGGCCTTCTACAAGCCGGCGGCCGTCGACGAGATGCACCAGAACGTCGGATGGGCGACGTCGTTCGAGCGCTCGCCCCGCTCGCTGCCGGCCCGAGCACGCGCGCTGCGGCGCGAGCTCGCGCACGAAGGCCGCCGTCGATTCAGACGGCAGCCGGATCGTGCGTGACGTAGACGGTCTTCCAGTCCGAGTACACGTCGAGTGCCTCGGTGCCGGGCTCGCGCCAGCCCGTCCCGGAATCGCGTTGGCCGCCGAAGGGGACGTGCGGCTCGAAACCGTAGGTGGGGCCGTTCACCTGTACGCCGCCCGCGACGACCCGGCGGACGAACTCGTGACCACGGTGGATGCTCGAGGTCCAGATCGCAGCGGTGAGGCCGTACGGGCTCGCGTTCGCAACGGCGAGCGCCTCCTCGAAGTCGCGAACGCGGTGGAGGGTGGCGATCGGCCCGAAGAGCTCGGTGCACGAGAGCTCACCGTCGGACGCGACGTTCTCGACGATCGTCGGCGCGATGTAGAAGCCGGGACGGTCGAGGCGCTCGCCGCCCGTGACGACGGACGCCCCTGACGCCTTTGCCCGGGCGACGGCCCCCAACATGTGCTCGAGCTGCCGTTCGTTGATCACGGGACCGAAGTCGTCGTCGTCCGTCGGCCCCACCTTCTGGGCACGCCCGCGCTCGGCGAGCAGGTCGCGGAAACGATCGTAGACAGTGTCGAAGACGACGAGGCGCGAGCCTGCAGCGCAGCGCTGCCCCGCGTTCGAGAAGGCCGAGAGAGCAGCCGCCTCGGCGGCGCGCTCGAGATCGGCGTCGTCGCAGACCACGAGCGGGTTCTTCCCTCCGAGCTCGAGGCAGACCTTCGCCAGCCGCTCGCCGGCGACGCGCGCTATGAGGCGGCCGACGGCCGTCGAGCCGGTGAAGGAGACGACGGCCACTCGGCGATCCTCGACGAGCGGCTGCCCCGCCTCCTCACCGTAGCCCTGGACGACGTTGAGGGTGCCGGCCGGCACGCCCGCCTCGGCCGCCAGCCGCGCGAATGCAACCGCCGTCTCCGGCGCGTCCTCCGAGGCCTTGAGCACCGCCGCGTTTCCGCACAGGAGCGCCGGGAAGACTTTCCAGGCGACGTTCGCAATCGGGGTGTTGGCGGCAATGATCAGACCCGCGACCCCGAGCGGCTGGCGGATCGTCATCGCCTGCCGGTTCGGGGTCGCGCTCGGCATCGTCTTGCCGTAGAAGCGCCGGCCCTCACCGGCCATGAAGTAGCCGAGTTCGATCGCGCCGTCCGTCTCGCCCTTCGCGTCCTTTGGCGACTTGCCGGTCTCGGCCGAGACGACGGCGGCAAGCTCGTCCCGATCCCGCTCGAGCAGCTGGGCGATCCGGCGCAGGATCCGCCCACGTTCCTCGACCGTTCGAGCTGACCAGCCCGGCTGCGCGGCCTCGGCCGCGGAGACGGCGGCGTCGACTTCGTCGGCGCGGGAGCGCGCGACGCGGCTCACGATCTCGCCCGTCGCCGGCGCGAGCTTGTCGAAGGTCTCGCCGCTCGCCGCAGGCTGCTCGCGCCCGGCGATGACGTTCAAGACGGATCTGGTGCGGACCTCAGTGGTCTCAGTGGCGGTCATCTGGTGACGGCGGAGCCTACGCCTGCTCCGGAATGACGAATCCCGCTTCGAAGAAGTCCTGCGAGAAGAAGACCGGCCGCAGGTAGCGCTGCTCCCAGCGACGATCGAACTCATACTCGTCGAGACCGCCGATGATCGGCTCGCCGAGTCCGCGAGGGCGGCGCCGGTACTCCTGGACGAGCAGCGATCGCGAGGTTCGACCGACGAGCTCGAGGTAGTGCGCGACCTGGCTGCGCGCCATCTCCTGGAAGCTCGCGACGTTGACGAAGTAGTCGATCGAGCGCGGCTCGAAGCGTGGCAGATGATGGGAGCCGCAGAACCAGATCCCGCCCCCGCTCCCGCTCCCGAGGAGCTTGTCGCGGGTGAATCGCTCGACGCCTCGCGTCTCCACGTAGCCGTGCACGGGCGCGTGGGGGAGCATGCGCGGGAGCACCGTCGAGGCGACGAGGAGCGCCTCCGGAAGATCGAGCGTGACGTACGCCGCCCGCGGATTCACCGTCTCGAGGACATGGCCGATCCGGCCCCAGCCGCTGCCGAGATCCGCCACGACGACGGGCTCGCTCCAGATCCGGCTGTCGAGTTCCGCGAGGGAGTAGAGCGTGTCGATCGAGAGCAGGACGTCCCAGTTGACCCGGTGTCCGTCCAGGCTCTCGGCGGTTTTCGGGAGCTTCGCCCGGGTCATCCGGCCGAGGACGTCGCGCTCGTCCTTCTCCCTGACATGCGAGTACAGCATCCAGAGGGCGTAGTGGAAGTACCGGCCGGTACCGGGCGGCGTCGAGAAGAGCGCGTTGTACGACTGTCTCTCGACGCTCTTGATTCCCTCCTCGTGGAACCAGTGGTCGAACTGATCGCCGAGCTCGAGCCAGTACGAGCTGGGGCGGAACGTCTCCGGCGCTGCTGCGTTGTCCTCGCGCATCAACGCGAGCAGCTGCGTCTGCTCGAGCGTGAGCTTGCTCTTTCGCTGCGCGTGCCTTGGTCTGCTTCTCGTCTTCGGCTTTCGCAGCTTCTTCTTCGTCGTCGGCGAGGCTCCCTCGGCCCGAACCAGCGATCGTGCAGCGAGCGCGACCGGCACGGCGAGGAGCCCCCGCGCGGTGCGTGTCCGGAGCGCCGGTCTTCGCCGGCGGGGCTCGACGGCGGCCTGCTCTTCGAGCACGGCAGCAAGAATCGGCCCGGCCGGCCGGTCGAGTCCGTGGGGCCGCACGAACGCCCGCAGGAATGCCTCGCGCCGTGCGCTCTGAGCTCGCTCCTCGCGAAGCAGCGACGCCAGCTGGCTCGCGTGCTCCTCGAAGCTCTCCGCGACGTTGAGGATCCCGCCGCCGACGCTGTGCAGGTACGAAAAGTGGATCGACCGAGCCTGCGCGTTCACGAACTCGGGCATCATCAGCGAAAGCACCGGGCGGCCGACGATGGCGCTCTCGATCAGCGAGCTGGTGTTGATTCCGAACACCGCTGCGGCGTGGTAGATCGAGTCGAAGAAGTCGTTGCGAGGGGCGATGTCGTCGGGGTCCACGCTGGTCGTCGGCCAGACGACGGCCTCGTCGTCGAGTGCCACGAGGGCCTCCGGTGTCCATGCGCCCAGATTGATCGGATGGGGCCTCACCAGGACTCCGAGCCTGCGCAGCTCGGGATGGTCGGAAGCGCGGAGCTGCGCGATCCAGCGCGCGATCGCTGCCGGCTCGTCCTTGCCGGCGATGAAGGTCGACGAGCACATGTACAGCACGTAGGGCTGCGAGGAATCGAGCCCGACTTCCGCGCAGAACTCTCGACGCGAGCGGCTCGGCTGCCAGGTGAACCAATGGTCGTAGTTCTGCGCTCCGGTCGCGATCACCTCGCCGTCGGCCATGCCGTGCATCTCGATCGCCTCGCGGCGCTGCGTCTCGTTCCAGACCGTCACGAAGTCGGGCCTTCCGTGGAGGGATCCCTTGGTGCTCAGGTTGTCCCAACTCGAGACGCAGACGCCGCAACGGACGCCGCGGTCGTGAGCAGCCGATAGGAACTCCGCCTGCCGCCACGAGCTCACGAGCGGCGTCACGACGACGAGGTCCGGCCGAAAGTCGTCGATCGCACGCCCGACGCCCGACCCGGGCCGAGCGACGCGCTCGAACGTGCGAAGCGTCCCGCCGACGGCGGCGAGACCGGGACGCGTCCGTCCGAATCGCGACTCGAGGAGGCGGAGGACGAGCGGATGGACGTACTTGCGCACGCGCTTGACCACCTTCCCCGGGTGAGCGGCTCGCGACTCGGCGTATCGGAGATAGTCCAGTGCTGCGCGCACGGCGGTCGCCACCATCACCCACGGCTCGCGCTCGTCGTCGAGCACGAGCGTTCGTCGCGATACGGTCGGGCAGTCGTGCAGGAGGCGGCGCACGATTCCGCTTGGGGAATCGTCGCCCTTGTGGATCGTCTCGAACGCGAGCTCCAGGTGATGACCACGGGTCGCCAGCAATCGGATCGTCGGCTCGAACTGGCGCACATAGCCCCAGTGCCGCATCACGAAGAGGATCCGGCGCCCGTCGGCAACGGGCTGCGGCGCGACGTGCGGGATCGTTACGGCGGCCCGCCCGGGTGAGATCTGCGCCGGCTCGGCCATCGACGGGTCGATTCTAGCCCGACGGCCCGCTCTCAGATCCGGTCGAAGTACGGGACATAGAGGCCGATCGCGGCTTCGGGCGCGAGACGCAACCACATCCCGAGCGGCTTCGCCTGCCACTCGACTCCCGCCGCGCCGAGGCGACGGTAGGAGCTCGTTCCGGGCACGTCGTTGACGTAGATCGCATCGGCGTCGCGGCGGAGCGCCCCGAAGAGCGGGCCGAAGTCCCGTGCGTCGCCGACCAGCTCGTAGAGATACGACGCTTCCGCCGCATGCCCGGCAAGCGCGTATGCCCGTTCCGTTCGATACACAACGACCTCATTGGACGGCGGCGGAACGGCCGCCCACGCCTCGGGCGGCCGTTCCACGAGCAGCGTCTCCGATTCGTTGCGGACCGCGTCGAGTCGTTCCGGGTCGACAGGCTCCGGCAGGGGCAGATCTCGGCCGCCGCCGCCGCCGGATGCTGTGCCGAGCACGCCGGGATCCTCGAGCCGAAAGCCGAGGCGCTCGTAGATCGCAGGCCGGGTGGTCCAGAGCACGACCGAGGAGGCGCCGGCCTCGGCGGCCCCCGCCACGGCCGCGCGCAGCACCGCGGTCGCGATCCCCCGCCGGCGGTGGGCGCGATGAGTCGCGACGAGACCGGCCATCGCCGCACGGCCGGAGCTCTCGCCCTGGTGCCACGTGAAGAGGCGCGTCGCAACCGTCGCGACGACCCGTCCGCCGACGAGCCCGACGAAGATGTTCGGCGCATTGGCGTCGGCCAGGACATGCGGGAGGCGCGCAGAGAGCGAGGGGCGACCGCGTGAGCCGGCGAAGACCTCGTCGACGAGCGCGCGGATCGCCCCCAGCAGCTCGGCCTCAGCCCGTCGAACGTCGAGCCCAGGCATCGATCTGCCCCGCGATCCTTTCCCGATCCGCATCGCCGACCCACCACCCGGAGGGAATGCACAGCCGCCGCGCGGAGAATTCGCGCACACCGGGAAGGTTCGCCGGGCCGCTGCCAAAGGCGGAGTAGAGGTCATTGCGCAGGTGCAGGCGCGAGCAACCGATCCCGCTCTCCTTCAGGTGAGCCATCAGCGCATCGCGCTCGTCGGCGAGCAGCGTGTAGACCCAGTACCCCGAGACGCTGTCCTCGCGCCGGCGGATCAGGTCGACCCCTCCAATATCTGCCAGTGCGTCGTCGTAGAACCTCCCGTTCGCGCGGTGCTGCGTGACGACCTCCTCGGCGGACTCGAGCTGGGCGAGCCCGATCGCCGCCGCCAGGTTGGTCATGTACGAGTCGAGGCCCGGCTCCGGGATGTCGGAGCCGGGATCGATCTCTCCCTGCGCGTCGCGGAACGTGGGCTGGTGGATTCCGTAGCGCTTGAGCCAGCGCGCCCGATCGGCGGTCTCAGGATCCCGACAAGCGATCGCGGCGCCCTCACCGGTCGTGATGTGGCGCACCGGCCCGAACGAGAACACGGTGAAATCCGAGCCGGTACCGCCGATTCGTCGCCCCCGGTACTCCGCGCCGAAGGCCTCGCTCGCATCCTCGACGAGCGCGATCCCGTGCTCGTCCGCGATCCGCCGGAGGGCCTCGAGATCGGCGACATCGCCGCCCCAGTGCGCGAAGAGGATCGCCTTCGTGCGCGCCGTGATCGAGCGGGCGACGCTCTCGGGGTCGATGTTGCCGGTCGTCGGGTCGACGTCGGCCCAGACGGGCCGGGCGAAGAGGTTGAGGATCGGCATGTTCGTCCCGAGGCACGCATCGGGGCAGGCGACGACGTCGTCACCGGGCCTGACGCCGGCGATGTAGAGGCAGAGGACAAGCGCCGAGGAGTACTCCCCGGCCGTATTCAGGCAGTTGTTTCCGACGTACGCGCCAAGGCGCCGCTCGAACTCGCGCACCTCCTTGCCGTCGGCGATGTAGCCCGAGTGGAGGACGTCGAGGAGAAGCTGGTCGGCTTCGCGCGGCGCTCGGACCTTGTGCAGCGGGATTGGAGCTGCGGTCACCAGCCGCTGCGCAGCACGTCGACGATCTGCTCGCGGTCCTCGTCGGTGACCCACCACCCGCAGGGCAGGTGCAGCATCCGGCCGGCGAAGTCGTCCAGCCCCGGCAACTCCGTGCGGGAGCCTGCGAAGACGGAATGGAGGTCGTTGCGGCGGTGGACGGTCCCCGCTGCGATGCCGTGCTCCGAGAGCAGCCGCACGAGCTCCATTCGCCGCTCGACGAGGATCGTGTACAGCCAGTAGGAGGGCTCGGCGGCCTCGTCCCAGGCGCAGAGCTCGATCCCGTCGGCGCCGGCGAGCTCGCGGTCGAAGAAGCGGCCGTTCTCGACGTGGCGCGCGATCACCGGCTCGATGTGGTCGAGCGCGACGAGCCCGATCGTCGCCGCGACGTTGTTCATGTTGTACTTGAACCCGACGAGCTCGACGTCGACCTCCGTCCGGGTGGCGCCGCGGTCGATGCCGAACCACCGCACGAGCCGTGCGCGCCGGTCGTCGTCTGGCCGCTGCAGGGTCAGCATGCCGCCGTCGACGGTCGTCATGTGCTTGATCGCCTGAAGCGAGAACACGACGAAGCGCGAATGCGTTCCGACGGGCCGGCCGCCGTAAGTTGCGCCGAGGGCGTGAGCCGCGTCCTCGATGAGCGGCACGCCGGCGTCCTCGGCCACCGCCGTCAGACGCGCGAGCGACACGGGGATGCCCCCGTAGTGAACGGCGAGGATCGCTTTCGTTCTCGCGGTGATCCGCTCGGCCACAGAAGCCGGGTCGATGTTCCCGTTCCGGGGATCGACGTCCGCCCAGACGACATCGGCCCCGGCGTGCAGGATCGTCATGTTCGTCGGCTCGGCCGTCATCGCCGTCGTCACGACCTCGTCTCCGGGCCCGACACCCGCGAGCAGCAGCGCTGTGTGCAGCGCCGCCGTCCCCGACGAGAGCGCAGCGGCGTACGGGGCCCCGACCCGGTCGGCGAACCGCTGCTCGAACTCCGCGACGGGTGGTCCTTCCCCGATCTGCCCCGAGTAGAGCACCGCCTCGAGCGCCGGCATCAGCGCCTCGCGCGGAGGCATGAAGACCTTGAAGAGCGGGACCGACCGCTCGACGGCGACGTCAGAACTTCGCGAACTCGCCACCGAGCATCTCCATCTTCTCGAACTCCCGATCCGACTCGGCGATCAGCTCGCGGATCCGATCGAGATCGACCAACTGGTCGGCAGAGCTGTACTCGATCCCCAGGTCCTCCCGGCCCTCCGCCGGCGCGGCGTGGATCCGGTAGTAGTCGCCCAGGTCCTCGACCCGGCCGAGCTCTTCCTCGGAAACGAGGATCTCGTCGATCTTCTCGCCCGGCAGAACGCCGATCACCTCGTAGTCGAGCTCCACCCCCGCCGCGTCGGCGAGCACGCGCGCAATGTCGACCACGCGGGCCGAGGGCGCCTTCCGAACGAAGACCTCGCTGCCCTGAGAGACTTCGGCCGCGAAGAGTACGAGGTCGATCGCATTCTCGAGCGTGAGCAGGAAGCGGGTCATGCGAACGTCCGTGATCGTCAGCTGCTTGCCCCGGGCGAGCTGGCCGCGGAAGAACGGTACGACGGAGCCGCGCGAACGGAGCACGTTGCCGTAGCGGACGACGGAAAAGCGCGTTCTGCCGGCCGTCCTCCCATCGTTCGCACGCAGGAAGATCCGCTCTTGGAGCGCCTTGGTCATGCCCATGACATTGACGGGCTTGACGGCCTTGTCCGTGCTGATCGCGACTACCGTCTCGACGTCGTGGCGAAGGGCCGCCTCGGCGACGTTGCGCGCGCCGGACACGTTCGTCTTGACGGCCTCCATCGGAAACTGCTCGCACGTCGGTACTTGCTTCAGCGCGGCTGCCTGAATGACGATGTCGACCCCGGCCACCGCGTCGTCTACGGCTCGCGCGTCCCGGATGTCCCCGATCACGAGCGAGAGGTCCGGCCGGTTGCCGTAGAAGATCCGCATGTCGTATTGCTTCTTCTCGTCGCGACTGAGCACGCGCACCTCGCCTACGCCAAGGTCGAGCAGGCGGTGGACGATGAAGTTCCCGAAGGAGCCCGTGCCACCGGTGACGAGGATGCGCTTCTCGCTCAGGCCGGTCATGGGAACTGTGCGAGAACCTCGCGCACGCGGTCCAGGTCGGTGGCGAGCGCCGGTGCCCCGCGAAGGTGGAGCGCGAAAGGCTCACCTCGCCACATGAACTCCTCGCACCCCAGAGCGGCCGTATCGGCGTAGCCGCGAGCAGCGAAGCCCTCGTCCGTGAAGAAGCCCGGCCGCTTCGGAAGCAGGCAATACCGATCGGGCAGAACCTTCTCGAGCACGCGCTGCTTCGGCGGGCTCAGCTTGCGCCGCAGATGCTCGGGACGCACCACAGGCTGCACGCATTCCGAGCGAGTGATCCCACGATAGTGGCGGTAGACGCGGAACCCGGTGTCCAGGGAGAGATCGCCCTCGAGGCGGAACGCGTACCTCTTGCGAAGGTAGCTCGCGAGGAGGGCGTCGAACCAGCTTCGCCGGCCGGCGTAGGGAGCCGGCTCGGTCTCAGGTGTCCAATCGAGCTCCGCCACGTCGACGCTCCGCGTGTCGACGATGAGACACACTGCGCAGGGGAAGTACCGATACTTGGACACGGAGCGGGGGTGATGGGGCACTCCGAAGAACGACAGATCCTCGCGCTCCATCTGCTCGAGAACCTCCCGGATCCAGTCTCGTCTGACGATGAAGCAATCCGGATCGAGGTAGAGGAGATAGCGAGTGTCGAGGCGACTCGATGCGACCGCCAGCCCGAGTGCGTGGTGGTAACTCGCGCGCATCTTCGAGTCGTGGAGGCTCTCGGGAAGCTCTGGACCCTCGAGCATCTCGAACGCCAGGTGTTCTCGCCCCCGCAGATCTTCCTCCTGAAGAGGGCGGTTTCGAATCATGCGCCACACCGGGCGCACGTCGTTCAGCCGCTCCGTCAGCTCCATGTTGAGCTCGAGCAGTGGCCTATCGCCGAACGTAACCACGCAAATCGTCAACTCGGCGGCGCCGAGACCGTCGTGAGTAACGGTGCCCATGGCCGTCGCCGTCATCGTGACGCCAGCCTAGCCCACCGCCGCCACGGAAGAGCCTGTGGCTAGGCTCTCGCGATGCACTACCGGGTCTTCGCGCGTAGGCTCGGGTCGCGATTCTTGCGGCTGCTCAAGATCGCACGCAAGGTCCTTCGGCGCTCGCGAAAGCGGCTTCTCCGGACCGCGGTCGCGAAGGTCGCACGGAGATGGACGGGACGCGCGGCTCAGAGGCTCTTTTGGCGCCCCGTGCTGCGCGTGATCACACGCCCGGGGAATCCGCGCGACCGACTGCTTCGCGCCGGCCCCGGCGGAGGCCCGGAAGATCTCAGCCGGACGCAGATGAGACGGCTCTAGTAGTACTCAGGAGCGCCAGGCGATCCGCCTATGCCGCCACCGGTCAGGACGAGCCGGTCCCGGCCGGATGCTCGAATCGCGAGCAGATCGGTCGTCCGCGTCCCAACCGACGCCAAGAGGCCGTCGAGGTCCGTTCGGAGGCGCCGTTCGGTGCGGAGGTCGGCAAAGTGAGTGTACCCGGCGAAGATTCGGAGCAGCGATGCCGCTGCCTCTCGACGATACCCGCGTAGCGCGGTTACGACCGGGACGCCGGCGTCAAGAAGGACGGATGCGCCGGCCAATACCTTCAACTCGTGCCTGGGCGTGTCGATCCAGAGGAGCCCGACGTCGCCCGGGTTGACGACGCCCCCCGCGACGAGCTCGTCGAGCGTCACCGCCGAGACGGTGACGGTGCTGGCCGCGGCGCCCGGCAGCATCGACGCGACCGCGTGCTTGCCGCTGCTCGAAGGCGACAGGACCAGCAGCCTCTCTCCGGTGCTATTCGACGCCGCAACCTCGAGCACCGAGACGACCGGCTCGAGGCAGTTCTCGAGGACGTTCAGGCGCAGCGTGTGGGCGTTGACCGGCGCGGGCTCGAGCGCGATTGCGCGCGCGAAATCGTGGCGTGCGAGCGCGGCCACCGTCGTCGTGCCGATGTTCGCGCCGACGTCGACGAACGTTGAGCCGGCGTGCGTCAGCCCGGCCTGCTCGAGCAGGCGCACCGCCGTTGCGAGACAGCGCATGTCTCCGCGGGCCCTCCTCGCGAACAGCCCGCTTCCGAGCGCCTTGTCCTCCGTCCTGATGAAGAACCGCTGGTCGTCGGCCTCGACGGCCACGTACGGCGTCAGCGCGGCCGCCTCCCGAAAGAAGCGCCTCCTCGCCCTCAACTCCTCGCTTGCGGCCGCGAACGCCCGAGCCGAGGCGTCGCCCCCTCTGAGACCGGCAACCTCCACGTGCGGCTGGAGCAGCCCAGGTAGCGCCCAGCCTCTCGTCCGCGTCAGCGCGAACGCTGCTGTGACCGAGACGAGGAGACCGTTCAACACGTAGCCGAGGTCGCTCTCAGCCACGGCGGAATACGGGAGCGCCGAAAGCAGAAGCACCGCAACGAACCAACCTCTGCGGATACCTGGCCCGCGGGTCGGCAACTTGTCGAACCCGCGCGCGGCAGCCCAGCCGGCGAGCGTCAACCACGCCAGAGCCATGACCACGTATCCGCCGTCGCTGAAGCTGTTGTGGTCGGTCAGCAGCCTCGTCAGGGCATCGAGAGTGCCGATTGCGGCAAGCGCGAGCGCCAGGGCGACCCATGAGGTGAATCCGGCGGCACAGGCGAGAATGTGCTCGCGCCGCTTCGAACGTCCGGTTCGCGTGAGCAACCGCGAAATCGTACCCAAGTGTCCAACTAGGCCGTGAATCCTCCGTCGACACGGAGCTCGTGTCCAGTCACGTACCGCGACGCGTCCGAGGCGAGGAAGAGCAGCGGCCCGACGAGGTCCTCGGGCTCCGCCATCCTGCCCGAGCGGGACGCGCTCCGAGTACTTGCGCACGAACTCCGCGATCCTGGCTCGCCGCGAACGCCGCCCGGCGAGAGGGCGTTCACCCGCACGCCGTGCGGCCCCCAGAGCCGGGCGAAGTAGCGGGTCAGGTTGACGACCGCCGCCTTCGAGGCGCCGTAGGCGGCCGGCTTCGTGAACGGCGGGTCGAGGTGGTCGTAGAAGGACGGGATCGGCGCGATCGAGGCGTACAGCGAGCCGATGTTGACGATCGAGCCGCGACCGGCACGCGCACATCGCCTGCCCGAACACCTGCGTCGCGTTGTAGACGCCGGCGACGTTGACGTCGAGCGTCCGCTTGAACGGCGCGTCGCCGGCCGGCCCGGGCGGAACGTCGATGCCGGCGTTGTTGACGAGGACCGACGGTGCTCCGTGCTCGTCCTGCACCCGGGCGAGCGCGCGCTCGAGCGAGGCGCGGTCGGTGACGTCGGCACGGAGCACGCCCTCGGCCTCGCGCAGGTCGAGCCCGACGACCGTCGCGCCCGCCCCGGCAAGCGCCTCGACCCATACGGGGCCGAGGATTCCGAGCGCTCCGGTGACGATCGCGACGCGGCCCGCGAGGGCGTCAGCGCTCATCGTCGGCGTGCGCGGGCACGCGCGCCGGCTCGAGCGTCCCCGGCAGCAGCTCCTCGAGATCGTCGAACGTGAGCGCGGCGTCCTCGGCGAGCGGGTGACGGAGCGTCCGGCCGATCACCGCGTCGAGCTCGTACGGCGGCAGCCCGTCGCCCGGCGACTTCAGCGCCAGGTCCTCTCGGCGGAGCACGTGGCCGGCAGGGAGGGTCGCGCGGCGACGATCTTCTTGCCCATCTTCGTGATCGGGTCGGCCTCGCTCGGGTAAGGAGTCTTCGTTCCGTCTCCGAGCGCGACGCGTGTCCGCCGGAGGTCGCGCACGAGCTTGCGCAGCCCGACGGGCTCGAGCGAGAACCGGTGGTCGGTGCCCTTCATCGCGCGGTTGAGCGTGAAGTGCTTCTCGACGATCCGGCCGCCGAGCACGTAGGCGGCGACGGGCATCGCGATTCCGTTGTCGTGGCCCGGAGTAGCCGACGACGACCTCCGGGAAAGAGCTGCCGGTAGGTGTCGATCACGCGCAGGTCGAGCTCCGCCCACTCCGCCGGATACCCGGCGGTGCACTGGAGCAGCGCGACGTGCGGGTTGATCTCGGCGACCGCCTCGTAGGCTCGGCGGACGTCGTCGAGCGTGCCCCCGCCGGTGGAGACGATCATCGGCTTGCCGATCTCGGCGACGGCGCGGAGGAGCGGCGTGTTCGTCAGGTCGCCCGAGGCGATCTTGTAGGCGGGCATGTCGAGATCGGCGAGCAGCTCCGCGCTCGCGAAGTCGAAGGCGGTGGCGAAGAAGGTGATCCCGAGCTCGGTCGCGTAGGCCCTCAGCTCCTGGTACTCGGCGCGGCCGAACTCGAGCGCCTCACGGTGCAGCCCGTAGGTCGGGCCGTAGCTGTTCTCGTTCTCGTACGGCTTGTTGAAGAACTCGCGCGTGTAGAGCGACCGGTTGTCGCGCTTCTGGAGCTTGACCGCACTGGCGCCGCAGCGCGCCGCTTCGGCGAAGAGCTGCTTCGCCTTCTCGAGCGAGCCCTGGTGGTTGTGCCCGATCTCGGCGATCACCCAGCAATCGGTGTCGTCGGCGATCCGGACGCCGTCGATCGTCAGCTCGCGCGCCCTCACGGCGGATAAGCGTAGCTCAAGCGGGAGTCGCCCCACCGTTCGTGGCCGGCCCGGATCCGCCAGGGCCACTGGCATGATGGCGAGCGTGATCCGAGCCGACGACTACGACAAGCACAGCTGCCCCGTCATCCGTCGTGCGCACGACACCTACCTGGCCGAGGTCGACGACGTTCAGTCGTGGAACCCGCGCACGAAGCAACTCGAGATTGCCGCGCGATGAGCCCTTCGCCCAAGCGCCCCACCGCGGGTTTTGCCCGACGAGCCCTGCGAGCCCTGCGTACGGATCCCCAAATCGTGCGGAGCATGCGCGTGATCGAGAAGGAAATGACTGCCCTCCGCAAGCAGCTTGCGGCGGCCGCGCCCCGCGAGCTTCCCTACGACGAGCCGGCGTTCCTCGAGGCGGCCGGCCGGGTCAAGGGCATTGGCCGGACGATGCTGGGTCGCGACCGGCTCTGGATCTTCTGGCAGGCGGCGCGCAACGTGGCGCTGCTCGAAGGAGCGGCGGCCGAAGTCGGCACGTTCCGCGGCGGCACCGCCTACTTCATCGCCTCCTCGCTGCTCGAGCACGCCGGGCACGAGGTGCGCATGGAGGTGATCGACACGTTCGAGGGCCACCCATCCGGGCGGATCTCCGAGCACGACAGCGATATCCACCGGGAGGCAGGCCTGTTCACCGAGACGAGCTACGAGGACGTCGCTGCCTACCTCTCAGTGTTCGGGCTGGTCACGGTGCACAAGGGCGAGTTCGCCAAGGTCAAGCCGACTCTGGCCGACCAGCGCTACCGCCTGGTGCACGTCGACACCGACCTGTACGAGCCGACGCTCGACTGCCTCGACTACTTCGGCAACCGGCTCGTCGACGGAGGAGTGATCGTCGTCGACGACTACATCGGCTCCGACGCCGGCGGCGTGCGACCCGCCGTCGACCGCTTTCTCACCGCCACAGACCGGTTCGACACGTGGAACCCGAACACGAAGCAGCTCGTGCTTGTGAAGCGGGCTATCCGGCCCGCCTCGCTCCTCCGACCTTGAGCGGACGGCGAGGCCTCGCAGGCCGCCGCGGGCCGGACCTCGGCCTGCGTGGCGGGCACGGCTCTCGGCGTCGACACTCTTCCTCTCGCTCGCCTTCCTCGTCGTGCCGGGAGCACAGGGCCGTCGCGCGGCGGTGGCGGGCTCAGCTGTCCAGCCGATCCCTGCCGAGCGCGTCTTCGTAGGCCTGCACGGTCAGCCGAACGGCATCGTCCCAGGAGAACGCTTTCCGGGCCCGCGCCCGCCCTGCCCGTCCGAGCCGGCGGCGGAGCTCCCGATCGCCGAGCACGCGCTCGAGCGCCGCGCGGAGGGCGGGGACGTCGCCCGGCGGCACGAGCAGCCCGGTCTCGCCGTCGACGACGAGGTCGCGAAGCCCACCGACCGACGTGGCGACGACCGGGCGGCCGTGCGCCATCGCCTCCGCGCAGACGACGCCGAAGCCCTCGCGCCGGGAGGGGCAGACGATCACCGCCGCGCGCTCGTAGAGGCGGAGGAGCTCGTCGTGCGTGACGAAGCCGAGGGCCCCGGGAACCCGCTCGCGCAGCGGCCCGTCGCCGGCGACGACCAGGTTCAGGCCGCTGGCGGCGCGGATCAGCTCGAGGACGCCCTTCTCCTCGGAGAGGCGCCCGGCGTAGAGGACGAAGGGCGGCTCCTCGGGCTCGGCCACCAGCTCGGGTACTCGACACCGCTCGGGATCAGCCGGACCTCGCGTGCGCCGAGCGTGCGGGCTGCGTCGGCGAGCGCACGCGACGCGCAGATCGAAAGGCGGGCCCGGCGCAGGATCCAGCGCGGCGATCGCAGGTGCCCGCCGCGCGAGCTCGGCGTCGGTCCCCCAGAGCTGCACGACGAAGGGCTTCCCGCGTCAACAGGGCGACCGCGCCGACGGGCAGCCAGTGTGCGTGCACCAGATCGGCGTCGCGGGCCGCCCGGCGCGCCGCACGCGTGAACGACGCGAGCATCGCCGGCAGCGAGCAGGGCCAGCCACGGCCGCCGGCGAAGGTTGCCGAGCACTCCGTACCCGTAGGCGATGCCGAAGTGCCGGAACGATGCCGGTGAGACGACGGTCACCTCGATCCCCGCCTCGCGAAGGTGCTCGACGGCATCGGCGACGAAGCGGCCGGCCGTGTCCTGCGCGGTTCGCGGATACGACGTTGCGAGGACTGCGACCTTCACTCCGGGCGCTAGCCTAGTGCGGGTTGCTCGCCTCCACATTCGTACCGGAGCGTCGCGCAGCAGCCTCCATGCTCTCTCGCCCGCGCTGGGCGATCGGCGTCGGTCTCGTCTTGCTGACGACGGTCGTCCTGATCCCGACCTGGATCGTCCTCCCGCCCGACGACGAGGACCTCTGGATCGTGATCGCGCCGACGGTGTTCCATTACGAGCTCCAGTTCGTCGTCGGTCGGCTCCACGTCGGTGAGGATCGCCGACGGCACGATCTCCTCGAAGCGGCGGATCCCGCTGCCGAGCTCGACGGTGGGCCTGGAACGGTTGAGAGCCGAGCGAGCTATTCGAGGGCGTAGCGAGACTCGGCCGGCAGGTCGTCTGCGGCGCCGGACCAATCGACCTCGAACTTCCTGGGGTGGCGTTCCTGGGCGGCGGCCGAGATGTACGTGTGGTAGCAGAGCACACGCGGCGTCGTCAGGGCGAAGCCGCCGCGATGGAAGCCGGCCGTGTTGCAGAAGATCATGGTTCCCGGAGGCCCGGTCAGCGATACGCAGTCCCGCCCGTCGATCGCTTGCGCGAACTCGTCCGGCGGCGGATAGATGCCGTTCTCCTCCCAGGGCCAGAGCGAGCCGTACTTGCCTCCCGGAGCGCTGCCGCGGACGTATTCGAACGGGCCCGCGCCGGTGTCGACGTTCGAGAAGTAGGTGAAGACCTTGAGGATGTGGTCCTCCCACGGGTCGCGGTGCCACTGCTGTGAGGCAATGCGGGCATCGGCGTCTGCGCTCGGAATCGTGTACCAGTTGTCAAGGTCGACGAGCCGCATCATCGCGCCGCGGTAGGCGTTGACGATGCCGAGGACACTTGAGGACACGCCCATCCGCACCCAGGGATCGCTCGGGCCGAGCAACGCCATCCGCGCCTTGCGATCGTCCTTCCGTTTGCGGAGCCGCCGGACGAGAAAGGACTTTTCGAACGCGGCCGCGATCTCCGCGGGGCTCAGCGTCGGCAGGATTCGCTCGGTCTCGTCGACGAAGCCGGCAATGTCCTGCTCGAGCTCCGACCAGAGCGCGGCGTCGTCCACGATCTCGTTGAACGTCGCTACGGCCACGCCGTCGTGCCTGAGGCCGTCGAGGATCCGTTCTTGAGCCTCGCTCAGGTCAGGCTCGCTCGGCGCAGCACTCCGACGGAAGATGCCGATCGACCGCATGGCAGGAGCCTAACGAAACGTCCGGCGGCGGCAACTCGGACGAACTACGGCATCGCTCCGATCTTGCCACCCGAGCGCTCTCCGATCACGCGGCCCTCTCGGGTCGACTCGCGGTCAACCCAGGCCCGGAGCCGCCCGAGCGAGCGGACGTACGAGGCGATCTAGCGGATACCCAAACCCTGGTTTCGGTAGAGCGAACGTGACCCGCTTCCGCGCCCGCGACACGTACCGGCAGGCGATCGACTCGTGCGGAGGGGTTCAACGCACGATCGCGTGGGCGTTAGCCCCGGCGGGCCCGGCCGGGTCGGAAGACGATCGGCAGTGCGAGCGTGAACGCCACGAGCAGGTAGAAGTAGTAGAAGGTCATCGTCAGGTAGAAGACGTTCGCAGCGAGCGTGCCGGCGAGAGCAGCCGTCAGCCCCCACGCCAGCGGGCGCACCCGTGCGGCTGCCGGGTCGCCGGCCGCCGTCAGCAGCCTCCCGAGCGCCCGCGCCGCGTGCAGCCGGCGGAAGAGGTACCAGAGGAAGACGGCGAAGACAATCGTTCCGACGAGCCCCGTCTCGACGAGCAGCGCGACGTAGAACGAGTGTGGCCCCCAGTTCGTCTTGCCCGTGACCAGTTCGTAGTAGACGGAGAAGTTGTTGAAGCCGAGCCCGAAGAGCGGGTGGGAGGAGAGCACGTTGGGAACGAAGTCGTAGACGCCGAAGTGCGCCGAGGTGGAGCCGCCGCCCGTCTGGAACCGCGAGCGGATCACCGTCTCGAAGAAGTGGAAGCGCGAGAGGATGACGATTCCGACGAGCCCGAGCGCGGCGGCGAGTGGAACGAGCAGCTCGCGCGAGAGCAGCCTCCGGCGGTACGGCGCCGCCAGCACGAGCAGGCCGGTGCCCAGCCCGAGCAATCCGCTTCGCGAGAGCGTCGCCAGCTCGACGATCAGCAGGAACGCGAGGACGACTGCGAGCTGGCGGCGCAACCGGTGGCGGCGCCCGATCCGCAGATAGACGGGTAGCAGGACGAGGAGCGGCACGATCAGCATGATCCCGAGGTGGTTCGGGTCGCCCGTGAGCGCGTTCGGCCGGTAGACGCTCTGGCCCCCGACCGCGCCGTAGATGTTGATCGAGCTCGCGCCGCCGGTCAGCGGCGAAAGCACTGCGCTGTCGAGGTTGCGGCCGCCCTGGGCGGCGACGAGCTGGAGCACCCCGTAGGCGGCGTTGAAGACGAGCCCGCCGGTGAAGATGCCGATCGTCTGCCAGTAGAAGCGCTCCGAGCGCCTCGCCAGGTACGAGACGCCGGCGAGCAGGAAGAGGATGTGGATCGCCCACTTGAAGATTCCCTTCGCGAACTGGCTGCTTCCGTCTGCCGAATCGATCGCGTAGTAGCCGAGCAGATAGACGAGCAGGAAAGCGAGCCCGAAGCAGGCGACGATCGCCGAGGTGAGCGCGAGCCGGCGGTCGCGAAACGCCAGCCGCTCGAGCAACCACATCGCGAGAAAGGCGATCGCCAGTACGTCCGCGAGGCTGACGGCCCCGGCGACGTTCCAGTGCACCTTCTCGAAGGTGACGGAGAAGACCGTCGCGAGAAAGAGAAAGCGCGTGATGCTCACGTGAGCGCCCTGAGCAGGTCGGCCAGCTCCTCGACGCGCGCCTCGCGCGAGAGCCTCCGGCGTACGTCCGGAGCGAGCGGCGCGCCGTCGAGTCGTCCCTCCCGCCAGCGGGTGTGCAGGCTCTCGAGCGCCTCCCGGATCTCGCGCACATCCTCAGGCGCCGCGACCACGCCGGCTCCCGTCTCCCGGATCAGCGCCGCCGCCGCGCCGTCGGGGGGAACGACGGCGAGAATCGGCCGCTCCGCCGCGAGATACTCGAACACCTTCCCGGAAAGGACGCCGCGGCCACGGCCACCTGCTTCCGGGACCAGCAGCAGCAGTGCCTCGGAGTCTCGCTGGAGCTCGAGCGAGCGCCGCCGGGGAACGTAGGGGATCAGCTCGAGCCGGTCACCGAGCCCAAGGCCGTCGGCCCACTCGCGATCGGCTGGGCGAAAGTCTCCGACGAATCGTGTGACGACGTCGAGACCCGATTCGGCGAGTGCGCTCAGGAACGGGCGGGGGTCGCGCCGACCGAAGAAGCTGCCCGTGTGGGTGAGCCGGAAGCGGGGCGAGTGGTGATGCTCGAGACCGGCGAAGTCGTCGAAATCGGAGCCGTTCTCGATCGTCGTCACCGCGCCTCGGGGGCCGAGCGCACGAGTCTCGTCCGCGATCGCCTCGGCTGCCGTGACGATCGCGTCCGCATAGCGGGCGACCAGGGTGGCGACGCCGTGCTCGCCCTTCTCCTTGATCCGGACGAGCATTCGCTCGGCTCGGCGGTGCTGGTGGGCGACGAGCGAATCGCGCAGGTCCGCCACCCAGCGCGCTCCGGTCGCGCGCTTCACCGCGGCACCGACGAAATGGACGGAGCTGGGTGGGGAGGTCGTCAGCACGACGTCGATCGCCTCGCTGCGCGCGATCCTGATGGCGGCCGGGATTGCGGTCAGGTTCCAGGGCACGTTCTCGTCGGGGAGCAGCAGCCGCCGTCCGAACAGGCGCGCGTGGGTTCCGGCCCGCTCCAGGCCCGTCTTCCCGTGCAGCTCGTGCGCCGGCAGGCGACCGCGCGGACCGACGTAGCGCGCGCGGTGAACCCATGCCTGTGTCGGCGGCTCGAGGTCGTCGTCTCGGTGTACCCACTTGGGGTCGTCCGGGGCGAGCACGTGGGTCTCGATCCCCAGCGCCGGCAGGTGCGCGGCCGTCTTCAGCGTGCGCTGCACGCCGCCGCCGCCGGCGGGCGGGAAGTAGAGGGAGACGATCAGGACCTTCACCGCGCAAGACGGTAGAGGACGTAGCTCGCATCCGCATACGCGCGTGGCAGGTCGAGCTTCAGCTTCGAGCGCGCGCGGTCGACGACGAGCCAACCCGCGCCGTAGCGCCGCGGGATCGCCAGAGCTCCCGTCCGGAAGAACGCGAGCGCATCGTCGCGGCGCTCGTACGGCCGGTTCGCCTTCGTGTCGGCGACGTGACCCGGCGGTGCGTTCGCGACGTAGACGGGGGCGAGCGCGGCGATCCGGTAGCTCGTCGCGTCGTCCGAGAAGACCACCGCCCGCTTCGGCACCTGCGTTCGCAGCGCCGCGACGAGTCCCGGCGTCAGCTCCTTCCCGGCGACCGGCCGCTCGTCCCAGTGCGTGAAGCCGTGCAGCGCAACGGGCAGCACGACGAGCGCGGCCGTCAGGGCGGCGATCGGGCCGACGCGGTCGAACTCGCCGAGGCGGCGCGGCAGGGCGATTCCGACGGCGAGCGCGGCCGCTCCTCCGAACAGCGCGATCCACGTCGCGAGCGAGAGGCCGCCCCGATCGAGCGCATACCCGAAGTCGCCGGGATAGGCGAGCTGAAAGGCGATGCCTGCGCCGAGTGCGACCGGCAGCGCTCCGATCCGCAGCAGGCGGGCGAGGACGGCTGCACCGCCCGCGACGGCGAAGCCGAAGGGGACGAACCCGGCCGCCCTCCGCGCCTGCGAGATCGAGACGGCGTCGGCGAAACGGGTGAAGAGCGACGGCACGAGCATCAGTACGAGGACGGCGAGGAAGCCGCCGAGCACGAAGGCCGCCCAGCGTCGCTTGGCGGCGAGTACGGCGAGCGGAACCGCGAAGAGGGCGGCGACCGCGACGGCGCCGGTGCGCGCGAAGACCTCCGGGGCGAGCCGGTAGCTTCCGTCCGAGAAGACGTCGAGCTGCCCCTTGTAGTGGCCGAGCGCCCGCTGCACCTCTGTGGCGGAGGGATTGACCGAGGCCGTCTCCCTGGCGATCGGCCGCAGCCAGAGGGCAACCGCGGCGGCGGGCAGGACGACTGCGACGAGACCGGCGACACCTTCGACCAGCTCGGTTCGGGCGAGGAGGGCCCGCGCGACGACGTAGCCGCCCAGCGGGATCAGCACGAAGAGGGCGTAGGTCGGGTGCACGAGCGCGAGCGACCCGCTTGCGGCCCCGACCGCGGCGAGCCCGGTCCACGACCATTTCCCGACGTAGGCGAAGAAGAGGGCGATCACCACGGGAACAAGGAGTTGGCGGGCGGCGGTCGCCGGCAGCGCGAGCGACGTGTACGAGCCGCCGCTACCGGCGGCGAGCGCGAACATCCCAACCTGGGCGACGAGGACGGCGAGCCCGCCCCAGACCGAGCGGAAGACCTCTCTGCCCGACTCCCAGGCGACGAGAAACGCGGCGGGCACGAGCACGCTCGCCTCGTGGAGGACGACCGCGGCGGGGTCCACTCCTCGCGAGCCTGGCGATGAGCGCGAGGAGGGCATGCCAGAGTGGGAACGCATACCCGGGGTGGAGGCCGCCGTCGCGGAACTCGTCCACGCTCCGCAGAGACAGTCCGCCGAAGTCGTCGAGCTTGCGAACGCGGGCGAGATGGAAGAGGTCGTCCCCTCCCGCCAGGTGCCGGGTCAGGAACCAGAGCGCAATCCCGAACCCGATCCCCGCGACCGCGACCGCCGCAGGCAAGTAACACTGTGTTACTTGCTCCCAGGCGCCCTGTTCGAGCCGGGGAATCGCCTTGTAACATTGTGTTACTTGGCCGAAGGGCTGCTGCTGCGAGGGCTCCCGCGGTGATCGCCCCGAGCAGGATCAGGGCAAGCGACAGGGACGAGTGCACGGCGAACACGACCGCCGTGGCGCAGAAGAGTGCGCCCAGGCTCCACGCCAGGGCCGCCGAGAAGCCGGGTGTCCGCAGCGCTCGTGCGATCAGAGCGCCGGGTAGCAGCAGGCACGCTGTCGCCGCTGCCAGCCGAGCCCAAAGGCCCCAGCCCGTCTCCGGAAGGAGGCGGGCGACTCCCAGCGCCGGCAGAGCCGCCAGCTCCCAGGGCACGCGCCTCATCTGAGCGAGCGGGCCGCCTCCCGGTACATTCGCCCCCGCTCGCCGCGGAAGAGAAGTCCCCGGAGGCGGAGTGCGACGATCAGCAGCCGGCGGGCGCGGGCGGACTCACGCGGTCCTCGGTGCTTGGCAAAGAAGCGCAGTTGGCTGCGCACGTTCTCGACGAACATTCGCCCGCCGTGGGTCGCCCCGCCGACGTGCACGACCTCGGCCTGGGGGAGGAACCAGACCTTCCAGCCGGCGGCTCGGAATCGGTAGAGCAGGTCGGTCTCCTCGCTGAACATGAAGAACTGCTCGTCGAAGAGCCCGACCGCATCCGCTGCGTCGCGCCGGATCAACAGGCAGGCCGCCATCGCCCAGTCGACTTCGCGCGCCTCGTCGTGGCCGAAGTCGCCGGCGTAAAAGGCGTTGAGCATGCGCGAACGGGGGGCCAGCTTGCGGAGGAAGAGGTACTCCGTCGCCAGCCGCCAGAGGGTGGGGAAGCCGCGCACGGAGCGCTGCAACGTGCCGTCCGGATTGGAGAGGCGGGGGGCGACCACCGCCGCGTCGGGATGCCCGTCGGCGAAGGAGACGAGCCGCTCGACCGCGTCGCCCACGACCCACGCGTCCGAGTTGACGACGAGGTAGTAGCGGCCCGAGGCGACACGCATCCCGGCGTTCAACCCAGCGCCGTATCCGCTGTTCTCCTGCTCGATCACACGCACGTCCGGAAACCGCTCGCGGACGCGGTCGACCGTGCCGTCGGTGGAGCCGTGGTCGACGACGATCGTCTCGACGCCGCGAAGGCTCTCCAGGCACTGGTCGATCCACGGCAGCCCGTTCAAGGTCACCGTCACGGCCGTCACGTCACCCGGCGCCATGATCCAGTCGCGGCCGCGCCGAGCCCCGCAAACCTTCCCAGGCGAGGATCGCGGCGCCGGGCAGCGAGAGGGCAATGGTGACGACGAAGAAGAGGAAGCCGGTGGCGAATGCAGCGTCGGCGCCGACACCCAGCTTGCCAAGGAAGCTGACGAAGAACGCCTCGCGCACGGCGAGCCCGTTGATCGTGAACGGCACGAGCATGACGAGGAAGAGCAGCGGCCCCATCACGTAGTAGACGCGCGGCGAGAGATCGACACCGACCGCCTTGGCCGCCAGCCAGATCGCGAGCACGCGCACCGCCTGCACCCCGAGCGTGAGGACGCAGACGCCGAGCAGGAGCCACGGGTGGCCCCGGTATGCGTGGATCCCCTCGTACACGGCGCGCAGCGGCCGCTCCAGCCGCAGGCGGCGCACCAGCGGCACGCTCAGCCTCAGCGGCCCGCGCATCCGGCTCGAGAAGAGGACGATGCCGAGGACGACTGTCGCGACGACGAAGCCGAGCTCGACCCAGATGTACGCTCCGACGTCGTACCGGCCGATCGCGAGCACGAACCCGACTGCGGCGAGAGCGAGTGTTGCCGCGCCGCCGAGGGCGCGCTCGAGCAGCACCGAGCCTGCGACCGGGCCGCCGTGCCCAGGATGGCGGCGGGTCGTCTCGAAGATGCGCATCGCGTCTCCGCCGATCGACGTTGGCAGCACCTGGCCGGCGGTGTAGGCGGTGAAGTACGCGCGGGTCAGCCAGCCGAGGTTGTCGTGGATCCCGCGTCCGGCGAGCAGGCGCTGCCAGCGCCACGCCATCGGCAGCACGGTCACGACCATGATCCCGACCGCGCCGAGGAAGTAGCCGAGCCGGGCGTCGCGAAGCACGTCGAGCGTCTGGCCGACGTCGATCTTCCAGATGATGTACGCGCCGCACAGCCCGGTCACGACCAAGGTCGCAGCGACCCGGATCAGCCGCTTCCTCACGCGGTGAAGGACGCATGCACGCGGCGCAGGGCGTCGACCGCGTCCTGGATGTCCTGCTCCGAATGGGCGGGCGAGAGCGGCAGCGACAGCACCTCGGAGCCTGCGCGCTCGGCGACCGGCAGCGGCGGCTGCCCCGGATACCGCTCCCGGTACGCGCTCAGCCGGTGCACCGGCAGGAAGTGGACGCTCGTGCCGATGTTCTCGGCGGTCAGCGCCTCGCGGTAGGCGTCCCTGGTCGCGGCGGCACGCTGGGCGTCGACGCGGACGACATAGAGATGCCGGGCGTGTGTGTCGCGCGGGTCGGCTGCGACCGGCTCGATCCCGTCCAGCTCGGCCACGGCTGCGTCGTAGAGCTCAGCCTGCCGCAGCCGCAGCGCGCGGTGCCGCTCGACCTTCGCCAGCTGGCAGAGCGCGATCGCCGCGAGAACGTCAGAGAGGTTCGCCTTGTAGCCGGGCACGGCGATGTCGTAGAGCGAGCCGTGGCCGCGGCGCATGATCGTCAGCCCGCGAATCGCCTCCGCGAGGTCGTCGCGGTTCGTGGCCACGATGCCACCCTCGCCGGCCGCGATCGACTTGGTCGCGTACAGCGAGAAGCACGTGGCGTCCGAGAGCCCGCCGATCTTGCGGCCGCGGTACTCGCTCTCGGCCGCGTGGGCGGCGTCTTCGACGACGGGCAGGCCGAGCGCCCAGAGGGGATCGAGATCTGCCGGCTGGCCGTAGAGGTGGACGGGCATGATCGCCTTCGTCCGAGGCGTGACCAGCCTGGCGACCCGGTCGGGGTCGATGTTCAGGTCGGCGTCGCGCACGTCGGCGAAGACGGGTGTGGCCCCGGTGTGGACGATCACGTTCGCCGTCGCCGGCCAGGTGATCGGTGTGGTGATCACCTCGTCGCCGGGGCCGACCCCGAGCGCGACGAGGGCAAGGTGCATCGCCGCCGTCCCCGACGAGACGGCGAGGGCGTGCTTCGCCCCGACGTACTCGGCAAACCGGTGTTCAAGCTCCTCCGCGCGCGGCCCCGTGGTCAGCCAGCCCGAGCGGATCGCTGCCGCCACCGCCTGGACCTCCTCCTCGCCGACCGCGGGCGGCTGGAACCCGAGAAAGGAGGTTCTCCTAGTGGACAGCTTCGGCGGCATCGGCAGTGACGAAGCGTACGCAGTCCGCCGCCCGCCCAGCGCGCTCCACCGCTTCCTCTCGGCTCGCACCGAGGGCGAGGACCGCCCCGGCTCGGTCCGACCCACGGCGCAACGGGCCGAGAACCGCGCCGGGCTCTCGGTACACGCGCACCCACACGACCTCATCGAGCGCCTCCGCGTCTTCCACGCCGGTGACCTGCTCGAGCACGCCCGGCTCGGGCACGAGAAAGCGAACGCACGCTCCGCCGGCGCCGTCGACCGGGCGGAGCCACTCCTCGACGACGTTCTCGCCGAGCGCCGCCGAGAGGGCAAGAGCGTTCAGATCGACATCGAGCGCGGCAGCGCAGAGCTCCGCGTCGTGGCCACCGCCCAGCCGCGCGGCCAGCTCGACGACGTGCGCGCCTTGCTCACCGACAACAACCTGCGTGTACGTCGGCCCCTCGCGGACACCGATTGCTCCGGCCGCGGCCCGCGCGGCGTCGACTGCTTCGCCGACCTGGTCGGGGGCGAGTGAGCTCGGCCATTCGTGTGCGAGCGCGACGCCAAAGGCGGGTGGCTCGGCGACGACGCGGTCGGTCACGGTCAGCGGGGTGAAGCGGCCGTCGATCGAGAATGCGTTCACCGTCACCTCGCGCCCCGGAACGAGCTCCTCGACCAGGACGACGTTCGAGCGCGACTCTGCGAGCGCGAGCGCGAAGGCGTCGGCGAGCTGCTCCTCGGCCCTGGCGAGAACGAGGCCCTTCTGTCCCTGCCGGTCGGGCGCCTTGACGACGCAGGGGTAGCGAAAGCCTTTCGCGGCGGCGGCCGCCTCCTCGGCGGTCGCGCAGACGACGTGGCGCGGGTGGGGGACGCCGGCCTTGGCGAATCGCTCGCGCTGCCGGAGCTTCGACGTCGCGAGCACCCCGGTGGCGGGGTCGATCGGGTGGGGGAGTGCCAGGCGCTCGGCGATGCGTGCCGCGATCGATACGGGCCAGTCGATCCCCGGCGCGATCAGCCCGTCGACCCGCTCGGCGGTGGCGAGGCGGTCGATCTGGGGTTCGTCCTCGACGGAGATGATCGCCCGGCGGTCGGCGAAGCGGAAGCCGGGCGCCGACGGATCGCGATCGACGGCGATCACGTAGAGCTCCCGTGCTCGGGCGGCTTCGAGGAGCCCGAGTTGCGCTGCGCCCGCGCCTAGGACGAGAAGACGCTGCGGTCCCGCTGGAGAACTCCCCGCCACCACGCGTCATTCTCGCGATACCACTCGACGGTGCGCTTCAGGCCCTCTTCGAACGATGTCTGCGCGCGCCAGCCGAGCAGCCGCTCGGCCTTCTCCGTGGAGCCGATGTGCCGGTCGACCTGACCGAGCCGTTCGTCCATGTGCGTCTTCAACGAGGCGGGCTTGTCGAGCACGTCGAGCACTGCATCTGCGATCTCGGAGACGGAAATGTCGACCCCCGTTGCGACGTTCACGACCTCGCCGGCGACCGCGTCGACGTCGGCGGCGATGATCGCCTCGATTGCCTCGGCGTCGTCGTTCACGTAGAGCCAGTCGCGGCTCGCGTGGCCGTCGCCGTGGATCGTCAGCGGCTCGTCGGAGAGCGCCTGCGTGATGAAGCGCGGGATCACCTTCTCGGGGTGCTGCCGGGGCCCGTAGTTGTTGAACGGGCGGACGATCACGATCGGCAGCCCGTAGGTGACGAAGTAGCTGTATGCGAGCCGGTCGGCGCCGGCTTTGGTTGCGGCGTAGGGGCTGCGCGGGTTGAGCGGGTGCTCCTCGTCCATCGGCGCCCGCTCGGCGGTGCCGTACACCTCGCTCGACGAGATCAGGATGAACCGCTCGACCGGCGTGTCGCGGACCGCGTCCAGCAGGATCTGGGTGCCTTCGACGTTGGTGGTCACGAACTCGGAGGCGCCCTCCTCGATCGACTTCTCGACATGCGACTCGGCGGCGGCGTTGACGATCACGTCCACCTCGGCGACCACGTCGCGGACGAGCTCGCGGTCGCGGATGTCGCCGTGCACGAACGACAGGCGCGGGTGCGCCATCAGGTCGGCGAGGTTCTCGAGATTACCTGCGTAGGTGAGCGCGTCGAGAGAGACGACCTCGTACGGCGTCGCCTCGAGCAGGTGGCGGACGAAGGTCGAGGAGATGAACCCCGCGCCGCCGGTGACGAGTACGCGCTTCTGGCCCACGCGACGGGACGTTACCGCCTAGGCCCATCCGCCCACGTCCGGTGCCAGGCACCGGACGTGGCGCGAGGGGAGGTGTCCGAACGCAGGACTGCCTGCAAGGCGCCGTTTCCTCCGCCCAGAAAGGACATGTCCGGTGCCTGGCACCGGACATGTCTGGTTCGGACAGGTCGCGGGTGCTTCATACCTCTCGCTCGACCGTGTAAAGCGGGCGCCCGCCGACGTCGCGCTGGATGCGCCCGAGGTACTCGCCCACGAGGGCGAGGATGAAGCCCTGCACGCCGAGGACGAAGAGGACGGCGACGCCGCCGAAGAGCGGGCCGGGGAAGTTCGACCGGTCGATCCAGTAGACGACGCCCCAGCAGCCGAGCGCAGCCGCGCCGAGCGTGCAGACCACGCCGAGCGCGAGCCCGGCCCACTGGATCGGCTGCGGCCAGAAGCCGGCGAGGACGTGGAGCGCCGTGCGCACGAGCCGGAGCGGCGAATAGCGGGATGCGCCGGCCCGGGGAGCGTGCCCGACCTCGACCTCGACGACACTCGCCCCCGTCGACAGGACGACGGCCTTGGTGAACTTCTGCTTGCCGATCGCGCCGAGCACCGGCTCGAGGGCGTCGCGGCGGTACGCGTTGAAGGCACAGCCGAAGTCGGCGATCGCGACGCCGGTGAAGCGCCGCAGCATCCCGTTGATCATCCGCGAGGGGAGCGTGCGCCCCCAGGAGTCGCGCCGCGCAGCCCGGCGGCCGCTTGCCACGTCGGCCCCCGCCTCGACCGCCTCGATCAGCTTCGGCAGGTCCTCCGGCGGGTTCTGGAGGTCGCCGTCCATCGTCACGACGATCTCCCCCCGAGCCCGGGCAAGCCCCGCGTGCATCGCCGGGTGCTGGCCGAAGTTGCGCTTGAGGCGAACACCGCGGACGCGCGCGTCGGCCGCGTGCAGCCGCTCGACGAGCTCGAAGGAGCCGTCCGTCGAGCCGTCGTCGACGAAGATCAGCTCGAAGTCGCGGCCTTCGAGGGCGCCGACCGTGCGCCGGTACAGCTCGTCCAGCGATCCCGCCTCGTTGAAGACAGTGACGACGACGGAAAGGTCGGTCGTCACGGACGGGCGGTCGAGCGGAGCGAGCCTGGCCATGCGAGGGGCCGGACCCTATCGCAGCC
>CAVXTD010000047.1:0-24074 GCA_963764565.1 uncultured Actinomycetes bacterium
GCCTGGTCGCGGCGGGGGTGGCGAACATCCCGCGCGAGCTGGATCCGGGCGATCCGCTGGACGGGCTGCCGGGGCACCCGCAGAGCGCCTGGAAGCGGGATGTTCTCGCCGAGCTCGTCCGCCGCGCGCTGCTGGACGTCGGCTCGGGCTGAGCTGCCGGCCGGCCGGTGCGCTCCGTCAGAGATCGATTGCCGGCAGGTCCAGCTCGCCTGCTCGTTCGAGGGCGGCCAGAGCGATTGCGAGGTCCTGGATCGCGAGCCCGGTGGAGTCGAAGGCCGTGATCTCGCTCGCCGAGCGGCGCCCGGCCGCCGTGCCTGCCAGCACGACGCCGATCTCGGTCACGTCTCTCGCGCGAAACGAGGCCGGCCTCGACGGCGTGGGCGAGGTCGCCGGCGTGGCTTGCCTGCTCCCAGTCGTCGCAGAAGACGCTGCACGCGCGCCAGCTCGGCGACAGCGATCTCGCCTTGTCGGGCCCGTCCGCGCCCATCAGGCTCACGTGCTGGCCCTCGCGGAGCGACCCCTCGGGGAACAGGACTTCTGCCCCGGCGTCACGGTCGCGACCACGTCGGCGGCCAGTGCTGCCTCTGCGACTCGGCGCACGTCGCGCCCAGCTCCTCCGCGGCGGCCTCGGCCCGGGCCGGTCGAGGTCCCAGAGCACCCGTCCTGCCCCGGGCGAGGAACGTCCGCGCCACCGCCTTCCCGTTCACGCCGGCGCCGATCACCGCCGCCGCCTCCCGCGTCGCGCCCAGGGTCTCGGCTGCGAGCACGGCCGCGGCCCCGGTGCGCAGCGCCGTCAGCGCCGCCGCGTCGAGCAGCGCGACGCAGCGGGCCGTAGGACGCGTCGGAGAGCAGCACCATTCCCATCACGGTCGGCAGCCCCCGCGCCGGGTTCCCCGGGAACGAGCTGACCCACTTCAGGAGCGCGTAGCCGCCGCCGTGCGCGGGCATGGCCCGGAAGTCGCCGGCCGGGTACGCCGGCACGTAGACCTTCGGCGGCATCGTCCACTCCCCGCGCGCGTAGGCCACGAACGCGTCGCGCACGGCCTCGACCGCCCGCTCGGGCGAGACCGCCGCCTCGACGTCCGCGGCGCGGAGGAGCGGGACCAAAGAGACTTGACGGCGGCGACAAGCTTCTCGACCGACGACTTCGCGTCTCCGAACAGCATCACCGTCTTCGGATCGAGCGAACAGCGGGTTGTCGATGCCCGCGAAGCCGGGGTTCATGCTGCGCTTCAGCACGACCACGTTCTGGGCGTGGTCGACGTTCAGGATCGGCATGCCGTAGATCGGGCTGCGCGTTTCGTGCGCGCCTCGGGGTTGGTGACGTCGTTGGCGCCGATCACGAGCGCGACGTCGGTCTGGTCGAACTCGGGGTTGATCTCGTCCATCTCCTTGAGCTGGTCGTACGGCACGTTCGCCTCGGCGAGCAGGACGTTCATGTGGCCGGGCATCCGCCCGGCGACCGGATGGATCGCGTACTTCACGTCGACGCCGCGCTTCTCGAGCTGGTCAGCGAGCTCGCGGACGGCGTGCTGCGCCTGTGCGACGGCCAGGCCGTAGCCGGGGACGATGATCACGCGGTCGGCGTACGCGAGCATCACGGCGACATCCTCGGCCGTGGTCGAGCGCACGGCGCCGCCGGCCGCCGCGGCCTCGCCGCCGTCGGGACCTGCAGCTGGCCGAAGGCGCCGAAGAGGACGTTCGCGACCGAGCGGCCCATCGCGCGCGCCATCATCAGCGTGAGCAGGGTGCCCGAGGCGCCGACGAGCATCCCGCTGACGATCAGGACGTTCTGGTGGAGGACGAAGCCGGTGGCGGCCGTGGCAACGCCGGTGAAGGCATTCAGCAGCGAGATCACGACGGGCATGTCGGCGCCGCCGATCGGGAGCACGAAGAGGGCGCCGAACGCGAGCGCGCCGAGGATGATCACGGCCAGGAGCAGCTGCCTCTGCGGGCGAAGGTGATCGCGACGCCGACGGCGAGGAGCGCGGCGAGCAGGGCGATGTTCGCCTGCTTCTGCGCCGGGTAGACGATCGGCCGGCCGCCGATCAGCTCCCGCAGCTTCGCGAAGGCGATCAGGCTGCCGGAGAACGAGATCGCTGCCGATCAGGGCGGAGAGGACGATCGGGATCGCGAGGTCGCTTGAGCCGGCCGGGCGCCGGCAGGCGGTCGTGGAAGTCGGCGAGCGAGACGAGCGCCGCCGCCCCGCCGCCGACGCCGTTGAACAGCGCCACCATCTGCGGCATCGCGGTCATCTTCACGGCCCGCGCCGCATACGCCCCGACCGGCGCCGAGACCGCCATCACGATCAGGATCGAGGGGATGTTCTTCAGGCCCGGCTGGAAGAACGTGGCGACGATCGCCACCGCCATGCCGAAGGCGCCGATCCAGTTTCCGTACCGCGCGCGCGCGGGGTGGGAGAGGAAGCGCAGCGCGAGGATGAAGGAGACGATCGTGACCAGGTACGCGAGTTGATCCAGTCCGACCGCGTCACTCCTTGGTCTCCTCCGCCGGCTTCGGCTTGCGCCGCTTGAACATCTCGAGCATCCGGTCGGTGACGACGAAGCCGCCGACGACGTTGCCGGTGCCGAGCGCGACCGCGGCGAGCGAGACGATCTGCAGCCAGGTCGGCTGGCCGGGGATGCCGGCGACGATGATCGCGCCGACGATCACGATGCCGTGGATCGCGTTCGTGCCCGACATCAGCGGCGTGTGCAGGAGGGTCGGCACCTTCGAGATCACCTCGACGCCGAGGAAGGCGGCGAGGATCAGGACGGTCAGCTCGATCAGGAAGCTCGTGTGTCACGCTCGCCTGTCCTCCTTCCGGGTCACGCAGGCGCCGGCGGTGATCTCGTCTTCGAAGTCGAGCACCAGCTCGCCCTCGGGCGCGAGGTGGTTGAGCAGCGCCTGGACGTTGCGGGCGTAGAGCGGGCTCGCGTGGTACGGCATCTCGCTCGGCAGGTTGAGCAGTCCGACGATCGTGACGTGCTCACGGACGACCTCCTGGCCCGGCTCCGTCAGCTCGCAGTTGCCGCCGGTCTCGGCGGCGAGGTCGACGATCACGGAGCCCGGCTTCATCGCCTTCACCGCCGAGGCGGGGATCAGCTTCGGTGCCGGGCGGCCGGGGATCGCCGCGGTGGTGATCACCGCGTCGTAGTCCGGGAGCTTCTTCTCGAGCTCGGCCTGCTGCTGGGCCTGCTGCTCCGGGGTCAATTCGGTTGCGTAGCCGCCGGCGGTCTCCTCGCCGCGAATCCCGAGGTCGAGGAACTTGGCGCCGAGCGACTCGACCTGCTCCCTGACGGCCGGCCGTACGTCGAAGCCCCAGACGACGGCGCCGAGCCTGCGGGCGGTTGCGATCGCCTGTAGGCCTGCGACACCCGCACCGAGGACGAGCACCTTGGCGGGCTGCACCGTTCCGGCGGCTGTGGTCAGCATCGGCAGGAAGCGCGGCAGCCGGTCGGCCGCGATCAGCGCGGCCTTATAGCCGCCGACCGTGGCCTGCGACGAGAGCGCGTCCATCGCCTGCGCTCGCGTGATCCGCGGGATCGACTCCATCGCGAAACCGACGACGCCTTTGTCGCTCAGGCGCGCGATCCCCTCCTTGTCGGTGAGCGGTTGCAGGAAGCCGATCAGCACGGACCCGCTGTGGAGCTGCTCGGCCTCTTCGGCGGTCGGCCCTTGCACCTTGACCACCACGTCGGTGTCCCACGCGCTGTCCGCCAGGCGGCCGCCCGCCTCCTCGTACGCGGCATCCTCGAACGACGCCGCGCCTCCGGCGCCGCGCTCGACGACGACCTCGTGTCCGGCTTCGACGAGCTTGGCGACCACCTCCGGCACGAGCGCCACCCGGCGCTCGCCCTCAGCGGTCTCCTTCGGCACGCCGATCTTCACATGGCAACTCTATTCAGAGCGAGGCGGCGGATGTGGTCAGGACTGCGCAGTTGCGCGCTTGCGCACCCAGCGGAAGACCTCGATCCCGAAGGTGATCGCGAGCGCGATTCCGAACGCGACCAGGAAGCCCTTGAACGGGCTGTCCTTGAAGGTCTTGCCGCCGAAGTAGCCGAGCAGCCCGGCGTACGAGCCCCAGATCAGCCCCGCCGCGAGGTCGAACGTGATGAACCGCCGCCAGGCCCAGTCGAGGCTGCCTGCGGCGAACGTCGCCGCGGTGCGGCCGCCGGGAATGAAGCGGGCGATCACGATCAGGTACCCGCCTCGCTCCTCGATCATCCGATGGGCTCGGTCGAGGTGCTTGCGGCGGTCGCCTGCAAAGAGCCTGTCCGCGATCCGCTCGCCGAGCGTGCGACCGACCCAGAACGAGACGTTGTCGCCGACCACCGCTCCCGCGGCCGCAGCCGGCACGATCAGCTCGATTCGGAGGTCGCCGCTCGAAGCCAGGACACCCGCCGCGATCACCGTGGTCTCGCTCGGGACGAGCGGAAAGAACCCGTCCAGCGCGGCGACCCCGAAGATGACGCCGTAGGTCCACGGCGACCCCGACACCGCATTCACGATCGAGTGGAACACCCGGCCCATTGTGACCTACGGGAACACGCACTCCTCGAAAGAGGGATACCCGGGCTTTGTGCGAACATCGTCAGCCTGTGACCGTGTCGCTCGCCTTCGGCTGGCTCCGGTGGGGGAAACGCATGTTTCCCCCACGCCCCCCTTCTTTCAGGGGCCGGTGTCGATGGGGGAACCTCCCGGTTCCCCCAGGCCCCTTCCCCGCGGACTCATGCCGACTGGCAGCCTGTGACCGCGCTTCTGGCTCTCTCGAAGGCGATCGAGGCCCGCGACCCGTACACGCGCGGCCACTCGGCGCGCGTCGCGCGGATCGCGTACGCCGTCGGGGTGCGGCTCGGCTGCGACGAGGCACAGCTGTCATTGCTCCGACTCGGCGGCGCGCTCCACGATGTCGGCAAGCTCGCTGTCTCCGAGGCGATCCTGAGCAAGCCCAGTCCGCTGACGCCCGACGAGATCGCCGAGGTGCGGGCGCATCCGGAGGTCGGTGCACGGCTGGTCGCGCTCGACCGGTCGTTGCGCCCGGCGCTCACAGGCGTCCTCTACCACCACGAGCGCTGGGACGGCGACGGCTATCCGATGGGAACCGTCGGCGCTGAGACCCCGTACGAAGCTCGCATCCTTGCGGTCGCCGACTCCTTCGACGCCATGACGTCGGATCGTCCGTACCGCGCGGCACTCCCGCCCGATGAGGCCGCCGCCGAGGTCGATCGTTGCTCCGGGAGCCAGTTCGACCCCGACGTCGCGGTCGCGTTTCTGGAAACGTGGGAATCAGGTGCGTTCGGCGTCACTGCCGCCCTCCGCGCTGCCGCCGGTTAGATCCTCGACAATTGACAACTGTCGAGGCGCCGCTGATGCTCTGACGAATGTAATTAGACTGCTGAATCCAATCGGCATTGTGGCTAGAGATTTTTGGTACTCTCAGGCGAAACGTTCGGGTGAAGAGGAGGAAATTCGTGGCAAGAAAGACCGTTCTCGTATGCGACAGCTGTGGCAAGGAAGTCGAGGAGGGAAGAGGGGCGACCTTGCGCATGGCGTTTACGGACGCGCGTCGTGGTGCGAAGGAGGCCGATCTCTGCGACTCCTGCGCGGGCAACACGCCCGGACGCGCAGTCGCGCGCCGCGGCCGCAAGCCGAAGGCCGCAGCAGCCTGAGTAAGCTCCGGGGCGCGGAGCAATCCGCGCCCCGATTTTTCGCGCAGTTTCCTCAGTTCGGCCCCAGTCCCGCGACGGGAGCCGTCACGCCTCAGGACTAGTATGGGCCGATGGCCTTGACGTTGCTGGCCGGGCCGGCGAATGCCGGCAAGGTTGCGCTGCTGCTCGACCGCTACCTTGCCGATCTCCCGCAGAGCCCGGTGTTGATCGTGCCGACGGGATCGGACGTCGAGCGGGTCGAACGGGACCTGCTCACGCGCTCGGGCGCTCTGCTCGGCGGCTCGATCGGCACTTTCGACGATGTCTTTCGCCGGATCGCGAGCGGTAACGGCGGCGCCCGACCGGTTGCGGGCGAGGTCCAGCGCACGCTTGTTCTGCGCCGGATTGTCACAGCGGCCCGCCTGCGTGAGCTGGGCACCTCGGCCCGTTTCTCCGGGTTCACCGATGCGCTCGGGGTAGCGATTGCGGAGCTGGAGTCGGGGCTCTTGGAGCCCGACGATCTGGACGGCGACCTCGCCGATCTGTACCGCCTGTACCGGGAGGAGCTCGATCGGCTCGGTCTCTGGGATCGTGACCTCCAGCGCCGGTACGCAGCCGACCGTGTGGCCGGCGAGCTCGAAGCGTGGGACGGGAAGCCGGTGTACGCGTATGGCTTCGAGGACCTGACCGCGGCGCAGTGGCGCCTGCTCGAGGCCTTCGCCGGCCGAGCGGAGGTCACGGTCTCGCTTCCGTACGAGCCCGGGCGTGTCGTATTCGCCTCGCTCGAGCGCACCTCGGCCGATCTGGCGCGCCTCGCCGATGATCGAATCGAGCAACTGCCTGCCCGCTACGCCGACTATGCGCACCCGGTGCTCGCGCACCTGGAGCGCGCGCTGTTCCAGGACGCCTCGCCGCCGGCGCCCCCGGCGGAGGGCGCAGTCCGATTTCTGGAGGGCGCGGGCACCCGCGCGACGCTCGAGCTCGTAGCCGACGAGGTGCTCGAGCTACTCCGCGGCGGGACGGCGGCGGAGCAGATCCTCGTGGTCTGCCCATCGCTCGAGCTCGTCCGCGCCCCGCTCGAGGCTGCGTTCGGCGCGCTGGCCGTCCCGTATTCGCTCGAAGCCACGCAGCGGCTCCCACGCACGCCGTTCGGCCATGCGCTGCTGTCGCTGCTCCGCTTTGCCTGGCTCGGTGGCGGACGGCGAGATCTGTTCGGCTTCGTCCGCTCGCCCTATTCGGGCCTGCCGCGAGCGCACGCCGACTTCCTCGAGGGCCGGCTCCGCGGCCGCGGTATTCGCTCACCCGAGCGGATCGAGTCGGAGACGGTGAAGCTGCGCGGCCAACCGCTCCCCTTCCTCGACCGGTTGCGCGCAGCCCCGACGCCGATTGGCGCGGTGCGCGAGCTCGCGGGCGCGATGCTCCGTGCCGCGCACGGTCTCGAGCAGCCGCCGGCGACGGAAACGGCCCGGCTCGACCTCCGGGTCCACCAGGCGGTACTCGGGCTCCTCGACGAGCTCGAGGGCTGGCTGGAGCTCGGCGGAGAGCTGTCCGTGGAGGAAATCGCCGCCGCGCTCGACCGCGCGCCGGTTCGCGCCGCACCTCCGCGCGACGGGCACGTCGCCGTCGTCGACGTTCTTCGCGCCCGCACCAGGCGCGTCGAGGTCGTCTTCGTGCTCGGCCTCGAAGAGGGCGTGTTCCCGCAACGCTCCCAGCCTTCGCCGTTCCTCGACGACGAGCGGCGGCGCGAGCTCGACGGCCGGGCGCGACTCGCGAAGGCCGACCCGGTCTCGCGTGCGCGGTACCTGTTCTATACCGCCTGCACGCGCCCGTCGCGGCGGCTGTACCTCGTGAGGGAGGCGGCCACGGACGACGGGGCGCCTCGCCAGCCGAGTCCGTTCTGGGACGACGTCCGGGCGGTGCTCGACCCGGCCGATCTCGCGCGCTGGACACGGCGCCGCCCGCTCTCCCAGCTGGTCTGGCCGATCGAGGCTGCCCCGAGCGAGCGCGAGCGCCTGCGCTCGCTTGTGTGGCTGGCAGCGACCGACCCGGAATCGGCCGACGGTCTGGCGCTTGCCAACGGCTGGGGGCGGCGGCTCGACCGGGCGGTCGGCGCCTTCGTCCGTCCTACTCGTCTCACCGACCCAACGGTGCTCGAGTCGCTGCGCTCGAAGGCGATGTTCGGCGTCACCGAGCTGGAGGCGTTTGCGGGCTGCTCGTCGATCTGGCTCGTCGAGCGTCTCCTCGACCCGAAGTCGATGGATGCCGAGGTCGACGCCCGCATGCGGGGCTCGATCGCGCACCAGGCGCTGTTCAAGTTCTTCTCCGGGCTTCCCAAGCGGCTCGGCACCGACCGCGTGCCGCCCGAGCAGCTCGATCAGGCGCTCGAGTTCATGCGGGAGTGTCTCGCCGAGGCGATCGCGGGCGGAGCGGAGTCGCGGCTGGAGCTCACCACACTGCAACGGAGCGAGCTCCATCAGACGCTCGGTCGCGATCTCGAGGCGCTCGTCCGCGCGGAGGCCGAGTCGGAGCTCCCGCTCGTCCCGCGCCGTTTCGAGGTCTCGTTCGGGTCCGAGCGCTCGGCACCCGAGCTCAAGCGCGGGCTCGACCTCGGCACGTTCCACCTGTCGGGGAAGATCGACCGCATCGACCTCGACCCGTTCGCGGCGCGCGGGATCGTCTGGGACTACAAGTCGGGCGCGAAGGCGCACACGGCCGCTGAGATCGAGCGCGAGCTACGGCTCCAGATTCCTCTGTACATGCTCGTGCTGCGGGACCTCGTGGGCGTCGAGCCGCTCGGTGGTCTGTACCGTCCGCTCGCCGGCGACCGGAAGGCCCGCGGCCTCTTGCGGGCGACGGCGCGCGACGACGGCGTCCCCGGCTACTCCCCGCGCGACTACGTTGACGAAGGCGACTTCTGGGGGAAGGTGTCGAAGGCCGAGGACGCCGCTCGGCGGGTCGTCGAGCGGATTCGCAGCGGCGATGTGCGCCATGACCCCCGCGAGGGAACCTGCCCGTCTTGGTGCGAGCTGGCGTCGATGTGCCGGGTGAAGCGCGGATGACCACGACGACCGAGCGGCCCACGACCTCCGAGCAGCACGCTGCGATCGAGGCGACCGGGCTCGTATTCGTCTCGGCCGGCGCCGGCACGGGGAAGACGACCGTGCTCGTCGAGCGCTTCGTCAGCGCGATCGAGTCGGGCGTCGATCTCAGCTCGATCCTCGTCATCACCTACACCGAGCGCGCAGCGGCGGAGCTCCGTGTCCGGATTCGCGCCCGGCTCGCCGAGCTCGGCCGCCCCGGGCTCACCCGCGAGCTGGACGGGGCGTGGATCTCGACGATCCACGGCTTCTGTCTCCGCCTGCTCAAGCAGTACCCGTTCGCCGCGGGACTCGATCCGCGCTTCAGGGTACTCGACGAGAGCCAGGGGGCCGTGCTGCGGGTCGAGGCCTTCGACGAGGCGCTCACCGAGTTCTGTGCGCCGGGGCAGCCTGAGCGGCTCGGGCTGCTCGCAACGTACGGATCGCGCGGGCTGCGCCGGATGCTGACCGGCGTGTACGAGACACTGCGAGCAGCTGGGCGCTCGCTGGAGCTGACGCTCGGAGACGCGCCCTCACTCGAGGGTCGAATGGACGAGCTTCGGTTGGCTGCCGGCGCCGACGGCACCGAGGCCGCGGCACGGATCGTCGAGCTGCTCGACCGGAACCCCCGGCCGGAGACGCTGCTCGATCTCGGCGAGTACGCGGTCTGAAGCGACGACGACTACGAGCAGGCGCGGTCGGCGGTCGAGCAGGCTGCGCTGAACGCCGTCGCCGCCCGCGATCGCGCGTTGCTGGAGGAGCTGCTCCAGGGCTTCGAGCGCTCCTACCAGGCGGCCAAGGATCGCGAGTCGGCGCTCGACTTCGAAGACCTCCAGATCCGTGCCCGTAACCTGCTGGCAGCCGACGAGACGATCCGCGAGCGCGAGCAGCTCCGCTTCCGCCAAGTTTGCGTGGACGAGTTTCAGGACACGAACCGGCTTCAGTGCGAGCTCATCGACCTCGTCGCCCGCGAGGAGCTGTTCTTCGTCGGCGACGAGTTCCAGTCGATCTACCGCTTCCGCCACGCGGACGTCGAGGTCTTCAAGGAGCGTCGCGAGCAGGTGGGGGACGTTCTCCCGCTGACTCGGAACTGGCGCTCGCGCCCCGAGGTGCTGGCAGTCGTGAACCACCTGTTCGCGGCGACGTTCGGAGACGAGTTCCAGCGGCTTGTCGCGGCCGGGCGTTTCGCCGACCCTGCATCCGGCCCCGCCGTGGAGCTGCTCGTCACCGACAAAGCGAGCTACAAGGACACGGGCGTACCTTGGCGCCGCGGCGAGGCGAAGGCGGTCGCACGCCGTGTGCGGGAGATCGTCGACTCGAACGAGGCCGAGCCCGGCGAGATCGTCCTCCTGTTTGCGGCGGGCACCGACGCCGAGTTGTACGAGGAAGCCCTGCGCGAGGCAGGCCTACCGACCTACCGGGCGACGGGGCGGGGCTACTTCGGACAGCAGCAGGTGGTCGACCTGCTCGGTTATCTGCGGCTGCTGCACAACCGCTACGACGACGAGGCGCTCGTCACGGTGCTCGCCTCGCCGTTCGTCGGCGTCTCCAACGACGGGCTCGTGCTCCTCCGGCGGGCCGCTCCACGGCGGCCGCTCTTCACCGGTCTTGAGAAGGGTCTCCCTGGGGGGCTCGCGGAGCGGGACGAGCGGCTTCTCCAGGCGTTTCGCCAGCGCTACGAGCGGCTGGCCGTGCTGAGCGGGACGGTCGGTCTCGAGCGTCTCTGCGAGCAGGTCGTTGTCGAGCACGACTACGACCTAGCTGTGCTCGCGCAGTGGGACGGGCGCCGCCGGTACGCCAACCTGCGCAAGCTGGCCCGCCTGGCCCGCTCGTACGAAGAGTTGCGCGGGCCTGACATCGAGGGGTTCGTGCGCTTCGTGCTCGAGCAGGATGCGGCCGGCGTGAAGGAGCTCGAGGCGGTCGCCGAGGAGGAGGGCGCCGGCGCCGTGCGGTTGCTGACGATCCACGCCGCCAAAGGGCTCGAGTTCAAGGTCGTGGTCGTCGCGGACGCCGGCCGGGAGCGGCCACGCCAGAGCGGGGAGGAGATCATCTGCCTCCCGGACGGCCGCTTCGGCTTCAAGGTCGTCGATCCGGCGACCGGCAAGCGCAAAGCCGCGTTCGCCTACGAGGAGGTCCGCAGCGTCGAGGAGGCGGCCGAGGAGGCCGAGCGGCTGCGGCTCTACTACGTCGCGATGACCCGGGCGATCGACCGCCTGATCGTCTCGGGCTCGATCGACGCCGGCCGGCGCGACGTTCGGACGCCGATCGGCTGGGTGCTCGAACGGCTTCAGCTGGAGGAGCTCGAAGAAGGCGAGATCGTTCGTGGCGAGGCGAGGATCGAGGTCAGGGTCGATCGCTACGTGCCAGCGCCGGGCGTCGAAGAGCCCGTGCCCCGGGCGTTGGAGCAGCTCTCGCTCTTCGCGGAGGTGGGCGAGGCGCCGCCTGCCCCGGGCCCGACGCTGCCACCGCTGGCTCCCGTCGCCGCTCCGCAGATCGAGCGCGTGCGCAGGCTCTCCTACAGCGCGCTCGCGCTCTTCGAGCGCTGTCCCTACCGCTTCTACGCCGAGCGGCTCGCCGGGCTGAGACCTGTCGACGGGAGCGGGCGGGTTCCCGGGCAGGCCGGCCTAGCGGCGAGCGAGATCGGCGACGCCGTGCACCGGCTGCTCGAGCGGGTCGATCTCGCAGCGCCTGCGCCGCCGCCGGTCGAGCAGGTGCGTACCTGGTACCCGGCCGCGAGTGAGACCGAGCTCGAGCGTGTCGCGACTCTGGTGAACGCGTACTGCGGCTCGTCTCTGGCGGCGCGGCTGGCGACGCTCGACGGCGTTGGCTCCGAGCTGCCGTTCGCCTTCGAGCAGGACGGGGTGCTGTTCCACGGTGTGCTCGACGTGCTCCACCTCGATGCCGGCCGCGCGCTCGTCGCCGACTTCAAGTCGAACCGCCTCGGTGAGCTCGATCCGCGTGAGGTCGTAGAGGCCGAGTACCGGCTCCAGCGGCTCGTGTACGCGATCGCCTGCTTCCGCGCGGGGGCGGACGAGGTCGAGGTCGTGTACCAGTTCCTGGAACGTCCCGACGAGCTCGTCACGGCCGTCTTCCTGCGGGACGAACTGCCGCAGCTGGAGGCCGAGCTTTCCAGGGCGATTGCGCGGATCCAGGCAGGTGAGTTCCCGCCACGCCCGAGCGAGTTTGCGTGCGCGGGCTGTCCGGCGTTGGACGTCGTCTGCGCAGGCCCGGCGTTGCGCGGCTAGAGGAAGCTGCCGTAGAACGACTGCTTGGCAGCCTCGTATGCCTCGGGGTCGCCGCGCTCGAACCGGCGCTTGAGCTCATTCGCTTCTGCGACGAGATCGGGCCGCGAGCGGAGGACCCGGCGGAGCTCGAGTACGCGTGCGGCTTGAGGCGAGCCGTCGGCGGCGAGCCGGATCTCGACCGGCAGCTCGGGGTCGCCCACGTCCCGGAAAGACACGCCGCCCTCGCCTTGGGCGTAGCGCCGGCGCAGCGCCTCTGCCGCCGCGTCGACCTCGCCGGCGGGGACACGGACGAGCAGGTCGAGGTCGCCCTTCGTCAGCCCTCCCATGACCGCCGTTGCTCCGACGTGGTCAACCTTCGCCGACGGGACGAGGCTGCGGATCTCGCGTGAGTGCCGCTGGAAGGCGCGGTCGACGAGCGGCCAGAGCTCGGCTGCGTCCCGGAAGCGAAGGGCGGCCACGACCGGCGAACCTATCAGCGCCGAGCCCGCCCAAGTAACACAGTGTTACAAGACCCGGCGCCCCGTTGTCCAAGCGCCTCCAACTGTTAGTAACACAGTGTTACAAGTGTTGCTGGCAGGATCGGCGCATCGCACGGAGCTTTGTCAGCGAGGCCCGGCGCCGCGTTGCTCCCAAGCGGGAGCGGATCCGGCCGATCGTCGAGCGGCTGCTCGCCGAGCACCCCGATGCGCGGATCGCGCTCAGCTTTCGCTCGCCGCTCGAGCTGCTTGTTTCGGTGATGCTCTCCGCCCAGACGACCGACGTGAACGTCAACCGGGTGACCGAGCGGCTGTTCGTCAAGTACCGACGACCCGAGGACTACCTCGCGGTGCCGGTCGAGGAGTTGGAGCGAGACGTCTACGCCACGGGCTTCTTCCGCCAGAAGACGAAGTCGATCCGCGGAACGATGAAGATGCTGCTCGAAGAGTACGACGGGCAGGTGCCGAGACGCCTAGATGAGCTCGTCCGCCTGCCCGGAGTCGCGCGCAAGACCGCGAACGTCGTCGCCGCCGAGCTTGGCGACCCGCAGGGGATCGTCGTCGACACGCACGTGCGCCGGCTCTCCCAACGACTCGGGCTGACCAAACACGACGACCCGGTGAAGATCGAGCGCGACCTGCAACGGCTGGTCCCCCGCGAGCACTGGGGGATCTTCCCCCACCTGGTGATCTGGCACGGCCGCCGGGTCTGCGTGGCGCGCTCGCCGCGCTGCGAGGATTGCGTCCTCAGCGATCTCTGTCCGTCCTCACGGGTCTGTGGCGGTCCGGTGGCGTAGCCTGGGCCGGTGCACGGCCTCGAGACGCCACGCTTGCTCTTGCACGCACTTACCGAGGGCGAGGCGCGTGCGCTGCATGCCGGCGAGCTCTTGCCCGGCCGGCGGTTCGACGCCGAGTACCCGATGCCGGACACGAAGGACGGAATCGGCTTCTTCCTGCGCCACGGCTCCCGCGAGTTCGGCTTCTACCTGGTCGCAAGGCGAGACGACGAGGTCGTGATCGGCGAGATTGGCTTTGTCGGGCCGCCGAGAGACGGCGCGGTGACGATCGGCTACGCAATCGTCCCGTCGGCGCGGCGGCAGGGATACGCCACGGAGGCGATCGCCGCTGTCGCCCGCTGGGCGCTGGCCAAGGGGGACGTGGGAGCGGTGCACGCGCAGACCCTTCCCGACAACCAGCCCTCCGTGCGCGCCCTGCTGCGGGCGGGATTCACCGAGCTCGAGCCGACCGAGCGGGTGCGCCGTTTCGCGCTGACGGCTGACTAGGCCCGCGGGCTGAGCGCGACCAGTAGTCCGCCGTCGTCGTCGTAGGCGGGGAACAGATCGGCGATCACGGGCTTGACGACCCCGGCCTTCGTGCGCAGCTCGAGCTGCTCGCCCAGCCGGCGAACGCCCCACTCGAGAGCGAGCGACACCGGGTTCTTGTCCTCCTCGAAGCCGGTGAGCCCGAGACCGTCGATGACCCGGTCGCCCATCAGCTCTCCCTCGGCGAAGCCGGTCAGCTCGAAAACGCCGCGGCCCGAGGCGAGGATCCGCCCGTCCCGGTCGCAGACGACGAGGCCCGTGTTCGGGCCCGGGTAGTAGTCGTCCATCAGTTCGAAGAGAAAGCCGAAGCCGCAGCGCCGGCAGGCGACCGCCTGCTGTGACATGCCCTCGAAGCCGTCGATGTCGACCGACCGGTCCTTGCAGTTCGGGCAGATGTAGAACGGCATCGCCGCTCAGGGTAACTACAGCCAGTTCTTGCGCCGGAAGTAGACGAGCTGCGCGACCGTGGTCAAGCCGATCAGGCCGAGCGAGTAGTAGTAGCCCCACCACCAGGCGAGCTCGGGCATGTGTCGGAAGTTCTGGCCGTAGAGGCCCACGATCAGCGTCGGAAAGAGCAGAATCGACGCGATCGCCGTCAGCTTCTTCATCACGTCGTTCTGGTCGTTTGCGACCTTCGCCTGATGGTAGTCGCGAACACCGGCGACGAGGTCGCGCGAGAGCTCGAGCCCCTCGGTCGCGCGCAGGAGCTTGTCGTACGCGGCGCCGAAGCTGAGCTCGACGTCGTGCGTGAACACCTCTTCGCCCTCGAACTCGATCCGGTTGTCGACGATCGCCCTGACTGCATCGCGTGTCGGGGCGAGCGTTCGCCGGATGTGGAGCAGGTTGTGGCGAAGCATTGAGAGCCGTTCGCGAATACGCTCGGAGGGCCAGTCCTCGACGTGGTCCTCGAGCTCGTCGATCTCGTTGTTCAGCTCGTCGATCAGATCCAGGTAGCGCTCGGCGATGTCATCGACGAGCCGGTACACGATCATCGCCACCCCCTCATGCTCCCGGCATGCGGCGCGCGCCGGTTCCGGATCGTACGGCGATGGCTTGCCTTCGGGTGTCTTGCGCACGGTGACCAGGACGTCCCGCGTCATCACGAGGTCGATCTCCTGGTAGTAGACGTCGTCACTCTCCGGCACCGCAACCGCGACGAGGAAGACGCCGAACACGTACTCGCCGTGTGACTCGAGCTTCGGCCGAGGCTCGTCGGCGTGTTGCGCAGGAGCCAGGAGCTGTTCGAGCGCGCTCGAGTGCGCGGCCACCGGAACGTGCGCGGTCAACTCCTCGAGGGAGGGGTCGAGCAGGTCGATCCAGCGGTCGCCCGCGGCCATTCGCGAGCCGAGCCTAGCGGCCGGCTCGGCTAGCTTCCGGACGGGGTCGCGGCAGCGACCGCCCCCGTGTGGCCTTCTCGCGCAGCCAGCCAGCGTTCCGCATCCAGCGCGGCCATGCACCCCGAGCCGGCGGCGGTGATCGCTTGGCGATACGTGTGATCCTGGACGTCGCCGGCCGCGAATACACCGGGGACGTTCGTCTCCGTCGATCCGTGCTTGGTGATCAGATACCCGGCCTCGTCGTGGTCGAGCTGGTCGACGAAGAGCGCTGTCGTCGGGTCGTGGCCGATCGCGACGAAGAGGCCATTCGCTTCGAGCTCGCGCGATTCGCCCGTCTCCAGGTCGCGAACCAGAACGGCGCGCATCTTGCCGTCGTCGCCGGCGAGCACCTCTTCGACGACTGCGGGGGTGACCAGTTCGACCTTCTCGTTGGCGCGGACGCGGTCAATCATGATCTGCGAAGCGCGGAACTCGCTTCGGCGGTGGACGAGCGTCACCTTCGAGGCGAACTTGGTCAAGAAGAGCGCCTCTTCCATCGCCGAGTCGCCGCCGCCGACGACGATTACCTCCAGGTCGCGGTAGAAGGCCCCGTCGCAGGTCGCGCAGTACGTAACCCCGCGGCCCTGGAGCTTGCGCTCGGACTCGAGGCCGAGCTGCCGGGCGGTGGCGCCGGTGGCGACGATCACCGTCTTCGCCCGGTACTCGTCGTCGCCGACCCAGACGCGCAGGGGCTGCTCTGAGAAATCGACGCGCGTGACGTCGTCGGTGACGAACTCCGTTCCGAAGCGCTCCGCCTGGCTGCGGAACTGCTGCATCATCTCCGGGCCGATTACGCCGTCGGGATAGCCCGGGTAGTTCTCGACGTCGCTCGTGATCATCAGCTGGCCGCCCCACTGGAAGCCTTCGATCACGAGCGGACGCAGGTTGGCGCGCGCGCTGTACAGGGCGGCCGTGTAGCCGGCGGGGCCGCCGCCGATCACGATCAGCTCGCGAACATCGCTCATACCCATATTCAACGAGATCCGCCGGTCGGTGATTCCTGGTGGGACTACGCCGCGTCGGCGGCGTGACCGAGATCGGGCGGCTCCGCGTCGAGCAACTCGGGGGCGGTCGCCGACCGGATTCCGATGTCGATCGGCTCCACCGGGGCGAGCTGGTCCTTGGACGACACGCCGAGCTCGGGGAACCTGCGTGCCGTCGGCAGCACCCGCGTTTCGAGCGAGCCGAGCGTGTCGTTGAACGCCTCGACCGCCTTCCCAAGCCGCCTGCCAAGGTTGCCGAAATGCCCGCCCATCGTGGCGAGGCGCTCGTACAACAGGCGCCCCTGCTCGCTGATCTCGCGGGCGCTCTCGGCGATCGTCTCCTCGCGCCAACCCGCCGCGGCGGCCTGGAGCAGGGCGATCAGTGTCGTCGGGCTGGCGAAGATCACCTTCTGCTGAGGTCCGAGCTCGAGGAGGGCGCCGTCCCGCTCGATCGCGTAGCGGTAGAAGCTCTCGGAGGCGAGGAACATGATCACGTATTCGGGCGCCGGCGCGAACTGACGCCAATACGCCTTCTCGCTCAGCTTCCGCATGCGATCACGAACGTGCCGAACGAACTCGTCGAGACAGCGTTCGCGGGTCGTCTCATCCTGGGCCTGGAGCGCGTCGAGGAGTGCATTGAGCGTCACCTTCGCGTCGATGACGATGTTCTTGTTGCCGGGCAGCCGGACGATCACATCGGGCTTGAGCAGGCCGTCGTCGCCCGACACCGTCGGCTGCTGGACGAAGTCGCAGTGCTCGAGCATGCCCGAGAGCTCGAGCGTCCGCTTCAGCTGGAGCTCACCCCACTGACCGCGGACCTCGGGAGCCCGGAGCGCAGTGACGAGACCTGCCGTCTCACCCCGCAGCTGGTCGGCGCCCTTCTGGAGCGCCTCGATCTGCGTTGTCAGCGCTCCCCGCTCGAGTTGCCTAGCCCGTTCGAGTTGATCAACCTTCTGATCGAAGCGCTGGAGCGATTCCTTGATCGGGCTCAGCTGAGCGCTGGCGACATCCTCGATCTTGCCTTTGGCTAGATCGAGAAAGGACGAGGTCGTTTGCTGGAGCGCTTCGGCCGACAGCGCTTTGAACGTCGTTGCCAGGTCACCGGTCGCGCGCTGCTGCGCGGCGATGCGCTCGCGCAGGAGGAGCCAGGCGGCGAGGCCGCCGAGGACCGTGCCGACGACAAATGCTCCGATCACCATCGGGCCGCAAAACGTAGCGCGGCGGTCGGACGGAGCGAGGCAGGGTCAGGCTCGTGCCCGACCCTGCCGTTCGCGGCGCGTGTTAGTGCTCGTGGGCGGGGTCGTCGTGCGAGTGGTCGTGCTCGTCGTCGTGCGAATGGTCGTGCCCGCCGTCGTCTGCCGGCATCGAGGCCGGCGGAGGTGCGGTCTGCATGCCTTCGGCGGCGTCGGCTTTCTTGCGGCCCAGCAGTTTGTCGAGGAAACCCATCGTGGCTCCTGTCTTTGCGGATCCGAGACCGGAGTATCGACCGTAGGCCAAAAAAAAGCCAGATCCGGCAAGCCCGAAAGCCCCCCGGATCTGACGCCGAGAACCTAACGCAGGTTCCGAGGGGGAGTCAAGCAGCCTTGGACGGAAAAGTCCGCTGCGAGCGAGAATTCTCGCCTCGAGCGCTGCATGCCCCTGCGAACACACGTTCCTCCGGCCGCGGCCGGCCGTACCCTGTGCAAGCGGTGGACGTGTTCTTCGGCCCTGGTGGCCGCCTCGAGCAGGTGCTTCCCGGCTACGAGCCCCGGGCCGAGCAGGCCGCCCTCGCAGACGCGGTGGCGACCTCGCTCGCCACCGCGGAGCACCTGATCGCGGAGGCCGGCACCGGCACGGGGAAGAGCCTCGCCTACCTGATTCCGGCCCTCGAGTCGGGGCACCGGGTCGTCGTCTCGACCGCGACCAAGGCGCTCCAGGAGCAGCTGCTGACGAAGGATGTGCCGGCGGCCGCGGCCGCCCTCGACCGCGATGTGCGCGTCGCGGTGCTGAAGGGCAGGCAGAACTATCTCTGCCGCCATGCCCTCCACGGCTTCGAGCTGCTCGGCGGACAGCTGTTCGGTCGCGAGGAAGACGCGGCTGCCTTCGACTCCATGCGTGGCTGGATCGAGACGACCGAGACGGGCGATCGCGCGGAGCTCGACGTCGAGCCGCGCGAGACCGTCTGGGCCGAGATCGCCGTCGGCGCCGACCGTTGCTTCGGCCGCAGGTGCGTGTTCGCCGGAGCCTGCTTCTCGGAGGCGGCGCGCGAGCGGGCATCGCACGCGGAGCTCATCATCGTCAACCACGCTCTGTACTTCGCCGACCTCGGTCTGCGCGCGCGCACCGACCTCACGGGTGTGTTGCCGGAGCACGACGCCGTCGTCTTCGACGAAGCGCACCGCTTGGAGGAGTCGGCCGCGACCTGGCTCGGCGGGCGGATCAGCGGCCCCGTTCTGCATCGTCTCCTCCGGGACGCGGACCGCGCCTGCCGCGAGGCGGCGATCCCTGCGCCGGCGCGGGCGCTCGATCGGGTCGAGGCGGCGGGGAAGCGCCTGCTCGCGGCGGTGGTGCCCGCCTCCGGCCGGCGGCGGCTGCGTGAGGTGCCAGAGGAACCCACCGCTCTGCTCGCCCAGCGCCTGACCGAGCTCGCGGGGGCGCTGCCCGGGACGAAGGACGAGGTCGAGGCGGTCTCGCAGCGGGCGTTGCGCCTCGCGGCCGACGCGAACGCATGCCTGGAGGCCGACGACGGAAACCGCGTCGTCTGGGCCGAGCAGGATCTGCTGGCCTGGGCGCCGGTGGACGTGGGCGGAGCGCTGGCTGAGCTGCTCTGGGAGGACGGCCCGACCGCCGTTCTCGTCTCGGCGACCCTGACCGCGGGCGACGAGTTCGGCTTCGTGCGGGAGCGGCTCGGTCTCCGGCATGCGCGCGAGCTCGCCGTCGGCTCTCCGTACGACTTCCGCTCGCAGGCGCTCCTCTATTTGCCCCGCGGCCTCCCCGAGCCGTCCCACCAGGATGCTCTCGATCGGGTCGTCGAGGAGGTGGTCGCCCTGTGCCGGATCTCGGCGGGGCGCGCGCTCGTCCTGACGAGCTCGTACCGGGCACTCGAGGCGGTCGCCGCCGGGATCCGCGGCCGCATTCCCTATGACGTGCTCGTTCAGGGGGAGGCACCGCGCGAGCGGTTGCTCGAGCGGTTCCGCGAAGAGGTCGACTCGGTGCTCGTCGCGACGTCCACGTTCTGGCAGGGAATCGACGTACCCGGCGAGGCGCTGTCGTTGCTCGTGATCGACAAGCTCCCGTTCGCCGCGCCCGGCGATCCGCTCGTCGAGGCGCGATGCGAGCGGATCGGCGCCCTCGGAGGCGACTGGTTCCGCGAGTACGCCCTCCCAGCCGCCGTGCTCCAGCTGCGGCAGGGGGCCGGCCGCCTGATCCGCTCGCATGCGGATCGGGGCGTGATCGCGGTCCTCGACCCCCGCCTGCACACACGGTCGTACGGCCGCGCCTTCCTCGAGTCGCTGCCCGCGTGCCGGGTCGCTTCCGATCGGGCTGCAATCGCCGCCTTCTTCGCCGAGGAGGCGCTCCTTAGTGCCTGATACAGTCGCCGGCCGTGGCCAAGAAGGCGCGCACACCTCCTCCGCCGCGCCGCGTCCAGGCGCCCAAGCAGCGCCACACTCCGCGTAAAGGGATCGATCCGGCCCGGATGCGGACGATCCTCTACGGGGTCGCCGGCGCCGGCTTCGTGGGGCTTGCGGTCGTCCTGATCGTGATCTTCGCGGGCGGGAAAAACGGGAAGGCAGGCAACCCGATCGCGATCGGGGCGACGATGCGCGCGGCCGGCTGCACCTTGACGACGAGCAAGGCTTCGCCGTCCGCCCAGCACATCTCCAGCCTCAGCGACTCGGTCAAGGCCTCGACCTATCCCGCAACGAGCGGCAAGCACTACTACATCCCGGCGATCTGGGGGAACTACACCCAGCCGGTCGATCCGAGGCAGGCCGCGCACAACGAGGAGCACGGCGGGATCGTCATCTGGGTCGGGCCGAACGTCTCAGCTGCGGAGCGAACTCTGATCTCCGACTTCTACGACTCCAGCCCGAACGGGATGCTCGTGACGCCGATCGAGAACACGACGAAGGGGATCACCTACCCGAAGCACGCTCCGCCGGGCTCGAAGATCTATCTGACCGCGTGGACCGTTGAGATCAAGGGCGGAAATCCCGCCAACGGCAAGAACGTGGTCGCCACCTGCTCGCGGTTCGACGAGAAGGCGTTCACCGCGTTCCGCGACGAGTTCCGCGGCACGGGGCCGGAGCGCTACCCGGTCAACTCGCTCTCGCCGGGAACCTGACGCTCGCGGCGACTTGCCGCCCCGAGCGGCTGGCGCGGAAGATTGCGGAGATATTCTGGCCGGGCCGGGGTGGCGAAACTGGTGAGACGCGCCTGGCTTAAAACCAGGTGTCCCCACGGGGGCATGCGGGTTCGAATCCCGCCCCCGGCATCGAGAAAGTCCTGCTAAACAGCCGTTTCCGTGAGAGGGGCGGTCGTGGCGTCTTCGCGGTCATCCTGCTCTTCGACGCCGACCCGCGTCACTGTCCGGCCGCTCGCCTCGGAAGGCAGCACGACCGCGCGGCCCTCCATGTCGACATAGCCGGCCCGTTCCGGAAGCCAGTAGGCGAGCTCGAGTGAGTCATCCCCTAGCGCTCGAGCCAGGGTCTCTCGCAGCCGCCCCGGACCCGTCGTCGAGCTCAGCTCGACGACGAGTTCGGCGATCCCGAACCGTGCCAGGCGGCTGCGCAACAACCCGACCAGAAACGCCACCGGCATGAGACCGAACGCCGCGATCTGGGCCAGGTTGAGTTCGACTGCGCTGGGCGCGTTCAGCTCGTTGGCGATGATCGTCGCGCCGGCGAGCGTGAGCGTCAGGGCGCCGGTGAGGAGCACAGGGAGGATCACTCGCCGAAGCGGCGCCGAGCCGGCTCGCAGACGGAGCGCGAGGAGGGTCAGCGCAGCCGCGACAATCGCGAAGCCGAACCAGCGCTGGGCGCGGAGAAGCTCTCGCGCCACTCCGACATTCCCGTCGACGAGGATCAGGTTCCACGGCGCCTGGGTGAGCGTCAGGGTGACGAACTGCCCGACGACCGCATCGTGGTAGGGGGCAATCACCAGCCCGCGCTCGAGCCGCGAATGCAGACGCCCCTCCGGATAAGCGAACACGGCTTGGGTGAAGACCGCTTTGGCCCAGCTCGGCGTCGCATAGCCGACCGTGAAGAGGATCGCGACGCTCGAGCTCGGCAGGGCACTCAAAAACCAGAGAAGGCCGGTCAGCAGCATCAAGAGGCCGACCCGGTTCTCCGGCCGTCGCCGCCAGGCAACAAGCCCGGAGACCACGAAGGCGCAGGCGGTCAGATCGGGTCAGCGGAAGTACGCCCCGTCGGCGTCCACCTCCTCGGGCACTCCTCGGCTGCGACTGCCAGCTCGAGCGACTGGATCAGCGAGTCAGAGGCGGAGCGCACCTGCGACGACGGCGACGCCGTCCAGTGGCCAAAGGACAAAAACCCGATCTTTCTTCACACACGCATCATCGCCGACGCGGTTCCGGCGCCATCGTTCCGAGGCGGCGGCGGCACAAGTCGCCTCGGTGATCGTCGTCTACACAGTTTGTTGAGACAGCCCGAGTCTTGGACCACCTGCCAGAAAGATTCCCAACTGGAAGACGACGTCTAGGCGCGAGGATCTTGGCGTCGAGTAGTGTCCGCCGTCGTCACTTCCGGCCAAAGGAGGAGAGCTATGTCCAACGCTGACCCACTCCGCCATGTCTTTTCTCTCATGGACGAGAAGAACGTCCCCGCGATCCGCGAGCTTCTCGCGCCGGGGTTTAGCGCCGTCATGGGGGGGAACCCCGCCGATGAGTGCCGACGAATGGGCAGGCATGAGCGAGATGATGTACGCCGCGTTCCCCGACGGTAGGCACACCATCGACGAGACCCTCGAGATCGGCGATCGCGTGATCCTGCGCGGCAGCTTCTCCGGTACACACACAGGCGACTTCATGGGCATGCCGCCGACGGACAAGAAGATCACCGTCACCTTCATGAACATCGATCGCTTCGCCGGCGACAAGCTCGTCGAGCACCGCGCGGAAGTAGACATGGCCGGCCTCATGCAGCAACTCGGCGCGATCCCCTCGCCAGCCGCAACGTAGGCGTACAAGTCGCCTCCCAGTCAGCGAATCCAGTCAGATTCGCAGCCATCCGCTTCCAGGGGATTGTTAGTCCCAAGACGAGTCGTTTCTGGCATTCTCATCTCGCCATCGGCATGCCCGTTGTCGTCGTCCCGGCTAGGATCTTGGCATGGCGAGCTTCCTGCACACCATGGTCCGGGTCACCGATCCTCGAGCGGAGTCGCGGCGTTCTACGAGGCGCTCGGGTTTCGTTTCTCCCGCGAGATGGACATCGTCCGGGACGGCGAGCTCGAGGCGACGAACTACTTCTTCTCGATCGGCGACCAGGAGAACGTGCTCGAGCTGACGTACAACCACGACGGGCGCACATACGAGCTAGGCACGGGCTATGGGCATATCGCGGTCGGGGTCGACGATCTCGACGCGACGCTCTGCCCGACCTGAAGGAGCAGGGGATCGAGCCGGAGCGCCCGCCCTATCAGGTGCGCGAGGGTGGTTCCTTCATTGCGTTCGTGAGAGACCCTGATTCCTACAGGGTTGAGCTGATCGAGCGTCTCAGGCTAGTACGCGGCTCGCGCCCAGCGATGCGGGGGCGGCGCGCCCAGTCGATCTGCACTCGTTCTGCCGATCGGCTGCCAGCGGCGCCGTTTCGGGTCGGCCTTGGTGAGGTGACGCGCTCGATGTAGGCGCGGACGACGGCGCGCTTCTCGTTGATGGCCATCGAGGGCCAGTCGCGATGAGCTGCCCGGGGGTACGAGGTCCGGCCGCGCCGAGCGCGAGATTTGCGGTGAGGGCTTCGCCCGCCGCGAGCTGTGCGGCTTCGAAGATCGTCCTGGCGGCGCTCGACTTCGGCGCGGTACCGGTCGGAGCCGAGCACCGAGGCGAGCTGGGCGGCAAGGAACGTGTCGAGTTCTTCCTCGGCCATCTCTCACGCGATCGGCTGCCTGCTGGATGCGCGCGCCGATCTCGTGGGCCTTGATCGGGTGCGAGTCCGGGTCGCCGAGTGCTTGGAGCAGCAGCGTCTTCCACGTGCGGGTCGAGGGTGCGCGTGGAGGCGACTGCGGGTGCGGGGCAGTCGCCGCTTGCGGCGTGGTGGATGCGGCAGAAGTAGCTCGCGACCCGCTCGCCGATGCCTGTTGGTCGATCCGGTCAGGGACAGTTTGCTTCCGCAGCCAGCGCAGTAGACGATCGAGGCGAGGAGGCCCTGTGCCGCGATCGAGCCGTCCTTGATATGGGTGACACCTGCTGCCGCGCTGTGCGAACCTCCACTGGCTTTCAGTGACGATCGGTTTGTGCGCGTTCTTGCACACGAGCTCGTCGCCGTCCCAGAGCTCGCCGCGGTAGACCCTTGAGCGGATCAGCGCCATCACCCCGGTGCGCGACCAGGCGATCGATTTCCGCCCCTTCGCTTTCGGACGGCAGCACATTTGCTCTCCGGAGGTGGCGGGCGATCGCGCCCCAGGACTCGACCTGCCCGCGCAGCCGAAACGCTGCCGCGATGAACGGTGCGGCCGGCTCGTCCTCCTCCAGCCGTCCGTCGCGCCGGCGCTGGTAGCCGATCAGGCGTCGGCCCGACGTGCACGCCGCGCTCGAGTGCCTGCCGGCGGGCGGTCGACCAGCCTGCCCGCCGCTGCTCGAGCTCCTCCTCGGCGAGACCGGCCAGCACCGTCAGCAAGAGCCGCCCTCCGGGCTTGGCCGAGTCGACGCCATCCTCGACCGTGACCAGCCGTCCGCCGGCCGTCTTGATCCGCTCGACCGCCTGCAGCGTCTCCAGCGCTCCGCGGCCG
>CAVXTD010000048.1:0-24282 GCA_963764565.1 uncultured Actinomycetes bacterium
CGACCGTGTGCGACCAGGAGAGCGTGGTATCCGCACCCCCGGTCGACGAGGCGGTGTCGTAGCCGACGCTAGCGCCTCCGCCGCCGTTGCTGACCAGGACGGTGACCGGTGAGGAGTCGGCCGTGTTGCCGGAGTTGTCGGTGGCGCGGGCGACGATCGTGTACGTCCCGTTCGCCGGCATCGAGCTCCAGGTCACCGAGTACGGGGAGGTCGTGTCGGGGCTGCCGATCGTCGTTCCGGAGGCGAACGAGCACGACCAGCCCGAGCAGTAGCGGAACTCGACCTGCTGGACGCCGGAGCCTGCGTCGCTCGCCGACGCGGTCACCGCCTGGCCGTTCTGGATCGTCGCTCCGCCGGTCGGCGCCGTGATCGAGACCGTCGGCGGGGTCGAGTCGTTGGTCTCGGCGGAGCCGACGCTGTAGAAGGTGGAGGCCGAGTTCTGGTTGTTCCACTCGGTCGTGATCCAGTTCGCCGAGCGGGCGGTCGCCGAGCTGGAGACGCGCACGTCGTCGATCTGGCCGTTGAAGTAGCTCGTGCCGCTCGAGGGGGGATTCGGCCAGCTGGCCGTGTAGCCGGCGCCGATCGAGACGGTGGTGAACGGCCCCTCCGGCGTGCCGCTCCACGTGCCGACCTGGGAGCCGTCGAGGTACAGCGTCTGGGTCGTGCTGGTCTTGTTCACGGTGAGGACGGCGTAGTGCCAGGTGCTGTTGTTGACCGTGCTCGACGACGTGATCCCCGGCGTCGACCCCGTGTAGATGCCGCCCTCGAGCTTGTAGTTGGAGTCCACGTACAGCATCGGGTCCCAGCTCGAGGGGGTGCTTCCGATCGACTGGTTCTGCTCGGAGAAGAGGGCGCCCTTCTGGGTGCTCGAGGCCTTGAACCAGAGGGAGACGGTGAAGTTGTTGGCCGAGGGGAGCGTCGCGGAAGGAACCGCGATGTAGTAATTGCCGGCGCTGAGGTTCGCGCCGCCGTCGATCTTGCCCGTGGTCGCGGTCGCGCTGTTGTTCGTTCCGTTCCGGGCGTTCGAGGTCGAGTCGGCGACGGACAGCGAGCTGCCGTTCGGCAGGTGCCACACCCCGCTGTAGTTCGAGTCCCAGACGCCGGTCGGGTTCTGCTGGTTCGAGGCGGACGAATTGCCGTAGTACATGTAGATCGTCGTGTCCGTCGAGCCGGGGAGCGAGGGAACGTTCACCCAGGCGATGAGTGCGCCGGTGGACGAGTTGTACGACTCGATCTCGTGGCTGAGCTTCGTCGTCCCGTCGGAGGACGTGAACAGGATGTCGTAGCCGTTCGACTTCGCGTTCGCAGCCAGGTCGGAGTCCGAGGAGAGGTTGATCAGCACCGGGAAGCCCGACTGCGTCGAGGGCACCTTCGTGTGGTCGATCGTGATCGCCTTCCGGTAGCCCCAGGAGCCCGAGTACCAGGTGGCCGGGTCGATCACGAACGGCAGCGGCAGGTTCGTGTCGTCGAGGTCGAGCAGCAGCGTCCACGAGGTGCCGTTCGGCTGGAGGCGCCAGGCCAGGCCCGCAGGCGTGATATCGGTGCCGTCCGCGGCCTTGATCTTCGGAGGCAGCAGCGTCAGGCGCGCGGTGCCGCCGGCGTCGGCGAAGGAGATCGCACCGTTCTCGAGCGTCCTGGGGGTGAGGCCGGTCGCGTCGAGCGACCACTGCCAGGTGTGCTGACCCTGGTGCTCTTCGACGGTCAGGAACTGCTCGGTCGTCCAGTCGCTGACGGCGACCGACTCGCTGCCGAAGTCGGTCTTGCGGACGGCGCCGTTGTCGCGCGGCTGCCACGAGTCGCCGGAGACGTTCTCGGGCTGGAGCGAGAGGCCTTGCCGTCGGCGTCGACGGTGTAGCCGCCGGACGAGCCGATCTGGACCTGGAGCTTCGAGTCGAGCTTGTGGGTGAGGGAGGCGGAGGGATTGGAGTCGCCGACCTGGTTCGAGACGAAGTCGGTCTCGAGGTGGCCGTCGTCGGCGATCGTGACGCCCGAGTCGGCGAGGCTCGTCGCCGGCCGGAGGGCGATCGACTGGGCGATCCATCTCGCCGACCGGGACGCGGTTGCGGTCAGCGCGCCGCTCGGTCCGGCGCGGGTCTGGATGATCCCGACCGCCTGGGTGGAGAGAGCGCCGCCGCTGTCCGTGGCGTCGAAGAGCTTCTTGGTCGCGCTGGGCGGGGCGAGGCTCGCGCCCGAGTCGGCGCCGTAGAAGGCGACGACGGTGGAGGCGCTCGACGTTGTGATCGAGGGCGCCGACGGCGAGCTGCTGGTCCCGGATGCGGATCGCGAACCATTGATCGGATCGGCGAGGTCGATGTTCGAGTACGCGACGATGCCGCCGGCTGCTCCCGCGCCCGAGCTGAGGCGCCACGTCCACGAGTCCGGATCCGACGGGCCGGCCACGCGCGAGTACACCGACTGGGCGATCGAGCCGGAGGTGTCGCGGCGGACGAGCGACCAGCCGCTCGGGGCGGTGACCGTCGTGCTTGTGCTTGCCACGGCGACCTGGGCGAGGAGCAGGTCGCCGGACCCCGCTCCGACCGGCTTGCCGAGGACGAGCGTCCGCGAGCGAGATCTGCTCGCCGCCGTTGCCGACCGGGATCGTCAGCGCGGGGTCGATCACGTAGGGGGTGGGGAGCTTCGAGTCGTCGAGGTCGAGCAGGAGCTTCCAGCCGCGGGATCCCTTCTTCAGCTTCCAGCCCAGCCCGGCCGGGGTGATGTTCGCGCCGGCGAGCGTCATGAGCACGACCGGGAGGAGGCGGAGGTCGGTCGTTTGCCCGGAGCGCCCGGTGAACATGATCGAGCCGTCCGAGGCGAGGCTCGGGGTGAACCCCTTGAGGCCGAGGTTCCACTGCCACGTCTTCCGGCCCTGGTGGCGCTTGACGACGAGGCTCTGCTCGGTGGTGCGCGGCGTGACCGTGATCGTCTCGCTGCCGAACGGGGTTGGCCGGCTGACGCCGCCCGCGTACCGAGTCCACTCGGCCGTGCCCGCCCCGAGGGCAGCGAGCGACACGACACCGCGACTCCGCGTAACGGCGTAGCCTGCCTTTCCGATCGCGACGTGCAGGTCCGGAGCCGGCTGTCTGACGAGGGGCGCCGAGCGCTGCGGCGCGCCCAGCGCCCTCGTCAGGAACGTGGGCTCGGTGGATGCCTTCGGGCCGTCGCCGATACCGGCGAGTTGGTAGACGGCGATGAAGGCGGCCGCCAGGATGGCGAGAATGGCGGCGACGTGGACGGGAGAGGCCGACTGCAGCAACGCGAAGCGCCCGGTGGGTGCCGGGCTCTCGCTGGGGGTATGCCGCAGTTTGTCGTCTCTCGCCATTGTGGTTCATCACGCGTGCGCACGCGCGGTTTCCGCGTTGTTCATCGGGTTGCGGCGGGCCGACCTGTAGACCCCCGGCGGCGCGCATGCGCAAGATCCCCCGTACGGGGGAACGGCCCCTCAGATCACCTTTCGGGGGGAGGCAATTCGTACGGGTTGTCACTCGACCTGAGGTCGAGTGTTCGTGGATGTCTGGGTCGTGCGCCGCCGCGCGTCTAATTGCGCGAGGCAGCTCGGTTAGCACCAGCTCGCAGGAGACGAGGTCGGCGTCGGCCAGAAAGGTCCGCAACGCGGAGCTCTCCGGCTCGTCCCGGACCAGCTTGACGAGCGCCGAGGCGTCGGCGTAGAACGATCGGCGTCTCAGCGCTCGCCCCGCTGCACGCGCCGCAGATAGCGTTGGCGTGAAGAAGTCCCGGTCCCGCCGGCAGCGGCGGGGCGGTAGACGGCGAGGAAGGCTGCCGCCAGGATGGCGAGAATGGCGGCGATCCGGACGAGAGAGAATGCGTGCAGCACCCATCAGGGAAGAAGGCAATTGTCGTGCGGGTGGTAACTCGACCTGAGGTCGAGTGTTAGTGGAGCCGGCGCCACCCCCTCAGGCAAACGGTCGGGCGCTCCTCGGCCCCGGCCTCTTCGTCGGTGGTGCGGTGGTCGCCGCGAACGGGCTCAACGCCGTCTTTCAGATCGCGCTCGCGCGGATTCTCGACCCGCCCGAGTACTCCCTGCTGGTCGCGCTCGTCGTCGTCACGCTGATCGCGGCCGTGCCCCCGCTCGCGTTCCAGGCCGCGGTCGCGCGCGAGGTGGCAGTGGCGCTCGCCGACGGCCGTCAGGGCGACGCGGGAGCCGAGCTGCGCGACACCGTCCGCGGTCTGCTCCCCTGGGCACTCGGCGTGCTGGCCTTCGGCGGAGCCGCCGCTGCCGGGCTCGCGGGGGCGGGCCGGGGCAACGCCGGTGCGACGCTGGCGACGGCCGCGACGATTGCAGGTGCGCTGGTGATCCCCGCAGTCTGGGGAGGTCTTCAGGGGGCGAGGCTCTTCCTCGTCCTCGGCCTCGCGCACCTCACCTTCGCCGCCACCCGGCTCGGGGCGGGGCTCGGGATCGGACTGGCGGGCGGCGATGCGGCGGAGGTGATGGCCGGTGTCGCGGCGGCCACGGCGTTCACGCTCGCGATCACGCTTGTGCCGTTGCGGGGCCTCTGGCGCTCGGCCCGGCGATCAGGGGCTCGGCGGCTGGCCACGCTGCCGAACGCGGCGGCTGCGACCGGGCTCACCGTCCTGACGGCGCTCGCCAGCGTCGACGTACTGGTGGCGAAGCTCGCCTTCCCCTCGCATACGGCGGGCGCGTACGGCGTCGCCTCGGTCGGGGCGCGGGCCCTCCTGCTCGTTCCGATCGGGGTGACCACGGTGCTCTTCCCCCGTGTGGCCGTGCTACGGGATCCCGCGCGCGAGCGCAGGTATCTTCTGGCCGGTCTCGGCGTCGTCGCGCTGCTCGGCGCAGTCACGACCGTGCTCCTCTGGGTCTTTGCCGGGCCGCTCATTCGAGGCGTGTTCGGCAAGGACTACGCGGCCGCCGTCCCATGGCTCGGCCCGCTCTCGCTGGCGATGGCGCTCTACGCCCTCACCACCGTCTACGTCTACCACTTCCTCTCGCTCGCCCGGACGCGCTTCGCGCTCGTGCTGGTCGGGATCTTCGCCGCCCAGCTCGTCGCCTTCGGGGCGCTTCACGGCCGGCCTGCCGACCTCGTCGGCGTTCAGATCGTCGCGGCGGCGGTCACGGTCCTGGCGGCGGAGGTGTGGCAGCTCGCGAGGCGCTGAGCGCCCACCCGGGTGGTGCGCCGAGCGGTCGCGAGTGGAGCATCGTCCGGTTGCCGCCGAGCTCGGCGGCCCGTCCGAGAGCCCGCTCGGCGGCCGCAGCGAGCGCGACCTCGTCGGTCCCGTCCATCGGGTAGGTCGCAACACCGATCGACACCGTGACCCGCGCGGGCAGATCCGGCGACGGCTGCGGGCGAGCCGAGTCGATCCGGAGCCGGATCTGCTCGGCAATCGAGCGGGCCGTCTCCGCGGTGGTCTCGGAGAGCACGGCCTCGACCCGCGTGGCGCTCGCCCAGCCGACGGCGCGGCCCCGCGGACGCTGTTGTCGATCGCTCCGTCGATCAGATCGAGGATGTCCTCGGGGCGATGGCCGGCGGCCGTAAGAACCTCCGGCTCGTCGAGCCGGATCGCCAGCAGGCTCAGCGGCTGCCCGGTCAACCGCGCGAGCTCGATCTCGGTGTCAAGCGTCCCCGGCGCCAGCCGGCGCCGGCCGGTCGCCTCGTGCTCAGGGAGCTCGCCCACCCGGGCGTCGAGCTCGTCGTCGGCGATCTCGCCCGGACGGCGCCCGACGGCAGCCGAAGGCCTGGCGAGGCCGGCCGCCAGCACGGAGCCGAGTACACCGGCGGTGAGCAGGACGTTCGCGGCCAGGTGCGACCCGCCCAGCCTGCGCGCGACCGTCTCGAGAATGAGGTAGGCCGCTGCCGCCCCGAGCGCGGCGTGCCCGCTGGCCGGCCAGCCGAATGCGAAGCCGAGCGCCGTCCCGGCGAGCAGCACGACGATCTCAGCCGGCCGCCAGGAGCCGCCGGCGACTACGATCCCGGCCGCGACCGCGATCGTCACCCCGGCGGCGAGGAATACCTCGACCGACGGCACACGAGCGGCCCCGTCCGACCGCCCCGCTTTACTAGGCCGCAGCCGTTGCCGTAGTCGGGAAGGAGTAGGGGAGGACGAGTGGTACATCTGGTCGATGCGGGCGTCGGAAGCCTGCCCGAGATGACAATGCACAGAAGGTCGGACGACCAAGGAGCGATCCAGTGAGCACGCCTGACGAGTATCAGCGCCCTCCTCTCCGATATCGGCGGTACGGCGGCGGCTACCGGCGCGACGACGTCGACTTCGCGTTGGCCGAGCTGCGCCTGACGATGCGGCAGCTCGACAACGACCTGGAGTCGCTCCGTGACCGAAACCGCGAGCTCGAGGCCGAGCTCGCCGCTGCGCAAACCGAGCTCGAATCGCTTCGGGAGCGAGGCGATGAGCTGCCGAAGACCATGGCTGCCAGCCTGCGTCGCGCCGCCGAGATCGAGGAGGCCGCGTCGGGCCGCGCCCAGGAGATCATCGCCAAGGCCGAGGCGGCCGGGATGGAGATCCGCTCCGAGGGGATCCGGAGGATGGAGGAAGCGACCGCGCAGTTCAACGAGCTGCTCCGGTTGAAGGACAGTCTCCTCGATGCGTTGAGGAGCGTCGTCGGCGACTTCGACCAGGCGATCTCGAGAGTCGAGCGCGGTGAGCCGCTCTTCCCCGGCGCGACGGCGACCATCCCGAGCGAAGCTCCTTCGACATCGGCCGCCGCTCCCGAGGAGCCCGCAGCCGCGCCCGCCGAGGAAGCCGAGCCGGCACCGCCGTTCGTCGCCCAGCCGCCATCTGCGCCTGCCGGCGAGACGGAGCTGCCACCGGACACCGCCTCGTTCCCGGCGACCGCGACAGTTCCAGTCGAAGCTCAGCCGGTGGCTTCACCGAGTCGGGAGGAGGAAGAGCCCGTCTTCGAGGCGAGGGTCGAGCTCGACGCAGGCCCGTTCTCCGACTTCGCCGAGCTCTCGGCGTTCGAGCGTGCGCTCGCCCAGGTGGGCAAGGTCGAGGACGTCTACGTTCGACGGCTGGCGGACGATCGCGCACTGATCGAGCTGACCCTGAGCGAGCCGGCGACGCTTCTCAAGTCGATGCGCGAGGCGTTGCCGTACTCGGTCGAGGTGCGCTCCGTCAACCGCTCGAAGATCGTCGCCGACGTCTTCGCCCAGTCGCCGGCCGGTACCCGGTAGTGATCGACGACGAGTTCGACTGGTCACTCTCTCTCGGGCGCTCGCACTCCTCATTGCAGGAGAGCGCGATCCTCGATTCTCTCGCTCGCCGCGCGCGACCGGGTGAGCGGCCCGAGGAGCTGCTGTTCGACCTCGGTCTGTTCGACGAGCACGAATACGCTCTCGAGATAGCGTCCCGCGCGGGGCGGCCCTTTGCGGGCCTCCGGGACTTCGTTCCCGACCCGCGGCTCTTCGTCTACCTGCCGGTGCCGATCGCGGTTCGGGAGCGCGTCTGCCCGCTCGTCCTCATCGGCGACTCGCTGAAGCTCGCCAGCGCGTTCCTCGACCCCGATCTGTCCTACCTGGAGCGACGCTTCCCGAACTTCTCCGTCGACCTGGGGATCGCGCCCAGGCGCGAGATTCTCGAGTCGTTGAACCGCGTCACCGAGCTGCTCTAGGACCAGCGCCCATCGGGACCGGCGGGCGCCCACCGGTCGCATCTCCGGCACAATCCGGAGGTAGTGGCGACTACCGACGACAAGCGCGCCAGCGACGCGTCTCACGAGAACGGCCGCGACATGTTCACGACGATCTCCGGCCTGCCGGTCGAGCCGCTCTACTCGCCGGAGAACGTCGAGGTCGATTACGAGCGCGATCTCGGCTCGCCGGGCGGCCCGCCGTTCACTCGCGGCGTGTATCCGTCGATGTATCGCGGCCGGCTCTGGACGATGCGCCAGTTCGCCGGGTTCGGGACCGCGGAGGAGACGAACGAGCGGTTCCGCTATCTGCTCGACCACGGCCAGACGGGTCTGTCGACGGCATTCGACATGCCGACGCTGATGGGCTACGACTCGGACCATCCGCGCTCGCTGGGCGAGGTGGGGCGCGAGGGGGTTGCGGTCGACTCGCTCGACGATATGCAGACGCTGTTCGCGGGCATCCCGCTCGGCGAGGTCTCGACGTCGATGACGATCAATTCGCCGGCGGCGATGTTGTTGGCGTTCTACGTCTGCGTCGGCGACGATCAGGGCGTCCCGCGCGACCAGCTCAGGGGGACGGTGCAGACCGACATCCTCAAGGAGTACATCGCGCAGAAGGAGTACATCTTCCCGCCCGAGCCTTCGATGCGGCTGATCGTGGACATGGTCGAGTTCTGCGCGCGCGAGCTGCCGCGGATGCATCCGATCTCGATCTCGGGATACCACATCCGCGAGGCGGGCTCGACGGCGGCGCAGGAGCTCGCGTTCACGCTGGCCGACGGCTTCGCCTACGTTGACGCGGCGATCGAGCGGGGCCTGGACGTGGACGAGTTCGCGCCGAGGCTCTCGTTCTTCTTCAACGCGCACATCGACTTCTTCGAGGAGATCGCGAAGTACCGGGCCGCGCGGCGGATCTGGGCGCGTGAGCTGCGCGAGCGCTACGGCGCGCGCGACCCGCGCTCGTGGCTGATGCGGTTCCACACGCAGACGGCGGGAGTCTCGCTGACGGCGCAGCAGCCGCACGTGAACATCGTCCGCACGGCGCTCGAAGCGCTCGCCGCCGTGCTCGGAGGGACGCAGTCACTGCACACCAACTCGTTCGACGAGGCGCTCGCGCTGCCGACCGAGGACGCGGTTCGGCTGGCACTGCGCACGCAGCAGGTGATCGCGCACGAGACGGGGGTGACGAGCACGGCGGATCCGCTCGGCGGCAGCTATTTCGTCGAGGACCTGACCAACCGGCTCGAGGCGCAGGCATACGACTACTTCGCCCGGATCGAGAAGCTCGGTGGCGTCATCCCCGCGATCAAGGAGAATTTTTTCCAGCGCGAGATCGCGGAGGCCTCGTTCATCTACCAGACGGAGGTCGAGGCGGACCAGCGGATCATCGTCGGCGTCAACCGCTACGAGCTCGAGGACGAGCCGCCGATCGAGATCCTCAGGATCGAGCCGGCGCTCGAGCAGCAACAGATCGAGCGACTCCAGGCGGTTCGCGCGAGGCGGGACTCGGCCGCGGTCGAAGCCGCACTCGCTCGGCTCAAGGAGGGGGCTCGCGGCGGACCGACGGGTTCCCCACGATAAATCTGATGGAGCCGATCATGGACGCCTCGAAGGCCTTCGTGACGATGGGGGAGATGTGCGACGCGCTCCGCGACGTTTGGGGCGTGTGGCGGGAGACGCCCGTCTTCTGACGCTAACCGGCGGGTACTCTTTTTCGTCTTGAGTAGAGAGGCCGTGGAGGAGAGTTCGAGACTCGCATCGCCCCGGATGCAGCGCCGGCTGCTCTGGTTGTCGGCCCTCGTCCTCGCCGCGGGGATCGCCGGGGTGCTGATCGTCTTCCTGCGCGATACCGGTCACAAGCTGAACGCGCCGATCTCGACGACGCCCGCCGACGTCGTCAAGCTTCCCAAGAAAGCGCCGCTGGAAAAGGAGGCGCGGCTCGTCGCCGGCCGGTTCGTGCTGACCGCCGTGCAGCGCAAGAACCTGCCGGAGGCCTGGAAGCTGATCGGCCCTGGAATCCGCCAGGATCTGACCTACAAGCAGTGGCTGACCGGCAACATCCCGGTCGTGCCGTTCCTGGCCCCGATCTCGATCGCGCCGATCAAGGTCGACTTCTCCTCGAAGAACTACGCGCTGCTGGAGATCATCCTGTTGCCGAAGGCGACGACGGTGAAGTCCGCGATCTTCACGCTCGAGTTGATCGCGGTCGGGAAGGGTGCGAAGCGGCACTGGGTCGTCAACAGCTGGGCTCCTCGCTCGCGCCCGACCATCCCCAACAGCCCCGGCTCCTGAGCCTTCCGCCGGTGGCGGTCTCGGCAGACACATCGGCCCGCGCGGCGACATGAGGAAGCTGTTCGCGTCTCACCGTCGCCGGCGTCGCGCTTTGTGGCTCGGAGGCGCCTTGCTCGTCGTCGGCGCCCTGACCCTGCTCGGCATCCGCTTCTCGAACACCGGCCACAAGTCGCCTCGGTCTATACGCCGGGACCTGTCGCCCGTGTCGCTCCCAACCCGAAGAACGACCCGTTCACACCCACCGAGCGGCGCCAAGTGCGCTCGGTCGCTTCCCGCTTCATCGAGACCGCCGTCTTCCGCCGGCACGTCGACGACTCGTGGGAGCTCACCACGCCGGCGCTGCGGCAAGGTCTCACTCGGAAGGCGTGGGCAGCCGGCACGATCCCGGTTGTTCCGTACCCCGGGGACGCAGTCGCACAGGTCCGCTGGCTGCTGGACTACTCCTACGCGCGCACCATCGGCATGAAGGTGGCGATCTACCCGAAGCCCGGAGCTCAGGTGAGCCGGCAGGTGTTCGACATCGAGCTCCAGAACGCGGGTACCGGAGCACGGCCTCGCTGGCTCGTCTCGGCCTGGTCGCCGTCGGGTGGCCCGCAGATCGCAACCGCCGCTCCGGGTGGGCCGCCGGTTGCGTTCGCACCGGAGCACAGCTCCCTCCGGCCGATCTGGCTGCTGGCACCCGTGGCGCTGATCGTCGGCTCGATGCTGGCCCTTCTCGGCTGGCTTGCGCTCCGAGGCTGGATTCGCTCGACGCGCGCGAATCGCGCCTACCTGAAGTCGTAGACCTAAAACCTAGACGTCGACCACGAGTCCGTCGTGCGCGACCTGGAGGTCAGCCGCGGTGGGTAGCTCGCTCGGCCGGTGCGTGAGCAGGAGCCGCTTTGCCCCGGAGGCGCGGAACGCTTCGACCGCTTCGTCGGCGGACAAATGACCGCGCGGATCGGCGTCGAGCGAGCCTTCGGCCAGGGTCGCCTCGCACAGGAAGAGGTCGGCGTCTCGCGCCACCTCGGCCAGGATCTCGCTGGGCGCAGAATCGCCCGAGTACGCAAGCGTTCTGACCCCGTCGGTGACGCGGAAGGCGTAGGTCTCGAGTGTGTAGTGAGGGACCTGCACCGGTGTCAGCTCGAACCCGCCGGCGGCGGTAAACGGCTCTCGCTCGACGTACTCGCGCAGACGAAACGTCTGCTCGAACATCGTCGGCGTCCCGAAGCGCGTGCCGAACGTGGCCAGCTCGGACGTGCCCCCCGGCGGGAATCCAGAGCTCGGGCTTCCCGTTCTCTCGTCCGAGGCCGTACATGCTGCCCCAGACCCACGGGACGAGATCGCCCCAGTGGTCGAGATGCCAGTGGCTGATCACGATCGCGTCCAAGCGCGGCCACGCCCCTTCGCGCTCGCGGAGTCGCCCGAGGACGCCCGGGCCACAGTCGAGCAGGATCCTCCCTCGCCCCTCGACCAGGTAGCCGGAATGGGGGCTGCCGGGGTTCGGCCAGGCGGGACTCGAACCGACGATCGTCAAACGCATCGCCGTATACTGCCGCCCCGATGAGGCAGAGGATCCGAGTGGTGATCGCCAAGCCCGGCCTCGACGGGCACGACCGCGGCGCGAAGATCATCGCGCGGGCGCTGCGCGATGCCGGGATGGAGGTGATCTACACGGGCCTCCACCAGACTCCGGAGCAGATCGTCGAGACGGCGATCCAGGAGGATGCCGACGCAGTCGGCATCTCGGTGCTCTCCGGCGCGCACATGACGCTCGTGCCGCGAATCCTCGACGGCCTGCGCGAGAACGGAGCCGAGGATGTGCTGGTCGTCGTCGGCGGGACGATCCCGGCCGAGGACGCCGAAGAGCTGCGGACGCGCGGCGTCGCAGCCGTGTTCACGCCCGGGGCGCCGACATCCGAGATCGTCGAGTTCCTCCGGCAGGCCGAAGCCGTGACGGCTAGTAGCAGTCGACGTCGAGCGGCGACGACGACGGCGTCGTCGTCGTGACGATCGACCGGCAGGACGCGCTGAACGCGCTCAACCGCGAGACGCTCTCCGAGCTTCGCGACCGTTTGCGCGAGCTCGCCGTCGACACCGACGCACGCGTGATCGTCCTCACCGGTAGCGGGCGACCGTGCCTTCGCCGCGGGGGCCGACATCAAGGAGATGAGCGAGATGACTGTGCTCGAAGGGCATGCCTGGGGCGCTCTCGGGCACGAGTGCGGGCGGCTCCTCGAGTCGATGCCGAAGCCGACGATCGCCGCCGTCAACGGCTTCGCGCTCGGCGGCGGCTGCGAGCTGGCGCTGGCCTGCGACCTCAGGTACGCATCGGAGCAGGCGAAGTTCGGCCAGCCCGAGATCAACCTCGCGGTCATTCCCGGCTGGGGCGGGACCCAGCGGCTCGCACGCGCGGTCGGGCCGGCGCTCGCCAAGGACCTGATCCTGACCGGCCGGACGATCGACGCCTCCGAAGCGCTCCGGATCGGGCTCGTCAGCGCTGTGTACCCGGCCGCCGAGTTGCTCGACCGTGCGCTCGAGACGGCGGCCGGGCTGGCGAAGAAGAGCCCGCTCGCGCTCTCGGCCGCCAAGGACGCCGCCAACCGGGCGCTCCAGGGAGACCTCGGCTCGGGCCTCTCCTACGAGGCGATCCTGTTCGCCGCGCTGTTCGCGACCGAGGACCAGAAGGAAGGCATGGCCGCGTTCATCGAGAAGCGCGAGCCCCGCTTCGAGGGGCGCTGACGGGCCCGGGGGTGGTTGCGCCGGGCCCGTCCGATCGCGAACGCCCTCCGCGCCCGTTCAGGAGCCGAGCGGCTGCGGCTCGCCGTAGAGGAAGTCGTCCATGACTGCGACGTCGTAGTTGCCGGTCTCGGTCGGTCCCAGCGCCCGGTTGCCGTAGACGATCCGCACGCGGGCGACGACCGGCTGCTTGTAGACGACGCCGAGGAAGGACAGGCCCTGCGGGTGGGGCGGCACGGCGAACTTCCCCAGGAGGTGCCCACGGGCGTCGAAGTACTGGAAGGCGGCACCCTCCGGCTTGTCGACGTCGGTGTAGACGGCCCCGAAGCCCCTCACCGCGGCGGGGACGTTCGTGCCCGGCACCCTGAACCGCAGGTTGACGACGTTGCTGCCGATCGGCGAGAAGAGACGCTCGGGGCTGAAGGTCTGGAACTGGTCGGTGTAGGTGGGGTTGACGTCGCCGAAGCGCACCGCGGCGCCGTCGGGGTTGTCGGCGTCGGCACTGACGGCGACGTGTGCGCCGGGGGTGGCGAGCAGCGCCCCGCGGGCGCGAGGGGTCTCGGCGGCGTTGAAGAAGTCGCCGGGCAGCGCGTGCGGCGCGGCGAACTCGTCGGGAACGCCGTCCCAGTTGATCTCGCGGCGGCCCGAGTACCGGCGGCCGGGATCGCCGCCGTTGTCGGGCCCGAGCAGGCGCCGGAACCGGTTGACGAGGGCACGGACGTTGGCCGAGCCCTTGACGACGGCGGCCGGCCGGGGTGCGGCCGAGGCGCCGCCTCGCCGGCCGATCGACCGGCGAGGGCGGCCGGGACGGTCGCGGCGGCCACGACGAGCGCTGCCGCGACGAGGCTGCGAATGGCGATGCGAGGACATCGAGATCTCCTCTCGGTGGAAGGGTGTGTGCTCAATCGCGGCCGCCAGGAGCGCCAGCCTCGCGCGGAGGCCGGCCGGATCCGGCCTCCGGGACTCACGGCACCGTCACCTCGCTGACCTCCGAACCTCGGTCCGCGCGGCGACGTAGGGCGGCAGCTGGGCGAGCGCCGCCGCCTCGTCGGGCGCCTCGACCGTCCACCAGAGCGCATGGCCGCCGTGCCGGCAGGAGCCGATCGTCTCGCGGCCGCGCAGCGGGCTCTCGAAGCCCTTCCAGGCGGCGAAGGCGACCCGGCACTCCTCCGGGGCGTGACGGTGGCTGAGCATGTAGGTCGGGATGGCGAGCCACCTCGTTTACATCCGGCGCTCCCGCGCGCGGAACGACAGGGGATCTAGCCTAGATGTAGCCGAACGGACGCAGCCGCCGTTGTGGTACCGGCCCGCGATGCGAGCTCCCGGCCTCGATCAAGTATTCCATCGATCGTCGCTGTTGTCGCTGCTCAGCGTGCTGTCGTTGATGGTGCTGACCTGCTTCTTTATGACGGCCTTGAACTGCGCCTTCAGGCTCGCGCACTGCTGCGAGCTCATGGTGGGTTCCCGCGACCAGTGCCTCCGCGCGAGGTGCCGTCGGGCAGGACGATCGTCGCGGCGCGGACGACCTTGCCCTGTTCCACGTTCACGAGCTCGTAGAGGCCGGCGGGTGCCGAGGAGCGCTCGGCGCGGAAGGCGTGCTTCGAGCCGTCGGCGAGCGTGACCGTGCCGGAGGCGACGGTGCCGGCGATCGAGCCGCTGACGGCGATGCCGCCGTCGGAGGACAGGTCGAAGGCCTTCGCGGCGAGCTTGCCGGTCAGCCAGGCCGAGATGTCGTAGCTGCCGTTGCAGACGTAGGCGGTGACGGCCCCGCGCGGTTGTCGACGACGGCGATGTACGCGTCGGTGCCGGCGACCTTGCCGACGAACTGCGTCACCGCCGCCGGCTTGGACACGGCCGAGAGCAGCTTGGCCACGTTCGATTGGTCGAGAGCGGACTTGCCGCTTCCGCCCGAGGCGGACGATGCTTCCGCCGCACGCGGTGGCGGCGAGCGCCACCAGCGTCAGAATGCCGGCCAGCCAGGGCCAGCGCGAGCGCGCGATCGTTCTCATCTCGACGTTCTCCTCTCTGCGGTGGGTCGCCTGCGGGAACCGCAGCAACTGTCGCTCCGTGCGGCCGCGGCCGGTATCGGTGAGATCCCTGAACCGCACCCCTGGTTGAACGAGCGCCGTGTCTTCACTAGCGTCCGCCCATGCGGCCTGAGAGCGCGCTCGTCGGGCGCGAGCAGGCGCTGCGAACGCTCGAGGACGCCTTGCGGACCGCGACGGGCCGCGGCTGCTGCCGTCGTCGAGGTCGTCGGCGAGCCGGGAATCGGGAAGACCCGGCTGCTCGCGGAGCTGGCCGCGCGCGCCGAGGCGCAGCGGTTCCTCGTCCCTGCCGGGCAGGGCGACGGAGCTCGAGCGGGACCTGCCGTTCGCGATCCTGATCGACGCGCTCGACGACTACCTCGCCTCGCTGGACGAGCGGTTGTTCGAGCGGCTCGGCGCCGGCCACCGGGAGGAGCTGGCGCAGGTGTTTCCGGCGCTCGCTGTCCGGTCTCCGCGGCGACGAGGCCCCCGGCGGCGAGCGCTACCGGGCCCACTTCGCCGTCCGGGCGCTCGCTCGAGCGACTCGCCGGCGAGCGGCCGCTCGTCCTCGCGCTGGACGACCTGCACTGGGCGGACGACGCCTCGGTCGAGCTGCTCGGCTACCTCGTGCGGCGGCCGCCGAGCGCGTCGCGTTCTGCTCGCGCTGTCGTTATCGTCCGTGCACAGCGTGCCCGCCGGGCTTGTCGGCGGCTCTCGCCCGCGCCGAGCGAGACGGAGCGGCGACGCGGATCGAGCTCGGCCCGCTGAGCCCCGCCGAGGCCGACCTCCTCCTCGGAGACGGCTCGATCGGGAGCTGCGGGCGGAGCTGTACCGCGAGAGCGGCGGCAACCCCTTCTACCTCGAGCAGCTGCGCGGTATGGCGCTCACGGCCGGCGCTGCGCGGCTCCGCGGTCCGGTCGGCCATGGCAGTCCTCTCCCGCGGCGCTGGCGGCCGCGATCGCCGAGGAGCTCGGCGCCTGCGGCCGAGACGCGCGACGCTTCTGCAGGCGGCGGCGGTGGCGGGAGACCCGTTCTCGCTCGATCTGGCCGCCGCAGACCGCGGAAATGCCCGAGACCGGCGTGCGCCGGATCCTCGACGAGCTGCTCGCGGTCGGCCTGATCCGGCCGACCGACGCCCCCGGAGCTTCTCGTTCCGCCATCCGATCGTCCGCCGGGCGGTCTACGAGTCGGCGGCGAGGAGGCTGGCGGATCGCCGCGCACGCCCGTGCCGTCCGGGCGCTGCGGGCGGCGGCTCGCTCGCGCCCCGGCATCGCCCACCACGTCCAGCAGTCGGCGAGGCCGGGCGACGAGGCCGCGATCGCGCTTCTGACCGAGGCCGGCGAGGCGGCGGCGCCGCTCGCGCCGGCGGCAGCCGCCCACTGGTTCGACGCGGCGCTGCGCCTGCTGCCGGACGTCGAGCGAGACGGGCCGCGCGGTCTCGGCCTCCGGACGCGCGCGGCGACGTCGCGCTCGCCTCGGCCGGGAGGATCGAGGAGAGCCGCGACGCGCTGCGCGCGCTTCTGGTCGCGGCCGGCGGCCGAGCTCGGCTCCGCCCGGACCGAGATCGCGGCGGTGTGCGCGTTCACGGAGTTCCTGCTCCGCGGCACGCCGAGGCCGGAGCGCTCCTGCTCGAGACGCTCTCGACGCTCCCCGGCGGCGCCTCGGCCGATGCCACCAGGCTCGAGTTGGAGCTGGCGTCGATCTGCCTCTCCGGCGGGGACCACGGTCTCGCGTACGAGTGGGCGCAGAAGGCGTTCGAGTCTGCGCGGGCGCTGGACGACTCGACGTCCGGGGCGGCGGCGACCGTCTTCCTGGGAATCAGCTCGATGCTGGTCGGGGAGTTCCCGGCGGGGTTCGCGCGGATGGCCGAGGGCGCGGCCCTCCTGGACGGACTTGCCGACGACGAGGTGGCGAGACGGCTGGACGCGGTCGCGTGGCTCGGCTGGACCGAGATCCTGCTGGAGATGTTCGAGCAGGGGAACGATCACGTTCAGCGCGGACTCGACGTCGCCCGGGCCACGGGCCAGGGGCACCTGATCGCCCATCTCCTCATCGCTCAGGGCACCGCCTCGATCCTGCAGGGCTCGGTGGGTCTCGCCTCCGAGCGCTTCGACGAGGCGATCGAGGCCTCACGGCTGACCGGCGCTGCCGAGTTCAGCGTCTGGGCGTTCGCCGGGCGGTCGTGGGCGGCCGTCTGCGCGGGGGACGTGAGCGCGGCCGTGTCGTTCGGCGAGCAGGCGGTCGAGCTGAGTCGCGGCTGGGACGACCTTGTCGCTGCGGTGGCCGCATGCAATCTGGCCGAGGCGCTGGCCGAGTCCGGCCGACTGGAGCGCGTGCCCGAGCTGATCCTGGACGCAGCTGGTGGCCCGGACCTTCCTCGGCTCGCGCCGGGCTGGAGGCCTCGGTGGTACGAGCTCCTCACTCGCACGGCGCTGGCTCTGGGCGACCGAGACGCGGCCCGGGCGTGGGCGGCGCGGGCGGGCGAGGTGGCCGAGGGGCTCGGGCTTGCCTGGGCCTCGGGCTGGGCGTCGAGCGCCGGCGGCCACGTCCTGCTCGCGGAAGGCGAGCTGCCGAGGGCGGCGGGGGCGTGGCTGGAGGCGGTGGCCCAGTTCGAGGGGCGCGGCCTGCGCCTGGCGGCGTCGGGCTCGCGCCTCCGGGCCGGCAAGGCACTCGCCGCCGCCGGCGAGATCGACCGCGGTGCGACCGAGCTCGAGCGGGCGCACACCGAGCTCGGTGCGATGGGTGCGGTGCGGCTGCGCGACGACGCGGCGCGAGAGCTTCGCCGGCTGGGTCGTCGCGTCGCCCGGACGGGCGGACGGGGCGGGGGCACGGGTCTGGCCGCTCTCAGCAGGCGCGAGCTCGAGGTGGTCGAGCTCGTCGCGACAGGCAGGACGAACCGCGAGATCGCCGCCGTGCTCTTCGTGAGCGAGAAGACGGTCGAGTCGCACCTGCGCCGGGTGTTCGAGAAGCTCGGGGTCAGGTCCCGCTCCGCAGCCGCGGCCGCCTTTGCCCGCGAGACGTCCACGCTCCCGGCGCGCGGGAGCTGAGGACCCGCCGCTACGAGCGCAGGACGATCCGCGCGACGGAGAAGACGCCGTCCTCCGCCGTCTGCGCCGGCAGTGTCGTGCGCACGGGCTCGGTCAGCACGGTCACGGGCCGGTGGAGGAGCGAGACCTTCATCTCCGCCGGGCTGCCGGGCGGCCGGCTCGTGCCCCGGTCGACCAGCGCGCTTCCGGGCAGCCTGAGCACGAGCGGCTTCCTCAGGCCGAGGAGCGTCAGCGAGATCGGAAAGACGGTCACGGTCACGACCTTGACCGTCAGCCGGTCGGCGGTGGCGGCGAGGATCGACCCCTTCAGTGAGAGCGTTACCGCGCTTCCAGGCGGGGCCGCAAACAGGACGCGGGTCGCCCGGTTCAGGTACGGGTAGGGATTGACCGGCCCGCCGTCCGACGGGTGGATCTCGAAGTGGAGGTGCGGGGTGCCGTCGGCGTCGCCGGAGTCGCCGACGAAGCCGAGTGCCTGCCCGGCCTCGACCGTGGCGCCGTCCTTCAGGCCGGGCCAGTACGAGCCTCCCGGAACGCACTTCCCGCGGTTGTCGTTCCCGCTCGTGACGTCGTTGTTGAGATGGATGTAGAGGTAGGTGGTGCCGCTGTCGCCGTAGAGGTAGAGCATGCAGCCGGCGCGCGCAGAGGTGGTGTGGAACTTGATCTTCCCACTCTCCGTCGCCACTGCGATCGCCTTCTTGGGAGCGAGGATGTCGTTGCCCTCGTGCCGTCCCTGGGGGCGCGGATCGCCGAAGTCGTTGGTGTACCGGTACGGGCCGACCACGGGAAAGATGATCGGACTCGGAACCCCACTCGTTGTCGGCGACGCGAGAGCCGACCCTGCGGCGAGGACGGCGGTGAGGACCACGAGGGCCCCGAGGGCTGTCGGCGGGCGATGTCCCATTCCAGGCTTGCTTCGCGTCCGAACGTCTTGACCCTACCAGCGCTCCTGAACGGCACCAACGAAATAGAGTGTCTCCTGTGAAGATTGCGGTGTGCGTCAAGGAGGTGCCCGAGGCCGGAGCGGCTCGACGCATCGATCCCGAGTCAAACCGGCTCGACCGCTCGGCGCAGGCCACCTTGAACGCGTTCGATCTGAACGCGGTCGAGGAGGCCCTGCGGTTGAAGGACGCGCAGGGCGAGGGCGAGGTGGTGATCGTCTCGCTCGGACCGCCGCGTGCACTCGACTCGATGCGCAAGGCGTTGGCGATGGGGGCCGATCGGGCGCTCCTGGTGAGCGACGAGGGCGCGGTCGGCTCGGACCTCGTTGCGACGAGCCGTGCGGTCGCGAAGGCGGTCGAGCGTGAGAGTCCGGATCTCGTCCTGTTCGGGCAGCAGTCGTCCGACTCCGACGGCGCCGTTCTCTGGGCTGCGGTCGCCGAGCGCCTCCGGATGCCGATGGTCTCTCAGGCGTCTGAGCTCGCCGTCGCGGACGGGAAGGCAACGGTGAAGCGGCAGACGGAGTTCGGCTACGACCGGATCGAGGCGCCGCTGCCCGCGGTCGTCGCGGTGTCCGACGCGATCAACGAACCGCGCTATCCGTCGCTGAAGGGGATCATGGGCGCCAAGTCGAAGCCCCAGGAGACGATCGCGATCACGGATCTGGGCCTTGCGCCCGAGCTCGTGGGCGAGGCAGGGTCGAAGACCGAGGTACTCGCGCTCGGCGCTCCCCCGCCCAGGGGCGACAGCCGGAGGATCGAGGACGACGGCACGGCGGCCCAGCAGATCCTCGACTTCCTCGTCGAGAGAAAGCTCGTCTAGTAGCGCACCGATGCCGACTCTGGTCTTCCTCGAGCACCACGGTGGCGAGATCCAGAAGGGAGCGCTCGGCGTGCTGGCGAAGGCGGCCTCGCTCGGCGACTCGGAGGTCGCCGGCGTGATCGCCGGCTCCGGCGTGGGCGGGCTCGCTTCGCAGGCAGGGGGCGCGGCGAAGGTCTGGGTTGCCGACGACCCGGCTCTCGAGGCGCCGTTGCCGCAGCCTCGCGTGGATGTGCTGGCGAAGGTCGTCGCCGAGGGCGGGTACGACACGGTGCTGTTCGCCGCCTCCGTGCTCGCGGCCGATGTTGCCGCGGGGCTCGCGGCGCGTCTGGATGCCGGGCTGAACTGGGACCTGGTCGACCTCCAGCGCGACGGAGGCGCCGTCATCGGCAAGCGCCCCGCGCTCGGCGACTCGGTCTACGTCGATGTCGGGTGGAAGGGCGAGCCCCGAATCGCGATCTTTCGCTCCGGTAGCTTTGAGCCCGCGACGACCGGCGGCGAGCCCGAGGTCGTCGACGTGGCGGTCGAGCCGGAGGACTTCTCGACGAAGACGATCATGGTCGAGCAGGCCCACGAGGAGCAGGTCGGCCCGTCGATCGAGGACGCGGATGTCATTGTCGCCGGAGGTCGGGGCCTCGGAGGCCCCGAAAACTTCGCTCTCGTCGAAGACCTCGCGAAAGCACTCGGCGGTGCCGTCGCTGCGACCCGCGCCGTCGTGGATGCCGGCTGGTATCCGTACGCCACGCAAGTCGGCCAGACCGGCAAGAGCGTCGCGCCGAAGCTCTACGTCGCCTGTGGGATCTCGGGCGCGATCCAGCACAAGGTCGGAATGCAGGCGTCGGGTGTGATCGTCGCGATCAACAAGGACGCGAACGCACCGATTTTCGAGTTCTCCGACTTCGGCGTCGTCGGCGATCTCCACCAGGTGGTGCCGAAGCTGGCCGAGCTCGTCCGGGCGCGAAAGGCCGGGTAAGTGTCCCGGCCGTCGGCGTACCCTCCGCCGTGGCGCGTCGAGGAGGCACTCGGCGTGCCGACCGACGCCGATCCGATCGAGGTCGGCGTCCTGATCGTCGGCGCCGGGCCTGCCGGGCTCGCGTGTGCGATCCGGCTCGGCCAGCTGGCCGAGGAGGATCCGGAGACGGCAGCTCGTCTCGGCGAGGTGCCGGTTGCCGTGCTCGAGAAGGGGAAGCAGCCCGGCTCGCACCTCCTCTCGGGTGCCGTCGTCAACCCCCGCGGCCTGCGACGGCTCTTCCGCGACCGCAAAGGGATCGACGAGATGCCGTTCTACGGCGAGGTCTCCCACGAGTCCGTCTACTTCCTCACCCCCCGCCGGGCGCTCCGGATTCCGGCTCCGCCGACGATGCGCAACCACGGCAACTACGTCGCCTCCCTCTCGCAACTCGGCCGGTTCCTTGCCGGCGAGGCAGAGGCGGGCGGGGCGACGATCCTCCCCGAGACGCCGGCGGTGAGGCTGCTCGTCGCCGACGGCCGGGTGCGCGGCGTGCGCACGGGCGATCGGGGACGCGGCCGGGGCGGCGAGGAGCTCGCCAACTTCGAGCCCGGCTCGGACGTCCTCGCGCGGGTGACCGTGCTCGCCGAGGGAACGCAGGGCCACCTGACCGGCACTGCGATCGAGCGATTTGCACTCCAGGGACCGAGCCCCCAGGTCTGGGCGCTCGGCGTCAAGGAGGTCTGGAGGGTCGCGAAGCCGCTCGACCGGGTGATCCACACGATGGGCTGGCCACTGCGCTCGGCGGCGAAGTACCGCGAGTTCGGAGGATCGTTCATCTATCCGATGGGCGAGGAGATGGTCACGATCGGAATGGTCGTCGGACTCGACTACCGCGACGCGGAGCTCTCCGTCCACGATCTCCTCCAGGAGCTGAAGACCCATCCGCGGATCCGGCCGATCGTCGAGGGAGGGGAGCGGGTCGAGTGGGGCGCGAAGACGATCCCGGAAGGCGGCTTCCTCTCGCTGCCGAAGCGGCTGCACGCGCCGGGGCTTCTCCTCTGCGGCGACGGCGTGGGCCTGGTGAACGTTCCTGCGCTGAAGGGGATCCACTACGCGATCGAGTCGGGACGGCTGGCGGCCGAAGCCGCCTGGGCGGCGCTTCAGCCCGGCGAAGCGGTCGGTAGACGCGGTGCGCTCGCCGGCTACGACGAGTCGATTCGCGAAAGCTTCGTCTGGAGCGACCTCCGGATGGTGCGGAACATGCGACCCGCGTTCGGGCGGGGATTCTGGGTCGGCGGTGCACTGGCGGGTGCGATGACGGGGTCGATGGGCAAGTTCCCGCCGCGCGACTTCGCGCTCGAGCGCGACGCCGAGCACGACCTGATCACCACCGAGCGGGCGGCGTCCTATCCGGCTGCGGACGGGAAGCTCACCTTCGACAAGCTCTCGTCCGTCTTCGCATCCGGGAACAAGACGCGCGACGACCAGCCGAGTCACATCCGCATCGAATCGCGCGTACCACGTGACGTGGCGCAGATGTGGGAACGGCTGTGCCCGGCCCACGTGTACGAAGTGGGCGAGGAGGACGCGGGAAAGGTGCGCGTAGAAGTGACGCCGTCGAACTGTGTCCAGTGCGGCGCGATCACCGCCAAGGGCGGCCGGCTGACCCCACCCGAGGGCGGCTCCGGCCCCGAGTACACCCTGACCTGAACGGCCGGGTCCGGGGTCAGACCCCCGACATGTCCCGAATAGACTCGCGAGGTGGACACGCCGCTCGGCCTCGACGACATCCTCGCAGCGCGGCAGACGATCGCGGGGCGGGTGCACCGGACGCCGACGTTCGGCTCTGCGACGCTCTCGGAGCTGACGGGCGCGCACGTTTACCTGAAGGCGGAACTCTTCCAGCGCACCGGTTCGTTCAAGCCGCGCGGCGTCCTCAACAAGCTCGCTTCGCTCACGTCCGACGAGCGCGCCCGCGGCGTGATCGGCATCTCCGCCGGCAACCACGCGCAGGCGCTCGCCTGGGGCGCGCGCGAGGAGGGGCTCTCGTCCCTGGTCGTCATGTGGGCAGACGCGAACCCGACCAAGGTCGCCGCCGCCCAAGGCTACGGCGCCGAAGTCGACCTGACAGCGGCCGGGCCGGCCGAGGCCTTCGAACGGCTGGACGAACTCGTCCAGGAAACGGGCCGGACGCTCGTCCACCCGTTCGACGACCCGCTGGTGATGGCGGGGCAGGGGACGGTCGGGCTCGAGCTGCTCGAAGACGTGCCCGAGACCGCCGTGGTCGTCGTCCCGGTGGGCGGCGGCGGCCTGATCTCGGGGATCGCCACGGCCGTCAAGGGCAAGCGCCCGGACGTCAGGGTGATCGCGGTCGAGCCGGAGCTCTCGCCGGCTCTCCACGAAGGCCTCAGGGCCGGCGCGCCCGTGCCCGTGCATCCGCGCTCGATCGCCGACGGTCTCGGCGCGCCCTTCGCCGGCGAGCACGCGCTCGCCGTCTGTAGGGCTCGCGGGGTCGAGTCCGTTCTGGTCAGCGAAGACGAGATCGAGGACGGCTTCCGCTTTCTCTACCGCCGTGCCAAGCTTGCCTGCGAGCCCGCCGGGGCGGCCACGACCGCTGCACTCCTGGCCGGGAAGATCGTCCTCCAGAGGGGTCAAACGGTTGTCGCCGTCGTCTCAGGAGGCAACGCGGCGCCCGAAACCGCAACTGCTATCCTGGCTCGAAGATGAAGGCCGACATCCATCCCGACTATGTGCTCGCGACCGTGCGCTGCGCGTGCGGCAACGAGTTCCAGACCCGCTCGACAAGACCCGAGCTGCACGTCGAGATCTGCGCGGCCTGCCATCCGTTCTACACGGGCAAACAGAAGCTCATGGACACCGGCGGCCGCGTCGAGCGCTTCCAGAAGAAGCTCGAACGCGCTGCGGCGGCTCAGCGCCGCTAACCGGGACTGGTCGGCTAACCCGTGAGCACCGCGATCGGGGGCCAGGCGGTCCTGGAAGGCGTGATGATGCGCTCGCCGTCGAGCTGGGCGGTTGCGGTGCGCAAGCCTGACGGGGACATCGCGCAAGTCGTCAACACGATCGCCTCGCCGATGGCCAAGCGCCGCATCTGGCGCCTGCCGGTCGTCCGAGGGGTGATCGCGCTGGGCGAATCGCTGGCGATCGGCTTTCGTGCGCTCGCGATCTCGGCGAACTATGCGGCGCGGGAGGAGAACGAGGAGGGCGAGGTCGAGACCGAGCTGTCCCGCGGCCAGATGATCTTCGCGTTCGCGATCGCGATCGGCTTCGCGATCATGCTCTTCAAGGTCACGCCGGCGCTGATCACCAACTGGCTGCCGATCGACACGACGGGCGTGTTCGTGATCGTCGAGGGCGCAATTCGTGTCACGCTCTTCATCGTCTATCTATCTGTGATCTCGCTCCTGCCCGATCTGCGCCGCGTCTTCCAGTACCACGCGGCCGAGCACAAGGCGATCAACGCCTACGAGGCCGGGGACGAGCTCACCCCGCAACGGGTCCAGCGCTACAGCCAGATCCACGTGCGCTGCGGCACTGCCTTCCTGCTCTGGGTGATGGTGATCGCGATCTTCGTCTTCGCCTTCTTCGGCCGGCCGGCGTGGTACTGGCTGATCGTCACGCGCGTCGCCCTACTGCCGGTGATCGCCGGGCTCGCCTACGAGCTGATCCGCTTTGCCGGCAAGCACGCCGACCAGCGCTGGCTCCTCTGGCTGCTCGCACCGGGGCTTTGGCTCCAGCGACTGACGACGAGGGAGCCGACGCTCGACCAGCTCGAGGTCTCGATCCGCGCCTTGAACGAGGTGCTGGAAAGGGAAGGAGTGGCAGGCGACCGTGGACAACGAGTGGAGGTGATGG